>NZ_CAJYTI010000024.1 GCF_913777625.1 uncultured Sphingomonas sp.
CGGCCGACAGCATTACGACCGCCCCCGAATCGTCGGCGCGGCGGATGAGACGGCCGAACGCCTGGGCGAGCCGCGCGCGGACGATACGGTCGTCATAGGCCGAACCGCCCCCCGCCAGCCGTCGCGCGGCGTGGAGCACGCTCGGCTTGGGCCAGGGCACGCCCTCCATCACGACGAGGCGCAGCGACGATCCGGGCACGTCGACGCCGTCGCGCAGCGCGTCGGTGCCGAGCAGCGAGGCGGCGGGATCGTCGCGGAAGATGTCGACCAACGTGCCCGTATCGATCGGGTCGACGTGCTGGGCGTGGAGCGGCAGGCCTTCGCGTGCCAGCCGGTCGGCGATACGGCCGTGGACGCCGCGCAGACGGCGGATCGCGGTGAACAGGCCGAGCGTGCCGCCGCCCGCCGCGACGATCAGCCGCGCATAGGCATTGGCGAGCGCGGGCAGGTCGCCGCGCTTGACGTCGGTGACGATCAGCACCTCGGCCTGGTTGGGATAGTCGAACGGGCTTTTCGCTTCGAAGCGGTGGGCCGGGCGGAGCAGATGTGTGCTGCCCGAGCGCGCCTCGGCCACGTCCCAGTCGCCGCCGGCACGCAGCGTGGCCGAGGTGACGAGCACGCCATGCGCCGGCTCGAGCACCGCCTTGGCGAGCGGCTTGGCGGGATCGAGCCAGTGGCGGTGGAGGCCGATATCGAATTCGCGACCCTCGACGCGGTCGACGGCCAGCCAGTCGACGAACTCGGGATCGGCCGGGCCGCCGATCCGGGCGATCAGCGCCAGCCAGGCGCCGACCGTGTCCACCCGCCAGCCGAGCGAGGCGATCGCGCCCTCGATGCGGGCGCGGGCCGGGCCGTCCATCCAGTCGGGCGCCTCGGCGAGCACCGCCTCCAGCCGGCGACCGAGCACCACCATCGGGCGGAGCAGCGCGTCGAGCGCGGCGGTGGCATTGCCCGCGGCTTCGACCAGCGCGGCATCGGGCTCGGTGAGTTCGGTTTCCAGGCCATAGCCCGCGTCCGCAGCGCCATTGGTATCGCGGGCATAGACCAGCCCGCGCACGGCGGCGAGCAGCGCCTCGATCGGACCGAAAGGTTCGCCCTCGTTCAGCCGCTGGAGCCAGCCGTCGCTGGGCAGCGCGCGGGCGGCGTCTACCGCTTCGGCAATCGCGCGGCCACCGGCATCGTCATAGCTGGCGACGTCCGATAGCCGCGCAGCAAGGCCCCGGCGGCGCCCGCGCGATCCCGACTCGGGGCCGGTCAGCCAGCGGCGCAGCTCGATCGATTCCTGCCCCGTCAGCGCGACCGAGAACATCGCGTCGGCGGCATCGAACAGGTGGTGGCCCTCGTCGAACACATAGCGGGTGGGGCGGGTCTGGTTCTCGCGGCCTCGGGCTGCGTTGACCATCACCAGCGCATGGTTGGCGATGACGATATCGGCATCGGCGCTGGCCCGGGCGGCGCGCTCGATGAAGCATTTCCGATAATGCGGGCAGCCGGCATAGATGCACTCGCCGCGGCGATCGGTGAGCGCGGTCGAGCCGTTGCGGCGGAACAGCGTCGGCAGCCAGCCGGGCAGGTCGCCGCCGATCATGTCGCCGTCCGCCGTAAACGCTGCCCAGCGTGCGACCAGCTGGGCGAGGATCGCCGCGCGCCCGGCGAACCCGCCCTGCAGCGCGTCCTCCAGGTTGAGCAGGCAGACATAATTCTCGCGGCCCTTGCGGGTGACGATGCGGGCGCGGCGCTGGACGGGATCGGGGAACAGCCGCTCGCCTTCGTTGCCGAGCTGGCGTTGCAGCGCCTTGGTGAAGGTGGAGACCCAGACCGGCCCGCCCGACTGTTCCGCCCAGAGCGAGGCGGGGGCGAGATAGCCGAGCGTCTTGCCGATGCCGGTGCCCGCCTCGGCCAGCACCATGTTGGGCGTGTCCGGCACGCTGCGCGGGGCGAATGCCTGCGCGGCGGCATCGGCATAGTCGCGCTGGCCCTGGCGACGCTCGGCGGTGGCGCCGGTCAGCCGGGCGAGGCGCTCTGCCACGTCGGCAGCATTCAGCGTGATCGTGCGGGGCGCGGGGCGGGGGGCGCTTTCCTCCCATTCGGGAAGCTTGGAGAACAGCCAGCGTTCGGCCCGCTCGGGCTTGGCGATGCGCTGGCCGAGCACCGCCGACCAGGGCCAGCGCAGGCGCCCCAGCGATTGCAGCCCATGCCAGGCGCCTTCGCGCTCGGGCCAGTTGCCCTCGGGGATGGCGAGCAGCGCCGCCGCGGCATCGCGCAGGAAGGCGGCGACATGCGCGTCGTCCTCGGGCGGCTCCAGCCCGCAGGCGCGCGCGAGGCCCTTGGGGGTCGGCACCATGAAGCGGGCGGGGCGCAGGAAGGCGAACAGCTCGAGCAGGTCGAGCCCGTTCAGCTCGGGATGGCCGAGCCGCTGCCCGACCAGCGGCGCGTTGAGCAGCAGCACCGGCGTGTCGGCGGCAATCCGGATCGCCTCCCCTCGGCTCAGCCCGCGCGTGCCCTCGGCCGTGGCGATCCACACGCCGGAATGGCTGGCGTGCAGGGCGGGGTAGGGGAGCGGCGGCTGCATCGTACAGGGCACGTTGTACACGATGCGTTCCGCTTTGACAGCGGGAATGCGGCCAATCGATCCGTACGCGGTCGCGTCCGTGGGCGGATACGGCCGCCTTGGAAAATCCGTCGTCATTCCCGCGAAGGCGGGGATCCATTTGCCAGGACGCTGGAGGCTGGAACTGCTGCTTCAGCGCCAATGGATCCCCGCTTTCGCGGGGATGACGGACGGGAGGTGGAGGCGTTACGTTCGTCTCCGAAGGGCCGGTCCGGCCTCAGTCCTCCGGGGGCTCGCGCTTCGCCTGATCGAGCGCGCGGACCTTGCGCTCGGCCTCGGCCGCATCGCGCGCCTTTTCCGCCTTGGTGCGGCCGAAGCGGGCGCGATTGGCCTCGGCCTCGGCAGCGGCCGACGCTTTGGCTCTCGCTTTTCGCGCTTTGTTCAGGTTAATGATCTCGCCCATCGGGATTCCATTCGCGCCCCCTGCATGCGGGCGCACCATCGTATATCGGAGTTTTTACAGCATGGCGGGCAGCGTCAACAAGGTGATCCTCGTCGGGAATCTGGGGCGCGACCCCGAATCCCGCGCATTCCAGAACGGCGGCAAGGTGGTCGAACTGCGCATCGCCACCTCGGAGAGCTGGAAGGATCGCAACAGCGGCGAGCGCAAGGAAAAGACCGAGTGGCACACGGTGAAGATCTTCTCCGAAGGTCTCGCCAATGTCGCCGAGCGCTATCTGCGCAAGGGCAGCAAGGTCTATCTCGAGGGCCAGCTGCAGACCCGCAAGTGGCAGGACCAGAGCGGCGCCGACCGCTATTCGACCGAGATCGTGCTCCAGGGCTTCAACGCGCAGATGGTGCTGATCGATGGTCCCGGCGGCGGCCAGGGCGGCGGCATGGGCGGCGGCCGGAGCAGCGGCGGTGACGATTGGGGCGCGGACGAGTCGTTCGGCGGCGGTGGCGGCGGCTTCGGCGGCGGTGCGCCGGCGGCACGTGGCGGCGGCAACAATTTCAACAGCGGCGGCCAGCGCAGCGGCGGTGCGGCGAGCGGCGGCGGCTTCGGCGGCGGCTTCCCGGACGATCTGGACGACGACGTGCCGTTCTGATCGGCCGATCTCAGCGGCCTGCGCCTGCGGGCGCGGCGCAAGGCCGCAAGACTTCGAGCGCCCGCTCCTCCCACCAGAACATCATCTGCGGCAATTTGGTCGCGCAATAGGCGCCGCGATGCGCGGCCAGCCAGCGTGCCGGGCCCGACGGCGCGAACAGCGGCAGCACCGGCACCACGAACCAGGCCCGCGCCCGTTCCGCCGCGCTCAGGCGATCCCACACGACATCGGGCCAGGTCGCGGTTGCCGGATTGAGCCAGAGCAGCACCGGTGCCTTCGCCCCCAATGCGGCGGCGACGCCCGGCCCGGTTCCCGACAGATCGACCAGCAGCGCGCCCTGCGCCTGGCCGTGCGCGCCGTTGAGGAAGTCGGCGGTCTCGGCATCGACCAGCAGCCGACTGCCGGTGATCGGATGCGTCACCGGGATCTGCTGCGCGAACAGCGTATCGGGCAGGCTGTAGGGCGACTGTGCCGCGGCGAGCAGCAGCAGCGGCGCGGCGACGATGCTGAGCGCATAAGCGACGCCCGACCGCCAGCGAACCGGGTCCTCGCTCGCCAGCCGGAACAGCGCGAGCAGCGGGAACACCATGCTGAAATCGAGCTGCGCCCATTGGTTGTTGAACGTGCCCAGCGCCACCGCGAAGGGGGCGAAGAGCAGCAGCGCGATCGGCAGCAGGCCCCGCCGCGCCACCAGCACCGCATAGCCGGCGGCTATCAGCACCAGCGCGAGGCCGGGAAATTCGGGAATGCTGCCGTCCAGCGCGTCGGGTATGGTCAGGGCCAGGTAGAGCAGCGCCAGCGCGATGCCCGCTTGGCCCGCCCAGGCCGACCAGCGCGTCCGCGACAGCGCCAGCGCGGCCAGCAGCGCCAGCGCCGCGCCGCTGAGCAGCGGCGGCACCGCTGCCCAGTCGCCCAGCACCTTGATCGGCAGGTGGGTCGGCGTGTTGGGCAGCGCGAGGATGTGCTGGCTGGCCGAAATCCGTGCGAGCAGGGCGGGGATCTGCCGAAGGGGCAGGAAGCCGTTGATCAGCAGCGGGGCCAGGATCAGCGCGACGAGCAGGTCGCCGCTCCGCTTTCGATGCTGTCGGAGTGAGACTCCGGCTAGGACGATCAGCAGCACACAGGCCAGCGCGAACAGCGGCGGCTTTGCGAAGGCGGCAGCGCAGAGCCCGACCGTGAGCATGCCGAGCGCTGCGCCCACCGCTGCCGGCCGGTCCGTTCGCCACCGTGTTGCAACTCCGCCCAGCACCAGCATCGCGCCGATATTGGCGGTGGAGTTGTAGCTGGGCGTGACGATCCAGGGGAAATAGATGACGAGTGCGGCGGCCGCCCCGAAAATCGCCGTAAGCAGACGCTCCCGCGGTGTCGCCGCTATCGAAGCGCCGAGCAGCGCCCCGGCGACAGCGGTGACCGCGAAGCCGACCAGCCGGTAGCGCTGCACGTCGCCGCCGAGCAGCGCGTAGAGCGGATGGAGCAGATAGCCGAAGGGCTGGTAGAGCAGCGCATAGGCCTCGGGATCACGCGCCCAGACCAGGTAGAAGATCTCGTCGGTCAGATCGATGCCGCGTCCCGACCCGTACACCAGCAAGCCGCCGCAGAAGAGCAACGCGAACAGCGCACCGAGGAGCGGCAGCGGCGTTGCTCGGTTCCCGGTCCGTTCGATCATAGCCCCCATGCGCCGTTTTGTTTTGTGGCAACCTGCGAGCGCTAGACCAATGCCGGGCGTGCGTCAGCCGCTTTCGTGGTTCGGGAGCAAAGTCGACGGCCCGCCGTTGCTGTTCCTGGACGAACGGTGTGGAGGGCAGGATGCGGAACAGGGGTGCAGGGCGTTGGTCGGCGGGAGCCGCGCTGTTCGCGCTCGCGGCGTGTGGCGGGCATGGGGAAAAGACCACCGACGATCCGGTCGGCCAGAACGTCGCCTCGGCAGCGGCGGCGGGGGTGCCGGCGAATGTCGCCGCAGCGATGGATTGCAGCAACAAGCCCGATTTCGTGCCGGTCTATGCCGGGGGTACGGTCCTCAGCTGCACCGCCGCGCCGGACGGGCTGCCGGGGCGCCACGTCAGCGGCAACCTGGTCTATGAAGTCGATGCACCGGAAAAGACGGTGCTCGGCTGGTCGCGCGCCCAGGCCAATGCCGCGGGCCTCAAATATCGCCGCGACACGCCGTACAGCTACGAGGCCGGCGAGGAGGCCGAGCGCAGCCTGCGCGTGGTGGTCGACAGCCACCGCGGCCACACCCGCGTCTCGATCAGTTGGGGCCAGAAGGCCGAATGAGCCTCAGGCGGCGCGGCTGTCCATCCCGCGCAGCCAGGCGCGCGCGGCCTTCTGCGCCGCGATGATCTCGCGCGCGGTCATGTCCTCGGCGATCTCGGCGCGGCAGGCCTGGGCCTCGCTGCTGCCGGTCATCGCCGCGATGTTGAACCACTTGTGCGCCTCGACCAGATCGATCGACACGCCCTCGGCGCCGCTCGAATAGACGACGCCGAGATCGAAACAGGCATCGGCACTGCCGCGGGCGGCATCCCGCAGGCGGCTTTCGATCAGAAATCGGGCACTTCTCTCACTATTCGCCATGGTGGCATTCCCCGTTCGACTCCTTTGTCGGATCCGAATTTGGGGAGGAACGGAGAATAAAAGGTTAAGCGCCTTAACTGTAGTTGTTCAGAGGACCGGAATATTGTCGATCAGCCGGGTGCCACCGATCCGCGCGGCGGCGAGCAGCCGCATCGACTTGCCCTCGATCGGATCGCCGAGCGATTCGCCATCGACCAGCGCGACATAATCGACCTCGAACCCGGCGGCGGCGAGCGTGTCGCGGGCCTGGGCCAGTGCCGCCTCGCGGTCCCCGCCCTCGCCGATCGTCTTGGCGGCAGCGCCGAGCGCGCGCGGCAGTGCCACGGCACGGGCACGGTCCTCGGGCATCAGATAGGCGTTGCGGGAGGAAAGGGCGAGGCCGTCATCCTCGCGCTGGGTGGGCACGCCTTGGATCTCGATCCCCATGTCGAGGTCCGCCACCATGCGGCGAATCACCTGGAGCTGCTGCCAGTCCTTCTCGCCGAACAGCGCGACATGCGGTTGCACTTGGTGGAACAGCTTCGACACGACGGTGGCGACGCCGTCGAAATGGCCGGGGCGATGCGCACCGTCGAGCGGCTCGCTCACGCCCGAGACGCGCACGCTGGTGGCGAAGCCGGCCGGGTACATCACCTCGGGCGTCGGCATCCACAGCAGGTCGACGCCGGCGTTGCTCAGCAGCCGCGAATCGGCCTGTTCGCGGCGCGGATATTTCGCCAAGTCCTCATTTGGTCCGAACTGGATCGGATTCACGAAGATCGAGACGATCACGCGGGTGCCGGCGCGCTTGGCGGCCTCGACCAGCGCCATATGCCCGTCATGCAGCGCGCCCATGGTGGGGACGAAGGCCAGCCGGGCGCCTTCGCTGCGGAAGGCGTCCAGCGCCTGGCGAAGATCGTCGATCTGGCGAACGGTTTGCACGCTTGGGCACTTTCGATATGAACGGAAGCGGGGCCTTCTATGGGGGGGAGGCCGCCCGATCAAGTGAAGGAATAGCTGCGTTGAATCAGCCCGCTAAACGACTGCATGTGCTGGTTTTTGCCAATGAAAAGGGCGGCACGGGCAAGTCGACCACCGCGGTGCACGCGGCGATCGCGCTGGCGTTCAAGGGCGCGCGCGTCGCCTGTTTCGACCTCGATCACCGCCAGCGGACGATGGGCCGCTACCTGGACAATCGCCGCGCGACGATGCGCCGCACCGGCCGCGAGCTGCCGATGCCGGTCTACGAGACGCATGACGGCGAGAGCATGGACTTCTTCACCGAAACGCTCGACCGGCTGGGCGAGCATGCCGACTTCCTGGTGATCGACACGCCGGGCCGCGACGACAAGTTCGCCCGAATCTCGGTGACCAACGCCGACACGTTGGTCACCCCGATGAACGACAGCTTCGTCGATTTCGACCTGATCGGCCAGGTCGATCCGGACACGTTCCGGGTGACCAGCCCCAGCTTCTATTCCGAGATGATCTGGGAATCGCGCAAGCGCCGCGCCAAGGCGGATGGCGAGACGATCGACTGGGTGGTGCTGCGCAACCGCATGCAGCATATCGAGGCGCGCAACATGAAGCGCGTGTCCGAGGCGATCGACCAGCTGTCCAAGCGCGTCGGCTTCCGGGTGATCTCGGGCCTTTCGGAGCGCGTGATCTATCGCGAGCTGTTCCCGCAGGGGCTGACCATGCTCGATTCGCGCGAGTTCGGCGAAATGGGCCTCAGCCATGTCGCCGCGCGCCAGGAACTGCGCGAGATGATGGCCGGCCTTGCCCTGCCGGACGTTTCCGCGCCGCTGTTCGCCTGATGGCGAAGGTCCTGATCGCCGCGGCGCTGCTCTATATCCTGTGGCGCTGGCTGCAGCCCAAGGCAAAGCCTTCCGCCGCCCCGCGCCTGGGCGAGAGCGAGGCGCGGGCGATCCTGGGCGTCGACGCGGCGGCGGGGCCGGAGGAGATCCGTGCGGCGCACCGGCGGCTCGTTTCGGCGCTGCATCCCGATCGGGGCGGCTCGGCCGAGCTCACTCGGCGGATCAATATGGCGCGTGATACGTTGCTGCGCGGCTGAGGTCGTCCTCTACACGTAACATTTTGCTTGCAACCGGTTGCATCTCAAAACCAACCAATCTCCGCGCCTCGTCCGGCTTGAAACTTCCTGTCCAGTCGCAGATGAGGCCCGCATCTTTACCTTCGGGAGGGCATGAATGACGCACCGTTTTGATCCGACGTCGCTGCGCGAGTACGACATCCGCGGGATCGTGGGAAAGACGCTGGGTCCGGACGACGCCCGCGCGATCGGCCGCGGCTTCGCGACGCTGCTGCGCCGCGCCGGCGGGCGCCGGGTGGCGGTGGGCCGCGACGGCCGCATCTCCTCGCCGATGCTGGAAGCCGCGCTGATCGAGGGCCTGACCGCTTCGGGCTGCGACGTGGTGCGCACCGGCATGGGCCCGACGCCGATGCTATATTATGCCGAGGCAACGCTGGAGGTGGATGGCGGCATCCAGATTACCGGCAGCCATAATCCCGGCAACTACAATGGCTTCAAGATGGTGTTCCAGCACCGCTCGTTCTTCGGCCAGGACATCCAGACGCTGGGCAAGATGGCGGCGGAAGGCGACTGGGAGGAAGGCGACGGCACCGAGACGGTGACCGATGCCGACATCGAGGACCTGTATGTCAGCCGCCTGATCGCGGGCTATGCGGGTGGCGCGTACAAGATCGGCTGGGACGCCGGCAACGGCGCCGCCGGCCCGGTGATCGAGAAGCTCGTCAAGCTGCTGCCGGGTGAGCACCATACGCTGTTCACCGATGTGGACGGTAATTTCCCCAATCATCACCCTGATCCTACCGAGGAGAAGAACCTCGTCGATCTGAAGAAGCTGGTCGCGGAAAAGAACCTCGATTTCGGTCTCGCTTTCGACGGTGACGGCGATCGGCTGGGCGCGATCGACGGCCAGGGCCGGGTGGTGTGGGGCGACCAGCTCCTCTCGATCCTCGCCGAGCCGGTGCTGCGCATCGATCCGGGTGCGACGATCATCGCCGATGTGAAGGCCAGCCAGGCGCTCTACGACCGGATCGCCGAGCTTGGCGGCAAGCCGGTGATGTGGAAGACCGGCCACAGCCTGATCAAGACCAAGATGAAGGAAACCGGCGCCCCGCTCGCGGGCGAGATGAGCGGCCACATCTTCTTCGCGCAGGACTATTACGGCTTCGACGACGCCCAATACGCCGCCATTCGCCTGATCCAGGCGGTGCACGTGATCGGCAAGTCGCTCACCCAGCTCAAGGACGAGATGCCGGCGATGGTCAACACGCCGGAGATGCGCTTCCAGGTCGACGAAAGCCGCAAGTTCCCGGTGATCGAGGAAGTGCTGGATCGGCTGGAAGCCGATGGCGCCCAGGTCGATCGCACCGACGGCGCCCGCGTCAACACGCCCGACGGCTGGTGGCTGCTGCGCGCGTCGAACACCCAGGACGTGCTCGTCGCCCGTGCCGAGGCGAAGGACCAGGCGGGTCTCGATCGCCTGATGGCGCAGATCGACGACCAGCTCGGCAAGAGCGGCATCGTCCGCGGCGAGCAGGCGGCTCATTGAGGTGGCTTCCCTCTCCCCACGGGGAGAGGGAGGACTGAGTTGGAAGTTGGGGGAGGCTTTCGCGGCCTTCCCCCGTCATCCCCGCGAAGGCGGGGATCCGTTGGCGCTGAAGGTGCGGTTCTTTCCCCCAGCGCCGAGGGCAATGGATTCCCGCCTTCGCGGGAATGCCAGGAGCCTGGGCTGGTTAGCCCGCCACGATCTCCGCCACGCCGAACTTGCCCATCTGGTAGTCGGCATAGGCCTGGCGGATTTCCTCCACCGTGTTCATCACGAACGGGCCGTGCGCCACCACCGGCTCGGGGATCGGCGCGGCGTGGCCGAACAGGACCAGCGCGGGCTCGTCGGCAGTGAGCGTCAGCGTGTCGCCAGCCGAGAGGTTGGCGAGGTGCCAGTTCGGCAGCGCGCGGTCGCCGACCTTCACGCTCCCGCGCACGGCGTAGAGGAACAGGTCGCGGCCTGCGAGCCCGTCGAAGCGCAGCGTCGCGCCCGCCGCCAGCTCTGCCCAGCACAGGAACACGCCGGTCAGCGACTCGATCGGTCCCGTCCGGCCGTCGAACGCGCCCGAGACGAGATGCACCGTTGCGCCGTCGCCTGCCGCCAGACTCGGAAACGCCTCCGCCTGCAACCCGACATAGCGCGGCGCGGTCATCTTGAGCCGGCTCGGCAGGTTCACCCAGAGCTGGAGGATCTCCATCGGCCCGCCATCGCGCTTGAACGCGGCCGGCGAAACCTCGGCATGGACGATGCCGCGCCCGGCGGTCATCCACTGCACGCCGCCGGCGCGGATGATGCTTTCGTGCCCCGCCGAATCGGTGTGGGCGAGCGAACCCTCCAGGATGAAGGTCACCGTCTCGAAGCCGCGATGGGGGTGCGGGCCGAAGGGCAGGCCGCGATTGTTTTGCGGGTAGGTCTGCGGGCCGTGATGGTTGAGGAACAGGAAGGCGCCGATCTGCTCCAGCCCCGGGCCCGGCACCGGGCGGCGGGTGACGAGGTCGCCGATATCGTCGCGATACGCGGCGTGGGTGGCGCGCAGGGTAACGGCGGTCATCGGTCGTGCCGCAACAGGAAGACGGCGTGTTCCGCCAGGAGATTGGCCATGCCGGAGCCCGTCTGCTGGTCGCCCGAGAGGAACCAGGCGCCCTCGATCGCGATGTCGCGCTCCTTCACCAGCGCGCGGAAATCGTCGACGGTGACATGGTGGATGTTGGGCGTCGCATACCAGGCGATCGGCAGCAGCCTTGTGACCGGCATGCGCCCGCCGAACAGCAGCGAGGCGCGCACCCGCCAATGCGCGAAATTGGGGAAGGAGACGAAGGCGTGGCGGCCGATCCGCAGCAGCTGCTCGAGCACCCAGTCCGGCCGCCGCGTGGTCTGCAGCGTCTGGCTGAGGATCGCATAGTCGAAGCTGTCATCGGGATAGTCGGCAAGGTCGGTATCGGCATCGCCCTGGATCACCGAGAGACCCTGGCCCACGGCCGCCGCGACATTGACCGGGTCGAGCTCCAGCCCACGCGCATCGCAGCCCTGCTGATCGCGCAACGCCGCCATCAGCGATCCATCGCCGCAGCCGACGTCGAGGATGCGTGCGCCACGGTTTACATGGGCGGCGATGATCGAGAGGTCGGGACGGAGCGTCATGCACGGTCTCCCGCAGCTAGGAAGCCGCCGATCACGCGGTCCAGCTCCGGGCTCTCGAGCAGGAACGCGTCGTGGCCGAAGGGCGAGCTCAGCTCGACGAAGCTGGCCGGCGCGCCCGCGGCATTGAGGGCATGGGCGATGCTGCGCGATTCCGCGGTCGGATAGAGCCAGTCGGTATCGAAGCTCACCACGCAGAAGCGCGCCTTGGACGCCCGGAAGGCGTTGGCGAGCAATCCGCCATGTTCCTCGGCCAGATCGAAATAATCGAGCGCGCGCGTGATGTAGAGGTAGGAATTGGCGTCGAACCGGTCGACGAACGCCAGCCCCTGATGGCGCAGATAGCTCTCGACCTGGAAGTCGGCGTCGAATCCGAAGGTCTTGGTCTCGCGGCCCTGGAGCTTGCGGCCGAACTTGGCGGTGAGCCCCGCCTCGGACAGATAGGTGATGTGCGCCGCCATCCGCGCCACCGCCAGCCCCGCCGCAGGGGGATCCTGCGCCTCGTAATAGGCGCCGCCGCGCCACTTCGGGTCGGCCATGATCGCCTGGCGGCCGACTTCGTGGAAGGCGATGTTCTGCGCCGAGTGCCGCGCGGCCGAGGCGATGACGACCGCGGCGCGCACCCGCTCGGGGAAGGTCGCCGCCCAGCTCAGCGCCTGCATGCCGCCCATCGACCCGCCGACCACCGCGAAGAGGCGGTCGATGCCGAGATGGTCGAGGAGCATGGCTTGCGCGCGCACCATGTCGCGGATCGTGATGACGGGGAACTGCATGCCCCAGGGCTGGCCGGTCGCCGGATTGATCGTCGCGGGACCCGAAGAGCCGAGGCAGCTGCCGAGCACGTTCGAGCAGATGACGAACCAGCGGTTCGTATCGATCGGCTTGCCCGGGCCGACCATGCGTGCCCACCAGCCGGGCTTGCCGGTGACGGGATGTTCGGAGGCGAGATGCTGGTCGCCGGTCAGCGCGTGGCAGACGAGGATGGCGTTGCTCGCGTCCTCGTTCAGCGTGCCATAGGTCTCGTAGGCGATGTCGACGGGCGAGAACAGCACGCCGCCGTCGAGGCGCAGCGGCCCCGGCAGCGTTACCGAGCGGCGAAGGCCGAAACGCGGATCATCGGACATATCCGGCGGTTAGGCCGGGGAAGGTCCGGGTTCAAGCGTCCCGTTCTTCCCCGGTACGGGGAGGAACGAAGGGGCTGCTTGCCAATCGCCCGCCATTCCGCCAATCCCCGGCGCCATGAACGCACCCGTCCCCAAGCCCTGGGTGATGGCCATCGCCCCCTATGTCCCGGGCCGCGCCACCACCGATTCGGGCAAGCCCGCCGCCAAGCTCTCGTCCAACGAGAATCCCTTCGGCACGCCCCAGGCCGCACGCGACGCCTATGCCGCCGCCGCGACCGAGCTGGAGCGTTACCCGGACGCCGGCGCGGTCGCGCTGCGCGAGGCACTGGGCGCGCATTACGGGGTGGAGCCCGAGCGGATCGTCTACGGCACCGGCTCGGACGAAGTGCTGCACCTCGCCGCCGGCGCTTTCGCCGGCGTGGGCGACGAGATCATCTATGTCCGCTACGGCTTCGCGGTGTACGACATCGCCGCCCGCCGCGTCGGCGCGACCCCGGTGGTGGCGCCGGACCGCGACTATGCGACCGATGTCGACGCGATCCTCGCCTGCGTGACCGACAAGACCAGGATCGTCTTCCTCGCGAACCCCAACAACCCGACCGGCACCTACACGGCGCGCGAAGAGATCGCCCGCCTGCACGCGGCACTCCCGAAGAGCGTCCTGCTGGTGCTCGACCAGGCCTATACCGAGTATCTGGAGCCGGAGGACGATGACGGCGGGCTCGAACTCGCCCGCACCCAGCCCAACGTGCTGGTAACGCGCACCTTCTCCAAGATCTTCGGCCTCGCCTCGGAGCGGGTCGGCTGGGGCTATGCGCATCCGGACATCATCGCGGCGATGCACCGCATCCGCGCGCCGTTCGCGTTCAGCATCGGCGCCGGCCGCGCCGCGATCGCCGCACTGGGCGACAAGGATTTCGTCGCGCACAGCCGCGCGCACAATGCCCAGTGGCGCCAGTGGTTCGCCGACGAGATCGCCAGCATGGGCAACAAGGGCGTCCGCGCGGTGCCGTCCAAGGCGAACTTCCAGCTCGTCCTGTTCGAGGGCGAGGTGACCGGCGAGCAGGCCTACAAGCAGCTGATGGAGGACGGCTATATCGTCCGCTGGCTGCCGGGCCAGGGCCTGCCCCATGGCTTGCGCATCACCATCGGCACCGAGGAAGAGATCAAGGGCGTGGCGGCCTCGCTGCGCCGCTTGCTCGGCGCCTGATGCTGCCTTTCGCGCGCGTTACCATCCTCGGCCTCGGGCTGATCGGCTCGTCGATCGCCCGCGGCATCCGCCAGCACATGCCGAGCGTGCGGGTGACCGGCTATGACGCCGATCCGGCCGTGCGCGAGACCGCGGTGGCGATCGAGCTGTGCGACGACGTCGCGGACAGCGCCGGCACCTCGGTGATCGATGCCGACCTGGTGATTCTCTGCGTGCCGGTGGGTGCGATGGGCGCGGTGGCGGCGGAGTTCGCCGCCGACCTGCCCGCCGAGGCGATCGTCAGCGATGTCGGCTCGTCCAAGCTCAGCGTGATCGAGGCGGTGCGCGAAGCCCTGCCGAACGCCACCTTCATTCCCGCCCATCCGGTGGCGGGCACCGAGAATAGCGGCCCCACCGCCGGCTTTGCCTCGCTGTTCCACCATCGCTGGTGCATCGTCACGCCCCCCGAGGGCAGCGACCCGCTGGCGGTGGAGCGGGTGAGCGAGTTCTGGCGGCGGCTTGGCGCGAATGTCGAGCTGATGGAGCCGGGGCACCACGACCGGGTGCTCGCGGTGACCAGCCATCTGCCGCACCTCATTGCCTACACGATCGTCGGCACCGCCTCGGACCTTGAGGAAGTCACCCAGTCCGAGGTGATCAAATATTCGGCCGGCGGTTTCCGCGACTTCACCCGTATCGCCGCGTCCGACCCGACGATGTGGCGCGACGTGTTCCTGAACAACCGCGAGGCGGTGCTCGACATGCTCCAGCGCTTCACCGAGGACCTGACCGCGCTCCAGCGCGCGATCCGCTGGGGCAAGGGCGACGAACTGTTCGAGCTGTTCAGCCGCACCCGCGCGATCCGCCGCTCGATCATCGACCAGGGGCAGGACGATGCGCGGCCGGATTTCGGGCGCTCGCACGAATAGGATTGCTGCCGGCCCTATAGTCGTCATTCCCGCGAAGGCGGGAATCCATTTGCCAGGACGTTTGGGGAAAGAACCTCGGCTTCAGCGACAATAGATTCCCGCCTTCGCGGGAATGACGAAGGGTAGGGAGCAAGGCCTCAGCCGCCCGTCACCGGCCGCTGCGGTTCGCGCGACACCATCTGCGCGCTCTGCCGCTGGCAGGCGGCCTGCACGACGGGATAATCGACATCGGTGGCGCGACGAAGCGCGCCCTCCATGGCTTCCTGGCAGGCGACCTGCGACGTATAGCGGGCGGGTTCCAGTCGAACCTGGCGGCAGGCCTGCGCATCGTCGCTGCAGCCCATGATCGCCAGAACGTAGAGCAGTTGGTCCATGGCACATGACCTCCTGCCGCAATCAACGGACGGACCTCCGGGCTGTTCCCGTGGTTGCGTCGCGTGGCCGCGCGTCCCAGATTAGGGCGGATGCCTCCCGAAACCTCGTCCGCCACGCTCGACCGGCCCATGCTCGGCACGATGAAGCGCTTCCTGCCCTATCTCTGGCCGCGCCATGCGCCGGGGCTGCGGGTGCGGATCGTGCTCGCGCTGCTGCTCGTGCTCTGCTCGAAGCTGGTACAGGTCTATGGCGCGCCGTTCGCGCTCCAGGGCGCGATCGACCGGATGGCCTCGGGACCGCGCGACGCGGTGTGGCTGATCGTGGCGCTCGTTACCGGCTATGCTGCCGCGCGGCTGGGCACGGTGCTGTTCGACAACCTCCGCAACGCGGTGTTCGAGCGGGTGGGGCAGGACGCGACCCGCCGGCTCGCCTCGGACGTGTTCCGGCATCTCCACCAGCTGTCCTTGCGCTTCCACCTCAACCGCCGCACCGGCGCGGTGACCAAGGTGGTCGAGCGCGGCACCAAGAGCATCGACACGATGCTCTATTTCCTGCTGTTCAACATCGCCCCGACCATCCTCGAGCTCGGCATGGTGCTCGGCATCTTCGGCACGCGCTTCGGCTGGTGGCTGGTCGCGGGCACGCTGGCGATGGTGGTGATCTACATCGCCTTCACCCGCTGGGTGACCGACTGGCGTTCCAAGCTGCGCGAGCAGATGAACGACCTCGACACCGGCGCCGTGGCCCACGCCGTCGATTCGCTGCTCAACTTCGAAACGGTGAAGTATTTCAACGCCGAAGCCCGTGAGAGTGCCCGCTACGACAAGGCGATGACGGCGTACATGAACGCCGCCGTGACCAGCGAGAATTCGCTCGCGTGGCTCAATATCGGCCAGGCGGTGATCACCAACCTGATGCTCGCCGCCGGCATGGCGCTGGTGGTGTTCGGCTGGTCGACGGGCCGCTTCACGCCAGGTGACGTAGTGCTGGTGTCGACGCTGCTCAGCCAGCTGTTCCGCCCGCTCGACATGCTCGGCTGGGTCTATCGCACGATCCGCCAGGGCGTGATCGACATGGGCGCGATGTTCGACCTGCTCGATACCGGCGCCGAGGTGAAGGACGCCGCGGACGCGCAGCCGCTCGCGGTGCAGCAGGGGCATGTGCGCTTCGAGGGCGTGCAGTTCGGCTATGATGCCGATCGCCAGATCCTCAAGGGCATCGACCTCGACATTCCGGCGGGCGCCACCGTCGCGGTGGTCGGGCCGTCGGGGGCGGGCAAGTCGACGCTCGCGCGGCTGATGTACCGCTTCTACGACGTCACCGGCGGCCGCATCACCATCGACGGGCAGGACATTCGAGCGGTCACCCAAACCAGCCTGCGCGCCGCGATCGGCATCGTGCCGCAGGACACGGTGCTGTTCAACGAGACGATCGGCTATAACATCGCCTATGGCCGCGAAGGTGCCGACCAGGACGATGTCGAGCGCGCCGCGAAGGGCGCGGCCATTGCCGACTTCATCGAACGCCAGCCCCAGGGCTATGCGACCCGCGTCGGCGAGCGCGGGCTGAAACTGTCGGGCGGCGAAAAGCAGCGCGTGGCGATCGCGCGCACGCTGCTGAAGAACCCGCCGATCCTGATCCTGGACGAAGCGACCAGTGCGCTCGACAGCCGGACCGAGGCGGACATCCTCGCCACGCTCCAGGCGATCGAGCGCGGGCGGACCACCCTGGTCATCGCGCACCGTCTGTCGACCGTCGTCCATGCCGACCAGATCGTCGTCCTCGACGGCGGCCGCGTGGCCGAGCGCGGCACGCACGGCGAATTGCTGGCGAAGGGCGGGCTCTATGCCGAGATGTGGGCGCGCCAGGCCGCCGAGGTGGAAGAGGCCGAGGAAGACGCGATGCTGGCGTGATCCTCCCCGGCACGGGGAGGGGGATCATCCGAAG
>NZ_CAJYTI010000025.1 GCF_913777625.1 uncultured Sphingomonas sp.
CGGGCATCTATGCCGGCGACCAGGGCTTCACGATTCATGTCGGCGGCGACACCGCGCTCACCGGCGCGGTGATCGCCAGCACGGCGGACCCATCGAAGAACAGCCTGACCACCGGCACGCTCCACGCCAGCGACCTCGAGAACCGGGAGACCTGGAACGCCAGCCAGACCTCGATCGGCGGCGGGATCAAGGTCGGCAAGGACGGGCAGGTGTCGCAGCAGGGCGCCACGGCGCTGCCGGGGCTGCCGATCCAGGGGCTGGGCACGGTGACCGCGACCCCGCCGATGGCGATGGGGGCGAGCGGTAGCCAGTCGGGCACGACCCGGTCGGCAATCGCGAACGGCACGATCACGATCACTTCGGGCGACGCCGCCAGCGCCGCGCTCGACCATCTGTCCGGGGGGGGGAGCTTGGTCAAGTTGT
Organism: uncultured Sphingomonas sp.; assembly: GCF_913777625.1. GTDB lineage: Bacteria > Pseudomonadota > Alphaproteobacteria > Sphingomonadales > Sphingomonadaceae > Sphingomonas. The sequence continues at coordinate 424 of NZ_CAJYTI010000025.1, forward strand.
TGCCCGCAGGGAGCCGCGCGCCTGCAAATTACGGCTACTATATGACCCAGCCGTTTCCCGCAGCGGCAGGATCAACCAGCGTCCATCCACTTATCAGCGCCGCGAGCCTGTGCAGACGAACCGAACCACTTCTGCCCTAGCGCCAGCGGCAGCAAGCAGAAGCAGTATGGGGGGAAATGGGAACTTCCTTCTGGTGCCGAACTCAGCGCATCAAGCCGGCGGTGCGCAGCGCATCTTCTATGATACGTCCGACGCCGTCGGATGCGCGCTGGGGCTGGGGTCGGGTCGGGGTTCCGCGATGCTCGACGGGCACAGCCTCGCTCAGCGATTGCGGCGCCGAGGACGGTGAAGCGTCGTGGTTGCGCCGACGGCCAGACGTCGTCGTGGCCAGACCCCAGAAATCGGAAATCCGACGTGTCGAGGAGATCCCGGCCTCCAGCATGTATGCGCCAGCAGCGCCGCAAGCGTCGGGGCCCGCGGTGCTCAGCGGTGTGCCGTGGCCAAGGCCGCCGATGCGATATTCTTCGATCACCGCACGCCCATGCGCATCCTGCCATGCACGACGACGATGGCCGTCGATCTGCTCGACAAGGTCAGGCTCGGCCGCAACATCATGGAGCCCGCGCCATTGTTCGACGATCAGGGCCGAATTGGCATAGCTCACCGTCGCATCACGATCGCCGTGCCAGATCGAGATCGTCGGCCATGGGCCCTGATGTGGAGATGCCGCAGTCACGAGCGCGCCAAGCCCCGCCGCCGGAGGTCCGCCGTGCGCCCGCATGCGATCAAACGCCTCCGGCATCGATGCCGCGGTCCCGTACGGGAGGCCGGCGATGATGGCCCCGCCGGCAAAGACGTCGGGATAGGTGGCGAGCATCACCGACGCCATTGCGCCGCCCGCCGACAGGCCCGTCACGAAGATGCGGGCCGGATCAATCGCGTGCGCTGCCACCATCGTCGCGATCATCTGGCGGATAGACAGCGCTTCGCCGGTGTCGCGCCGGGTATCACTCGCGTTGAACCAGTTGAAGCAGAGGTTGGGGTTGTTGCCACGCTGCTGTTCTGGATAGAGGAGCGCAAAGCCCTGGTCGTCGGCGAGACGGGACCAGCCCGACCCGTGATCATAGCCGGCGGCATCCTGCGTACAGCCATGCAGCACGACGACCAATGCCGCAGGTGCCTGGCCTGATCGAGGCAGGTAGAACCGTCCCCGTAGCGCGCCGGGGTTCGAGCCGAACGCCACCAGTTCGGACAGGCGATCTTCTGTCGGTGCGGCGGTTCCGCCGATCGCGGCACCGTTCCGCAAGCGGGAAAGGCGGCGTAGAGTATCGTTCAGGCTACGCATGCGGCATTCTCCTGGCCACGGCAGAAGCCCTGACGTGCAGAACGGTTGCGGGTTGCGACGTTTGCTGCACTGCACAATGTCGGGCGCGGCGGTGTGGATGCAAGGCGGGGCGCGAACTATTTCCTCGCCTGCCAAGGCACCTAGATGCTCGAGAGGGGGCGATCCGCAATCGCACGAAGGCGCAGCCGCAATGCCATCGCCCGCGTGTCTTCCACCGTCCGGCCCAAGGCGTCGGCTATGGCCTCGATGCTGATGCCGGCCGCAATGCCGCTGCGTAAATCGTTGATGTTGGTCTGAGTCCAGCGCTGGTGCGTGTCCGTCACCGGCCGACCTTCGAGCAGACTTCGTCCCCTTGTACCCGGGTAGCCAGCTCCCACTTGCACCTGGCGCCAAGCCCCGACGAAGTCGCAATCTCCGCAAGCCCTGGCAGCACCATGATCGAACACGGGACCGCAGGCGCGTAGATGAAACGCCAGCACCAGCGGCATTCGGCCGAACCGAGATTGGATGGCGGCGTGCTCCACGGCAGGGCCGTTTCCTGACCGGGTCGTGCGTCGCGATCGTCGAGGAACATCAGCGTGTCATCCTAATCGCCCCATGCGCGGTACAAAGGCCGATGCATCAGCTTCAGGATCGCACGCACGATGTCGTGCCTTGGAGATGGAATCACAAGCGCGCCGCAAACTATTTCGGCTTCCGCACCTTTGGGGGTAGCCCACGCCTCCCGCCGGCCTCATATATGCCTTATCGCGCCGTCCTTCCCGAGCTTGGCCGCGACCGAGAGCGATTGATGCTCCCGCTCTGATGCGGAACGCTCTCATGGCTGCGATCTTCGACCTGCGCCCCGTACCGCCGTTGAAGCTGGCGCGTGCTCAGGCCGCCGCGAGGGAGAGGGCCGCGCTTGCCAATGCCGCAGCGCTCGTCGGCCGACAGTCTCGAGCAACAGAGCCGCGTTGCGCTGCTCGCCCGGAAGCTGCTCGATGGCGATGCCGCGATCCAGTTCCTTCACGTCCATCACGACGCGCTGTCCGCCCGGCCGCTCGACCTTGCGGTTGCCAGCCCGATCGGCCGCGCGGCGGTGGAGCAGGCGATCACCGTCCGCCGTTAGTCGTTGAAGCCCTGGGTGTTGCTGACCATCCATCACCGCACGCGCTACCGCTATGCGCGGCCGGCATGGCTGCAGCCGCACCGGAGGATGTAGCGCCCGCGCGGCCGGCAGGATCTTCGCGTGCTCGCGACCGCCGGGTTCCTCGAAGCGACCCGGACGCTGACGATCGACAGTCGGATGGTGGCGGATCATTCCTCTACCACGTGGTCGGTATGTGCCATCGCCCCCGGCCGAGAACTTCCTCGACAGGCAGGTCGAGGTGACGGTCGAGACGCGCAGCGCGCCTCCCCGTATTTCCGACGCTTCGGCCCTGTGAGATGATCGACCGGAACGGACGCACCGCCGAACTCGAAAGCGCGTATCGAACGCTGTGCCGGGGCGCACGCTTCTTCGCGAGCCCCCCGGGCCAGGGCGCGGCGCCGCCCGACATGGTCGTGCCGATCAGTCATCGGCACCGGTCGAAGTGGATCGGCAACGGCCTGCGCGAACTCGATCGGTTCCTCCACCACTTGCTCGATGCGGTCGCGCAGGCCCATGGGCTCGGTATCGTTTCCGGCCGGCGCAGCAGCGCGGCAAAGCTGGGTGCGCTGCGCGCAACGCTCGGGCGTGGCGACGACGATCACGCCCGGCTGTTGGCGCTGGGCGGGACGCGCGCCTGCCTGTTCCACTGTGACGGCATCTTGCGAAGCCCTGCCATGGCAGCGGCCTGCTGGAACGGCCTCGGCAGGTTTGGCACGCCGCCGGCGCCCGAATCGGGCACGATGCTCGTCATTGTGGGGGAAGACCTGCAGAGCATCGGTCAATTCTACCACGAGCTCGCCGACGATCTCGTGCGGCGGCTCTAGTAAGTACGCGGTGGAATGCCCATCTCCATGACATCGCGGCTCGCCCTGCATGAGCAAGGTCGCGGCTGAGAGAGAATCCTGCTCCCGCTCGTCGAAGGAGCAGCGCCGTGTCATCTTTCTCCCTCGTTCCGCGGTCGCCTAACGTCGTTCCCTTTGTCGATGGCAGCGCGCGCCGCCGGCCGGTCCTGTCGATCTTCCCGCCGCGGCGCGATCCTGTAGCGCCGGCCACTCCAGATACCGTTTGAAGGTCGCGCGCCGCCAACATCGACGCGACCGTGCAACGGGTACGCGCAGCCTGCGCACAGCCGCAGGCGCGGATCCGCGCGATCCAACCAACATCGCCGAGCGGCACCCATGTCGTCGTTGCCTCCCGACGCAGCGACCGAGGAAAAGCGCCGGCTGACAGCCGATGATGGCATCGCCCGCGTTCCCGCCGATTTGGGCAGTGGGAGCCCGGCCTGCGTCCGGATCCTGCCCTGCTGACGATCGAGCGACCGCATGATCGGCGTTTTGGTCAGCCCGATCGCATACTGCCCAGCGACGAGGTGGCGGTGAAGGAACTGAAGAGCGAACGCTGACCAGCCCTACTTGGCTACGGCTGCCAGCCAATTGCACAGCCTCGCGACCCTCTCCCGCGATTGCGCATGTGAACCCGCTTCAGCCGCTTGCGGGGATCCATGCAGCTGCAAGCATGTACTCTCCGAGTTTCATCGTGGTGCCGGAAATCGCTACGCGCGACGCAGCTATCTCTTTCCGGATGATCCTGGCACAAAAATGGGTTCCGGAAAATGACAGCGCCATATCGGTGAAGTCTATGTATTGTCCTATCAGCAAGTAAATTGCCTTGAACGATGCCTCTTTGGCCGTGAAGCAGCGAGATAGCCACTCCTGCTCGGTTTGATCGAGCGGTCGAAAATCGGCTTCTTCTTGTGATATCAGGGAAGACTGAAGATCTGGCGTAAACCGCTGCATCAACTCTACGTCGATGCCGATCCCATCGAAAAGGAACGCCGGAGCGACTGCGGTCAATACCAACGATTCGCAGTGTGTGACGGTACCGCGCACCCCAGGCGGCAACAGGGGCTCGCGTCGATCACCGATGAGGACCGGCGATCGACTGTCAGAGATATGCTGCAACAGGTTTCGTAAGCTGATGCGCCCGGTTGCGAATTCGGCTCGGCGCGCGGAGCTGAAGTGCGCGCTAGCCTCTGCTTCCTCCGGGAGGAGACTTCCCTCATACGCCTGATCCAACAGCCTCCCATCCACCAGCACGTCGGAAGGAAGCATCGCACGCAATGCCGATTGTGCGTCCGCAGCAATGTTCACGAGCATTGAATCGGGCCGCCTACGCTTACGTAAACCTGGAGGCTGGTCTCGATTTCGCGCGCGCGAAGGGCGCTTTGCTGTGCCTGCGCGGCGATCAAGTCCTGCTTGGCTGCGATGGTCGCCCGTCCGTCGTCCAGTCCCGCGGCCTCACGGGTGCGAGAGAGACGTTCCACCTGCGCAAGCGCGCCGATCCTGCGATCGCCAGCCTGCAGCTGAGTGTCGTACCAGCGGCGTGCAGCCAGCGCGTCGCTGACGTCTCGAAAGGCGCCGCGCACCGCCTTGCGATATAGCGCAAAAGCTTCAGCTGCCTTCGCCTGGTTGAGGCGCACATTCGCCCGCCGCTTTGCCAGGTCGAAAATCGGCAGATCCAGCACGCCCCCTGCAGTTGCGAGCATGGCGTTGCCGGAGAAAAGCGAGTCCAATTCCGTGGAGGCAAACCCGAACAACCCGGTAAGCCGGATGGTCGGGAAAAGCATTGCCCTGGCCGCGCCTACGTCCCCTTGCGCCGCGCGTACGCGATATTCTGCGCTTAGGATGTCCGGTCGTTGCAACAGGAGCGTCGAAGGCAGGCCTGCATCGAGACGGTATGCGCCGGCGAATTGCGCGAAATTCGGTTGGATGGCGGTGGAGGCCGTCCCGCCGCTGAGTGCATCAAGGGCGTGCCGAAGCGTCGCCTCTTCAAGGGACAATTGGGCAAGCGTGGAATCGAGCGTATGCAGGCGGTCTTCTCGCGTGAAGACCTCGACACCGTTTTCCAGCCCTATGCGCTCGCGCTGTTCCGAAATTCGTGATTGTTCGGCAGTCAGCGAACGAAGGGTAAGCGTCGCCTCACGCTGAGCGCTGATTTCGGCCAACCGAACATGGAGGCCGATAAGCTCGCGCAACAGCGCCAGTTCGATGGCCTTGCGGTTCCAAGCCTCGGCCAGCACGCGATTGCGAGCGGCTGCGGTGAGATTGCGAAGCTTGCCCCAGAGGTCCACCTCGAATTCCGTCATCGTCAGCCGCGTTTCATATAGCGGATAACTCGCGGTGTTGGGGATCCCGATATCCTTGCTGATTTCCGGATAAAGCCGCTCGAGCAGGGCGCCAGCCGCCGTCGCTCCGGTTGTCGTGCGATTGATGCTCGTGCCGGCCGTGGTCTCAAGGCCAGGACGATTTTGCTGCAATCGCTGGCGAAGCAGACCCTCGGCTTGGTCAAGGCGGGCGCTGGCCACAGCGACATCGTCACTATGCGCGAGCGCCTGCGTTACGGAGCGGGCGATATCGTCGGTAACCAGATGACGCCAGCATATGGCATTGCGGGGGATTTGTCCCTCCGGCTGGAGGTCGGTGTCGTAGCTGGGCGGAAGCGCGCCGGCGCGCAGCTTGTCGCTGGACTTCCCTATCGTGCAACCGCTCAGCAGCAACAGAAAGGGGGCGGCGAGACGAACGCCAGCGAACCACTTTTGACGCTCCGATGGCAAAGCTCGATAGCGCGACAAATTATGCTCCCAGCGCCGGTTCGAATCGGTGCATGGCAATGCTGCTCAGCTCGGCTTGGAGGTCCGATAGGCGAACAGTTGCGCTGTCGAGGTAGCGTCGATCCTCGCCGATCTGAACGGAACGATGGTCGGAGATGTCCAGGTTGGAACCGTCAATCGGTGTGCTGGTGTTGCGCACGGGATAAATCGTCGTGTCGCTGAAGGTGAAGCGGGCGTTGATGCCGATGCGGTTTCGGGGGGACAGGTTCGCTGAGGAACCGTGCATGCACCGTTCGCTGAAGATCACGAACTCTCCGGCGCGCATCGGCAGCGAGACGATGTCCTGCTCCTCTTCGTGGAAATCGAGCGTTACCGCTCCGCGCGCATGCTCGAGCTTCTTTCGCGTGAACGCGCAAAGTTGATCGAACGTGAAGCCACGGGGATCGACATCGTCGAGATAGGATGCCGTCGGTATGTCGAGGCAGAGGCTATCATCGCGGATCCGGGCGACGAGCTCGTCGAAGTCGTGGATCTCGCGAAACGGGTCGACATAAAATTCGGCTTCGGTGAGCGGGCGCATCTCGATCGGGAAGCGGCGCCGATGGGAACCTCGCGCAAATCGAATCGGCCCCATGGTGGGATCCACATCGGAAAGCGGCATCCAGACGGTTAGGTTCCAGGCGCTATTCTCGCGTCCCGCAGCGGGAACGAGCGCAGGCACGTCGTTCCCAATCTCCTCGCCATTGAACGCGCCCCATTCCTGATGCCAGCCGAGCGGGGCTTCGCCCGGCGCTTTCAGGAAGATCTTGGATCGCCACAGCTTGAAGCTGTCGCCCAAGACGGTCGAAACCGCGCGCAACACCTTCGGCGCGGTGAGCAGGTCGAGAAAATCGCGGTTCAGCAAATGCCAGTCGCGTACGGAGAAGCGGCGATAGAGCGGATGTGCTTCGCGGCCATCGATCATCGCTTCGATTGCGCGGGCTACCATCGCGCATTGCGCCTGCGACACGCCGGCATCGAGGGGGCCACAGAAGCCGTCTGCCGCCATGCGCTCGCGAATTGCGGCGGGCTCAACCAAATTTTGCTCAGACATGCTCAAACTGCCTCCAATTCGCCCAAGATCACATAATTTTCGCGTGGTCCCCGGTGACGAGCTCGGGCGTGGGCGAAAATGCGGTTGTTCAGCGCCAGAATGTCGCCCGAGCGCCAGATGAAGGACCGCGCCGCGCGAAGCTGGGCGGTGACGATGGCACGCGCCCATGCATCGGGTATCGGGGTGCCATCGCCGAACAACACGTCGCGCGGCGTTCGGCCCTGCGCGTCACAGGTCTCGAAATATTCTCGAACCTCTTCCGGCAGAAAGGCGGGGTGGTGCAGGGCGATCTGATGAAACATCGCGTATGCACCGTCGCACGATCGCGAGATCGCCGTCGTTCGAAAGTCGGTTTGCAGCACGTCCTGGTCCCATTCGGCGGCAAGCCCATGCTCCAGGCACTGCCGCTCGACCTCCTCGGGAGAATGCGTGCCGAAAAAATCCTGCCAGGCCACGTCGAGTCCGGGGATGAATCGCCGTCGGTACAGCAGTCCGCGGCGGTGCAGCGCGTCGACAATCCCATCGTCGAGTTCGGCGAGCGCGCGCGCACCGTCGCTGAAGGGGGTGTTGCCGCCTTCCGGTGCTGGCTGGTGGCAGTAAAAAAAGATGAAGCGGGGCGCTGTCGGCGTATGCGAGGCTTCGTTGTGAAAGAGCAGGTCTTCTTTCGCCGGATACGGCGTCACGCGAAAAATGCCACGCTCCCCGAAGCGCGGCAGATCGCCATAGCGCTCCGCCAGCGGCAAGCCGAAACCGAGGATCGCGTCGTGGAACCCTCCGATGGAGGTTGCCGCATTGCGCAACAGACATACACCCTGCTCTGCCAGCATCTGACGGGCAACTGACACGTTCTCGGCGACGATCCCGCCGAGCTGGGCGTCGTCCAGGGGGACGATGTCCGCGAGGCTGGGACGCTCATGCATCCCCGCCTCCGTCGATCAGCGCGTTCAGCCATGGCAGAAAATCCAGCGGGGTCATCGCATCGGGATCATAGCCGAGCTGCACACGAAGGCCGGTCCGGCTGCGCACGCAGGAGAGTTTGACGCGGTGCCAGCGCGGCGCGGACGCGACAGCGCTGGTCTGCGCGGATGTCGGCGTATCCAGCAGGAAGCGATAGGAAAAAGCCGCGAGCGCAGGCGCAAGGGTCGGCCCGCGTGACGTATTTCGTAACGTCGCGATCAGCTGGTCTGCTGCAGACTCCGCATAGGCGCGCAGATCTTCCAGGCGGGCATGCTCGAACAGGAACAGCCGATCCTCGCTATGGGGACCCAACGGAAAGAATGCCGGGTCCTGCTGCCGTACCCTGCCATCGATCGCGCAATCCACCGAAGCCACCGCGCCCTCGTCCTTGAACATGGCGCCGAACGCACCGAGCAGCAGGGCGGGCGTGGTCACGCGCCAGGCTCCGGCCAGACGCTCGAGCAGTGCGACCCGCTCGGCGTCCAGCACCTGCTCCGTGACGTTCCACGATCGGACCGGTGCCCCCGGCGTGATGTCAGAAGCTGTGGGCGCCGTTCGCGACGCGCTCGCCCGCCAGGCCTCGGGCGAGGGGTAGCGCGGCGGAGTGCCGCCGGGCGCGCCGCGCGGGGACAGGTGCTGCAGCAACTCCGCAAAGATTCGCTGCAGTGAGGTGCCGTCGAAGAAATCCGAGCGCGCACGAAACACCAGTTCGCGCACCAGGTCGCCGTCGGCGATCGCGTCGACGGCAAAAGCCCCGTCTTCGCCGCGCAGGGGTTGCTCGAGCAGGTCCAAGGCGGCGGCTCCGTCCTGTGCCGAATGGCGGCGCAGCAGCGCGCGGGACGGGGCGAGATCGAGCAGTTCGCTCCTGGGACCGAAGCGCCAGCGCAAGATCGGGTGGCGGGCCGCAACCAGATCTGCTGCACGCGCCAGCGTTGCCGCCGCCACCGGGCGGGGCGGCTTGACGACGACGCCGAAATGAGAAGCGTCCGATCCGATCCGGCGGTTCCAGGCGGCGATTCGATGATGGTTCGCAGTCACTATGTCGAGCGCATCGGCTTCCGTAGGTGCGTCTGGGGATGGGTCTGCCGGGCCGGCCCCGCGCAAGGCGGCCGTGATACGGCGCAAGGTGCGCAGTTCGAATACCTTCACCACCGGCAAGCGGACGCCGAACTCCCGGGCGATCTCCGCGACCAGCCGGGTCGCGAGCAGCGAATGCCCGCCAAAGGCGAAGAAATCGGCATCGATTGGCAGCGCGTCCACCTTGAGCAATCGCCGCCACAGGTCGGTCATCGCGGCCGTGACCAGGTCGTCGTCCACGCTGGGGTTGGCGTCCTCTTGATCGACGAACAGCAGGTGTCGCAGGGCGGATTCATCGACCTTCCCGCCCGGTTTGATGGGCAGCGTATCAAGGAAGACGAGCATCGGCGGCACCATATGGGCGGGAAGCAGGTCTTCCAGTGCGGCCTGTATGTCGGTCCGCATGGCGCTTGCCCGGCGAATGAAGTCGGGTTGGTTCGAGAGCTGCGGCAGCGCCTCGTCGCCAATTATCGGCACCCGCCGGCCCACAGATGCGGTCGCCGGATCCGGCGAGGCGGTGACGGTGCAAAGCGCTGGGTCGTCGAGGTCGGGAAAAATCGCCGCATGCCAGCCGCGCGCGCGAATTGCTGAAAGGATGTTGCGCAAGGCAGTGGATTTCCGGCCCTCGCCAGCGGATGACGCGAAGGGAACGCCTTCCAGCGCAAGCGGCGAGACCGCGGCAGTGACGCGCTCGATCAGCGCCGCTGCGCGCGAAGCCTGCCATGCCAGCGCGTCCATCTGCACGTTTGGCGATGCGGTACGGTGCAATAGCGCGTCGAAGCGGAAGTTGATCATCTCATTGTCGATGTCGAGCGGCTTGTACCGAATCGTCGGCTCCGCCAGCCCACATCGGCTTGCGATGGCGGTGAAGGCGAGGGGATGGAAATGCGCCTCCTCGTCCTGCAATCGCGCCTGCAACGCGCGGCGATGGATCGCGGCGGTTTCCGCACCCGGTGTCCGCGCGCGCTCCACCAGCGTGTAGAAGAGGTCCCGCCTGCGGAGATCCCGAACGTCTCCCACGAAAATGGCCCCATTGGCGGAAAGCCGCGGCGTCAGCGACGCGATCAGCGCCGAGAGTTCGGCATGCCCCGATAGATACTGAACCACCGAGTTGAGGATGATGAGATCGAACGTCTCACCCGGCAGCGCTGCCGGGACCGCATGTGCCGGCACGCACAACGTGCGCAGCGTTATCCCCTTCGCAGCAGCCTTCGTGTCGAGCGCGGCGATCGCGTTGGAGGAAATGTCGGTGGCGACGTAGGTTTCGGTCTGGTCGGCGAGCGACAGGGCGATCAGCCCCAGGCCGCAGCCGATTTCCAGCACGCGGTCGTGGCGCACCCCCTTGAGGACGGCGAGCGTGTCTTCGAGCCATGCACGCATTTCGTCGACGGGAATGGGATCTCCGGTCGCCGTTTCGGTCCAGCCGCTGAAATCGAGAACGGGGCCATCGGGATCGATCGAGGGGGCATAGAGATCGTCGAAGGCGGTCTGCCATTCGCCGGTCATCGGCGCGAAGTCGTCGCTGCTGCGCCGTGGCACGATGAAGGCGCTGAGCGTAGGCGTTCCCTCGTGCGTCAGTACGGCGACAACGGCCTGAGTAACCTCCGGCAGGCCCATCAATGCGGCTTCCACCTCGGCGGGTTCGACCCGCATGCCGTTGATCTGGACCTGGCGATCAATCCGCCCACCGAATTCCAACTCGCCCGACACCAGCCATCGGCCGCGATCCCCGCTGCAGAAGAAGCGTTGCCGTTCGCCGAAGAAGTCGGCGTCGGCGAACTTTTCCGCCTGGAGGGGCGGAGCGTCCAAATACCCGTCCGAAAGATATGGGCCGCCGATCCAGATTTCTCCAAAGACGCCGATGGGCGCCAACGCGCCCTGCGCATCGACGACGACGATGTCGCAACCAGGGATCGGGTGCCCGATAGTCACGGTGTCCGCCGCCGCGGACCCCGCCTCATAGAGCGAAGTAGTGGCGTTGAAGACCGCTTCGCACGGTCCGTATTGATTGGCGAAGTCAGCGTCGATGCCGGCGGCGCGCTGCCGCGCGAGCAGGTCCGGTGGACAAGTGTCGCCGCCGGTCACCACCAGGCGCAGGGCGGGCAGCGGCACGGGCGATTGGATCAGGGTCGCGACGACGAGCGGGATCGCGTCGAAGATACTGATCGCCTCGTCGTGGCAGAACCGGCCCAGCGCCGCGGCGTCGCTCAGCAACGCGAGCGGCACGAAGCGGATCGGGGTGCCTCTGGTCAATGGCCAGAAGGCGCAGACCAGGCCGCCATCGTAATTGAACGAGTAGCAATGCGCGAAACAGTCTTCGCCGCTTATCGCTCCGAGGACGCGATCGTTGGCGACGAGCCGGGCGCAGACGGCGCGGTGCGATACCTTCACCACCTTCGGTACGCCCGTGGTGCCCGAGGTGAAGGCGAGGAAGGCGGGATCCTCTGGCGCGCAGCGCGGATGCGGCGCGGTATCGCCCAGTGCGGCAGACCCGGCTACCGGCGCCGTTTCCAGCCGCTCGATCCGCCATGCGTCGTTGGTGGCGGTGATGCAGTAGTGGCAACGGGCGAGCGCGAGCAATTGCCGACGTCTTCCCGCCGGATAGGCGGGGTCGACGTAGCAGGGTACCGCGCCGGCCCATTGGATCGCCAGCATCGCGATCACCACCTGCGGCCCCCGCGGCAACGCGATCGCGACTGCCGCTTGTCGCGAGCATCCGCTTGCCAACAGCTGATCGGCCAGCGCGGTTGCCTGGCCCAACACGGCGCCATAGGACAGGAGTTGATCCCCGTCGCGCATGCAATGCCGATCCGGTTCGCGGCGCGCCCACTGCTCGAACAACGAACAAATCGTATCGTCGGCACCTGTGAGAACTGTGTCTCCCCGGCCGAATGCGAGAAGCTGTTCCCGTTCCCGGTCGGGAAGCAAATCGAGGTCGGCGATCCGGTCTTCCGGCCTGGCGAGACAGGTGCGCAGTGCATGCTCGAACTGTTGGGCGATATGCTCCGCCGTGCGGCGTTCGAACAGTTCCGACGCGTATTCCAGCTCCGCGCGAAAGCCGTTGGCAGTAGGCCGGACTTCCAGGCTGAGATCGAACATCGCGCCGATCGGCGGCAACCGCAGCCTTGTCGCTTCCAGGTCGCCCAGGACGATCTTTGCCTCTGCGTTGTTCTGCAGCGCGAAGAGAACCTGGAACACTGCCTGGTAGTCGGCGCTTCGCTCGACGGGCAGATGCTCCAGCAGCATGTCGAACGGCACATCCTGATGCTCGAAACCGCGCAGGGCGACGTCCCGCGTATGCTCCACCAGTGCACGGAAGCTGTCGGTCTCTCGACTGACGATCCGCAGCGCCAACGGATTCACGAGAAACCCGACGAGATGTTCGGCTTCCATCCGATTGCGATTTGCCAGAACGGTGCCGATGACCGTGTCGTCGGTGTCAGCCCGCGTCCGCAACACCAGATGGAACGCGGCCAGCAAAACCATGAAGGGGGTTGCCCGCGTCTCCTGCGCGAACCTTTCGAGCTGGCCGGCGATCTCGGAAGCGATCGTGAACACGATTTTGCCACCCGACCACGATCGCCGCCCGTGCGGCAGATGATCGAAGGGAAGGGGAATGCGGGGGGGCGCATCCGCAAGCTCGCGCTGCCAATACGCGATCTGTTGCGCGAAGGTCTCCTGGCGCGCGCTTTGCCGGTCGTGGATCGCGAGATCGATGTAGTCGATGTCGTGCGCCGGGAGGTCCGCCTCTTCGCCCCTACGCGCCGCTGCATAGAGGGCGCTCAGTTCCGCAAGGGCGATTCCCATAGACCAGCCATCGGAGATGATGTGATGGCAGATCAGGCAGAGAATGGTCTCTCCGCCGTGGATCGGCAGCACCAGGGTGCGAAGTAACGGCCCCTGCTCGAGATCGAAGGGCTTGCGCTGTTCTTGATCGAGGAGCGCTATGGCTGTCTCGATCGACGGAGTGTCTGGGAGCAGCTCGATGTTGCCTACCGCCCGGGGCGGCGCGATGCGCAGCTGCGGCTCGCCATCCTGTTCGAAGAACGTCGAACGCAGCGGAACATGGCGGCGGCATAGCTTTCCGACTGCGCGGTCCAGTGCATCCAGGTCCGGCAGACCGGACAGGCGGACGGCATGCGCGATGTTGTAGACCGGGCCGGAAATGCCCATTCGTTCGATGAACCAAAGCCGCCGCTGCGCATAGCTCAACACCGGCGGCGTGCCCTCGATGCGGGCGAGGGCACCGGCCGTAGCCGTTTTTCGCCCCCTCGCGACCTCCCGCGCGAGCAGGCGGGGCGTCGTGTTTTCGAAAAGCGCGCGCAGCGGAATGCTGATGCCGAACGTCTGTTCGACGCGGTTCCGCGCCTGCGTCGCCAGCAGGGAACTGCCGCCCAGCGCGAAGAAGTCGTCGTCGAGGGCGAAGCGTGTGCCTAGAAGCTGCTGGAATATCCGGGAGATCTTTTCCTCGGCGGACCCTGGCGCCGGATACTCCACGCGCGCTGAACGACCGTCGGCGCGCGCAATGCGTACAAGTGAGCCCAGGTTCTTTTTACCGTTTGCCAGGCGCGGGCAATAAGGCAGCGGAATGAGCCGGTGTGGCAGCATCGCTTGGGGCAAGCGGGTGCGAAGCTGTCGCGGGGCGTCCCCAGCCTGGACGAGGAAGCGCCGCCAGGTCGCCGCATTGATACGGTTCGGATTGGGCAGTGTGGGCAAAGGCGGGCCGCCTGTATCGGAGCGATAGCCAAACGTCGCGGCGCACTCGGCGAGCGATGCCGAGGCGGGAAGCCGGTGCACGGCAATTCGCCTGGGATCGGATTGGACAATCACGCACAAGCGCTCCCCGGCGTCGGGCTCAGGCTCGGGCAGGCGCCACATCCGCTTCGCTTCCCCGTCCTCGGCGAGGCAGCGCGCGAAGCTTTGGCCGCCGGGGGCCGATGTCGCGCACCGAAGCAGATTCGCTTCGCGGAGCACCGGCACGTTGGGGCGCAGTTCGATCTTGCTCGGGACGGCTCTGACCGGTGGTCTCGCACGGCAGAGCGTCACGTCGAACCGAAAATTGACGAGCTCGTTGTCGCCCCCCGCCATCTTGTGCTCGATCAGCGGCGCAGCGAAGCCGTTGCGGAACGCCCAATCGCAGAAATCATCCGGGTGCAGCAGCAATTCTTCGTCGGAGAACCGTTCCGACAGCGCGGCCAGCAGCAATTCCTGGCACTGGGCGCCGCCGCCACGTCGCTCGCGGAGCTTCCAGAAGGCGTGCAAGTCCTGGAGCCGTGCATCGCGTATGTCGCCCAAAAACAGAAAGCCGTCATCGGCGAGCGCCGGCGCCAGGCGGTCAAGCAACCGGTCCAGCGCGGCACGATCGGGAAGATACTGAAGTACGGAGTTCAGGACGATCGCGTCGAAGCAACGCCCTGGCGGCAGCTCGAAATTCTCCAAGCTGCCGATCTCGAAGCGGACGAGCGGGTTCCGCAGCGCGGCGGCATGATGCTGGCAATATTGGATTGCGGACGCGGCGAAATCGACGCCGAGGAAGGATTCACATGAGTCGATCAGACGAAAGGCCAGCGTGCCGATTCCGCAGCCGAGCTCGAGCACATGTTTCGGCTGCCAGCGGCATATTTTTGCTGCGGCGTCGTCCATCATCGCCAGAACTTCGGCGGGGGGGATGGGCGTGCGGGTCGCGCTGTCCATCCAGCCGGCGGTATTATCACGGGGATCGATGGACTCATCGAGCGTGTCATAGCTGTCGTCGAACACCGCCCGCCAAGCGGGCTGCGCTGCCGGCGGCTTTTTCGCTCCGTCGGGCTGGGTCATGGATGCGTCGGGAAACAGGAATCCCACGAACTCGCTTCGCTCGCCGTTCAAGACGACTACTTCGGCATCGGCAACGCCGGGCTGCGCGCGCAGTGCCGCTTCCACCAGCCCGGGCTCGATCCGAACTCCATTCACCTTGATCTGGCGGTCGATCCTGCCCTCGCAGAGCAGGGCACCCTGTGCGTTCAGGCTGCCGAGGTCCCCAGTGCGATATGCACTGCCAAGCGGTTCGATCGTGCAAAAGCGCTGGGCGGGGTCGCCGAGCAGATAGCCATGCGCGACGGCGCAGCCGCCGATGCTGATCTCGCCCCGTGCACTGGCAGGGAGTAGCCTGGTACCGCAGGTAAGCGCGATCTGAACGTTCGGAATCGGCAGGCCGATGGGGATGGTAGTGCCGGTCTCGCGGCCCGTCACGCGATGGAAGGTGACGTCGACGGTCGCCTCTGTAGGGCCGTAGACGTTGTAGAGATCGATGCTGCGTTGCTCCAACACGCGGTGGGCGAGGTCGACAGGAAGCGGCTCGCCCCCCGACACGATCGCCCGCAGGGCCACTGGAAGTTCCCCCTCGCGAAGAAACGCGCGCAATTGTGACGGGACGCAGTGGAGCGTGGAGACGCCATGCACGACGATCTGTTCGCGGAGCAGTTGCATGTCGCGTTGCGCATCGGGAGGCGCAATCACCAATCTCCCGCCTGCGATCAGTGGCGGAAACAGCTCCCGGAACACCGCGTCGAAGACCATGGTGGTCTTCCAGATGCCGGCGTCCTCGCGCTGTAGGGATAGCGTATCCGCGATCCAACCGCAGACATTCGCCAGGCCGGCGTGACCGACGAGAACGATCTTCGGGTCGCCGCTGGAGCCCGAGGTGGTAATCGCATAGGCGATGTCCGTCGGACGGGGAGGTGCCGGAGCTGCCTCCGCGGCTCCCCGCGCGATAAGTGCCGGCAGGCTAATCCCCCCGGGGCGAAGCGTCGTATCTCGCGGAACGATCACCAGGCTGGGGGCAAGCGATGCAAGTTGCGCCTCGACATAGGCCTGCGGCGCTTCCGGATCCAGCGGTGCCCAGATCATCGCCGCGCGCAGGATCCCCAGGAGGCAGATGTACAGGTCGGCGTCCCGCGGGAGAAGGGTCGCGATGCGCTCGCCTGCGCGGGCGCCTGCGCTGACAAGGCCGCAGGCGACCTGGTCGGCGCGTTTCAGCAGTTCGGAATACCGAAGCGTCCCGGACGCGGTGACGAGCGCGATCGCATCGGGCTGGCTCTCGCCGCGGCGCCAGATCAGGTCGACGACGGTCGCATCCAGGCGTTCGGGTGCCGCCGGTCCGGCGAGTATTGCGGATTGGATGTCGCGCGGACCCGGCGATGTTCCGGCAAGCGCCGCCAGTTCCTCGCGGAACAGCTGCAGCAGATCGGTCGCAAACTGATCCGATACGCGAACGGGATCATATTCAACTTCGATATCCAGCGTGCCGCCCGTCTGGGTGGCGAACAGCGTCACGGGGACCTTGGCCTCTCCGACGCGGAGCCGGTCGACCTCGATCTGTACATCGGCAATCCGCACCTCTTCAAAAGGCGCGTTCTGCACGACGAACAATGCTTCAATTGGCGCATCCTCGCGCACTTCCCGCGCGAGGTTCAGCGCGTTGATCACGTCGTCGAGCGGTGCTTCCTGGTGCTCCTGCAGCTCTATCATCAACGCCTGGTTGCGGAGCAGGAGCGCTTCATGATCCTCCGTCAGGACGTCGCTGGAGGGGAGGAGCAGTGTATTGGCGAAGAAACCGATCATCTCCGCCACGTCGGCATCGCGCCGGTTCGCCACCACCGTGGCGAGGAAGAAGTCGTTCTGACCGCTCATCAGCGCGAGCGCCCGCTGATAGGCGGTCAACAGCGCGCTCGAAAGCAGCGCCTGTCGGGATCGAAGGTACCCGTCGAGGCGCGCTGCATCGACGGGGTCAAGTCGCCACCGTCGATGCCGTGCCCGCATCCGATGCGGCTGGGGGGGACGGATGGGCAAGTGGAGCGGCGCATAACCGGCAAGCCGATTGGCCCAGTGCCGCACCTGGCGGGCTACGACCTCGACGCGCTCAGCCTGGTGTTGATGCTCTGCGAAATCGGCGAACTGCAGATCGAGTGGCGGCAGGCTGCCGCCGCCCGGTTTGCCGGCGAAAAGATAGGCTTGGCAGAAGTCCCGGGTCAGAACCGAGTGCGACCATCCGTCCCCGATGACATGGTGCATCACGAAGATCAGCGCCGCGCGGTCATCGTCCCACTGAATCAGCCGGCAGCGAAACAACGGTGCGCGGTCGAGCGGGATGGGTTCGGCGGCAAATTCCTCGGCGAGCTCGGTCATCGCCGCCTCGCGCTGCACCGGCGTCTCGCCCGGCGCGTCGATCACTTCGAAGCGTGCAACGGCGATTGTTTCGACGCGCTGGAACAGCGTTTCGCCATCGAACTCGAAGCGTGTGCGAAGTGTCTCATGCCGGTCCTGGAGCATTGCGATCGCCCTGCGGAGCCGCTCGGCGTCAATCGCTCCGCATAGGTCGAGCCGATACGCCATGTGGTAGGTCGTCTCGCCCGGGTGCTTGGCGGCGAGAAACCATAGACGCCGTTGTTCCCGGGATGCTCGGGCCCGAACGGTGCCGTCACCGGCATCGAGCAGGCGGGAATCGGAAAGATCGCTGAAAACTTGCGCCATGCGTTTCTTAATCCGCGGAAATACGCCTGGAGCGGCGGATGGGCTGTATGGTGGCTGGCGTTGTGCTCCCGTCCTGCGCGCTGGCGGAGACGGCTGCGGCGAGTGCGGCGACGGTTGGATCGGCGAAGAGCGCCTTTACCGCGAGGGTCGTTCCGAAGCGCTTGTTCACCTGATTGAGCAATCGGATCGCGCTAAGCGAATGCCCCCCCAGCGCGAAAAAATTGTCGTCCCGGCCAATGTCGGTTCGGTCGAGCAGGACGCTGGCGAAGGCCATGATCTCCGCTTCAACCGGCGACCTGGGCTGGTCATCGAGGCGCGGCGCGGACACGCCGCCATCGTCAAGATCGACGGCGGCTTGCACCATCCGCGCCAGCGCCTTGCCATCGAGCTTTCCATGCAGCGTGCTGGGGAAGCCATCCAGGCGAACAACCCGATGAGGCAACATTGCCGGCGGTACCCGATCCGCCAGATACGCCAGCAATGTGCCTGCGAAATCCCGATCGTCGCACGCGCTTCGCAACTGCACGGCAGCGGAAAGCTGCGGCTCCCCGTCCGGTGCGGTCAGCGGCAGCAATGCCGCTCTTGCAACCGCGGGGTGCTGCTCGATCACCGCTTCGATTTCCGCCGGCTCGACCCGCATTCCCCGGATCTTGATCTGCCGATCGGCGCGACCGCGATACTCGACCTCGCCGTTCGCGAGCAGCCGACCGCGGTCGCCGGTGCGATACGCCGCTTTTCCGGGCGCCCAAGAAATGTCGCGCAGGAAGGGCGAGTCGGCGCCGGGCGGGGCTCCGTGATATCCCAGTCCGACCGGTGTCCCCGCAACGACGATCTCGCCGACATCGCCTTGTTCCACTGGCTCCAGGGCGGCGTCGGTGATCGCGATGCTGCAATTGTCGATGGGCCTGCCGAGGGGAATCTTGCCGTGATCCGCTGGGCCGATCTCATGGCCGGTGACGTCCACGGTGCACTCGGTAGGGCCATATACGTTGAACAGACGGCACTCGGGGAGCATCGCGAAATGACGCGCGGCAAGCGCTGGTGTGAGCGCCTCCCCGCCGCACATGACCCGGCGCAGCGTGCGCAACGGGCGATCGGGTTGATCGGCTGCGACGTCGAGCAGTGCGGCGTAGATCGTCGGCGTTGCGTGCACGATCGTCACGCCACGGGCTGCGATGGTGGACACCAGTGTGTCGATGTCCAGACATTCGCCATCCGGCACCAGCACGACGCGCGCGCCGCTGCAGAGCGCGGCAAGCGTTTCGCGCAGAAACGCATCGAAGCTGATCGGCGTCTTGGCTAGCACGCGGTCTTCGGCGGTAGACGCGAGCGTTTCGTTCATCCAGGCGACGAAGTTGGCCAGCGCGCCATGCGGAATCACCACGCCCTTGGGGGTGCCGGTGCTTCCCGAGGTATACAACACATAAGCGGGATCGGTGGGCTGGACCGGGATCCGAGCAAGCGTCGCGTCGTTACCCGACAAGCCCCCAAAGGTGTCGAGGACCGCTGTCGCAGCACCGCTCTCCAGCCAGGCGGCGTCGTCGGCAAGCGACGGCGAGTGCAGAATCAGCGCGGGGCGCAAATCTGCGCATATCCGCCGGTTGCGCTCCCTCGGCGCGATTGGATCAAGCGTCGCGAATGTCGCCCCTGCCGCCATCACCCCCAGAAGCGCGGCAATCAGATCGCCGCCGCGGGTCGCGAGAATGGCGATCGTCCGCCCGCTGAGGTTCTCGCTCGATAGCTCGGCGGCAATCTGTGCGGCGCGCATTCGCAGCGTCTGGTAGGTCCAGCGCTCCCCCGCGCATTCCAGCGCCACCCGATCGGCGTGGTTATCGGCTGCCGTGTCGAACAAGGCGAGCAGCGTCTCCGGGTGCTGCCGCACAGGGCCGTGGACGATGGAAGGCGGACCGGCAAGAAGGGCGGAGACCGAGCGGTCCGGCGCATCACCGGCTATCGAACATATCCCCTGAAACGTCCCGAGAAAGCGATCGATCGTCGCGTCGCCGAACAGCCCTGCATTATATTCCAGCTCGAGAAACAGGTCGCCTTCGCCTTCCACCGCCACCGCGTCCCGGCTGTCGGTAAGAAACATGGTGAGATCGAGCTTGGCCGCCCCATTCGGCAGCGGTCGGAGGGTAACCTCCAAGTTCGGCATGGCAACACGCCGCGCAGGAACATGCGACACGAACATGTACTGGAAGACGGGGTGCAGAAAGGGCGCACGGGCCGCGCCGGACATCTTGGCGATTTCTTCGAACGGGATGAATACCCGGTCGACGGCGGACAGCTTCTCCCCGTGGAAGCGCTTGAGAAACTCGGCGAAGGTGCAGTGTTGGCCACAGTTCACCGGCACGGCGAGCCAGTTCACGAAGAAGCCGAAGGTAGATTCAAACCGCGCCTGTGGGCGGTGCGACGCCGCGATACCGATGGCAAAGCGCGTGTCGCGGGTGAAACGATGGATGGTGAGCGCGAATGCCGCCGCCAGCACGCTCCCGATCGTGACCGAAAGCCTCGCGGCGAGCGCGCGCAACTGCCTGGAGAGGCCGGGTGACAGGCTGAAGGTACGGCGCCCACTCTCGTCCGAGTGCAACGCCGGCCGCGGTTCGCCGTCGAAGCTTTCGCTTGCCAGCTGGCAGTCGGCCAGCGCCGCCCGCGCCGCGGCCAGCGCGTCCGGTACATCCGGGGCGAGCAAGCGCGCGCGCTGGTATCTCGCGAAATGCTGGTAGCTGGCGCCCGCCGCCCGGTCGGCGGGCAGGTCGCCTTCCCGATAAGCGTGCGCGATCTGGCGGAAGGCTGCAGCCAGCGACCATCCATCGCAGATATAATGATGGATGGCGACGATCAGTTCGTAGCTGTCGTTCGCCGTTCGCACGAGCGTCCAGCGCCAAAGCGGAGGATGGGTAAGATCGAACGGGGTGGTGGAGATCGTTTGGCGCAAGCGTTCCAGCTCGCGCTCGGGCGCGGGGTGATCCGATAGGTCGAGCGTCTGCAGCGTGATCGGCAGGTTGTGATCGATCGCACTCAGATCGCCTTGCTCGGTGCGGACCAGATAGGTGTAGACGGCGTCGTGCCGGGCCGCG
Organism: uncultured Sphingomonas sp.; assembly: GCF_913777625.1. Classification (GTDB taxonomy): domain Bacteria; phylum Pseudomonadota; class Alphaproteobacteria; order Sphingomonadales; family Sphingomonadaceae; genus Sphingomonas. The sequence continues at coordinate 21,226 of NZ_CAJYTI010000025.1, forward strand.
ACCGTCGTCAGCGCGTGGATCAGTCGCGCCGCATCGACCTGTCCGCGGAAGAAAATCGACGCAGCGACGATATAGGCGCTGCTTCCGGGATGCAGCGCGTCGATAAAGGCAAGGCGCTGCTGGCCGTGCGAGGCGAGGTAGAACCGGCAGTTGCGCGCGCTGCCATAATGTCGTGCGGGCTCGGGGCGGAGCTTGGCGATCTCCTCCAGAAGGCTGGGCTTGCTCGCTTTGAGTGCCTCGCGAAACGCCGGAGGGAGGGCCGAGGTGTCGCCACTGAGTACCAGGCCGCTACCTGCGAAACCGAGGTCGATATTGAGCGCATCCAGTCGCTGGATCGCATCCACGGGAGTCACAGGATCAATTCCTTCTCCCGTACTTCTTCGAGGGGCGCGCTTCCGCTCCTTTCCAGCGCAGCCGTGACGAGCGGCATCAGCCTCTCCACGACGTCGGAAATGGTGCGGGCGTCCATCAGCACGACGAGGCCGACCTCGATGCCGTATTCTTCAGCCAGTGTATTGCGGAGTTCCACCGCCATTAGCGAGTCGAACCCGAGATCGTAGAGATTGGCGCCTGCATCGACCTCGGCCACTTCGCATTCTAGCGCTTCCGCCACGGTCGTTCGGAGCTGTTCGATCAAATAGCGTCGCTGCTCGTCCGGATCTCGGTCGCGCAAGGCGCGCAACGCTTGGGTGTCCCGATCTGTAGAAGGGGGGAGGATGAGGATCGTATCCGCCGATGGCACTGCTTCCGTGGTGTCGCTCGGTGCAGCAGTAAATTCTGCGATCACGATCTCGTCGCGCCCCGCTGCCAGCGCCAGCCCGAGCGCACGTAATGCGATTTCGGGCGCAAGGCGCTCGACGCCTTTCATTGCGAGGATCGCGTCCAGGTGGGGCGAGGCTGCCATGCCCGCCCCGGCCCATGGGCCGAAATGGACCAGCGTCAAACGGTGCGGGGTGCCTGCCACCAGCCGCCGCAGCGCCGCGGCCGCGGCGCTGTTCGCGGCGGAATAGGCGACTTGGCCCTGCGAACCGCGCAACGCCGCCAGGCTCGAGAAGAAGATCACGTGCCTTGGAGCCGAGCTATCCGCGAGGAGCTGCGACAATTGCCGGACGCCCCCGATTTTGGGGGCGAACACGGCGCGGACGACATCGGAGGTCACGCCGTCGGTTTCCGGAAGATCGACACCGGCGAGATGAAAGATTGTCGAAAAGTCCGTTGCCTTCAGGTCCTCCCCGGCCAGGATTTCCGATATCGTCTGCGTCGCGATGTCTCCCCTGCACCGCAGCAGCGGAGTGCGCTGGATACCCGCAGGCGCGCCGGGCGGAAGCGTCCGCGAAACCGTCGCGAGCGGTGCAACTCCCTCCTCGCCGAGCCACTCGGTCAGCATTTGGCCCAGCGCACCGTTGCCGCCGAGCACGAGCGCACCCTTCGACGATTCGAGCTCCGCAAACGAGCGGAAGGAAGCGGATGATGCGGGTGCGGCCGGCACCATGTGCAAGGTGAACAAGCGCCCGTCTCGCACCGCAGCGGGTACCGTGCCGCCTTCCAGCGCGGCACAAATACAGCGAGCCGTGGCGGCATCGACGCGGGCGACGTCGATCATGCCGCAGCGCCCCGCAGCGCCGAATGGGACGAGTGCCCCGCTGGCGGCCCATGCAGCGGCCGCGACCGGATCGGGGAGGGGGTCTCCCTCTGCAACCGCCTGCGCGCCTTGGAGCAACACGATCCAGCGCGCATCCCGGTTGCGTCGTTGCAGAGCACGAACCCAGTCGGCGATACGGAGGGTGATGGCCTGCGCCGCCTCGAGGGCGTCGGATTGGGCAGCTACTTCGCCTATCACGAGGAGATGGCAGGCATCCGCTTCCCGCGCCTCCATATCTGGATTCGGGCTGACGGCGGCCCCTGCCTCGGAGAGGGCGGTCACCCACGCGTCGGCTAGGTCGGCACCCCATGCCTCCACCACCAGCTTGGCAGCGCCTGCGGCCGAACCTGTTGATGGCGCCGGCCGCCACGTGCCCTCATGCAAGACGCTGCCCGCCGCGAGCATGCGCGGGTCGTTCGACGCGAGCCGAAGGCGGTTGAACGCGATGTCGGTGAATTCTGCCACGACGGTGCCCTCGGCGTCGCGCGCGACGGCATCGAAGAACTCCAGGTCTTCGCGCCGGCCTTTCGCGCGGGTCGTCACGGTGAGCGTGCCGGCGCGCACGTCTCCTATGGTCATCGCGCCCACGCCGGCAGGCATGGCGAGTGGTATGCTTGAACCGCGCATCCCAGGACGCAGCGCAAAGGCATGCGCCGTGGAAATGATGGCATCGACGAGGATGGCTTTAGCCGTCTCGGTCGTATCGTCGACCGACAAGGTGGTTTCGGCTTCGTTCCCGTGAAGCACGACCTGATCGATCAGCCGGAATTCGTCGCCGTAAAACCCACCGAGCGTGCCGATATAGTCGTAGAAACGGGCGCGATCAGCTACAAGATCCGCCGTTGCCGCGGCCACGGTCACGGGCCGCGCGCGGGAGGCGTCGCGGGCGGCGTGCTGTCGTGCCAGTGCCGCGACATCGTCTACGGATTGCAGCACCTGTGCAGCCTCGTCGACAAAGTCGACGAGGCAGGCGACTTCATCGACTCCGATTTCCGTCAGCGCGTGGAGGGTGCGATGGGCAGCCTCGAAAGACCCGATCAGAGACAGCTTCTCGAACACGCGTTCGAACTGTATGTCGGCGATTTCGTCGATCGTCTTCGCGTCGAGACCCTGACCGGCATGGCCGGATTGCAGCAGCAGGGCGCTGTTGCGGACCAGATAGTCGCGATACGGCCGTGCCACAGCATCGCGAACCTCGCCGCTATGCGTTCCCAAGAAGCTGTGGACCATTACGGATACCACGCCTTCTTCCGCCGAGAAGCCATTCTCGATTCGTGCTTCGCGATAGGCTGCGATCGCCGCCGCCAGTCCCTCCAGGCCGAGATCGACGAGATAGGTCAGGACGTTGGCGCCGATCGACCCCGCATAGCGGAAAGTTTCGGTTGAACGCGCGGCGGTGATCCATAGCCCGGGCTGTGGCTGGACCGGGCGTGGGCGCACAGCGATGCGGTGCTCCTTGCCAGCGACCGTTCGGGTGACGCTGGCACCATTCCAAAGGTCGCGTACTTCAAATGCGCGCTTGCGCAATTCCCGGTGGCGATGGGTGTACAGATCCGGCGCCAGGGCGAAATCGGATTCGAGCCAGCCGGACGCCAGCGCGATGTCGACACGCCCTCCGGAAAGATTGTCCACGACGGCCCATTCCTCGACAATGCGAATAGGATCGTGCAGCGGCGCCACCACGCTCCCGGCGGCGAGGCGGATATGCTGCGTTTGGGCCGCCAGATGCGCTGCGAGCACGGCCGGATTGGGATGCAACGCGCCGAAATGGACGAAATGGCGCTCGGGCAGCCAGATCCTGCGAAGATCGGCCGCGTCCGCTCGGCGTGCCGCTTCACAAATGACGTCATAGCGTCCAGCGTCTCCGGACTGGCTTTCGCCGCCGGAAAAAAACATGATGCTGAAGTCCATTACCGCCCCTTCCTGACAACGAGCCCATCGGCGTACACGATATCGTCTGCCCGTCGGTGCAAGGCGAAGCGGTAGACACCGGCGTCTTCCTCCTGCAGCCGCAGCATCGCGGCCGAGCCATCGACAGGAACGTCGCGATCGATGATCATGGCGGTGCGGAACCGCATGTCGCGAATTTCAAGATCGTCGCCGTTGCTGTAGGGAAGCAGCGCGCTGCGCACGGTCATCATGATCGTCGCGCCCGGCACCACCACCGTTCCCGCGATGCGGTGGTTAGCGATGTAACCGGCGCTGAAATCGAGCGGCAGTTCCGCCGGAAAAATCGTTGCCTCGATCGCCGGGGCGTTGGCAGGCGCATCTTCCTCGTCGAGATAATCATAGGCCCAGAAGCGCTTGCGAACGAAGCTGTACCCAGGCGGCGGACGGGAGGGGCGGAAACGCACCGAACCGCCGCTGCAGGTGCGTTCGCCGACAGACTTGGCATCTAGGATGGGGGCGTCGTCCAGCATCGCCGCCGCTGCCGATGGCGTGGCTGCGGCGATCTCGATGCGGAATCGCCCGCCGCCAAAGCCACGCCGCGTCATCGCCCGCACGTACTCGAAATCTTGCTGATCGATATCGAGGAGATAGGCCTGCCAGCGCGCGCGCAGGTCGGCGAGGGCTTCCATGCTGTGTGCGGAGAGCACCAGCAGGGAATCGTCGCTTCCCGCTGGAGGGGCGGGCGGCGGCTCGGCATGCCATCCGGAATCCAGCGCGCGCAGGGCGATGTGCACGTTGGTACCGCCGAATCCGAAGGCGCTGACGCCGGCATAGCAAACTGCGTCCGTTCCCCCGATCGGGACGGGCGCGAGGGGCATAGCGATCGCCGCATCGGGGCGGGCGAAAGGCTCGATGGCGCGCGTCGCCCCGACATGCGGCGGCAAGCAGCCCCGGCCGAGCGCGAGCGCTGCCTTGATGGTTGAAAGAGCGCCAGCGGCGGCTTCCGCGTGCCCGAAATTGGCCTTGAGCGATCCCACCAAACACGGGGTCTCGCGACCTTGGAACACGCGTGCGAGCGCCTCCGCTTCGATCGGATCGCCCACCGGTGTTCCCGTCCCATGGGCTTCCACGAAGGTGAGCGCTTCCGGCGTGATCCCGGCCTTGGAATAGCAATCGGTGAGCAACGCCACCTGGGCCTGGCCCGAGGGGACGGTGATCGAACTGGTCCGACCGTCCTGATTGCTGGCGGTGGCGGCGATGACGGCATGGACTGGGTCCTGCGCGGCATCCTTCAGCCGCTTCAGCACCAGTACGCCGACCCCCTCGCCGCGAACGTAGCCATCCGCTTCGGCGTCGAAGGTCGCGCATCGGCCCTGCGATGACAGCATGTGCGCCATCTCGAAACTCGCGTTGACGACGGGGCTGAGCACGAGGTTGATCCCGCCGGCGATGGCCATGTCGCAGTCGCCGCTTTGCAGCGCCTGCACGGCCAGATGGATCGCCATTGCCGAGGCGGCGCAGGCCGCGTCGACGGTGATGCTGGGCCCCTGCAGACCGAGCGTGAACGATACGTGATTGGATGCGATGCAATGCGCGGCACCCAGCGCCGAATAGGGACCGACGCGATCGGGCATCTCATGTCCGATCATCCCATAATCATACGAGCAAATACCGAAATAGACCCCTGTCCTGGAGCCCTCCAGGGTCCGCGGATCAATTGCCGCGTCGAGCAACGCTTGCCAGGTTTCTTCCAGCAACAGCCGATGTTGTGGGTCCATCAGCCGCGCTTCCCGCGGAGAAATACCGAAAAGGCGGGCGTCGAACTGGTCGACGCCCGCCAGATAGCCACCTTTCATCGCGCGCAAAAGATTGGACGTCTCCACACCCGAAAAGGCTGAGGATGCCGACCAGAGCCTGGAAAACCGCCTACGTTCCTCCGGCCAGTCCCCCGTGGCGCATTCCCCACGCATGAGCCTGTTCCAGAAGTCTTGGTACGTACCGGCATCCGGGGCCCTGCACGCCATTCCGACGATTGCAATCTCCCGCGACACAACCACTCCTCGTCAGCGGATCAATGATGTGCGACGAGCAGTTCGGCTTCTTCTTTGGTGCCGACACTGGCGATCAGTTCGGCGTCGACGCGGCGGAAATACGTGTCCACCATCGGTCGAAGGAACAGGCTGGTGTCGATCTTGTTCTCGAAATCGACGAACGCCTTTTCGAACACGACAGGATCATCGAAGTCCACGAACGTGGCCGATCCGCCGATGCGATCCGCGGCAAAGCGGGTGCAGTAATATTTCGGCATGATATTGGTGGCCGCCGCGAATTCGTCCATCAGACGGAACGTCATTGCCATCGTGTCACGCAGATTGCCCGCCTTGGCATTGAACATGCGCTCGACGAGGAATTTCTTCTGCGGGCCCTTCTCCGCTTCTTCCAGCGTATGAAGCTCGACGCGATCCTTGCGATTCATGAAATAATCATCCGTCTCGAGACGGACGAGAAGCTCGTCGCGTGGGTTGTCGAGGATCATGTGGGCAGCCGAACCCGCGCCGTCGAGAAACGGATCGCTCTTCAGCATCTGATGGAGGAATTTCTCCTCATACTGTGCCAGGCTTTCAAAATCAGAAAACACCTTGACGTTGAAGGTGTCGCCATGACTCTCGGTCTCGATATACGGTAGTGCGTCGATGCCGGCCGTGTCTTTCGCAGCTTCACAAGCTTTGATGAGCAGCTCAAGGAACGGCTTCTTATACCGATTGTGTACGGAGACGCTTCGCTTGATTCGAACGCGCATTTGCATTCCCCTTGACAATGGACTCGCAGATTTGGAGTCGCCGACAACAATACACGATAGTTTAATGAAGAAAAGAGATTCTGCACAAATGTGTAACAATCGCCATTTCATCGTAAAGTATAATACGAACGGCGCCCATTGCTGATGCCGCCATTCAGTTTCGACGAAACTTGAATAGCTTTGACAAGATATAGCTGGCGCGCGCACGAAATCATCCGTGCGAGCCGCTATTTTGCTAAATTGTCGTTGCGACCCCGAATTTCCAGAAACATCTACGATAGTGCAAAAACATGCAAGGCTTTTTTATAAAAAGATAGCTCTAGTTCCGCCGATGAACCGTAGGGATCTATAGGAAGCGGACCAGTACGCGCTGTCCAATCAGCAACGTGCTGTCGCTGGTCGACACCACAACCTCAACGACACGCTCGTCGGTGCGCTGGCTTGCTTGATCGGATTGCAGCTTTCTGGATCCGAAGACGGGCGCGATTCGCTTGACCAGTCCTGCTACTTTTCGGGACTTATCCGACTCGGGCGTGATCTGGACATGTTGGCCGATGTGAACCAGTTTTAAGGCATTCTCCGCTACCTCAGCACGGACGATGCGTGGACCATCGGGAGCGATGGTGAACAAGGTTGACACGTTTAGTGTCGAAATGCCGGTTCCGACTGAAACGAAGCTTTGCGATATCGTGCCGGTTCCCGGCGACGATACCAGCTTCTCGTCGCGCGCGAAGACGGCGCGCCGACGATCGGTTTGTGCCAGGGCCAGCGCCGCCCGCTGTTCGGCAACGCCGATGCGTGACCGGATCACCTCGTCATGCGCTTTGTCCAGAGCTTGGCCGGCGATCGCACGCGAACCGCGCAGCGCCTCAAGTCTGCGATACTCGCGTTCTGCGGCTGCCCTTTCGAATTCCGCACGTTCCGCCTTTGCCTTTGCGAGGTGGGTACTGGCCTCGCTTTGTTCGACGGCGATTGTTTCCCCGGTCGAGTCGAGCTTGGCCAGCGGCTGGCCCCGGACGACATGGTCGCCTTCTCGCACATACAGGGTGGCGACGGTTCCCGGCGTCCGTGCCGCAACCGCGATCAAGCCGCCCTCGACGTCGACTCGGCCGTTCGCCACCGCGCCAGCGGTTGCCGCGATTGGGGGCTGTGGGTCGTCTTCCCCGGGTACTTTGTCGGTGCAGGCGGAAAGCGATGCAAAGATCACCGCAAGCAGGGCGTGTCGCGGAACCGAACCGTCAACGTGCAGTCCCTTACGCAGCATGTACAACCTGCGCGTCCTCCATGAAAACGACCCGATCGGCGCGCTGCTGTAGTTTTTGATCGTGCGTCACGACGACGACGGCCGCTCCGCGTTCCCGCGACGCGGTGTGGAGAAGATCAAGGATTGTCGAGGCGTTGGTCGAGTCGAGCGCGGAACTCGGCTCGTCTGCGAAGATGAGCCGCGGTTCCTTCACGAGCGCGCGGGCGATAGCGACACGCTGCTTTTCTCCACCCGACATTTCGGACGGGCGCAGCGCGATCTTCTTTTCCAATCCGACCTGCGCCAACGCCCGTTTGGCGCGTTCGCGCGCTTCCGACCGCGAGACGCCCAGGTAGCGAACGATCAGCGCCACCTGATCGAGCGCGCTCAATGCGGGGAAAAGGTTGAAGCCCTGAAAGATGAACCCGCAATTTTGCAATCGAAAGGCGTCGATGTCGGTGCTGGAGAGCCGCCACAAGTCCTGGCCCAGCGCCTCGACCATGCCCTGGTCCGGACGCAACAGCCCCGAGATGATCGCCATCAGCGTGGACTTGCCCGAACCGGACGGACCCATCACCATCGTCAGGTGCCCGGGCCATGCTGCGAAGTCGACGTCGCGAAGCACGACGGTGTCGTCGGAGCCCGACCGATAGGATTTCCGTACCTGCGTCGCGCGGATTGCGGGTGCAGTTTCTTTGCCGTCATTGGTCATCGAAGCAACTCCGCGGGATCGGTACGCTTGAGCAGTTGGATCGACATGGCACCCGCGATGACGGCGATGAGGATCGAAACTGCGAGGATGATCAGGAACGGCCATTCGGGGTACGCCATCGGCAGCCCGATCCGCTTGGCGACGAGCGAGACGATGACGAAGATCAACGCGGCGATGATATAGCCGAACGCGACCAGCCACAGGCTAAGCTCGACGACCACGAGCCGCAGCGCGCGCATCGGCACGCCGAGCGCAAGCAGTGCGCCGAATTCCGCCAATCGTGCGGCGATCGCACCCTTCAGCGTCTGCCAAGCGATGACCGACCCGACGATCGCGCCGAAGCTGATCAGGAAGATCAGCACGATGCCGAGAATGCCGCCATTGGCGAACAGATCGACTTGGTTCGCGCGCGCCAGTTCGTCTTTCTGCCACACGCGTACGGCGCCCTTGGTTCGGGCTTCGATGGCATTGCGCACGACAGCGGGATCCGCACCAGGCTTGAGGCGAACGAGCAACGCGCCGACGTGGAGGTCCGACGCGTTGACCAGCCCGAGCTCCTCGGCGCTGCGGCGCGAGGTGAAGACCATCGCCCGGCCGCTCGCATTCGGGAAGCCTTCGGCGATGCCGGCGACCGTGACGACATGGCCGTTGATCGCGGCTTTCCCGCCCAGCCGCGCCTTGAGCTTGCGGAAGCTGGTGCGATCTATCGCGACGGTCAGTGGAAGCTGGAGGGCGGCGACCGAGCGATCGTCCAGCGAGGTGGGCATCGTCAGCGCGTCTCTCCCGATATCGCTCGCCACCACCAGTACCGCAGCGCGGGACCCACCCGACTCGATGCCGTCGTCGGACACATTCGCCCAATCGGCGCCCTTCACCGGGAGGTCCGCGATCTCCGCCACGCCTGGGGTGGTCTCGATTTCCGGTATCAGCCGACGCGGAATGTCACCCGCGTCGAACCAACTCTTGGCCGCCCCGTCCAGGATGATCAGATCCGCGGGCGTCGCATTGGTGAGGCCGGAATAGGATTGTGCAACGCCGCTGAACAACCCGGTGAAGGACAATATCAGTGCGCAACAAAAGGCAATCGAGAGAATGGCCGCGGAATATCGCCGCCACTCATGGGTGATCATCTTCAATGCCAAGGTCATGCTGGTACCGCGGGGTAGGGAGATGGGAAGGCCGGACAATCCGGCGGCAACGACCTGGGGTCGTCGAGGGAGCGTGAGCGTTCCGCAATCTGCGGCAGGAGTGCACGAAACTGTGTGTCGTCGATGAAGCCGCACGCGCCGTAGAAAACGACCATCGTAGAGAGCCAGTCGAAGAAGTGATCCGCGGACGCGACATGCTTTTCGATGGCCATCGCAACCCAGGACAAATGCGCCCAAACATCGAAGCAGGTGGCGCAATCGCGGCTCTCCCCGACGCAGCATCGGCGAGGAGCCGTCAGATCAGGACCATAGGCGTTGAAGAAGGGGTTGTAGCTGTTGCCGTTCTGCAGGCGCTCTGCATTCTGCGGGGCGTCGACCGAGATGCTGCCGCAAACTCCGTAGCCCCAGCGCTGCCCCATCATTTCGCCGCTGGTGACGACCTTGTTGAGATAGCGCGTCGTCAAGATTGCGCCGGGGTGCCGATCGATCATCCGATCCACGAAATCACGCGCGGCAGCGAATCCGATCCTGTGATCGAAGGTGTCGCCGAGATGTGCGAGATCGCCATAATAGTTGAACCCGACCAGATGACCTTGCGCGACGCAGCGGTCGACAACCTCTACCGTGTCGTCGGATGGGGCAGGCGGCAGGGTTATGTACCAGCGCGCGCGTCGATCCCTGGCGAAATTATCGAGCGCACGGTCGAAAAGGTCGATCTTGCCATAGCCGCGCAATGCCCGGTCGTTCGCGCGGTCTCCCCACATCGAGACGGCGATCGCGATCTCTTCGAGGCCTTCCTGTGGGATCGACCGCAGCCCGTTGGTCACGACCATGAGCCGAAAGGCGCTCGCGAGCGCTTTCAGCCTTTTGGGAACGAGGCTCGGCTCGCCGCCCAGCACCGTCGCGAAGGTGATGCCGCGTTCCCGCTCGCTCGCGATAAACGCGTGCAGCCGATCGTCGTCTGCCTCGCCTGCGTCGTCCATCGATTCCGCGAAGAAATAGCATCCTTTGCATCGCAGGTTGCAGCGATGCGTGATGTCGATCGAAACTGATCGCATCGGTCCTGCGCCCCGGAAGGCGGACCACATGCGCTCGACGAGCGGATCCTCCAGATATGACGCGATCTTCTGACGTAGACGCATGCCAACTCTTTTGCGTTATGCTTGAGTACTGAAAAGGAGGTCGCCTTTCCGCACAGCAAGATTTAGTAAAAATGGAGCGTACGATACAACCGTATTTACGGTACCTCCGAGCGATCAAATTATATGCAAAATTGCATCCAGTATTGTGTCTAAAATAATTTTCGTCAAATGAGGCGGCGTGCTTGCTTGATGGCAGGAGTTTCTTCCTCTGGTACTTGGCCCAGGGTGCCGCGCGTGCGAGCGTGCCTGCCATAGACGAATTCGAACAAGGGCGAGGTCATCAGCGTCGTCGCGATCGCCATCAGGGCAAGCATTGAGAACAGGGCGGGGCTGATGATTCCGCGCTGAAGGCCGATATTGATGATGATCAATTCCATCATGCCTCGGGCGTTCATCAGCGAGCCCACGGCGAGTGCCGTGGGGTTGTCCTGTCCGGTCATGCGCGCCGCAGCCCAGCAAGCGAACATCTTCGCTGCGATCGATACCAGCAGAATCGCTACGGCGGCGGCCAGGAGGTGGCCGTCAGCCAGCAAGAACAGTCGGGTATGCAGGCCGGAATAGGTGAAGAACATCGGTATCAGCAGAGCGGTGGAGAGAGGTTCGACCGCGCGGGCAAGGCCTTGGCTGAGCTGCCCTCTGGGCATTGCCACGCCCAGCAGAAAGCCGCCGAACACCGCATGCAGGCCCACGCCGTCCATCGCCCAGGCGCAAAGGGCGAAGGTGAGGAGCGCGATCGCGAGCAGCTGCGGTGGAACGCCCCCCGCACGTTCGGCCCAGCGGCCGAGGGGGGAGAAGATCCGCCGCCCGAACCCGAGCATGACCAGCGCGAATAGTCCGCCACCAGCAAGCGCCTTGACGGCGACCAGCGGTCCGGCACCTAGGCTTGCGAGCAACAGGGCGAGCACCATCCATGCCACGGCATCGTCGATGGCGCCGGCGGACAGTGCCAGCGTGCCCAGTGCGGTCTTGGTGAGACCGCGCTCCTCGACGATGCGCGCAAGTACCGGGAAGGCCGTGATCGACATCGCCGCGCCTAGAAAGAGCGTCGCCTGAAGGGAATCTAGTCCCGAGCCAAACAGGCCCATCCCCGCCAGCCAGGGTGTGAGGGCGATGGCGCCTAGAAATGGAGCGGCAATACCCCAGGAGGAAATGAAGACGGCGCTCTGCGCGGTACCCCGGAAATGATCTGCGCGGAACTGTAGCCCGACGACGAACATGTAGAGGCCAATGCCAAGTTGTGATAGAAAGTGAAGGACAATACGGGTCTGTGGCGGGAACAGAAGTGTCTGAAATTCAGGAAAATAAAAGCCCAATAGCGATGGTCCGAGCAGGATGCCCGCGATCATTTCGCCCATGACCTGAGGCTGATCGAACAACCGTTTCAAAATCCAGCCCGTCGCGCGACATGCAGCAAGAATCACAAATATCTGGAGAAAAATAACCGAATTAAGATCTGCTGCGTTCATCGCTATCCCCCATATGCGACGTTCCGCCGGTCGAATCGACTAGGTGATGAATTGTATTGACGCAAGATTGTCACACGCTTGTGGTGCTTGCAAGCCTTGTTCTCAGGAACGAGGCGAAAGCTATTCAATATACACGTTGGATAGTCGAATTTTGCCGTTGAGGCGAGCATCGGCTCAGCTTTCGTGGAGCGCATCGCCTCCGAGCAGGAAGCGCTGTTGGTTGGGGACTTCGGTACAATCAATGAAGCAAGTCTGTGTAATCCGCGGATATTGCCGGAACGCGTTATCGACATGGTAGGCGCCGTGGTACATGTAACCGGGATACAGCACGAGCCGATTGAACTTCATCTCCAGCAGGTAAGCGAGCTCCCAATGCTCCTGCCAATCGAGCGCATAGTAGCATAGCCCGTCCTCGTTGAGGTACGGGAACTGTTCCGGCGCGGCCTTTCTCAGAAGGTATTCCCGAGCGAAGATACGGGGCTGGCCGGAATGCCGGGAGCGGTAGATTGCGGTGCCTCCATGCGCTTCCGACGGGAGGTTTAGATAGATGTTCGCCGCCATCACCTTCACACCGTCGTAATGCGCGACGTTACCAATGCTTCCTGGAGGCTGGTCGACATTCCACCGAAACAGGTTTGTCGTGAACGCGCGGGTCGTCCTCGCACGATCGACGTCGACGCCGAAATGATCGACCACTAGGTCGGAAATCACCTTCAAGAAGGGAGGCGTGTCGAAGAAATGCCATTGCTGCCGACAGTCCCAATAGGAGATGCCGTTCTGGCTGCCATCCCGGTGTTTCCAGATTGGTGCCGGCGACTCGAGACACAGGTCTCGAACCGCTTCGGGATTCTCGTAAAATCCATCGATGATTATCGCCTTGTCGCCGTTTCCGAGATCGAGCGCTGTAGCTTTCAGGTCTTTGTTGACGGCAAACACCTTGAGCGGCTCGAACGGCTTCATTGTACCCTCCGCAATTGCCCGCGCGGCTTCACTTGGCATAGACCATTGCGCCGGTCTGCAACCGGTTCGCGACTTCCATCATCGCGAGCCGTTCGGCGGAAGAAAGGGCAGGATTGGCATGCAGGATCGCCAATAGAACACGCGGCCCCGCACTCTCGTTACCGGCGCTGTGCACAAAGCTGTCGTTGAACACGAGGCCCTGTCCCTCGCGATGATAGCGCCGCTCACCGTCCACCTCGAGGTAGCAGCCGTCGGGCACGATCAGCCCGAATTGATAGCTCAGCATCCAGTTCGCGCCGTCGCAATGTGGCGGCAGGACGAGGCCCGGGTCCATGATCAGGAAGCCGGCATGGGCAATGGTGTTGGTCTGCGCCAGCGCCCCCAATACGGCGCTCGTTTCCGGGAAAAGAGCTGCGCGCTCATGCTTCCATTCGAAATGCTCGATGATGTTGTAGGAGCGCCAGCCGAAAGGTTGATTGGGGGCCGGCGTGTCCGGATCGCTTTCGGAACCGCCGTAATGGGGCGCGCGCACGCGGCCATCCAGCAAGGCGATGCTTTCCGCCCGAAGCGCCGGGAATGCGGGCGCGACGATGGCGTCCATCGCTGCGGGATCTTCCCAGGGTTCGACGGCCAGGCCTTCGAAATCGAAGCGGACCCACTGGTTGAGGCGGCAGGTGCTGATACGGTGATCTATCCACGCAGCCAGCGCGTTCCGCACGCGCGCGAGAGATTCGCCATGCGCCTGCTCAAGGCGGTCCAGTGCCGGGAGTATGCGTTCGACCTGCAAGCGGCGACCATCTGTCGACCACATCCTCAGCGAAAACTCGGGTTCGCTCAGCAGGCTTTTCCAGCGCGCGATCTTCTGATCTTCCGGGAGAAATATTTTGGACAGTGCAACAGCGTCACTCAGCAATCCGCCAAGCTGTAGTTTGTCCTGTCGCTGAAGCGATCGTGGATCCTGATTGCCCGCCAGCAACTCTCGTAGCGTTTGGCTGGGGATGTGCACCACGCACGTCGGCGACGCTGGTCTTCCGAGCGTAAGTCCGCTGTGAGGGCTCCATCCAAAATCAGCGTCGTCGATTTGGAAGTGATAGACCGGCATCATCGATTCAAGCCAGATCATGTCCGCCAGAAGCGTGCGGATGCGATCAAGAGCGGGGCCGAGGTGCTGTTTTGTAGTGCTGTCCATGTGCATTACCCCCTAATTGCTAAGGTAATCCGCTAACAGCATTACGCAATGGTAAAATGGGGCGGCAATTAGAGTGTTATCCGTGGCCGTTGCTCGAGTAAAAAGCCGTTACTGAGAGGTGTCTCGGAGAATTTTACCAGCGGCGACAAATGGATTGCCGATAGGACAGCGGCGATGCTGTCCACAGGGAGAGGGCAAGATAAGCAAGCGCCCCGTCGGACCGCATTCCGTGCTTGGGGAGCGCGCGCCACGCAAGATAAGGCCCAACAGCCGTATTTGGACCGGGCGCGGATATGGGCCCATCCAGCGCCGGACGCCTCGTGGACGCACGGCGCCGTCTTTCGATCGGCAGTGTCGGCACCGCTATGACAATGTCTTGGTCGAGCCAATTCTCGACCTCGGTAGGACTAACATAATGAGAACGAAGTTATTTTTGCGGTAGCCGATAGGCGTGGCGCAGGAAGTCGAACGCCGGCAGCGCCTCGTGCTTGTCGAGGTCGAACCAAGCGGCGTTTTCCCAGTTGGAGCCCGTACCCCAGCGCGTCTTGCACCGGGTGGAGACCCAGGCGGGCTCCCAATAGACCACGCCGATGCCGCCGCTGGTCACCACCTGCTGGGTAAGGTCGATCAGATAGCGACGCTGGCCGTCCGGGGTCGCCGGATAGCCGGGGATCAGCGTGTCCGGCCCGAGCAGGTTGGGGGAGGCATCCGCACCGTCATTGGTGAACGGATAGGCCGTCTCCACCACGATCACGTCGGCCTTGTAGCGATCCTTGGCTGCGGCGATCACCTTGCCGAGCCCGTCGATGCCGAGCTTCGACCATTTGCGGTAATAGCTGATGCCGATCACGTCGTAATCGAGCACGCCCGCCACCGTCGCCTGGTCGAACCAGGGAATCACGTTTTCCGGCTGGGCGATGTGGAGCATCACCTTGGGGCGGGTGCCGCTGGCCTTGCCGGCGTCGCGCACTGCCTTGATGCCGGCGTTGAACAGCCGGGCGTTGCGCTCCCAGTGGATCGCCTCGCCGATCACGCCGCCCATCAGCTCGGGATTGGTCTCGTTGCCGACCTGCACCATGTCTGGCATCAGACCTTGGGCTGCGAGCTTGCCCAGGATCTCTCTGGTATAGTCATACACCGCCTTGACCTGTGCATCGGTATCGAGCTTGGCCCAGGCGGCGGGCGGGCGCTGCTTCTCGCCGTCCGCCCAGTCGTCCGAATAATGGAAGTCGAGCAGCACCTTGAGACCCGCCGCATGGGCGCGGCGGATCGTCTTCAGCACGTCGTCATAGTTGCTGTAGCGGGTCCAGTCGGGCGCGTTCCACAGCCGCACGCGGACGATGTTGCCGCCCTTGGCCTTCAGCAGCGCGAACGGATCGACCGGCTTGCCGCGCTCGCGATAGACCGCGCCGCAATCCTCCATCTCGTTCACATAGCTGAGGTCAGCGCCCAGATAGAGCGTGTCGTCCTTCGCCGCCGGGGAACCGGCGGCGAGGGCCGTAGCGGCGAGAAGCTGGCCCAGCATCAGAAGCTGTAGCTCACGCCGGCGAGGAAGCGACGGCCGAACCGCTCATAGCGGCCCTGCAGGCGGGTATCGCCATAATAGGTCTCGAACGGCTCGTCGGTCAGGTTGTTGGCCTGGAACAGCAGCTCGACATTCTTGAGTGGGCCGGTCTGGAACTTGTACGAGGTCTGGAAGTCCAGCACGCCTTCGTTGCGCGTGTAGAGCAGGCGATCGGTGTCGCCCAGCTCGGTCGCATAGTTGCTGCGGTAGCGGTACGCGATCCGCGCCTCGAATCCGCGCTTGCTGTAGTAGAGCGTGGCGTTGCCGACATGTTTGGACAGGCCCGGCAGCGCGGTGGCGCCGATGGCGTTGTCGCGCTCCGTCACCGTGATGTCGCTGTCGGTGTACGAGTAGTTCAGGTACGTACCGAAGCCGTCGAACGGGGCCGGCAGGAAGGTGAACGCCTTCTGGAAGGCGATTTCCACGCCCTTGATCGTGCCGCCCCTGCCGTTGATCGGCTGGGTGAAGGTGCCCTGGACGATGTTGCCGCCGGTATCGGTGAAGTTGCGGGTGGTCGTCTGGGTGGCGATGAAGGTGTCGAGGTCCTTGTAGAAACCCGAAATCGTCAGCGCGCTGTCGCGATCGAAATACCATTCGAAGGTGAGGTCGAGCTGCTTGGCGCGGAACGGCTCGAGCAGCGGGTTGCCGCCGGTGGCCGAAGGCGCGCCGCCGCTGGTGAACACGCCCACGCCTGCGTTCAGGTCGTCGAGCGGCGCGCGCGCGATCGCCTTGCTGGCGCCGAAGCGCATCTGCAGCTTGTCGGTCAGCTTGAAGTTGAGGTTCAGGTTGGGCAGCCAGTCGGTGAAGGCGTTGTCGAACCGCACCGGCGTGGCGACGGCAACCGCGCCCTGGCCGTCGATCTTGGTGCTGCGCGAGCTGGTGTCGGTATGGACCATGCGTACGCCGGCATTGCCGGTCACCGGGATGCCGAACAGCGTGCCTTCCAGGTCCGCCTGGGCATAGGCGGCGACGGTGGACTCGCGCACCTTCCAGCTCGACGACTGGTCGTAGAAGCTCTGCTGCGGATCGAGCTTGCCGAAATAGCGGCTGATCGCGGCCGGGATGTCGATCGACAGCGTCTGCGGCACGCCGCCGAAGCCGCTCGGGAAGGTGACGGTGCCGTTGATCAGGTCCGACGGGATCGCGACGCGGTTGCTCGCATCAATGAAGCCGTACTGGGTGCGCTGGGTATAGTCCTTTTCGCGATCGGTGAAGCGGCCGCCGCCGGTGATGCGCTTGACGAAGCCGCTGTCGAACTCGCGCTGCAGCTCGCCCTTCAGCGTCCAGAGATGGTCGTTGATCAGCGGCGCGCCGCCGCCATTGGTCGGGATCTGGAATTCGGAAATGCGGTTGACGTTCGGATCCGTCAGCGAATGGTTGAAGCTGAAGCTCGCCGCCTGGCCGGGCGTGGTCAGGAAGGTACCGGTCGAGCCGTAGCGATCCTGGAAGGTGAAGCCGTTTGCGCTGGCCGAATATTCGGTGCGCAGCGTCAGGAACTGCTGGCTGCGGTGGGTGGTCGAATAGCCGGCGTCGAGGATGCCGGTCCAGCCGTCCTTCGACCATTTGCCGTTGAGACCGCCTGCGTACAGGTCGTCGGTGAAGAAGAAGCTCTCGTTCACGTTGCGCACGTCGAGGCCGTAATCGACGCCGGTGTTGGTTGCGGTGATGCCGGTGACGTTGCCGTCGACCACGGTCGGCTTGGAGAAGCTGTTGCCGAAGGGCAGGCCCTCGGCGCGCAGGCCGCGCTGCGTTTCGGTGAACTTCACATGACTGTAGAAGAAGTCGCCGTTCAGCTCGAACAGACCGTGGCCGGGGTTCCACTGCACCGCCGCGAGTGCGCCGTGGCGGATGTCGTCGCCGCCGCGGACCAGCGCCTCATAGCCATAGGGGATGTTGTCCTGCCCCTTGGCGTTGCCGGCCGCGCCCTTGCCGTCGCCGTTCAGGTCGGCGAAGCTGTTGGTGTAGCGGAACACGTTGGTGCGCGCGGTCGCATTGGCCTGGCGGCGGCCCGAATAGCCGAGCGCCACGCCCAGCGTGTTGTCGAAGAACTGGTCGACGTAGGAGATGCTGCCGATATAGCCCCAGGGCTTGGCATCGGCGATGTCGGGGGCGAGGTCGTTGTAGCTTGCGCGCAGGTTGATCGCGACCTTGCGCTTGCCGAAATCGAGCGGTCGGACGGTCTGCAGGTTCACCTGGCCGGCGATGGCGCCTTCGACCTGCGAGGCGGTCGGCGACTTGTAGACATAGGCGCCGTTCAGCAGCTCGGTCGGGTAATCGTCGTACCGAATGTTGCGGTTCGCTTCGGCCGAGACAACTTCGCGGCCGTTGAGCAGCGTGTTGACGAGGTTTGGTCCCATGCCGCGGATCGAGATCTGGGTGCCGTTGCCGCGATCGCGATTGGTGGCGAGGCCGGGCAGGCGTGCGAGCGACTCCGCGATCGACGCCTCGGGCAGCTTGCCGAGATCCTGCGCGGAGAGCGTTTCCTGGACGCGATCGGCGTCTCGCTTCGATTGCAGCGCGGTGCGCAGCGAGGCGCGATAGCCCTGGACGACGATTTCGGCCGTGTCCTGGTCCTCAGCGGCAGGCGTTTGTGGCGTGACGGCAGCCTGCGGTTGCGCATCGGTCTGCGCGAATGCAGGCGCGGCGATCGCAATCGCCAGCAGGCTCGCCGCGGCTTTGCCCGCGCCGTTGATCTTCATGGGGGTCCCTCTCCCTTACGCGTGTAACAGGAAAATAATAATCATATAAATCAGCTTTCGGAAAGGGGGGCGATAGTGACAGCGGTAGCAATTCCCACCTGTGTGGTAATTCTGCCACTGTCCGCGGTGCGGCGCCCGCTTTGGCCCCGATATCGCGTCTGGCGCCCAGCCTGTCCGCTAGCGGCGGGACTCGTGGCGCGCGGCAGGCCCAATGACCCAGTCTTGCCGGTGCGTGCCAGCCGCCGGATGCGCGATCCGGGGACTGGCACGCCCGGGATTCATCAGGTCAGGCCGCCGTCAAGGCCAAAGCGGTTTCCCGATAGCGGTGGAGCGGGCGGCCCAGCATCGCGATCAGACGTTCGCGATCCCCATGGTTCGGGATCATGCCGTCGCTGACATAGCGCTCTGCCATCAGGCGCATTTCATAGGCGGTCCAGCGCGGCAGGAAGGTCGCCGCGTTCTGCTCGAATCCGCTCGGGTCGTCGCCGCCATAGACGACGGGGCGGCCCAGCACGTCCGACCAGATCGCCGCTACGCTTTCGCCTGTGAGCGTATCCGGGCCGACGAGATTGATCGTCTCGAGCGGCAGCTTGCCCGGTGCGCGGTCGCGGCGAAGCAACTCACGCGCGGCGACTTCCGCGACGTCGCGGGTATCCACCATGGCGACTCCCTTGCTGCCGATCGGCATCGGATAGACGCCATGCTGGAAGATCACGTCTTTCACCATGGCTTCGTTGTCGATGAAATAGGTCGGCCGCAGGATCGTGGCGCCGAAATCCATCGCCGCCAGCATCCGTTCGGCGCCGGACTTGACCGCAAAGTGCGGCACGTTGACGGCCCGGTCCGCGTCGAAGACCGACAGGTAGACGATCCGGTCGACCCCGGCCTCGCGGGCAAGGTTGAGGGTGATGAGCGCCTGAGTGAATTCATCACCCGCCACCGCATTCAGGAGGAACAGCGTGCGGATACCGGCCAGGGCGGCGCGCATGGCATCGATGTCCAGCAGGTCGCCCTGCGCGACCTCGACGCCGGCCGGAAAGGTGGTCTTGGCGGGATCGCGGGTGAGAACGCGGACATCGGCGTCGCGAGCGACGAGCTGGTCGACGACCTGGCGGCCGACACGGCCAGTGGCACCGGTTACGAGAATGGTCATGGAATGTCTCCTTGGGTCTTGCTGACCCGAGCAAGATGCGTGATCCATGAGCGTGCAAATAGACGCGCATTCTGGACGAACCGTCTCACTGGTGGAACATGATGGACCTTCTCGCCCTTGCTGATTTCACGCTGGTCGCGCGTCATGGCGGCTTCGGCAAAGCGGCGCGTGCCACCGGCCGACCCAAGGCGACGCTGTCCCGTCGCGTGGCCGATCTCGAGGCGGCGCTCGACCTTCGACTGTTCGAGCGGGGGCAGCGCGACCTCAAGCTGACCGAGGAGGGGCGGGCCTTGTTCGAGCGCGCCGGGGCCCTGCTGGCCGAGCTGGAGGAGACGACCGCCGCCATCGCGCAGGGGAGCCCACGGGTGCGGGGGCGCCTGCGGATCAGCGCGCCGCTCCTCTTTTCCCAGACCGCGATGGGACGGCTGGCAGCCGAATTCGCGCGGCGATATCCCGAAGTCCGGCTGGAGGTTACCGCCGACGATCGCGCGGTGGACATGATCGAGGAAGGCTATGACCTGGTGATCCGCGTCGATCCGTCGGCCGACGAGGCGCTGGTCGGTCGGCCTTTCCTGCACGACCGGCTGGTGGTGGTGGCGAGCGCGCACCTGGCGCTGCCGGAAGGCGCCGCGACTCCTGCCGTGGTACGCGGCGGCGATCCGGCGCGGCGCTGGACGGTTACCGCTGTTGACGGCAAACACGAGATCGCGATCGACCCGGTGCTGCGGCTTTCGTCGCTGGTGATGATCCGGGATGCGGTGCGCGCCGGGGCCGGAGCGGCACGGCTGCCGCTCTCGCTGGTCAGCCGCGACCTCGCTGCGCAGCGGTTGACATGGTGGGGGGATGTGGCGGGTTCGGACATCGCCCTGTGGGCGCTATACCCATCCCGCCGCCTGCTGAGTGCCAGAGTTTCGGCGTTCCTCGACTTGCTGCGCCACGCGTTCCCGAACGGCACGCCGGAAGAGCTGGCCGCCTGTCTCGACGACCAGCCCTGAACGGGGCGGGGGCGTGCGTCTTACGCCGTCGCGCCGCCATCGATGTTGAGCGTGGTGCCGGTGATGTAGCTGGCATCCGGTCCGGCGAGGAACGCGACCGCACCCGCGATCTCCTCGACCTTGCCATAGCGCCCGAGCGGGATGGCGCTCAGGACCTGCCCGGCAAACTCGCTGTCGGCCGGGTTCATGTCGGTATCGATCGGCCCCGGCTGGACGGTGTTGACCAGGATGTTGCGGGCCGCGAGGTCCTTCGCCCAGCCGCGAGCCAATGCCGCAACCGCTGCCTTGGTCGCGCTGTATACCGTGGTTGCAGGGAAGGCCATCTCGCCCGAAATGCTGCCGATCAGGAGGACCCGGCCGCCGTCACGCAGGTGCGGCAGCGCCGCGCGCGTGCCGACATGCAGGCCCTTTACGTTGACGGCGAACTGGCGATCATAGGTTTCGTCGGTGCCGTCGGCGACGGTCGAGAACTCCGCCACCCCCGCATTGTGGACGAGGATGTCGAGCCCGCCCAGGGCGGCGGCGGCCTGGTCGACCCCGGCGCGCTGCGAGTCCGGATCGGCGGCATTGGCCTGGAAGGCGAAAGCGGTGCCGCCTGCGCTTTCGATCGCCGCCACGGTGGCGTCCGCTGCCGCCTTGTTGCCGGCATAGGTGATCGCGACCGCCGCGCCATCGGCCGCCAGCCGCTTGGCGATCGCGGCGCCGATTCCGCGCGATCCGCCGGTGACGAGCGCCTTTTTGCCCTGAAGTGACATGTCGATACTCCGTATGATGTGGCCCGCGATCACGGCGTCGTGCGCTGTCGGCAACCGGCATATGGCGCGTTGGTTCGACAGTTCAATAATCCCGAACTATTAAATTTATCGGGACGCCCTATATCGGTCGCATGGCCCGCTTCACCCACCCAAGGCTGGAAGACGTCCCGCTCGACCTGGCGCTGCATGCGCTGGCCGATCCCAACCGGCTGGAGATGGTCGCGCGGCTGGCGGCGGCCGAGCGGTTGCGCTGCACGGATGCCGCACCCTGCGAAGCCATCCCCAAGAGCACGCTGTCCAATCACCTCAAGCTGCTCCGCGCGGCAGGGCTGATCGAGACGACGCAGGTGGGGCGCGAGATGATCAATAGCTTGCGGCGATCCGAATTCGATCGCCGCTTTCCGGGGTTGCTCGACGTGGTACTCGCCAATCGGCCTGGCTGATCACCTGCCGATTCCGTCCAGCTTGGTCACTGCATCCTGCGGCAGCGTCAGCGATGCCGCCGCCAGATTCTCGCGGAGATGCGCCATCGACGAGGTGCCCGGGATAAGCAGGATGTTGGGCGATCGCTGGAGCAGCCAGGCAAGCGCAACCTGCATCGGCGTCGCGTCGAGCTGTGCCGCAACCTGGGACAAGGTCGCCGATTGCAGCGGACTGAAGCCGCCCAGCGGGAAGAAGGGCACATAGGCAACCCCTTCCGCCGCCAGCGCGTCGATAAAGGCATCGTCGTCGCGGTGGGCAAGGTTGTACTGGTTCTGGACGCAGACGATCTCGGCGATCGCCCGTGCTTCCTCGAACTGCGCGCGTGTCACGTTGCTCAGCCCGACATGGCGCACCAGCCCTCGCCGCTGCAGGTCCGCCACCACCTTCAGCGGTGCGGCGAGCGATCCTTCCGCCGGGCCATGAACGTCGAACATCAGGCGGAGATTGACGACGTCCAATGCCTCAAGCCCGAGGTTTTCGAGATTGTCGTCGACGGCGCGTGCCAGTTCGTCCGGCGCGAACGCCGGCAGCCAGGAGGCATCGTCCCCCCGGCGTGCGCCGATCTTGGTGACGATCAGTAGGTCCTGCGGATAGGGGAACAGCGCCTCGCGGATCAGCCGGTTGGTGACGTGCGGGCCGTAGAAGTCGCTGGTGTCGAGGTGGTTCACTCCCGCCTCGATCGCCGCGCGAAGCACGGCCAGGGCCTGGTCGTGGTCGTGCGGCGGCCCGAACACGCCAGGCCCGGCGAGCTGCATCGCGCCGTAGCCGAGCCGCTTCACTTCGCGTCCGCCGAGGGCATAGGTGCCTGCTGGGTCGATCATCCGAATTCTCCTTTGTTGACCTGGAGATACGGCTTGCGGAGGAGCGCGATAAGTTGGAGGGATCTGCACGGGCTGTACGGAAATCCGAACAATGAAGGCTGATCTTGCCGATCTCAATGCGTTCCTCGCGGTCGCGCAGGCGCGCGGCTTTCGTGATGCGGCGCGCGCCATCGGATCGAGCGCGTCGACGTTGAGCGAGGCGGTACGACGGCTGGAGGCGCGGCTGGGCGTGCGGCTGCTCCATCGCAGCACGCGGAGCGTGACGCCCACCGAGGCAGGCGCCCGGCTGATCGAGCGCCTGGCACCGGCGCTGGGCGAGGTCGAGGCCGCGCTCGACGTCGTCAACCTGTTCCGCGATCGGCCGGCGGGTACGTTGCGGCTCAACGTACCGGTCAGCGCGGCGCGGCTGGTGCTGCCGCCGATTCTTCCGGACTTCCTCGCCGCCTATCCCGATATCCGGGTCGAGATCGTCGCCGAGGACGGCTTCGTCGATCTGGTGGCATCCGGGTGCGACGCGGGCATCCGCTATGACGAGCGGCTGGAGCAGGACATGATCGCGGTGTCGATCGGCCCGCGCGTGCAGCGCTTCGCAACCGCGGCGGCACCGTCCTATCTCGACGCGCGCGGACGACCGACGCACCCGCGCGACCTGCTCGATCATGCCTGTCTGTGCGCCCGCTTCACCAGCGGTGCGCTGACCAGTCCCTGGGAGTTCGAGCGCGCCACCGAGATCGTGCGGATCGAACCGCAGGGCCCGCTGATCGCCAGCGTCGCCGGCGCAGTCGACCTGCTGGTCGACGTGGCGGTTGCAGGGGGCGGTATCCTCCATCTGTTCGAGGATTGGCTGCGTCCGGCGCTGGACAGGGGCGCGCTGGAACCGGTGCTGCCGACATGGTGGCAGTCCTTCTCGGGGCCGTTTCTATATTATTCCGGCCGCCGCCTCGTGCCGCCGCCGCTCCGCGCCTTCCTCGACTTCCTTCGCCGCTAGCCGTTCGGGGCGCCGGACCCTGTCCTACACCCGTTCGGCCCAGACCACCCGGCGCCACGGCCCGCCATATTCAGTGCCGCCAAAGGGATAGCATGTCGTCAGCGCGAGGCGCGGGCGCGCAGGGTGGAGCGGGTAGGTGAACCGGTCCCAACGCACCGTTTCCAATCGCGTGACCCGATAGCGCTGCGCACGGCCGTCCACGAATTGCAGGCGAACCTCGTCGCCCTCGCGCAACTCGCGGAGGAACAGGAAGTGCGTGTCGCGATGGGCCGCGAGAACCGTGACGGGGCTCGCCGTATCGCCCTGCCGGATCATCGTCGGTCCCTCGGCCAGCTGTTCGTGGGTGCCGTTCCCGGCGAGGACGATGTCTCGCACGCCGAGCCGGGGAACGGTGATCCGCGCAACGGGGCCGGCGGTTGGCAGGGCCGACCTGGTCTGCACCGCCGCCCGCGAAGGCATCCGGGGAAGCGACCCGGGTGTGACGGCTGGAGCAGCGGGAACGGCCAGTGCCGCGTCCAGTCGCTGCTCGAACACCTGCCGCAGCCGGTACTGGGCGATTTCGGCGCGGATCGGCACCGCAGCGCCTTCGGCGAGGCGGATCGCGCCGCCAAGGCACAGCGCGACCGCGGCGGCGCCGAGCGCAAGCCGCCTCACTTGCGTGCCTCGGCGCGGCGGGGACGGTGCGCGGCGACGAGGCCGGGCATACCCAGCGCGAGCATCGCCAGGCCCTGCCACATAGCGCCCAGATAGCCCGTGGCGGTCTGCGGCAAATCCATCTGCTGTTCCGGCTCGGGGAGACCGGCAGCGGTCGCGGGGGCGGGCGCATCCTGGCCGAGCAGCGCATTGAAATCCCAGCCCTTGGGGAGCAGCAGCGGCAGATCCTCGCTGGTCAGTCGTGCGCCCTCCGGCCGCGCAGGCGTTTCATCGACGGCGACGAGGCTGGTCTGCGTGGTCACCAGATCATAGGCGAGCCCGAGCTGCGCCACCTTCTCGTCGGCGGCCGCGCCGTCGAGTTGTCCCGACCACCGCTGCGCCTCCACATCGGCGATGCTGCGGCTGGCCCAGAGGCGGGCGACCGCCGGGCTGTCTGCGGCCTGGCTGAGATCGATCCGCTGGCTCCAGCGGGTGTCGCCGACCCTCCCGCTGACCACCAGCACGCCCTTGAGCGCATCGCCCTTGCCCAGCAGCACGAGCGGTTCGCCGGCATAGAGATCCGGCAGATCGTGCGGGGTCAGGTCGAGCGGCGATCCCTCCACCCGCACCGCGATGTCGTGCATCGCGGGCGCCTTCAGCCGGTCGAGCAGCGCGGTCATCTTTGCCAGCACTTCGCCGCCTTCGCCGATATTGGTATAGGTGCCGCGGCCAGCCTCGGCCATACGGCGCATCAGATAGTTGTTGGGCGCAGAACCGATCCCGACCATGAACACCCGGCTGCGGCCGCCATGCGCGGCGATCTCGGCCATCATCTCCTTCTCGTCCGAAAGGTCGCCGTCGGTCAGGAACACAATCTGGCGCACGCCGCTGTCGGCCGGATGCGCGTCGGCCAGCGCGGCCTTGAGCGCGGGCAGCATCTCGGTGCCGCCCGCCGCCTGCAATCCGGTGGTGAAGGTGCGCGCAAGCGCGACCTGCTCGGCATTGGCGTGAATGGGATGGTCGAACAGCTGGGTCATTGTGTTGTCGAAGCGGATCACGTTGAACGTGTCCTCTGGCCGCAGCGTGCCGAGCGCATGGAGCAGGCTCTGCTTGGCGGCGTCCATCGAGCTGCCGCTCATCGAGCCGCTATTGTCGATCACGAAGATCATCTCGCGCGGGGCGACCTTGCCGGGCTCGACATGGGTCTGCGGCGTGATCGTCGCCATCACATAGTGCTGGCCGCCTAGCGTCTGGCGGAACAGGCCGAGCATGGGATCGGCGCTGGCCGAGCGCCAGCGCAGCTCGAAGTCGCGGTCCGCCGGTTCCTCGCCCTTGGCCAGCGTGATCGTCCGCTCGGAGGGCCCTGCATCGACCACGCTGATCCGGTGGTACGGACTGAGGATGTTGGCCGGTGTGAATCCCGGCGCGAGGTGGACCGTGATCGACACCGGATTGAGCGGCGCGCCCGGGGCAGCCAGCGGCGCGGTGACCCGGGCCGCATCGGCCACCCCGGCGCTGCTCGTCAGATTGCGCGGCGGCACATAGCGCGGACCGACCACCAGCGGCAGACGCAGCGCATATTCGCCGCCGAGCTGGCGCACCGGTGCCTGATATTCGATCGCGATCAGCACCGTCTCGCCCGGGCCGACATTGGCGACGTTGGTGCGGAACAGGTTCGGCCGATCCGCCTCGACCAGGCCGCTGCGCTGGCCCTGTGCCTTCGCCCGCTCATATATGTCGCGCGCTTCGGCGCGGCGCTTGATATGGCCGATGATCACGCGCTGGCCGACGACCATCTTCAGCGTGTCGACCGCGCCGTCCTCGGGGAGGGGATAGAGATAGGTCGCCTCCATCCAGCCCCTGCTGGTGTTGCGAAAGGCCTGCGTCATCCGCACCCGCATCACCGGGCCGTTGACGACCACGTCGATGTCGGTGCCGAGCCGCACGGCGGGCAATGCTGCGGGGGCACCGTCCTTGCCGCCCCGCGCCTGGAGGAGAAGCGCGCCGCCGGCGGCGGGATCGTCGTTTTCTGCCGCGCGCGCCTGCGTTGCCAGCAAGCTGCCGAGCACCATGCCGACGAGGCCGATCGCGCCCAGGGCCTGGCGATAGCGAGCATCGGCAGCACTCGGTCGGTTGGGGATGGTACGCAGTTGCATGGCAGAACTCCCTTCTGGGGTGGAGCCTTGCTGCTAGCCGGCCGGGATGGCGGACCGACACGCGAAAGCTCTGCCAGCTTTGGCCACGCCGTGGCGGGCGGTGACGGATTGCGGAGAATCTCCGCCAAGCCCTTGACGGAATGTCCGGATTTGTGTGGGGTTGTCCGGCAGGAGAGCGGGATGAGCGACGAAGGACCGTTGGGTCGCGGCGAGAATGATCAGATCGCGGCGCGGCTTCGGGAAGAGCTGGCCCGGCGGCGCATCTCGCGCCAGGCGCTGGCCGATATGGCACGGATCAGCCTCTCGACGCTGGAGAAGGCGCTCTCCGGCAGCCGCCCCTTCTCGCTGGCGACCGTCGTTCGGATCGAGGACGTTCTGGCAACGACGCTGCGGTCGGCCACCGCCGCACCGTCCGCATCGCCCGACGCGCTGCTGGCCCCGGCGCATATGGGTTCGTACAGCCGCCCGGCGGTGCGCTGGATCGAGGGCAGCTACCTCACGCTGCGACCGGCGTTCAGCCGGCCGGGCGAGATCTATGCCTATCGCACCGAGATTTTCTGGAACAGCGCCGGCGGGCATCTCGGCTTCACCGAAAGCGAGCGGGCGGACCGGACCTTTACCCAGTCCGGCTATGTCTCGATGCCCAACCTGTCCGGCCACACCTATCTGGTGACCAGCGAGGAAGGGCAATACCGCCTGATCATGCTGGGCCGCGGCACGCGCGAGCGGCGGATGTTCGGCCTGCTGTCGACGCTGCAGGCAGGGCCGGGCTCGCAGCTGCTGCCCGTCGCCAGCCCGATCGCGCTGGTGCCGCTCGAGCAGATCGACAACCCGCATTTCGGCGTGCTCGCAGCGGGGGATGCGCCGTTCGCCGCCTATCGGCAGATCCTCGATCACGCGATCGCGAGCGACTTCTGCCGCTGGCACGGGTGACGGGCTAGGCGAAGCCGCGCAGCGGCGCGCCGGCGACTAGACGCGCGTATAGCAGCCGGAACGTGCGCGGCCCTGTACCGTTCGGCCATCATGGTTTCCCCGGTCGATGCCGAGCCCCTGAAACGCGCCGCCGCGGCTGCGGCGGTCGAGGAGGTGCAGGCGGGGATGGTCGTCGGCCTCGGCACCGGCAGCACCGCGGCCCATGTCGTGCAGATACTGGGGCCCCGGGTGGCGGCGGGGCTCGACATTGTCGCGGTCGCGACCTCGCGCGCTACCGAGGTGGCGGCGCGTGCCGCGGGTCTCCGCCTTCTGCCGCCGGACGAACGCACCGCGATCGACCTGTGCATCGACGGCGTCGACGAGATCGACCCTGGCCTGCGTGCCATCAAGGGCGGCGGCGGCGCGATGCTGCTCGAAAAGATCGTCGCCACGCTCGCCCGCCGTAACATCGCCATCGCCGATGCCTCGAAGCAGGTCGAGCGGCTGGGTGCCCGTGCGGTGCCGATTGAAATCCTGCCGGCAGCAAGAGGATTGGTCTGCAGGGAAATCATGCGTCTCGGCGGCGCCCCGGCACTGCGGTTGCGCGATGGCGCGCCGTGGGTGACCGATGCGGGCCACCACATCCTCGACGCGCGCTTCCCGACACTTGCCGACCCGACCGCACTTGCCGCTGCCCTCTCGGCCATTCCCGGCGCCCTCGGCCACGGCCTGTTCCTCACCGAGATCGACGCGCTCTACGTCGCCGGATCCGACGGCGTGACCCGTCAGGAGCGGCCGATAGATGAATAAGATTGCAGCCATTTGCGAACCCACCCGTTGCACCGCGACGAACGGAGTTGCCTGACCCATGCCCGACACCGACCAGCAGATTCACGAAGACGGCTCGCCCGATCGCCTCGCCATCGACACCATCCGCACGCTCGCGATGGACGCGGTGCAAAAGGCCAATAGCGGCCATCCCGGCACGCCGATGGCACTGGCGCCGGTGGTGCACACGCTGTGGAGCCGCTTCCTGCGCTACGACCCCGCCGCGCCGGACTGGCCGAACCGCGACCGCTTCGTGCTATCGGTGGGGCATGCCTCGATGCTGCTCTACGCCGTGCTGCACCTCGCCGGGGTGCGCGAGATCAATGCGGACGGGCAGCCGACCGGCGAGCCGGCGGTGAGCCTCGACGACATCAAGCAGTTCCGCCAGCTCTCGTCCAAGACACCGGGCCATCCCGAATACCGGATGACCACCGGCGTCGAGACCACCACCGGTCCGCTCGGCCAGGGCTGCGGCAACTCGGTCGGGATGGCGATCGCCGAGCGGGCGCTCGCCGCACGCTACAATCGCGACGGCTTCGACCTGTTCGACCACGACGTCTATGTCCTGTGCGGCGACGGCGACATGATGGAAGGCGTGTCCGGCGAGGCGGCCTCGATCGCCGGGCATCTCAAGCTTTCGAACCTCTGCTGGATCTACGACAGCAACCATATCTCGATCGAGGGCAGCACCGATCTCGCCTTTGACGAGGATGTCGGCCAGCGCTTCCAGGCCTATGGCTGGAACGTCCTGCATGTCGACGACGCGAACGATACGGACGCGCTAGCTCAGGCGCTCGAAACCTTCCGCGCGACCAGCGATGCGCCGACCTTCATCATCGTCCATTCGGTAATCGGCTGGGGGTCGCCCCGCGCCGGCAGCGAGAAGGCGCATGGCGAGGCGCTGGGCGAGGACAATGTCCGCGCCACCAAGAAAGCCTATGGCTGGCCCGAGGACGCGCAGTTCCTGGTGCCCGAGGGCGTGGCCGAGCGCTTCGGTGCGGCCGTCGCCGATCGCGGGAAGCCGGCGCGGGAAGCATGGGAGCAGCTGTTCGCTCGCTATCGCGAGGCCTTCCCGAAGGAAGCCGCCGAGATCGACGAGCTCCGTCGCGGCAAGCTCCACAATGGCTGGCAGCAAGCGATTCCGAGCTTCGATGCCGACGCCAAGGGGCTCGCCTCGCGCGACAGCAGCGGCAAGGTGATCAACGCGGTCGCCCCGCATCTGCCGGCGCTGCTCGGCGGCGCGGCCGACCTCTCGCCCTCGACCAAGACCGACATCAAGGGCGCGGCTTCGTTCGAGGCGAACAACTATGCCGGCAAGAACCTGCACTTCGGCGTGCGCGAACATGCGATGGGCTCGATCGCCAACGGCATGGCGCTGAGCTATCTGCGCCCCTACACCGCGACCTTCCTCGTCTTCGCCGATTACATGCGCGCGCCGATCCGCCTCGCCGCGATCATGGAGCTGCCGGTCGTCTTCGTGTTCACCCATGATTCCATCGGCGTCGGCGAGGACGGGCCGACCCACCAGCCGATCGAGCATCTCGCCACGCTGCGCGCGATCCCTGGCCTCGACACGATCCGCCCCGGCGACGCCAACGAAGTCGCAGTCGCGTGGAAGGTGGCGCTCGAGCACAGCCAGGAGCCGACCGCGCTGATCCTCTCGCGCCAGGCGATCCCCACGCTCGACCGCAGCAAATATGCCTCGGCCGAGGGGCTGGAGCGCGGCGGCTATGTGCTTGCCGATGCCGAGGGCAGCGATCCGGAGGTGATCCTGATCGGCACTGGCTCCGAACTGCCGATGGTGGTCGATGCGCATGAGCGGCTGACCGCCGAGGGGGTGCGCTCCCGCGTCGTCTCGCTGCCCAGCTGGTATCTGTTCGAGAAGCAGGACCGGGCCTATCGCGAGTCCGTCCTGCCGCCGGACGTGATGGCGCGCGTTGCGGTCGAGCAGGCCGGGTCGATGGGCTGGGACCGCTATGTCACCACCCACGGCGCCACCGTCACCATGTCGACCTTCGGCGCATCGGCTCCGCTCGCCAAGCTGCAGGAGAAATACGGCTTCACCGTCGAAAATGTCGTGAAGGTAGCCCGCGACGTGCTGGCGCAGTCCAAATGAGCGGCCCCAGCAAGCTCAAACAGCTGTACGAGGTCGGCCAGGCCGCATGGCTCGATTTCGTCGACCGCAGCTTCCTGCGCGAGGGCGGCCTGCGCAGGCTGATCGAGCAGGACGGCCTGACCGGGGTAACCTCCAACCCGTCGATCTTCGAGAAAGCGATGGGGCACGGCGACGCCTATGACGAGGGCTTTGACCGCTTTCTCGGCACCGGCGATGCCAGCGTCGCCGATGTCTACGAAAGTCAGGCAATCGCCGACATCAAGGCCGCCGCCGCCGATCTGCGTCCGGTCTATGACCGGCTGGGCGGCCGCGACGGCTATGTCAGCCTCGAAGTCTCGCCCTATCTTGCGAACGGTACCGAGGCGACGATCGAGGAAGCCCGCAGGCTCTGGGCGCACGTCGACGAGCCGAACCTGATGGTGAAGGTGCCTGGCACCGAGGCCGGCGCCCCCGCGATCCGCCAGCTGATCGAGGACGGGATCAACATCAACGTCACGCTCCTGTTCTCGCAGGAGAGCTACCGCGCGGTGGCCGAGGCCTATCTGGCCGGGCTGGAAGCGCGGGTGGCAGCGGGGCAGCCGATCGACCGGATTGCGAGCGTGGCAAGCTTCTTCGTCAGCCGGATCGACGCCCAGATCGACAGGAAGATCGATGCGCGGGTGGCCGAAGGCGATCCGGAAAGCGACGCGCTCAAGGCCCTGCGCGGCAAGGTTGCCATCGCCAATGCGAAGCTGGCCTATGCCTGGTATCGCGACATGATCGCCGGTCCGCGCTGGCAGGCGCTCGCCGCCAAGGGCGCGATGCCGCAGCGGCTGCTCTGGGCGTCGACCGGGGTGAAGGACCCGGTCTACCCGGACACGCTCTACATCGACACGCTGATCGGGCCGGACACGGTCAACACCATGCCGCCCAAGACGATGGACGCCTTTCGCGACCATGGCACGGTCGCCGAGACCCTGACCGACGGCCTGGAGGAGGCGCAGCACGTGCTGGCGGAGGCCGACCGGCTGGGGCTCGGCCTGGACGAGATCACCCGCGCATTGGTGCTCGACGGCGTGCAGCAGTTCGGCGATGCCGCCGATGCCCTGCTCGGTGCCGTCGCCGCCAAGCGCACCGCGCATCTCGGCAAGCGACAGAACGGGTTCGAGGCGCAACTGCCCGAGGTGCTGGCCAAGGCGATCGACGAGCGGCTGGAAGCCGCCCGTGCCGATGCCTGGTCGCGGCGGCTCTGGCAGGGCGACGCGACGCTGTGGACCGGCGGCGACGAAGCCAGGTGGCTCGGCTGGCTCCCCGCCGCGCGCGGCGAGCAGGTCGATGTGGCGGCGCTCCAGCGGCTCGCCGAGAAGGCCCGCGCGTTCCGCGATGTGGTGCTGCTTGGCATGGGCGGATCGAGCCTGGGCCCCGAGGTGCTCGCCCTGATCCTCGGCAATGCGCCTGGCAGCCCGACGCTCCACGTGCTCGACACCACCGATCCCGGCCAGATCGCCGCGGTGGAGGCGGCGATCGATCCGGCCGATACGCTGTTCCTCGTCTCCTCCAAGTCCGGCTCGACGCTGGAGCCCGAACTGCTCCGCGCCTATTTCTTCGAGGCGGGCGGCCGCAAGAGAGCACATTTCGTCGCGGTGACCGATCCCGGCTCCAAGCTGGAGGAGACCGCCAAGGCCGATGGCTTTACCGCGACCTTCCACGGCGATCCGGCAATCGGCGGGCGCTACTCGGTGCTCTCGGTGTTCGGCATGGTGCCCGCCGCCGCGATGGGCCTCGACGTGGCGGCCTTTTTCCAGGCGACGGCGCCGATGGTGTTCTCCTGCGGCGCCGATGTGCAGCCTGCCGCCAATCCTGGCGTCCGTCTGGGCGTGTTGCTCGGCGAGGCGGCCAAGGCCGGGCGCGACAAGCTGACCATCCTTGCCGCCCCGCCGCTCGCGCCGCTCGGCGCCTGGCTCGAGCAGCTGCTGGCAGAGTCTACCGGCAAGCAGGGCAGGGGCATCGTGCCCGTCGACCTGGAGCCGCTCGGCGCACCCGAAGTCTATGGCAAGGACCGCGTCTTCGTGCACTTCGCCCTCGCCGGCGACGCCGCGGGCGAGGATGCTGCCCGGCTGGACGCGCTTGCCGCAGCGGGGCATCCGGTGGTGCGGATCACCCTCGATACCCCGCAGCAGATCGGGCAGGAGTTCTTCCGCTGGGAAGTCGCGACCGCCATTGCCGGTGCGGTGATCGGCATCGATCCGTTCGACCAGCCCGATGTCGAGGACGCCAAGGTCGCCACGCGCAAGCTGGTCGATGCCTATGAAGCCTCCGGGGCGCAGGATCCCGAACATCCGATCGCGGAAAATGCCGATTTCGCGCTCTATGCGGCCAAGGGCCAGGCGCTCTCCGGCAGCCCCGCGAGCCTGCTCGCCGACCATTTCGCCGCGCTGCTGCCCGGCGACTATGCCGGTTTCCTCGCCTATATCGAGCGCAACGAAGCCGACACGGCGGCGCTGACGGCAATGCGCGCCGCCGTGCGCGACACGAAGCGCGTGGCGACGGTCGCCGGCTTCGGTCCGCGCTTCCTCCACTCGACGGGCCAGGCCTACAAGGGCGGACCGAACAGTGGTGTCTTCCTCACCATTACCCGCGATCCCGATCCGGACATCGCCGTGCCGGGGCGCAAGGCCAGCTTCGGCACGGTGCAGATCGCCCAGGCGCGCGGCGACACGGACGTGCTCGCCGAACGCGGCCGCCGCGTGCTGCGGCTCCATTTGAAGCGCGGCGGGGGTGGGATAGAAACCCTGGCATCGGCCGTGCGTGCGGCCCTTTGAGTTCAGCGAAAGGAAATTTGCGAATGCGTCTTGCGATGATCGGCCTCGGCCGCATGGGTGCGGGGATCGCGCGCCGGCTGATGGAACATGGCCATCAGATCGTGGCCTATGATCGCAGCGACGAAGCGGTGGCGGCCATCGCCAAGGACGGTGCCACCCCTGCGAGCTCGCTGGAGGACGTCGTCGCCAAGCTGGCGGCGCCGCGCATCTTCTGGGTGATGCTGCCAGCCGGCGAGCCGACCGAGAGCACCGTCGAAGCGCTGATGGCCGCCGCCGAGCCGGGCGACATCGTGATCGACGGCGGCAACAGCTTCTACAAGGACGATATCCGCCGGGCCAAGGTCGCGGCCGAGCGCCAGCTCCACTATGTCGATGTCGGCACCTCGGGCGGCGTGTGGGGGCTGCAGCGCGGCTTCTGCATGATGATCGGCGGCACCAAGGAAGCGGTCGACCTGCTCGACCCCATCTTCGACGCGCTCGCCCCCGGCATCGGCACCATCCCCCGCACCGAGGAACGGATGGAGCGCGAAGGCTGCGATCCGCGCGCCGAGAAGGGCTATATCCATTGCGGTCCCGCCGGCTCCGGCCACTTCGTCAAGATGGTCCATAACGGCATCGAATATGGCCTGATGCAGGCCTATGCCGAGGGCTTCGACGTGCTCAAGAGCAAGTCGTCCGACAAGCTGCCCGAGGAGGAGCGCTTCGACCTCAACCTCACCGACATCGCCGAAGTGTGGCGCCGGGGATCGGTGATCTCGTCCTGGCTGCTCGACCTGTCCGCCCAGGCGCTGGCCAAGGACGGAATGCTGGAGGGGTTCAGCGGCAAGGTCGCCGATTCCGGCGAGGGGCGCTGGACGATCGACGCGGCGATGGAGGAGGCCGTGCCGGTGCATGTCCTCACCGCGGCGCTGTTCGCCCGCTATCGCAGCCGCGTCGAGAATACCTTCGGCGACAAGCTGCTCTCGGCAATGCGCTTCGGCTTTGGCGGGCATGTCGAGATGCCGCAGTGAGCGACGCGGCGCCGGCCCCCGCCGCCACCCTGGTGATCTTCGGGGCGATGGGCGACCTTGCCAGTCGCCTGTTGATGCCGGCGCTCGTCCATCTCGAACGCGACGGGCTGCTCGATGGCGACACCCGGCTGCTCGGCATCAGCCACGGCGAGGGCGACGATGCCGCGCTCCGCGACAAGCTGAAAGCCTTTGTCGAGGACGAGAGCGACGCCGAAGCCTGGGCGCGCTGGGCGCGGCGCATCGCCTATCTCCAGGGCGACTTCACCGACGATGCGCTGTACGACGCACTGAAGGCGAAGCTGGAGGGCAACGCCGTTTTCTACCTCGCCACCGCGCCGGGCTTCTTCGGGCCGATCGGCGACAAGCTCGGTGCCAGCGGGCTGCTCGACGAGCGCGACGGTTTCCGCCGGTTGGTCGTCGAGAAGCCGTTCGGTACCGATCTCGCCTCCGCCCAGGCGCTCAACGCGCAGCTGCTCTGCCACGCGAACGAGGCGCAGATCTACCGGATCGACCATTTCCTCGGCAAGGAGACGGTCCAGAACATCACCGTCGCGCGCTTCGGCAATGCGCTGACCGAGGCGGTGTGGAACAACCACTATATCGACCATGTCCAGATCACCGCGGCCGAGACGGTGGCGGTGGGCAGCCGCGGCAAGTTCTACGACGAGACCGGCGCGCTCCGCGACATGGTGCCCAACCATTTGTTCCAGTTGCTCGCGCTGGTCGCGATGGAGCCGCCGAACAGCTTCGAAGCCGAAGCATTGCGTACCGAAAAGTCCAAGGTGATCGCGGCGGTGCGGGCGATCGATCCGGAGGATGCCGTACGCGGCGGGTATCGGAGCGGCAGCGCGGGAGGCAAGGACGTGCCCGCCTATCGCGACACGCCCGACGTGGCGCCGGACAGCAACACCGAAACCTATGTCGCGCTCAAGGTTGCGGTTGAGACCTGGCGCTGGCACGGCGTTCCCTTCTACCTGCGCACCGGCAAGGCCCTTGCGGCGCGGGATACCGAGATCGTCATCCATTTCCGCGCGGTGCCGCCGCTGCTGTTCCGCGAAACGCCCGCCGAGGCGCTGCCGCCCAACCGCCTGATCCTCCAGATCCAGCCGAACGAGGCACTCAAGCTGGAGATGTCGGTCAAACGGCCGGGCCCGGTGATCGAGACGGTGCCGGCCTGCCTCAGCTTCGCCTATGCCGATGCCTTCGACCTCGGCCATCGCACCGGCTATGAGACCTTGCTCTATGACGTGCTGATCGGCGACCAAAGCCTGTTCCAGCGCGCCGACCAGATCGAGGGCGGCTGGCGCGCGGTGCAGCCGCTGCTCGACGCCTGGCGGACGGGCGCGCCCGAAGACTATGCCGCCGGCAGCGCCGGCCCCACCGCCGCCGACGCGCTGCTCGCGCGCGACGGCCGCAGCTGGCACGAGATCACATGAACCTTCGCCTGTTTCTCTCCGATGTCGACGGCACGCTGGTCCGCCCGGACAAGAGCCTGGGCGAGCCCGTAGTGGCCGCGGTGCAGCGCCTGATCGCAGCGGGCGTGCCGGTCTCGATCATCAGCGCGCGCCCGCCGAGCGGGCTGCTCTGGATCGCCGAGCGGCTGGGACTCACCGCGCCGATCGGGGCCTTCAACGGCGGGACCTTGGTGCGGCCGGACGGCACGGTACTGTCGGCGACGCATCTCGACGGCGAGGTAGCGGCGCGCACGCTCGAGCAGGTCGCGCGGCCCGCGGTGATCCGCTGGGTCTTCGCCAAGGGGCAGTGGCACACCGACCGGATCGACGATCACTATACCCCGCGCGAGCGGGTCACCTCGGCGCAGGATCCGGTGCTGTGCAGCGACTTCGGTCCGCTGCTCGACGCCGTCGACAAGATCGTCGCGGTCTCCTCCGATCACGCCATGCTGGCGGCCCTGGAGCAGGAGGTCGCGGCGGCGCTCGGCGACGCCGCCGAGGTCGCGCGGTCGCAACCTTATTATCTCGATGTCACCGCGCCGACGGCGAACAAGGGCGACGGCATCGCGGCGCTGGCTGCGGCGCTCGGCGTTCCGTTGGCGGATACGGCGGTGATCGGCGACCAGTATAACGATCTGCCGATGTTCCGCCGAGCCGGGCTGTCGATCGCCATGGGTCAGGCACCGGAGGACGTGCGAAAGGCCGCGACGCGAGTCACCGGCGCCAGCGACGCCGACGGCGTGGCGCAGGCGATTGAGACCATCCTGCTGCCGCTGCTCGGCGCGTCTCAGGCCTGAAGGCCGATTCCACGCCGTTCCGCGCCATTTTGATACCGACAAAGTTTTGCGACAAACCCCTTTTAGGGGCAGCTGGAGCCCCGGCTCGTTTCGCCATGCGACGCGTCCACGAGGCGTTCGCTCTACAAGGCTAAGGAACGCGCGCTGCGCATGCGAATGGACGACAGCATGATCAACGAAAACGACCCGCATTTGGCCGCGCAGCATCAGGACGGGGCGGTCCAACGTCGTACCCTCTCGCCCAGAGCGCGGACGATCAGCTGGATCGTGGGGGTCGTCGCCATCGTCGCGCTGGTCGCGCTGGCGGTGATGCTGTCGCAGGGTGGCGGGTCCTCGTCGGGCAAGCAGGGCGGAAGGCCTGGCGGCGGCGGGGGAGGCGGCGGCCGGCGGGGCGGCATGGCGCAGCCGACGACGGTCGGCACCGCCAAGGCCGCGCTTGCCGATCTGCCGGTCCAGGTCGAGGCGCTCGGTACGGTGACGCCGGCGGCGACCGTTACCGTGCGCCCGCAGGTTTCCGGCACGATCGTCCAGCTGCTCTACCGCGAAGGCCAGCTGGTCCAGAAGGGGCAGGCGCTCGCGCTGATCGATCCGCGGCCCTATCAGGCGGCGCTGCTGCAGGCGCGCGGCGCGCTTGCCCGCGACCAGGCGCAGCTCGAAAATGCGCGGCTCCAGCTCGCCCGCTACAACACGCTGCTCGGCCAGGATTCGATCGCGCGCCAGGACCGCGATACCCAGGCGGCCCTGGTCCACCAGCTGGAAGGCACCGTGCTCGCCGATCGCGGATCGGTGCAGCAGGCGCAGATAAACCTCGGCTATACCCGTATCGTCTCGCCGGTCAGCGGCCGCGCGGGCCTGAAGGTGGTCGACATCGGCAACTATATCGGCGCGGGTGACACCAACGGCATCGTCGTGGTGACCACGCTCCAGCCGATCGACGTCGAGTTCGCGATCCCGCA
>NZ_CAJYTI010000026.1 GCF_913777625.1 uncultured Sphingomonas sp.
CTGCACTGTCCTTGTCGTTCAGGCCCGGCACCGCCCAGTTGCGCGACAGCATCACCGCCGCGACGCGGTCCTTCAGCGTCACCGTCTTCGCCGCGGGCAGCGTGACCACCGGCGCGACCGGCAATTGGCTCTTGGGGCCCGGCTTGATAGCACCGAAATACTTTTCGACCAACGGCTTGGCGGTCGCGGCATCGATATCGCCCGACAGCACCAGCACCGCATTGTTCGGGCCGTAGTGGCTGCGGAACCAGTTCTTCACCGTCTCCAGGCTGGCGGCGTCGAGGTCCGCCATCGAACCGATCGTGTCGTGGCCGTATGGATGCGTCGTCGGGAACAGCCCCTCGGTCACCGCATAATCGAGCAGGCCATAGGGGCGGTTGTCGCCCTGGCGCTTTTCGTTCTGGACGACGCCGCGCTGCTCGTCGAGCACGCCTTGCGTGATCGCCGGGGTGAGCCAGCCCATCCGGTCGCTTTCGAGGAACAGCGCACGTTCGAGCGCCGGCTTGGGCACCGTCTCGAAATAATTGGTGCGATCGAAATAGGTGGTGCCGTTGAGGTCGGTTGCGCCGACCTGCTTCAGCGGCTCGAAGAAGTCGCCCGGCGCGTTCTGCGAGCCGTTGAACATCAGATGCTCGAACAGATGCGCGAACCCGGTCTTGCCGGCAGGCTCGTGCTTCGAGCCGACATCGTACCAGACCGACAGCGCGACGACCGGCGCCTTGCGATCGGTATGGACGATCACCCGCAGGCCGTTCGAAAGGGTGAACTGCTCATAGGGCAGCTTGACCTGATCGACGAGCGTGGCGAGCGGCGCCCGCGCGGTGGCGGCGGGCGCCTGCTGGGCGAAGGCGGGCAGGGCAGGCGCGGCCAGCGCGACGAGCGCGGTCGTGCAGAGCAAACGAATGGACGGCATCGAGAACGGATCCCCCGGACTAGTGACGCGGTATACCATAGCCGCGCGCGCCGGTCCGGCAAGCGGTGCCAAAGCCCTTGCCCCGGGCGCGCGGCGAATGGTAGCGCTACCGGAAGGCGGCATCGACTGCATCGACACAGAAAAGAGAGGATAGGCTGTTGCGTCTTTCGCTGGAATTTTCGACGGCTGTGGCCGCGCTGGCGCTGCTTGCGGGCTGTTCCACCGGTGGCCCCGCCAAGAACGAGACCGCCTCGAATGCGGCGGCGCAGGCCGATGCCGGCGGCGACGCCCGCAGCCCGGACGGCAAGCGCTATCTCGCCCAGCCGCTGGTCAAGGACCTGTTCTTCGCCGATCCGTCCGCGCACGTGTTCGACGGCAAGATCTATGTCTATCCCAGCCACGACGTCGACATGGGCATCCCCGACGACGATCTCGGCAGCCAATATGCGATGCACGACTATCAGGTGCTCAGCATGGATCGCCCCGGCGGGCCGGTGACGGTGCACCGGGTCGCGCTCGACCTGAAGCAGGTGCCCTGGGCGTCCGAAAAGGCCTGGGCGCCGGACGCGGCGTTCAAGAACGGCACCTATTATCTCTATTTCCCGGCCAAGGATAAGCAGGGCGTGTTCCGCATCGGCGTCGCCACGTCCACGTCGCCGGTCGGTCCGTTCAAGGCCGAGCCGCAGCCGATCCAGGGCAGCTATTCGATGGACCCGGCGGTCTTCACCGACGACGACGGGCAGAGCTATCTCTATCTCGGCGGCATCTGGGGCGGCCAGCTCCAGCGCTGGGCGACCGGCAAATACGATCCCAAGGCCGGCGATACCGATCTCAAGAAGGACGACCAGCCCGCGCTCACCGGCAAGGTCGCGCGTCTGGGGCCGGACATGAAGAGCCTCGCCGAGCCGCTCCGCGACGCGGTAATCCTCGACGAAAAGGGCAAGCCGATCCTCGGCGGCGACCATGATCGCCGCTTCTTCGAGGCGGCCTGGATGTTCAAGCGCGACGGCAAATATTATTACATGTACTCGACCGGCGACACGCACTTCCTCGCCTATGCCATCGGCAAGAGCCCCTATGGCCCGTTCACCTATACCGGGCGGATCCTCGAGCCGGTGCAGGGCTGGACCAGCCATGGCTCGGTGTTCGCATTCCAGGGCAAATGGTATCTGGCGTACCACGACACCCAGCTGACGAATAAGAACCACCTCCGCTCGGCCAAGATCACCGAACTGACCTTCCGCCCCGACGGGACGATCGTCACGCTCAAGCCGTTCAAGGACTGACGAGAGCGCCGCGCGGTCTGCGGGACAGCCCGTGGTCGCGCGGCATCTTCCACCGGCCGCGCTTTGGCGCTAGCACCCGGCGATGGATACCCCCAAGCTCGCCATCCCCCGTTCGCTGTTCGTCTATGCCATTCTCTATGGCGGCATGGTCTGCATGGCGGGCGTGCTGGGGGTGAAGCAGGTGGCGCTCGGGCCGCTCGCGGTGGAGGCGGGGATCTTCGCCTTCCTGCTGCTCGTCGTGCTGTCGAGCGCGGTCGCCGAGCTGCACGGCCAGGCGATCGCCACCGGACTGGTGCGGCTGGGCTTCGTGCCGCTGCTGATGTCCGCCGCGCTGATCCAGCTGGTGCTGATCCTGCCGACCGATCCGGGCATGTACCCGCCGGCCGTCGCCGCCTTCCCGATCGTGGTGGGGCAGGGGATGCGGATGATGCTGGCGGGGTTCATCTCCTACGGCACGTCGCAGACGCTCAACGTGTTCATCTTCAACAAGCTGCGCGGCCAGGCAGGCACCGGCGGGCTGGTCTGGTTCCGCGGCATGGTGGCGAGCGTGGTGTCGCAGATCGTCGACACCGTGCTGTTCATCAGCATCTCCTTCCTCGGCGAGCGGCCGATCCTCGAGCTGATGGCGGGGCAGATGCTCACCAAGGTGGTGCTGTCGATCGTGCTCGTGCCGTTCCTGATCACCGGCGCGGTGGCGCTGGGGCGCGCTCTCGATGGACGTAGGGCGTAAGCGGCACTAAAGGGCCGCGCATGACCGACCACGCTCCCCATCCCGCGCTGCTCGCCAAGGCCGAAACTCTCACCGAGGCGCTGCCCTATCTGCAGCGCTATGCCGGCGCCACCTTCGTCGTGAAATATGGCGGCCACGCCATGGGCGACCCCGAGCTGGCGCGCGATTTCGCCGAGGACGTGGTGCTGCTGAAGGCGGTGGGGATCAACCCGATCGTCGTCCATGGCGGCGGCCCGCAGATCGGCCGGATGCTCAAGCGGCTCGGCGTCGAGTCCACGTTCGTGGGTGGCCTGCGCGTCACCGACAAGGCGACCGCCGAGATCGCCGAGATGGTCCTGGCCGGCTCGATCAACAAGGAAATCGTCGCCTGGATCGCGGCGGCCGGCGGCAAGGCGGTGGGCATCTCGGGCAAGGATGCGGGCCTGGTCCGCGCCGAGAAGGTGCAGCGCAGCGAGGCCGATCTGCTCCAGGGGATCGAGCGGCATGTCGACCTCGGCTTCGTCGGCGAGCCGGTGGCGGTCGATATTTCCATCCTCCAGTCGCTGGCGGCCTCGGGCTTCATCCCCGTGGTCTCGCCGATCGCGCTGGGCGCGGACGGGCATACCTACAACATCAACGCCGATACCATGGCCGGCGCGATCGCCGGGGCGTGCGGCGCCAAGCGCTTCTTCCTGCTCACCGACGTGCCGGGCGTGCTCAGCAAGTCGGGCGACCTGCTCACCGATCTCGACGCGGCGCGCGTGCAGGCGCTGAAGGACGACGGCACGATCTCCGGCGGCATGATCCCCAAGGTGGAGACCTGCGTGAACGCGGTCGCGGCCGGCGTCGACGCGGCGGTGATCCTCGACGGGCGGATCCCGCACGGCATGCTGCTGGAAATCTTTACCCGCCAGGGCGTAGGCACGCTCGTCCATAGCTGAGCCATCGGCGGATTGTCCGCCGAGCGATCCATCCTATATCGCACCTGAAACGGTGTCGCGGAGAGTGAATTGACCCAGATTGGCCTGATGTTGCTGCAGATCGTGCAGGTAGTGCTGACCGTCGTCTGGTGGATTATCGTGGTCCAGGCGGTGCTCTCCTGGCTGATCGCGTTCAACGTCATCAACACCCACAGCGATTTCGTCCGCTCGGTGTGGACCGCGCTGCAGCGGATGACCGAGCCGCTCTACCGCCCGATCCGGCGCATCCTGCCCGATTTCGGCGCGCTCGACATCTCGCCGATGATCGTGCTGCTGATCCTCTACATTCTGATGAACATCGTGATCCCGCGCATCTACGTGATGGTCGCCGGCGCCGGGGTGTAAGTGCCTGCCTGGCGGCCCAGCGCCACGGGAATCGAGATTGCCGTGCGCGTGACGCCCCGGGCGTCGCGCGACGTGCTGGCGGCGGGCACGCAGGAGCATTTCGCCGCCCGCCTCGCCGCCCCGCCGGTGGAGGGCGCCGCCAATGCCGCGCTGGTGCCGCTGGTCGCCAAGACCTTCGGCGTGGCCAAGCGCGACGTGACGCTGATCGCGGGCGAGACCGCGCGGCTCAAGCGACTTTCGATCGCCGGAGACGGTGCGGCGCTGGAACAAATCGCCCGCAGCCTCTATGGCGAGGGGCATGACGGCTGAGATCATCGACGGCAAGGCATTTGCCGCGGGCCTGCGCGCCCGCATCGCATCCCTGGTTCCTGCATTCGAAGCGGCGGCGGGGCGCGTGCCCGGCCTCGCCGTGGTGCTGGTGGGCGAGGACCCCGCCTCCGCCGTCTATGTCCGCTCCAAGGGCAAGCAGACCCGCGAGGCCGGCATGGCGAGCTTCGAGCACAAGCTGCCCGCCGACACCACGCAGGCGGACCTGC
The DNA here is from genome assembly GCF_913777625.1 of uncultured Sphingomonas sp. Lineage (GTDB taxonomy): Bacteria > Pseudomonadota > Alphaproteobacteria > Sphingomonadales > Sphingomonadaceae > Sphingomonas. Next base: position 4,770 of record NZ_CAJYTI010000026.1, read on the forward strand.
TCGCGCTGGTCGACCGGCTCAATGCCGATGCCAGCGTCGACGGCATCCTCGTCCAGCTGCCGCTGCCCAGGCATATCGACGAGCAGGAAGTGCTGCTGCGCATCCATCCCGACAAGGACGTCGACGGCTTTCACCCGGTGAACGCCGGCCGCCTCGCCACCGGGCTGGACGGCTTCGTGCCCTGCACCCCGCTCGGTTGCCTGATGCTGCTCCAGGACAAGCTCGGCAGCCTGTCCGGCCTCGACGCGGTGGTGATCGGCCGTTCGAACATCGTCGGCAAGCCGATGGCGGCGCTGCTCACCAAGGCGAGCGCGACCGTGACGGTGGCGCATTCGCGCACCCGCAACCTGCCGCATTACCTCCGCCACGCCGACATCGTCGTGGCGGCCGTGGGTATTCCGCATTTCGTCAAGGGCGAGTGGCTCAAGCCCGGCGCGACGGTGATCGACGTCGGCATCAACCGCACCGAGAACGGGCTGGTCGGCGACGTCGACTTCGACAGCGCGGCGAGCGTCGCCGGCGCGATCACCCCGGTGCCGGGCGGCGTCGGCCCGATGACGATCGCCTGCCTGCTGCGCAACACTTTGGTCGCCGCGCACCGCAATGCCGGGGTGCCGCTCGAGGCAGACGCGATTTGATCGAGCTCTACGTCTCCTCGCTTGTCACCTTCTTCGTCATCATCGACCCGCCCGGCTGCGCGCCGATCTTTGCGGGGCTGACGGCGGGGACGAATTCGGTGCATCGCCGCGCGATGGCGGTGCGGGCGGTGATGGTCGCCTCGATCATCCTGCTCGGCTTCGCGCTGTTCGGCGAGGCGCTGCTCCACGCGCTGGGGATCAGCCTCAACGCCTTCCGCATCGCCGGCGGCATCATGCTGTTCCTGATCGCGCTGGAAATGGTGTTCGAGAAGCGCACCGAGCGCCGCGAGGACCGCGCCGAAAAGGTGAAGGCCGAGGATCCGGTCGACATCTCGATCTTCCCGATGGCGATGCCGATGATCGCCGGGCCGGGATCGATCGCCTCGGTGATGCTGCTGATGTCTAAGAGCAACGGCATCGAGCAATCGGCGACCGTGCTGGCGGCGATGTTCTCGATCCTGCTGCTCACCCTCGTTGCGCTGCTCGCGGCCGGCCCGATCATGCGGATCGTGGGGGCGAAGATCGAGGCGGTGGTTTCGCGCCTGCTCGGCGTGCTGCTCGCGGCGCTGGCGGTGCAGTTCGTGATCGACGGCATCCGCGCCGCGCTGGCGGCGGGGTAAGATCCGCTAGCGCGGTGAACACCCCTCACGCTGCCTCAAGCGTCACCCCGGCGAAGGCCGGGGTCCATTGGGGTCTCGTTATCCGCACGTGCTGATACGGAGCGGCGAATGGATCCCGGCTTCCGCCGGGATGACGGCAAAGGGCGTGAGCGCGCACCTTGGCGTACGCGTCGTACCCGCTGCCATCCAGCGGCGGGATTCGGCGCGCATCCCGGATGGTTGCGCCCCAACCCTGCGCATGGTAGCGCCCGCGGCTTGAATGGGACCATTCCGCGTCCCTATTTTCAGGCTTTTCGGGAACCCATGTTCGCCACTCCAGCATATGCACAGGCCGCAGGCGCGGCTGGCCAGGGTAGCACCCTCGCCGGGATCGTATCGGTTGCACCGCTCGTCCTGATCTTCGTCGTCTTCTACTTCCTGATGATCCGCCCGCAGCAGAAGCGCATGAAGACGCTGCAGGATTCGCTGAAGGCGGTGAAGAAGAACGACACCGTCGTCACCGCCGGCGGCCTGATCGGCAAGGTGAGCAAGGTCGACGAGACCGAGGTCGAGATCGAGCTCGCGCCGAACGTGAAGGTCCGCGCGGTCAAGTCGACGCTCGCCGAAGTGCGCCCGCACGGCGCCAAGCCCGCGAACGACTGATGCTGGATTTCCCGCGCTGGAAGGTCTGGTCGATCTCGCTCGGCCTCGCCATCATGGTCCTGCTCGCCGTGCCGAGCTTCGTGCCGGAGAACATCCGCAACACCTGGCCCAGCTGGGTGCCGAAGTTCGCCGTCAACAAGGGCCTCGACCTTGCCGGCGGCTCGTCGCTGCTGCTCGAGGGCGATGTCAGCGACGTGCAGCAGAGCAAGCTCGAGCAGATGCGCGAGCAGGTGCGCATGGCGATGCGCCGCGATCCGCGCGTGGAAATCGGCGACGTCTCGATCGCGGGCGGCAAGCTCAGCTTCATGGTCCGCGATCCCGGCAAGGTGGACGCGGCGCGCGAGAAGCTGTTGCCGATGACCAACGGCGTCGGCACTACCGGCCAGCGCGACTGGGAAATCCAGGTCGTCGATTCGACCCGCTTCGTGCTCACCCCCACCCAGGCGGGGCTGAACCAGCAGATCGAAACCGCGATGGGCGATGCCCGCGAAGTGGTCGACAAGCGCATCAACGCGCTCGGCACCCGCGAGCCGACCGTGATCCGCGAAGGCACCAACCGCATCGTCGTCCAGGTGCCGGGCCTGCAGGATCCCAGCCAGCTCAAGGAACTGCTCGGCAAGACCGCCAAGCTCGAGTTCAAGCTGGTCGACACCACCGTCACGCCGCAGCAGATCGCCAGCGGCGACATTCCCGTCACCTCGCAGGTGCTGCAGTACGAGAATGGCGCGCCGATCGTGGTCAATCGCACCGCGATGATCACCGGCGACATGCTGGTCGACGCCAAGCAGAGCTATGACGAGCAGGGCCGTCCCGACGTGACGATCCAGCTCGACGGCGCCGGCGCCAAGCGCTTCGCCCGGGTGACCCAGGAAAATACCGGCAAGCCGTTCGCGATCATCGTCGACAACAAGGTGATCTCGGCGCCGAACATCAACACGCCGATCCTTGGCGGCAGCGCCTCGATATCGGGTGGCTTCACCGTCGACAGCGCCAACCAGCTGGCGGTCGCGCTGCGCTCGGGCAAGCTGCCGATCAACCTCAAGGTCATCCAGGAATCGACCGTCAGCCCCGAACTGGGCGCCGATTCCATTCGCGCCGGCGTCACCGCGTCGATCATCGCGATCGTGGCGGTGGTGGCGTTCATGGTGCTCACCTATGGCCGCTTCGGCGTCTATGCGAACATCGCGGTGGTCATCAACGTGCTGATCATCCTGGCGCTGATGGGCCTGATCAGCGCGACGCTGACGCTGCCCGGCATCGCCGGATTCGTGCTGACCATCGGTACCGCGGTCGACGCCAACGTGCTGATCAACGAGCGCATCCGCGAGGAACGCCGCCGCGGCCGCAGCGTGATGCAGGCGGTGGAGCTGGGCTACAAGGAAGCCAGCCGCACCATCTTCGAAGCCAACGTCACCCACGCGATCGCCGGCCTGATCATGCTCGTGCTCGGCTCGGGCCCGATCCGCGGCTTCGCGGTGGTGCTGCTGTTCGGTATCGCCAGCTCCGTCTTCACCGCCGTGGTGTTCACGCGCATGCTCGTCACGCTCTGGTTGCGCAAGAAGCGCCCGAGCGAGATCCACATTTAAGGAAGCGCCGACATGCGGCTCCTCAAGATCGTTCCCGACAACACCAATATCGGCTTCGTCCGCGTCCGGTTCATCGCCTTCGCGATCACCGCGCTGCTGACGATCGCCGCGATCGGTCTGGTCGCGGCGCACGGCCTCAACTTCGGCGTCGACTTTGTCGGCGGCGTGTCGATCGAAGAGAAGTTCACCACGGTGCCCCCCACCGACGAACTGCGCTCGACGATCACCGCGCTCGGCTATGGCGAATCGACCATCCAGGGCACGGGCAAGAACACCGTGACCATCCGCCTGCCGGTGCCGCATTCGAACGACCCGGCGGCCACCAACACCATGGTGGAAAAGGTGAAGGGCGCGCTGGCGGCCAAGTTCCCGGGTGCGACCTTCTCCACCTATTCCACCGTCTCGGGCAAGGTATCGGGCGAGCTGATCCGTAACGGCGTGCTCGCCGTGCTGCTCGCGATCATCGGCATCGCGATCTTCTCGTGGCTGCGCTACGAATGGCAGTTCGGCGTCTCCACGGCCGTCGCCATCCTCCACGACGTGCTGATGACGCTGGGCTTCTTCGCGGTGACCGGCATGGTGTTCGACCTGAACATCGTAGCAGCCGTGCTGACGATCATCGGCTATTCGATCAACGACAAGATGGTGATCGACGACCGCATCCGCGAGAACATGCGCAAGTACCGCAAGATGGGGATGAGCGAGCTGATCGACCTGTCGGTCAACGAGACGCTGCCGCGTACCGTGATGACCTCGCTCACCATCCTGATCGCGCTCGCCTCGCTGCTGGTGTTCGGCGGCGAAGTGCTGCGCGGCTTCACCGCGGCGATGATGCTCGGCATCGTCGTCGGTACCTATTCGTCGATCTACGTCTCGTCCTCGCTGCTGATCACGCTGGGCCTCAAGCCGGGCGTGAAGCCGGAAAAGGCGGACTCGATCGCGAACAATGCCGAGCGCGTGGGTCCGCGCGAGCGCCCTTAAGATGAAGATCGAACGGCGCAGCGCCGAGGGGCCGCTGATCTCCGGATTTTCCGGCGGCGGCTTCCGCGTCGACGAGAATGTCTATCACGGCCTGATCATCACGCCGCAGCGTGCCGATGGCTGGTCGCCGCCCTCGGTCGCCGCGCTGACCGAGGCGGACCTGGCGCCGGCCCTGGCGCTGGATCCGCAGCCGGAATTCCTGCTGCTCGGCACCGGCGCGACGCTGGTGCGGCCGCCACTTGCGCTGGTGAAGGCGCTCGAGAAGCGCGGCATCGGCATCGAGGCGATGGACAGCCGCGCGGCGGCACGCGCCTGGGGCGTGCTCCGCGCCGAGCTGCGCTGGGTCGCCGGCGCGCTCTACCCGTTAAGCTGAGCCTCGCCACCTCTTAGCCGTCACCCCGCCCCCTAAGCCGTCACCCCAGCGAACGCTGGGGTCTCTCATGGCTGGGCGATACCGAACAGCGCATCTGCGGGAGATGCCAGCGTTTGCTGGCATGACGGGATGGGGGCGTCGATCCTCCCTCAAACCGAGGCTGTTCTATCGACCCCGAACAGCGCGGGCAGCGTCTGTGTGAGCCAGCCGAGCGCGCCTTCCCACCGGTCCGGATCGACCGGCCGCGCGATCCGCGCGAGCACATCGGCCTGCGGGCCGGTCGCATCGAACGCGTCGTTGAGCAGGCACTGAGCGAACCAGAGCTGCGCATCCCCGGCCGCCGGGGCGCGGGCGGTACCCGCGGTGACGGCATCGAGGAACGCCGGCAGCTCGGCATAGGCGTTGAGCCAGCCGCCGGTCGCAAAGCGGGTCTGGCGGAGCATCGGGACGCCGAAAAAGGCGGCCAGCGCGAAGGTCTTCGAATCGCCGAGCAGCATGCCGTCGGCATGGCGCGCGATCGCCAGCGTCGCCGGATGCGCGCCGATGCCCGGCGGCAGCAGCACCGCATTGGGGCAGGCGGCGATCGTGCCCAGCAGCGCATCGGCATCGACATGCAGGTCGTTGAGCGGATGGTTGGTCACCGCCAGCGTGGCGCGGTCCCCCACCTGCTCGGAAACCGCGCGGACCAGCGCCGAATTGGGCTTCGGCCCCACCCGGTGCATCGCCAGGAAATTGTCCTCGGTCTCGCATTCCAGCGGCAGCAGCAGCACCGGGCGGTCCTGCGGGATGCCGAGCCGGTCGAACAGCGCCGCGCGCTCGCCGGACGGCGGGGCGAGGCGCTGCTGGAGCCGGTCCCAGGCGGGGGCGATCAGTGCGCGCAGCCGGTCCTGCTGGTCCGGATCGAGCGCGGCCGGCAGGCCGTAATCGTGGGGCCGCTCGGCCAGCAGGATCCAGCGGGGCGGCGGCGCGAAGGGCTCGAACCGCCCCTCCATCAGCAGCCGCACGATGCCGGGGAAGCGGGCGGCGGTTGCGTAATCGGCGGTGCGGCACAGCACGACATCGGGTGCGAGGCTGTGGACGAAGCCGATCAGCCCCTCGGCATCCTCGGGCACGGTGCGGGTGCTCGGATGATCGGGGCCGTCCATGAGGTACCAGCGCACGTGCGGCAGGTCGGTGCAGCGCGCCAGCTCCTCGGGCCCGAGCCCGGTGCCGCACCAGGGCGCGGGCGCGAGGACGTGAACCTCGTGGCCCTCCTCGGCGAGGCGGCGGAGCAGCGGCTCGACGATCTGGACGAACCACCAGTTCGTCACCATCGGCAGGTAGAACAGCACCCGCTGCGGTCGGTCGAGGGAAAGCGGCAAGCGAGGCTCCGGGCGACGATGGTCCTTCCCGGATTATAGGATGGGCGAAGGGGCGGGCGGGGCAGGGCGGCAAGTTTTGCCTAGTGGGAGCGAGCTAGGCCGCGTCTGTTGCGCGAGGTGAACGGCTGACATCGGGTGGTTCGTTGCCGATATCGAGGCGGCAATTCTACCAAGCGTCACCCCAGCGAAAGCTGGGGTCTCTCGGGGGCTTGGCCAGAACAGGACGGCACTGCTGCGGGAGATGCCAGCGTCCGCTGGCATGACGATCATGGGGTGAGGGGCCGTCCACGCAGCTTGGTGGAACGCCCAGCGTTTGCGTCCGGCCCGTCCCTTATCCCTACTTCGCCTGATACTTCGCCCGGAAATCATTCGCGAACGCCGTGAGCCGCTGCTCCTCGATCGCCGCGCGCAGGTCGGCCATCAGGGTCTGGTAGAACCAGAGATTATGCTCGGTCATCAGCATCGCGCCGAGGATCTCGCCGGCGCGGACGAGGTGGTGGAGATAGGCGCGGCTCCAGGTGCCGCAGACCGGGCAGGGGCAGGCGGGGTCGAGCGGGTCCTGGTCCTCGGCGAACTTGGCGTTGCGGATGTTGATCGGGCCGGCCCGCGTGAACGCCTGGCCGGTGCGGCCCGAGCGGGTGGGCAGCACGCAATCGAACATGTCGATACCGCGCTCGACCGCGCCGACGATATCGTCGGGCTTGCCGACGCCCATCAGGTAGCGCGGTTTGGTCTCGTCGAGCTGGCCCGGCGCATAGTCGAGCACGCCGAACATCGCCTCCTGACCCTCGCCCACCGCGAGGCCGCCGACCGCATAGCCGTCGAAGCCGATATCCTTCAGCGCGTCGGCGCTGGCCTTGCGCAGCCCTTCGTCGAGCGCGCCCTGCTGGATGCCGAACAGCGCGGCGCGGGCGGCATGCTCCTCGCCCGAATCGAAGCCGGCGCGGCTGCGCTTCGCCCAGCGCATCGAGCGCTCCATCGCCTTGGCCTGCACCTCGCGGGTCGAGGTGGTCGGCACCAGCTCGTCGAACGCCATGACGATGTCGGACCCCAGCAGTCGCTGGATTTCCATCGAGCGTTCGGGGCTCATCATGTGGCGCGAGCCGTCGAGGTGCGAGGCGAAGGCGACGCCTTCCTCGCTGCGCTTGGTCAGCTCGGACAGGCTCATCACCTGATAGCCGCCCGAATCAGTGAGGATCGGGCGATCCCAGCCCATGAACTTGTGCAGGCCGCCCAGCCGCGCGACACGCTCGGCGGTGGGGCGCAGCATCAGGTGATAGGTGTTGCCGAGCAGGATGTCGGCGCCGGACGCGCGCACGTCCTGCGGCTTCACCGCCTTCACCGTGGCGGCGGTGCCGACCGGCATGAAGGCAGGCGTGCGGATCTCGCCGCGCTGCATCGCGATGGTGCCGCGACGCGCCTTGCCGTCGGTGGCGTGGATGGTGAACTGGAAACGGGGCATGGAGCGCTATTGGCGCGTTTGGGGCCGGAATCCAAGGGAGGGCCGTGTGGCGGAACAGGACGACGAACTGCGCGCGATGGCAACGCACCGCGGGCTGAAGCTGGTCAAGTCTCGGCGGCGCAAGGCCGGCGGCGACTTCGGGCTGTACGGGCTCAAGGATGCGAGCGGGGCGGAGGTGTTCGGCTTCGGCGCGGAGGGGCTCACCGCGGATGCGGAGGCGATCCGCGATTTCTTGCGCGGCGGCATGCGGAACGACTGGAGTACGTCGGTGGAAACCACACCCGGCCCGAAGCGGGTGTCGAAGCCGAAGCCTGCACCCAAGCCAAAGCCTGCGCCGCCGCCGCCGTCCAGGCCGCGCTTCCAGCCGGCGGTCGCCAATCTGCTGCGCGACCTGCCCGAGGCGAAGGCAGACGAGGCATTCGACGATCTGCTCCAGCGCCCCGGCATCCGCATCGAGCGCATCGTCTCGCGCGGCCAGGCGACGCCCGAAGACGCGCCGATGGTGCAGGGCTGGGACGAATGGGTGGTGCTGCTCGAAGGCGCGGCCGGGATCCGGATCGAGGATTCGGCCGAGGTGCGGCTGGGCCCGGGCGACCATCTGCTGATCAAGGCCGGGCAGAAACATTGGGTGACATGGACCGCGCGCGACCGGCCGAGCGTTTGGCTGGCCGTACATCTGGGCGAATAGGAGCAGGACCCATGGCCGAACCCACCCATCCCGGCGACGAAGCCGCCCCCGGTACGCCGGGTACCGGCGAGAACTGGTGCCGCACCTGCGGCGGATCGGGCCGGATCGAAACGGGCGCGTGCCCGGATTGCGGCGGGACCGGCAAGGTCGTGGAGGGGATCGGCGGGGCCTGAGCGTCGAACCGCGCTCCTGTGTTCCTAGTGCCCCTGCGAAAGCAGGGGCCCAGGGTCGCGGGCGACTCGCTTTCCTACCCTGGGCTCCTGCTTTCGCAGGAGCCCTAGGAGGGCAGTGGCGACCTTCCCTGCCGGTTTACGGCAGCAACAGACCCGCCAGCGCCGCCGACATCAGGTTGGCCAGGCTGCCCGCGATCAGCGCTTTCACGCCCAGCCGTGCGATCACCGGGCGCTGGTTGGGCGCGAGGCTGCCGGTGGTGGCCATCTGGATCGCGATCGAGCTGAAATTGGCGAAACCGCACAGCGCGAAGGTGATGATCGCGCGCGAACGCGGGGCCAGGTCGGTCACCTTGCCCAGCTCGATGAAGCCGACGAACTCGTTGAGCACCACCTTGGTGCCGAACAGGCTGCCGGCGGTGAGCGATTCGTGCCAGGAAATGCCGAGCAGGTACATGACCGGCGCGAAGATCGTGCCGATGATCGCCTGGAAGCTGAGGCTCGGATAGCCGAACCAGCCGCCGACCATGCCGAGCAGCCCGTTCGCCAGCGCGACGAGTGCGACGAAGGCGAGCACCATCGCGCCGACGGCCACGGCGATCTTCACGCCGGTCGACGCGCCGTTGGCCGCCGCCATGATGATGTTGGCGGCGCGTTCTTCCTGGAGGTCGCCCTCGGCGACGCGGATCACCTCGTCCTCGCCGGACATCGGCGCGTCGAGCGCGGTGGGCTCGTCCGGCATGATGATCTTGGCCATCATCAGCCCGCCCGGCGCGGCCATGAACGAGGCGGCGAGGAGGTAGGGCAGCGAGGCCGGGCCGAGCAGACTGGCATAGGCGGCGAGGATCGTCCCTGCGACGCCCGACATGCCGACGCTCATCACCGCGAACACCTGCGAAGGCGAGAGGCGGGCGAGATAGGGGCGGATCACCAGCGGCGCCTCGCTCTGGCCGACGAAGATGTTCGCCGCCGCGCACAGCGATTCGACCTTGCTGACCCCGGTCACCTTCTCGATCGCGCCGCCGATCCAGCGCACCACCTGCTGCATGATGCCGACATGGTAGAGGATCGAGACGAGCGCGGCGAAGAAGATGATCACCGGCAGCGCGGCGATGGCGAGGCTCTGGCCGCCCAGCTCCGGCTTGGCGAGGTTGCCGAACAGCAGGCTGGTGCCGGCGCTGGCATAGCCGAGCAGCGCCGAGACGCCGTTCGCCATGCTGTGCAGCGCCACCTGGCCCCACGCGGTGCGCAGGACAATGATCGCCATGCCGGCCTGGAGCAGGAAGGCGGGCCCGACGATGCGCAGGCGGATCGCGCGACGGTTGCTCGAAAGCAGGAAAGCGATCGCCAAAATCGCCAGCACCCCGAAAATGCCGATCGGGAAATGAGTCATTCTGAAGTCGTACGTCCCCACGCCGGCGGTATCCCGGCCAGCAAACCCATCGACCATACACGGGATGGCGCCACTTGCCAGCCGCTAGCGTGTATGGCGGCGGGACAGGGGGCGGGTCAGCTGTGGGTAACCAGCCGTTTCAGCATCGCATCGGCGGTCGCCTGGGAAAGCGGGGTCACCGTGGGATTGTAGGTCGCGCTCGACTTCACCGTCTTGGCATATTCGTGCGGACGCCCGGCATAGGCGCGCACTTCGCGGCGCAGCTGCTCCATCGTCCCGAACGCCTCGGCCGCGTGCGCCATCGACAGGCCGTGGTCGATCGCGTTGAGATATTGCGCGAACTGGGTGCGATCGGTGGCGCTGAGGTTCGACATTACGAAGAAATGGGTGAGCAGCCAGGCGTGATAGGGCGTCCAGTCCATCCGCTTCGACGGCGCGTGGAGATAGCTGCCGGTGATCACCGCCCTCGTATCCAGCCGGCCATAGGCGCGCAGCATCGGCGTGAGGTTGGCCGGCTGCTCGCCATATTCGATCGAGCCGTCATGCTTGAACACGACGGTCGAGAAGATCGCGCCGATCCCGTCGAAATACCAGCGCGGATAGGCGTTGGGCACATAGTGCAGCATCAGATGCTGGGCATAGGCGCCGTAGAGGATCGACTCCCAGCTGCGGGATACCGGCGGGTGGTTGAGCGGCTTGCCGATGCAATCCGAGGCTGCGTCCGATTCGCCGTCATTGTCGGCCGCGCCGGTGTCACCGCAATCGGCGGCGTTGGCCTTGGCGGTGTCCGTGTCGATCACCTGATCGGCCCGCGCGATCGCCAGCACCGCGCCGCTCGGGCGCGGGTCGTAGAAGCGCTGGCCGACGAACGGCTTGGCGAAGGGCCCCTCGTCCGCGCCGATGTTGCGCAGGCCGCTGTCGCGCAGGTCCTTGGCGGTGCTGAACAGCACGATCTCGATCCGCGGCGGCTCGGCGGTGCGGCTGCGCACGCGGTAGAGCCGGTCGAGCAGCGCGTGGAGCTTCTCGAGGTTGGTGGCGATGCGCCGCAACTGGCCCTCATCGCCTTCGGAATAGACGACGACGTCGTCCGCTTCGGCCCGCTTCCAGCGGCTCATCGGCTCGCCCGGCTTGTCGGTCGTGCCGGTCACGACGATCGGCGTGCTGTCCTGCCCGGCAGGCGCGGTCTGCGCCCAGGCCCCCAGCGCACCGCCGATCACGCCGGACACGCACAACATCACTCCACAAACGGACCGAATCCGCATGCTCCGCATCCCCCAACCCAGACGCGCTCCGCTACCACGAGCGCGCGCGGTCGCGCCAGAACCCTTTCGGCGGGTCCGTCAGCCGTCCAGACCCGCGGCAAAGGCCAGCCGCAGCGCCTCGGAAAGGCTGCGCGCCTCGAGCTTGGCCATGGCGTTGGCGCGGTGCACCTCCACCGTGCGCGGCGAGATGCCGAGATCATAGGCGATCGTCTTGTTCGGATGCCCGCGCACCAGCCCGCGCAGCACGTCCTGTTCGCGCGGCGAGAGCAGGCCGATGCGCCGCTCCGCATCGGCCTGGGTGGCGTCGGCGGCGTCGCCTTCCTCGATCCGTTCGAACCCGCGCTCGAGTGCCTCCAGCAGCGCGTCGCGATCGAACGGCTTTTCGAGAAAGTCGATCGCACCGCCCTTCATCGCGGCCACCGCGGTGCCGACATCGCCGTGCCCGGTGAGCACGATCACCGGCAGCTTCACGCCGCGCTTGCCGAGTTCGGCCTGCACCTCGATGCCGTCCATCTCGGGCATGCGCACGTCGAGCAGGATACAGCCCGGCCTGGCATCCTGCACCTTCTCCAGGAAGGCGACGCCGGAGGGATAGGTGTCGACGTCATAGCCCGAGGTGCGCAGCAGGAAACTGGTCGATCGGCGGACCGACTCCTCGTCGTCGACCAGGTGGACGCGCTTGCGCTCGCTCATGCAGGCTCCTCGTTTGCGGACATCAGGGTGAAGTTGAAGATCGTTCCGCCCTCGGCGCGGGGCTCGGCCCAGATCCGGCCGCCATGCGCCTCGACGATGGTGCGGCAGATCGACAGGCCCAGCCCCATGCCGCGTTCCTTGGTGGTCGCAAAGGCCTGGAACAGCCGGGGCGCCTGTTCGGGGGCGATGCCGGGGCCGGTATCGGCCACCCAGACGCGCACCAGGTTGCGCGGCGCCAGTTCCGATCCGATCGTGATCTCGCGCACCGGGCTCGCCGCCATCGCCTCGATCGCGTTGCGGATCAGGTTGACCAGCACCTGCTGGATCTGCACCCGGTCGCACAGCACCTGCGTCGCGTGCGGATCGAGCGCGTAGAAGGCGCGCACGCCCAGCTCGCGCGATCCGGTGAGCGCCAGGCGGCTGGCCTCGTCGATCAGCCGGGGCAGGTCGACCAGCCCCATGTCCGCCTCGCCCCGCGCGACGAATTCGCGCAGGCGGCGCACGATGTTGCCGGCCCGCAGCGCCTCCTTGACCGATTCCTCCATCGCCTCCTGGATCATCGCCTGATCCTCGGGATCGCCGCTGTCGCGGTCCATCAGCGTGCGGCCCGCCTCCAGATAGTTGGCGATGGCGGTGAGCGGCTGGTTGAGCTCATGCGCCAGCGTCGAGGCCATGGTGCCCATGGCGGAGAGCCGCGAGACGTGGATAAGCTCCGACTGGAGCTCCTTCAGCTGCAGCTCGGCGCGCTGCTCGTCGGTCAGGTCGCGGATGAAGCCGGTGAAGATGCGGTGGCCGTCGCTGCTCGCTTCGCCGACCTGCAGCTCCATCGGGAAATCGGTGCCGTCGCGCCGCTGGCCGACGACGATGCGGCCGATGCCGATCACCCGGCGCTCGCCGGTGGTGAGGTAGCGGGCGAGATAGCTGTCGTGCAGCTGCGCGTCGGGCGCGGGCATCAGCATGCTGACATTGCGGCCGATCACGTCCGCTTCCTTCCATCCGAACAGCCGCTCGGCCGCCGCGCTGAACGAGAGGATCACGCCCTTGTCGTCGATCACCACCATTGCCGAGGGCACGGTGGCGAGGATCGAGCGCAGGTGGAGCGCACTGCCTGCCAGCGCGGTCTGCGACGCCTTCAGGTCGGTGATGTCGCGGAACACCTCGGCATAGCCGTGCAAGGTGCCGTCGGCGGCGACCAGCGCGCTGAGCTGGACCTCGGCCAGATACTCGCTGCCGTCGCGGCGGATGCGCCAGCCTTCCTCGATCAGCCGGCCGGCGGCACGGGCGCGGGCCAGATCGCGCGCGGGCTTGCCGGCGGCGGTTTCGGCAGGGGGATAGTGCAGCGCGAAATGGGCACCGTGCAGCTCGGCCGAGGTCCACCCGTCGAGCAGTTCCACCCCGCGACTCCAGCTGGCGATCCGGCCCTCGGCATCGAGCAGCAACACGCCACGATCGCTCGCCGCTTCGAACAGAAGCGCCATCGCGATCGGGTCGTGGCTCGGACGGTTCGCCATAAAGTCCGTTACTTGTCCTGTATCCCTGAGAGGCGCGAGCGCGTGCGACGGGGTACGCTAGGGTTTGATCATCGTCAAAGTAAAGGGACGCGTCTTCCGCGATGCTGCCGCCTTCCAGATGGAGGCGAAGATGCTCGACGTCATCGGCAGCAATTATCTCTACATGGTGGCGGGTGCGATGGGGGTGTTCACCCTTGCGCTCGCGTTCGTCAGCCTCAGCGAGTACATGCATCCGCGCGATCGTTGATTTCGTGCGCTGCGGCCTGCACGGACTTCCCGAACGGCGCGCGGCGCGCTAGCGCGGGCGGCATGACTGCAAACCTTTCGATCGCCGGCCTCGAGCTGGGCGGAACCAAATGTGTGGCAACGCTGGGCAGCGGGCCGGAGGATGTGCGCGAGCGGCATGTCGTGCCGACCACCGACCCCGCGACGACGCTGGCGGCGATCGAGGCGGTGCTCGACGGCTGGGCGTTCGACGCGATCGGCATCGCCAGTTTCGGGCCGATCGAGCTCAACCCTGCACGGCCCAATTTCGGGTCGATCATCGCGACCACCAAGCCCGGCTGGAACGACACCGATCTCACCCGGCGGCTTTCCGCCCGCTATGCCAAGCCGCTGGCGATCCAGACCGACGTCAACGGCGCGGCGCTGGCCGAAGCGCGCTGGGGCGCCTCGGCCGGGCTGTCGACCCATGCCTATATCACCATCGGTACCGGCGTGGGCGTGGGCCTCGTCGCCAATGGCCGCCCCATCATGGGCTATGCGCATGGCGAGGCGGGGCACATGCGCTCGGCCCGCGCGCCCGGCGACAGCTTCGCCGGCTGGTGCCCGTACCATGGCGACTGTGCCGAGGGGCTGCTCTCCGGCCCGGCACTGGCGGCGCGATTCGGGCGGCCGGGGCAGGACGTTGCCGACGATGCGCCCGAATGGGACTATTTCGCGCATGACCTGGCGGCGCTGCTCCACAACCTGATCGTGTCGCTCGCCCCCGAGCGGATCGCGATCGGCGGCGGCGTGATGACCAAGCGCCCGCAGCTGTTCGGCGCGGTGCGCGAAAAGGTCGCGGCGATGATCAACGGCTATGGCGCGCTGGCCGGCTATTGCGCCGAGCTCGACACCCGGGTCGGCCCGCCGGGGCTCGGTGACATGGCCGGCCCGCTGGGCGCGATCGCGATGGGGCTGGAAGCGCTCGATCGGTGATTCGGGCGTTTGGGGGTTGCGTCCTGCGCCCAAGCGGCATACAGGGCGCACCCTCGGTCGGGGCGTAGCGCAGCCTGGTAGCGCATCACACTGGGGGTGTGGGGGTCGCAGGTTCGAATCCTGTCGCCCCGACCAAGCCACACCCAAGATATCCTGCAATCGTCGGATCGTTGCGCAGACGCGACCTTAGGGGAACTCCCCCTTTGCACGCCCGCACCCGCCACCCATATGCGCGTCCATGAGTGACAAGAACACCGCGTGGCACGGCACGACGATCCTCTCCGTGCGCAAATCCGGCAAGGTAGTCATCGCAGGCGACGGCCAGGTTTCGGCCGGCAACACCGTGATGAAGCCCAACGCCCGCAAGGTCCGCCCCCTGGGCGACGGCAAGGTGATCGCGGGCTTCGCCGGCGCCACCGCCGATGCCTTCACCCTGTTCGAGCGGCTCGAGGCCAAGCTGGAGCGCCACCACGGCCAGTTGCTGCGCGCGGCGGTGGAACTCGCCAAGGACTGGCGGACCGACAAATATCTCCGCAATCTGGAGGCGATGCTGCTCGTCGCCGACAAGGACGTGACGCTGGTGATCACCGGCAATGGCGACGTGCTCGAGCCCGAGGCGCACGAGCACGGCACCGTCGCGGCGATCGGATCGGGCGGCAATTTCGCGCTCTCCGCGGCGCGCGCGCTGATCGAGTATGAGCCTGATGCCGAGGTCGTCGCCCGCAAGGCCATGGCGATCGCCGGCGAGCTGTGCGTCTACACCAACGACCGGCTGACCGTGGAGACGCTGGACGCGGCGAACTGACTGCTTCTCCCCTCCCGCGTGCGGGAGGGGTCGGGGGTGGGCGCCCGCTCTCCTCCAAAGACATCGCTCGCGGATCGCGGGCGCCCACCCCTAGCCCCTCCCGCAAGCGGGAGGGGAACGAGTAGACCATGAACCAGAACCTCACCCCCAAGACGATCGTCGCCGCGCTCGACGCCCACATCATCGGCCAGAAGGACGCCAAGAAGGCGGTGGCCGTGGCGCTGCGCAACCGCTGGCGCCGGCAGCAGCTCTCGGCCGACCTCCGCGACGAGGTGACGCCGAAGAACATCCTGATGATCGGGCCCACCGGCTGCGGCAAGACCGAGATCAGCCGCCGCCTCGCCAAGCTGGCCGATGCGCCGTTCGTGAAGGTGGAAGCGACCAAGTTCACCGAGGTCGGCTATGTCGGCCGCGATGTCGAGCAGATCGCCCGCGACCTCGTCGAAGAGGCGATCCGGCTCGAGAAGGAGCGCCGTCGCTCGGCGGTGAAGGACAAGGCCGAGGAAGCGGCGATGGGCCGGCTGCTCGATGCGCTGACCGGCAAGGATTCGAGCACCGCGACGCGCGAGGCGTTCAAGCAGCGCTTCAACGAGGGGCTGCTCGACAATACCGAGATCGAGATCGAGGTCGAGCAGGCGCCGCAGATGCCGTTCGACATCCCCGGCGGCGCGCCGCAGATGATCAACCTGTCGGAGATGATGAAGGGCCTGACCGGCACGCCGCTCAAGCGCCGCAAATTGAACGTCCGCTCCGCATGGGAAAAGCTTGTCGAGGAAGAGGCCGACAAGCGCCTCGACCAGGACGAGGTTAGCCGCGTGGCGCTCGCAGATGCCGAGGCGAACGGGATCGTCTTCCTCGACGAGATCGACAAGATCGCGGTCTCCGACGTGCGCGGCGGATCGGTGAGCCGCGAGGGCGTGCAGCGCGACCTGCTGCCGTTGATCGAGGGCACCACCGTCGCCACCAAATACGGGCCGATGAAGACCGACCATATCCTGTTCATCGCGAGCGGCGCGTTCCATGTCGCGAAGCCCAGCGACCTGCTGCCCGAGCTGCAGGGCCGCCTGCCGATCCGGGTAGAGCTCAAGGCGCTGACCGAGGAGGATTTCGTCGCGATCCTTTCGGACACCAAGGCGAGCCTGGTGCGGCAATACGCCGCGTTGCTCGGCACCGAGGGCGTCTCGATCGACTTCACCGAGGACGGCATCCGCGCGGTGGCGAAGATCGCCGCCGAGGTGAATGCCGAGGTCGAGAATATCGGCGCCCGCAGGCTGCAGACGGTGATGGAGAAGCTGCTCGAGGAAGTCAGCTTCGAGGCCGAGGACCGCTCGGGCAGCGCCGTGGTGATCGACGCGGCCTATGTCGACCAGCAGCTGGCGAGCGTCGCGCGGAATACCGATCTGAGTCGGTACGTGCTGTAGTCGACGTCTAAGCCCCTCCTCCTTGGAGGAGGGGTTGGGGTGGAGGGATTCCAGAACGCCGGTTGGTCTCTGCGAGACCCCGCCCCACCCCAACCCCTCCCCTGAAGGGGAGGGCTTGAAGTGCTCCTACGATCTGGCACGTTCCCCGGCATCGACTCGATCCGGGGGAAGTCCATGAAGAAGCTCGCCATCGCCACGCTGCTGGCCGGTGCCGCCGCCGCGCCGCTGCTCGCCCAGACTGCGGCGCCCACGCCGCCGGTCGCCGCGAAGAAGCCCTATAGCGTCAAGGCCCCCTTCGGCGCGACGCGCGAGGATCCCTATTACTGGCTGCGCGACGATACGCGGAAGAACCCTGAGATGCTCGGCTATCTCGCCGCCGAGAACGCCTATGCCGACGCGGTGCTGGCCCCCACCAAGCCCAAGGCGGAGGCGCTGTACCGGGAGATCGTCGGCCACATCAAACAGGACGACGCGAGCGTCCCCTACGCCAAGCACGGCTATGTCTATTACACCCGCTTCGATACCGGTGCCGACTATGCGGTGGTCGCGCGCCGCAAGGGCAGCATGACGGCGCCCGAGCAGGTGCTGTTCGACGAGCCGGCGATGGCCAAGGGCAAGGGCTTCTTCCAGATCGGCAACTGGCGGGTGAGCCCCGAAAATACCCGCATCGCCTGGGCCGAGGATACGGTCGGCCGGCGGCAATATGTGCTGAAGGTGAAGAACATCGCCACCGGCGCGGTGCTCGCCGATACGGTCAGCAACATCGAGCCGGATCTGGTCTGGTCGGCCGACGGCAAGACCCTCTTCTATGTCGAGAAGGACCCCGTCACGCTGCTCGGCACGCGGGTGAAGGCGCATGTGCTGGGCACGCCCGCCTCGGCCGACCGGCTCGTCTATACCGAGAAGGACGACACCTTCTACATGAGCATCGGCGCGACCACCGACGAGCGCTATATCTGCATCCACCTCCATTCGACGGTGAGCGACGAGCAGCGCTGCGCCCCCGCCGCCAACCCGGTGGACTTCAAGCCGGTGGCGCCGCGCGAGCGGGACTTACTCTACAGCGCCGATCACCTGGGCGGCCGCTGGATCGTCCGCACCAACTGGCAGGCGCCGAACTACCGCATCATGGTGGTGCCGGACGGGAAGGCCGCGGCGGGTCGCGCTGCCTGGACCGATCTGGTGCCGACCAGCGACCAGGTGTTCATCGAAGGCTTCCAGCCCTTCGACAAGTTCCTCGCCATCGAGGAGCGTTCGGACGGGAACAAGCGGCTGCGGATGCTAACGCCTGCCGGCAAGAGCAGCTTCGTCAGCGCCGACGAGCCCGCCTATGTGATGAACCTCGACGTCAACGAGGATCCGGCCAGCCCGGTACTCCGCTACACCTATGGCTCGCTGGTGACGCCCACGACCACCTATGAGGTCGACGCCGCGACCGGCAAGCGCACCGTGCTCAAGGTCCAGCCGGTGCCGGGCTATGACCCGTCCAAATACGTGACGGAACGCGTCTGGGCGACGGCGCGCGACGGCACCCGGGTGCCGGTGAGCCTCGTCTACGCCAAGGGCTTCCAGAAGAACGGCACCGCCGCGCTCTACCAATATGCCTATGGCAGCTACGGCTATTCCACCGATCCCAGCTTCCGGCCGACGCTGCCCAGCCTGCTCGATCGCGGCATGGTCTATGCCATCGCGCACATCCGCGGCGGGCAGGAAATGGGCCGTCACTGGTATGACGACGGCAAGATCTTCCACAAGAAGAACAGCTTCACCGACTTCATCGACGTCACCCGCTTCCTGGTCGCGCAGGGCTATGCCGCCAAGGGCCGGGTGGCGGCGGAAGGCGGCAGCGCAGGCGGGCTGCTGATGGGCGCGGTCGCCAACATGGCGCCGCAGGACTATCGCGTGATCGTGGCGCAGGTGCCGTTCGTCGACGTGGTGACGACGATGCTCGACACCTCGATTCCGCTGACCACCGGCGAGTTCGACGAATGGGGCAACCCGGCCGAGAAGCGCTATTACGATTACATGCTCAGCTACTCGCCCTACGATAACGTGGCGGCGCAGGCCTATCCGGCGCTCTATGTCGGCACCGGGCTGTGGGACAGCCAGGTGCAATATTACGAGCCGACCAAATGGGTGGCCAAGCTCCGCGCGACCAAGACCGACCAGAACCCGCTGGTGTTCCGCGTCAACATGGAAGCCGGCCATGGCGGCAAGTCGGGCCGGTTCGAGCGCTACAAGCAGAATGCGGAGTACCTCGCCTTCGCGCTGGACCAGCTGAAGGTGCAGTGAAACTTGGGAAATCCTCCCCTGAAAGGGGAGGTGTCGCGCAGCGACGGAGGGGTGTCGACGCTGGGGGCGCAGGCCGCCGCTCGACCGGTTACACCCCTCCGTCAGCCCTGCGGGCTGCCACCTCCCCTTGCAGGGGAGGATCGAGGACAGGTCAGCCCTTCGGCCGGGTGTACGGCGTGAACTGGCCGAGGCGGCAATAGCCGCTGGGGATGCTCGTGCCGGGCGTCAGCACGCGGAACTGGTCGTTGCGGCAAAGCTGGCTGCCGCGCATCTCGACGATCACCGTCGTCAGCGGCGCCAGCGACGGGCATTCGGAAACCAGGTCGTTGCGATAGAGCCGGGATCCTTGCCGATAGATCAGCGTGCGGCTGTCGATGATCTGGGGGCCGTCGGTCATGCCGGGGTTGATGCAGTCCTGCGGCTTGCCGGGCACGCGGTCGCCCAGCGTGCTGGCCAGTTCCTTGCGCCCCTCCGCGTCGCGCTGCGCCTGATAGGCGGCATTCTGCGCGCAGCCGGCGAGCAGCAGCGCGGCGAGCGTGAAAGCGATGCGCATCCTCAACCTCCTGATTTCGAATAGGGTATGAACGGGCCGAGCGCGCAGCTGCCGCTCAACCGGCCGTTCAGCGCCTCGCGGGTCTGCACCTGATCGCCTTCGCATGGGTCACCGCGCAGGCTGCGGACGATGACGATGTCGCCCCGGGCGAGGCCGGGACATTCTCCAACCACGCGGTTCAGATATTTGCGCGTCCGCCCGCCGACATAGAGCACCGCATCGGGTACGCCGTGCACTTCCGAGAAGCGCTCGCGCACGAGGCAGCGCATCGGTGCGCCCGGCGTGAGCCCGTGCAGGCTTTTTTCCAGCGCGATGGCGGCGGGGTCGGGGCGGCGCTGGTCGGCACTGGCGGTCCCTGCCAGCGCAAGGACCAGAACGGGAACTGTATAGCGGATCATCGGCTGTGTCCTTCTGCCGTCTGCCCCGCCGAGCATAACGCATCAGCCGGCAAAAGCATCCTTGGCGGCGCGGCGCTCAGCGAGAATTTCCGCGCTGCTCGCGCGCAGGAAGGGGTTGGTCGCGCGTTCCTCGGCGATGGTGGTCGGCACCGTCGCCTCGCCGGCCGTGCGGAGCCGCTCCACGGCCGCGAGTCGGGCGGCGGTCGCTGCGTTGTCGGGTTCCGCCGCCACCGCATAGCGCGCGTTGCCGAGGGTATATTCGTGCGCGCAATAGACCTGGGTTTCGCCCGGCAGCGCCTCGAACCGGCGCATCGCGGCGAACATCTGTTCGGCGGTGCCCTCGAACAGACGGCCGCAGCCCATCACGAACAGGGTATCGCCGACGAAGACCAGGGCCTCCTCGGCGAAGTGAAAGGCGATGTGGCCGGCGGTATGGGCGGGCACCTCCAGCACCGTGGCGGCATGCGCCCCGATCGCCACCGTGTCGCCTTCGCCGACGAGCCGGTCGGCGGTGGGGATCTTCGCCGCCTCCGCCGCCGGGGCGACCACGGTGCAGCCGGTCGCGGCCTTGAGCGCCGCATTGCCGCCGGTGTGATCGGGGTGCCAGTGGGTGTTCCAGATCGCGCTGAGCTGCCAGCCCTGTTCGGCCAGTGCCGCCAGCACCGGATCGGCCGCGCCCGGATCGACCACGATCGTCTCGGCCAAGACGGGGTCATGGACGAGCCAGATGTAATTGTCCTGAAAGGCGGGGACGCGGACGATCCGGAGCGTGGTCATGGCCTCACCATTCGCCCGTGTTCGGCATCGAGGCCCAGGGCTCCTGCGGGGGCAGGCTGCCCTTCTGGAGCAGCTCGATCGAGATCGCATCGGGGGTGCGAACGAACGCCATATGGCCGTCGCGGGGCGGGCGGTTGATCGTCACGCCCGCATCCTGCAGCCGCTGGCAGGTTACGTAGATATCGTCGACCTGGAAGGCGAGGTGGCCGAAGTTGCGGCCGCCCGTATAAGTCTCGGGATCCCAATTGTGGGTCAGTTCCACCTCGGCGCGGCCGCGGCCGGTCGCGGGATCGATATCCTCCTCGCTCGCCAGATAGATCAGCGTGAAGCGGCCCTTCTCGCTGGTGATGCGATGGGTTTCCTTGAGACCGAGCAGGTCGAAAAAGGCGATCGTCGCGTCGGGATCGGTGACGCGGATCATCGTGTGGAGAAACTTCATGGGGGTGCGCTCCCTGGAGTGGCCTTGGTCGCCAGATAGGGGCGCGGGCGGGCGCCCGCCACCCGGCTATTTGGCCGGGGGCGGATCGAACTGGGCGAGCGCCACCCGCGCGGCGGTCGCCTGCGGGCTGCTCGGCGCGGCGGCGATCACCTTGTTCCAGGCGGTCTTGGCCGCAGCCTCGTCGCCGCTCGCCGCGGCGATGTTGCCCGCCTCGAGCTGGACGGCGGCGTCGTCGCCCGCACGCTTGATCGCCTCGGCGATGTCCTTCTGCGCGCGCGGCAGATCGGCCATGCGCCGGGCCAGCGTCGCGGAGAGCAGCCAGGCGAGCGGATCGTCGCCGGCCTTGGCGATCGCCACGTCGATATCGGCCCGGGCGCCGGCATTCTCGCCCGAGGCGACGGCGGCGCGGGCGCGATCGAGATAGGCTTCGCCGAGCGACAGCCCCTTCAGCGCCCCGGTGGCGAGCGCGGCGTTGAAGCTGGCGCGGGCCTTGGGCGGCTTCTTGGCGGCGAGCCAGGCATTGCCCGCCTGGGTCCAGTAGGTAGCGGCGCGGGCGCCGTCCTTGGCGGTTTCCGCGTCGCCGGCGGCTTCCTCGAAGGCGGCGGCAGCCGACTCCCAGCGCGCCTGGTTGGCATAGGCGACGGCGAGGCACTGGCGCGCGAACATGCCGCCCTTGTCGGCACGCCACTTCACCGCCTCGTCGATCGCGGCGGTGGGGTCGCCGGTGGCAAGATCCATGCACTTGGTGAAGCGCGGCGGCTCACCGGGCGGGGCAGCGGCGGCGGCATCGGCCTTGGCGGCGGCCGCCCTGGCGCGCTCGGCATCGCGCAGTACCGGGCCGGCCTTGGGTGCGATGGCAGTGGTCTGCTGGGCGATCAGCAGGAGGAAGGGGATGAGCATTCGGTCAGGATGTCCTCGGTGGCACGGCGCAGCAGGCGCATATCGCCCTCGCGCGACAGGCGGTGATTACCGTCCTTGACGATCCATGTCTGGACGTTTTCTGAACGGATGGCGGCGGCAAGGCGCAGCGCCAGTTCCCACGGCACTTCCTCGTCCTGCTGGCCCTGGAGCAGGCGGACGGGGCCGTCAAAGGCGATCGGCGCATCGAGCATGCGATTGGCCTCGCCCGATTCCCAGAAGGCGCGGGTGGTGACCATCGGTTCGTCGGAATAGGCGCTGGGCTGTTCGAGCCGGCCTTGCTCACCGAGGATCCGCTTCTCCTCCTCGGTGAAGCCCCAGTCGGTGAAGTCGGGCGCGGCGGCGATGCCGACCATGCCAACGACCCGCTCGGGCCGCGCCTTGGCCACCAGCAGCATCAGCCAGCCACCCATCGACGAGCCGACCAGCACCACCGGACCCTCGACCAGCGTATCGATCAGCGAGAGCGCATCGTCGCGCCAGTCCGCGAGCGTGTAGTCCTCGAACGCACCGGGGCTTGTCCCGCAGCCGCGATAGTCGAAGCGCAGGAACGCCTGGCCGCGCGCCTGCGCCCAGGCCTCGAGCGCCAGGACCTTGGATCCCTGCATGTCGGAGCGATAGCCGGGCAGGAAGACGATGGTCGGCGATGCGCCGGGGCTGTGGTGATGGGCAAGGCGGGTCATGGTGGCGGTGTAGCGGCTTGCCCGCGCCGCGACCAGCGACGGAACCGATTACTGCGATCGGGATTGATGGTGGGACATTGCCAGCGAACAGGAGCAGGATCGCCGCATGAGTACGGTAGAAAAAGCCATCGCCCTGCCGGTTCGCCGGTTCGTCCCCAGCCCGCAGCTCGTCTTCGGCGCAGCGATCGCCGTGTCCGGCCTGTCGGTCGCGGCGGGCAAGCTGCTGGGATTGCTGGTCTAGTCTAGCGCACCGTCGCGCGAGCGGCGGTGGCGCTGCACATCGTGCGCAGCGCCTGCCACTGCGCCGGCGTCATCGCCGGCGTGTAGGCGACACCGGGCTTCACGCTCGCGGCGAAATGCTGCTCGCGCGACGACGACATCGGGTGCGACGACAGATAGTTGAGCAGACGGCCGGCATTGCCGGGGACCTCGTCCTCCTTGGCCAGCCGCGCGAACAGTGCGGCGGTCGGGCGGGGCGAGATGTTGGCGGCGGTCAGCTGGCCGATCGCATAGTCGTCCGCGCCGGCTTCCGCCTTGCGCGAATAGCGCGCGTTGAGCAGCGCATTGCCATAGCCGCCGACATTGCGATCGAACCCGCCGAGCAGCAGGTTCAGGCCATATTGGCGGATCAGCGATTCCATTCCGTCGCGGTGGGCGACGTGGCCGAGTTCGTGGCCGAGCACCCCGGCGACCTCGTCCGGCGACTTCGCGCTCTGGATCAGCCCGTCGAACAGCACCACCTGCCCGCCGGGCAGGGCGACCGCGTTGATCATCGGCGCCTGGACGACATGGATCGTCACCCCGTCCTTCTGGTGCAGCCGGGTGGCGAGCGCCTTCAGCGCCGCCTCGCCCTGCGGCGTGGTGCAGGCCGAGCCGCCGAGATTGCCGACGATCAGCCGGCCCATCCGCTGCTCCACCGATTGCGGGATCATCCGCGCGATCAGCGGCGGCAGCTTGAGCGTGAACCCCACCGCCAGCGCGGCGAGGATGGCGAGCACGCCGGCCGAGCGCCACAGCCCGAAGCGATCGATCCAGGCGCCGTAGCGGGCGGGCTTGGGCAGGTGCACCGCGATCTCGGAGGGCGGGAATTCGAGGAAGGTGATCCGCCAGCCCGGCCGCCCCTTCAGCCCGAAGGCGCGCTCGTGGTGCGAGGTGCCGTGCGGGGTGAGATCGGCGAAGGCATAGGGGCCGGGTTCGGCCCCATCGCCTTCCAGCCGGAAGTGCCGCTCGTCCGCCGCGGGGAGGATCGCCGGCATGCGGCGTTCGCCGCTCTTGCCGTCATAATGCCAGACGCGCGTTTCCACCGTCCGCTCTCCTTAGAACGCGCCCATGTCGAAGCTGTCGAACAGCCCCTCGCCCTGGCCGGGCGCGCGCGTGGTGGATTGGGTGAACTGGTCGAGCTCGAGCGTGCCATAGGCGCGCAGGTGACGGACGAAGAACGCCCAGTTGCGATAGGCGATGAAGACCGCGCCGACGCCCAGCGTGCACACGACCAGCGCGGCGGTGCCGAAGATCAGCTTCAGCCATTCCTTGGTGCTGGCGGTGAACTCGAACTCGAGGTCCCCGAGCGACAACCCGCTGATCACCTTGCGGAAATAGGCGGCATAGAAGGCGGTGGCGACGAGCCCCAGCAGCACGAAGAACGCGAGATAGAGCAGCACGGCGAAGATCGCGAAGCCGACAATCGGTGTGGGGGACTGGTTGTGGACGCTGACCGCGGTCGCGATTCCCAAGGAAGCCACCACACCCAGTACCAGCGCGATCGGCAGCAGGTAGAACAGCAGGTAGCGCCCCATCAGCCCGTCGGTGTTCGCGCGCGAAACGAACCGGAAAGGACCGAAGCTCATCGCGTTCCAGCGCTTGTTCCACAGCGTGACCAGCGACCAGGGGACGAGCAGGCCGAAGGCGATGCCGCCCAGCATCGTCCGCCACAGATAGGACAGGCCGTAGCGAAAGCCCTGATCGTCGCTGCCGCCGCGGATGCCGTGCCAATAGGTGCGGCTCAGCCGGTAGCGCAGCGCCCGGAAGATCGCGACTCCGCCCAGGCCGAGCAGCACGACGTAGAAAAGCATCGCCAGGAAGAAGACGGCGAGATGCGCCTGCATGGTGCCCTGCGCCGCGAGCACGCCCATCAGCAGCTGGATGCCGCCCAGCGGCAGGAACAGCAGCACCATGACCAGCACATAGCCGATCAGCAGCTCCAGCCCGGTGCCGGTCCATTCCAGCTGGTCGTCGATGAAGCGGGTATGGCTCCACAGATATTGCCGGGTGCGGGTGCGGGCCCAGAAATTGTAGATGCCCAGCGTGACGATCGTCAGCAGCAGGTTGGTGAATGCGATCGGCGCATAGTCGCGCCACGAGCCGGTGAATTCGAACGCCCCGCGCTCGCCATGCTGATCCATACCTGCGTCCCCCTTGGCCGCCCATCCAATAGCGGCCAGGGGTTTACGTCAAGTAAGGATCACTGCACCGCTTTGAACGTATCGCACTGGCGCGGGTCGCCGGTGTCGAGCCCGCGCTTCAGCCAGGCCATGCGCTGCGCCGAGGTGCCGTGGGTGAAGCTGTCCGGCACCACCGTGCCCTGGGCTTCCTTCTGCAGCGTGTCGTCGCCGATCGCGTTCGCTGCCGTCATGCCTTCCTCGATGTCGCCGGGCTCGAGCCGGTCGCGGTTGCGCGCGGCCCACACGCCGGCATAGCAATCCGCCTGGAGCTCCAGCTTCACCGACAGGCGGTTGCCCTCGGTCTTGGAGCCGCGGGCCTGGGCCTGCGAGACCTCGGTCGAAGTGCCGAGCAGGTCCTGGACATGGTGCCCCATCTCGTGCGCGATCACGTAATCACGCGCGAAATCGCCCTTGGCGCCGAAGCGGTTCTGCAGCTCGTCGAAAAAGGCGGTGTCGATATACACGCCCTTGTCGCTCGGGCAGTAGAAGGGGCCGACCGCCGAGGTCGCCGCGCCGCAGCCGGTATTGGCGCCGCCCTGGAAGAAGTTGATCGTCGCGGGGCGATAATCGTCGCGGCCCATTTCCTGGAAGATCTTCGCCCAGGTGAGATCGGTGCTGCGCATCACCCGACACGCCTCCAGCCGGCGTTCGTTGACGCGGCAGACCTGCTGGCCGGACTGGCCCGCGGTGGGCGAGCGCCCGGCGCTGCCGCCGCCGCTCTGCCCCAGCATGCCGCCGCCGCCGCCCAGGCCGAACATCACCAGCGCGATGATGCCGATCAGCACGATCCCGCCGCAACCCATGCCGCGGCCGAGGAACATCGGCAGCAGCCCGAGCAGCGGGAAGCCGCCGCCCCCGCCGCCGCCCGAGCCCAGGTCGCGGGCATTGTCGGTAGGATCCAGATCGTCGAGCCGCATCGGGCCTCCCCTTCGTTTGTCAGCCGTCACAATGCGTCAGGCCGGCTTGCGTTGCACGGCCCATATCAAGCTTCGTATTGCTCCGCAGCATGGGATGGGCCACATCGTGCGCCATGGCCGATGCTGAGTCTCGCCCGCACCGCCGCCGCCATGCCGCACCAGGCATGCCGTTGCCGGATACCGTCGCGTTGGTGCTGCAGGGTGGGGGCGCGCTCGGCAGCTTCCAGGCCGGGGTGATCGAGGAACTCGCCAGCGCTCAGATCGAGGTCGACTGGGTCGCCGGCATCTCGATCGGCGCGGTCAACGCCGCCCTGTTCGCCGGCAATCCGCCCGAGAAGCGACTGGGGGCGATCCGCGCCTTCTGGGAGCAGGTAACCTCGGCGCTGCCCGATTTCTCGCTGCCGATGAACGACCAGTTGCGTGAGATCAGCCATGAATGGTCGGCGAGCGCGGTGATGTTCGGCGGCGTGCCGGGCTTTTTCCGCCCGCGCCCGATCCCGCCGGCCTTCGCGGTGCCGGGCACGCCCGAGGCGCTGAGCTTCTACGATACCAGCCCCTTGCTCGAGACGCTCGATCGGCTGATCGACTGGGACCTGCTCAACAACGGGCCGGTTCGGCTTTCGGTGGGCGCGGTCAATCTGCACAGCGGCAACTTCCGCTATTTCGACACGCGCGACGAACGCATCGACGCGCGGCACATCATGGCGTCTGGTGCGTTGCCGCCGGGGCTGCCGCCGGTCGAGATCGACGGTTGCTGGTATTGGGACGGGGGACTCGTCTCGAATACCCCGCTTACCCATGTCCTCGATCGGCAGGAGGCCGAGATGCTCGTCTTCCAGGTCGACCTGTTCCCCGCCGAGAACGCGCTGCCGCGCACGATCATGGACGTGCTGGGCCGCGAGAAGGAAATCCGCTTCTCCAGCCGCACCCGCGCGATTTCGGACGAGCGGATGCGGCTGCGCAAGGCGCGCGAGACGGTGAAGGCGCTGCTCGACAAGCTGCCCGAGCACATCGCCGACGAGCCCGAGGTGAAGGCGGTGCGCGACCTGGTGACCGAATATCCGGTCAACGTCGTGCAGCTGATCTACCGCGCCAAGCTGTGGGAAGGCGGCTCGCGCGACTATGAATTCTCCGCGCGGACGATGCACGAGCATTGGGAGGCCGGCCGCATGGCCGTGGCCGAGAGCATGGCCAACAGCCGGCTCGTCGCGCAGAACATCCTCGACGGCAAGACCGCCGCCTTCGATCTCACCCAGCGTTAACAAGGGAGTATGCCGATGTTCCTCAAGGGCAAGTCCGCGATCGTTACCGGCTCCACCTCGGGCATCGGCCTGGCCTATGCCAAGGCGCTCGCCGCCGAGGGGGCGAACGTGCTGATCAACGGCTTCGGCGATGCCGATGCGATCGAGAAGGAGCGGGCGGCGCTCGCCGAGACCAGCGGCGGCAAGGCGCTGTACGACGCCGCCGACATGACCAAGCCCGAGGCGATCGCCGCGATGGTGGCGCGCGCCGAGAGCGAGTTCGGTGCGGTCGACATCGTGATCTCGAACGCCGGCATCCAGCATGTCGCGCCGATCGACGAATTCCCGATCGAGAAGTGGGACGCGATTCTCGCGATCAACCTCAGCTCGACCTTCCACCTGATGCGCGCGGCGATTCCGGGCATGAAGGCGCGCAAATGGGGCCGGATCATCTCGACCGCCTCCGCGCACAGCCTGGTCGCCAGCCCGAACAAGGCAGCCTATGTCGCCGCCAAGCACGGCCTTGCCGGCCTCACCAAGACGGCGGCGCTGGAAGTGGCGACGCACGGCATCACGGTGAACTGCATCTCGCCGGGCTATGTCTGGACGCCGCTGGTCGAGAACCAGATTCCCGACACGATGAAGACGCGGGGGCTGACCCGCGAGCAGGTGATCAACGACGTGCTGCTCGATGCCCAGCCGACCAAGGAGTTCGTGCTGCCCGAGCAGGTGGCGGCGCTCGCCCTGTTCCTGTGCCGCGACGAGGCCGCGCAGATCACCGGATCGAACTATTCGATCGACGGCGGCTGGACCGCCGAATGATGCTGCGCACGGGTGTCGTCCTCGGTCTCGGCGCGGCGCTGGCGGGATGCAGCATTTACCGCGAGGCGACCACGCCGGGCATGGACATCAGCCACAACTGGCGCCGCACCGCGACCGATGCCGATCGCGAGAAGCTGCGCAACTGGCGCAAGGCGTGGAGCGAGGCGCTGCCCCTCGCCCGTGCCGCCGATGCCAAGCGGATCGACGGCGACCCCGAACTGTTCGACCCCGATCGGGCGCAGGCGGACGCGATGCCGCCCGCCGGCGCCTATCGCTGCCGCACGTACAAGCTGGGGGGCGGCGGCACCGCGGTCAGCGCGATCGTCGCCTATGACTGGCGGCCCTGCTCGATCGTCGAGGACGGCCAGGTCCGCCATTTCCGGATCGAGGGCGGGGTCCAGCGGCCCGACGGCAATCTGTTCCCCGACGTGAAGGCACGCGTGACCTTCATCGGCACGCTGGAAGTGGGGGACGACGCCGCACCGCTCCGCTACGGGCTCGACAACAAGCGCAACCTGATCGGCTATGCCGAGCGGATCGGCGAGAAGCGCTGGCGGCTGGTGCTGCCGTTCCCGGGCTTCGAATCGAAGCTGGACGTGATCGAGATCGTGCCCGCGGCGTAACCAGCATGGTTTGACAGCGGCGCCGGCAGGCGAGACACTCCCCGCATGACCGACAAGGGGGTGCCATGTTCACGTCTTTCCTGCTGGCCGGGGCAATGAGCCTCGGTACGCCCGCCGCTGCTGCTGCCGGCGCCGATCCGGTGCGCGAGGCGACGGCCAGGGCGATGCCGCAGCTGATGGCGCTCTACCGCGACCTCCACGCCAATCCCGAGCTCAGCCTGCACGAGGTGAAGACGGCCGCCAAGCTTGCCGCCGCGGCGCGCGAGGCGGGCTATGAGGTCACCGAGAAGGTGGGCGGCACCGGCGTCGTCGCGGTACTGCGCAACGGCGCGGGGCCGGTGCTGCTGATCCGCGCCGACATGGACGGGCTGCCGGTGGTCGAGAATACCGGGCTGCCCTTCGCCTCCAAGGTACGCGCGACGACCGACGAGGGCATCGAGAGCGGCGTGATGCATGCCTGCGGCCACGACACCCACATGGCGAGCTGGGTCGGCACGCTGCGCAACCTGGCGGCGATGAGGAACCAGTGGCACGGCACCGTCGTGATGATCGCCCAGCCCGCCGAGGAGCGCGGGCGCGGCGCCAAGGCCATGCTCGACGACGGGCTGTTCACCCGCTTCCCGCGGCCCGCCTACGCCATCGCCTTCCACGACAGCGCCAGCCTGCCCGCCGGGCAGATCGGCAGCACGCCGGGCTATGCGCTGGCCAATGTCGATTCGGTCGACCTGGTGGTGAAGGGCGTGGGGGGGCATGGCGCCTATCCGCACACCACCAAGGATCCGATCGTGCTCGCCGCGCGGATCGTCACCACGCTGCAGACGCTGGTCTCGCGCGAGATGGACCCGCAGCAGCCGGCGGTGGTGACGGTGGGGGCGATTCATGGCGGATCGAAGCACAACATCATCGGCAACGACGTGACGATGCTGCTCACCGTTCGCAGCTTCACGCCGGAGTCGCGCAAGCAGCTGCTCGACGGCATCGCCCGCATCGCCCGCGGCGAGGCGATCGCGGCCGGCGTGCCCGAGGATCGCATGCCGGTGGTGACGGTGAAGGACGAATATACGCCCGCCACCTTCAACACCCAGCCGCTCGCCGGGCGGCTGCAAGGGCTGTTCACCGCGCGCTTCGGCAAGGACCGGGTGGTCGAGCCCAAGGCGGTGATGGGTGGCGAGGATTTCAGCCGCTACTGGCTGGCCGACCAGCGCATCCAGAGCACGATCTTCTGGGTCGGCGGCGTGCCGCAGGCCAAGTGGGACGCGGCGCAGGGCGGCAAGGCGATGCTGCCCTCGCTCCACAGCGCCGAATGGGCGCCCGATGCCGAAGCGGTGGTCAGCACCGCGACCGAGGCGCTGACTGCGGCGGCGCTGGATATCCTGAAGCGGTAGGGAAGGGGCTCTTCAATCCTCCCCCGCCAGGGGGAGGTGGCGCGCGAAGCGCGACGGAGGGGGCGGACGCACGCCGCTCGAGAGGGCCTGGCATCCTCCCCCTCCGAGCCGCTGCGCGGCCCACCTCCCCCTGGCGGGGGAGGATTAACCTGCGGAACCCCTCAGAGCTTGCCGAACACCGCCTCATAGCCGGCGACGTCGCCGGCCGCGAGCAAGCGGGCCTGCTCGATCCAGCGGTCGCGGGTCATGCGGCCCTGGAAATTGCCGAGCTGCGCATCGAGCGCCTGTGCGGCCGCCGGGTCGAGCGCGGCGAGCTGGGCGAGGCGGGTGATGCCGAGCTCGTTGAGCCGCGCCGCGAGCTTCGGCCCTACGCCCTTCAGCCGGGTGAGGTCATCGGCCCCGCCCTCGGCGACAGGCGCGGGCTCGGCATTGGTATCGGCAGCGAGCGCCGCAGTCGCTGCGGCGACGGGCGCGGCGGCGGGGATCGGCTCGTCGTCGAGGCGGGTGGGGTCGGCGACCACCGGCGCACTGGGCGGCGGCGCCTCGGGCGCGCTCGGCGGCGGCGTCAGCGTCGCGATCGGTTCGGGGGCATCGGCGACCTTGAGTTCGCCGCGTTCCTCCAGCTCCGTACGGGCGTGGCGACGCTTGGCCGCAAGCCGCGCACCCCAGATCAGCACGAACAGCGCCAGCGCGACGCCCAGCGCGATCAGCACGAAGGAGGTGGTCAGCCAGCCGTTCGCGCTGTTGGCGGCCACGGCGCCATAGCCTTGGGAAACCTGATCATTCATGCTCGCCGCTCCAACACTTCGGTTGCACGCCTCTTCCCTTAGCGTGCCCAGCGGGTTCGTCCAGACGCGCCGGCGGGTATGGGAGAGGTGTGGCCCGGCAACGACGGCGTCGACGGCGCTGCCACAGGCCGCAACGACGATTAGTTGGACGGCTTCGCGGATGCAGCCGACAACGGCAGCAACGGCAGCAACGGCAACGGCAGCAGCAACAGCAAAGGCAACGGCGGCTACGGCAACGGCGGCGACGACAAGGGCAACGATCGACAGCCGCCCCAACGGTCGACGCCTACGGTCGACGCCTAAGGTCGACGGCTAGGGCCGATCGGTAAACCTGCGGCAACCGAGGCGAAGGCATGGCGCGCCGCCGGTTGGGGGCGCCACGGAGACGGGGCCCCGCCGGTACCGCTCCTGGGCGCATGGCCAAGCCCTCGCGTGAACCAGGGTGCGGCTCCAGATCCCGTCTGCGCGCAAACGCGGAGGAGAGTTGCGGGTCTGCCGGAGCACCACCCCCGACAGACCCGTCCCCCGCGCTTGCGCGCTGCGGGTTTTGCGGGAGGGGGTTAAGGCCCGCGCCACCCGTTCTTAGCCGAAGCGCTCGCGCCCGGCGCTGTTGGCTGGGTCGCGTCTTCGTGCACCGGTGGTTCTAGCCTAGTCGGCGCGGCTTTGGGCGCGGACCTCGTCCGAAGCGGATCAACCCGCGGCGGCCTCGGCCGCGGTGCGGGCCTGCACCGCCATGGCGCGGCACATGCGGTGCAGCGCCTCGCTCATCTGGCGGGCCGTCTCGGGGTCCAGCCCCGGATCGGCGCCGATCGCGCGGTCCATCGCGTGCGCCCATTGCGCCGCGGTATGGCCGGTGACCTTGAGCTGGCGATGAAAGCCCATGATGCACATGCCGGGCCGTGCCTCGAACCAGTCGCGCGGGCCGCCGAGCCAGGCGACCAGGAAGCGGGTGAGCGAATGGCGCAGCGCGGTCAGGTCCGGCTGGTGCATCGCGTGGAGGGCGGCATAGGCCGGGTCCTGCTCGACCAGGTCGTAGAAGCGGTCGACGATGGCGCGGACAGGCGCTTCGCCGCCAAGACGATCAAAGGGCAGGGAGGATTCGGACATGGGATGCGCCTGTAGCGCAAATCCGCAGCGGGCGCGTTGACGCGAATCAACGGCGATGCCGCCCTCCCGGTCGGGGAGGGCGGCAGGCTGGATCAGAAGTGCGCGATCACACCCGCCATCGGGCGGAAGCTCTTCGCGTCGTTGAACGTGTTCATTTCCAGGCGCAGGCGCAGGCCGCTGCGGCCGGTGATGCCGCCCAGGCCGATGTCCTTCGGGCCGACCTCGACGCCGATGCCGTAGGTGACGGCGTTATAGTCGCGGCGGGTATCGGCAACCTTGTCGAAGTTCACCCACTGATAGCCGACCTTGCCGTAGATCAGGCCGCTGTCACCGGCGCGGAACCCGAAACGGCCGGCGACGCCATATTCCCAGTCGATGTCGCCGCTCACGCCCTTGGCGACGTTACCTTCGGCGCCGACGAAGACCGGGCCCAGCGGCACGTTGACGCCGGCGACGCCCTGCACCAGCGCGCCGTCGAGGCGATACTTGTTCGGCGGGATCGGGATGCCGGCATTGGACTGGCGGTCGAACCGCTCCCAGCCGCCGAGCACGCCGACATAGGGCTCGATGCCGAATGCCTTGGAACCGTCCGGCGAACGCGGGGTCTCGCTGTCCTGCGCGGCGGTCGGGGTGCTCGTGGTGGTGGTGTCGGCCGACGTGGTCGCCGCGGTGCCGGAACCGGTGGTCATGTCCTGCGCGAAGGCGGGGACGGCGAAAGGAAGCGCGGCAGCGGCTGCCGCGACGGCGATGATCGTACGCATGGGGGAAAAACCTCTACGCTGGTGAAACACACATCCCTGCAGCGGCCCGCGGCGACAGGCGGGCGGCTGGAGATGGGCGGGTAATGCACCGGCGTGGGACATGGTTGCGTCGTCCCGCAGCTTTCGCTGTCGAGTGTTGCACTGCGGCAACGGTTTCTGTCCCCCGGATGAACGGGCAGCGGCTCAGCTCTTGGGTTGTCCTTCGGGCGGGACCGGCGTCAGTTCGTAGAGGTCGACGCTGCCCGGCACCGGCCCCGGTACCGCCAGCCGCCAGCGAAACGCCCCGAACCGCTCGACCATGCCGACGACGTCGCGCGCGCCGGGATTGCCGTAGCCGATGTCGTTCGCGCCCGCCTTGGCCTGGCGGGCGCCGAGGAACACGTAGCGCCTGCCGTCCGGGAACACATAGCCGGCGACGATGTCCGTTCCGGTCTGCTTGGCGAGGCCCAGCGGCGCGTCGTCGGCCTCTTCGGACGCCGCCGAGATGAAGCAGAAGCCGGCGGGGCTCGGCTGCACCAGTGCGCGGCCGGCGGGACCGGGCTTCAGGTGCAGCGTGCGGCAGCGATAGGAACCGGGCGGCAGCGCCGGGTGCGGCTGCCCGGCATCGGGATCGAGGACGGCACCCTGCAGCTTGCGGACCGGCGCACGCAGGCCTTCATAGAGCTGCCGCCAGTCGTCGGGCAGGCTCTCCAGCCGCGGCAGGTCGGCTTCGGCGATGCGGGTCCGCCACAAGGGTGGCGGCGGCGCGGCCTCGACGATGGCGGTGGGATGCGCACCCGAGTCCGCGCTGCCGGCATGGCACGCGGCCATCACGGGCAAGACGAGCATCGCGCAGGCGAGCCGGTACATTGATGATGATCCCCTGTGATCCGGGCGCGCGGCCCTGCCGCTACGTCCCCGCACCAGATTTCGTAAAGGAAGATGAATGAAAAGTAAAAATTGCGGCGATCCGCGCCTGGATGCGGCGAAGCGAGCCGTGCATGCCGTCCAGTTCCCGGCCGTCCCAGGGTTGCGCGCGCTTGCCCCTTGGAACAAGCACGGCAAAGGCCCATTACGCTGCGCAACGACACGGTGTGGAGACTGGCTATGAAGGCTTGGGGATTCGCGGCGGGCGTGGCGGGCGCCGCGCTGCTGCTCGGCGGCTGCGCCACCAAGGCGCGCAACGATCGCTACATGGCCGGGCATTTCCGCGCCCAGGCCGAATTGCACGACGCGACCGGCAAGGTGGTGGGCACCGCCGTCGCCGAGCAGGTGGAAGGCACCATCCGCGTGCTGGTCGACGTGACCGGGCTGACGCCGGGGCCCCACGGCGTGCATGTCCATACCGTCGGCACCTGCACACCCCCCGATTTCGCCAGTGCCGGCGGCCATTGGAACCCGGGTGCGACCAAGCACGGCAAGGAAAACCCGATGGGTCCGCATGCCGGCGACCTGCCGAACGTGAAGGTGGACGAGAAGGGGCACGGCCATGTCACCTTCACGCTGAGCGGCGGCACCTTCGATCAGCTGATGGACCAGGACGGCGCGGCGCTCGTCGTCCATGCCGGCGAGGACGACTACAAGACCGATCCGGCTGGCAACAGCGGCGGCCGGATCGCCTGTGGCGTGTTCCAGACCGCCTGACGGCGGTTTCAGGCTGCGGGCCCACCGGATCGGCAACTAGCCCCATCCGGTGGGACGCAGCCGTTGCCAGCGCGGTGCGGACGGCGTACCCGTTTTACGAAAGGAGCGCGCGTACGATGGCCGAACCGGCATTCCTGTTCGTCTGCCTGGGCAATATCTGCCGCTCGCCGCTGGCCG
The DNA here is from genome assembly GCF_913777625.1 of uncultured Sphingomonas sp. Classification (GTDB taxonomy): domain Bacteria; phylum Pseudomonadota; class Alphaproteobacteria; order Sphingomonadales; family Sphingomonadaceae; genus Sphingomonas. The sequence goes on from NZ_CAJYTI010000026.1 coordinate 39,521, forward strand.
AGGCGGCGTTCCGTGCGGCGGCGGACGCCGCCGGGATCTCGGTGATCGCCGACTCGGCCGGCACCGGCGGCTGGCATGCCGGCGAGAAGCCCGATCGGCGCTCGATCGCGGTGGCGGCGCAGCACGGCATCGACATTTCGGGCCAGCGCGCGCGGCAGGTGACGCGCGACGATTTCGACCGCTTCGACCACATCCTCGCGCTCGATCCGCAGAATCTCGCCGATCTGCGCCGCATCGCGCCGGCCAACGGCCGCGCCCGGCTGCGGCTGCTGCTCGATGCGGTGCCCGGCTGGGAAGGCCGCGCGGTCGACGACCCCTATTATGGCGGCCCCGAAGGCTTCGACCGCACCTGGGACGAAGTGCGCGCCGCCGCCGACCGGCTGGTCCAGGAACTCGTACAGACCCGTTGAACGAACCAGAGGAGAGGAACCATGGCCCTTAGCGGACGCGAACTGCGCTCGACGCTCACCGAAGACGGCACGCTGCGGCTGTCGCTGGAGCAGGTCGACTATGCCGATCCCGCCCCGGACGAGGTGACCGTCCGCATCGAGGCGGCGCCGATCAACCCCAGCGATCTGGGCCTGCTGCTCGGCCCGGCGCAGGTGGACACGCTGCGCGCGGAAGGCACGGCGGACGCGCCGGTGCTGGCCTTCGATGTGCCCAAGGGGCGGCTGGCGAGCATGAAGGCGCGGCTCGGCCAGTCGATGCCGGTCGGCAACGAGGGCGCGGGCACGGTGGTCGCCGCCGGTGCCGAGGCGCAGGGCCTGCTCGGCAAGCGCGTCGCGATGATCGGCGGCGCGATGTTCGCCGACTATCGCACGCTCAAGGCGCGCGACGTGGTGCCGCTGCCCGAGGGCACCAGCGCGGCCGCAGGGGCGGCGATCTTCGTCAACCCGATGACCGCGCTCGGCTTTGTCGAGACGATGAAGCGCGAGGGCCACAGCGCGATCGTCCACACCGCCGCCGCTTCGAACCTCGGCCAGATGCTGCAGAAGATCTGCCTCGCCGACGGCATCCCGCTGGTCAACATCGTCCGCTCCGAGGAACAGGCGGCGATCCTGAAGGGCATCGGCGCCACCCATGTGGTCAACAGCCGCGACGAGGATTTTCGTGCCCGGCTGACCGATGCGGTAGCAGAAACCGGCGCGACGATCGCCTTCGATGCGATCGGCGGAGGCACGCTCGGCAGCGACGTCCTGCAGGCGATGGAAGCGGCCGCCGTGCGCCGGATGACCGAATATAGCCGCTATGGCTCCGATCAGTTCAAGCAGCTCTATATCTACGGCGCGCTCGATCTGGCGCCGACCACGCTCAACCGGCTGTCCTTCGGCTTCCAGTGGAGTGTGTCGGGCTGGCTGCTGCTGCCGTTCTTCCGCAAGGCCGGGATGGAGACGCTGGCGGCGATGCGCGCGCGTGTTCTGGCCGAGCTGACCACGACGTTCGCCAGCCGCTACACCCGCACGATCGGACTTTCCGAAGCGCTGAACGCCGATGTGTTGCGGGCATATGAACGCAAGGCGACCGGAGAGAAATTCCTGATCGATCCGGGGCTTGGCTGAGTCATCCGGGGCGGCTGCGTACCAATACCGATGGCCGTTCGACCATATTGTTTCCATAATTTGTCAAAATGGACCAATCGTTCTCACGTCGTCCTACAATGCGCTTGGGTGAGCTAAGAGGGCGGAAGACGCTACTGCGTCGTTGCGCCCCGCACTGAGGGACGACGCAATGCTGCATTGGTTTGAAGTAAAGGCTCCTATTCGTGAGAAGCTGAAAGTTGCCTTTGGGGCGATGCTCGGGATCATGACCGTTCTGGCGGTTCTGAACCTGGTGCTGCCGCATTGGGTGATGCTCGGGCTGAACGTGTTGGTGATCGCGGTTGCCTTCGGGGTCACCCGGATGTTCCGGCGCATGATCGCCGACCCCTATGTCGCGACCGTCGTGCGCATGGAGGGGCTCGCCGCCGGGGATCTCCAGGCGCCGATCGCCCATACCGACTATGAGGACTGTGTCGGTCGCATTTCGCGCGCGATGCTCGTGTTCCGCGATGCCGCCGTCGCCCAGAAGGAAGCGGCAGAGCAGCAGGCGGAGGTGGTGCGCGAGCTCGGCCAGTCGCTGGAGCGGCTTGCCCGCGGTGACCTCACCGCCGACGTGACGGCCGACTTCGCCGGCACCAACGCCGTGCTCAAGACCAATTTCAACGAGGCCCTGGCCGCGCTGCGCGAGCTCGTCCGCTCGGTCACCCTGTCGGCCGAGACGATCAGCACCGGCTCGCGCGAGATCGCCAGCGCCTCGGAAGATCTGTCCCGCCGTACCGAGAGCGCGGCGGCAAGCCTGCAGCAGACCGTGCACTCGATCAGCGAGATGGACCAGCGCCTGCGCAGCACCGCCGGCAGCGCCAGCCAGACCGTGTCGCGCGCCGACGGCGCGATCGCCTCGGTCCAGGCGGGCCGCGACGTCGCCGACGAGGCCGTCTCCGCGATGGGCCGGGTTTCGGAAAGCGCCAAGGGCATCGACGCGGTCATCGAAGGCCTCGACAAGATCGCCTTCCAGACCCGCGTTCTCGCGATGAACGCCGCCGTCGAGGCGGGCCGGGCCGGAGAAGCCGGGCGTGGCTTCGCCGTGGTCGCCGATCTGGTGTCCGCGCTGGCGATGCGTGCCGAGGAAGAGGCCGGCCGCGCCCGCGACCAGCTGACCACCACCCAGGCCGACGTTACCGCCGCCGTGGGGATGGTGCAGCGCGTCGACGAAGCCTTTGCCGCGATCGCCACCGATGTGCGCGAAGTGCACGACCTGCTCGGCAACATGGCGACGGCCAACCAGGCCCAGGCCTCGTCGATCGGCGAGATCAGCACTGCGGTGACCGTGATGGACCAGGCGACCCAGCAGAATGCCGCGATGGTCGAGCAGACCTCGGCCGCCGCGCGCAACCTCAGTGGCGAGGTCGAGGCGCTCAAGCGTCAGGCCCAGGCCTTCACCGTCGATGGTGGCCACAATGCACGGATGAGCCTGCCGCTGCGCCGCCCGGACTTCTCCACCCGCCCGTCGGCGACGCCGCGTGCGCGGCCCGCACCGGCGCCGGCCATGGCGGACGGGGACTGGGCGTCGTTCTGACGACGCCCAACCGCTTCACCCCGCGGCGCCGGCATGCGCCTGAAAGCGCTCGCGGCTCGACAGCAGCGTCCCCACCGGCTCGGCGATCGGCGCGAACATGCCGAGGCCGAGCCGCTGGCCGGGCAGGTTGACGTACACCGCCTCGATGCCGCGGGCGCTATAGGCCTCGTGCCAGAAGCCGGCGCCCTGCGGGTCCTTGAGAAAGTCGCGCCACCAATGGCTGTGCGGCGCGCTGCGGGTGAAGGCCTCGAGGCTGGGCAGGTCGCGCCAATATTGGCGGAAGCCGACATGGTTCCAGCCGAACAGCATGCCGTCCTCTGCCAGCAGCCCGTCGGGCGGGTCCTTGCGGATATCGGCCAGGCCCTTGCCGATGCGCATCATCGCCGGCAGCGCGCGCAGCCGGCGCAGCTTGAAGCCCAGAATAACGACGATCAGTTCGGGATAGGCAGCGAGATCGACCGTCTCGCGGCGCGGTTTGGCTTGCATGGCGAGTCTCCTTGTTTACACTGTACACGTTAGGTCAAGTTTACGGTGTAAACAAGATGGAAGTTGCAGAGGGCGGTTTGCGCCCGCGATTGGTCGAGGCGGCGATCGCGCTGCTGGACCGCGAGGGCGAGGGCGGCATGACGCTGCGCGCGCTCGCCAAGGCGACCGGCGTATCGGCGATGGCGCCCTATCGGCACTTTCCGGACAAGGCGGCGCTGCTGGGCGCGGTGGCCGAGGCGGGGTTCGCCGAACTGGCCGCCGCCCTTGCCGAGGCGGATCGGACGACGCCGGACAAGGCGGCGCTGGTCGCGCAGGGGCTGGCCTATTTCCGCTTCGCCCAGGCCCGGCCGGCGCTGTTCCGCCTGATGTTCGGCGGAACGCCGGTGTGCGATGCGCCGCCCAAGCAATATGGCGAGGCCTTCGGCATCCTGTCGCGGCGGGTTGCCAGCCTGGCGGCGGGCGACCCGGGCCCGGCGACCCTGGCGGCCTGGGGCGTGGTACACGGCCTCGCCACCCTGGCGCTCGACGGCAAGCTGCCGGCAGAGGACGGTGTCGTCACCGCCGCGGTGGGGCTGGTCGCCGACGGGATCGCCGGCGCTCAGCCGCGCAAGGGATAGCGCTCGATCGCTTCATAGCTGGCGCCATCGCGGCCGAGATGGCTTTCGAACAGCAGGAAATTGTCGACCGCGAAGGGGGCGCTGGCGAGCCCGGCATGGGCTTCGAGGAAGCGGGCATTGGTGCCGGCCGCCACGTTCATGCGGGCAAGGGTGATGTGCGGCAGATAGGCGCGGCGTTCGGGGGCGAGGCCGATCCGTACCAGCGCCTGGTCGATCTTCTGGTGGAGCTGGGTCACCGCCTCCTGGGGGCGCAGGCCGGCCCAGACCGCGTTGGGGCGGCCGCGGGAGTCGAATTCGCCGACGCCGGCGATCGCCACCTCGAAGGGCGCGAAGCGGACGCTGCCGAGCGCGACCGCGATATCCTCCGCCACCGGCCGTTCCACCTCGCCGATATAGCGCAAGGTGCAGTGGAGCTGGTCGTCGCGCTGCCAGCGCGCGCCGGCAATGCCCCCGGCCAGCGCCAGCAGCGGGGCGCGAATGGCGGCGGGCGGGCGGAAGCCGACGAACAGACGATGCATCCCGTTCCTCTAGCGAATGGCCCAATCGGTTCAAAGGGTGCGCGAAGTTGATCTGGGCTCTGTATCGAAACGTTGCTAGACCGGGTTTCGCTTGAAAAGGCCCGCTCCGGGGCCGATATTCCAGCCATCCGGCATCGCGCCGGTCAAAGGAGTTTTTCGAATGGCTAACTGGTCCGATCCCCGCACGAGCGAGTCGCCCTTCGCGACCGTGAGTGCACGCGCCGCGGCGCATGACGCGGGGCTCCGGTCGTACATGCTGTCGGTCTACAACTACATGCTCTCCGGCGTGCTGCTGACCGGCATCGTCGCGCTGGCGTTCGGCAAGGTCGCATCGTTGCAGGCGCTGCTGTTCCAGGTGGTGGAAACCGCCCGCGGCCTGTCGCTGCAGCCGACGCTGCTCGGCTGGGTCGTGATGATCTCGCCGCTGGCGATCGTGTTCGCGATGAGCTTCGGCCAGAGCCGCATGTCGGAGGGCACGCTGAAGGCGCTGTTCTTCGCCTATGCCGGCCTGCTGGGCGCGTCGCTGTCGACGATTTTCATCACCTATACCGATCTGTCGATCGCGCAGGTGTTCTTCGGCACCGCCGCGGGCTTCGGTGCGCTGAGCCTCTATGGCTACACCACCAAGAAGGACCTGTCGGGCTTCGGCACTTTCCTGCTCATCGGCCTGGTGGGCATCCTGGTGGCGTCGATCGTCAACATCTTCCTGCAGTCGGGCACGATGAGCCTGGTGATCAGCGCCGTCGGCGTGCTGATCTTCGCGGGCCTCACCGCCTACGACACGCAGAAGATCAAGAGCATCTACAGCTATGTCGCGGGCACCCGCGAGCAGGGCAAGGTCGCGATCATGGGGGCGCTGAACCTCTATCTCGACTTCATCAACATGTTCCTGTTCCTGCTGCGCCTGTTCGGCAGCTCGCGCGACTGATCTTCCGCGCGAAGCGAAGCAACCAGAGCCCGGTGGAGCGATCCGCCGGGCCTTTTGTTTTGCGCGGGTTGCACGGGGCGACGGAACGCGACTCCCGCCATGTCCGTTTAATCGCGGTAACGCACAGGAGAGTGCAGCATGACCAGCAATCCCCTCGACCCCGCGATGGACCGGATGTCGGTCGCTCCGGATCCCCGGGCCGACGACGATGCCGCCAAGGGCCCCGTCCACTCCGCCGATGCCGGCACCGATGGTTCGATCGAGGAGCGTCTTGCCCGCGATCCGGCGAGCAAGGATGCGCGTCTCGATCGCGCGCTGGACGAGTCGATGGACGCCTCGGATCCGCCCGCCTCGACCCAGCCGATCCACAACCACCAGATCCCCGAAAGTTCGGGCTATGACGCCAAGGCCGAGGCCGAACGCGCCGAACGACAGCATGCCGAAGCCGAGGACAAGCCCGATCGCGGGCTGGTCGACAAGGCGCTCCACAAGCTCGGCCTCGACTGAGGCAGGCCCGGATGGCGGCGTCCCCCGCGTCGGGCTGGCGCGCCAATATCGTTCTCTACGCGGCACTCGCCGCCAATATCGGGATCGCCGTCGCGAAATTCGTCGCGGCGGCGATTACCGCGTCGTCCTCGATGGTGACCGAAGGCGTGCACAGCCTGGTGGACAGCCTCAACCAGATCCTGCTGCTCTACGGGCAGCGCCGCGCGAAGCGGCCGCCCGATGCCGAACACCCGTTCGGCTATGGCCGCGAGCTCTATTTCTGGGCGTTCGTCGTCGCGATCCTGATCTTCGGGCTGGGCGCGGGCGTTTCGGTCTATGAAGGCTATCTCCACATCCTCGACCCGGAGCCGCTGCGCGATCCCTTGGTCAATTACATCGTGCTCGGCATCGCCACCGCGATGGAAGGGACCAGCTGGGTGGTCGCGATCCGCGAGTTCCGCGCGAGCAAGGGCGATTGCGGCTGGTGGACGGCGATCCGCGAGTCGAAGGATCCCGCCGGCTTCATCGTGCTGTTCGAGGATTCGGCGGCGCTGGCGGGGCTGGTGGTCGCCGCGATCGGCATATGGGCGAGCCATGCCTGGGGCGACCCGCGGATCGACGGCATGGCCTCGATCGTAATCGGCCTGATCCTGGCGGCGGTCGCCACGCTGCTCGCGCGCGAGGCCAAGGGGCTGCTGATCGGCGAGCGCGCCAACCCCGAGCTGATCGCCCAGGTCCGAACGATGCTCGAGGCCGAGCCGCAGATCACCGCCGTCAACCATGTGCGCACGATCCACACCGCGCCCGACCGCGTGTTCGTGGCGATCAGTGCCGATTTCGACGATGCGCTGGCGATGGGCGCGGCGGAGACGCTGATCGAGCGGATCGAAGCGAAGCTGAAGGCGGCGCTCCCCCAGCTCAGCTCGATCTACATCCGCCCGGAAAAGCGCGAAGACGCCGCGGTGGTGGCCTAGCTCGATCCGCGACCTGGCGGTGGAGGGCTGCGCGCGACGTTACCCGCCCAGCGCGTCGAGCAATTCGTGTGTGCGCAGCGGCTTTTCGAGCAGTGCGGCATAGCCGGTCGCTTCTGCCTGCGCGGTCAGCGCCGGGCTCGGATAGCCGGTCATCAGCACCGCGCGACCGGTCCAGCCCCGCGTCTTCAGCGCGCGCAGCAGTGCGATGCCGTCGCCGTCCGGCAGGTAATAGTCGGCGACCAGATAGTCCGCCGTCATCGCGGCGGGATCGGCGAGCGAGGCCTTGGCCACGCTGTGCGCCCGCACCTGATAGCCCTGGCCGTGCAGCAGCAGCTGGGTCGACCGGCGCACGCCGTCATCGTCTTCGACGAGCAACACGCTGGGGCGTCGGGCGGGGGGCGGAGTGGTCATCGAGCGGGCCTGATCGCGCTGCGTGGCATGTGCCGCCGCAGGCGTCTCTACGCAAACCTCCTAGGGTCGCAGCGCGGGCGCTGCTGGCCCAAGGGGCGGTTGCGGGCACCCCGGCGATGCGGCACCTTAGGCCACGATGTTCTTCGACGAGAATCGCGTCTGGCCCCGGCCGGAACCGCAGCCCCCGACGCCGGCGCCGCCGGGCCGGCGCGAGCGGTTTCTGACGCGGATGTTCCTGTTCTACGCGCTGGTGCTGCTGCTGCTGCCGGTCAGCGCGGGCGGGATCGCCGACCTGATCCGCTATCTGCTGGGCCTGCACTGAGAGGCTGCGACAACGACGTCATGCCAGCCAACGCGGCGTGACGGACTCGGTGGGCGTTCCACCAGGCCGGGCTCAGCCCAGTTCATCGTCCTTGTACTTGATCTGCAGGAAGTTGCCGCGGGTCGCCAGCGCGTCGAGATCGCCCTGGGCAAGCTGGGCGGTCATCTCGGCGATCTGCTCGTCGATCACCTGCAGGCCCTGCGCCAGCTGCTGGTCCGGGGTCATGCCGTTGCGCGGCACGGTCCGCAGCGGCTCCGGCACGCGGCCATAGCCGTTGACCAGTTCGGGCAGCTGCTCCCCGATCAGCTTGCGCACTTCGTTGGCGGCGGGCGAGGCCTCGTCCAGCCGGGCGAGCTGCGGCGACAGCGTTTCCAGTTTCACCCCGATCGAATCGACCAGCGTGCGCGCCGGCGCGGGCAGCGCCAGCCGCTGCGTCTCCAGCCAGCGTTCGGTGGTGGCGGGCAGCGCCTTCAAGGGCACCTGCACGAGCTGCTCGACGCGCGGTGCGCTGGTCACCGGCAGCGAGGCGAAGACGAAGGTCGCCAGGATCAGCAGCGCCATCACCGCCAACGCGCCGAACATGCCGAGCGGCACGAACAGGCCGATCACGATCGCGGCAAGGACGATCACCGCGTCCGCCGCCGCGATCCGGCCGAGCCGCGCGAGAATCTCCGCCTCGCGCCGCTTGCGGGTGCGGGTGGCGAGCGCGCCTTCGGTGCGGGCGCGCGAACGCTCGATCAGTTCCTCGCCGCGGGCGAGCAGGCGGTCCACGTCACTCGGCATCGCGGCTTACATCGCCTCCAGCTTGAAGCCGTCGCTCGGGCCACCGAGCCGGTTCTGCTCGGCCCCCTCGGCGCGGGCGATATAGCCCTTCGACTTCTCGACTTCGTTCGACAGGGTGGTGACCGTGGTCTTCATGCTGTCGAGCGCCTTGAGCTTGAAGGTGTCGATCGCATCCATCGTGTCGTAGATGTTCTGGAAGGCGCGCTGCAGCGTCTCGACGGGAATCGTCGCGCTCGCCGCCTGTTCGTGGATCGCGGCGGTCTGGCTCTTGAGCAGCTGGCCGGTCGATTCGATCAGGTTGGCGGTGGTGGTGTTCAGCGCGGTGATCTGATCGAGCACCAGCTTCTGGTTGTTGAGTGCCTGCGCGACCGTCACCGCCGTGCGCAGTGCCGAGACGGTGGTGGTCGAGGCGCGGTCGACACCCTTGATCAGCTCGACATTGTTCTTCTTGACCAGATCGAGCGCGAGATAGCCCTGCACCGTCACCGCCATCTGGGTGAGCAGGTCCTGGGTGCGCTGGCGGACATAGAAGAGCGCGGTCTCGCGGATCGCCTTGGCCTTGGCGGGGTCGGTATGATCCAGCTCGTTGGCCTTGTCCTCGAGCTTCGTGTCCATCGCCTTGGACAGATAGATCATCTGCTCCAGCCGACCCATCGCGTTCCACAGATTGGCGCGCTCGGTGGCGATCGCGGCATTGTCCTGCAGCAGCTCGTCCTTGCCGTTGGCGAGGCTCTTGAGCACCGCGTTGATGTGGCTCTGCGACGACTGGTATTTGCGGAAATAGTTGGTCAGCCCGCCGCCGCCGCCGAAAATCTTCGACAAAAAGCCGTCCTTGCCGCCGATCAGCTTGCCGTTGCGCGAGGGGTCGAGCTCTTCCACCGTCTTGCGCAGCGCGAGCAGGTCGGCGCCGACACCGCCGTCGCTGCCCATCGCGCGCACCGGGCGATCGAGGAAGCGATTGGACTGGCCTGCTGCGTCGCGGATTTCCTTCTGCCCCATCGCCGCGATCGCATCGACGCGCTTGCCGAATTCGGGCGAGTTCACGTCCTGCGCGATCAGATCGTCGATGAAGCCGTCGACGCGCTTGTCGAGTTCGGACTTCTTGGTGTCTTCAACCGGCACCAGCCCGGCGGCCTTTTCGGGCGCCACGGCGGGCACGGGATCCGGGGGCGTGAGCACCAGACCCTGTTCTGCGGTTTCCGTCACAGTCGCCATCGTCGCTCTCTCTTCCCAATTCCGTGGGGATAACCATGCAGGCGAAGCACGTATCCCGCAAGTGTGTCATGTAGATAGCACAGTTCGGAATGCAACTTGACCGGCGTCCGTGCGCAGCATTGTGCTGCCCCGTGGCAATGGGAGAGCGGGGATGCAGCGGCGCGGCGCGTGAAGGTTCGGCGCGTTCGGTGCGAATCACGGTGCACCGAATCCTGTAGCGGGAAAGTCCGGAGGCAGACCGGCGGCGTGGGGGGCCTTCCCGCGACGCACCATTTCGGCTATGGGCCCGCCCGTACGCGCGCTTCCGCGCCAATCAGGAAATCGCATGAACCTCCGTAACGTGGCGATCATCGCACACGTCGACCATGGCAAGACCACCCTCGTCGACCAGCTCTTCCGCCAGTCCGGCACCTTCCGCGACAACCAGCGCGTCGAAGAGCGTGCGATGGACTCGAACGACCTCGAAAAGGAGCGCGGGATCACGATTCTCGCCAAGCCGACGTCGGTCGACTGGTCGCCCGACGGCACGGAAGAGAACAGCATCCGCATCAACATCGTCGACACGCCCGGCCACGCCGACTTCGGCGGCGAGGTGGAGCGCATCCTGAGCATGGTCGACGGCGTGATCCTGCTGGTCGATTCGTCCGAAGGCGCGATGCCGCAGACCAAGTTTGTGACCGGCAAGGCGCTCAAGCTGGGCCTGCGTCCGATCGTGGTCGTCAACAAGATCGACCGCGCCGATTCGCGCGTGCAGGAAGTGCTCGACGAAGTGTTCGACCTGTTCGTGACGCTCGAAGCGACCGACGAGCAGCTCGACTTCCCGGTGCTCTATGCCTCGGGCCGCAACGGCTATGCCTCGACCGATCCGGACGCGCGCGAAGGCACGCTGACCCCGCTGTTCCAGAAGATCGTCGACCATGTCCCGCCGCCGCAGGTGGACGAAGAGGCCGAGTTCAAGTTCCTGGTCACCCTGCTCGACCGCGACAACTTCCTCGGCCGCATCCTCACCGGCCGCGTCGAGAGCGGCACGGTGCGCCTCAACCAGCCGATCCACGCGCTGGATAACGACGGCAACATCGTCGAGACCGGCCGCGCCTCCAAGATCATGTCGTTCCGCGGCCTCGACCGCGTGCCGGTAGAAGAAGCGCGCGCGGGCGACATCATCAGCCTTGCCGGCCTCGCCGTCGCCACCGTGTCGAACACCATCGCCGACACCTCGGTGAGCGAGCCGCTGCACGCGCAGCCGATCGATCCGCCGACGCTATCGATGCGCTTCGCCGTCAACGACTCGCCGATGGCGGGCCGCGAGGGCAGCAAGGTGACCAGCCGCATGATCCGCGACCGCCTGTTCCGCGAGGCGGAATCGAACGTCGCGATCAAGATCACCGAGAGCGACGAAAAGGACAGCTTCGAAGTCGCCGGCCGTGGCGAACTCCAGCTCGGCGTGCTGATCGAGACGATGCGCCGCGAGGGCTTCGAGCTCGGCATCAGCCGTCCGCGCGTGCTGTTCCGCGACGGCGAGAACGGCCGCGAGGAGCCGTACGAAACCGTCGTGATCGACGTGGACGAGGAATTCTCGGGCACGGTCGTCGACAAGATGAACCAGCGCAAGGCCGAGATGACCGACATGCGTCCGTCGGGTGGCGGCAAGACCCGCATCACCTTCTCGGCACCGTCGCGCGGCCTGATCGGCTATCACGGCGAGTTCCTGTCGGACACCCGCGGCACCGGCATCATGAACCGCCTGTTCGAGAAGTACGGGCCGTACAAGGGCAAGATCGAAGGCCGCAAGAACGGCGTGCTGATCTCCAACGGCGCCGGCGAAGCCCAGGGCTATGCGCTGGGTCCGCTCGAAGAGCGCGGCATCCTGTTCGTCGGTCACGGTGAGGCCCTGTACGAGGGCATGATCATCGGCGAGAACGCCAAGACGGAAGACCTCGAGGTCAACCCGATGAAGGCGAAGCAGCTGACCAACTTCCGCGCTTCGGGCGGCAAGGACGATGCGATCCGCCTGACGCCGCCGAAGAAGATGACGCTGGAACAGGCCATCGCCTACATCGACGACGACGAGATGGTGGAAGTGACCCCGAAGAACATCCGCCTGCGCAAGCGCTTCCTCGACCCGAACGAGCGCAAGCGCGCCAGCCGGGCGAAGTCGGCCGCGTAAGCGCTCCCTTCCCGACGAAGAAAAGGCCCTTGCCGGCGACGGCGGGGGCCTTTTTCGTTGGGGTCGTTCGCCGCCCGCTGAGCCGTCCTCCCGGCGGAAGCCGGGATCCATTGCCAGGACGTCCGGGATCGAGCCGGAACGGAGACCCCAATCAACCCCGGCTTTCGCCGGGATGACGGCGTTGGAGGAGCAGGCTGCCTCAGGCCGCCACGCGGTTCCACGGCATGCGCTGCAGCGCCATCCCCAGCCCGCACCAGCCGCTGACGCCGGCAAAGGCCAGCATGAAGCCGAAGAACCCCGCCGCATAGAAGCCCGGCGTGAAGCCCATCAGCCCGGCCAGCGTGCCGGCGAACACCAGCAGCCCGACGATCATCTGCACCTGGCGGAAGATGGAGACGCGCGGGGCACCGGCGCCCGCCAGCGGTAGCCCGGCGGCGCTCCAGGCTTCGATCCCGCCGTCTAGATTGCGCACCCGATCGCCGACGACCTGCTCGGCAAGCGCACAGGCCCGGCCGCCGCGCGCGCCCTTCTGGCACTGGAAGATCAGCAGTCGGTCGCCTGGTAGATCGGCATCGGCCAGCAGCGCCGGAAGCGCGCCCAGCGGCATCGAGGCGGCATAGGGGATGTGGCTGGCGCGGAACTCGTCGGGTTCGCGCACGTCGATCAGCAGGGCGGTGCCGTCGGCGAGCAGGCGGTGCGCTTCCAGTGCGTCGATCGTGGCGGTCATTGGTCTTCCTTTCCGCAGAAATGGGCGTGGAGCACCGCCATCAGGTCGCGGGCGGCGGGATGGGTGATCGAATAGAAAAGCGTGCGATGCTCGCGCCGGGCGGCGACGATGCCCTCGTCCTTCAGCTTGCCCAGATGCTGCGACATCGAGGTCGGCGCGATGCCGGTCGCCGCGATCAGCGCGCCGACGCTCTGCTCGCCTTCGACCAGCGCGCACAGGATCAGCAGTCGGTGCGGATTGGCGAGGCCGGAGAGCAAGGCGGCGGCGCCGGCGGCCTTGGGCGCCATCGCCTCCATCAGGGGATTCACGAGGGGACTTGTGTTCACTTCATGAATATATCAATTCATGAGTAAACGAATCAAGAGGGAATCCCATGACCAAGGACTATCGCGCGCTCACCCAGGACATTTCCGCCTATTCGGCGCAGCTGCGAAAGCTGGCGCCCGAAACGATGGCGGGCTTTCATGCGATGGCGAAGGCCGCGGGGGGCGAGGGCGCGGTCGACGCCAAGACCAAGGAGCTGATCGCGCTGGCGATCGGCGTCACCCAGCGCTGCGACGGCTGTATCGGCTTCCACGCCAAGGCGCTGGTCGGCATGGGCGCGCGCCGCGCCGAGGTCGCCGAGGTGCTGGGCATGTGCGTGTACATGGGCGGCGGCCCGGCGCTGATGTATGCCGCCGATGCGCTGCGCGCCTATGATCAGTTCGCGGAGGGGTGAGGCTCGGTTTTTGCAGCGGCCTCGAACACGGCCCGTTGCGCGGCGAATGCCCGCTGGAACGCAGGCCGTGCCTCGCCGCGCCCGATATAGGCCAGCAGTCGCGGCTGGTCGGGCAGCATCGTCGAGCGGCTCAACCGGCGCAGCACGCTGATCATCAGCAGGTCGGCGGCGCTGAAATCGCCTTCCAACCACTCGGCTCCACCCAATCGCGCGGCCAACTGGGCGAGGCGGGTGCGGACGCGGTCTTCCAGCATCGACTGGCGGGCCGCAAACCAGGGCGCATCGCGTTCCAGCATCCGCGCCATCGCCCATTCGACGATCGGCGGCTCGACCGTGCTCACCGCTCCGAACATCCAGGCGACGGCCCGGGCGCGGGCTGTCGGATCCTCCGGGAGCAGTCCGGCATGGCGCTTGGCGAGATGGTGGACGATTGCGCCGGACTCGAACAGCGTCAGTCCGTCCTCCTCGAAGCTGGGGATCTGGCCGAAGGGCTGGCGGGCGAGATGCTCGGGCGCCTTCATCGCGGCGAAGGAGATGAGGCGCACCTTGTAGGCGAGGCCCAGTTCCTCCAGCGCCCAGCGCACCGGCATGTCGCGCGCGAGGCCGCGGCCGCGGTCCGGGGAGGCTTCGAAGGCGGTGAGGGTGATCGGCACGGGCGGTGCTCCATGGGGGGCCTGGCGAGGCTAGCGCAGCGCCTTGATATGCGGAACCGGCTTCCGCTCTGGCTTCGGCCATGGTCTAACGGCGCATCCTGTCAGGAGGGTGCGTGATGTTGCTGGCTGCGTTGTTGTTTTGGATGCCGCTCCAGGACCGGGCCGCCGCGCCTGCGACCAGTGCCACGGCGGCTGCGCCCGAGCAGACGGCCAATGGCGGGCAGCGCTGGTCGGTGCTCGCCGATCCCTGCGCCTCGGCCCAGACCAATGGCGATCAGATCGTGGTCTGCGGCAAGGGCGTCACCGCGCCGCGCCTGCCGCTGCCGGAGGAACGCGGCCCGCCCGACCGGCCACGGCCGAGCAACCCGGACCGGACCGGCATCGGCGCGCTGCAGGCTTCTTCCGCGCCCTGCGCCGCGCTTGTCGGCGGCTGTCAGGTCGGCGTCGATATCTTCGGCGGTGCGACCGCACTGGTGCGGGGCATCGGCAAGATCATCGATCCGAACAGCTGCTGCGAGGAGCCGGGCGAATCGCGCAACTTCATCAAGCTGGTGAGCGATGCCGGCAAGGGCGTCGGCCGGGCGTTCAAGAAGAAGCCCGACAAGTCGAACCGCGTGCCGATCGACCTTAACGATCCGGTGCCGTTCCGCTCATCTCCAGCAGCACCGCCCATTCCTCCGGCCGCACCGGCGTCACCGACAGGCGCGACTGGCGCACCATCTCGAGGTCCTTGAGCCGCGGCTCGGCCTTGATCTCGGGCAGCGGCACCGGACGGCCAAGCGGCTGCAGCGCCTTCACTTCGACGCTCGCCCATTTGCCGTCGTCGCCGTCCGGCTGCCAGGCGCGGGTGATCTCCATGATCCCCACCGCGGCCTTCTGGATGTTCGAATGGTAGAAGATCGCCTGGTCGCCGGGGACCATGGTCTTCAGGAAGTTGCGCGCGGTATAGTTGCGCACGCCGTTCCATTCGGTGCTGCCGTCGCGCACCAGGTCGTCCCAGCCATAGACATCGGGTTCGGAGCGAAGGATCCAGTAGGCCATGCCGCCCGTTAGCCAGCTAAATCGCGGCTGAACAGCCGGTTCCGCACCCGTTCAGCCGGGATCCCGTACCAAAGGGCATCGGCGCCACCCCGACTCGGCGGCGCCCGGAGGTGAGGAGAATCAGGATGAACCATCTGGCCAAGAAGCTGGTGCTGGGCATCGCCACCGGGGCGAGCCTGCTGGCGGCCGCTGTGCCCGCCCAGGCGCAGGACTGGCGCTGGCACCGGCATTATTACCGCGATCGCGGCGGCGATGCGGCTGGCGCGGCACTGGTCGCGGGCATTGCGGGGCTGGCGATCGGCGCGGCGATCTCGAACGATCACCGCTACGACTATGACCGCCGCTTCTACCGCGAGCGCGGCTATTACCCGACCGACGGCTATTGGTACCGCGATAACTACCCGCGCTATCGCTATTACGAGACCTGCGAGGTCCGGCGGACCTGGGATCCCTATCTCGAGCGCCCGGTGCTGATCCGCTACTGCAACTGACCGAACGCGCGCGACCATCTCTTTAGATGGCTCGCGCGCCGTGCGCAGGCGGCTAGGATGGCGCGATGGCAGCCCCCGAATCGCTCGACCCGGCCGATCCCTATGCGCGATCCGCCCAGACCTTCCCGGTCCTGACCGCCGAGATGGCGGGGCGGGTCGCCGCCTTCGGCCGCGAGGAAGCGCTGCCCGAGGGTGCGCTGCTGTTCCGCCGCGGCGACCGCAGCGTCGACTTCTTCCTGTGTCTCGCCGGCGGGATCGAGATCCTCGATACCGATTCCGACGGGCAGGCCCATCTCGTCCACACCCATGGCGCAGGCCAGTTCACCGGCGAGCTCGATCTGTTCAACGATCGCAAGGTGCTGGTGAGCGGTCGCGCACTGGCGGACACGCGGGTGGTGCGGATTGACCGTGCCGCCTTCCGCCGGATGATGGCGGCCGAGCCCGATATCGGCGAGATCGTGATGCGCGCCTTCATTTTGCGCCGCGTCGGGCTGCTGCGCCACAGCGATGCCGGCGTCGCGCTGGCAGGGCCGGGCCATGCCGCCGATATGGGGCGGATCGAGACCTTCCTCACCCGCAACGCTTTTCCCCATCGCCGGATCGATACCGATCAGGATCCCGATGCGGCCGGCTTCCTCGAATGCCTGGCGCTGACCGAGGCCGATCTGCCGGTGGTGGTGCTGGAAGGCCGGGTGCTGCGCAATCCGAGCAACGCCGCGCTCGCCGATGCGCTGGGGCTCGCGACTGCGCTCGATCCCGAGCACGTCCATGATCTCGCGGTGGTCGGCGGGGGACCGGCGGGCCTCGCGGCCGCGGTCTATGCCGCGTCGGAGGGGCTCGACACGATCGTGATCGAGGCGGTCGCGCCGGGCGGGCAGGCGGGCACCAGCTCGAAGATCGAGAATTACCTGGGCTTCCCCACCGGCATCTCCGGTCAGGCGCTGGCGGGGCGCGCGCAGGTGCAGGCGCAGAAGTTCGGCGCGCGGCTGCTGGTCTCGCGTTCGGTGGTGCGGATCGATTGCGAGGAGCGGCCGCTGCGCCTCCACCTCGACGACGGCGCGACGCTGCAGGCGCGCGCGGTGGTCGTCGCGACCGGCGCGCGCTACCGAAAGCTCGATCTGCCGCTTTATGCCGAGCTGGAAGGCAACGGCATCTACTACGCCGCCACCGCGATGGAGGCGGGGCTGTGCGCTGGTTCCGAAGTCGTGGTGGTCGGCGGCGGCAATTCGGCGGGGCAGGCGGCGGTGTTCCTCGCCCGCCACGCTGCGCATGTCCATGTGCTCGTCCGCGGCCCCGGCCTCGCCGCCACCATGTCGCGCTACCTGATCGAGCGGATCGAGGCGTCCGACCGGATCACCCTTCACCCCTTTACCGAAGTGACCGCGCTGGAAGGGGAGCGCGTGCTCACCGGCCTCGCCTGGACCAACCGCAACACTGGCGCGACCGAGCATCGCCCGGTCGGCGCGCTGTTCGTGATGATCGGCGCCGAGCCCAATACCGGCTGGCTGAAGGGCTGTGTCGACCTGGACGGCGGCGGTTTCGTCCAGACGGGCAGCGGCGAGACCTTCTTCTGCTCTTCGGCGCCCGGCGTGTTCGCGGTGGGCGATGTGCGCGCGGGATCGGTCAAGCGAGTCGCCTCGGGCGTGGGCGAGGGATCGGTGGTGGTCTCCGCCATCCACCGCTATCTTGAACCCGCGGGCGAATGACGGCATGAGCCGGGTATGAGCGATACCCCTCCCGATCGTCTGTCGGTCAACCCGAACAGCCCCTATTTCGTCCGCGAACTGCTGGAGCGCGGCGTCGGCATCAAGTTCAAGGGCGTCGAGCGCCGCGACGTCGAGGAATACAGCATCTCCGAAGGCTGGGTGCGCGTGGCGCTCGGCAAGAAGACCGATCGCAAGGGCAATCCGCTGACGATCAAGCTGGTCGGCCCGGTCGAAGCCTGGTTCCAGAGCGGCGGCGCGGCGGCTGCGGCCGAGGGCGAGGAAAACGCCGAGGGCTGAGGCTCCGGAAGGGCGGCGGCCGGACCCCGGCGGCGCCGCCCCTATCTTTCAATAGCCGATATCGAGCACGACGATCGTCAGCCGCCCGTCGATCCGGCCGGCCAGCGTCATGTTGCCGCCGGGCCAGTCGGGCCCGTTCATCGCGGCGATCGCGAACACCTCCATGCCGATGGCGAAGAACGGGTTGAAGGTCTTTGCCCCGGGGGGCGTGACCAGCGTCTCCCGTGCCTTGGCGTCCAGCCACGCCGAATAGCCCCAGGCCGTGCCGATATAGCGGAGCGTCGATCCCACGGGCGGGGCTGCGCTCGATGTATCGGCGATCCGCCGGGCTTCGCAGCCGATCGGACTCAGCCGGGCATTGGACAGGATGCCGCCGACATAATCCGCACCCAGCGCGAAACAGCTTCCGTCGCTGCGCTTCAGGTTGAGCGGCAGGTAGCCGAGCGCCCATGCATCGACGAAGCGTGCGCGGCGGGTCTCGGCGATGGTATAGGCGCCCACCACCCTGGCATGCGCATGCGCGGCATTGGCATAGCCCGGGAGCAGGCGAATGCGCTGCTCGAGCGCGCCGCGATCCAGTGCCTCCAGAGTCGGTACGCCGCGCGCCGCAGGCGCGGCGATCGCAGGGCCGGGCCTACCGGAATAGCCGGCGGGCGGCACGAACTGCGCCCGTGCAGCGCCGGGCGCCCACAAGGCGACAGCGGCGAGCAACCCCGCGCTGGATCGAATCACGGCCTTTCCGCCCCCCATTGCTCGAATCATTCGCTGCCCTGCTGCCTAGCGCGTCCCTGCGGCGCGGGACAGCTTGAGCATCGCTTCGCCGACCGTCGCGCGCACGGCGGCGCGGGTGAGGCGCACCGTCTGCCCCTGCTTGATGCAGGCGGTGAAGGCGGGCTTGAGCCTGTCGATCGCGGCGCTTTCCTCCGCGCTCGCGGCTTGGGCGAGCAACAGGGCATGGGCATCGGCGGTGTCCTCGCGCGCGACGCAGTCGCCGAACAGGCGCCCGGCGACGAAGTCCCCGGGCAGTTCCGCCGCGTCTCCGTCGAACTCGCTCGACAGGCGGAGCGGCGGCAGGGCCTTGAGGCCGATAACCGGCCCGGTCTTGCCGAATTCACGCCGGTAGAGCGAGGGGAACAGCGCGTCGCGGAAGCTGTCCGGCTGCAGCCGCATCTCGATCTTGCTCTGCATCCGCGCCGCGGCGCGGTTGAGGCAGGTGAGGTCTGCCGCCTTCATGCTCGCTTCGTAGAAGCCCGGGCGATCCGGGATCGTCCGGAGAAAGGCCTGGATGGCGGGCTGGCGCGCCTTTTGCGCAGTGACGCAGTCGGTGAACTCGGCGAGCAGCCGCAATTTCTCGGTCGCGCTCGGTTCTTCCGGCGCAGGTCGGGCCTGGGCGGCGGTGGCGGCGAGATGGCAGCCCATCAGCGCGAGCAGCGAAATCCATTTGCCAAGGTGCATCGGTTCTCTCCCGGTCAGATCGTGTCGCGCGACGGATCTTGGTGCCCGTCGTCGTGCGCGGTGCGCCCGTTGGCTGCCATGGTACGGCGTTGCAGGGCAAATCACCACCATCGGGAAAGGCAGAGTGGCCGCCGGGCACTGCCCGACGACCACCCTGGGAGTTCCTGGCACGGCTTCGTGCGCTGCGATGCCGTACCCGATGCCGTTTCCGCACCTTTGGCACCATCGACCGCCAGCGATCGACGGCGCCACGTGTCGCGGATCAGGCGAAGCGGACTGCCGTCGACGTGCGCTTGCGGCGCAGCGCCGCACCGGCGAGGCCGAAGCCGCCGATCAGCATCGCCCAGGCCGCCGGTTCCGGCACGCCGGGCGCGGGCGGCGGGAGCGTGCTGCCGTTGACCGAGAGCGACGACTTCACGAGCGTCAGTTCCCAGCCGGCATTGGTGCTGTCGATATCGACCCACACCTTCAGGCCGCTGTTGATTTCGTCGTAGAAGTTGCTGCCGAGGGTGAAGGTGGTGAACGAATAGTCGTTGTTCACACCGGTCAGATGGCCGAGCAGGGTCTTCACGCCATTGTCATAGGCGTAGACATTGTCGATCTCGCCCGAGGTTTCGTCGACATCGAAACCGCTGATGTTGAGCGTCGCGGACGTGAAGGTGCCGCTGATGGCATTGTGGGTCCAACCCCAATCATCGCTTGCGCTGCGATAGTAGGGGCTCGCATATTTCATCGAGTCGCTGGGAAGGAAATAGCCGGTCGGCGACTGGATCGTATCGGTCTGTGCAAAGGCGCTGGTGGCGCCAAAGCTGGATGCCGCAAGAATCGTGGTAGCCGCAATGGCGGCGCTACGGAGAAGGTTCATCCTCAAATCCCCCAAGAATGGAATAACGGGGCGCGAGCGACCTTTATGTTCTGCGGCGCTATTCGCATGCGGGTATGGGTATTTCAATTCTGACGAGCGGGCTCTGGTTTGACCTTCGTCGGCGAGTCCCGAAAAGATACGCCATAGGGAATTGTAGCTGATTGACTTCTTGGTCGCCCGGGTTTGTCGAGACTCCTGCTGTATTTAAAAACAATAGTTTAGCCGACTCGGCCATCCTGGACTTGTTTCATTTGTCAAAACGGGGCGAAAAATTGCGCCCGCGTCGTCGCCGGGCGCTGGCAGGAACAGTATAAGTCAATTTTGATGTCCGCCCTATAGAAGTGCAGTGCTGTGCAGGTACTAAAGGTTGAACTGTAGAATCAAAAGGATTTCCCGCTTTCTTGCGATGAAGCGCGGACCGTCGCGACTTGCCGTCGCCGGCCGCCATGCCCGTTCAGATCGCCCCTTTGACCATGCCGTAATGGTGCCAGGCGAAGATCGCCGCCGCGCCGCGATGGGGGCGCCAGGCCTCGGACCATTCCCGCGTCAGTTTTTCGCTCGGCCGTTCAGGATGGCCGAGGATACGGCCGATCTCGATCTGTACGGCCAGATCGCCCGCCGGCCAGATGTCCGGCCGCCCCTCGGCGAACAGCAGATAGATCTCCGCCGACCAGCGGCCGATCCCCTTGATGCGGGTGAGTGCTGCGATGGCGTCCTCGTCGTCCGCCGGCAGCGCCGCGAGATCGAGTGCGCCGCTGGTCACTTCCTCGGCAAGGCTGCGGGCATAGCCGATCTTTTGCCGTGACAGTCCGGCGCTGCGCAGCAGCTCGTCGCTGGCGGCGGCGAGCAGCGAGGGTTCCTCGGCATTGCCGATCGTCGCATCCAGCTTGTTCCACACCGCCGTCGCCGCGGCGACGCTCACCTGCTGGCCCACGATCGTGCGGAGCAGCGTGGCATAGCCGCGCTCGCGCAGGCGCGGGGGCGGATAGCCGGCACGCTCCAGCGCGGCGGCAAAGGCGGGCTCGCGCGCGACCAGCGCGTCGATCGATCCCTTTAGCTGTTCGGCGGTCAACCCCATGCAGGTGCTCCTTGAAACGGCCCCGGTTCACCGGCATGGACGCCGGAAACCAAGGAGATGCAGATGCCCCAGCTTACGGTCGTGACGCGTGACGGAACCGAACGCACGGTAACCGGTGAGGCCGGCCTCAGCGTGATGGAAGTGATTCGCGACGCTGGCTTCGACGAACTGCTGGCGCTGTGCGGCGGCTGCTGCAGCTGCGCCACCTGCCACATCCATGTCGACCCGGAATTTGCGGACAAACTGCCCAAGATGAGCATGGACGAGGACGATCTGCTCGACAGCACGAGCGATCGCGACGCGACCTCGCGCCTGTCGTGCCAGCTGCCCTTCACCGATGCGCTGGACGGGCTGCGCGTGCGGATCGCCGCCGAGGATTGAGGATTGTAAGGGGCGGGCAGGTCACCGCCCCTTGGTCTGCTCCGCTGTCTGCCAGACGCGGACATAATCGACCTCCATCCGCGACGGGAAGGCGGCGGGGTCGATGCCATGGGTGCCGCCCCAGCCGCCGACCGCGACGTTGAGCAGCAGATATTGCGGCGCGTCGAACGGCCAGGTGGCAGGATCGCCCTGATGGTCGTTGTCGAAGCGCATATAGGCGTGGCCGTCGACGCCGATCAGGATGCGATCCCGGTTCCAGTCGAGCTGGTAGCGGTGGAACGCGGTGCACGCATCCGGCACGCGGGTGGTGGCGCCCTTCTGGCTGTGCTGGGCGTGGTTGTAGGCGCCGGTATGGATCGTGCCGTGGATCGTCTCCGGATCCCAGCCGACCAGCTCCATCACGTCGATTTCGCCGAGCCGCGGCCAGCCGGCCTTGCCGTCGGTGCCGAGCAGCCAGATCGCCGGCCACAGGCCCTTCCCGCACGCGAGCTTGGCGCGCACCTCGACAAAGCCATAGGTCCAGCTGGCGAGGCCGCGGGTGATCAGGCGGGCGGAGGTATAATCCTGGCCGCCATAATCGGGCGCGCTGGCCAGCCGCTCGCGGCGCGCCTCAAGGACGAGATGGCCGTTCTCGATCCGCGCATTTTCAGGCCGGTCGGCCGCGTAATATTGCAGTTCCTGATTGTACCAGCCCGCGCGATTGCGGGCGGTGTCGTAGGTCCAGCGCTTCGGATCGGGCAGGCCGCCGGTGCCGAACTCGTCCGCCCACACGAGTCGCGCGCCCCGAGTGACCTCGATCGGTTCGTCTGCGGTTGCGGGGACCGGGGGCAGCGCGGCCGTCTGCGCATGCCCCGAAACCGGCAAAAAGGCGGCGGCGGCCGCAAGTGCCAGCCGCCGCGCGGGCATCACTTGGGCGAGAGCACCATCAGCATCTGACGGCCTTCCATGCGCGGATAGCTCTCCACCTTGGCCACTTCCGACGCATCCTGCTGGACGCGCTGGAGCAGTTGCATGCCGAGCTGGCCGTGCGAAAGCTCACGACCGCGGAAGCGCAGGGTGATCTTCACCTTGTCGCCTTCGCCGATGAACTTCAGCACGTTGCGCATCTTCACGTCGTAATCGTGATCGTCGATGTTCGGACGCATCTTGATCTCTTTGATCTCCTGCGTCTTCTGGGTCTTGCGTGCGAGGTTCGCCTTCTTCTGCGCCTCGTACTTGAACTTGCCCACATCGAGGAACTTGGCGACGGGCGGATCGGCGTTGGGCGACACTTCGACGAGGTCGAGCCCGACCTCGGCAGCCTGCGCCATCGCCTCGCGCGTGTACATCACGCCAAGGTTTTCGCCGTCCTGGTCGATCACGCGAACCTTGGGCGACTGGATGAATTCGTTAAACCGCGGCCCGTTCAGCGGCATCGCGGGCGCCATCGGGCGCCGGGGCATGGGAGAACGTATAAGACTAGCTCCTGTAGTGGATAAGGGCCCTATATAGACAATCAAGGCGCAATAGAGAAGATCCCTCGCACTCCATTTCGCGCCGAATTCGGCGGGTCCTCGGGTTGCGGCGACGACGGTCTGCAACCTCGGTTGGAGAAAATAGCCAAGCAAATCCGTTATATGCGGTGGGACGCGGCTATAATGGCTTGGGGCGCCAACGGGGCGTCGACAATGCCGGCAACTTGGGGACGACCATGACACGGATTTGGGTGGCGGCGCTGTGCGTCGCAGCAGCTGCGGCCACGCCCGCGCTCGCGCAGGATCGCGCGTCGACAAGCGACGGCAAGGCAAGTGTGGGCGTGACGGCGGGGTCGCTGGGGATCGGCCCGGAGATCGGCTACCGCGCCAACCAGACGATCGGCGTGCGCGCCAATGCCGGCTTCCTGGGGCTGGACCATGACTTCACCTCGGGCGGCATCGACTATACCGGCCATGCCAAGCTTTCCTCGGGCGGGGTGATCGTCGATCTCTATCCGTTCGGCGGTGGCTTCCGCCTTTCGGCCGGCGCCCGGTACAACGGCACCGACGGCCGCGTCCGCGCAACGCCCAACGGCCCGACCAAGATCGGCAGCCTGGTGTTCACGCCGCAGCAGATCGGCACCATCACCGGCCGCGCGGACCTGCGCGAGTTCGCCCCGCAGCTGACGCTCGGCTATGGCGGCAAGCTGCGCAAGGGTCTCGCCTTCACGATCGAGGCGGGCGCGCTGTTCCAGGGCGCGGTGCGCATCCGCGACTTCACCTCGAACGGCACGCTGGCCACCGATCCCACCGTGGCGGGGACGACGTACCGCAACGAACTCGCCAAGCAGCGCCAGAAGCTGCAGGATACGGCGAACGACTATCAGGTCTATCCGATCCTGCAGGTCGGGCTGAAGTACCGGTTCTGAAGCAATGCGGGCGGCACCCAGGGGTGCCGCCCGCATTGTTTGACTCGTCGTTATCGCAGGTCGGGCGCCAGCGCCTCGGTCTTGAGCCGTTCGATCGCCTCGTCCAGGGTCAGCATGGTCTGGCCCTGGCTGCCGAGCACGCGGAGCGCCACGGTGCTTTCCTCGGCCTCGCGCTTGCCGACGACCAGCAGGTTGGGCACCTTGGCCAGCGAGTGTTCGCGCACCTTGTAGTTGATCTTCTCGTTGCGCAGGTCGCTCTCGACGCGGATGCCCGCGGCCTGGAGCTTCGCCACCACCTCGCGGGCATAGTCGTCGGCATCGGACACGATCGTCGCGACCACCGCCTGCACCGGCGCGAGCCAGGTCGGCAGCTTGCCGGCGAAATGCTCGATCAGGATGCCGATGAACCGCTCGTACGAGCCGAAGATCGCGCGGTGGAGCATCACCGGGCGGTGCCGCTCGCCATCCTCGCCGACATAGGACGCATCGAGCCGCTCGGGCAGCACCCGGTCCGACTGGATGGTGCCGACCTGCCAGGTGCGGCCGATCGCGTCGGTGAGGTGCCATTCCAACTTGGGCGCGTAGAAGGCACCTTCGCCGGGCAGCTCCTCCCAGCCATATTCGGGCGTGGCGAGCCCGGCGTCGATCACCGCCTGGCGCAGCTCGTTCTCCGCCTTGTCCCAATCGGCTTCGCTGCCGAAGCGCTTCTCCGGGCGCAGCGCGAGCTTGATCGCATAGGTGAAGCCGAAATGCTTGTAGACCCGGTCGGCGAGCGCGCAGAACGCCTTCACCTCGTCGACGATCTGGTCCTCGCGGCAGAAGATGTGGCCGTCGTCCTGGGTGAACTGGCGGACACGCATCAGCCCGTGCAACGCGCCGTGCGGCTCGTTGCGGTGGCAGCAGCCATTCTCGACGAGGCGCATCGGCAGGTCGCGATACGACTTGATGCCCTGCTTGAAGATCAGCACGTGCGCCGGGCAGTTCATCGGCTTGAGCGCCATCCACTGGACGTCGTCCGACACCATGGGACCCTCGTCCTCGATGTTCGGGGTCTCGTCGGGGATGACGAACATGTTCTGGCGATACTTGCCCCAGTGGCCGGACTGCTCCCACTGGCGCGCGTCCATCACCTGGGGAGTCTTCACTTCCTTGCTGCCCGCGCCGTTGACCGCGCGGCGCATATAATCCTCGAGCACGCGGTAGATGACATAGCCGTTCGGGTGCCAGAACACCGAGCCATGCGCCTCCTGCTGGAGGTGGAACAGGTCCATCTCCGCGCCGAGCTTGCGGTGGTCGCGCTTGGCGGCCTCTTCTAGGCGCGTCAGATGCTCCTGGAGCTGCTTCTTGTTCAGCCAGCCGGTGCCGTAGATGCGGCTGAGCATCGCATTCTTCTGGTCGCCGCGCCAATAGGCGCCCGACACGCGGGTGAGCTTGAACGCATCGGCCGCGACCTTGCCGGTGGAGGCGAGATGGGGGCCGCGGCACATGTCGAGCCAGGCGTCCTCGCCCTTGCCGGCACGATAGACCGTGAGTTCTTCGCCCTCGGGGAGCTCCTTGGCCCATTCGGCCTTGAAGGTTTCCCCTTGCGCGGTCCAGCGCGCGATCAGGTCGGCGCGCGACCAGACTTCGCGGATCAGCGGCTCGTCCTTGGCGATGATGCGGCGCATCTCCTCCTCGATCGCCGGCAGGTCCTCCTCGGTGAAGGGGCGGTCCTTGGGGGCGAAGTCGTAATAGAAGCCGTCGTCGGTCGACGGGCCGAAGGTGATCTGCGTGCCGGGGAACAGGTGCTGCACCGCTTCGGCGAGGATATGCGCATAGTCGTGGCGCACGAGCTCGAGCGCGTCGGCCTCGTCCTTGGCGGTGACGAGCGCGAGGCTGGAATCGCCCTCGAACGGGCGGCCGATGTCGCGCAGCTCGCCATCGACGCGCGCGGCGAGCGCCGCCTTGGCCAGACCCGGACCGATCGCCGCGGCGATGTCCGCCGGGGTAGTCCCCGGGGCTACCTCGCGGACGGAACCGTCGGGCAGCGTAATGCGGAACATCTCGGACACGGGAAGAATCCCTTTCATGGGTGTGGAATGGAGCGCGGCTTATGCCCGCGCGGGTGCGATATAGGCAAGGCTTTGGCGAAAGGGCAGGGGCGGGGGGATTTCGGGGTGGCACGGAGGGCGGCGCGGGCATAGCCTGCGGGCATGAACGCCAGCCACCACATCGTCGCCATCCTGCCCTGCCGCGACCTCGACGCGAGCACCGCCTTCTACCGCCGCCTGGGGCTGGAGGTGACCGGCGACTACGACCATTACCGCATCCTCGAAGACGGTCGCGGCTGGCACCTGCACCTGCGGCACGAGCCGAACACGCCCCAGGCGCCGGACAATCCCTTCGGGCTGTACCTCTATGTCGAGGATGTCGACGCGGTGGCGGATCGGGTGCGCGAGGCCATCATCCAGCCCGGCACGCCGCATGCGATGCCCTGGGGGACGTACGAGTTCGCGGTGTCGGATCCCGATGGGGCGCTGGTGCGGGTGGGGCGGGTGCTGGAGGGGCAAATATAGATTGGAGCTTCCAAGGAATGCCGGTTGAACGCGATTCGCCCCACGGAAGCTGGTGTTCTCTGCCGTGCCGACGCAACGTTAGCCGGAGCTGCAAGTCATGCGATTACCTATTCGAAATTACTTGGATGCGCCGCTGACGATCTTTATCGAGCCGATCTGCCACCAGTTTGAAGTGCCGCCCCGTGGCGAAGCATGGGTTTTTCTCGAAGACGGGCATTCGCACTCGATCGACATACATCCCGAAAACTGGGTATCAATCTGGAACGACGGCATAGAATTGGCCGCTGTGGAAGTCTTTGCGGAGCACCAGTTTTCGACACCCGAGCGCTGAGGCGGCGCGCAAGCTATTCGCCAAACACCTCCCGATACGCAAACAACCCCGGCACCCCGCCGGTCATGACGTACAGCACCGCCTCGCCCGCCCGGAACGTGCCGCCGCGGATCGCGGCGAGCAGCCCGGCGAACGCCTTGCCGCTATAGACGGGGTCGAGCAGCAGGCCCTCGGTGCGAGCGAGCAGTTCCACCGCTTCGCGCATCGCGGCCGTGGGGATGCCATAGCCTTCGCCCCGCTGGCTGCCGTCGATCACCACTTCCGCTGCCGCCACGCTGCCCGGCAGGGTGTTGGCGGCGAGCGTCGCCTGGGCCAGCGCCAGCGTCTCGGCATAAGCGCGCTCGGGGGTGGCGAGGACGGCGTAGGAGTGGACGCGCGTCACCTCCGCGCCCGCTGCCGCCATGCCGGCGGCGAGGCCCGCATGGGTGCCGGCGCTGCCATTGGGGACGACGATGCGGGCGAAGCGCTCGCCGAGCGCCGCCTCCTGGCTCAGGATCTCCCAGGCGCAGGCGACATAGCCGAGCGCGCCGACCGGCGACGATCCGCCCGCGCCGACCACGTATGGTCTGCGGCCCTCCGTCCGCAGCGTCGCGGCGCGGGTGTGGGCGAAGGCGAGCGGGTCGGTGTCGCCGGGCACGCGGTGCACGGTCGCGCCGAAGATCGCGTCGAGCAGGAGGTTGCCGTTGCCGCGATAGTCGGCGTCGTGGCGCGGCACGACATCGGCCAGCACCAGCTCGCAGGCGAGGCCCATCCGTGCCGCCGCCGCCGCGCTCAGCCGGGCATGGTTCGATTGCAGGCCGCCGGTGGTGACGAAGGTGTCGCACCCTTGCGCGATCGCGTCGCCGAGCAGGAATTCGAGCTTGCGCAGCTTGTTGCCGCCGCCGCCGATGCCCGCCACATCGTCGCGCTTCGCATATATCCGGACGCCGGTGCCGAGCGCCGCCTCCAGCCGTTCCAGCCGTTCGATCGGCGAGGGGTGGGCGAGCAGCGAGACCGCGCCGTGGCGTGTACGCAGCGCGTGCGGATCGGGGTTCATGCGACGCCGAACGGCACGACGTGGTTGGTCGAGATGTGCCCGATCGCGCAGCGGCCGAGATAGGGGACGCCCATCTCCTTGCACCAGCGCAGGATCATTGCGTCCACCGTCTCGCCGAACGGCGGGTCGTTCTCGGCGATGGCGGTCACCGCGCCGAGGCGGATGCCGGCGATGCCCTTCAGCTGCTCGGCATGGGCCATGTTGAAGAGCATCCGGTCGATCCGGTAGAGCGGCTCGTCCACTTCCTCGATCATCAGCACATGGTCGGTGAGGTCGGGCAGGTACTTGCTGCCGATCAGCGAGGTGAGGATCGCGAGGTTGAACGCGGCGGCGGGGCGGCCGTCGGCGAGTGCGGGATCGAGCCCGCGGCGGTCGCGGTCGATCAGCCAGCCGAGCGCCCAGCCGGTATCCACCCCGGCATCGTTCCTGCCGATGCTGCTCGCCATCGAGGCGTGGACCGGATGGCCGATGCCGCGGGCGTAGAGCGCAGCCAGCAGGAAGCCCATGTCCGAAAAGCCCATATAGGTCTTGCGCCGCGCCGCCTCGCCGAGATGCGGCATCACCGCGTCGAGGATGCGGTTCGAGCCATAGCCGCCGCGCGCGAACCAGATCGCGTCGATCGTCGGATCGTTGGCGAACTCCAGGAACGCCGCCGCGCGCTCGGCATCGGTGCCGGCGAAATGCCCGGCGGACAGATAGCATTGCGGGTGGAACACCACCTCGTGCTCCGGGTAGGTGAGCGCCATGAACGCCGCCATGCGGGCAGACGATTCCCGGGTGACTGGCCGCGCCGGTGCTACGACTCCGATCCGCATATGCTTGTATGGTCTCCTCGAATTGCCGATAGCGTGCCCATGCAGCATGGCAAAGCAACCTTCTTCGTAGGGATCGGCGGTTCGGGGATGATGCCGCTGGCGATGATCCTCGCCGGCCGGGGCGCCCGGGTCTCGGGTTCGGACCGCAGCCTGGATGGCGGGCGGCTGGCGTCCAAGTTCGACTGGCTCCGCTCGCGCGGGGTGGAGCTGTTCCCGCAGGACGGCAGCGGCGTGCAATCCGCCGAGCAGGTGGTGGTCGCCTCCGCCGCGATCGAGCCGAGCGTGCCGGACATGGTGCGCGCGGCGGAACTCGGCTGCGCGCGGATGTCGCGGGCCGAGCTGCTGGCGAGCCTGTTCAACGCCTCGCCGCTGCCGATCGGCGTGGCGGGGACCAGCGGCAAGTCGACCGTGACGGGGATGATCGGCTGGATCCTCCACGCCTGCGGGCGCGACCCCACGGTGATGAACGGCGCGGTGATGAAGAATTTCGCGGGGCCCGACGCGCCCTTCGCCAGCGCGCTGGTGGGGGCGGGGGACGCGTTCGTCAGCGAGGTGGACGAGAGCGACGGCTCGATCGCCAATTACTGGCCGCGGATCGCGGTGCTCAACAATGTCAGCCTCGATCACAAGTCGCTCGAGGAATTGCGGCTGCTGTTCGGGGCGTTCGCGGGCAAGGCGGCGACGACCGTCGTCAATGTCGGCGATGCCGAGAGCGCGGCGCTGGCGGCGGGGCTGGATCGGGGCAGGACGCTGACCTTCGCGGTGGAGGGCGAGGCGGACCTGATGGCGCGCAACCTGGCGCCGGAGGCCTTTGCGATCGGCTTTGATCTTGTGACGGGCGAGACCGTGCGGCGGGTGCGGCTGCAGGTGCCGGGGCGGCACAATGTCGCCAATGCGCTGGCGGCGATCGGCGCGACGACGGCGGCGGGGGTGTCGCTGGAGGAGGCGTGCGCGGCCGTGGAGGGCTTTACCGGGCTGCGGCGGCGGTTCGAGCTGGTCGGCACGGCCGGCGGCGTGTCGGTGATCGACGATTTCGGGCACAACCCCGACAAGATCGCCGCGACGC
This sequence comes from uncultured Sphingomonas sp., assembly GCF_913777625.1. Lineage (GTDB taxonomy): Bacteria > Pseudomonadota > Alphaproteobacteria > Sphingomonadales > Sphingomonadaceae > Sphingomonas. The sequence continues at coordinate 69,140 of NZ_CAJYTI010000026.1, forward strand.
TGGATACGCTGCACGCGTTTCCGGGGCGGTTGCTGCTCTTGTTCCAGCCGCACGGCTATGGCCCGCTCAAGGTGATGCGGCGCGAGCTGGTCGCGATGTTCGCGACCAAGCTGGGCGCCGAGGACCTGCTGGTGCTGCCGGACCCGGTCTATCACGGCGGCACCGTCGCCCGCGAGGTGACCAGCGCCGACATCGTCACCGATGTCGCGGCGACCGGTGCGCAGGCGATCCACATCCCCGGCCGCGAGGCGGCGGCGGCGCATCTGGTGGCGCAGGCCCGTCCCGGCGACCGCATCGTGGTGATGGGCGCGCGCGACGATACGCTGAGCCAGCTCGCCGAGGACATGGTGGCGCGGCTTTCCAGCTGATCCTCCCCTTGCAGGGGAGGTGGCGCGCGCAGCGCGACGGAGGGGTGTCCCCGGTCGAAGGCCGGGGGCGCCCCTTCGTCGTTTTCACCCCTCCGCCGCTGCGCGGCACCTCCCCTTCCAGGGGAGGATTGAAGCGCACGCCTGTCAACCTCGCTTGACATGTAAAGCGAGGTTGACGTAAAGCTTGCTTGTCTGATTCGCAAGGAGGCTTTACATGGCGTGTGGTACGATGAACGCAGCCCAGCGCCGGTACATGTGGCGGTTCCTGCCGGCGATGGGCGTCTATTCCGTTGTCATCGTCGGGTCGGGACTGGCGTCGCGCTGGTGGCATCCCGAGGGCCTCGGCCTGTTCGCGCTGGCGCTGGCACCCGCATTGCCGCTGCTTGCCGCCATTGCCGCGATCGGCCTGTATCTGATCGAGGAGAAGGACGAATATCTGCGCAGTCGCAACGCCATCGCCGCGATCGGCGGGCTCGGCATCCTGCTGGCGTTCACGACGGTGTGGGGCTTTCTCGAAGAGGGCGGCGTGGTCGGGCGCTTCCCGCTATGGGGGGCGTTTCCGCTCTGGGCCGCGGGGCTCGGCGTCTGCCAGGGGCTGGTCCATCTGCGCGACGGCTCGGGAGGCGAGGCATGAACAACCGCCTCCGCGTGCTCCGCGCCGAACGCGCGTGGAGCCAGCAGGATCTCGCCGAACGGCTCGAGGTCTCGCGCCAGAGCGTCAATGCGATCGAGACCGGCCGCTACGATCCCTCGCTGCCGCTCGCCTTCAAGATCGCCGATTTGTTCGGCCTCGCGATCGAGGATATCTTCGTCAATCCCGCCAAGGAGCAGGACCAATGATGCACGCCCTTTGCTTTGCCGCGTCCCGCGTTTCCACCACCCGCTGGCTCGCCATGGCCGTGGCGATCGCCGTCGCCAATGCCTCCGGGCATAGCCATGGCGCGCTGGCGCCGGTTGCCGCCGCTGCGGATAGGCTGACGCAGATGGACCATATCTCGGTACAGGTCGTCGGGCGCGGCAGCCCGGTGATCCTGATCCCCGGCCTGTCCAGCCCGCGCGCGACCTGGGACGGGGTGGTGCCGGAGCTTGCGAAGAACCACCGCGTCTATGTGGTGCAGGTCAACGGCTTCGGCGGGGACGATCCGCGCGGCAATCTGCAGCCGGGCATCCTCGACGGGATCGTCGGCGATCTTCACACGCTGATCACCGGCGCCAAGCTGGGCGCGGTGCCGGTGGTCGGCCACTCGATGGGCGGGCTGGTCTCGCTGATGCTGGCGAAGGCCCACCCGGAGGACGTGAAGAAGGCGCTGATCGTCGATGCGCTGCCCTTCTACAGCGTCGTCCTCGCCCCCGCTGCAACCGTGGAATCGATCAAGCCGCAGGCCGAGATGATGCGCGCGCAGCTGAACAGCTTTTACGGTAAGCCCTTCCCCGCGCAGATCGCCCAGATCCTCGCGCAGCAAATGGCGCTGACCCCCGCCGCGCGCGAAAAGGTCGCGGGCTGGACCACGCAAGCCGACATGCGGGTGAGCGGCCAGGCGATCTACGAGGACATGCAGACCGATCTGCGCGCGGACCTGCCGAAGATCGCCACGCCGGTCACCGTGCTGGTGCCGTGGACTGCCGGGCGCGGCGAGGCGGCGACGCTCGGCTTCTACCGCAGCCAATATGCCGGCGCGCCCAAGGTAACCTTCCAGGGCGTGGGGGATAGCGGCCACTTCGTCATGCTCGACCAGCCCGAAGCGTTCGAGCGGGCGCTGGCGACGTTTCTCGCCGGCTGACCTCAACCGTCATCCCGGCGAACGCCGGGATCCAGTCGCCCTTCCGTCTCGGCAAGAACCGCGACGCAGACCGCAATGGATCCCGGCGTTCGCCGGGATGACGGCTTCATGGGTAGCGGAGCGTCAGCGGCTCCAGCGCGCGAAGATGGCGGTGGGCAGTTCCAGCCCGCGCGCCTCTTCGCGCACGGTAAGTTCGCCGGCCTCCACCGTGCCGCCCTTGCCGGCCATCGCCTGGCGGACCAGTTCGCCGATCGCCAGCGCCGACATCCGCACCGCATAGACAGTGAGGAACAGGAAGCGCGAATTCGCGTCGAGCAGCTTCGCCACATCGTCGATCAGGCCGGGCAGGCCTTCTTCCAGCTTCCACACCTCCCCATTGGGGCCGCGGCCCCATTTGGGCGGATCGAGGATGATGCCGTCATAGCGGCGGCCCCGGCGCACCTCGCGCGCGGTGAATTTCATCGCATCGTCGATCATCCAGCGGATCGGCTTGTCGCCCATGCCCGAGAGCTGCGCGTTGGCCTTGCCCTCCATCACCGACTTCTTGGAGGCATCGACATGGGTGACCTTGGCGCCTGCCGCGGCCAGCGCCAGCGAGCCGACGCCGGTATAGCCGAACAGGTTCATGCACTCGGGCTCGGCGAGCCCTTCGATCCGGCCGCGCATCCAGTCCCATACCGGCGCCATGTCCGGGAAGAAGCCGAGGTGGCGGAAGGGCGTGGTCTGCGCGGTGAAGCGCACCTCGCGCCACGCCAGCGGCCAGCCCTCGCGCGGGGTGGGCTTCAGATACTCCCAGCGGCCGCCGCCATCCTCGTCCGAGCCGGGGACGAATTCGGCATGCGCATCCCAGTCGGCGGACGCCGGCGCCCACATCGCCTGCGGCTCCGGGCGGATGAAGCGATAGGCGCCGTAGCGCTCCAGCTTCCGCCCATGGCCGGAATCGACCAGCCCGTACTCGCCCCAGGGCTCGCCGGTGAGGGTGACGAGCTTCATGGGCGGGCGTGCGCCCGCTCGGCGATATAGCCGGTGATCGCGCCGAACTCGGCGGGGAGGGTGTCGTAGCGCTCCTGGCGCTCGAACAGGTCGCCGACGCGGCTGGGCACCTGCGGGCGCATGCCGGTGGCGCGCTCGACCGCGTCGCGGAACTTGGCGGGGTGGGCGGTGGCGAGGGTCACCACCGGCACGTCGGCAGGCAGGCCGGCGCGCTGCGCGGCGGCGAGGCCGATCGCGGTGTGCGGATCGATCACCTGGCCCGCCTCGGCGCAGGCCCAGCGCATCGCCTCGTTCATGCCGTCGGCATCGATCGCGTCGCTGGTGAACAGCTTCGAGGCGCCTTCGCGCTGCGCGTTGGTGAGCTGCATCGCGCGGGTGCTCTCAAAACCGCGCATCTGCTCGGCGATCGGCGCGCCGGCCAGATCGAACAGCAGCCGCTCGAAGTTGGAGCTGACCTGGATGTCCATCGACGGTGCGGCAGTTGGCGTCACGGTGCCCGCCGAATAATCGCCCGCCGACAGCGCGCGGTGGAGGATGTCGTTGACGTTGGTCGCCACCACCAGCTTGGCCACCGGCAGCCCCATGCGCGCGGCGACATAGCCGGCGAAGACGTCGCCGAAATTGCCGGTCGGCACCGAGAAGGCGATCGCCCGCTCGGGCGCACCGAGGCGGACCGCGGCGTAGAAATAATAGACCACCTGCGCCATCAGCCGGGCCCAGTTGATCGAATTGACCGCGCTCAGCTGGAAGCGGCCGGAAAAGGCCGCATCGTTGAACATCGCCTTCACCAGCGCCTGGGCGTCGTCGAAGCTGCCCTCGATCGCGATATTGTGGACGTTGGGGGCGAGCACCGTGGTCATCTGGCGGCGCTGGACGTCGGACACTCGGCCCTTGGGGTGCAGCATGAAGATGTCGACGCCGATGCGCCCTGCCACTGCGTCGATCGCCGCGCTGCCGGTATCGCCCGAGGTGGCGCCGACGATGGTCAAATGCTGGTCGGTGCCGGCCAGGAACTTCTCGAACAGCAGGCCCAGCAGCTGCAGCGCCACGTCCTTGAAGGCGAGGGTGGGGCCGTGGAACAGCTCGAGCAGCCAGTGCTGCTGGTCGATCTGGACCAGCGGGGTCACCGCGGCGTGCGAGAAGCGGCCATAGGCCTGGGTGCACAGCTGGCGGAGCTCGTCTTCCGAAAGATCCGGCGTGACGAAGGGCAGCATGACGCGCACCGCCGTCTCGACATAGGAGAGGCCGCGCATCGCGGCGATGTCCGCGGCCGAGAAGCTCGGCCATTCGGTCGGGACGTAGAGGCCGCCGTCGCTGGCAAGGCCGGTGAGGGTGACGTCGCGGAAGCCCAGCAAGGGCGCGCCGCCGCGGGTGCTGTTATACTGCATGGCCGCCCGCGTTACCGGGCAAGCGCCGGTACGACAAGATAGCTGTCCTTGGGGTCGGCTTGCCATTGTTGGGCTCGCAGGGTGTTTCGTGCGGGATCCGCGCTGCGTATAGGCGCGTTCGACCAAGCCTTCCCCATGGAGAGAGATGATGCCCTATCCCCAGCCCTGGCACGCCGATGCCGATCGTTATGACGGCCGCATGCCCTATCGCCGCTGCGGCGTGAGCGGGCTCGACCTGCCGGCGATCAGCCTGGGGCTGTGGCAGAATTTCGGCGGCACCGACGTGTTCGAAAATGCCCGCGCGATGCTGCGCCGGGCGTTCGATCGTGGCGTGACGCACTTCGATCTCGCGAACAATTACGGCCCGCCCTATGGCTCGGCCGAGGAGAATTTCGGCCGCGTGCTGGCGACCGATTTCGTGAGCCACCGCGACGAGCTGATCATCTCGACCAAGGCGGGCTGGGACATGTGGCCCGGGCCCTATGGCGACGTCGGCGGCAGCAAGAAATATCTGATCGCCTCGTGCGACCAGAGCCTCAAGCGGATGGGGCTCGACTATGTCGACATCTTCTACTCGCACCGCGTCGACCCCAAGACGCCGCTGGAGGAGACGATGGGCGCGCTCGCCCAGATCCACCGCCAGGGCAAGGCGCTCTATGTCGGCATCTCCAGCTATTCGCCCGAGCTGACCCGCCAGGCCGCGGCGATCCTCGCCGACTACAAGGTGCCGCTGCTGATCCACCAGCCGAGCTATTCGATGCTCAACCGCTGGGTGGAGGATAGCCTGCTCGACACGCTGGAAGATCTCGGCACCGGCTGCATCGCCTTCTCGCCGCTGGCGCAGGGCATGCTGACCCGCAAGTACCTCAACGGCGTGCCGGAGGATGCCCGCGCGGCGAAGGGCGATACCTCGCTCGACACCCGGCTGCTCTCGGACGAGAACATCGCCCGCATCCGCGCGCTCAACGCGATCGCCGAGAAGCGCGGCCAGACGCTGGCCCAGATGGCGATCGCCTGGGTGCTGCGCGACCGCCGTGTCACCTCGGCGCTGGTCGGCGCACGGACGGTGCAGCAGCTCGACGATTCGCTCGACGCGGTGAAGAACCTCAGCTTCACCGCCGAGGAACTGGCCGAGATCGACACCCACGCCACCGAAGGCGCGATCGACCTGTGGAAGGTTTCGTCCACGCTTGAGGATCTTCCCCAGCGATGAGCGTCGCCTTCCGCCGCGAAAGCGACGAGGAACACAAGGAACCGAAGTTCGAGCTGCCGCTGCCGCCGGGACCCAATCTGGTCACGGCGGCGGGGCCGGCGCTGATCGCGGGCAAGATCGCCGCGCTGGAAGCGGCGATGGAGGCCGAGGGCGAGGAAGACGCGCGCGAGGGGCTGAAGCGCGAGCTGCGTTACTGGAACACCCGCCGCGCCACCGCGCAGGTCGCGCCTCGACCCGAGGACGGCGTGGCCGGCATCGGCGCGCGAGTGCGGATCAAGCTGAACGGGCGCGAACGGGTGATCGAGATCGTCGGCCATGACGAGGCCGATCCGGCGGCCGATCGGCTGGCCTTTCAGGCGCCACTGGCCCACGCGCTGCTCGGCGCGGAAGAAGGCGAGCGGGTAGATTTCGGCGGCAAGGCCGAAGCGATCGAGATCCTCGACGTCGAGGCGATCTAGCGACGGGTCATTCCGGCGGCTGATCGCGACGGGTTCATTTTGCCCACGTCATCCCGGCGAAAGCCGGGATCCATTGGCGCTAGCTACCGGCTTTTGCTGTGATCGAGAGGCGACTGGATCCCGGCTTTCGACGGGATGACAGTTGCTTGAAGCTACCCCGCTTCAGCTCACCCGGCGGAGATGCTTCCCGCCATAGCGCTGGCCGATATAGGCGCTGAGGCGGTGGAGATAGTTCTTCGCATTCTCCGCCTTTTCCGGGCAGCAGGGCAGCGGGTTCTTGCTGATGCCCGCCGCGCGGCGATCGACCTTCTGGCAGAGAAGCTCGATATCCTGCCGCGTCAGCAGGTTCTTCTCGCGCATCACGCAGAGCAGGCTTTCCAGGATGATCAGCGTCTCATCCCCGGCCTGGACCTGGGGCATTTCCACCGGTTGCGATTCGTTCTGCATCACCGCACCTCTCCGTTCCTATTGGATCCAGAGAGTATGCGGATTTTTGCAGCTGGCAAGGGCTCACTCGAGCCCGCCACCTAAGGTTCTATACAGGGTGACCAGATTGCTCGCGCGGCTGAGCCGGGTGGTGACCAGCTGTTGTTCGGCGGCATAGGCACTACGCTGCGAATCCAGCGCGGTAAGGAAGGAATCCACCCCCGCCCGGTAGCGTGCGTCGGACAGGCGGGCGGCCACGTCGGCGGCCTGGGCACGCGCGGTCTGCGCACGTACCTGCTCGTCGATCGTCCCGCGTTGGGCCAAGGCGTCGGAGACTTCGCGGAACGCGGTCTGGATCGCCTTCTGGTAGCTCGCCACCGCGCCCTCGCGCGCGGCCTTGTAGTAATCGAGGTTCGCCTTGTTCTTCCCGAAATCGAAGATGTTCACCGAGGCGGTGGGCGACACCGTGTAGGTGTCGGTGCCCGAGCCGAACAGCTTGCCGATCGTGGTGGCGATCGAGCCGCCGGTGGCGGTGAGCGACAGGCGCGGGAAGAAGGCGGCGCGCGCCGCGCCGATATTGGCGTTCTGCGCGATCAGCTGGTGCTCGGCCTGGAGCACGTCCGGTCGGCGGAGCAGCACCTCGGACGGCACGTTGCCCGGCAGCGCGTCGATCGTCGCCTTGCCGTCGCCCAGCGTGTCCGGCAGCAGCTCGGCCGGCACGGGCGCGCCGGTGAGCAGCTGGAGCGCGTTGATATCCTGCGCGATGCGGGTCTGCGCCGTCGCCACGTCGTTTCGCGCGGACTCGTAGCTCGTCTCGGCTTGGCGCGACTCCAGCTCGGAGGCGGTGCCGATGCGGAACTGCGCGCGGGTGAGTTCGAGCGACTGGCGATAGGCCTCCAGCGTGCGCTGGGCGATCGCCAGCTGGTCGCGGTCCGAGGCGAGCGTCAGCCACGCGCTGGCGATCTCGCCGATCAGCGTGATGCGGGTGGAGCGCTGCGCCTCGCCGCTGGCGAAATATTGCTCCTGCGCCGCACGGCTCAGGTTCCGCAGCCGGCCGAACAGATCGATCTCGAACGAGGTGATGCCGCCCGAGACGCTGAAGTTCTGCACGTCCTGCACCCCACCGGCACCCGCGGCACCGCCCGAGCTGGCGGCGAACTGCGCCGTGTTGGTGTAGGTGCCGGTGCCGCTCACGCCCAGCGCGGGAAACAGGTCCGCCCGCTGGCCGCGATAGGTCGCCCGCGCCTGCAGCACATTGGCGGCGGCGAGGCGCAGGTCCTGGTTGTTGTCCAGGCCGAGCTGGATCACCTTGCGCAGGCGATCGTCGACGAAGAAGTCGCGCCAGCCGATCTTGCTGATGTCGGGCGCATCGGTCGCGGCCGCCGGGTAGACGCCGCCCTGGGGCAGCGCCGCCGGTACCGCCGGCTCGGGCCGGCTGTACTTGGGGGCGAGGTTACAGGCCGAGAGCGCGGTGCTCGCGGCGAGCGCGAGGAGCAGGGGGAAGCGGTTGGTCACGGCCGTCAGGCTCCCTGGGGCGCCGAAGCGCCGCCGTCATGGGTGGTTGCGGGGGGCGTATCGCCCTTGGTGCGGCGGCGGTCGAACAGGTTGCGCACCACCACGAAGAACATCGGCACCAGGAAGATGGCGAGGATCGTCGCGGAGAGCATGCCGCCCACCACCGAGCGGCCGATGGCGTTCTGGCCGCCGGCGCCCGCGCCGGTGGAGATCGCCAGCGGCAGCACGCCGAAGATGAAGGCCAAGCTGGTCATCAGGATCGGGCGCAGACGGAGCTTGGCGGCTTCCACCGCGGCGTCGAAGGCGCTCATGCCCTCGCGCATCCGTTCCTCGGCGAATTCGACGATCAGGATCGCGTTCTTCGCCGACACGCCGATCGTGGTGATCAGGCCGACCTGCAGGTAGATGTCGTTGTTCAGCCCCGTCAGCTTCGCCGCGAGTAGCGCGCCGACCACGCCGAGCGGCACCACCAGGATGACCGAGATCGGCACCGACCAGCTTTCGTAGAGCGCGGCAAGGCAGAGGAACACGATCAGCAGCGACAGCGCGTAGAGCGACGGTGCCTGGCCGCCCGACAGGCGTTCCTCGTAGGAGAGGCCCGTCCATTCGAGCTGGGTGCCCGGCGGCAGCTTGGCGTGGATCGCCTCCATCGCCGCCATTGCGTCGCCGGTCGACACGCCGGGGGCCGGCGCACCGAGGATTTCCATCGCCGGCAGGCCGTTATAGCGGGTCAGCTGCACCGGTGCCTGTTCCCAGCTGAGCGTGGAGAAGGCGGTGAACGGCGTCATCGTGCCGGTCGCGCCGCGAACATAGAGGTTCGCGATGTCCTCCGGGGCCAGGCGATAGGGGGCATCGGCCTGGACATAGACGCGCTTGACGCGGCCGCGATCGACGAAGTCGTTCACATAGGCGCCGCCCCAGGCCGCCGCGATCGTGCTGTTCACCGAAGACAGGTCGAGACCGAGCGCCTTGGCCTTGTCCTGGTCGATGTCGACCTTGAGCTGCGGTGCATCCTCCAGCGAGTTCGGGCGCACGCCGACCAGGCGGTGGTCCTGCATCGCCATGCCCAGCATCATGTTGCGGGCCTGGAGCAGGCGCTCATGGCCGATCCCGCCGGTGTCGACCAGCTGCAGGTCGAAGCCGGTCGCGTTGCCCAGTTCCTGCACCGCCGGCGGCGTGATCGCGAAGATCAGGCCGTCGCGATATTGCGAGAAGGCGCCCATCGCGCGGCCGACCATCGACTGCGCCGAATTCGCACTGCCCTTGCGGTCCTTCCAGTCCTTGAGCGGGATGAACACCAGGCCGCTGTTCTGGCCGGCGCCGGCAAAGCTGAAGCCGTTGATCGTGAACACGCCCTGGACGTTGCCCGCCTCCTGCTTGAGGAAGTGGTCGCGGACGAGTTCGAGACCCTTGTCGGTGCGCGCCGAGGTGGCGCCCGCCGGTCCCTGGACCAGCGCGATGGCGATGCCCTGGTCCTCTTCCGGCAGGAAGCCGGCGGGCAGCCGCAGGAACAGGAAGGCCATGCCCCCGATGATCAGCAGATAGACGAGGCCCGAGCGCTTCCAGCTGCGCGCGGTGGCGCGCACGCCCTTTTCGTAGCGGCGCTGGCCGTTGTCGAACTTCTCGTTGAACCAGCGGAAGAAGCGCGCGAGCGGGCCATGGCCTTCCAGCTTGTTGGGGTCGTGCGGCTTGAGGATGGTGGCGCACAGCGCCGGGGTGAGCACCAGCGCCACGAACACCGAGAGCACCATCGCCGAGACGATCGTGATCGAGAACTGGCGGTAGATCACGCCGGTCGAGCCGCCGAAGAACGCCATCGGCAGGAACACCGCCGACAGGACCAGGGCGACGCCGACCAGCGCGCTGGTGATCTCGTCCATCGACTTGCGCGCCGCGTCGATCGGGCTGAGATGCTCGGTGACGATCAGGCGCTCGACATTCTCGACGACGACGATCGCGTCGTCGACGAGCAGGCCGATCGCCAGCACCATGCCGAACAGGGTGAGCGTGTTGATCGAATAGCCGGCGATCGCCATCACCGCGAAGGTGCCGAGCAGCACCACCGGCACCGCGATCGTCGGGATCAGCGTGGCGCGGAAGTTCTGCAGGAACAGGAACATCACCAGGAAGACGAGCACCACCGCTTCGATCAGCGTGTGGACCACCTGCTCGACCGACAGGCGGACGAACGGCGTGGTGTCGTACGGATAGATGACCTTGATGTCGCCGGGGAAGGTCTTGGCGATCTCGTTGACGCGTGCCTTGACCAGGTCGACCGTGGTCAGCGCGTTGGCGCCGGGGGCGAGCTTGATGCCGATGCCGGTGCCGGGCTTGCCGTTCCACTTCGAATCGAAGCCATAGCTCTCCGCGCCGATCTCGACGCGGGCGACATCGGCCAGCCGCACGACCGAGCCGTCGGTGCCGCTCTTCAGGCGGATCTGGGCGAACTGGTCGGGGGTGGTGAGGCGCGACTGGACCGAGACGGTGGCGTTGAGCATCTGCTCCTTGGGCGCCGGGCGAGCGCCCAGCTGGCCGGCGGAGACCTGCGCGTTCTGCGCCTTGATGGCGGCGGTCACGTCGTCCATCGTCAGCGCGTACTTGTTGAGCTTTACCGGATCGACCCAGACGCGCATCGCATATTGCGAGCCGAAGATCTGGGTGTCGCCCACGCCGTTCACGCGCGACAGCGGATCCTGCAGCTTGGACACGGCATAGTCGGCGAGATCGGTGCCGCTATGCGACCCGTCCTCCGAATAGAGGCCGATCACCACCAGGAAGTTCTGGGTGGCCTTGGCGACCTGGATGCCCTGCTGCTGCACTTCCTGCGGCAGGAGCGGGGTGGCCGCCTGCAGCTTGTTCTGCACCTGCACCTGGGCGATGTCCGGGTTGGTGCCCTGCTCGAAGGTGAGCGTGATCGTCACCGTGCCGGCCGAGGAGGACGAGGACGAGAAGTAGCGAAGGTGGTCGATCCCCTTCATCTGCTGCTCGATGATCTGCGTCGTCGTGTTTTCCAGCGTCTTGGCGTCCGCCCCCGGATAGGTGGCGGTGATCGAGACGGCGGGCGGCGCGATGGCGGGGAACTGGGCGATCGGCAGCGTGCGGATGGCAAGGATGCCGGCCAGCATGATGATGATCGCGATGACCCATGCGAAGATGGGGCGATCGATGAAATAGCGGGACATGGGGTTTTACTTCCCTTGAGCCGGAGCAGCGCCGCCCGGCTGGCCCTGGGCCGGCTTGGCGTTGGGATCCCAGGGCTGCGGGGTGACCGGCATGCCCGGGCGCAGCATCATCGCGCCCTCGACGATCACCTTGTCGCCCGGCTTCACGCCGCCGGTGACGATCCAGCTGTCGCCGGCGGTGCGGCTCGTCTGGATCGGCCGCGGCTCGATCTTGTTCTGGGCACCGACGACCAGCACGATCGGGTTGCCGCGCTCGTCGCGGCTCACCGCGCGCTGCGGCACCAGCATCGCGTTCTGCTGGGTGCCTTCGACCAGATGCGCGCGGACGAACATGCCCGGCAGCAGCAGGCCGTTGGGATTGGGGAACAGCGCGCGGATCACCTGGCTGCCGGTCGTCTGGTCGACGGTCACGTCGGCGAAGCGCAGCGTGCCCTGCGGGCCATAGTCGTTGCCGTCTTCGAGCTTCAGCGCCACCTTGGCGTTGCCGTCCCGGGCGACCTTCCCGGCCATGATCGCCTGGCGCAGCTTGAGCACGTCGGCGCTCGACTGCTGGATGTCGACATAGATCGGGTCGAGCCGCTGGATCGTGGTCAGCGCATTGGCCTGCGAGGCCGAGACCAGCGCGCCGGTGGTGTAGATCGACCGGCCGATGCGGCCGCTGATCGGCGCGCGGATGGTGGTGCGGGCCAGGTCGATCTCGGCGGTGGCGAGCGCGGCCTTCTGCGCGGCGACGTCGGCGCGTGCCTGGGCTGCGCTGGTGACGGCGTTCTCGTAATCCTGCTTCGAGATCGCGTTGATCTTGGCGAGCTCGCCATAACGGCGGGCCAGCGCCTCGCTGGAGGCGATCGCCGCCTGGGCGCGGCCGAGCGCCGCGCGGGCGCTCGCGACCGAGGCGCGATAGGGCGCCGCATCGATCCGGTAGAGCGGCTGGCCCTGGCGCACCATGTCGCCTTCGGTGAACAGCCGTTCGAGGATGATGCCGTTCACCTGTGGGCGCACGTCCGAGCTCTCATAGGGGCTCAGGCGACCGGGCAGTTCGCTGCTGAGCGGAACGGCCTGCTGCTGGACGACGATATAGGAGACCGGCGGGGGCGCTGCCTGCTGGCCGCCGGCGCCGCCGGGGCCTCCGGCGCCCTGCTGCTGGGGCTGGCCGCCACAGGCGGCGAGGACAAGCGCGAGTGCCGGCGCGGTGTGACGGAGAAAAGTCATGCTTCAGCCTGCCGTTGTGATATATGTGAGTGAACGTTCGCTCACATTCGCCGCTACTGCGAAGCGAGTGACTCGGTCAAGACGAATCTATAGGTGGCTTGGATGGCAGAAACCACGGAAGAAGGCGGAGTTCCACACCGCGAAAAGGCCATGTTGCGCCGCGAGAAAATCGTCTCGGCGGCGCGCAGGTTGTTCATTGCGAACGGTTTTCACGCGACGGGCGTCGCCCAGATCGCCAAGGAATCGGGCATTGCGGTAGGTCAAATTTATCGTGATTTTTCTTCGAAAGAGGCGATCGTTGCCGAGATCGTGCAGGTGGACTGCATGGATTTCCTCGCGCCCGAGTCGCTGAGCGCGGGCATCCAGAGCGGCGATCCGGAGTTCGTATGGAACTGGCTTACCGACTTCGTTCGCCCTGAGCCGGACGAATCGGACCCACTGTTTGCTGAAATCGTTGCCGAAACCGCCCGCAACGAACGCATCAGGGCGATCTTCGAGGGCACGCGCGAAGAGGTGTGCAGCACGATGCTGGTCGCCCTCTCCGCGCTGATCCCGGGTGAGGCCTTTGCCGAACGGCGCCTGGCGCTGGCCGGCGTTATCACCGCGACCGCACTCGGCCTGATGCAGCACCGCTTCCTGAGCCCCGCCGAGGATACCGATCGCGCTGCGGCGCTGATGCTGCGGATGCTGCGGCGCGAGGTCGCCGACATGCAGGCCGAGGCCGCCAGAGGCTGAGCGGCGCGCTTTCTGGAAAGCGCTCCCAGAATATGCCAAGGGGCGGCATGAGCCAGGATCCGCCGTCCCGCGTCGCGCTGTTCGTTACCTGCCTTGTCGATGCGATGCGGCCGCGGATCGGCTTCGCGGCACTGCGGGCGCTGGCGGACGCCGGCTGCACGGTGGTGGTGCCGGAAGCACAGACCTGCTGCGGCCAGCCGGCGCTCAACTCGGGCGACCGCGCCACCGCGACCGACTTCGCGCGGCGCAACGTGGCGATGCTGGAGTCGTACGAGGCAATCGTCGTTCCGTCGGGCAGCTGCGCGGGCACGATCCGCTGCCATTATCCCGAACTGCTCGCCGACGATCCCGAATGGGCCGTGCGCGCCGAAGCGGTGGCGGGCAAGACCTGGGAGATCCTCGCCTGGCTCGACGCGCGCGGCTGGCGGCCCGAGGGCGTGGCGCTGCCGGCGACCGCGACCTATCACGACAGCTGCTCGGGGCTTCGCGAACTGGGCATCAAGGCGCAGCCGCGGCGGCTGCTCGGCGCGGTCGACGGGCTCGACCTGGTGCCGCTCGCCGGCGAGGAGACGTGCTGCGGCTTCGGCGGCACCTTCTGCGTGAAATACCCGGCCATCTCCAACGCCATCGCGGACGAGAAGGCGGCGGCGGTGGAGGCTACGGGCGCGGGGCTGCTGCTCGCCGGCGATCTCGGCTGCCTGATGAACATGGCGGGCAAGCTCCACCGGCGCGGGGCGGACGTGCGCGCCTTCCACACCATCGAGGTGCTGGCCGGCATGGCCGACGGCCCGGCGATCGGGGAAGCGCAATGAGCCGGGCGTTCGACGCACGGGTCGACGCCGCGCTCGCCGACCGCCAGCTCAAGATCGCGGTCGAGCGCACCGCCGGTACGGCCGAGGCCAAGCGGGGTGCTGCGATCGGCGCCTGGCCCAGCTTCGCGGCGGCGCGCGAGCGGGCGGCGGCGATCAAGGACCATGTGATCGCCAATCTGGGCAGCTATCTGGTGCAGTTCGAGGCGGAGGCAACCGCTTCGGGCGCGACCGTTCACTGGGCTGCGACCGCCGACGAGGCCTGCGCGATCGTCGTGGAGATCTGTCGCAAGGCGGGCGCCAAGAGCGTCGCCCGCTCCAAGTCGATGCTCGGCGAGGAGATCGGCCTGCCGCACGCGCTGGAGGCAGCAGGGATCGGCCGGGTCGAGACCGACCTTGCCGAACACATCATCCAGCTCGCGGGCGAGCGCCCCTCGCACATCATCTGGCCGGCGATGCATAAGACGCGCGAGCAGGTTTCCGAGCTGTTCCACGCCCGCCACCGCGAGCCGCATGTCGAGGAAAGCATCGCCGCGATGGCGGCGAGCGCGCGGCGGCAGTTGCGGGGCGAGATGCTGGGCGCCGATGTCGGCATCTCGGGCGCCAATTTCCTGATCGCGGATAGCGGGCAGGTCTGCACCGTCACCAACGAGGGCAATGCCGAGCTCTCGCTGGTGCCGCCGCGCGTGCATATCGTGACGGCGGGGATCGAGAAGCTGGTCCCCTCGATGGATCATGCGGTGCATCTGCTGCGGCTGCTCGCCCGATCGGCGACCGGCGCGGCGCTGACCCAGTACACCACCTTCTATGCCGGGCCGAAGCGGACCGGGGACCGTGACGGGCCCGAGGAGATGCACATCGTGCTGGTCGACAATGGCCGCAGCGCGATGCGCGACGAAGGGCTGGCGGAGATGCTCCGCTGCATCCGCTGCGGCGCGTGCATGAACCACTGCGTGGTGTTCCGGCAGATCGGCGGCCATGCCTATGGCGGCACCTATCCGGGGCCGATGGGATCGGTGCTGACCCCTGCGCTCGACGGTCTGGCGGCGAGCCGCGACCTGCCCAACGCGTGCACGATGAACGGCAAGTGCCAGGAGGTGTGCCCGGTCGCGATCCCCCTGCCGACCTTGCTGCGCGGCTGGCGCGAGAAGAGCTGGCGCGAGGGGCTGGAGCCGGTGACCCTGCGCCAGGGGCTGGGGGTCTGGGCCTGGGCGGCGCGGCGGCCATGGCTCTACCGGACGGGCGTGCGCTGGGCGATCCGGGCGATGCGGCTGGCCGGGCGCGGCTGGATCGCGAAGCTGCCGCTGGCTGGCGGCTGGACCGGCGGCCGCGACTTTCCGGCACCCGCGGCAGAGAGCTTCATGGACCGCTATCGAAAGGGCGAACGATGAGCGCGCGCGACGCGATCCTGGCGCGGCTGGGGCCGGCGCGCGACCCGGTGGTGCTGGCAGCGGAGGCGGCGAGCCTGCTCGCGGGCGAGGAGGGCGAGCGGCCGACGGGGCCGGAGGATCTGGTGGCGCGCTTCCTGGCGCAGCTCGCCCAGCCGAGCGTGGCGGCGACGCATGCGCGGATCGGGTCGCTGGCGGACTTGCCGGGGGCGGTGGCGGGGTATCTCGCCGCCGAGGGCGCGACGCCGTCGCTATGGCTGCCGCCCGATGCGCGGGTGGCGGGGCTCGACTGGACCGGACTTACCCGCCTGGCGGAATGCCCGATCGACGACGGCGCGGTGCTCGCCTTCGCCCGCGCCGGGGTGGCGGAGACGGGCTCGCTGGTGTTCGAGACCTCGCCGCAAGCGCCGATGCTGCCCAACTTCCTGGCGCTGCGGCACATCGTCGTGCTGGAGGTCGCCGGTCTGGTCCGCTGGCTGGAGGAGGCCGCGCCTAGCGGGGCAGTGCCGCGCGCGCATTACTGGGTAACGGGCGTCAGCGGCACGACCGACATCGAAGGCACCTATGTCCGCGGCGCGCATGGGCCGCGGTTTCTGCATGTGGTGCTGGTGGGGTGAGGGGCGGGCAGAATGAGCGTCTTGGCGAGAGTCCTGATCATCGGTGCGGCAGTGGGTCTAGCGACCATGATTTCTCAGCACGTTCGAGTGCGCGTCCGACGCGATGAAAGCGGGTGGAAGCAGCTGAGGCCGGGATTCTTGGTCTACTTCATGTTGTTCGGCTGTGCGTCGTTCGTTGTACTCGCCGGCTCCTTCTTGTTGACCGCAGATCCGACGCGGCCCGACGCGCAGGAGCAAAATTTCTCTGCGCTATTGGTACTGATCGGATTTGCGATTGCCGGAGCCTACCCAGTTTGGATCGCATATGGCAGGCGCGTTAAATGGAAATCGAGCATGATCCTCGTACGGAGCTGGACGGGTAAGGAGCGAATGTTCTTAATTCCCGAACTGGTTTCGATGGAAAAGCGTGAGCTCTCCGAGCAATACCGCTTGATATTCCAGACGGGTGAGGTGGTCCGCTTCTCCGCGAATTTGCGAGGCGCGACGCAGTTGATATTGGATATCGAAGACTATCTCGACAGTCTTCCGTTCGAAGGTCAGGCTTCGTCCTTAGCGACATAGAAGACATTTCATGCATCCTCCCCTGCAAGGGGAGGTGGCAGCCCGCAGGGCTGACGGAGGGGTGTCGACGACGGGGGCGCGGGCCTCCGCCGCAGGCCGGGACACCCCTCCACCACCGCCTTCGGCGGCGGTCCCCCTCCCCCTCCGGGGAAGGATCTTTTCAGGCTCTCAATGCCCCGCCGGCGCCAGTTCCACGTCCCCCGCCGTCCCCGTCGCGCGCACCCCGAAGCCCAGCACCACGAGGAACGCCACCGCCGGCACCAGCAGCGCCATGTTGATCCCCGCGAGGTCGGACAGGTGCCCCATCGCCGCGGTCAGCACCGCGCCGCCGATGATCGCCATCACGATCAGCGAGGCGCCGATCTGCTTCAGCGCGCCCAGCCCGCCGATGCCGATCGCGAAGATCGTCGGGAACTGGATCGACATGAAGAAGCTTGCCGCTACCAGCGCATAGAGCCCGGTCGTCCCGCCGACGAACACCGCCACCGCCGCCAGCGCCGCCGACAGTCCGGCGAACACCACCAGCAGTTGCGGCGCCTTCACCTTGCCGAGCAGCGCCGCGCCGACGAAGCGGCCCACGCCGAACAGCACCAGGCTGGCGAACAGATAGTCGGCCGCGCCCTGCTCGGTGAGGCCGGGCAGGTTCACCTGCGCGTAGCGGATGGTGTAGCTCCACAGCCCGACCTGCGCGCCGACATAGAAGAACTGCGCCACCACCGCGAACACCAAGGTCCGGTCGCGCAGCACGGTGCCGAGCGCCTTGCCCGTCGGCACCGCGGGCGCGTCGCCCTGCTTGCGGTTGTCCGGGAAGGCGATCAGCGCGGCGGCGATCGCGAAGGCGAGCACGACGAGGCCGATCACCAGATAGGGCGTCTGCACCGAGGCGAGTTCGCCGCGCAGCGTCGCGGTCCGCTCGGCGGCGGACATCGCCGCCAGCGCCTTGTCGTCCTGCGCGAAGCTGGAGAGGATGAAGTATTTCCCCACCAGTACGCCGAAAATCGTCCCCAGCGGGTTGGCCGCCTGGGCGAAGTTGAGCCGGCGCGCGGCGCCTTCGGGGCTGCCCAGCTCGGCGATCAGCGGGCTGGCCGAGGTCTCGAGGAAGGCGAGGCCGCAGGCGATCACGAACAGCGCCGCGAGGAACCAGCGATATTCGCCGAAATGCGTCGCCGGATAGAAGAGCAGCGCGCCGATCGCGTAGAGGGTCAGCCCGGTGACGATCGCCGCCTTGTACCCCCGCCGCCGCGCCAGCATCGCCGCCGGCGTCGCGAGCAGGAAATAGCCCATGTAGAAGGCCTGCTGGACGAAGCTGGTTTCGAAATCGCTCAGCGTGAAGGCGCGGCGGAAGTGCGCTATCAGGATGTCGTTGAGGTTGTTCGCCATTCCCCACAGGAAGAACAGCGACACCGTGAGGATGATGGCGGGAGTGTAGCGTTGGGCGGCCGTGCGGGCCATAAATCCTCTCCTTGGGGTCCGATGCCCTTGTTGGGCTTGTTCGGCAGGGTGTCCAGAGGCAGCAGGGGCTCCGCCAACGGAGCCCCCGTCCTCATCCGCGGAAGCGATAGGCGTCCAGCGTTTCCGGCTTCATCTCGATCGAATAGCCCGGGCGGGTCGGCGGCATGTACGCCGCGTCCTGGATCACGCAGGGCTCGAGGAAATGCTCGTGGAGATGGTCGACATATTCGATCACCCGGCCTTCCATCGTGCCGGCGAAGCACAGATAGTCGATCATCGACAGGTGCTGGACATATTCGCACAGCCCCACGCCGCCGGCGTGCGGGCACACCGGCAGGTTGTAGCGCGCGGCGAGCAGCAGCACCGCCAGCGCCTCGTTCACCCCGCCGATGCGGCAGGCGTCGAGCTGGATCACGTCGACCGCGCCGATGGCCATGAACTGCTTGAACAGGATGCGGTTCTGGCACATCTCGCCGGTCGCGACCTGCACCTGGCCGATGCCGTCGCGGATCGCCTTGTGGCCCAGCACGTCGTCGGGGCTGGTCGGCTCCTCGATGAACCAGGGCTTGGCGAAGGCGAGCGCGTTGACCCACTCGATCGCCTGGCCGACCTCCCACACCTGATTGGCGTCTATCATCAGCTTGCGATCGGGGCCCAGCACCTCGCGGGCGATGCGCAGGCGACGGATATCGTCTTCCAGGTCGCGGCCAACCTTGAGCTTGATATGGTCGAACCCGGCATCCACCGCTTCCTGGGCGAGGCGCCGCAGCTTCTCGTCGGGATAGCCCAACCAACCGGCGGACGTGGTGTAGCAGGGATAGCCCTTCGCCTCGAGCGTGGCGACGCGCTCGGTCTTGCCGGCGGCACGCTCGGTGAGCAGCGCCAGCGCCTGCTCCGGCGTGATCGCGTCGGTAAGGTAGCGGAAGTCGATCGCGCGGACGAGCTGTTCGGGCGTCATGTCGGCGACGAGGCGCCACACCGGCTTGCCCTCGGCCTTGGCCCAGAGGTCCCAGATCGCGTTGACCACCGCGCCGGTGGCGAGGTGCATCGCGCCCTTGTCTGGGCCGATCCAGCGCAGCTGGCTGTCGCCGGTCAGGTGCCGCCACATCCGCGCGGGCTCCTCGGCGATCCAGGCGAGGTCGAGGCCGATCACCAGATGGCGCATCGCCTCGATCGCCGCGACGCAGATGTCGTTGCCGCGCCCGATCGTGAAGGTGAGGCCATGGCCTTCCAGGCCCGGCACGTCGGTCTCCAGGATGACATAGGCCGCCGAATAATCGGGGTCCGGGTTCATCGCGTCGGAGCCGTCGAGCGCCGTGCTGGTCGGGAAGCGCAGGTCGACCGTGCGCAGGCCGGTAATCTTGGCGGAAAGGGCCTGGGCGGCGGTGACGCCGGTGGAAAGCGCGTTCATCATGTCCCTTAGTTGACCCAGCCGCCGTCGATCACATGGACCGCGCCGGTGGTGAAGGCCGCTTCGTCGCTGGCGAGATAGCAGACGAGCGCGGCGATTTCCTCTTCGCGGCCGAGGCGACCCATCGGCTGGCGGGCGACGAAGGCGGCGTGCGCGTCCTCGACGCTGATGCCCGACGCATCGGCCTGATCGGACACGCGCTGGCGCAGGCTCGGCGTGTCGACGGTGCCCGGGCACACCGCGTTGCAGCGGATTCCCTGCGCCACGAAGTCGGCGGCGACCGCCTTGGTCAGGCCAATTACCGCAGCCTTGGACGCGCCATAGGCGTGGCGGTTGGGGATGCCCTTCACGCTGGAGGCGATCGACGACATGTTAACGATCGCACCGCCGCCATGCGCCAGCATGCCCGGCAGGAACGCACGGATCATGCGGTGCATCGCATGGACGTTGAGATCGAAGGACAGCATCCAGTCCGCGTCGCTGCCGTCGAGGATCGAGCCTGCGGCGACGAAACCGGCGATGTTGGCGAGCGCGTCGATCGGGCCGATCTCGGCGGGAAGCGCGGCAATCGCGGCGGCATCGAGCAGATCGAGCGTGATGGCGTCGACCCCCTCCATCGTGGCGAGTGCAGCGGCATCGCGATCGAGGGCGAACACGCGCGCACCTTCGTCGCGCAGGCGGAGTGCGGTCGCGCGGCCGATGCCATGGGCGGCGGCGGTCACGAGCACGGTTTTGTTGTCGAAGCGCATAGCCTTCCCTCTTGCTAGCCTATTTTCATCTGTCAAAGTAACTTTCATTTCAATACCCCTAAGACCAATTTTAACGAATTGGATTCAGATTGGCATGACAAGGCCGGACGCGCGCGATAGCTTGGCGGCATGACAGAGAGAGGATCGGCCGCTCCCGAGGAGCGGCAACCAAATTATGCGGCGCCGGCGCTGGAGAAGGGCATCGAGGTCGTCGAACTGCTGAGCGATGCGCCGCAGGGCCTGACGATCAGCGAGATCGCCCAGCGGCTGGGCCGTTCGATCAGCGAATTGTTCCGCATCATCGTGGTGCTCGATCGTCGCGGCTGGCTGCACAAGGATGCCGCAAGCGATCGCTACCGGGTGACCTACCGGCTGCTCGAAATCGCGCATCGCGCGACGCCGGCGCAGGAACTCACCCATGTCGCGACGCCGCTGATGCACAGCCTGGCCGCGGCGACCGAGCAATCCTGCCATCTGGTGGTGGTGACCGGCACGCGCGGCCTGATCGTCGCGCGGCAGGAAAGTCCCGGGCAGACCGGCTTCGCGGTGCGGCTGGGCACGACGATCGACCTGCTCACCAGCTGCTCCGGCCATGTGCTGCTCGGCGCCATGGACGAGGCACGGCGCAAGGCGCTGTATCCGCGCGGGTTGCCCAAGGGCTTGGCGGCGCGGCTGGAGGCGGTGCGGGCGCAGGGGCACGAATCGATCCCTAGCGCGCGCATGGCCGGGGTGTCGGACATGAGCTGCCCGGTCTATGGCTTCGACGGCCATGTCGTCGCGGCGCTGACCATCCCCTTCCTCGCGGCGATCGACGATGCACCGCATGTCGCGCAGGACGAGGCGCTGGCGATGCTCAAGGCGACCGCGCAGGCGATTTCCTCGGCACTCGGCTGGTTCGATCGGGTGGAGGCGCCGGTCGTGCCGAGCCTCTCGGTAGCCAAGCCGGTACGCCGCCGCAGGCCGCGGGCGAAGGCGGAGGCGTAAGGGGGCGCCGTCTCTGCCCCCGGTGGTCGGCGGTTGGATATGCGCCAAAAACCATCGTCATCCCCGCGAAGGCGGGGATCCATTGGCGCTGAATTCGCGGGTCTTTCCCCCGGCGAACCGGCGAATGGATTCCCGCCTGCGCGGGAATGACCGGTATTTTTGCGCCAGCGCGGTATGACAGCCTGCAGGCAATGCCTCTCGCTCGGCGGGGGAGGAGAGCCTTGCTATCCCGCCCGGAACTGCCGCCCGATCGTGGTTTCGTGCGGCGGCAGCTGCGCGGCGGTGTCGGCGATCACCTTGCGCATCGCCGCCAGGATCTTGCGGCGATGCTCGGGCGGGATGCCGGCGGCGAGCGCGTCATGGCCTTGCGGCACCACGCCCTGGCCCAGCAGCACCGCCAGCCAGCTCGCGTCCATGAACAGGTCGCCCTCGCGCGCGAGCAGCCGCCCGGTGCGGGCGAACAATGCCATCTTCTCGGCGAGCGAGTCCGGCGGAGTGATCGCGCGGCAATGGCGCCAGAAGGGCGTGTCGTCGCGCTCGGTCGCGATATAGTGGAGGATCAGGAAGTCGCGGATCGTGTCCCATTCGCGGGTGGCGAGCCGGTTATATTCGGCGCGCACGGCGGGATCGAAGCTGCGATCCGGGAACCATTGCAGCAGCAACGTGATCGCGCTCTGGATCAGGTGCAGGCTGGTCGATTCGAGCGGCTCGAGAAAGCCGGAGGCCAGCCCGACCGCGACGACATTGCCGGCCCAGGGCGTCTCGCGCCGGCCGGTGGTGAAGCGCAGGTGGCGCGGCTCGCCGATCGGCGCGGCGTCGAGATTGGCGAGCAGCAGCGCCTCGGCCTCGCCCGCGCTGGTGAAGCCGTCGCAGAAGACATGGCCGTTGCCGATCCGGTGCTGGAGCGGGATTCGCCACTGCCACCCGGCATCGCGTGCGGTGCTGCGGGTATAGGGGGTGGGCGGCCCCGCCGTTGCGGTCGGCACCGCGATCGCGCGGTTCGCCGGCAGCCAGTGCGACCAGTCCTGATAGGCGACACCCATCGCCTCGCCGATCAGCAGGCCGCGAAAACCGGTGCAGTCGAGGAACAGGTCGCCCTCGATCCGGCGGCCATCGTCCAGCTGCACGGCAGTGACGTGGCCGGTCGCCGGGTCGCGGTGAGTACCGGCGATCTTGCCCTCGTGCCGCACCACGCCGCGCGCTTCCGAGAGCCGGCGCAGATAGGCGGCGTAGAGGCCTGCATCGAAATGATAGGCATAGCCATAGGTGGCGAAGACGCTGTTGCCGCCGCCCTGGGGCAGGCCGAACCGCCCGTGCATCGCGGCGAGCGTCGACAGCGAATAGGCGCCGAGCGGGGTGGGGTCGCCCTCGGCGCGCGCCGCCAGCCATTGCTGGTGGAAGGGCACCAGCCCGAAATCGTCGCCATAGCGGCCGAACGGGTGGAAATAGCGGTCGCCGCGGCGGTGCCAGTCGACGAACTCGATGCCCAGCTTGAAGGTGCCGCGCGTCGCCTTGACGAATTCGGTCTCGTCGACACCGATCATCTGGTTGAAGCCGTGTATCGGCGGGATCGTCGCCTCGCCGACGCCCACCGTGCCGATCTCCTCGGACTCGACCAGCGCGATGGCGATGCCGGTGCCGGCCAGCGCCTGGGAGAGCGCGGCGGCGGCCATCCAGCCGGCGCTGCCGCCGCCGGCGATTACGACGCGGGAAAGCGCGGCGCTCATGCCGCCTGCGCCTGGCAGGTGCGCGCGACGAAATAGTCGTGCGGCGGCAGGCTGCGGGTCGCGGCGCTCAGCGCGGCGTGGCGCTGGGCGAACAGCGTTGCCAGCCCGTCGAGCGGCGGGCGATCGGCCGCGGGATCATGGCTGCGGGGCACGCGCCTTTGGCCGAGCAGCACCGAGACCCAACTCGGCTCCTGGTGCGATTCGAGATCGAGCATCGGAATCCGCCCCATCGCGTCCCACAGCGCCAGCTTGTGGGCGAGCGTGTCGGGCAGCGCCATCGCCGCCATGTCGCGCCAGAAGGGTTCGGGGCGCTGGCTGATGCAGTAATGCGCGATCAGGAAGTCGCGGACGCGTTCATATTCGCCGATCGTCTCGCGATTATATTCGGCAACGATGGCGGGATCCGCGCGCCCGCTGGTCGGCAGCAGCTCGGCCAGCCGGGCAAGCCCGGTCTGGACCAGCTGCAGGCTGGTCGACTCGAGCGGCTCCATGAAGCCCGCCGCCAGCCCGATGCCGATGACATTGTGCGCCCAGAAGCGCTCGCGCCGGCCGGTGGTGAAGCGGAGGAGCCGCGGCTCGCCGATCGCGTCGCCGTCGAGATTGGCCTGGAGCAGCGCTGCCGCGGCGTCGTCCGAAAGGTGCGCGCTGCTGTAGACCAGCCCGTTGCCGGTGCGGTGCTGGAGCGGGATCCGCCACTGCCAGCCGGCGGCATGCGCGGTCGATCGGGTGAAGGGGGTGAACCGCCCGGCGCGGGTGCAGCCCAGCGCCACCGCGCGGTTCGCCGGCAGCCAGTGCGACCAGTCGACGAAGCCCGTGCCCAGCTGCTGGCCGAGCAGCTGGCTGGCAAAGCCGGTGCAGTCGATGAAGACGTCGCCGTCCAGCCGCCGATCGCCTTCGAGCAGCAGTGCGCGCAGATCGCCGGTGTCAGGATCGCGGTCGACGTCGAGGATGCGGCCTTCCATGCGGGTGACGCCGCGCGCCTCGGCATAGCCGCGCAGCAGCCGGGCATAGAGGCCGGCATCGAAATGATAGGCGTAGCGATACTCGGCCGCCTCGCCGCGCAGTGCTTCGGGCGGGGCGAACCGGTCCTGTGCCGCAGCGAGCGCGGGCATCGACCAGGCGTCGATCGGATCAGCGATGCGGCCGGCCGCGCGCAGCCGATGCCAGTGATGGTGCGGGGCGATGCCCTCGATCGGGGCGCCGTGGTCGCCAAAGCCGTGGAAGTGGCGGTTGCCGGTCTCTCCCCAGTCGACGAACTCGATGCCGAGCTTGAAGCTGCCCTGCGTCGCGGCGACGAACTCGGGTTCGTTCAGGCCGAGCAGGCGGTTGAAATGCTGCAGGATCGGCACGGTCGCCTCGCCGACGCCGACGGTACCGATGGCATCCGACTCGATGAGGGTGATGCGCGTGTCGGGCGCGGGGCGGAGCCGCGCGAACAGCGCCGCGGCCATCCATCCGGCACTGCCGCCGCCCGCGATGATGAGGTGTTGCGCCACTGCGCGGAGCTTCCCGTTCTGCCGATCGACCGGTTCGAGCCTAGGCGGAATCGGCGGAAGATAAAATCTGCCCCCGGTGCCGTGCGGTACCGGGGGCGAGGAGGAGGAACCTAGAAGACCGAGCGAAACAGGAAGGCGAAGCGCCGGTCCGTGTCCGTCCAGCCGTAGCGCGGCTTGAGGTTGGGATCGCCCACGTCGAGGAAGGTCCGCGAGTTGAGCAGGTTGTAGCCCTGCACGCCGATCTTGATGTGCTTGTTGAGCGAGTAGAGGATCGACGCGTCGAGCTGGCCGTAGCTTTCCGACCAGACGGGATAGTTGATGTTCGCCGCCGAGGTGGTGAGCAGATAGTGCGAGCGCCAGTTGTACGCCGCACGCGCCGAGATGCCGTACTTTTCGTACACCAGTGCTGCGTTGTACGAATATTTCGACAGGCCCTCGAGCGGCAGGCTGAGACCCGAATTGGTGATCTGGGTCGAATCGAACACGTTGACGGCGGTGTTCTTGCCGCCCGACGAGTCGACAAAGGTGTAGTTGCCGCTGAAGCCCAGGCCGCCCAGCGCGCCGGGCAGCATGTCGAAGAACTGGGTATAGCCGATCTCGAAGCCCTTGATCTTGCCGTGCGAGCCATTGGTCTGCTGCGTCACGTCGAAGGTCAGGGTCTGTCCGTTCGCGGTGAAGGTCTGCTTGGTCGTGCCCGCGAAGATGTAGTTCGAGATGTCCTTGTAGAAGCCGGCGAAGGTCAGGCTGTTCGACCGCCCGAAATAATATTCGAGGCTGACGTCGAACTGGTTCGATCGGGTCGGCTTCAGGTTCGGGTTGCCCGCGCTGCCGACGAACGGCGTGAGCTGGCCGTTGGCGCCGACGCCGGTCCCGATGCCGGTGACCGAATCGAAGCTGTAGCTCAGCGAGACATAGGGGTTGAGCTGCGCGAAGGTCGGCCGGACGATCGCCTTGGCCGCGGCGAAGCGCAGCTGGAGATTGTCCTTCAGGAAGAAGCGCAGGTTCAGGCTGGGCAGCACGTCCGTGTAGGAGCCGTTGCCCGTCGTCGGCTGGGTGATCGTGCCGCCGGCGAACTTGAACGCCGCGGCATAGTTGGCGCAGTCGGTGGCGTTCACCGTCTGGCCGGCGCGCGGGCCGGTGGTGATCGGCGTGCCGACGACGCACAGACCGGGCGACGAGGTCGGCGCGCCGACGGTGATCGGGGTGCCGGTCGCGCCGTTCTCGGTCCGGATCACGCGGACGCCGACATTGCCGTCGAAATGGCCGAGCGGGCTCTGGTCCATGCCGAAGCGCATCAGCGCATAGCCCGCGAAGGTCTTCTCGGTCTGGTCGTTGATGCCGCCCGGATTCTTGCTGTAGTCGTCGCTCAGCGGGGTCCAGCCCCAGCCGTTCGATTCCGTGCTCTTCAGATAGTTATAGGCATAGGCGGTGCCGTTCTGCACCAGGTTCGCCGCAGGGAACCAGAAGCCCGCGCCCGGCGAGGGCAGCTTGCCGCGGAAGAAGTTGCCGTAGTTCACCAGCTGGGTCTGGTTGGGCAGGTCCGGGTTCTGCGGCCCGCCCGGATAGCCGGTCTGGTTCAGGAACACGGCGTTGCCGGGCTGCCAATACTGGGCCGAGAGCAGGCTCCAGTTATAGGTGCTCTGGCGGGTGGTCGCCGCGCGATCGGTATAGCGGCCGCCGACCCGGATCGACTTCAGGAAGTCGCTGTCGGTGAAGGTATATTCCACATCGGCGCGCGTCGCCCATTCATCGGCGTCGTTGTTCTCGATGTGGTCCATCGCCGCGGCCCACCAGTAGAGATTCTTGTTGGTGAGCGACTGGCCGCTGTTCGTCGGCGTCATCGTCATCGACGGGTTGTCGCCGCTGAAGTCGAACGCGATGGTGGTCGGGATGTTGGCGCCGGTGAACGCCGTCATGCTGTACACCTTGGCGGTGGACTTGATGTACTGCAGGTCGGCGCTGACCGCCCAGTGCTCGTTCGGCACCCAGCGCAGATTGCCCGAGAAGTCCTGGGTCTTCTTGTCCTGGCTGCCGGCGCGGGTGTCGAGATTGAGGTTGCGGTTGGTGATGACGCCCGACTGCAGCTCGTGGTTCGCCCCGAACTTGTAGCTCGAATTGTCCGACGAGGGCGTGTCATAGTCGCCCACCGCATATTCGATGTCGTGCGGCGTCGCCTTGGAGATCAGCGCCTCGAGGGTCAGCGTCAGCGTGTCGCTGGGCTTCCACTGGAACGAGCCGTCGAACGCGGTCCGCTTCTGCTGCCAGTCGATGCGGCGGAAGCCCATGCCGGCGGGGATGTAGACGTTGGTGCCGGCGGCGAGGCCGTCCTGCGCCTTGGTCAGCGTGCCGCGATCATAGCGGCCGGCGGTGATGCTGTCCGTCCGGTTGCCGATATTGTTGATCGAATAGCTGAGCAGCAGGCCCATCTCGCCGAGCGGCGTGTTCCAGCGGCCGCTGGCCAGCGCATTGCCGGACCAGAAGGTCTTCTTGCGCAGATCGGCGTAGTTGGCGTCGCCCGACAGCGCGAAGACATAGCCCGGCGCGTCGAACGGCTTGCGGGTGCGCAGGTTGACGATGCCGCCGATGCCGCCTTCGACCAGCTCGGCCGAGGGGTTCTTGAACACGTCGACGCCGACCAGCAGGTCCGAGGACACGTCCTCGAACGACAGGCCGCGGCCGTTGTTCGCCGAGAACACGTCGCGGCCGTTCAGCTCCGAACGGACCCAGGACAGGCCGCGGATGAACACGCCGCCGCCTTCGGAGGAGAGGCGCGCGGGATCGCGATTCTCGTTGGTGCGCTGGAGCGTCACGCCCGGCACGCGCTGCAGCGCTTCCGAGACCGAACGGTCGGGCAGGGCGCCGATGTCCTGCGCGGTGATCGAGTCGACCACCTGTTCGGCGTCGCGCTTGCGGTTGCGCGCGCTCTGCAGCGAGGCGCGGATGCCGGTGACGACGATTTCCTGGCCGGTCGCGTCGGCAGGCGCGGAATCCTGCGTTGCTGCCTCGCTACCCTGCGGCGCCGCAGCCGCGATCTGCGCCAGCGCCATTTCCGGCACGGCAATCAGTGACAACGTTGCCATCGACGCGCCGGCGCGCAGCAGGGCGTTCAACGAAGTCGTCTTGAAAGATGATGTGAAGCGGTCGGTCACTAGTCCCCTCCCTCGGCGCAACGGCGCCATACCCAAGTGTGAGGCCGGCGCGCTCGTTCACGAGCGCTTGGCACGGCGGTACCGGTTTTTCCGGCATCCGATGTTTGCGCTACCATGACGTCCTATTTATCGCAACAATTATGTGAAACTTGGCTTCATAGGTGAAACTACGTTATCGCTAACGTAAAAAAATCTAGGTAAATTAACGTTTTATGATTTCTGGCGAAGCGCCACCGCGATCGCGCGGGCAGCGACCGGCGCCATCCGTGCATAGCCTTCCGCCAGGGGATGCACGCCATCGCGCGTGAACGGCGCGCGCAGCAGTCCCCGGTCGTCGGCAAGCACGGCGGCATAGTCGGCGAAGGCGAAATGCCGCCGCTCCGCCAGTGCGCGCAGGGCCGCGTTGATCGCGCGCAGTTCCTCGGGCTTGCGCTCCGCCACCACGTTGCGGGCCGCCTCGGTATAGTTGTTCACTGGCAGGATCGAGCAGAGCACCACGGCGATGCCATGTGCCCGCGCGATGTCGGCCATGGCCTCGATATTGGCGACGATCGACTCGGTGCTTTCCACCTGGAGGAAGCCGGTGACGTCGTTCACCCCGCCCAGTATCACCACCGCGCGGGGATGCAGCGCCACCACGTCCTGCTCGAAGCGGACGAGCATCTGCGCCGTCACCTGGCTGCCGATGCCGCGATTGACATAGGGCTTGCCGGGAAAGCTCTTCGCCAGATCCCAGCCGTCGGTGATCGAGTCGCCGAGGAAGACGACGCGCTGCTCGCCCTTTTGCGGCGGCGGCAGTGCGGCGTTGGCGGGGGCATAGAGATAGCGCTCGCCGAAATCCTGCATCAGGCTGGGCACCAGCCTGGCGTGGAACGGCCCCAGCCAGCGGCCCCAGTCGCGCGTGTCCTCCACCGTGCGCCGCTCGGGGCTGGAGCGATAGGGCGTCTCGGGATCGGCGGCGCCGGCGAGCAGGAGCGCCAGCAGTGGCGCCGCCGCCCGGATCATGCCGCCAGCACGCCGCTGCGCCGCGCATAGGCGGCGAACAGGACCGGCCAGGCCGAGGCCGGCACCGTCTTGGCCAGACGGACGCCGAAGCCATGGCCGCCCTGGTCGAAGGCGTGCAGTTCGGCCGGGCGCTGCGCCGCCAGCATCGCCTGGTAGAGCGCCAGGCTGTTGGCGATCGGCACCAGCCCGTCGTCGCTGGCATGGGTGAGGAAGATCGGCGGGGTGTCGCCGGTCACCCGGTTTTCCACCGAGGCGGCGGCGAGCGCCTTGGCGTCCGCACCTGTGCCGAACAGGTTGTCGCGCGAGCCGCCATGGGTGAACGGTGCGGCGAGGCTCACCACCGGGTAGATCAGCCCGGCGAGATCGGGCCGTGCCGACAGCTGGTCGGCGGCATCGACGGGCGCATAGACGCGCTCGGCATGCCGGGTGGCGAGGCTGCCCGCCAGATGCCCGCCTGCCGAGAAGCCAAGCGCCAGCACCCGCGCCGGATCGACGCCGTAGCGCTTGGCCGAGGCGCGAATCAGCCGCAGCCCGCGCTGCGCATCGGCCAGCGGCACGGTGCTGCGGTTCGCCCAGCCTTCGGTGGGGATGCGATAGCGCAGGATGAAGGCGGTGACGCCGATCGCGTTCAGCCAGCGCGCCTGTTCCTCGCCTTCATTGTCGATCGCCAGAAACCCATAGCCGCCGCCGGGGATCAGCATCACCGCGGTGCCGTTCGGCTGCGCCGCGCGCCGCACGGTGAGCGAGGGACTGCCGACGCCGGTCAGCCAGCGATCGTTGAACGTCGGGTCCTTCGAGCGCTGGTCGTATTTCGGGCTGGGCAGCGTCGTGGGGGCGCCCGGGGGCGAACCCGGCCAGAGCAGCAGCACCTCGTCGGCGCCGGCCTGGAAGGCGTGCGCCGGCAGCGCCGCCGCGCCGGCGGCAAGTGCCAAGCCGCCCAGCAGATGGCGGCGGTTCAGGTCTTGAGTCATGCTTCTGTCCTCTCCTAAATTCTGGCCCCGCCGGGTGCCCCCATGCGCGATCGAAATATGCATCCACCTGTAAAAGTAAATTTCAAAACAGCGGTTTCCAACGGCTTCTGGTAGCGCTAACCCGTGGACAGAGGAACGTAAACCGGCAGGATCGCCGGAAGCGGGAGAGGCAAGGATGCTGCGTTGCATATCGTCGAGCGGGCTGGCGCTGGTGCTGGCCGGGGTTCCACTGGCCGCGATGGCCCAGACCGCGACGCCGGTGCCGCATGTCGAGACGAAGAACGGCCGCCATGCGCTGATCGTCGACGGCGCGCCGTTCCTGATCCTCGGCGGACAGGTCAACAACAGCAGCAACTATGCCGCGCCGCTCGCCACCGCCTGGGGCGTGCTCGATCGGATGCACGCCAATACGGTGGAAGTGCCGATCGCCTGGCAGCAGGTCGAGCCGCGCGAGGGGCAATTCGACCTCCGCTTCCTCCAGACCCTGCTCGATCAGGCCCGCGCGCACGACAAGCGGGTGGTGCTGCTATGGTTCGGCACCTGGAAGAACACGAGCTACAGCTACACGCCCGACTGGGTGAAGCTGGATGCGAAGCGCTTTCCGCGGATGAAGACGCGGGACGGCAAGGATCACGGCGTGCTCAGCGCGCATGGCACCGAGACGCTGAAGGCCGACACGCGCGCCTTCGTGAAGGTCATGGAATATTTGCGCGACCATGATCCGCAGAACACCGTGATCCTGGTCCAGCCCGAGAACGAGACCGGCAGCTATCGCAACCCGCGCGACTATTCGGCCGAAGCCAACCGGCTGTTCGCGCAAGCCATTCCCGCCGAACTTGCGAAGAAGACCGGCAAGCGCGGTACCTGGGTCGAGGCCTTCGGCGCGCAGGCGGACCGCGCGTTCAACAGCTGGTATGTCGCGCGCTACGTCAACGCTGTCGCAGCGGCTGGCAAGGCGGTGAAGCCGCTGCCGATGTACGTCAACGCGGCCCTTGCCGGCCCCTCCAACGTGCCCGATCCCGACGGCGTGGCGAGCGGCGGCCCGCAGCAGGACGTGCTCGACATCTGGAAGGCGGCGGCGCCCGCGCTCGATTTCGCGGCACCCGACCTCTATGATCGCAGCAGCGAGAATGTCTCGCAGTACCTCGAGAAATATGCCCGGCCCGACAATGCACTGATGGTGCCGGAGATCGGCAATGCCCGCGAATTCGCCCGCTTCTTCTACGAGGCGCTGGGCCGCGGGGCGATCGGCTTTGCGCCGTTCGGGATGGACGCGACCGGCTATTTCAATTTCCCGCTCGGCGCGCGCGATCTCGATGCGGCGACGATGGACGCCTTTGCGCTCCCCTATGGCATGCTGAACGGCATCGCGCGCGACTGGGCGCGGATCGCCTATACCCGCCCGACCTGGGGCGTCGCCAAGCCCGACGACAACAAGCCGCGTTCTACGACCATTGGCGGATGGACGATTACCGCCAGCTGGGGCGAATGGCAGTTCGGGATGAAGGAGTGGAGCTTCCTCAAGAGCGATCCTGCCCCCTGGGGGGCGGAGAAGATCGGCGGTGTTGCGGTCGCACAGCTTTCCGACGACGAGTTCCTGGTAGTGGGGGATCATGTCCGCGTCATCTTCTCGCCCGCCGAGGGAAGCGCGCCGAACGGCATCATGCTCCGCACCGAGGAAGGCAGTTTCGTCGATGGCAAATGGCAGGCGACGCGCGTGTGGAACGGCGACCAGACCGATTACGGCCTCAACCTGATCGATCGGCCGCAAATTCTGAAGATTACCATGGGCCGCTATCGCTGAGCGGCGAAAACAGAAGAAACGCAGGAGACTTGGGCATGAACAGGGTTTGGATCGCGGCGCTGCTCGCGGGCAGTGCGATGGCGTCGGCACAGACGGCGCAGGAAAACGGCTATAGCCGCACCGATACCGGCGTGGTCGTCACGCCGACCGGCGGCAGCGCGGCACGCGTGGAAGTGACCGTCCATGGCGACGGCATCTTCCACGTCATCGCCACCCCCAAGGGCGTCGATACCGGCACGCTGGCACCGAGCCTGATGGCGGCCAATCCGCCGGCGGCCGGCCCCTTTGAGGTCGCCCAAGCCAACGGCCATGTGCTGGTCAAGGCCAAGCGCGCCACCGCCGATATCGAGATCGCCACCGGCCGCATCCGCTTCACCGACGCCAAGGGGCGCGAACTGCTCGCCGAATCCGGCCAGGCGGCGTTCAAGCCCGTCACGGTCGAGGGCAAGCCGTTCGTCGCGGTCAGCCAGCAGTTCAACCGCGGCACCGACGAGGGGCTGTACGGCCTCGGCCAGCACCAGAATGCCCAGATGAACTATAATGGCGAGGACGTCGAACTCGCCCAGCATAACATGGACATCGCGGTGCCGTTCGTCGTCTCGACGCGCAGCTACGGCCTGCTGTGGGACAATGCCAGCATCAGCCGCTTCGGCAATCCCAAGCCCTATACGCCGGTGGGCGAGGGGCTGAAGGTATCGAGCGGCGGCAAGCCGGGGTGGAAGGCCGAGTATTTCCTCGACGGCAAGCTGGCCGTGTCGCGCCAGGAAACGACGATCAACTATCAGTATATCAAGGACCAGAAGAACTGGCCGGAGGAAGCCAAGGCGAAGACCGTCGCGGCGACCGGCGGCCAGAACACCGCGGGCAACGCCGTGCAGAAGCAGACGGTGGTGTGGACCGGTGACGTCCAGCCCGAGGTGACCGGCACCCACAAGTTCCAGCTCTACGGCTCGAGCTATTACAAGGTCTATGCCGACGGGAAGCTGGTGCTCGATCGCTGGCGGCAGAACTGGAACCCCTGGTACGCCAATTTCGACCTGCCGATGGTCAAGGGCAAGCCGGTGCAGATCCGGATCGAGTGGGAGCCCAACGCCGGCTATATGGCGCTGCTCCACAATGATCCGCTGCCCGCGCCCGATCGCCATTCCTTGTGGTTCACCAGCGAGGTCGGCCAGGCCAAGAACTATTGGTTCGTCCCCGCCGACACGATGGACGGCGCGATCGCCGGCTATCGCCAGATCACCGGCAAGGCCGAGATGATGCCGAAATGGGTCTATGGCTTCTGGCAGTCGCGCCAGCGCTACGACACCGCCGCCGAGGTGACCGGCGTCGTCGAGAAATATCGCCAGCTCAACATCCCGCTCGACAATATCGTGCTCGACTGGCGCTACTGGCGTGACGACAATTGGGGCAGCCACGATTTCGACCCGACCCGCTTCGCCAACCCCAAGGCGATGATCGACAAGGTCCATGCCGACCACGCCAACTTCATGATCTCGGTCTGGCCGAAATTCTATCCCACCACCGAGAACTACAAGGAGCTGAACGCAGCGGGGGCTGCCTATCAGGGCAATCTGCGCCAGGGCAACAAGGACTGGGTCGGCCCCGGCTATGCCAGCACCTTCTACGATCCCTATTCGGCCGAGGGACGCCGCATCTTCTGGAAACAGGTGCAGGCCAAGCTGGGCGTGCTCGGCACCGATGCCTGGTGGGCCGATGCCAGCGAGCCGGACATGCACTCGAACCTCTCGATCCCCGAGCGGATCGACACCATGGGGCCGACCGCGATCGGCCCGGCGGCGCAGTATTTCAACAGCTACCCGCTGATGAACGCGCGCGCCTTCTTCGAGGGCTGGCGCAGCTTCAAGCCGGACGTGCGGCCGTTCCTGCTCACCCGTTCGGGGTTCGGGGGCTTGCAGCGCTACGGCGCGGCGGTGTGGTCGGGCGACGTGGCGACCCGCTGGTACGATCTGCGCGCGCAGATCTCGGCGGGCGTCAACGCCTCGATGTCGGGCCTGCCCAACTGGACGCACGATATCGGCGGCTTCGCGGTCGAGCCGCGCTACGAGACCAAGAACCCCAAGCCCGAGGACGTGGCCGAGTGGCGCGAGCTCAATTTGCGCTGGTTCCAGTTCGGCGCGTTCAGCCCGCTGTTCCGCAGCCATGGCGAGTTCCCGTATCGCGAGATCTACGAGATTTCGCCTGAGGGCTCGCCGATGCGCGCCTCGATGGTCTGGTACGACCAGCTCCGCTACCGGCTGATGCCCTATATCTACACGCTGGGTGCCGACACCTATATGAAGGACGGCAGCATCATGCGGGGGCTGGCGATGGACTTCCCCGCCGACGCCAAGGCGCGCACGATCAACGACCAGTATCTGTTCGGCGACGCGTTCCTCGTCGCGCCGGTGACCGAGTACAAGGCGCGCAGCCGCACGGTCTATTTCCCCGGCACCGGCACCTGGTACGACTTCGCCACGGCGAAGCCCTATCGCGGCGGCACCATCGCGGGCATTCCCGCGCCGGCCGAGCGGATGCCGCTGTTCGTCAAGGCCGGCGCGATCGTGCCGATGGGCCCGGTGACGCAATATGTCGACCAGCAGCCGGGTGCCCCGCTGACCATCACCGTCTATACCGGCGCGAACGGCCAGTTCTCGCTCTACGAGGATGACGGCCGCAGCGAGCAGTACAAGAGCGGCGCGTTCAGCCGCATTCCGCTCAGCTACGACGACAAGGCCGGCACGCTGACGATCGGCGCGCGCGAGGGCAAGAGTTGGGCCGGCATGCCTGCCGCCCGCAGCTTCCGCGTGAAATGGGTGAGCGCCGGCAAGCCGGTGACCGACGACAATGGCTTTGACACCGAAGTTCGGTATCAAGGTGGTACTGTCGTGGTTCAGCGGAGGTAATAATGATCGGATCAGGGTGGCGGCGTCGCGGTGTTCTTGCGGGGCTCGCCGCCCTGCCGGCGGTTGCGCGCGCGCAGGTGGTGGTGTCGGGGCCGGTGCAGGCGACCTGGCCCTCGCTGGTCGCGAACTATCGCTATCCGGACTGGTTCCGCGATGCGAAGTTCGGGATCTGGTCGCACTGGGGCCCGCAGTCCGTGCCCGAGCAGGGCGACTGGTACGGGCGGCACATGTACATCCAGGGCCACCCGGCCTCGGACTTCCATCGCAAGACCTATGGCCATCCCGCCGATGTCGGCTTCCTGGAAGTCCAGAACCGCTGGACCGCCGCGAACTGGGACCCCGAGGCGCTGATGAAGCGCTATGTGAAGGCAGGCGCGAAATATTTCGTGTCGCTCGCCTGCCATCACGACAATCTCGATTGCTACGACAGCGCGCATCACGGCTGGAACAGCCTGCGCGTGGGGCCGAAGCGCGACGTGGTCGGCACCTGGGAGAAGGTGGCGCGCGCCCACGGCCTGCGCTTCGGCGTCTCCAACCATGCCTCGCACAGCTGGCACTGGTACCAGACGGCCTATGGCTATGATCCCGAAGGCCCCCGCAAGGGCGAGCGCTACGACGCCTTTCGCCTGACCAAGGCGGATGGTGCGGGCAAATGGTGGGAGGGGCTCGATCCGCAGATCCTCTACACCGGCAAGCATTTCGTGGCGCCCGACGGCATCGACACGATGCAGGCGATGGGCACGTGGCACGAAAAGAACGACGGCCAGTGGCTGGAGACGGTTCCCCCCGGCGACATCGACTATGCCAAGCGCTGGCTGCTGCGGCAGGTCGACCTGGTGACGAAGTACAAGCCCGATTTCTGCTATTTCGACAATTACGAGCTGCCGTTCGGCCCGATCGGGCTGGCGGCAGTGGCGGACTATTACAACCGCTCGCTCGACTGGCACGACAAGATCGACGTCGTCGCCACCGCCAAGCAGCTGCATCCCTATGCCCGGTTCGGGCTGGTGCAGGATGTCGAGCGCGGCTTCTCCGACCATCTGTGGGACGAGCCCTGGCAGACCGACACCTGCCTCGGCGACTGGTTCTACAAGCGCAGCCTCTACACCGACAAGGCGTACCGCTCGGCCGACGACGTGCTGCAGCGGCTGGCGGACGTGATCTCGAAGAACGGCAATCTGCTGCTCTCGGTGCCCCAGCGCGGCGATGGGACGATCGATTCGGAGGAAGAGAAGATCCTCGACGATCTCGCCGCCTGGATGGCGGTGCACGGCGAGGCGGTGTTCGGCACCCGGCCGTGGCGGACCTATGGCGAAGGGCCGACCCAGCTCGCCTCGGGGATGCAGAACGAAGGCGGGTTCAAGGGCTTTACCGAACAGGACGTGCGCTTCACGCGCCGGGGCGACACGCTGTACCTGTTCTTCCTCAAGGCGCCGAGCGCACCGGTGACGGTCAAGGCGCTGGGGCGGAAGGCGGGCCGGGTGGCACGGGCGCGGCTGCTCGGCGGTGGCGACGTGGCGTTCCGCCAGTCCGAGGCGGGGCTGACCGTGACGCTGCCCAAGGGGCTGGGCACGGTGCCGGTGGTGCGGATCGACGGCCTGCGCTGGGCCTGAACGGGCGGGGCGGCCGGTAAGGCCGGCCCTGTCCCATTCCTCGTCATTCCCGCGAAGGCGGGAATCCATTTGCCAGGACGCTGGGGACAAAACCGTGCCGGCGATCCCAATGGATTCCCGCCTTCGCGGGGATGACGATGGAAGTGTAAGGAGGGTGCGTGACCTCGCCGCCGCGGTGCCGTTGCGGGCAAGTTCTTCTGTCAGAAGGGGAAAATGGTGCTGCCGGCGAGGATTGAACTCGCGACCTCAGCCTTACCAAGGATGCGCTCTACCACTGAGCTACGGCAGCACTGTTTTCCAACCGCGGCGACCAGCGCCGTGCGGGAGGGGCCTATGTGCAGGGCGACGGGTGATTGTCAACCCGCATCGCGAAGGTTTATCGCTTTTCGCATGAAGGATGTGGATAAGCGGGCCCGCCTGGCCGAAAAACTGCGCGAAAACCTGCGACGGCGGAAAGCGCAGGCGCGCGGGGCGAACGCGGAAGCGGCGGAGCAGGGGGCGGCACCGCGCCCCGAATCGGCGGACTAACAAGATCCTCCCCGGCACGGGGAGGATCGGTATCTCACCCGATCGGCGCGCACTTGGCTTCGAGCCAGGCGCGCTCGTCGCCGTCCAGCTGCGGGCCGACGATCGCCAGCACCTCGGCATGGTACGCGTCCAGCCAGGCGCGCTCCTCCGCGCTCAGCAGCGCGGGCAGGATCAGGCTGCGCTCGATCGGCGCGAAGGTGAGCGTCTCGAACGCCAGCATCGGCTTGTCGCCGCCGGGGATCGTGCGCTCGACGATGTGGACGAGATTCTCGATGCGGATGCCGTATTCGCCGGCCTTGTAATAGCCCGGCTCGTTCGAGAGGAACATGCCGGCACGCAGCGGCTCCAGCGCCTGCCCGCCCGGATAGGCAGGCGGGGCGATACGCTGCGGCCCCTCGTGCACCGAGAGATAGGCGCCGACGCCGTGGCCGGTGCCATGCGCGAAATCGAGGCCGGCTTCCCAGAGCGGGCGCCGCGCGAAGCCGTCGATCTGCGCCCCGGTGGTGCCGTCCGGGAAGATCGCGGTGGCGATGGCGATATGGCCCTTGAGCACGCGAGTGAAGCGGTCCTTCATCTCGTCGCTCGCCTCGCCGACCGGCATCACGCGGGTGACGTCCGTCGTCCCGTCGCCGTACTGGCCGCCCGAATCGATCAGGAACAGCTGGCCGTGTTCGATTCTCAGGCTCGATTCCTCGGTCACCTTGTAGTGCGGGATCGCGCCGTTGGGGCCGGTGGCGGAGATGGTGTCGAACGACAGGTCCTTGAGCTTGCCGGTCGCCTCGCGGAACGCGCGGAGCTTGTCGGCTGCCGACATCTCGGTGAGGCCGCCCTGCGGCGCGGTTTCCTCGAACCATTTGAGGAAGCGGCTGAGCGCGGCGCCGTCGCGCGCCTGGGCGGCCTTGTGCCCGGCGACCTCGGCCGGGTTCTTGATCGCCTTGGCGAGGATCACCGGATCGCGCAGCGCGATCACCGTGGCGCCGCCTGCTTCCAGCGCGTCGAAGATCGCCGCGACGGCGGTGCCGGGGTCCGCCACGACGCGCTTGCCTACAAAGCCGCCCAGGGCGCTCTGGAAGGCCGCGCGATCCTGGATGCGCACCGCGTTGCCGAGATGCTGGCGCACCGCGTCGGTCACCTTCTCCGGCGCCACGAACAGGTCGGCGGTGCCGTCGGCATGGATCACGGTATAGGCGAGCGCGACCGGCGTATGGGTCACGTCGTCGCCGCGGACGTTGAACGTCCAGGCGATCGAATCGAGTGCGGCGATCACCACCGCATCGGCATTCCGTGCCTGGAGCCAGTCGGCGATCTCGGCGCGCTTGGCGGCGGAGGACTTGCCGGCCAGCGCCTCGTCCAGCACCGCGAGCGGCGCATCGGACGGGTTCGGCTGCTCGGCCCAGACGGCGTCGATCGGGTTGCGGGTAACGGGCACCAGCGTGGCACCCTTCTCGGCGAGCGCCTTGCGCGCGTCCTCGACCCAGGCACGGGTGTGCAGCCAGGGATCATAGCCGATGCGGCCGCCATTGGGGGCGTGTTCGCCCAGCCAGTCGGCGATGCTGGTGGCGGGGACGCCGACATAGTCCCACTGATCCGCCGAGACCTGCTGGCGGACCTGCAGGGTGTAGCGGCCGTCGGTGAAGATCGCCGCCTGCTCGCTGAGCACCACGGCGCTGCCGGCCGAGCCCTGGAAGCCGGTGAGCCAGGCGAGCCGCTGGGCATAGGCGCCGACATATTCGGACATGTGCTCGTCGGTGAGCGGCACGACGAAGCCGTCGAGCGCCTCCTGCGCGAGCTGCGCGCGGAGGGCAGTCAGACGATCGGCATAGCTGGACATACGCAAACTTCCTGCATCTTGGGGGCGGCGCGCGCGGCGCCGTTCATCGCCGATATCTGGCCGATGCAGGTAGAATTGGAAAGGGGCGGGACCGTGCCCGCCCCTCGAGGCGCCTTAGCGGCGGACCTTCACATAGTAGCAGCGATCCTTGGCGGTGATCGTGCGATCGATCGCACGGCCGCCCAGCGCACCGGCGACGCCGCCGGCCGCGGCACCCAGCAGGCCGCCGCCGACGACCGACGGACCGGCGAGCGCGCCCGCCACGCCGCCCGCGATCAGTCCGGTATGGCCCTTCGACTTGCGGCACTTCTTCACATAGCGATAGCCGCGGCTCGAGCTCGACTTGCCTTCGTAGCGCGACTGGGCGCTGGCGGCGGTGATCGGCATGGCCACCGGCATCACCAGGGCGAGAGCGCTGAGCGCGGCGATTGTCTTACGCATGGTTGGACCCCATCTTCGGTTTGTGTTCGATGCGTATCAATGTGCCATGCCACATTTCGGTTGCATGAACCCGCAACGATCGGGGGGCTGCCGATGAATTCCGCGCGTACCCGACTGCCCGGCGCCGTCGCCGCGATCGCCGTGGAGGCCCTGCTGGCGGCGCTACTGTTCGCCGGTCTGCGCGCGCAGACGGTGGTGCGTGCCGATCCCGATGCGGCGCTGCTGAGCTTCGACGTGCCGCCACCCGCGCCGCCGCCCGCCCCGGAGCCCGCGCAGCGTCGGGCGCCCCCCAAGGCCGAGGGCGCGGCGGCACCGCCCAACAAGGTCTCCAAGGCCACCGAGGTGGTGGCGCCGCCCCCGCCGATCGTCCTGCAGCCACCGCCGATGGTGACCGCGCCCAAGCCGGCTGCGGCCAGCGATGCCTCGTCCGGCGCCGCGCCGGTGGCAGGGCCGGGCACCGGCGCGGGCGGTACCGGCGAGGGGACCGGCAGCGGCGGGCGAGGCAACGGACCGGGGGGCGGCGGTGGCGAGCCGCTGCGCTGGATCGGCGGGCGGATCACCGATGCCGATTATCCGCGCGCGGCGCTCGACGCCGGGGCGAGCGGGACGGTGGGGCTGCGCTTCGTCGTCGGGATGAACGGGCGTGTCTCGAGCTGCACCGTCACTCGCAGCAGCGGCAATCGCGATCTCGACGAGACGACCTGCAAGCTGATCCAGAAGCGCTTTCGCTACGTGCCCAGCCGCGATGCCGCGGGGCGTCCCTATGCCGATACGGTGACCGGCGAGCATCGCTGGGATCTCTACGATCGGCCCGACGCGGATGAATGAGCGGTCATTCGAATCAAAGGTGGAGGCTGGCACCCTTGACCAACCAATACCACGTCATCCCCGCGAAGGCGGGGATCCATTGGCGCTGATGCCGGAGTTCCTGCCCCCAGCGCAAACGCGAATGGATTCCCGCCTCCGCGGGAACGACAATGGTTTTTCTCAGCGTTACGTCCTTCCGATGCAGACGCAATCGCCCGAGGGCACGAGGGGAGCGCCGAAACTAGACCGGCGCTCCCCGCACCTCAGTAGGTGCCCTTGAAGCTGGCGTTCAGATTGCCGCCGGTGCTCCAGTCCTGCGAACCTTCGCGCGTTGCGGTCTGGTCCGTCGTCGTCGTCGCGGAGGCCTTGCGATCCTCGCCGAACATGGCGCCCGACTGTTCTTCGTCGCGCCAATGGTTCTTGGCCTCGTCGGCGGTCTTGCGCAGATGGACCTTCTCGTCGACCGTCTGGATCCAGCGCGACGGGATCGAGTGGTGGCGACCCTCCGCGTCGGTGTCGTTCTTGGTCAGGATGATGCGGTCGCCATGCACCTTGTCGACGGTGCCGACATGGCTGCCGTCCGAACCCAGCACTTCCATGTGCTCGGTCACGCGGCGCAGCGCATCGCGCTGGCCGGTGCGTTCGGTGCGGAAGCTGTCGAACTCGGTCTGGAAGCGCTGCGCGTTCTCGCGACGATATTCGTCATAGTCGCGGTCGAACTCCTGGATGCGGCTGCGACGCCATTCGCCGTAATGGCTGTCGGCATGGCCTTCGCTGCGCGCCTGCTGCTCGTCATAGCGCTGGTCCTGGCGGCGGCGGCGCTCGGCCTCTTCGTCGCCGAACCACGAACGCACCTCGTCGCCGGCGCGATCGAAGAAGCCACGGTCGCGGTCATAGCCGCGCAGGTCTTCGCCGCCACGGGTGCGGTCGCGATCCTGACCGTAGCGGCCCTCGTTCTGCGCGCCGTAGCTGCGGCTGGCGGAAGCGCGGTTGCCCCAGTCGCGGCTGCCGTAGCTGCGGTCGCCATACTCGCGGTCGCGGTCCTGGCCGTGATAGCCGCCATAATTGCTGTAGCTGCGCGAGCCGATGTCGCTCCAGTCCCGGTCGCCGTCGTTCCAGTCGCTGCGCTCCTGGCGCTGGCCATAGCCCTGTGCGCCATAGGCCGAGCGGTCCTGGCTGCGCCCCTCCGAGCGCCCGCGGTTCCAGTCGTCGCGCTGGTTGCGGTCGCGACCGCCGCCCTGCCGGCCTGCGGCGGCATAGTCGCGCGCGCTGCTGTAGGTATAGTCGCGGCCCGAGC
Source organism: uncultured Sphingomonas sp. (assembly GCF_913777625.1). Classification (GTDB taxonomy): domain Bacteria; phylum Pseudomonadota; class Alphaproteobacteria; order Sphingomonadales; family Sphingomonadaceae; genus Sphingomonas. The sequence continues at coordinate 109,954 of NZ_CAJYTI010000026.1, forward strand.
CGTAATCCCGGGTATAGTCGCCAGGGCTGCCGGTGTCCTGATAGCCGGTGGGGCCGTACTGGCCATAATTGCCGTAGCGGTTGTTGCGATCGTCCATGGGATCTCTCCTGCTGCAATTCGGCGGCTGCGGCTGCTTGCCGTCACGCGCCGTTCAAGCGAGCGGAGGGGCGGATGGGTTCCGCAAAATTAACCTGAATGCCAGGCACTTCGCCGCGCGGGCCAAGAAACGACACGGAAGATGCGACAAGCCGGTTGCATCGCCCGTTTCGGCTCGCTAAGGGGAGCGCCTCCCGGGCCAGCCCGGGATCCGGCGGCGGGGCTGTAGCTCAGATGGGAGAGCGCTGCAATCGCACTGCAGAGGTCAGGGGTTCGATTCCCCTCAGCTCCACCAGCCGCCTTAAGCCACTGAAAAGCGGCTAAAAGCACGGAAAACCAAGGCTTTTTACAAGCGCCTGTTACATTTGTAATAGGAAGCCGAAGCCATGTGCACCTACCTCGCCACCCGCCAATCCACCTACTATTTCCGCCGTGTCGTCCCTGCCGAACTGCGCCCGTTCCTCGGGAATCGCCGGGAGTGGATGATCTCGCTCGGCACCAAGGACCGCGAGACCGCGAAGCGGATGATCCCGGCGCACACGATCGCCACCAACGCCGAGATTGACCGAGCCACATCCGCGATGAACGGCGCTGAAAAACCGCCTGCGAGCCCCGCTCCGCCACGATCCAAGCGCGCTGAGGCGATGGAGGCGGCGATGCTCGAAAGCAGCCTGGAGGCGGCTGAAATCGGCTATCAGGAAATGAACGCTCGGGAGGAGCGGTATGCAGAGCGCGAACCCCTGCGCTTGAGGTGGAGGCGGCTGGTCCGGAAGTCCACAGCGGAGCTGACGGACTCGGAGGCCGCCGCCCGCGACATCATCAGGGATCTTGAGGCCGAGCTTTCCGAGGCCCAGCTTCGCCGCCTTGAAGCGCAGACGGCAGCAGCCGAAAAGCGGCGCGGCCTTGCTCCGCCAGAACAGCGAAGGGCTCCGCAAGCGGAGACTGTAGAAGGTGTCATGCTCGACAGCACGATTGTCTGTCGCTGGGCGGCAGAGCGAAAGGTGACAGAAAAGACAAGGGACGCCCATGCGGCAGTTGCCCGCTGGTTCTATGAGCGTGCCGGCCGGCTTCCGGTGAACGCGATCACCCGAAAAGACGTACTCACCTTCAAGAATAAGCTGATTGCGGAAGGCCAATCAGCGGCAAACGTGAACACAAAAATCGCGCGGCTTGCTACATTGATCCAGTGGGCCGTTGATAACGAGTATGCTTCGGAAAACTCGGCAAAGGGCGTCTCTGTCAAGGACATAGATAAGGCCCGGAATAAGCGCCGCGAGTTCGATCTAGCTTCCCTCAATGCCATCTTCGCGAGCCCGGTATACGCGGAAGGGGCTCGACCGACGCAGGGCAGGGGCGAGGCCGCATACTGGCTACCGCTGCTGGCGCTGTTCACCGGGGCACGGCTTGAGGAGCTAGGCCAGCTTCGGCCATCGGACATCCTTGAGATTGCCTACCCTGACCCTGAAGGGGCACAGCGCAAAGCGTGGTTCATCCGCATCAAGGAAGATCATGATGAGGGTTTACGCCTGAAAAACGCCGCTAGTGAGCGGGACGTGCCGGTGCATCCGGAGCTTGAGCGGCTGGGATTCATCAAGTTCGTGGAGAAGGCTAAGGAGGCCAAGCAAGAACGGCTGTTCCCGCTACTGCGAGCCAATAAATACGGGACGCTCACTGCAAAGTGGGGAGAATGGTGGAGTGGCTATCGCCGTACGGTCTGCGGGATCACAGACCATAGGCTTACTTTTCACTCCTTCCGCCACACGTACAAGCAATATGCGCGCCATTCCGACATCCCGGAAGGAGTGCAGCGCCAGATTATGGGGCATAGTGCTGGCGATGTCGCTGATGAGTATGGAAGCGGCTATCCACTACATCAGGTGGTAGAAGGTATGCGCCGCTTCAGAGTGCCGGGTTTAGCCCTTCCTGTTTGAGGAGGGGCGGAACCGATTAACCTGCGATGGCTTGCTGCGTGAGCCCCAGCTGCGGGGCTGCGCTTCGATTAGCTGCATGCTGACAACCAGGAAGGGCTGAATATAAGGTGAGTAAGCAGATCTAAACGGCTAAGCGGGTGGATGATGACAGACGATACCGAAACCTCGCTCAGAGAGGCTAAGCCCCCGCTCGCGTTCCCCGTAATTGAGGAGCTTCTCCTCGAAACGGCGCTCTATCAAGAGATCGACCTCGGTGGGTCGCACCAGTACGTCTACCATCTGGAATTTCGGGGTGGACATCAGTTTGATGCTCACTGCGTTGAATGTGGCCGCGAGTCCCTGTTCAAGATAAATAAGGAGGCGGCGCTTCAACCGAAGAGCCTGCAACAGGTGAGCTCACCTATAACAACACTTTTGTCAGATCATGCATTTTCCCTTACCTTTGCATGTCAGAGAAACTTTTCGCACAAGTATCATTTTATGTTTGTAGTTAACTCAGGACGCCTATCAAAAATTGGACAGTATCCCTCGGCTGCAAGTATCTCCTATGCGAGTGTGAACCGATTCACGGGGGTTTTGGGTAAGAGCTACCTAAGCGATTTCAAGAGGGCACTGGGACTCTACGCTCACGGTATCGGTGCGGGCTCGTTTGTTTATCTTCGGAGGATCTTTGAGCACCTCCTAAATGAAGCGGCGGATGTCGCGCGGGTGCTTGAGGGGCTTCCAGAAAACTTCGACAGCTTTCATATGGATCAAAAGATCAAGGTGCTGGGGCGTAACCTGCCTAAAGAAGTTGCTGAGGCTGCGGACGTTTACAGCGTATTGAGCGCCGGTATCCATGCTCTGACGGAAGAAAAATGTCGTGCGCTATTCCCAGTCATGAGAAGCTCCATTGAATACATATTGGACGGCATGCTAGCGGAAAGAGCTAGGCTCCAGCATGCAGCGAATGTAAGGTCTGCTTTGGGTCGCGCGAAGAACGAAACCACCGCCATCATCAAGGGCGCAGCTAAGTAGCCATTGAGCTGCCGAGGCGCCCAAAGCCGCTCAAGCGATTCACCCAAATAGGAAAACTTTGCACGAAGCGATTGCCGCAGATTTAGGACTCGCTTTCGCCTTGCTGCCAACCCGGCTTAACCGCGTAAGCGGAGGCCATCGCGTCCTTGATCTGGCCCGGCGACATGCCCTCATAGGGCGACGGCTTGCTCCAAGTCGGAAGCACGCTCGCGTTCATCTTCTCCCAGCCTCGTCCAATCCGCACGGCCGTATCGCTTCCGGGTAGTGCGTTGGGCGTGAATGGGACGGACTTCGGCTCGGCGGTTGCAATCCGGATGGGGCCCGAGTTTTCGCCTGTAGCCGGTTGGGCTGGGGCCGACCCCGTGGCCCACGCAAATCGCTGTGAGGGCTCAGCCGGCGCAACCGGCAACGGCGGTGCTGAAGCTGGTGCAGCCATACTTTCGGCTCCCCAATCTACCTGCCCCGAAGCGGCTTGGCTGGCATCTAGCTCGCCATTGCGGACAGCGAGCGCCAAGGCATCTTCCCGCATCATGGGCTCCAGCTCGTTGACGGCAGTCTCGTCTCCCGTCTCAATATAGCGGTTGATGGCCGCATCATACCGGGCCACTGTTGCCTCATCGCTTGCTTCGATCAGGCCAGTGACACGACCAAGCGGGCTTTGCATCGCCGGATTGACCGTGATGAACTCGTTAAGCCCGGTCTCGTAGGCCGCCCGAAGATCCATGCCGCTCGCAGCGTGCGCCCGAACTCGCGCCTGTACCGCGTCCACGCTGTGACCCTGATAGTGGATCATGCAGAGGGCGGCATTCACCTTGGCGCGCTGCTTCATTGTAAGGCCGTTCATGCGTGCACCTCCGCAGCCTTGGCCTTCGTACAGTCCCGCACGTAGCGGTGGGTCCGCTCGATAAGCCCGGCGTCCAAGCAGGGGCCGCCAGCATCCTGCCAGTCGCGCACCACCAATGCCCCCACGCGGCGCGCTTCCGCCTGCGATTCCGGGCTCAGGCGAGGCATTACGCACGGGCGCGTTGCATGCTCGGGCGGGACAAGTCCATTGAGGTGGCGAGCCTCCTCCTGGCAGAGGTGGATGGCCTCCAAAACTACCGGAAGGGGTTCCGAAATTTTGGGGTCCGGCTCCTGCATGAGCCAAGAGACAACGGCTCGCCATCGAGCCTCTGTAAGAGCCGCTTCACCATGGCGACGGCACTTGTACCGCAGCTCTTCAGGCGTGGTCGCGTAGCGGATGGCCTGGGCTGCTGCATTCTGTTTCGCAGCGTTTCCGAAGGGTTTGAGAGCTTCGCTCTTGTCAGATGAAGCGGGCGCACGGTTTCGAAGCGTCCGCAGGGACGCTGGCTTAGTCATTGTTCTGAATTTTCCTAAATCGTAAGTGGTTATTTGAAAGCGCCGGCATGCATGGTCGGGTCGGCCTTCGGGTTTGTCGGGATGCCGCGAAGCTTCTTGCGGATCAGTTCGGTTCCGTACTGCTTGAATGCTTCCAGCGGGATCAGGATGTTGGCAGATTGGCCCTGCTTGGCCCGGCCAATGACGTGCAGCGCCGTGCCACCCGTGGGAGTTTGCACGTAGTTGATGTCCATGGTGGCACTCGCTCCTGTCGGCAAACCGGCCCGCCTAAGCCGCTGGTCTATTACGCCATGGAAGGCCATGCCCGCTTCGTCAGGCTGAAGACCAACCTGAATGTGAAAAGGCTTAGTGCCCGGCGCTGCGCGCCAAGCCTCGCCACCTGCGGTTTGCAGGGTGCCGTCAGCCATTGCCGAACTGAGGGCTTCTGCCGCCAGAGCGTCAGCGGGTGTGTCGCTGTTCTTCAGGCCCAGCGCCACGCGCTCGCGGGTTACGTTCTGCATGACCGCGATTGCCTGCGGGCTATACGGAGTCGCGAAGGGGTTCCACCGGGACGGCGACTTGCTACTGACCGCCCCCCTTACCGCCTCGTCCGCTGCCTTCCGCATCTGCGGCGGCACTTCCGCCGAGCTGTAGCGCGCTGGATCGCCGAAAGCCTTCCGGTAGGCGGCCTCGGGACCAACGGAGCGCGAGAGGGTGGCAAACGCCCGCATCTTCTCGTGGTAGTCGCCGAAATAGCTAGCGGTCATGCCGGGGTTGACCTTGAGCATGGCCTGCCACTTCTGATGCACGCCCGCGAAGTTCTTGCCGTATTGCTCCTCTAGCGAGCCCTCTACGGCCCCTTGGATGTCGTTCTTCACTGCCGTGGAGGTATAGTGGCCAACGGTGAACGCGCGGGCCATCCCGGCGAAGTCTCCTTGCCGGAACTGGCTAAGCGCGATGCGGTTGAAATGCTTTTCCTCCACCCCGCCCGCGATAGCTGCGTTGACATCGCCACTAGCCCAAGCTGCACCGGCTGCGGCGGCAGCCTCCCGGTTATCGGCCTGCCGCTCCTCACGGCGGAACTGCTGCTCCGCAGCCCGGTCCTCTAGCTGCCACTGTCGGTCCTGCGCCCGCTTGTACGAAGACACCACAAGGTCCGAGATCGAGCGAACCTCTCCCCGGATGTCCTTAAAGTCGAACATGTCCTCAGTGACGCCGGTATGGCGGCGCACGTAGTCGTTGATCCCGGTAAGATGCTTGGCTGCGTCCATAGGCGACATCGAGCCCTTCTCACCAAGCGCAGCGTGCGCACGGGCCTCCTCATACGCCATGGCCAATTTTGAGAAGCCCTGGTCCGTAGCTGCAAAGTCCTCCAGCGAGCGCTGGCTGTAGCGATGGTATGCGTCCTCAAGCCGCGTGCGCTCAGCGTCATCAAAGACGTTATCCACGCCAGCGTTGCGGAGTGCTGCCACGGCGTAGAAGTTACCGTCCTGCATGGACTGCCGCATGAAGTTGAACAGCCCCTTCTTGTAGGTCTCCTCGTCCATCCCGTGCGGCTTCGTCATTGAGCCAAGGAAGGCGCGCGTCTGAATGGATAGAGCGCTATTCGCTTCGTCAGCGGGGGCGGACAGGCCGGCCTGCGCAGCGGCGGTTGCCTGCAAAGCGCCTGCGCCCGAGCGCCACGATTGCGACTGTGCTTGTATGGCCTGCTCTTGTCCCCAGGCGTAGCGCGCTTTGCTGACAGTGTTGGTGAGCGCCGCTGACTGCTCGATAAGACCATTTTGCAGCAACTTGTCGCTGTCTGGGTCGCCGGTCAGCAACTCAAGGCTCTTCTGAGCCAGCACCTTGGCTAGCTCATCCGAGGGTAGCCGCTTCAACGTATCCAGCTCGGCGTAGCGTTCTTGCGCCCAATCCGTCAGCTTCGACTGTGCAGTGTAGAACGCGGCCCCTTCCTCGTAGGAGGTAGGGCCGAAGACCTTGGAGAAGCCGCCATGCGACCTGCTGATTTCGTGCGTGGCAATGCCGGCTTGGGTGTTGGTGAAGCCTTTGAAGAACTCCTCCTGCTGCCGCTGCTGAACGTGGGGGCGCATGATTTCCTCCACGAAAGCGCCGAGGCCGGCAGCGACTGGGGCCGGGTTCGTCTCTAAGCCTACAGTGACCGCGCCCCCTTGGCTCTGTCCGCCGATGATCTGTGCGCCACGGGGTTGACCGGACCCGAGCGGGTGGGCCTGAGCCGGAGCCACGGGGTTAAACGCGAAGGTGTCGCGCATGCATTTCCTTGTTCATGATTTTGGTGGGGCCCGCCTTTTCATATTCTGACAGGGCCGGATGTGTGCGGTGGTGCCGCCTCGGGGCGAGGGCTCGGATTTAGGCCGCAGAGTGCATCCAGCACGATTCCATATTCCGGCCATTCCAAGCGCAGCCGGGCGGCACCGACGCACGCCCTCAAGTGCATGTGAGCGTGGTAGATGCCATCGGTGAGCCAAGGGCGGCCGGCCTCCACCCATTTGCGATAGGCACGCCTAGCGGCAATGCCGTCCGTTCGAAGCTCGGCGCGACTACCCGCATGCCTCGTCCAATGATCAGGAGTGAAGCCAGGGTGGCCGGCCGCCGCTGCTAGCCGGTTCATGTATCGGAAGGTGCTATCATGCGCGCCGCGCTCTGTGGTGAACCCAAGAACCGCAAACCATTCGGCCATAGCGGCTGAAAACGGACCGAACGCGCCGCAGCATTCCTCAAGGTGTTTCAGCGACTCTGGGACAGAGTACATCGTGCCCGTTAGGCTAGAGTGCTGCGGCATCGCCGCCAGCTTCTCGGCAAGCTCGCGGAGACCATTGGCTTTGGCGTGCTGTCGCCAGTGAGCTATGCCCCTCGGGTTGATGGTCAAAGGTAGCCCCGGCGCAGGGCAACGAAGTAGCGGTCGAGGGCTTCTTCCGGGTTGCCGGGGGCCAGCTCCGCAATACACTGCGGGAGCTTCTCGGGCTCGCTTCGGATGATGTGGACAAGGATGTCCTGTGGCAGCGAGCTGAGGCGGGTCACATTGCAGGGCATCCATACGCTGCAATGCTGGTTCGAGTCATACGCGAGCCCTTCCCAATCGACGCTGTAAGAAGCTTGGAGTGGTCCGCGCTCTGCGTTGGCGGTCGTGATGCGCAGGTTACGGATACGTGCCGCAACCGCTGCCCGCTCAGCAGCATACTCGCGCCCCTGAGCTTCCTGCATCTTGGAAAGCAGCGCGTCGCCTTCTTGCTTCAGCCGCCGCACTTCGGATGAGGCGGCCTTAAGCCGGTCGTAGAGTGCTGCGTCTTCAGTAGCCTTCTTCAGGGCAACAGCATTGGTGGCAAGCGCTGCGCGCAGCTCGGCCGAGGTTTGATCAGTCATGTAAAATCCAGTGAGTTGAGGGTTACGCGCCAGAACGCAGCATCGCTGCGGCGACGGTTTCAGCGGAAGCGTTCGGCTTTCGCGGGGCTAGGGCTGTTGAGAAAGGTGTCGGGTGATCGGCGCGGAAGGCGGCTCGAACACCGTTGGTCGGTGTGGGGCCTGGGGTGCGGCGTTGCGCATATGCTGGGGCCGGGATGCCGAGATAAGCGCATGCTGCACGTAGGCCGGTCATGATCCGGCGATCTGCATTCGTGAAGTATTGTTCGGCTTCGGGGCCGTGAAGAACGTCGGTGGTGACAAGCTGGGGTTCCAAGAGATCCTCTTGTTTTGAGCGGGAGTGCCCGGCGCGGTGGTCGGACACGTCCCAAGTTTTTACATAGATGGTGTTTAGGTGATCGCGCCGGAGGCGATCAGCTCGGCAACGGTGCGGTGATTCAGGAAGGGATAGCGGCCTTGCACCGGGCGTGGCCTTGGCTCAGCGGGGAAACAGCCGCTCTGCCGCCAGATGACATCAACGAGGCGGCCGGCCCGATCCGGTAGGCGTTCCTCAGCAAGCCGGTTGATCCGGTTGTGGATCGCTGAGAGCGTAAGCCCCAGTTCTTTGGCGATGACCCGGCGAGCCGTGCCTTCAGACACCATCTGCCAGAGGGCATGATCCTTTGCCTCATCCCACACCGGCGTTCGAGGCAACTTCGGTTGCCGGCCGCTGGCGCCTTCATCGGCCATGTAGGCGATGATCTTTGACCGGAGCTTTGCTCCCGGTGTGCGGCCATTGCGCATGTCAGAAACTAAGCGGGTGTCGCCTGATACCTCCATGCCGAAGCGGGTTACCGCCATGCTATAGGTCACAAGGTATTCTTCTACGTCTCGCAACAGACTGTTCATTCGTCCCTCCAAAAGAGGGATTCCGATTAATGCTGCCAGAATCGCGTTGTAAATAGAACTTGATGCAAGCTAGAAGAATTAGCTACTCAGTTGCCAAGCAGACACGTTTTATATCTAGAGCTTAAGCTAGCAATTAAGCTTAGAGATACAGCTAGGTGTAGGCTTGTTATTAAATAGGCTTATCAGTATCTCTATAATGAACCCAGAGGGTCTAAGCTAGAGATGCTGTCCGGCTCCCCACGGTTTCATCAGCTTCGCTGGGCTAGGCCGGCAAATAGATAACCGTGGGTGCCGGAGCTGAAGGGTATGAACCCGTCGGGCTGAAGCCGTCGATAGCTGCCGGTGACGTTAACCGCTAAGCGGCCTCCCCACACGTCATAATGAAGCCGGCTCCACAGGTGATGTGTGCGGTTTCTTCATTCATCATACGGTATCGATTCAAGCGCTTGAAAATAAACGAAAAATAGAAAAATTTTACGGGTTATGAGCCGGTCGGGATGACTGTCACCACGGCGGAACATACTCCGGAACAGGGCCCATGGATCTCGTCCAGTCAGCCTGGAACTGTGTCTCGGCTTCCTGAAGGGCCTCCTGCTCGGCGCGTGCGACCGCCCCCTCCCGTGGAGTCCCCTTCGCGTCGCGCCATGCGGGAAACCATCTAAGCGCAACCCACGACAGGTGCCGGCTAAGTTGGTTGTTATACATCTGCCAGAGCTGGTGTTGATGGAGTTGCAGCTCCTTGTCTAAACGGCTGCACTCGTAGCGGGAGCGCTCCCGCTTGGCCGCGCCCGCGTATTCTTTCGAGAGCCGCTTCACCGTCGCGGGACTCACGCTCCAGCGGGTTGCGGTGGCCGCGATCGTTGCCTTGTGCGCCTGCCGCCATGCGACAAGCTTGATCGGGTCCACTTTGTGGGGCCGGCCCCCGGCTTGAGGAGTGATCGGGGGCGTCTCCATGCCCTCAGCAGGTTCGGCGGCTGCTATGCGCGCGAACAGGGCTTCCTCTTCTGCGATGTCGTCGTCGTATGCTTCACTCAATCGTTGTTCTCCTAATAGTCGGTTGTGATGTGCGCTTGGCACGCGGGGTCCGTACGGGGCGCTGCGAGCGCGTCCCGTAGGGTTCGTGGAAAAGTGGTGTGGCTGGTGCCGAAAATGCGGCGCGGGGCTCTGGCGGCGCTCTCCGTGCCAATTTGGCGGATGTCAGGTTGAGCTTCTGGCGGGGCCTCGGATCAATCGACCAAGCTGGGCGGGATCGGGCCGGCGAAGCTCCGCGAAGTCCGGTTCGTCCGGGGCTTCATGGGTTTCGAGTTTGGCAGTTCGGGCTTCATAAGCCTCTACCGCTTCTGGCCGTATGCGGATCAGCTTCTCACCCAAACGGAATGCTTCCAACTCACCGGCTTTGATCAGGCTGTAGACGAAGGTGTCGCTCACGCCCCAATGGGCGGCGAGGCTCGCAACGGTCATGGCTTTTTGGGTCATGAGGTGCACGGCTAACGCGGCGCCCTCAGCCTTGGAAAGAATAGAACAGGGGCAGGCGCGCCCGGATCAGGCCGCGCTAGCTTCGCCCTCATTGATCCTGCGGAGCGCGCGGTCCAAGCTGGCCAAGTGCCATTTGCCGCCACCGGGCGACGGCACGGCGTTAGCGTTCAGCTCTGCGACTATAGCACGCATGGACAACCCACGGCCCTTCAGCTCGTTGAGCATTGGAGCGAGCGGGGCGATCCGGTCTGCGGCTTCGGCCTTGCGCTTCGTAGCCAGAGCCCTGCCGTTCTTACCTAGCTCTTTGCCGTTGGCTTTAGCTGCCGCCAGGGCGTCTTTGGTGCGCTGAGAAATCAGTCCGGCTTCCAGCTCTGCTACAGCAGCCATCTGCGTCAACAGGAAGCGCCCCATTGGCCCCTGCACTTTGGGCATGTCAGCGAACGCCACGTCTACCTTGCTGTCCAGTAGCGTGAGTAGGAACAGGGTATTGCGGCTTAGCCGGTCGAGCTTGGCGACGAGCAGTGTAGCCTTTAGCCGCTTCGCGTCGGCCAGAGCGGCGACGAGCTGTGGACGTTTAGACAGGGCATTGCTGCCCTTGCCGGTCTCGGTTTCAACATACTCATTGATGATCGTCAAACCGTTCGAGCTGGCGAAGCGCGCGGCTGCCTCCCGTTGTGCCTCCAATCCGAGACCGCTTTTGCCCTGCTTGTCCGTGCTGACCCGAAGGTAGGTGATGGCCTGCATGTGCCGCCTCAATCGCTTGCGTGTTCACAGATAAACGTTCGTATGTGTGTGAACGTCCGGACTGTCAACGCGGATTTTGCGGGTTAGTCAAACGTACTGCGCTCTGAGGGTCGGCGGTATCAGGCTCGCGTTCGGCAGGCCTGAGGCGGGGCTACGGGGGAGTTTCTGCGCTCATGTGGTCGGAGTTGCCTCTTCTCACGGCTAATGCAAAATCAGGTCGGAGTTCGACAACGATCTTAAACAGCGACCATTTGGGGGAGGGGTTGAATGCATCCTGCGGCCGTAGTTCATGCTCAGCGAAAGCTTGAGAACGCGGAAAGGGCTCTACATAATTTGCGGAATGCCGAAGATTTCTCCGAAATTGAGCGGGAATGGTCTGCGTTCTTGATGGCGCTTGGCACGATCTACACGAAGTTGGAGCAGGGATCGAAGCTAAATAACGTGAGTCGTGGTTGGTTTGATCAAGTCAAGCGCGAGAGGCGTGAAGATAAATTACTGCAGTATTTGCACCAGGCGCGAAACGCAGAGGAGCATGGGATTGAGGACATCACCTCCCGAAATGCGCGAATCTTGAGGCAGCCGCTGAAACTTCCAAATGGGAAAACGGCAGAGCTTAGAATAAGCTTACCGGCTGGGCCAGAAGATTTACAATTGTCCGAGGATGGCAATGAAACGAAGCTATTCGATGGGCTGCAGCGGATTAGCTCAACCGTCGCCTTGGTACCAGTTAAGAACCATGGAACGATTTTCTCTGTTCCGGACGAACATCTTGGTAAGCCATTCGCTCCGGTGGATCCTCTGGCCGTCGCAGAGGCCGGATATGACTATGCCGCATTACTCGTCTCAACCGCGAAGGCGTTCTCCGAACTCAACTGAGATCGGAATCAACGCGATAATGCAGTAATCATTGATGGTGGCTACGGCTCGCTCCGCCCAACTGCAACGCCCCTCACGTTGCGGTTCACCCCGCTAATCAGGGTGCCCAACAAACTCGCTGACCGCTAACCCGGATCAGGGAAGGCAGCTTTAGAGCCTCAATGCTCACGGCCCGCGCCGGAATACCGGAATGATACCGAGGGTCAGACTCGGTCCGGACGCCGTCGGTAGCAACTTTGGCCCTGAGGGTCCAGCCCTTCAGTGATTTCGGTCGGGAGAAGGGGGCATTGCGGTTTCTTTATGAGTCGATAGCATCGTTGACGCATCAAACGGTGGGGGGCGCATTGCCAGTCTATTTGGAAGCCTTAGCTCTTAAAAACTACCGCGGCATCGGCCGCGACTGGGTAGAAATGCCTCGTTTCAAGGAGCTAAACTTTTTCGTAGGGGCGAATAACGCAGGGAAGTCAACGGTACTCAACTTCATTTCTAACTATTTGCCAGTTCAAGAAACGGAAGGAGTTTCCCTTAAGAAGATCGATCGCTTAGATGTCAATTATGAAGCTCGCGGCGACAGCGTCGCGGTGCGCGTTGGTATAAGAAGAGAAAAATTTATTGAGGCGTTTCGCGCTCGCTACGAGCAGCGGCTTGGCCATAGAATGCACGTGTATTTGAGATATGTGGAAGCTATTCTAGAATTACTTTGCAAAGATAGCGGTGCGGTTTGGGTTGAAGCTAAAGTTCCTTATAGCGGGCGTTTTTCTCTTTTTAATGCTGATGATCCGACAGTATTCCAATCCATATTGCAGTCAAATGAATGGCAGAGTCTCTGGGGACAATTGACTGGACAGTCAGGTGGATCTCTCGTTGCGCATTGGATCCCTGACACGTTGAAGACCTTTGTCAAGCTTGTGAATGTCGATCTTCCGCCAATTCGCTTGATTCATGCCATCAGAATGATCGGGCCCTCGGGAGAGGAGATGGTGGGCTACAGCGGAACGGGGCTCATCGATAAATTAATGGCGGTACAAAGTCCTGATGTTCATCACCTTGAGGATCGCATCAAATTCGACAAAATAAATGCGTTTTTACAGTCAGTTACTGACGAGCCTGATGCTGCTATAGAAATACCTTACACTAGAGCACACGTGCTGGTGAGAATAAGAGGTAAGGTTCTTCCTCTCGCCAATCTTGGCACCGGTGTGCATGAAGTTGTTATGCTTGCCGCATTCTGTACATTAAGCTCACAAGAGATTATCTGCATCGAGGAGCCCGAGCTTCATTTGCATCCGCTCTTGCAGAGGAAGCTGATGAACTATCTTAGAGAGAAAACCAATAATCAGTACTTCATCGCCACCCATTCTGCCGCGTTTATAGACACGCCTGGGGCAGCCCTTTTCCATGTTAGTAACGGAGAGAGTGGGACTAAGATCGAGGAAGCGGTCCTTCAGAAGCAACTTCACGCTATATGCGTTGATCTTGGTCATCGAGCATCTGACATCGTTCAAGCGAATTCAGTTATCTGGGTAGAAGGTCCGTCTGATCGAATTTATCTAAATCATTGGATAGCTGCGGTCGATCCAAATTTGATAGAGGGGATTCACTATTCCATCATGTTCTATGGTGGACGTCTGCTGAGTCACTTGAGCGCGAGTGATGATGAAGTTCTGGACTTCATAAAACTTAGGGCCCTAAATAGAAATCTCGCTATCGTCGTTGACAGTGATCGGCCGAGTGCTCGTCATAAAATAAATGATACCAAGCAAAGAGTTATCGGTGAGTTCCTAACGGATGGCGGGGTTGCTTGGCTGACGCATGGGCGAGAAGTGGAAAATTATATTAAACATGACTTGCTGCAGACGTGCGTTAATCGAGTAGTAGGTGCGGCTTACGGCCGTCCCATCGACGGCGGGCCTTACGACCATGCGTTATACTTCGAGAGATCGCGCCCGAAAAAAACTAGAAAGAAGCCAGCGCCAGAAACCCTCGTCGAAACCAACGTCGACAAGGTCAAGGTAAGCCGAGAGGTAGCGAAGGAGCCAGCCGACCTGTCGGTGTTGGATCTCCGGGACAGGCTGGCTGAGCTCGTGGCTATGATCAGAGCTGCCAATAGGTGAGGGGAGTTGAATGGTCGAAAACCCGGTGTTACATCTGGCCAGTCCAGTGGTAAGAGGCGCTTTGAATTTCCCTTTGTTTTCCAATGGTTGAAGACGGGAGGTTCGATTCCCCTCAGCTCCACCAGCCGCCCCTTTTTTTCCTGAAAAGCTGAAGCGCTAGCCGGCAATCGCCAGGCGTACCCGCACGCGCAGGCCCGGCCGGGCATCGTCCAGCGTGAGCGTGCCGCGGTGCAGCCGTGCGATCGCCACTGCGAGCGGCAGGCCCAGTCCGTGGCCGCGCGTGTGCCGGCTCGCCTCCAGCCGACCGAACCGGCGCAGCGCATGGTCGCGCTCGGCGGCGGGGATGCCGGGACCGTTGTCCGCCACCTCGAGGAGCGCCGTGTCCCCCTCCGCCCGCACCGACAGTCGGATCATCGTGCCGGGCGGGGTGTGGGTGACGGCGTTCTCGATCAGGTTCACGACGAGCTGGGTCAGCAAGCGGGGGTCGCCTTCCACTCGGACGCCCGGCGGCGTCTCGGCCTCGAAGTCCCGGCCGCTTTCGGTGACCAGCAATTGCAGGCCTTCGCCGACATCGGCAGCCAGCGCTGCCAGGTCGACCGGCTCGAACCCTGCGCGGCGGTCGCCGCCTTCGATCTCGGAGATGCGGAGAATCGCCGCGAAGATGGCGAGGATCTCCTCGCTCTCGGCGACGGCAGCTGCCAGTTCCTCGCGCACCGGCGCGGCCTCGGGTGCGTCGGCGAGGGCGGCCAGCCGGCCGTGTAGCCGGGCGAGCGGGGTGCGCAGATCATGGGCGATGTCGTTCGAGATGCTCCGCATGCCGGTCATCAGATCGCCGATCCGATCGAGCATGCGATTGAAGGTGAGGGCGAGCCCGCCGAAAACGCTGGTCTCGCGGTTGACCGGCACGCGCGCGCGCAGATCGCCCTCGATGATCGCCTCGGCCGCGCCGCCGATCGCCGCGATGTTCATGCGGATCGCCCGGATCAGCGCCAGCGAGCCGATCAGCAGCAGCGCCATCACCGTGCCGAAACCGATCGCCAGGATGTGCAGCCGGTTGCCGTCGTGCAGGTCGAGCGGCTCGCTTTCGGCAACGATGGCGAGCGTCGCGCCGCCGGGCAGTCGGCTCGCCCATACGCGGCCGCGCGACAGCCCCGGGATCCCGGCATCGCGGCCGATCGTGGAGGTGCCGAGCGGCAGCGGCATCGCCGGCGTGATGTTGCCGGCGACCACCGCGCCGCGCGCGTCCCGCAGGAGAAAGCCGATATCGGCGGTCTCGCGGTCGCTTCGCTCGCGGTCGATGCGGCGGGCGATCTCGGGGAGCGTGGCATTGCCCTGCAGCAGCTCGCGCGCCTCGCCGTGGAGGCGAAGGTCGACCTGGCGATCGATCGCGTCGAGCAGCGCGAGATAGACGCCGGCACCGGCGAGCGCGGTCGCCGCCGACAGGCCCAGCGCGAAGCCGATGGCGATCCGGCCCAGCGAACGGATGCGCCGCGTGGGCACCGGTCAGGCGCGGAACATGTAGCCGACGCCGCGTACGGTGACGATCGGATCGGGCAGGCCGGGCATGTCCAGCCGCTGGCGCAGCTTGAGGATATGGACGTCGACGATGTTGGTCGCGGGCACGAAATCATAGCCCCAGACGCGTTCGATCAGCATCTTGCGCGAGAGCACGCTGCCGGCCTCGCGGACCAGCTCGGCGAGCAGCTTGAGTTCGGTCTTCTGCAGCTCGATCGGCTTGCCGGCGCGGGTGACGCGGTGGCGCAGTACGCTCACCGTCACGTCGCCGGCGGTCAGCGTCGCATTGTCGGCCGCCGGGGCGGTCCGCCGGCGCAGCACCGCGCGGATGCGGGCGTTGAGCTCGTCGATCTCGAACGGCTTGACGATATAGTCGTCGGCGCCGGCGTCGAGCCCTTCGACGCGCTCGTTGGTGAGGCCCAGCGCGGTGAGCAGGATCACCGGCGTCTCGATGCCTTCGGCGCGGATGCGGCGCAGTACTTCGACTCCCTCGATCACCGGCAGCATGCGATCGAGCAGCACGACGTCGTAGCGCGCTTCGGCCAGCGCGGTGATCGCGGCGCGCCCGTCGCCGACGGCGGTAACGTCGTAGCCGAGCCCGCCAAGTTGCCGGACGAGCAGCGCGCTCAGCTGGGCATCGTCTTCGACGACCAGGGCGCGCAGGGCGGACGGAGCTTCGACAGGGGATTGCATGCGCAGGTCCTTAGACGCGAAGGCTGTTCCTAACCTTACGAAATCGGCAGGTCGACTTCGCCGTCCGCGATCAGAACAAGCCCGGCACTTCGCGCTGGGCCGTATTCGGGCGGGCGGGGGTCAGCAATTCGCGCGGCGCGGCGGCAGCGCTGATGCCGCCGATCGGGCTGCAGCTGCGCCCGGCGACGAAATCGAGCGCGGCCTTGACCGAGGCCTCGCGCACGTCGCCCAGCGGGTGCGTCACGTCGTCGGCGGCGCTGCAGCTGGCCTCGACATTGCCGGCAAGGCCGTTGAAATAGCCGCCCTGGCGGTTGGCGTTCTGCGTCGCGAAGGCGATCACCCGCAACCGGTCGTCGCAGTCGCTGCGATCGATCGCCACCTGGCCAACCGGCTTGCCATAGGTGTTGGTGCCGATCAGGCCCAGATTGGCGTGGAAATAGGGGATCATGCCGTTGATCACCAATTCGCTGGCCGAGGCGGTGGCGCGGGTGCCGATAAAGGCGATGCGGGTCGGCGCAATCGCTTCCGGCTGGGGCATGAAATTGCGTGTCGAATCGTTCGCCGATTTCTCGGGGCGGAAGCTGGTGAAGCTGAACACGTCGCTGCTCGCACGGGCGCCGCCGAGCAGATCGCCGAACAGCTCGGCGATCGCGACGAGGCCGCCGCCATTGTAGCGCAGGTCGACGATGACCTTGTCGATCCCCTGCGCCTTGAAGCTGGCAAAGGCCGCCCGCAGCGCCGGATCGGCGGTGTTGATGAAGGTGCGCAGGTTGACATAGCCGACCCGGCCGCCGCCGTTCGGATCGGTGAGGATCTGCGCGCCGTAGCGGCTCGAGACCGGGGTGAGGGCATAGTCGGTCTTGGCCAGGGTGACGATGCGGACGGTGCCGTCCGGATCGCGCACGCGCAGCACGCGGGTGGTGCCCGCGGTGCTCGGTCCCAGCGCATCGGTGATGCCGGCGGACCCTTGCGCGGCATAGATGCTGGTCACGTCGCGCAGGTCGGCGCTGCTGGTGCCGATCGCGAGGATCTGGGCGCCGCGATCGATGCCCGCCTGCAGCGCGCTGCTTCCCTCGAAGCTTTCCGTCACCGTCACGCCATTGCCGTCGCTCGACAGGCGGAAGCCGAACCCGGCGCTGGAGCCGCTGTTGTAGTAGGCGGTCTCCTGCGTGATCGAGGTGAGATAGGTGAAGTAGCGATCGCGCCCCTGCGCCCGTGCCGTGGCGGTAAGCGCGTCGAGATAGGCGTCGGCGGTGGTGTACCCGCCGGGGTCGAGGTTGGCCGGCAGCGTTTCGGGGAAGAGATACCATTCGCGCATCGTCGCCAGCAGCCAATCCTGCCGCGCGCGCAGGCTGCAGCTGCTGGCCGTGGGCGTTGGGGTGGCGCTGCCCGGCTGCACTACCGTGCCGGAACCCCCGCCGCTGCCGCCCCCGCCACAACTGGCGAGCAATGCCGCGAGCACGATTGCAGATACGCCCGAACGCAGGAACCCCATACGTACCCCCACCATTTCGATGCAGCGTATCGCTCAATCTATCGGGATTCCATAGACTTCATCCGCGTTCACGACGTGCCGCCACCGACCGGCGCATTCGGCCGCGGCGCATCGAATAACGCGGTTTGTCCGAAATGAACGAGCGCCATCGGCGATGATGATCGGGGTCTTTCCCGGGGCATCTGTATTAACGCATTATTTGTCGGGTTTTCGGTCGATATCCATAGTCATGCCCCGTGGTGCTTGGTCTTAACAAAATGTAAATTAATTGTTCCGCAGATGAAATGTAGCGTGTTCTTGTTGGAAAAAGCAGGAAAATTTCATCTTGCAATTATACGCGGCGGCGCCTGGCATTTAGAATGTTGTTAACTTCGTTAATGCTAACCGCGTGCCGATCGCAGCACCCATCGGGGCGTGTGGGCGGCCAACGAGCCGTGATGCTGCGTAAAAGGGAAGGGCACGATGACTTCGATGAATTCTGCAATTTTCGCGGTGCGGTACGGCATTTCGACCGCCGCCTTGCTGACGGCCTTTGCTGCGCCGGCATTCGCGCAGGAAGCGGCACCGGCGCAGGCGACCACCGCAGCCGCTGCCGATTCGGCCGCGACGCCGGAAGCGCCCGCCGCGCAGGCGCAGCAGGCGGCCCCCGCCGCCGCCGACAACGGCCAGGGCGCGACCATCGTCGTCACCGGCACGCTGTTCCGCGATTCGAACGCGAGCTCGATCTCGCCGGTGACGGTGCTGAGCGCGGAAACGCTGCAGCGCGCCAATATCACCACCGTGCAGGAAGCGATCCGCTCGGTATCGGCCGACAGCGCCGGCTCGATCTCCACCGGCTTCCGCAACGGCTTCTCGGCCGGCGGCGCCGCCGTGTCGCTGCGCGGCCTGGGCGTGTCGTCCACCGTGGTGCTGATCGACGGCCTGCGTTCGGCCAACTTCCCGCTGAACGATGACGGCCACAACGCCTATGTCGACCTCAACTCGATCCCGTTCAGCACCATCGAGCGCGTCGAAGTGCTGAAGGACGGCGCCTCGTCCACCTATGGTGCGGACGCGATCGGCGGCGTGGTCAACATGATCAGCAAGAAGAACGTCCAGGGCATCGAGGGCTCGGTCCAGGGCGGCACCACCGAGAAGGGCGATGGCTCGCACTATCGCGCGACGCTGACCGCCGGCACCGGCGACTATCGCGAGCAGGGCTGGAATTTCTACGTCAACGGTGAATACACCTATGACGGCTACATCACCAACCACTCGCGCGGCTATCCGTTCAACACGCTCGACCTGACGCCGAGCGGCCTGACCGACCGCAACCGCAACGACGATTCCCTCACCACCGCGAACCCGCAGGCGGTCGTCACCCGCGTACGCCAGACCGATCTGAACAATCCGCTCGCCGGCCAGGTCGGCTCGCCGCTGACCAACCAGTATCAGCTGCTCAACCCCAATGCGTGCCCCTATGGTACCTTCACGCTGACCAGCGGCGCGGCGCAGGGCACCGGCTGCAAGCACAACCTGCCCGACGAATACAGCATCATCCAGCCGAAGCAGCAGCGCTACTCGACCACCGCCCGCCTCACCGCGCGTCTGGCCGACAACCTCGAAGCCTTCGCCTCGGCCAGCTATTCGCACTCCGAAGTCACCATCACCGGCGCGCCCTCGGGCATCCGCCAGACCCAGCCGTTCGGCGGCTCGGCCGCGCTCGCCTCGAGCAGCCCGGGCATCGTGCTGCCCTTCTATGTCTGCTCGGCGGGCGTGAACTGCGCCACCGCCGCGGACAGGAAGCTGAACCCGAACAACCCCTATGCCGTCGCCGGTGCCGATCCGACGCAGAATGCGGCGCGCATCTACTATCTGTTCGGCGACATTCCCGCCGGCAGCTTCCGCTATGTCGACGTGTTCCGGACGACGGCGGGCATCTCGGGGAGCTTCGGCAACGGGTTCAAGTTCCGCCTGAACGGCGTGTATGCGCGCGACAATTTTAGCGTCACGCAGCATGGCTACATCAACATCAACGGCCTGCTGAACGCGATCAACACGGGCGCGTACAACTTCGTCAATCCGGATCAGAACACCGCGGCCGTGCGCAACCAGATTTCGCCCGACGTGACCACCCCGTCCTATTCGACGGTGGCGACGATCGGCGGCTCGCTGCTCAAGTCGGTGATGCAGCTGGGTGGCGGCGAGCTCAATGTCGGCGGCGGCTTCCAGATCCGTCGCGAGACGCTGATGAACCGCAACCAGAATGCGAACCTCGCCTTCTATGGTCTCAACACCTCGTCGGCGCAGGGCCACCAGACGGTGACCGCCGGCTTCTTCGAAATCGACGCGCCGTTCACCCGCACGCTGGATCTGAACGTCTCGGGCCGCTACGACCATTACTCGCAGGGCTACAGCCACTTCTCGCCGAAGGTGGGCGTGAAGTTCAACCCGAGCGAGCAGGTCGCCTTCCGCGCCACCTACTCGCAGGGCTTCCGCGCGCCGACGTTTGCGGAATATAATGCGGCGAGCAGCTATGCGGGCTTCTCGTCCTACACGCCGCTGTCCAGCTTCGTCGCGGCGCATCCGGGCAATCCGGCCTATACCAGCACCTACAACATCGGCAGCGGCGCCAAGGGCAACCCGGACATCCTGCCGGAAGTCTCGCAGAGCTTCACCTTCGGCACGATCCTGAAGCCGACCCGCTGGTTCAACATGACGGTCGACTATTACAACATCAAGAAGTCGAACCTCATCATCAGCGGCCCGCTCCGCGCCGACGCGATCAAGGCCTATTACGGCAAGACCAACGCGACGGATGCGTGCGCGGCGCTGGCTGCCGTGGGCCCCGGCTACAAGTGCGAGGTCGTCGACGCGCCCGATCCCGTCAACCCGAACGCACTGCCGCGCCTGCTGGTGTTCGACGTGCCCTATGTGAACGCCAACTATCAGGTCAGCTCGGGCATCGACATGCAGGCGAGCGCGCGAATCCGCATCGCCAACAATGTCCGCCTGATCAGCCGCGTCGACGTCACCCGCGTCCTGCGTCTCGATCTCGTCACGCCGGCGGGCGTGGTGCAGAAATATGCCGGTACGCTGGGGCCGTACGAGCTTTCCTCGGGTGGCGGCACGCCGCGTATCCGTGGCAACTGGCAGAACTCGCTGGAGATCGGCAACTACACGTTCACTGCGACGACCTATTATGTCGGCCGCATCAAGCAGGTTGCAGCCGACGAGATCTCGCCGGACGCCAAGGGCAATATCGATCTGTCGTGCGCCAACTCGATGGTGCCGCTGCCGGCGGGCGTCGACAAGACCACTCAGTGCTGGATCCGCCCGTTCATCTATGCGGACCTGAACGCGGCGGTGAAGGTGAACGACAAGTTCCGCTTCTTCCTCAACGTGCAGAACTTCACCAATGCGCGCGCGCCGCTGGCCGCGGCGGCGTACACCAGCAACCCCAACTACCTCAGCAGCTGGCACTATGCCGGTCTCGTGGGGCGCAGCTTCAGCGCCGGCGCGAACTTCAGCTTCTGAGCCAGCCCACTTCGAACCGCGCACCGGGACGGCATCACCGCCGCCCCGGTGCGTTTTCGTTTTCGGGGCAGGGGCGCGCGCGCTTCCGAAGCTTACTCCGACAATTGACGCCTGGGCCACTCCGTGGTTGAAGCGCACCGGCGCAG
Organism: uncultured Sphingomonas sp.; assembly: GCF_913777625.1. Lineage (GTDB taxonomy): Bacteria > Pseudomonadota > Alphaproteobacteria > Sphingomonadales > Sphingomonadaceae > Sphingomonas. The sequence continues at coordinate 131,177 of NZ_CAJYTI010000026.1, forward strand.
CGCCTAAGTCGCGCGGGCGGCCATGGTACCGCTAACGCCGCATTTCAGGATCATCCTCGTCGAACGGAGAGAGAGCTCAACATGGCGCTGACCGGAGAATTGTTCATCGCATCGAAGCGCGTCGCGCGCGACGCCGGCTTCCGCGCGGTCGCCGCCGCTACCGGCAGCGAGATCGAGCCCAGCTTCAGCGTCGCGACGCTGGAAGACGTCGACGCCGCCTGCGCCGCCGCCGAGGCTGCGTTCCTACCCTATTCGAGCCTGTCGCGCGAGGCGCGTGCCACGTTCCTCGAAGCGATCGCCGAGGAAATCGAGGCGCTGGGCGACGAACTGATCGAGCGGGCGATGCAGGAAAGCGGCCTGCCCCAGGCCCGTCTGCAGGGCGAGCGCGGCCGCACCGCCGGTCAGCTGCGCCTGTTCGCCAAGGAACTGCGCCTGGGCGATTATCTGCGCGTCCGCATCGACCATGCGATCCCCGATCGCGCGCCGCTGCCCAAGCCGGACCTGCGCCTGCGCATGGTGCCGCTGGGTCCGGTCGCGGTGTTCGGCGCGTCCAACTTCCCGCTCGCCTTCTCGACCGCGGGCGGCGACACCGCCTCGGCGCTCGCCGCCGGCTGCCCGGTGGTGGTGAAGGGCCATCCGGCGCACCCCGGCACCGCCGAACTGGTCGCCAGCGCGATCACCCGCGCGGCGCAGAAGACCGGCATGCCGGAAGGCGTGTTCTCGATGGTCGCCGGCACGTCGAACGAACTGGGCGAGGCGCTGGTGCGGGATCCGCGCATCACCGCGGTGGGCTTCACCGGCTCGCGCGGCGGTGGCCTGGCGCTGGTTCGCATCGCGCAGAGCCGCCCGGTGCCGATCCCCGTCTATGCCGAGATGAGCAGCATCAACCCCGTGTTCCTGCTGCCGGCGGCGCTGGAAGCCCGCGCCGAGGCGCTGGGCAAGGGCTATGTCGCCTCGGTGACGATGGGCGCCGGCCAGTTCTGCACCAACCCCGGCCTCGTGCTGGCGCTGGAAGGCCCGGCGCTCGAGCGCTTCCTGGCCGCCGCCAGCGAAGCCATGCTCGGCGCGCCGGCGCAGGTGATGCTCACCCCGAACATCCACAAGGCCTATGAGAGCGGCGTCGCCAAGCTCGCGGGCGTCGCGACCGTCCAGCAGATCGCCCAGGGCGTCGAAGCGCAGGGCCCGACCTGCGGTCGCGCCGCGCTGTTCACGATGCAGGGTTCGGACTTCATCGCCGATCCGAGCCATGCCGAGGAAATCTTCGGCGCCACCTCGCTGCTGGTGCGCTGCGCCAGCGTCGAGGAGCTCAAGAAGGTCGTCGCGCTGCTCGAAGGCCAGCTGACCACCACGCTGCACATGGACGAGGGCGACGTCGCGATCGCGCAGGAACTGCTGCCGTCACTCGAGCGGCTCGCTGGCCGCATCCTCGCCAATGGCTGGCCGACCGGCGTCGAAGTGACCGACGCGATGGTGCATGGCGGCCCGTTCCCGTCGACTTCGGATGGCCGCACCACCTCGGTCGGCACGCTGGCGATCGATCGCTATCTGCGGCCGGTGTCGTACCAGGACCTGCCCGAAGCGCTGCTCCCGGCGGACCTGCGCGACGGTGCGGGCGTGCCCGCGCGCGTCGACGGCAAGCCTGTGGTGTGAGGTCATTGCCTCCGCCGTAGCGGGGGGACGTCCGACAGAAGGCGCGTCGACCTCTGGTCGGCGCGCCTTCGCGCTTTCAGGGGGCTTCGGGCTTGCGGAGCATACGGGCGCTGCGCTGCGGCGGGGCAGGCCGGTTGCGGGCGGCGTCGCCATTGCATCGCATTCCGGATCTTCTCCCGCGTCTCTTTTCGGGCAGACGGGCTGTTGCGGCCCATCCCGCTTCCGGTCTCGCCGCTGAGACAGGAGGTGCGGCGCATCGGCAACACTTGCCGGGGAACCGTGCATTCGGCCCTCCAGAGGCTATTGTAACCGGTTACTCGGGTCTGTAAACGGTTACGAAATGTAAACGAGCTTCGTGACCGGCCGCGGCAAGGGGCCGATGCACCCGGCGCAAGCAGTGAAAGGGGAGAGGATGGCGAAGAACGCTACGCGTGCGTGCTTGGCAGGCATATCCACATTGGCGGTAAGCATGGCGCTGGCGGTTTCCGCTCCGGCGCTGGCGCAGACGTCGAATTCGACGCTGCGCGGGCGGGCGCCGGCAGGGGCAACCGTGATCGCGACCGAGGTGAACACCGGCGCCGTGCGACGCACGACTGTCAACGCTGACGGCACCTATGTCATCGTCGGCCTTCCGGCAGGCAGCTATCACGTTACCGCGGGCGAGACGCTGAGCGCCGATGTCGCGGTGGCCGTCGCTTCGGTTTCGGTGGTCGATCTCGAACCGGCCACGGCCGAGGGCGACAAGAACACCATCCTCGTCACCGGCCGGCACCCGACGGTGGAAGTGCGCTCGTCGCAGGTCAACCAGATCGTGACGCTGCACGACATCGCCTCGCTGCCGCAGTCGACGCGCAACTTCCTCGAGTTCGCCGACACCGTGCCCGGCATGCAGTTCACCCGCGACCAGAAGGGCAACACCTCGATCCGCGGCGGCGCGCAGCTCGATTCCGCTGCCAACATCTATATCGATGGTGTCAGCTGGAAGGACTATGTCGGCAGCGGCGGCGGCACCGGCGGCAGCGGCTCGGGCTTCACCGGCAGCGGCGGCGCCAGCGGCGAGGGCGATCCGGGCAACCCGTTCCCGCAGCTCGCGATCGGCGAGTACAAGGTCGTCACCTCGAACTACAGCGCCGAATATGGCGATGCGTCGAGCGCGATCATCATCGCCCAGACCAAGTCGGGCACCAACAAGTTCCACGGCGAGATCTTCGGCAACTATACCGACCAGAATCTGCGCGCCTCGCTGCCGAGCGAGACCGACAAGGCACGCCAGTCGAGCAAGGAATATGGCGCGGCGCTGGGCGGGCCGATCATCAAGGACGTCGCCCACTTCTTCTTCACCTGGGAGCACAAGAGCCTCGCCATCTCGAACACCGTGTTCCCGAACGGTGCGGTGCCGGCCCAGGCGATCGCGTTGCTGCCGGCGAACGTGGCGAACCAGTTCGGCGCGGTGACCAACCCGTTCAAGGAAAACCTCTACTTCGGCAAGATCGACATCGAGCCGACCGCGAACGACCGGATCGAGTTCACCGGCAATTTGCGGCTAGAGACCAACATCACCGGCGCCAGCGGGCAGAATGCCGCATCGACGGCGGTGCCCTACAAGAACGACGTCAAGCGCGGCGACGTGCGCTGGCAGCACAGCACCGATCACTGGGTCAACGAGTTCCGGGTGTCCTATCAGGACTCCAACTCGGCCGCGCTGCCCACCAAGGCCGCGCCGCAGTTCCAATATTCCTGGTTCCCCAACCCGCCGACCGCGTTCAACAGCGAGCAGAACAGCGCCTCGATCATCAATGTCGGTGGCCCGGGCTCGGGCGTCGGCATCGTCAACCGGCAGCGCGGCTGGACCTTCGCCGACAACCTGACCTTCTCGAACGTCAATTTCGGCGGCAACCACACGTTCAAGATCGGCGCCACCTATGGCGCGATCAAGCTGAAGACGCAGAACGCCAGCACCGACCTGACCAACGCGACCTATTATTACGCGGTCAGCTCGGACGGGGTCGGCGCGACGCCGTGGCAGGTCCAGTTCGCCAATGTCGTGCCCGGCTATTCGCCGAACGTGACGACGACGGACAAGCAGTACAGCGTCTACCTCCAGGACAATTGGGAGGTGAACGACAAGCTCACCTTCGATCTCGGCATCCGCTGGGATCATGAGGAGGTGCCGGCCTATCTCAACTATGTCACCCCCGCACCGGTGGTGGCGGCGCTCAACGGGCCGTTCTGCGGCGCGGGCGCGACCAGCTGCGCGACGAGCAAGACCTATGCCCAGGTGCTGGCGACGAGCGTGACCGGCGCACCCGGCATCAACATCAACGACTATATCGGCACCGGCAGCAACCGGAAGGCGCCGCACAATTTCTCGCCGCGGATCGGCTTCACCTACGACTTCCACGGCGACGGTTCGTTCGTGCTGTTCGGCGGCTATGCCCGCACCTACAATCGCAACCTGTTCAGCACGCTGGCGCTGGAAACGACCAAGATTGCGCTCAACAACAATCCGCAGGTCTTCTTCCCGTCGGCCCAGACGCTCGACACCTTCGGCGGCGGGCAGTGCAAGACGCAGGCCGACGTCAACCCGGTCAACCACTGCTATGCCTGGAACCCGGCCTATCTGACGCCCTCGGGCCTCGCGACGCTGCAGACCAGCCCGACCTCGCACGAGGTCGATCTGATCAACAACAACATCAAGACGCCCTATGCCGACCAGTTCAGCCTGGGCATCCGCAACCGCATCGGCGACTGGAACACCCAGGCGACGCTGGCCTATATCGCGAGCTACGACGGCATCTACGGCCATTGGGGCGGTCGCTATGCCGATGGCTCCTTCTACCAGAATGGCAGCCAGTGGGGCGCGCAGGGCGTGCCCGGCATCGGCTCGCTGATCCTGTGGGACAACGGCTTCAAGGACCGCAACTTCCAGGTCTCGCTGGCCGCGCAGAAGCCCTACACCAAGGCCTCGGGCTGGAGCGCCACCGTGTCGTACACCTATTCGGCGGCGGCGCAGAACAACTCCTATGCCTATGGCTCGGCCGGCAACATGTACCTGTTCGACTATCCGACGATCAGCGGCTATCCGACGCTGCGCTCGACGGCGGTGCCCCGGCACCGGCTGGTGATGACGGGCACCTACGACCTGCCCTGGGGCATCCAGTTCGGCGGCAAGGTGTCGCTGGCGACGTCGCAGTCGGTCAGCCAGATCTATGGCTGCAACACCGGCATCCCGGGCTGCAACCCGTACAATGCGATCGGCGGCGGCACCGCCGGCATCGCGATCCTCAAGCCGAACGATTTCCTCGGCTACAAGGACATCGACGTCCAGTTCACCAAGAACTTCGCGCTGCCGTACGGCGCGACCGTCTATGGCCGTGTCGACATCCTCAACCTGTTCAACTGGAAGAACTACGATCCGGCCGCGATCGTGACGACCAGCACCAACGGGCTGCCGACCTCGGCCGCGTTCGACACCAAGGGCGCGATCGTGGGGACACCGTTCATGGTGAAATTCTCGGCCGGGTTGCGGTTCTGACCCAGCCCGGACGAGGCGGGCGCTCCGATCCCTGCGGAGCGCCCGCTCCCTTTTGGCGCACGGCGACGGGCCGGTGGTGCCCCGAGATGCCGCGCGCTAGGATCGCGCGAATGGTTCGAGGATAGGATGCAGCAGCAGCAACCCCAGGCGCCGATCCGCAGCATCGCGGTGATCGGCGGCGGATCGGCCGGCTGGATGACGGCGGCGGCGATCTCCAAGTCGTTTGGGCGCTCGATCCGCGTCACCCTCGTCGAATCCGAGGAGATCGGGCTGATCGGGGTGGGCGAGGCGACGGTGCCGCACCTCTCCGCGTTCAACCGCCTGCTCGAGATCAACGAGGCGGAGTTCATCCGCCAGACCCAGGGCAGCTTCAAGCTGGGCATCCAGTTCAACGACTGGGGCAAGATCGGCGACAGCTATGTCCATGGCTTCGGCACGATCGGCCGCGATCTGGGGCTGCTCCCGTTCCACCAATATTGGCTGAAGGCGCGCGCGGCGGGCAAGGCGAAGGACATCAGCGCCTATTCGCTGAACACGCTGGCGGCGCCGCTCGGCAAGTTCATGGTGCCGCCCAGCGACGCGCCGGCCAACACGCCGCTTGCCGAAATCGCCTATGCCTATCATTTCGATGCGGTCCGCTACGCCGCCTTTCTGCGCCGCCGCGCCGAGGCGCAGGGCGTCACGCGGATCGAGGGCAAGGTGATCGCGGTCAACCGCAACGGCGAGACCGGCTTCGTCGACAGCGTCACGCTGGAGCATGGCGACACGATCGCCGCCGACCTGTTCATCGATTGCACCGGCTTTCGCGCGCTGCTGATCGGTGACACGCTGGGCGTCGGCTTCGAGGACTGGACGCACTGGCTGCCTTGCGACCGCGCGCTGGCGGTGCCCTGCGCGAAAATGGGGCCGCCGACGCCCTATACCCGCTCCACCGCGCGGCCTGCGGGCTGGCAGTGGCGCATCCCGCTCCAGCACCGCACCGGCAACGGCTATGTCTATGCGAGCAACGCGATCAGCGACGACGAGGCGGCGGCGTTCCTGCTCGCCAACCTCGACGGCGAAGCGCTCGGCGATCCGCGGCTGGTCCGCTTCACCACCGGCAAGCGGCACCGGCTGTGGGACAAGAACGTCATCGCGATCGGCCTCGCCGGCGGCTTCATCGAGCCGCTGGAGTCGACCGCGATCTATCTGATCCAGGCCGGGATCAACCGGCTGATGGCGCTGTTCCCGGATCGGCACTGCGAGCCTGCGCTGCGCGATACCTATAACGCGCAGAGCCAGTTCGAATATGAGCGGATCCGCGACTTCATCATCCTGCACTATTGCGCCACCACGCGCGACGACAGCGACTTCTGGAACCATGTGCGGACCATGGCGATCCCGGAGGCGCTCGCCGCCAATATCGCGCTGTTCCGCGCCAACGGGCAGTTCTTCCGCAACGGCACCGAGATGTTCGGGCTGACCAGCTGGGTGCAGGTGATGCTGGGGCAGGGGATCACGCCGCAGGGCTATCACCCCGCGGTCGACTGGGTGCGGACCGAGGACATGCTCGGGCTGGTCGGCCATGTCGAGCAGGTGATCGCGGCGAATGTCGGCCTGATGCCGCGCCACGAGGACTTCATCGCCCGGCATTGTGCGGCGCCCGCCCTGTAAGGGCAGGCATCGCTCACCCCGCGGGCCGGCTGGTGCCGCGTTCGACCAGGTGCGTTTCGCACAACGTGACCGCCGGGGCGGCCTTCGGTGCCGCGGGATCGAGCAGCGCGACCAGCGTGTCGATCGCCCCGGCGCCCATTGCCGCAATGTCGACGCGAACGGTGGTGAGGTCGACGAAGCGCGCCACCGGCACGTCGTCGAAGCCGGTAACGGCGATCTGCCCCGGCACCGCCACGCCAGCCTCGCGCAACACCTGCAGGGCGCCGAGCGCCATCATGTCGTTGCCCGCCACGATCGCGTCGATCGGCAGTCCCTCGGCGAGCAGCGTGCGCATCGCTTCCATGCCGCTTTCCTCGCGGAAATCGCCGTGGATCCTCCGTTGCGGAAGGTCCGGCGCCAGTTCGGACATCGCCGTGCGATAGGCCTGCGCACGCTCCTGCGCGTCGACATTGGCCTCGGGGCCCGCGAGGTGGACGATCGCGCGCCGCCCGCCCGCCAGCAGATGCGCGACGACCGCGCGGATGCCGCCCGCATTGTCGACCTGGAGCGCCGAATGCTCGCCCGCCTCGGGGCTGTTGAGCAGGACGGCCGGCAGCGACGGCGGCAGCACGGCCTCGCGCTCCTCGGCGTCGAGCTGCGGCGCCATCACCACCAGCCCGTCGACCCGCCCGCGCATCGCCGCCATCGCCTGGCGGGCGAGTACCGGATCGGCATGCATGCTCGACAGCAGCAGCACATAGCCGCGCGCCTGCGCCGCGCCTTCCATGCCGCGGATCAACTCGCTGAAGAACTCGCCATAGATGCCCGGCAGCACCACCCCCAGCGCATGGTTCCGTGCGGTGCTCAGGCTGCGTGCGCCGGCATGCGGGGAATAGTGCAGCGCGCGCATCGCGGCGACCACCTTCTCGCGCGTCTCCGGCGTCACGTTTTCATGGGCGTTGAGCACGCGCGACACCGAGGCGACCGACAGGCCGGCAACCCGTGCGACATCCCGTATCGTGGCCGAGGATCGGCTCAAGCGCTTTCCTTCCGTACAGATCGTTTCGCCTCCTTCTACGCAGCCCCGGCGAGGATTGCCAACCGATCGCCTCGCCGATAAGTAACCGGTTACAATGAGGCTGCAGCGTTCCGTGCGATCGACGCCGGGCGCGCAAGAGCCGGCCTCGGGGAGAGAGATGCAGACACCGAAGTCGACCGTTTCACGGCGCGGGGTAGTGGCCGCGATGGGGCTGGCCAGCCTTTGGGCCGCGAGCCCCGTGCGCGCGGCGCTCGATGCGGCGAGCGCGGGCCTGGGCGAGCGCCACCGCGCGCGGATCGACGGGCTGCTCGCGCGGATGACGCTGGAGGAAAAGGCCGGGCAGCTGACGCTGCGCGCCTCGGCGTGGGGCGGCGATCGCGCCGCGGGGCTCAACCCGCCTTCGGCCGGCAATTTCGACCAGCAGATCGAAGACGCCGTGGCCGGGCGTCTCACCGGCATCTTCAACGGCAACGGCGCGGAGATGGCGCGGCGGATGCAGCGCGCAGTGATGGCGCGTTCGCGCCTCAAGATCCCGCTGCTGTTCGCCGCCGACGTGATTCACGGCCATCGCACGATCTTCCCGACGCCGGTGGGCGAGGTCTCGAGCTTCGAGCCCGAGCTGGCGGCGCGCACCGCGCGGGTCGCCGCCTATGAGGCCGCGGGCGCGGGAATCGACTGGACCTTCGCGCCGATGGTCGACATCGCGCGCGACCAGCGCTGGGGCCGGGCGATGGAGGGGGCGGGCGAAGACGTGCTGCTCGGCCGGCTGTTCGCGGCGGCGCGGGTGCGCGGCTTCCAGGGCAAGGATCTTGCCGACGACGATGCGATGATGGCCTGCGCCAAGCATTTCGCGGCCTATGGCGCGGCCGAGGCGGGGCTCGACTACAATACCGCCGACGTCTCCGAGCGGACCCTGCGCGAGGTGTATTTTCCGCCCTTCCAGGCGGCGTTCGACGCGGGCTGCGGCAGCACCATGGCCTCGTTCAACGAGATTGCCGGCACGCCCTCCACCGCCAACCACTGGCTGCTGACCGACGTGCTGCGCGACGAGTGGAAGTTCGGCGGCGTGGTCGTCTCCGACTATACCGGCGACGCGGAGCTCATCGTCCACGGGGTCGCCGCCGACGGCCGCGATGCCGCGCGGCTGGCGCTGCTTGCCGGTGTCGACATGAGCATGGAGAGCAATCTCTACCTGCTGCACCTGCCCGAGCTGGTGCGCGCGGGCACGGTGCCCCAGGCGGTGGTCGACCGCTCGGTACGGCGTGTGCTGGCGATGAAGGCGATGCTGGGGCTGTTCGACGATCCCTTCCGCCGCATCGATCCGGCGCGCGAGAAGGTGCGGTCGCGCCGTCCGGAATCGCTCGCCCTGGCACGCGAGGCAGGGCGCAAGTCGATCGTGCTGCTCAAGAACGAGGGCGACCTGCTGCCGCTGGCCAAAAGCGCGCACGTCGCGCTGATCGGCCCCTTCGCCAGCGGCCAGCACGATCTGATCGGCGGCTGGTGCGTCTATGGCGACGACGCGCTGGCGGTGGCGCTCGACACCGGGTTCAAGGCGGCGGGCGGCACCGTCACGGTGACCGAGGGCTGCGGGATCGACGCCGCCCTGCCCGGCGGGATCGAGGCCGCGGTGGCGGCGGCGCGCGCGGCCGATGTCGTCGTGCTGGCGATCGGCGAGAGCCAGAACTGGTCGGGCGAGGCGCAGTCGCGCACCGAGATCACCGTGCCGGCCGCGCAGCAGGCGCTGGCCGAGGCGGTCGCGGCGACCGGCAAGCCGATCGTCGTGGTGCTGAAGAACGGCCGCGCCCTGGCGCTGACCGGCGCGGTGCGCGACGCCGCCGCGATCCTCGTCACCTGGCAGCTCGGGTCGGAAAGCGGCCATGCCATCGCCGATATCGTCTACGGCGCCCATGGCCCCTCCGGCCGACTGCCGGTGAGCTTCCCGATCGCGAGCGGACAGGAACCCTATCATTACGACCACAAGCCGACGGGGCGCGCACAGGCTCCGGGCCCGCTCGAATCGTTCAAGACCCATTATCGCGACGTGCCGAACCAGGCGCTGTATGCCTTCGGCCACGGCCTCACCTATGGCCGCATCGCCTATGGCGAGCTGCAGCTGCCGGCGACGATGGCGTGGGACGGCGCGATCGAGATCCGCGCCACCGTCACCAACCAGGGCCCCCGCGCCGCGGAGGAGGTGGTGCAGCTCTATGTCCGCGATCCCGTGGCGAGCGTCACCCGGCCGGTCCGCCAGCTCAAGGCGTTCGCCAAGGTGGCGCTGGCACCCGGCGAGCGGCGCACGGTGGCGTTCACCCTGCGCCGCGCCGACCTGGCGTTCGTCGACCTCGCCAACCGCTGGACCGCCGAGCCGGGCCAGTTCGACGTCTGGATCGCGCCCTCGGCGCAGGCCGACGGGGTGCAGGGCAGGTTCGAGCTGCTGGCGGGCTAGACGGTATCACCGGTCGCAAGGCGCGAAGACGCCGGCCGAACAGGAGAGGAAAGCATGAAGACCTGGTCTGCGGTTCGCCGCGCATGGCTGCTGGCGCTTGTCGCCGGTGCCGCGATCCCCGCCGCCGCGCAGCCCGCGGCACCCGAGCAGGTCACGGTGCGCCTGGACGGTGCCACCACGCCTTTCCCGCATTTCTGGGAGACGATGTTCGGCTCCGGCCGTGCGGCGCTGGCGATGCGCGCGCAATATCGCGACGATCTGCGCGCGATGAAGCAGGCGACCGACCTGCGCTATGTCCGCTTCCACGCGATCCTGCACGACGAGAACGGCGTCTATGACGAAGATGCCCAAGGCCGGCCGATCTACAATTTCAGCTATGTCGACCAGATCTATGACGGCCTGCTCGCCGAAGGCGTGCGGCCGGTGGTCGAGATCGGCTTCATGCCGAAGAAGCTTGCCGCCTGGCAGGCGGGCCACCCCTTCTGGTACCGCCCGATCGTCGCGCCACCCAAGGATTATGGCCGTTGGGATGCGCTGATCACCGCGCTCGGCCGCCATCTGGTCGAGCGCTACGGCATCGCCGAAGTGGCGCGCTGGTATTTCGAGGTGTGGAACGAACCCAATATCGACTTCTGGGCCGGCGAACCGAAACAGGCGACCTATTTCACCCTCTACGAACATACCGCACGGGCGCTGAAGGCGGTGGATCCGCGGCTGCGGGTTGGCGGGCCGGCGACGTCCTCGGCGCACTGGGTGCCCGAGTTTCTCGCGCACATGCACCGCGTCCAGGCGCCGGTCGATTTCGTCTCCACCCATGGCTATGCCGACGACACCGTCGAGGATCTGTTCGGCACCAAGGAAGCGATCCCGATGGAGCAGCGGCTGTGCCGCGCGGTGCAGAAGGTGCGCGGCGAGATCGATGCCTCGCCGTCGCCGAAGCTGCCGCTGCTGTGGACCGAGTGGAACGTGCCCTCCTATGGCGAGCGCGATGCCCGCGACACCAGCTATCTGGGCGCCGCGCTCGCCGACGACATCGCCCAGTGCGACGGGCTGGCGGAGGCGCTGTCCTTCTGGACGTTCAGCGCGGTGTTCGAGGAGAATGGCCCGGACACCTCGCCCTTCCACGGCCAGTTCGGCCTGATCGGGCCGGGCGGGATCCGCAAGCCCGGCTTCACCGCCTTTTCGCTGCTCCACCGGCTCGGCGACCGGCGGCTGGCGGCGCAGGGCCGCCAGGTGCTGGCGACGCGGCGGGCGGACGGCACCTTGGTGATCGCGCTGTGGAACCTGGTGCCCCCCGATCAGGTGGGCAAGCCGCGACGGGTAACGCTGACCCTGCCCGGGGCACGCCCCGGCATGCGCGCGCAGTGGACGATCATCGACTCGGTTCAGGGCAACAGCCTGGCCGCCTATCGCGCGGCCGGCAGCCCGCGCTATCCCACCCGCGCGCAGATCGCCGCGTTCAATCGTGCCGCCGCGGTCCCGCCGGCGACGGCGGTTGCGCTGGATGGGCGGGGATCGTTGTCGGTGACGCTGGCGCCCAATGCCCTGGGCCTGATCGAGCTGCGGCCGCGCACGGCGGCATCCCAGCGGAAGACGTCCTAAGGGTCGGCAGCGGTCCGGCGACCAACACGGCGGCATGAAAAAAGGGGAGGTGCAGCGCACCTCCCCTTTTCGCATTCGGACGGGGTACCAGCGGCGGCCGCCGCCGGTACCCCGCACCGCCAGGTTCAGAACTTGGCGGCGATGCCCGTGTACATGTAGCGACCGCGGACGTCGTAGACGCCGCTGCCGCCACCGATGCCGGTCGCATCGAGCGGCGGGTGCTTGTCCGCCACATTGTCCATGCCGGCATAGATGTTGAACCGCGACGTCACGTCATAGCCGACGCGGATGTCGTGATAGGCGACCACCGGATAATAGCGGTAGTTCGCATAATACGGATCCGACGGCGGGTTGCCGTTCAGCGGGTTGTAGCTGGTGAAGTCGCCGACATACTGGCGGCCGATCCAGCGCAGGCGATAGCCCAGGGTCAGCTGGTGCGTCGTCAGGTTCGCCTCCAGCCGGAAGCGGTCGATCGGGGTACCCAGGTTGCCGCGATAGCGGGTGGTGTAGCTGGGGTTGTTCGGATCGACGAAGTCATCGCGCTGGATGACGTGCGAGTAGTTCACCTTGAAGTCGGCCCGGCCGATATTGCCGATCTGGTGCTGATAGCCCAGCTCGACGTCCACGCCGCGAGCGCGCAGCAGGCCGAAATTGGCCGACGAGGCGAGCAGCGAGCCTTCGAGGATCTGATACGGTGCCTCGCCGCTGGCGGCGCCGCTGGCACCCGCACGCTGGAACAGCGAGCAATAGGCGGCATTGCCCGAGGCGAGATCGTAGCAGAAGTTGGCGATCGTCTGCGCGTCGATCGACGAAATCGCCTGACGCACCTTGATGTTGTAATAGTCGACGGTCAGCGAGAGACCCGGCACCCAGTGCGGCTGGAAGGCAGCACCGAAGGTGTAGGAATCGGACTTTTCCGCGGTCAGGTTCGGGTTGCCGCCGCTCTTGATCTCGAGCGACTGCGAGTAGTTGAAGTTGTACCCGGCCGGGATGCCTGCTGCCGCGCAGTTCTTGGCGCGGGTCGCGGGGTTCGGACCGCCCTTGATGTTGTCCAACGCGCAGGGATCGTAGAAGCCCGGTGCGAAGTTCTGGCCGGCCGGGGTGTAGAGTTCACCCAGGTTCGGCGCACGCACCGCGCGCGCATAGTTCACGCGGAAGCGCAGGTCGCGGATCGGCGCCCACTCGCCGCCGAAGTTGTACGACCAGACCGTGCCGGTCTTGGTGTTGTAGTCCGACACGCGACCGGCTGCCGAGAGGGTCAGGTCGCGCAGCAGCGGCAGATCCTTCACCAGCGGCACGCGGATTTCGCCAAAGGCTTCCTTCACGTTCAGCGCCGGCGCGATGAACGTCGGGATGGCGTTGTAGAAGGTGTAGCCCTGTTCGACCAGTGGGTCCTGCTTGTAGTAGTTGGTCTCACGCCGATATTCGCCGCCGATCGAGAAGGCGATCGGGCCGCCGGGCAGCGAGAACAGGTTGTGCAGATCGCCCGACACGAAGCCGTTGACGTCGAACTGGGTGATCTTGCCGACCGAGGTCGTGTCCTGCAGCAGATAGGCGCGCTGCGCGTTGGTGAACTGGCCGCCCAGCACGTTGATGGGCGTGCAGGCCGCGACGTCGCGCGCGAGCACGGCGTCGTTGTCGACATAGCCGATCGCCGCGCTCGGATCGATCTGCGAACGGCAGACGATCTGACCGGCCGAGTTGCGGGCGGCATCGTTCGCCAGCAGGAAGCGCTGAACGTTCAGGTTGCCCAGGATGCGGGTCTTTTCCTGGAACTCGCCATAGTTCGCCGACAGTTCGTAGCGGAACGTGTCGTTGAAGCCGCCGCGGACGCCGGCCACCGCGCGATAGGTGTCGCGGAACGACTGCTCAGCGCGATAGCCCAGGCCGGTCATCACTTCGCGCACCGCAAAGCGAGTCGCATTGGTGATCGACGCGGGATCGCGGCCGCCGGCCACGAGCTGCGCGGTGATCAGGCTGCGCGCCTGCGAGCTGAGATACGGATTGTCGAGGCGGATCGTCTCACGGGTATCGCCCAGCGTGCTGCCCGAGATGAAGGCAGGGCCGCTCGAGCCCGAACCATAGACGGTGGTGTGCGACCAGGTCGCTTCGACGAACGGCTCGAAGGCGTCGCTGACGGTGAAATGACCGATCAGGTTCAGGTTGACGCGGTCGAGGCGCGGCTGAAGCTGGAACTGGTTGTCCTCGCGGAAGGTGTTGCCGTTGCCGCCCAGGAAGCTGCCCGTCGGGCCGAAGCCGACACGCTGGCCGGTCAGCGGCACCAGATTGCCGTCGGTCGTGAAGGTATAGGGGCAGTTATACAGGACACCGTTCGGGCCGGTGCCGCAGTTGAGCGCCGAGGTGCCGCCGAACCGCACCACACCGGTGTTGGTGTAGCCGGCCGAACGGATGTCGCGGTAGAGCACGCGCTCCGGGTTGGTCGCGGAACCGCTGCCGGTCGGGACGACCTGGATGAAGCCCGGTGCGTCCGCCACATATTTGCGGCCGCTGCCGAAATACTGGTCCTGGTGCGCGAACTCGGCGTTGACGGCGATGTTGCCGCGGCCTTCCGCGAAATTCTTGCCGGCGAGCACGCTGATGAACTGCGAAGCCGCGTCGCCATAGGTGCTGACGCCCGACTGGGCACGCGCCTGGAGGCCGTCGAAATGGTCCTTCAGCACGAAGTTGACCACGCCCGCGATCGCGTCCGAACCGTACACCGCGGAGCTACCGCCGGTGATCAGGTCCACGCGCTCGATCAGGTCGGTCGGGATCGTGTTGGTATCGACCGAGACGCCCGAGTTGAGAATGTCGCTGGCGACGTGCCGGCGGCCGTTGACGAGCACCAGCGTGCGCGACGTGCCGAGCTGGCGCAGATCGAGCAGGTTGAGGCCGGCGGTGCCGAGGAAGCGCGTCGAGTTCGACTGGCTGAACGTCGAGGCGACCTGCGGCAGCTGGTTGAGCTGATCGCCGATCGAGATCTGGCCGCTCTTGAAGAATTCCTCGCCGCGCAGGGTGGTGACCGGCACGACCGAGGTCAGGTTCGGGCTGGCGATGCGCGAGCCGGTGACGATGATGTCCTGGCCCTGATTCTGACCCTGGCCCTGTGACGGGGCCTGGTCCTGCGCGCTTTGCTGGGCGGTGCTGTCCTGGGCGTAGGCGGGGGCGCTGGCGACCAGGCCGGCGCTTGCCAGGATCAGCGCAGACAGCGCCGATCCGCCGCGAAGGCTCCTCTGGATGTTCGTCATGTAAGTTCCTCGGTTATATCCGGCTTTTGTGTCTGCCGGAAAAGTCTCCCCCTCCGCTCGGCGTGCTCCGGACACGCCTTCGCGGAGATGGGGCCGAACCAACACGCCCACCCATTTGCTGTAAAGCTTTCATTCAGACGCGCCGCACCATCGTGGCAAATCGTCTCCTTTTTGCAACAGCTTTGACATCAAACTTCGCAGCGCGGCACGCCACTGCAATAATGTAACAACTGTCTTAAAACGGCTGACGTTGGTCGGCCGCGACGATGCGGACGCAGGCGGCGACGGCCCGACGCTCCGGTGCGGAGCGGTTCACGCCAAGCCTAGTCCGGCCGGCAACCCGAGGCAGGGTCGTGCTGCGCCCGGCCGCCCGGAGACTCAGTTCGCGATCGGCCAGCCGTCCGTCGTCCAGCTCAGCTTCTGGATCTGCAGCGTCGGCGCGCCGTTCTGCTGTCGGTCATAGGCGTGGTAGACGATATAGTCGCCGTCGCTCTGCTGGAGGATCGAGGCGCCGCCGCGGCCGACAAAGCGGCTGCCGTCGCCCTGGCCGTTGCCAAGCACGGCCGTACCGCCGCCCTGCAGCATCGCCCGCCCGTCGCGATCGACATAGGGGCCGTCCGGCGCCGAGGCGCGGCCGACGACCGTGTTGTAGGTGCTCGCGGCGCCCTGGCAGCAGGAATCGAACGATACGAACAGATAATAATAGCTGCCGTGGCGGATGATGTAGGGCGCCTCGACCGCGTCGGGCGCCGGCCGCTGGGCGAGGGCTCGCGGCGCGGGGTCGCCGGCCAGCCGCAGCCCGGTCGCGGGATCGATGCGGATCAGCTTGATGCCGGACCAGAAGCTGCCGAACACCAGCCAGGAGCGGCCGTCCGCATCCGAGAAAGCCATCGGGTCGATCGCATTGAAATCGTCACTGGTTTGCGACTGGATCACCGGGCCCTGATCGACCCAGTTGGCAGCCGGGGTCGCGGGATCGATCTTGGTCGCGGTCGCCAGGCCGATGGCCGACTGGTTCTTCCCGAAGGTCGAAACCGAATAATAGAGCCGATACTGGCTGCCGACCTTGGAGATGTCCGGCGCCCACATGCCGGTGGCACCCGGCACGGCCGTCTTGGCCCAGGCGGGTAGCGCAAGGTAGCTGCCGCCGCGCAACGTCCAGGCGCGCATGTCGGGCGAGGTGCGCAGCGCGAGCAGCCCTTCGGGATCGCCGGCATTGCCGGTGGTGAACAGGTAATAGCTGTCGCCGTCCTTCAGGATCGACGGATCGTGCACCGGGCTGACCGCGCCGCTGAGCGCGATCGTCGGCATCGGGCTGGCCGTCGGACTCGGCGCGGGCGTCGGGGTCGGGCTGGGCGTCGGTGTCGGGGTGGAGACCACGACCGAGGCGGGCGGCGGGCTGTCGTTGCCGCCACAGGCGGAGGCGAGCAGCAGCAACGCGAGCGGCGAGATGCGCTTCACGGGCAATTCCTTCCAGATGCGAAGCGGGCGGACCGTTGGGCCCGCCCGCGAAGAGATCAGTTGAAGCTGTAGCGGGCTCCGATCGCGAAGGTCCGCGGGATCAGCACCGTGCCGAGGTTGAAGCGGTCCTGATCGCCGACATTGCCGAACTTGTAATATTCCTGCTGCTTGGTGCGGGTGAGGTTCACCGCATCGAAGGTCAGGCCCAGCCGGTTGGTGATCTTGGCGGTCAGCTGGAGGTCGAGGCTCGCTTCCGCCCGGCGCCACACGCCCAGCGGATTGGCGAACAGCCGCGCCTCGTTCCGCACCTGCCAGGCGTTGCGATAGACATAGGAAAGTCGCGCGCCGATCGGGCCGTGATCATAGGCGAGCGTGGCGTTGTAGGAGAAGTCGGAGACGCCGAAGAAGCTCGATTGCTGCTCGCCGATCTTCTTGCCGCCATTGTCGTAGATCGGCACGTTCTGGCTCGAGTCCAGCACCGTCAGGCTGCCCTGGAAGCCGAGGCCGTCGAGGAACGAGGGCAGATAGGTCGGGAAATAGGTGAGCCCCACCTCCAGGCCCTTGAGCACGCCGTTCGAGGCATTGGCCGGGCGGCTGATCACGAAGTTGTTGGTGGCGCCCGCGACGATGCCGTTGTTGGGGATATATTCCAGCTGGCTCACCGGCACGACCAGCCCCTGGATGTCGCGGCGGAAGCCGGTGACGGTGATCGCGCTGTTGCGGCCGAAATACCATTCGAGCGCGGCGTCATAGTTTTTCGACGTGGTCGGCTGGAGGCCCGCCGTGCCGGCCGAGCCGCTGCCATAGCCGACATTGGTGAGGTCGCCGGTCAGCGAATAGTTGGGGTTGATGTCGCCGAAATTGGGGCGGCGCAGCGTCTGGCCGTAGTTGAAGCGGGCGCGCAGGTTCGGCAGGATCTCGTAGCGCGCGGTGAAGCTCGGCAGGAAGCGGTCCGACCCCGGCGAGGCCCGCGAGATCGCGCCGTTGTTGAACCGGTCGACGAACACCGCGTCGGTATCCACCGCGACATAGCGCACGCCGGCCTGCAGGTTGAGCGCGCGGCCGAAGATGGTCAGTTCGCCGTCGGCCTGGACATAGGCGGCGGTGGTCTTTTCCTCGACGTCGAACACGCGGGTCATGGTCAGCTGGTCGGAGGTCTTGAGCCCGTAGAGCTTCCGGATCTCGTCGGCATGGGCATAGTTGTAATAGCCGTTCGCCGTCACCCAGCTGGTCGGCACGTCGCCGCGGCCTTCGAAGAAGTCCGAATTGGTGAAGCTCGCCCCCGCCGGCAGGCTGGAAAGCGGCCGGCCGAGATTGGCGGCATCGGCGGTGCGCACGTCGCTCGAGGCCTTGCGGTCGTCGAAGCGGAAGCCCGCCTTGATCTGGCGGAGGAAGCCCTCGTCCCAGCCATAATGGCCGTCGAGCGTCGCGGTGAAGGCGCTGCCCTTGTCGCGATTGGCGTTGTCGTAGAGCTGGGCGACGTTCCACACGCTCGGATCGGCCAGCGCCGCGTCATTGTCGAAATGATAGGAGGGGATGCCGCCGCCGGCGTTGAAGTCCGCAGTGATCTTGTTCGCCACCCGGTCCGTGCGCATCGCGAAGAAGGCGGTCTTGTAGGTGCTGGTCTGGTAGGCGAGGTCGGCGACGATGCCGCCGCGGCTGCCCAGATCCCACTTGCCGTTCAGGGCGTAGACGAAGCTGTCGGTCTGGCTCTTGGTATAGTCGCCGCTGTTGAAGCCATAGACGCTGTTCGCCACGCGCGACTTCACGATGTTGGTGCCGTCGTACAGCGTCGGTGCCTGCGGATTGGCCCAGAAGTCGACGAAGCTGAACTGCAGGCTGTTATAGGTCTCGCCGCGGAAGCCCGAATAGAAGACCTCGGCGGTATAGACCGCGCTGCTGTTCGGCGCCCATTGGAACGCGGCATTGGCGGAGGGGCGCTCGCGCTTGCCGTAGAGGTCGGAGCTGAACACCGCGTCGCGCGACAGCCAATAGGGCGTGGCGATGCCGTTGACCGGCAGGGTCGATCCCACCGCGGTCGGCAGGCCCGTCTGGGTGCCGACCTGCCAGTCGCCCACGCCCGGGCCGGAGAGGAACGCGCCGGTCTTGGGATCGGTCGCCGCCGGGAAGATGCGCTGGAAGCCGGTGAGACCAGTGCCGGCCGGCGGGTTGAGCGTCGCGAACGGCACGAACGCGCCCGCCGTGGTCGACATGGTGCGGAACTTGGAGCGGGTGTAGCTGCCGTTCACCAGCAGGCCGATATCGCCGATCCCGGTTTCCCAGCGATCGCTGATCAGCAGCGCGGCGTTCGGATTGATCTTGTCGGCTTCCTGGTCGTAGATCCCGCGGACCAGCGCGGAGACGGCGAAGCCCTTGAAGTCGAACGGGCGGCGCGTCACCACATCGACCTGGCCGGCAAGACCGGTCTCGATCTGGTCGGCCGCGCGGGTCTTGTAGACGTCGACGCGCTGGATGAGGTTGGCCGAGACGTCCTGCAGCGAGAAGGACTGGCCGGCTGCAGTGAAGATGTTGCGGCCGTTGAGCGTGGTCAGCGCGTCGGGCAGGCCGCGGATCTGGATGCCGGCGGCTTCGCCCTGGCCGCGATCGGTCACCTGGATGCCGGTGACGCGCTGAAGCGCCTCGACCACGTTGTTGTCGGGCAGTTTGCCGACGTCCTCGGCCACGATCGAGTCGACGATCTGGGTCGATTCGCGGCGCCGGTTGAGCGCGCCGAGAATCGAGGCGCGCACGCCGGTGACGACGATCTCGTCGGCTACCGGGTCCTGCGGCGTCCCGGCCTGCTGCTGCGCATCGCCGCCGGAAACGAGGTTGGCCTGGGCTTCCGCCTGACCGCTGATCGCGATCGACGCCACGGAAACCGAAGCCAGAAACAGCAATTTCGACACCATCTGGTATCCTCCCCACGACTGAAGGTTCAATGAGACGACGCTCTTGTGGCGCTCATTACTCGGACTTTTGCATATCAGGATGCGCGGAGGCGGCAAGCAGCGACGGTTGTGCGACGCCCATTAGTCCGGCATATTTCAGCAAGGCAGTTGCAAATTTGACACAACTGTTAGCGATACCACGAAAAATAAGGCTGAAAGGCGCCATCCGACGACCGAATCAGCTTTTATTTATCAGAGTAATATCATCGATGCAGGCCGGCGCTGGGGGCGGACCGGCGTGCCGTCGGCTTAGCCGCGCCGCAGGGGGCCGTTCGCTACCGGCGCGCCGAAGATCGGGGTGCCGTCGGCGGCATAGCGGAAATACTGCATTCGCGTATGGCGGTTGGGGTCGAACAGCGGATCGCCCTGGATCTGGTCATAATCGCGGGCGTGGTAGACCAGCACGTCGCGGCCCTGCTCGTCGACCGTGAAGCTGTTGTGGCCCGGGCCGAAAATCTTGTGCTCGACCGACGTCTTGAAGACCGGCACCGGCGACTTCGACCAGTTGGCCGCATCCATCAGGTCCGCGTCGGCGCGGCAGGTTAGCATCCCCAGGCAATAGCGCGAATCGGTCGCGCTCGCCGAATAGGTCAGGAACAGCTTGCCGTTGCGGGCGAGGACCGCCGGCGCCTCGTTCACCTTGAACCCGCGGATTTCCCAGTCGAGCGTCGGGACCGAAAGCCGCACCGGCTTCGCCGCCAGGGTCAGCGCCGAGGCGAGCGGCGCGAGGTAGAGATTCGAGTTGGTGTCGATACCCGGCTCGCGCTGCGCCCAGGCCAGGTAGCGCCGGCCCTTGTGGACGAAGCTGGTGGAATCGAGGTTGAAGCTGTCCCACGGGGTCTGCAGTTGGCCGAGCACCGACCAGCTGCCCGTCATCGGATCGCGGCCGTCGCAGACCACCGCATAGGTGCGGATGCGGAACACGTCCTCGCCGCCGCCGCTGGGCCCTGCGGCGAAATACATGGTCCAGTGGCCGTCGACGAGATGCAGCTCGGGCGCCCAGATGAAGCCCGACATCGGCCCGCTCTTCAGATGCCGCCACAGGACCTTCTCCGGCGCGGTCGACAGCCCCGCCAGCGTCTTCGAGCGGCGCAGCACTAGCCGGTCATATTCGGGCACCGAGCCGGTCATGTAATACCAGCCATCGGTGTGGCGGAACACCTGCGCATCGGCGCGCTGGCGGACGACCGGATTGACGATCGTCGGCGCGCTTTTGGCCTGAAGGAGGGAAGGCGTCGCGGCGGCGGCGGTCGCCCCGGCCATGAACAAACGTCGGGTCAGCAATGCACATCCTCCGCCATGGGCCGCCGTCCTGCTTGCGGGATCGGTCGCGCCGGATCGTTCGGGCGCGGTCGAGAGCGACCGGCTATCACGGGGAGTCTAGCCGATAACTCCGACATTTGAAAAGGGCCTCGCCGCGCGATCGGCCCCGCGCGTCACCGGCTCCGGTCGTAGAGCCGCAGCAGGTCGATCAGCGATCCGACCTCCAGCTTCTGCATCACGCGGGCGCGGCGGGTCTTGACCGTGATCTCGCTGATGTCGAGCCGGTCGGCGATCTGCTTGATGCGCAACCCCTCGACGGTCAGGCGCAGCACATCGGCCTCGCCCTCGCTCAGGCTGGCGAGGCGACGGGCGGCGTCGGCGGTGGTGCGTGCCTCGGCACGGCGGGTGGCGTTCTGACGGATCGCGGCGTTGACCGCGTCGATCAGTTGCTGGTCGTTGAACGGCTTGGGCAGGAAATCGACCGCGCCGGCCTTCATCGCCCGCACCGCCATCGCGATATCGCCATGTCCGGTGACGAACACCACCGGCAGCGTCTGTTCCTCGGCCGTCATGGTCGCGAGCAGATCGAAACCGCTGCTACCCGGCATCCGCACGTCGAGGACGATGCAGCCCGGCCGGGTGGGATCGTCCACCTGCCGGAACTCGGCGACCGAGGCATAGCCGCGCGCGGCCAGCCCGACCGAGGCGAACAGGTCGACCACCGCCTCGCGCACCGAGAACTGGTCGTCGACGATGCGGACGAGCGGGCCGTCGGCGGCTGGATCAGGCATGACCGGGCTCCGGGGTCAGCGGCAGGCGCAGCTCGAACACCGCGCCGCGCCCGCCGCGCGGGCGGCATTCCAGCGCGCCGCCATGCGCCTCGGCGATGGTCCGGCTGATCGTCAGGCCCAGGCCGACGCCGCCCTCCTTGCTGGTCCAGAAGGGCTCCCACAAATGACCCATCGCCTCGGACGACAGGCCCGCGCCGGTATCGGCGACCGACAGGGTGACGAAACCCGCCGCCTGCCCCGTCGTCAGCACGATGCGCCGCTCCGCCGCGCCGTTCTGCGCCACGCTTTCGATCGCGTTGATGAGGAGGTTGACGAGGATCTGCTGGATCTGCACCCGATCGGCCCAGACGACCAGGGCGTCGTCGGGCCCTTCGAGGTCGAGGCGGATCTGCTGCCGGTCCAGCTCGGCGCGGGCGATGGCGACGCACTCCTCGACCAGTTCGGCCATGTCGGTCCAGCCGGGCGTCGACGGCTTGCGGCTGGCCAGGCGGCGGACCCCGGTCACCACCTCGCCCGCGCGCGCGGCGTCGCGGGCGATCCGGTCGAGCGACTCGCGGGCGCGGATCAGGTCGGGCGGGCTGGCATCGAGCCAGCGGCGGCCCGCGCCCGCGCTGCTGGCGATGGCGGCCAGCGGCTGGTTCACCTCATGCGCGATCGAGGAGGCGAGCTCGCCCAGATTGCCGATCCGCGACAGCCGCCGCATATGCGCGCGCGCCTCGTGCGAGGCGGCCTCGTGCGCCAGCATCCGCTGGCCCAGATAGCCGGTGGTGACGATCGCGATCAGGCTGATCGCCAGGTTGACCATCCCTGCCTCGGTCATGCCGAACCGGGTCAGCGGGCTGCCCAGCATCGTCAGCACGACGCACAGGCCCGCCAGCGCCATGACCCGCGCCGGGGCAAAGACGCGCAACGACAACAGGATGGGAATGATATAGAGGACCGCGACCGCCAGCACCCGGTCGGTCATCACGTCGACCGTGAAGATGCCGGGGATCAGCGCGGCGACCAGCGCGCCGGTCATCCAGCGCAGGACGCGGCCATCGGGCGGGACATGATCCTTTCGGTGCATGGTCCCGCCTTATCAAGCCGCAGGGGCCACCGTCGAGACGTGGGTGGATATACCAAGGTATAGCGGGCCGATACGGCTGGGCGATTGCCGATAAACCGGGCCGCTCTCTACCGCGAAGGGCATGACCTGCTTTCCCCGCGACCGGCGGCTCTGGACCGCGCTTGCCCCCGTCAGCCTGGCTCTGATGCTGGGTGCCTGTTCCTCGTCCCAGGACGCCGCGCCCGCCCGCAAGGACGCACTGCCCCCCGGCGAGTTCCGGCCGACCGATCAGCAATGGGCCAATCTGCGCTTCGTAAAGGCAGGCGGCGACCAATATGCGCCCGCGCTGCTGACCGACGGCCAGATCGCGACCGATGACGATCGGACGACGCAGCTCTTCTCGCCGTTCACGGGGCGGATCTCGCAGATCTTCGTGAAGCCGGGCGACGTGGTCCGGCGCGGCCAGCCCATCTATGCCATCGCCGCCTCCGAACTGGTGCAGGGGCGTAGCGACATCGCCACGGCGCAGGCCGCCGTCGTCGCCGCGCGCAAGGCGCTGACCACCGCCGAGGCCAATGCCGCGCGGCAACAGGCGCTGCTGGCGGTGCAGGGCGCGGCGCAGCGCGACGTGCAGCAGGCCCAGTCCGACCTCGCCAATGCGCGCAGCACGCTGGCGAGCAGCGAGGCGCAGCTGTCGGCGGCGCGCGGGCGGCTTCAGGTGCTGGGGCTGGGCGGTGCGGGCGGCAGCGGCCGGGACGAGGCGATCGTGCGCAGTCCGATCGACGGCACCGTCACCGCGCGCAATGCCGGCGTCGGCCAATATGTCGAAAGCGCGGCGGCCGGGGCGAGCACGCCGCTGTTCACCATCAGCGACCTGTCGCATGTCTGGCTGGTCGCCAATGTGCGCGAGGCGGATGCGGGCAAGCTGCGGCGCGGCGCGCTGCTGTCGGTCCAGGTCCCCGCCTTTCCGGGGCGTCGCTTCGACGCGCGCGTCTATTATGTTGCGCCGGTCGTCGATCCCAATACCCGCCGCATCGTCGTCCGCGCGCAGATCGCCAACCCGGACGGCGCGCTGCGCCCCAATATGTTCGCCAGCGCGCGGCTGTCCGACGGGGCGACCGTGCAGGCGGTCGAAATCCCGGCGATCGCCGTCCTCTACGAAGGCGACGACGCGCATGTCTGGGTCGCGCATCCCGAGCGGCACAGCCTGTCGCTGCGCGCGATCCGCACCGGCACCAGCACGGGTGATGCGGTGACGGTGACGCAAGGCCTGGCCCCCGGCGAGCAGGTCGTGACCGCGGGCTCGGTCTTCATCGACCGCGCGAACGGCGGAGACTGATCCGATGGGCGCCGTCGTCAATTTCGCGCTGAAGCGCCGCTGGCTGGTCCTGCTCTTCCTCGTCATCATGCTGGGGGCGGGGGGCTTTGCCTTCAGCCGCCTGAATATCGAGGCCTATCCCGATCCCGTTCCCCCGCTGGTCGACATCATCACCCAATATCCGGGGCAGTCGGCCGAGGAGATCGAGCGCAACATCACGATCCCGATCGAAATCCAGCTGGCGGGCATCCCGCATGTGAAGACGGTGCGCACCATCTCGCTGTTCGGCCTGTCCGACGTGAAGGTGCAGTTCACCTATGACTATACCTATGAAGAGGCCGAGCAGCGGGTCATCAACAAGCTGAGCCAGCTGTCGCCGCTGCCCGGCGGCGTCCAGCCGCAGCTGTCGCCCGAAAGCCCGATCGGCGAAATCTATCGCTACCGCGTCGTCGGCCCGCCCGGCTATTCGGTGACCGACCTGAAGACCATCGAGGACTGGATGCTGGAGCGCCGGTTCAAGGCGGTGCCGGGCGTGATCGACGTGTCGGGCTGGGGCGGCAAGACCAAGACCTATGATGTCGAGGTCGACAAGCAGGCGCTGATGGCGAACGGCCTGACGCTGGGCCAGGTGCTTCAGGCGCTGAACAACGCCAATATCAATGTCGGCGGCCAGACCATCGACCTTGGCCCCAAGGCGGCGATCGTGCGCGGCGTCGGCCTGATCCAGTCGCCCGACCAGATCCGCAACACCTTCCTGAAGACCGTCAACGGCGCGCCCGTCTTCGTGCGCGACGTGGCGAAGGTCGGCGTCGGCCATCTGCCGCGCCTGGGCATTGCGGGCCAGGATCAGGACAATGACATCGTCGAGGGCATCGTCCTGATGCACCGGGGCGAGAAGAGCTCGCCGACCATCGCCGCCGTCGAGGCGGAGGTGCAGAAGATCAACAATTCCAACATCCTGCCGCCCGGCGTGAAGATCGAGCGCATCTACGACCGCAGCCAGTTGATCGACCTGACCACCCACACGGTCATGCACAATCTGCTGTTCGGGGTGATCCTGATCTTCCTGATCCAGTGGGTGTTCCTCGGCAATCTGCGCAGCGCGATCGTGGTCGCGGCGACCATCCCCTTCGCGCTGTTCACCGCCGTCATGATCCTGGTGGCGCGCGGCGAGTCCGCCAATCTGTTGTCGGTCGGTGCGATCGACTTCGGCCTGATCGTCGACGCGACGGTCATCATGGTCGAGAATATCTTCCGCCATCTGTCCGAGGCGCCCAATGTCCGCTTGCGCAAGGACAAGCTGATGGCGCGCAAGATCGCCGTCATCGCCGAGGCAAGCGGCGAGGTGAACCGCGCCATCTTCTTCTCGGCGGCGATCATCATCATGTCCTTCCTGCCGCTGTTCACCCTGACGGGGATCGAGGGGCATATCTTCGGGCCGATGGCGCGCACCTATGCCTATGCCATTGCGGGCGGGCTGGTCGCGACCTTCACCGTGTCGCCCGCCCTGTCGGCGATCCTGCTCGGCCTTGACCTGGAGGAGCGCGAGACGGCGATCGTGCGCTGGCTGCATTCGGTCTATCATCCGCTGCTGCACCTGGCGCTGCGCGCACGCGCCGTCACCCTGACCATCGCGGGCGCGCTGTTCCTGCTGGCGGTGGTCGCCGCGCACGGCCTGGGCCTGGAATTCCTGCCGCATCTGGAGGAGGGCAATCTCTGGATCCGCGCGACCATGCCGCAATCGGTCTCGCTGGCGGCGGGCGACGACTATGTGAACCATATGCGCCGCATCCTGGCGAGCTACCCGGAGGTTGCGACCGTCATCTCGCAGCATGGCCGCCCCGATGACGGCACCGACGCCACCGGCTTCTTCAACACCGAATTCTTCGTGCCGCTCAAACCGCGCAGCGAATGGCCGAGCGGCATGACCAAGGAAAAGCTGACCGACGACATGAACCGCAAACTGGCGGCCAATTTCGCCGGGGTCGACTTCAATTTCTCGCAATATATCGAGGACAATGTCGAAGAAGCCGCCTCGGGCGTGAAGGGCGAGAATTCGGTCAAGCTCTACGGCAACGACCTGGAAAGCCTGCAACGCAGCGCCGAGGCGGTGAAGGCGGCGATGGCGAAGGTGCCGGGCATCACCGACCTGTCGATCTTCAATTCGCTGGGCCAGCCGACGGTCAAGATCGACGTCGATCGCGAAAAGGCGGCGCGCTACGGCCTTGCGCCCGGCGACGTCAACGCGGTGGTCCAGGCGGCGATCGGCGGCCAGGCGGCGGGCAATCTGTACGAGAAGGGCAGCGACCGAAACTTCCCGATCATGGTCCGCCTGAACACCGCGCAGCGTGCGACGCTGGACGACCTGCGCGCCATCCCGATCGGCGTCGCCAATGCCAGCGGCGGCACGACGCAGGTGCCGTTGGGCGATGTCGCCAGCGTCAAGCTGATCTCCGGCCCGTCCTTCATCTATCGCGAGCAGCAGACCCGCTATATCCCGATCAAGTTCAGCGTGCGTGGACGCGATCTGGGCGGCGCGGTGGCCGATGCGCAAAAGGCGGTCGCGACGCAGGTGAAGCTGGGCGACGGTCAGCATCTGGAATGGGTGGGCGAGTTTGGCGATCTTCAGGCCGCGCTCGACCGGCTGGAGGTGATCGTGCCGATCACCCTGGTGCTGATCGGGCTGCTGCTGTTCCTCCATTTCTCGTCGATCACCGAGACCCTGCTGGTGTCGAGCGTCCTGCCGATGACCGTGATCGGCGGCATCTTCGCGCTGGCCCTGACCGGCACGCCGTTCAGCGTGTCCGCCGCCATCGGCTTCATCGCGCTGTTCGGTATCGCGGCGATGGAGGGGGTGATCGTCCTGTCCTATTTCCACGAACTGGTCGAGCGCGGGATCGAGCGGAGCCAGGCCCTGGTCCAGGCGGCGGAGACGCGGTTGCGGCCGGTCCTGATGACCTGTCTGGCGGCCTGCCTCGGCCTGCTGCCCGCCGCGATGTCGACCGCGATCGGCGCGCAGGTGCAGCGGCCGCTGGCCCTGGTGGTGGTGGGCGGCATCCTGCTCGCTCCCGCGCTGATCCTGCTGGTCCTGCCGGTGCTGATCGAGATGTTCTCGCCCGCCGGACGGCCCCGGCCGATCCTCGAAGACGATGATGCGGAGGAGGCGAACTGATGCGCCGCAAGCCCTGCCTGATGCTGGCCCTGATGCTTGGTGGCTGCGCGGTCGGCCCGAATTTCCACACGCCCGCCGCCCCGAGCGCGAGCGCCTACACGCCGACCGCCTTGCCCGCGCAGACCGAGGCCGCCCCGGTCGCGGGCGGCGCGGCGCAGAGCTTCCGCTGGGGCGGGGCGCTCTCCTATCGCTGGTGGACGCAGTTCGGCTCGCCCGCGCTCGATGCGCTGGAGGAGGATGCGCTGGCGCACAACCCGGACGTGGAAAGCGCCAAGGCGGCGTTGCGCGCGGCCCGGCAGACCTATCTGGCACAGCGCGGCAGCCTGTTCCCGACCATCGGCGTCAATGCCCAGGTCGAGCGGCAGAAGAATGCGGGCGTCCTGCAATCGCCGCTCAACGACAATTCGGACATCTTCACCCTCTACACGGCGGGCGCGACGGCCAGCTACACCCCCGATCTGTTCGGCGGTATCCGCCGCGGGGTGGAGGGGGCCAAGGCCCAGGCCGAGGCGCAGCGTTTCCAGACCGAGGCGGCGTTCCTGACCGTCACGACCAATGTCGCCAACACCGCGATCACGCTCGCCAGCCTAGACCGCCAGATCGCGATGACGCGCGACGTGATCGCCGCGGACCGCCGCTATCGGGACATCGTGCAGGCGCAGCTCAGGCTGGGGGCGGCGAGCGGCGCGGATGTGGCGGCGGCGCAGCTGGCGCTGTCCCAGGCCGAGGCGACATTGCCGACCCTGACGAAGCAGCAGGCGCAGGCACGCGACTTCCTGGCGGTGCTGACCGGTCGCTATCCGGCCGAGCATTTCGTCGCGCCCGATCTCGACGCGCTGCACCTGCCCGCCGAGCTGCCGGTCTCGCTCCCCTCCGAACTGGTCGCGCAGCGCCCGGACATCCGCGCGGCCGAGGCCAATCTCCATTATGCCTCGGCGCAGGTCGGCGTCGCCATCGCCGCGCGGCTGCCGAGCTTTTCGATCAACGGCGCGGCGGGCGGCACCTCGACCGGCCTGTCGACGCTGTTCCGCGACGGCAATCCCTTCTGGTCGCTGACCGGCGGCCTGCTCCAGCCGATCTTCGAGGGCGGCACGCTGCTCAAGCGGCAACGCGCCGCCGAGGCCACGCTCGACCAGGCCAAGGCGCAATATCGCTCGACCGTGCTGTCGGCGATGCAGAATGTCGCGGATGTGCTCCAGGCCGTGTCCGCCGACGCGCAAGGCCTTCGCGCCGCCGCGCAGGCGGATCAGGCGGCGCGCCACGCACTCGCCATCGCGCAGGATCAGGCGCGGCTGGGGCAGGTCAGCGGTGCGGCGACGCTCAACCTGCAAGCCGCCTGGCTGGGCACGCAATCCGCCCTCGTCCAGGCACGCTCGCAGCGGTTGAGCGATACGGTCCTGCTCTATCAGGCGCTTGGCGGCGGGTGGTGGACACGCAAGTCCTAGAGTTGGTCGACATTCGGTCATGCCCCTTTCCCCTCGCCCCTCGCAGAGGGGAGAGGGTTGCGCAGACTTGGTCTTTGCGAAAGCAAAGGCTTAGTCGGAGCTGGGTGAGGGGTGAAGGCTCGCCTAAGCGAGCGCGAGCCAAAGGCTCGCTCAACCCCTCACCCAAGCTGCGCCAGCCCGCACGCTGGCAAGCTCCGCTAACCCTCTCCCCTGTCCAGGGGAGAGGGAAGAGGGGGGCTGAACGTCGATCGGTTCGAGCCCGAGCCGCATTGGGAATGCCGATCGGGCCGTTGCGCGGATGGCCCGCCACTTCCCGCGCCAATTCGCCTTGCCCGAACGAGATCGGCGGGCGGCCGCCGCGCGGCGGAGCAACGTGTCGGCCATGTTCCGGGGGGTGCATAGAATGAAATGATATATTGTCTTGTTGTGTCATATCCGGCAACAGGCGCGCCTTATGCCCCCTGCGTCATCGAGGATGGCGCACGACAGGATCATGATCGTGACGCACTCTTGCACGCTGCCTTTTCGCCTTATGCCCCTGGCTGCCATGCTCGGCATGGTGGTCGCGCCGGTTGATCCGGTTGCGGCGCAGGGGGGAGCGGCGGGGGGACTGCCCGATGCGATCCTGCCGCCGACCATGCCGTGGACGGGGGCGAGCGAGGGCCTGATCGTCGCGGCGGACGATCCGTGGATCACCCCGGCCGAGGCGGCAGGGTTCCGCACGACGCCGCGCTATGCCGAGGTCCGGGCATGGCTGGAGCGCCTGGCCGCCGCGTCGCCGCTCATCACGGTGAAGGGCTTCGGCCGCACTACCGAGGGGCGCGAGATGATCTATGTCCGGGCCAGCAAGGGAGGGGCGGCGAAGCCCGTCGTGCTGGTCCAGGGCGGCATCCATGCGGGGGAGATTGACGGCAAGGATGCCGGGCTGATGCTGCTGCGCGACATCGCGCTGCGCGGCAAGGACGACTTGCTCGACAAGGTCGATCTGGTCTTCGTGCCGGTCTATAATATCGACGGGCACGAACAGCGAAGCACCTATAACTATCCGCATATCCGTGGCCCCGCCGAAAAGGGGCGCGATGCCAATGCGCGGGACATCGACCTGAACCGCGATTATGCCAAGCTCGACGCGCCGGAATCGCGGGCGATGATCGGTCTGATCCGCTCTCTCGACCCGATCCTCTATATCGACTGCCATGTCAGCGAAGGCTTCGACATGCAGTATGACGTGACCTTCACCTATGCCGGTTGGGGGCGCTATGCGCGCCACCGGGCGACCGCCGCCTGGCTGGAGGGCCGCTTCGGTCCCGCCGTGTCGCGGGCGCTGACCGCGGCCGGGCATGTCCCGACCATCTATCCCAGCCCGATCGACGTCCGCCAGCCCGACAAGGGCATCCGCTACAGCCCCGAAGGGCCGCGCTATTCGACCGGCTATGGCGACTTCATCGCGATGCCGACGGTTCTGGTCGAGAACCATATGCTCAAGCCGTATCGGCGGCGCGTGCTCGGCACCTATGTCCTGATCGAGGCGGCGCTGAAGATCGCTGCGACCGATGCCGCGCGCATCATCGCCGCCAAGGAGGCGGATCGCGCCAGCCGTCCCGCCGAACTGCTGACCCGCTGGAAGCCCGCGCCGACGCCGATCGGCTGGGTCGATGGCTTCAAGGGCGTGGCGTTCGACACCACCATTTCGCCCGCCTCGGGGCGCGCCGAGCAGCGCTGGCTGGGTCGGCCCGTCACCTTCCGCATGCCGATCATCGGCCAGACGCCGACCGAGACGGTCCGTCTGCCGACCGCCTGGTGGGTGCCGCCGTCGCAGACCGAGGTGATCGAGCGGCTGCGGCTGCACGGCATCGCGTTCGACACGATCGCGGCTCCCCGCACGCAGGTCGTCGACCGGGTGAGGCTGATCGATCCGCAGGTGCAGCAGCCCAAGGAAGGTCGCTATCCGATCACCGCGCGGTTCGCGCATGAACGGGCGGCGGAGGTGATGCCTGCGGGCAGTGTACGCGTGCCCGCCGACCAGCCGCTCGGCCTGCTGGCCGCATCGCTGCTGGAGCCGGAAAGCCAGGATTCCTTCCTGGCCTGGGGCTTCTTTCCCGAGATGCTGGCGCCCGCGCCCGACACGGATGCCTATATCCTGGCCGCGCTGGGCGAGCATGTGCTGGCGACCGATGCGACGGTGAAGGCGGCGTTCGAGGCGAAGCTGCGGGAGGAACCGTCTTTCGCCGCCGATCCCGATGCCCGTCTCGCCTGGCTCTATGCGCGGGCCGGGCCGGGGCATCCCTATCCTCTGCGCTATCCGATCACGCGCGAGATCGACTGATGCCACCTGTCCGGGCGTCGAAATTGGTTCCCTAAAACGGAAAAAATCGCGTCCGATGCGGTCGGCGGCGCGATCGGCCAGTTTTTTCGATGACTTTTGGTTTGTTAATGAAATGGATGTTCAATCGCGCCCGATTTCAACAAGTCGGGTGCGAACGGTCATGTCGAAATATCTGCCTCTGATCTAGGCGGCCTGTCGCCGCGATATGTGTAAGGCTTGACCTCCGGCCCAATGTACGGTGCCGCGGGTGGATTATCAGGATATTGTCCCATGCGCTTTTTTGATAACCTTTCGATGGTGAGGAAGCTTGCCCTGTGTCTGGGTATTATATTGGCGCTGACATTGAGCATGAACTTCGTCGTCTATACGAAGAAGAATCAGGTTCGTGAGACGACCGCGATCAACGAACACACGTACAAGGTCATTCTGGCGTCGAGCAAACTGATCGAGGCGATGGTCAATCAGGAGACCGGCCTGCGCGGCTATCTGTTGACCGACAATCGCAATTTCCTGGCACCTTATGCGCAGGGCGGGGCCGACTTTGCCGAGACGGTGAAAACGGCGCGTCGACTGACCAGCGACAATCCCGAACAGCAGGCGCGGCTGGCCGAGATCGCGGCGCTCGCCCGGCGCTGGCGCAACGAGGTGGCCGAACCCAATATCGCGCTGATGGCGACGGCGGCCACCCAGGCGACCGCACGCGCCAGCACCGCGACGGGTCTGGGCAAGACGCTGATGGACCGGCTGCGCGCGCAGGTGGGCGGCGTGATCGCCACGGAAAATGCGCTGCTCGCCAAGCGGCAGGCGTCGCAGGCCGAGGCGTTCGCGACCATCTCGCAGGCGATCTTCGGTGGCATGATCCTCAGCCTGGTGCTGGCGCTCGCCATTCTGGTCCTGCTGGTCCGGCAGATCGCGCGGCCGGTGAATGCGGTCACCACCGGCCTGACTGCGCTGGCGAGCGGCGACATGACGGCGACGTCGGTTGTCGATGACGATCGCCGCGACGAGGTCGGTCGACTGGCGATGGCGCTCGATGCCCTGCGCGGGCAGTTGCTGGCCGCCGACCGCGCCAAGACGGCGCAGACGACGCTGATCGTCGACAGCGTAGGGGCGGCGCTCTCCAAGCTGGCGGAAGGCGATCTGGCGTCGCGCCTGAACCGTGACCTGGACGGCCCCTTCGCCGCGATCAAGAGCGACTTCAACCGTGCCGCTGATGCGTTGCAGGGCGCGATGTCGCAGGTCCTGGTGTCGACGGGCGGCATCATCAACGGCGCTTCCGACATCCGCCAGGCATCGGACGACCTGTCGCAGCGGACCGAGCAACAGGCGGCCAGCCTGGAGGAAACCGCAGCCGCGATGGACGAGATCACGACAACCGTTCGCAAGACCGCCGAGCAGGCGGGGCTGGCGCGCGAGATGGTCGGCCAGGCCAAGGACGAGGTCCAGCATTCCGGCCGGATCATGGAGGATGCGATGGTCGCGATGAACGGGATCGAGCGCGCCTCGACCGAAATCTCCGACATCATCTCGGTCATCGACGGCATCGCGTTCCAGACCAATCTGCTCGCGCTCAACGCCGGGGTCGAGGCCGCACGGGCCGGGGATGCGGGCAAGGGCTTTGCGGTCGTGGCCTCCGAGGTGCGGGCGCTGGCGCAGCGGTCGGCGGATGCCGCCAAGGAGGTGAAGGAGCGGATCTCGGTGTCGGCCCAGCAGGTCCATGCGGGGGTCGGGCTGGTCCATGAAACCGGTCAGGCGCTCAGCCGCATCGTCTCGCGCATCACCGAGATCAACCAGCTGATCGGCGACATCGCCACCTCGGCGGAACAGCAGAGCACCGGGCTTCAGCAGGTCAATACCGCCGTCGGCCAGATGGACATGGTCACGCAGCAGAATGCGGCGATGGTCGAGGAGGCCACCGCCGCCGCCAGGAGCCTGGCCGAAGAGGCCGACGAACTCTCCCGGCAGATGGCGCAGTTCACGATCGCCGGGGGCGGCGCGCGGGGCGTCACCAACGTCTCCAGCCTGGACGAGCATCGCCATCGGCGCACGGCGGGGGGCGTCGCGGCCTGAGCCCCTTTACCGTTCACGCGCGGTCCGCGCCGGTTCTCGCTGTCGGCGCGACCGGCGTCAGGCCTCGGCGGGCGTCGCCGTGTCGTTGCGATCGGTGGAGGACGGGCGGCGGCGCTCGATCCAGGCATAGAGGCTGGGCAGCAGGACCAGGGTGAGGATCGTCGAGGTGATGATCCCGCCGATGACCACGGTGGCGAGCGGCCGCTGGACCTCCGCCCCCGATCCGGTCGCGATCGCCATGGGGATGAACCCGACCGAGGCGACCAGCGCGGTCGACAGGACCGGGCGCAACCGGTCATGCGCACCGCGCCGCACGGCCTCCTCGGCGGGCAGCGGATCACCCT
This sequence comes from uncultured Sphingomonas sp., assembly GCF_913777625.1. Classification (GTDB taxonomy): domain Bacteria; phylum Pseudomonadota; class Alphaproteobacteria; order Sphingomonadales; family Sphingomonadaceae; genus Sphingomonas. The sequence goes on from NZ_CAJYTI010000026.1 coordinate 164,515, forward strand.
CGCGTCCGTCGCGCAAGCTGTTGATATGGTCGATCAGCACCAGCCCGTTGAGCATCGCGATGCCCGACAGCGCGATGAAGCCGATCGCCGCCGTGATCGAAAAGGGCATGCCGCGCAGCCATAGCGCCAGCACGCCGCCCGTCACCGCGAAGGGTATGCCGGTATAGACGATCGCCGCCTCGCGTACGCTGCCCAGTGCCGCATAGACCAGTGCGAAGATCAGGATCAGCGCGGCGGGCACCACGATCGACAGGCGCTTCTGCGCGGCCTCCAGCTGGTGATATTGCCCTCCGAATTCGATGCGATAGCCGGGGGGCAGCTTGACCTGCCCGTTGATCGCGGCCTGGGCGCGCTGGACATAGCCCGCCAGATCGCTGGTCGACAGATTGACCATCAGCGCGGCGCGGCGGTTGGTGTCGTCGTGCAGGATCGGCTCGACGATGCGGGTTTCCTTCAGCCGGGCGACGCGCGACAGGGGCACCATGCCATAGTCGCCGACCCGCAGGGGCAGCGCCAGGATCGCCGCCGGATCGGCGCGCAGCGAGTCCGGCATGCGGATCACGATGGCGTGGCGGGCGGGGCCGTGCGGGATGAAGCCGACCTCGGCCCCTGCCAGCGCGTCGCGGATCGCGTCGTTGACCGCCTGCGCGCCCAGGTTCAGGCGGATCAGCGCTGCACGGTCCAGTTCGACCACGATGCTCTTGGGGCGGCCGGCCGTCTCGAACTCGACGCCCTCGGTGCCGGGCAGCTTTTCGAGGATCGCCTTGGCCTGTCCGGCGGCGCGTTCCAGCACGTCGTAATCGTCGCCATAAATCTTGACCGACACGTCGGCGCGCACGCCCTCCAGCATCTCGTTGAAGCGCATCTCGATCGGCTGAGCGAATTCGAGATTCTGGCCCCGATAGACCTGGCGCGCGACCTTCTCGATCCCGGCGATCAGTTCCTGCTTGGTACGAGGCATTCCGTCGCCGGTCGGCCAGTCCTTCAGCGGCTTGTAGAAGATATAGAGGTCGTTCTCGTTGGGCGGCATTGGGTCGGTCGCGACCTCGCTGGTGCCGATGCGCGAGAAGGTATGGCTGACCTGCGGGAATTTGCGGCGGATGGCGCGCTCGGTCGCCTGCTCGATGGCGAGGCTCTGCTCCAGCGACATGCCGACCGGGCGATAGACCATCGCGGTGATCGCGCCCTCGTCCAGCTGCGGCGTGAATTGCGAGCCGAGCGACTTGAAGGCGATGAACGCCGCCGCCAGCAGCATCAGCGCCCCGAGGACGAGGATTGCCGGGTGACGCAGCTAGCGTTCCAGTACCGGGGTATAGACCCGCTCGGCGACCGCGACGAAGCCCTTGGGCGCATCCTCGCCATGCGGCCGGGCGGGCGCGCGCAACGCCCAAGCCGAGAGCATCGGCACGATGGTGAAGGTCCAGAATAGCCCGGCGACGATCGCCAGCATCACCGCCTGCGCCATGGGCTGGAACAGCTTGCCTTCGACCCCGCCCAGGCTGAGCACGGGCACATAGACGAGTGCGATGATCGCGATGCCGAAGCAGGTCGGCCGCGCGACCATGCGGGCGGCATGGGCCACCGTGTCGCGGCGTTCGTCGGCGGTGAGCTCCTCGCCCTTTTCGACGCGGCGCAGGGAGAGCAGACGCAGGCTGTTCTCGACCACCACGATCGCGCCGTCGACGATCAACCCGAAGTCGAGCGCACCCAGGCTCATCAGATTGCCCGACAGGCCGATGGCGTGCATCCCGCTGACCGTCACCAGAAAGGCGAGCGGGATGACCAGCGCGACGATCAGCGCGGCGCGCCAGTTGCCCATCACGAACAGCAGCACGATCGCGACCAGCAGCGCGCCTTCGCCCAGATTGCGCTCGACGGTATGGATCGTCTGATCGACCAGATCGGCGCGGCTATATTGCCGGT
>NZ_CAJYTI010000027.1 GCF_913777625.1 uncultured Sphingomonas sp.
GAAGCTGCAAGACCCGGAGCCGCCGCCCACATGTCCCTTCATCTAAACCAACAATGTCAAAGAGCGACAAAAATCGACGCTGCGCCTTTCCCCTTTTTCTCGGGGCGGCCGCTGCGCCTGAATTTCGCTGACCGCCGCTGCCTCAGTGAAGAGCACCGCGTCGGTGGAGTGGCTTCTATGCCCGACACCCCCACCCGTCAACACCGTTTTGCATTTTTGTGGCGGTTGCCCCCGCGCTGGCGATGAAACCCTCGGAAATCCGCCATTTTTGGCCTTCGGAAAGTTCGGCGCGCATGACCATTTCATGACCTTTGCGCGCCGAATCACGGCGAATCGGGCCCGAATCGCCCTTCCGCAGGGCGAGAATCGGGGGTCAGGCGAGCCGATCGATCGCCGTCTGGGGCTCGGTGAACCAGCGCGGACCCGATTCCGTCATGTGAAAGTGATCCTCGAGGCGGATGCCGAAGCGATCGGGCACGACGATCATCGGCTCGTTGGAGAAACACATCCCCACATCGAGCGGCGTACGATCGCCGCGGACCAGATAGGCCGGCTCGTGAATCGACAGGCCGATGCCGTGGCCGGTACGGTGCGGCAGGCCCGGCAGGCGATAGTCGGGGCCAAGCCCCGCCTTCTCGAGGACGGCACGCGCCGCGGCATCGACCTGCTCGCACGGAGCGCCCAGTTCGGCGGCGGCAAAGGCTGCGGCCTGGGCTTCCTTCTCCAGCGACCAGATCGCCTGTTCCTCGTCCGACACCCGGCCGAAGGCATAGGTGCGGGTGATGTCCGAGTGGTAGCCTTCCACCGTGCAGCCGGTGTCGATGAGGACGAGCTGCCCCTCCTCCAGCGCCTGCTCGCCGGGAAGGCCATGGGGGAAGGCCGTCGCATGGCCGAACTGGACGATGCAGAAGCTGGAGCCCGCCGCTCCCAGCGCGCGATGCGCCTGGTCGATGAAGCGCTTGACCGCGCCGGTGGTGATGCCGGGCGCCAGAATGCGCGCGGCGGCGTGGTGTACCGCCAGCGTCATGGTCTTGGCTTGCTGCATCAGCGCGATTTCGGCGGGCGACTTGCGCATGCGGCAGCCGTCGATGGCAGGGGCGCCGTCGACCAGCGTGACGTTCGGCGCGGCGCGACGGAGGCGCTCGGCCATCTGGAAGGGCAGCGCGGGGTCGATCGCGAGCGTCGTCACCCCGTCCAGCGCGCCGGCGACCAGCGCGAAGGGATCCTCATCCTCTTCCCACAGGCGCATATCGGCCTCGAACGCCATGTCGGCGGTGAGCGAGCCGAGCTCGAAGCGCGGGCAGATCATGATCGGCGCCCGGTGGAGCGGCACCAGCATCGCGACGAGCCGCTCGGTCGCGCCCCAGGGCACGCCGGCGAAATAGCGCAGCGACATGCCGGCGTTCACCAGCAGCGCCTGCGCGCCCATCACTTCGACCTGCGCGCGCAGGCGCGCGAGACGCTCCTCGCGCTCGGCAAGGGAGATCGGGGGCGCGCGATCGGCCCAGGGGGCAAGTGCGGCGAGTTCGCGTTCCGCGGTGGATCCGCCGATGGTCATGCTGTCTTCCTCATGCTTCGAAACGGTGGAGGCCGAAGGGGGCCAGATCGATTGCGCCGCCCTGCCCCTCGGCGAGCGCGGCGATGCTTTCGCCGGTGATCGCGGCGAGGGTCAGGCCGAGATGCTGGTGCCCGAAGGCGTAGAGCAGGTTGCCGGCGCGGGCGCTGCGGCCGATCGCTGGGAGATAGTCGGGCAGCGTCGGTCGCGCGCCCATCCAGCGGGTGAAGGGAGGGCGCAGCGGCAGGCCGAGCGCGGCGACCTGCGCCTCGAGCCGTTCCCATTTGGCGGGATCGGGCGGCGTATCGATGCCGGCGAACTCGACGAAGCTCGCTGCCTGGACGCAGTCGGCATAGCGGGTGACGATCATCGATCGGTCCTCGAACACCAGCGGCGGCAGGTCGGCGGGCCAATCGTGATCGGCAGCGCGGACATGGTAGCCGCGCTCGGCGATGATCGGTACGCGGTGGCCGAGCGGAGCCAGCAGCCGTCCCGAGGCGACGCCCGCGGTGACCAGCAGCTGGCCCTCCCCTGCCAGCGGCATGCCGTCGACGGCGGCCCGCGCCTCCCCACCCGCGAGAGTCACCGTCGCGCGCGCCGGGAGGATCACCCCGCCTGCGGCGACCAGCGCAGCCCGCAAGGCGCGGTCAAGCATGCCGAGGTCCGCGATCTGCGCGGTATTGGTGAATCGGATGGCGCCTGCAGCCGGCACGCCGGGCACTTCGCGCAGCTCGGCGGCGGTGACCTCGCGGAAGGTGGCGGTGCCGGTATCGGCATGCTGCCAGCCGCGCCGCCCGGCTTCTGCGGCGGCGGCCTCGCTCCAGGCGACGATGTGCCCCTGGACGCGCAGCAGGTCCGGCACCTCGAGGCTGGCGGCCAGCCGCTGCCAGGCCGGCATCGCCGCGGCGAGCAGCCCGGAGAGCGCCCGTTGCCCGCGCGCGAACACGTCCGGCCGCGCGGCCCCGACCAGCCGGATCCCGAACGGCAGCCAGTGGCGCCACGCGCCGGGCGGCAGCGCCACGGCACCCCCTGCCCCGAAGCGCCGACGCGGCAGGCTGCGGATCGTCGCCCAGGAGGCAAGCGGTTCGACCTGCTCGATCGCGATATGCCCGGCATTGCCCCACGATGCCGCCTGTCGATCGGAATCGGCATCGATCAGCCGGACGGCCCAGCCGGCGCGCGCCAGGGCAAGGGCACTGGTCAGACCCACGACGCCGCCGCCGATCACGGTTATCTTGCGCTGCATCAACTTCGCCTTGCCGATCTTATGCTATAGGTATACGGTATTTGTAGGCCGTTGCGCGAAAAGTCGCTTGCCGATTGCGGTAGAGCATGGCCTGCAAATTCCAGGTCTCCCGCAAGGAAAGTCAGCATGAGCATCGTCGTCCGCACGCTCTCGGAACAGATCTTCACGATCGTTCGCGAGCAGATCGTCTCCGGCAAGCTGCCGGTCGATCAGGCGATCCGCCAGGACGCGCTGGCCAACCAGCTGGGCGTCAGCAAGATCCCGCTGCGCGAGGCGCTGGCCCGGCTGGAGCAGGAAGGGCTGCTGATCGGCCAGGCGAACCGGGGCTATTTCGTCCGCGCCATGTCTTCGAGCGAGGCGGAGGAAATCTACGCGCTGCGGCTCGCGATCGAGCCGGATGCGGTGGCCGCCGGTGCGGCGAGCGCGGGCGATGCCGACCGTGCCGCGGCGCGCGAGGCGCTGGCGGCGCTCGATCTCGCCGCGGGCGAGCATCTCGACGAGGTGGCGGCGCGCAATCGCGACTTTCACATGGCGCTGGTCCGTCCCGGCGGGCGGCTGCTCACCACCCAGCTGGTCGAGCGCCTGCAAATCCTCTCCGAGCGCTACGTCCACAAGCATCTCGAGCCCGCCGGGCGCGAGGACCGGGCACATCTGGAGCATGCCGATCTGATCGCCGCCTGGGAACGGGGCGACGGCCTTCGTGCCCGCGACCTCGCCCGTGCGCATATCGAGGGCACCCTCGCCGATCTGCGTCGCCAGCTGAACGGCTGAGCCCTTAGCCGCGCGCCAGCACGCTGCGCGCGCGGCCATAGAGGAAATAGACGGCCAGGCCCGCAACGTTCCAGATCAGGAAGCGTACCAGGGTCTTCTCCGGCAGCGAGAAGAGCAGGTAGAGGCAGCCCAGCACCGCAAGCGTCCCGACCAGATAGGGCTGCGGGCAGCGGAAGATGCGCGGCGCCTCGGGCGCGCGGCGGCGGAGCAGCATCATGCAGATGCCCACCGCGATGAACGCGATCAGCGTGCCGGCATTGGCAAGTTCGGCAATCTCGTCGAGCCGCAGGAAGCCGGCCACCCCCGCCACGAACAGTCCGGTGATGCCGGTGACCAGCACCGGCGCGCCGGATCGCGGCGAGACCTTGGCGAGGGCGCGGGGCAACAGCCCGTCGCGCGCCATCACGAAGAAGATGCGGCTCTGCCCGTACATCATCACCAGGATCACCGACGGCAACGCGACCAGCGCCGCGGCGGCGATCGCCCAGGCGGCGAAGGGGTGGCCGAGCGTGCGCAGCACCAGCGCCAGCGGCTCGGGCGAATTGCCGAATACCGAGGCCGGCATCGCCCCGACCGCGGCAATCGCCACCAGGATGTAGAGGCTCGTGCACAGCGCCATCGATCCGACGATGCCGATCGTCAGGTCGCGTCCGGGATTCTTGGCTTCCTCGGCGGAGGTGGCCACCGCGTCGAAGCCGTAAAAGGCGAAGAAGAGAATGGCGGCGGCAGCCATCACCCCGCGCGTGGTGCTGCCTTCGGCATGGCTGACGAAGCCGTGCGGTATGAACGGATGAAAATGCGCGACATCGAAGCCGGGCAGCGCCAGCGCCACGAACACGGCGAGTGCCACCAGCTTGATGACGACGAGCACGATGTTGAGCGTCGCGCTCTCGCGGGTACCGAGCATCAGCATGCCCGCGATGGCGAAGGAGACGAGCACCGCCGGCAGGTTGACGAGGCCGCCGGCATGGGGGCCCTGCAGCAGCAAGGGCGGCAGGTGCACGCCGGCCGATTGCAGCCAGCCGACCAGATAGCCCGACCAGCCGACCGCCACCGCCGAGCAGGCCAGCGAATATTCGAGGATCAGGCTCCAGCCGACCACCCAGGCGACCGTCTCGCCGAGCACCGAATAGCTATAGGTATAGGCGCTGCCCGCCGCCGGGATCATCGTCGCCAGCTCGGCATAGGCGAGCGCGGCGCAGGCGCACACCGCGCCTGCGATCACGAAGGCGAGGATCACCGCGGGCCCTGCCCGCTCGGCGCCGACGCCGGTCAGCGTGTAGATGCCGGTGCCGACGATCGCGCCGACCCCCAGCGCGATCAGGTGGGGCCAGGACAGGCTGGGCCGCAGCCGATGCGCGCTATGGCCCGTGCTGCGTTCGATCGGCTTGATCGGTCCCCAAAGTCCCATGCGCCCCCCGGTGAATATATGTGATCAGACGACCGAGAAGCCGGCCCAGAACGGGTCCTCGCGGTCGATCCAGATGGTGTTGAAGCCGGTCGCGATCGCCGAGCCTTCGATCGAGGGGATGATGCCGGGGCGATCGCCCACCATCACCGCTTCCTCGACCCGGCCGATGAACCGGCTGCCGATATAGCTTTCATGGACGAAGCGGTCGCCGACGTTCAGCCGGCCCTGATGCTCGAGATGGGCAAGGCGCGCGGACGTGCCGGTGCCGCACGGGCTGCGATCGATCGCGCGCTCGCCGTAGAACACGGCGTTGCGGCCATCGGCTCCCTCGCCCCTGGGCTTGTCGGCCCAGAGCACGTGGCTGACCCCGCGGATACGGTCGTCGAGCGGATGCACCGGCTCTACTTGCGCACGCATCAGCTCGCGGATCGTACGGCTGAGCTCGACGATGCGCGAGGCGCCGAGATCGTCGAGCCCGGTATACGGCCCCTGCGGCTCGATGATCGCGTAATAATTGCCGCCATAGGAGACGTCGACCGAGAGCGGGCCGAAGCCCGGAACGTCGATTGCGATGCCGGTGGCAGCGACATAGGCGGGCACGTTGCGGATCCGCACCCAGCGCACCCGACCGCCTTCCATGCCATAGGCGATGTCGATGATGCCGGCCGGCACCTCGATGCGCAGCTGCCCCGGGGTGCGCGGGGTGATCAGCCCGTGCTCGAGCCCGAAGGTGACCATGCCGATCGTGCCGTGCCCGCACATCGGCAGGCAGCCCGAAGTCTCGATGAACAGGATGCCGCAATCGGCGTCGTCGCGGGTCGGCGGGTAGAGGAACCCGCCCGACATCATGTCGTGCCCGCGCGGCTCGAAGCAGAGGCCCGTGCGGATCCAGTCGAACCGCTCTAGGAAATCCGCACGCCGCGCCAGCATGTCGCCGCCGCGCAGCAGCGGCGCGCCGCCCGCCACCAGCCGCACCGGGTTGCCCGCGGTGTGGCCGTCGATGCAGAAGAAGGTGCGGCGCATGGGGGCGATCAGGCCGCTTTGGCCTGGCGCCGGCTCGGCCGGGTAGCCGCCGCTTCCTCGACCCAGGCGATCACCTGGGCGCGGCGCTCGCCGGCGAGCGGCAGACGCGGCAGGCGGACGCGCTCGCTGCCCCGGCCCATGATCTGCTCGGCGAGCTTGATCGACTGGACCAGGTCGTGCTCGGCATCGAGGTGGAGCAGCGGCATGAACCAGCGATAGATCGCCCGCGCCTCGTCGAACCGGCCCTCGTTGAACGCCGCGACCAGCCGCACCGACTCTTCCGGGAAGGCGCTGGTGAGGCCCGACACCCAGCCCGAGGCGCCGAGGAACAGGCCTTCGAGCGCAACGTCGTCCAGGCCGGCCATCAGCGTGTAGCGATCGCCATAGCGGTTGAAGAGATCGGTGAACCGGCGCGGATCCGGCGCGCTTTCCTTGACGGCGACGATGTTCTTCACGTCGGTGAGGCGGTCCAGCGTCTCGGTGTCGATCGAGACGCGATAGGCCGGCGGGTTGTTGTAGAGCATGATCGGCAACGACGTTGCCGCTGCCACCGCGCGGAAATGCGCCTCCAGCTCGGCGGCGGTCGGCACATAGACCATGGCCGGGAGCAGCATCAGTGCGTCGACGCCGATCTTCTCCGCATCGCGGGCATAGTCGATCGCGCGTGCGGTGGTGAATTCGGACACGCCCGCGACCAGCGGCACGCGCCCCCCCACCGCCTCCACGCCGGCGCGCAGCACCTGGCGCTTTTCCTCGGGCTCGAGCGAATTGTTCTCGCCGCAGGTACCGAGCAGGATCAGCCCGTCGACGCCGTCATCGACCAGTCCGGTCTGGGTCCGCTGGGTGGCGTCGAAATCGATCGAGAGATCCTCGCCGAACTGGGTCGTCGCGGCGGGATAGACGCCGGTCCAAAGCGTCTTGGCTGCAGTCATGAGAACAGGTTCCTCCAAAAGGCTGGCATTTCGTATACCGTATCCTCGACCAGCGCAAGGTGGTTGCCGGGATTGTGCACATTTTCGGCCGGGCCGGAAGCGTCGCGTCCTGCCGCACGACGGGCGCCCCGGCGGGAGCAACCGTCCCCTTCGCCGCACACCCGATTGCAACGCGCGCGTCGCCTGCTAGGCTTCGGCAAAACACCCGCCGAGGAGAGGCGACCGATGATTCTGCCCTTGCTGCTGTTGCTGCAGAGCGCGTCGCCCGTGCAGGCCCCCATGCAGGCCGAAGAGGAGATCATCGTCGTCTCCCGGCAATTGCGGATGATCAAGGTCGATCTCAAGACCGACAAGCATCCCGGCGGCGTGTCGCTGCAGCGCTGCCGGATCCTGCGCGGTTCGGGTCAGGCGGATCTCGACGCCATCCCCTGCGACGTTGCCGAGCAGTGCGTCGCCTCGGGAGTTCCCACCCGGCGCGAACTCAAGGCCTGTGTCGAGGATCGCTCCACCGATCGGATCAATGCGGTGCTCGCCGCCCGTCGCGCCGCGCGGATGGCGTCGGCGCCCGGCTAAGGCTGGATGCCGAGGCCCGTGGCCGTCCAGAGGATGCCGCCCAGCAGGTGCTGGAGATACCGGTCGTCGCGGTACATCTCCGCCTCGTGGCCGAGCAGGGTGACGAACACCCGCCCCTTGCCGACGCCATGATACCAGGCCTCGGGATGGTCCTTGCCCATCCGGTGCCCCACCTGCCCCGGCCAGATCCGCATGGGATCGTAGCTGGTCTCGTCCACCCCGAGCACGCGGTGGATCGCGATGTCGAAGGGATTGGTGGTGACGTAGAACTCGTCGCTCCACAGCCACCGCATCGGCAGTCCGAAGGTGGCGGGGAAGTCCTTGTCGAGGACGGTCACCACCCCGGTCTGGATCATCGGATGGTTGACGAAGCTGCGGCCGACCAGCTTCTCGTACCAGGGCCAGGCGCCCGCCGGCACGATGGCGGCGCGGTGCACCACCATGGCATTGCCGCCGCCCGCCATGTAGCGCTCGAACCCGGCGCGCTGAGCGGGGGTGAATGCGTCGGCCGGGGTGTTGAGCATCAGGATCGCGGCATAGCGGCCGAGGTCGCCTTCCAGCGCCGCGCCGTCCTTGCGCCAGTCGAGCGCGAAGGCGTGGAGCCGCCCCAGCCGCTCGAGGCTCTCCCGCGCCACGGGGATATATTCATAGTGATATTTGCTGGGCGCCGCGATCACCAGCAGGGTGAACTGCGGATCGGCGCAGCCCAGCGCGGGCGCCAGCAGCGCCGCGAGCGCGAGCAGCAGGCGCAGCAGCCGCCTCATCGCATCGCGCGCCATGTGCTGCGCCGCGAGTTCAGCATCGCGGCGGTAATATCGAGGTGATCGATCATCGCGCCCCCTCCCCGCGAGCATGCCCCGGCGGACCGGGCGAAACAAGCCGGCGCGGTCGCTCAGGACAGCTGCCGCGCCAGATCCGCCAGCAGGATCCGCGCCACCGGCTGGTTGCGCTCGTCCTCGATGTCGAGACTGCCGTGCAGCGGTACGCGGGTGCCACGGTGCCGCAACAGCTTGCGGGCGAGGCCGTGGCCGGCGATCAGCGCCTGGCGAAGGTCGGGAAGTTCGCGCTGCTCCGTCGGGTGGGGATGGCGATCCGGCGTACGGAGGCGGAAGCAATAAGCGGGCATGCAAGCATAATGCCTTTTGCCTCAACTGGTTGCTGGGACTTGATGTAAATTATCATTGCGGTGGCGCCGCCTTCGCTACCGCCACCGCATAGAGGTGCGCGGCGCCCTCGAAATTGCCGCGGAACAGGATCCACGTGCCGTCGGGCGTGAAGATCATGTTGGGCTCCAGCCGATAGTCCTGCCCCTTCATGTCGACCAGCTTCTCGGCCTCGAGCGTGCCCGGCGCGATCAGGTCCCCCGCATTGTCGGCATGGATGCCGCCGACGTCCCCGATCGCCCGGGGCGTGAACAGGTAGAGATATTTGCCGTCCGGTGCGTGCGCGACCATCTCGGGGTCGCCGCCGTCGCCGGAGAAGCGGGCGCCATCCGGCGCCTGGTTGTAATGGACCGACCATAAGTTGCGCTCGACATGGTACCAGCGGCGCTTGCCGGTCGCGAGTTCGACGCCGGCGAGCCAGAACACCTGCCCGCGCGGCGTCTGGAGATCGTACCAGACCCATTTCCCGTCGGGCGAGAAGAACTCGTGGCCGGCAATCTCCATGTTCATCGTGCGGGTGTGGAGCCGGCGCTTGCCCGTCCCGTCCGCGCGGATCGCCCAGAGCCGGTCGACCCGGTGCCACGGGCCCTCATGGCAATAGAGGATCTGCTGCGGATCCGTGGGCGAGAACTGGACATGGTTGAGCCAGTCGGTGGAGGCGGTGACGACCCGCCGCGCGCCGCTGCGCAGGTCGATCGTGAAGATCTCCATCGGCACGTGCGCGTCGAGGCGGCGGTTCATGTGCACTTCCTTGGCCTCGGCATAGGGCAAGGGCCTTCCATCGGGCCCGTTCGCCCGATAGTCGTTCATGCCGGGGGTGTTGACCTCGCCCTCGGCGCGGGCGAGCGTGCCGTCCGGGCGCAGCGGCACGATAGCCTTGGCGACCTGGCCGAGCAGCAGCGTCTCGTCGGCGTTGATCGAGCCGATCCAGCCTCCCGGCACCGTCGCCACCCGCCGCACCGTGCCCGTATCGGCATCGGCGACGAACACGCCGAACGGCCCGCCGGCATCGTCGCGCCCGCGCTCGGCGAAATAGACATTGCGGCTTTTGCGGCCGGTGAACAGCAGCACCGCACCCGCCTTGGTGACCAGCGGCTGCGTCTGCCACGTCTTCAGGTCGACCAGCGCGATCCCCTGCGGCGTGGTCACCGCCATCTTGTCGCCCTGGGGCAGGAAGCCGTTCTGGGTGAAATAGAGGCTCACCGTACCCGGCGCCTGGCTCACCCGCACGACGCGGTGGCCGGTGGTCTTGTCGATCCACTCGGCGGCGGGCTGGGCGGCGGCAGGCACCGCCGTGAGCAGCAGCCCGATTCCGAGTGCCAGCTCTCGCGCGCGCTGCCCGAACCGTGCCATGATCGCTCTCCCACATCGCTTGATATCGTTTCACATAGTATGATAGCAGTTCAAAATATGGAGTAAAGCAGCCGGCAGATGCGGTTCGTCGCGTCAAGCCGGATCCAGGAGAGAGCATGGCCCACAGCGCCCCCGCCCGTCCCGTTCGGTGGTTCAACTATCTCGCTTACGGCTCGAACGACGTGCTCGGCGCCGGATCAATGGCGGTGATCTCGGGCTGGGTGCTGATCTTCTACACCCAGTTCTGCGGGCTCGAGGCGTGGGAAGCCGCGCTGATTTTCACCGTCGCCCGCGTGCTCGATGCGATCGCCTCGCCGGTGATCGGCCATCTCTCGGACGCGATGGGCGATACCCCGCTCGGGCGACGCTTCGGCCGCCGGCGTTTCTTCATCCTCGCGGCGATCCCGCTCCTCCCCGCCTTCGCGATCATGTGGGTCGCGGGGCAGAGCTTCTGGTATTATCTCGTCACCTATGTGCTGTTCGAGCTGGTCTACGCGATGGAGATCATCCCGTACGAGACGCTCGCCGCCGAGATGGGCCGCGACTATCGCACCAAGGCCAAGTTCGCCGGCGTCCGCATCCTGTTCGCGCAGGCGAGCGCGATCCTGGCGGGGTTCCTGCCGGGCATGCTGATCGGGGCGCTGGGCAAGGACAGCCCGCTGACCTTCCTCTACATGGGCATCCTGTTCTCCGCGCTTTTCATGGTGACGGCGGGGCTGCTCTACCGCTTCAGCTGGGAACGGCCGGCGGCGGAGGTGGCGGCGTTGCGACCCGCCGGCGCCCCGCGCGCATCCGTGGGCGCGGCGATCCGGGGGCTCTACACCAATTTGTTCAGCACCTTCCGCATCCGCGCCTTCCGGCTCCACCTCGGCATGTATCTGGGCGGCTATATCAGCCAGGACGTGTTCAACGCCGCCTTCACCTTCTTCGTCGTCTTCGCGCTGGCGGGCACGATCACCACCGCGTCGACGCTGCTGGGGACGATGTACATCGTCCAGTTCGTCGCGGTCATGCTGGCGATCAACCTGGCGCTGCGCAGCTCCCCTGCCCGCGCCTATCAACTGGCGGCGCTGAGCTTCGCGGCGGGCGTGCTGGTGCTGCTCGTCGAGTGGAACACGGGCGTGCGCGCCGGCAGCACCTGGCTGTGGCTGCCGATCGCGCTCGCGGGTCTCGGTCGCGGCGCGCTCAACTACATCCCCTGGGCGACGTACAACTACATGGCCGATGTCGACGAGATCGTCACCGGCCGACGCCGCGAAGGCGCGTTCGCGGGCGTGATGACCTTCGTGCGCAAGCTCACCCAGGCCGCCGCGGTCGCCGGCGTCGGCGCGATCATGAGCGCGGGCGGGTTCGCCAAGGGCGCGGCGGTGCAGAGCCCGCAGGCGATCCACACCATCGCGCTGGTACTCGGCATCGGCACGGTGGGCGTGCTGATCGCCGGCATGCTGGTCTCCACCCGCTTCCGGCTCAACGCGGCGACCCATGACGTGCTGATGGCCGAGATCGACCGCTTCAAGCGCGGCGAGCGCGCGCCCGCCTCCCGCGACGCCCAGGCCATCGTCGAGGACCTGTCCGGCTGGCGCTACGACCAGCTCTGGGGCAACAATCCGGTGGCAGGCGTGCGCGGTCAGCCGAGCGCCTGAACCCGCGTTTCCGCCTCGATCGTGCCGGGGCGACCGAACAGATAGCCCTGCGCCTCGGCGCAGCCCTCGCGGAGCAGCAGGTCGAGCTGCGCGTCCGTCTCCAGCCCCTCCGCCAGCACCGGGATCGACAGGCTGCGGCCGAGCGCCAGGATCGCCCGGATGATCGCCCGCGCCTGCTCGCTGCGTTCGGACTCGGCGAGGAACGACTTGTCGATCTTGATCTTGTCGAACGGAAAGGAATGGAGCGTGTCGAGCGACGAATAGCCGGTGCCGAAATCGTCCATCGCCACCCGCACGCCCAATGCCTTGATCCGGCGCAGGCTGTGCAGCGCGCGGGTCTTGTCAGCGATCAGCGCCGTCTCGGTGATCTCCAGTTCAAGCCGGGTCGGCGCGAGGCCGGTTTCCACCAGGATAGCGGTGATCACCTCCGGCAGATCGGGCTTGAGCAGCTGGACCGGCGAGAGGTTGACCGCAACCTTGTGCGCGTTCGGCCAGGCCGCGGCTTCGGCACAAGCGGTGCGAAGCACCCATTCGCCCAGCCGGATGATCTCGCCCGTCTCCTCGGCGATCGGAATGAAGTCCATCGGCGGGATACCGCCCAGCTTGGGGTGCGCCCAGCGCAGCAGTGCCTCATAGCCGACCAGTTCGTCCGACTGGAGCGCACGCTGCGGCTGGTAGAGCAGCCGCAATTCGCCGCGCGCGGCGGCATAGCGGAGATCATTGGCGATCACCCGGCGGTACCGCGCCTGCTCGTCCATGCCCGGCTCGTAATAGCAGATCCGCTCGGCGAAATCGCCCTTCGCGCGGTACATGGCGAGGTCCGCGTTGTTGAGCAGCGTCTCGCGGTCGCCGGCGTCGCTGGGGAAGACCGCAACGCCCATACTGGCACCCACCGCCAGCGAACCGTGCGCTGCGAAGCCGCCGAGCAGGCAGGCCTCGACGCGGGCGACGAATGGCTCCAGCTCCGCCGGGTTCTCGTAGCGCTTGGCGACGATGAACTCGTCGCCACCCATGCGCGCGGCGATTTCCTGGTCCTGCAGCACCGCCTGGAGCGCCTCGGCGATGTCGCGCAGCACCCGGTCGCCCTCGGCATGGCCGAGCGAGTCGTTGATTTCCTTGAAGCGGTCGAGGTCGATGGCGATCACCGCAAGGCGCGTGGCCCCCCCCACTGCCCGCGCCATCTCCGCATCGAGCCAGCTATGGAACCGTACGCGGTTGGGCAGGCCGGTCAGCGCGTCGTGGAGCGCCATATGGGCGATCCGCGCCTCGGATCGGCGGCGTTCGCTGATATCCTCGAAGGTGGTGACCCAGCCGCCGCCGGGCAGTCGGCGGCTGTCGATCGAGAGGACGAAATCGGCGTCATATTCGGCAACGATCCGCGGATCGTTGCCTTCCTCGAGCGCGGCGAGGATCCGGCGCCGCGCTTCCTCCACCCGGGCCTCGGATACCACCCCCCCTACCCGCGCCTTCAGCGCCTGGCGGCTCACCTCGGCAAGGGTGGTACCCGGCGGGCACGCGTCCAACGGCAGGCGCCAGAGCTTCAGGAAGCGATCGTTGCGCAGGATCAGCCGTTCCTCGGCGTCGAACAGGCACAGCCCCTGGTGCATGTTCTCCAGCGCCGCGTCGCGGTGGCGCTGCGCCTCGGCGATGCGGTCCTCGTCCAGCTTCGCCTGGGTCATGTCGCGGGTGATCTTGGCGAAGCCGAGCAGTCGCCCGTCCTCGCCGGCCATACGCTCGATCGTCACATGCGCCCAGAAGCGGGAGCCGTCCTTGCGCAGCCGCCAGCCCTGGCCGATGGACTTGCCCTGTGCGGCCGCCGTCGCAAGCGCGGCTTCGGCCGCACCGCTGGCGCGTTCCTCGGGCGGGTAGAAGCGGGACAAATGGCTGCCCACCACCTCCGCCTCGGCATAGCCCTTCAGGCGGGCTGCGCCCGTGTTCCAGTTGGCCACCCGGCCCTGCGCATCGAGCATGCAGAGCGCGCAGTCCGAGATGCCCTTGGCGAGGATGCTGAACTGGCGCTCGCTGGCGGCGATCGCGGCGCGGGTCCGCCGCGCTATCCATGCGCTGCAGAGACAGACCGCGAGCAGCAGCACGGTGATGACCGCGAGCAGGATCGACATCGACCGCGGCGACAGGTTCACGCCTGCCCCGTCGCGCTGCCACGGGATGAGTTCGATCGCGGTCATCCCGGTAAAGTGAAGGCTCACCACGGCCAGCGTCATCAGCAGGGCCGCCGCCACCCCGGTCCATGCCGTGGTGCGCCGCACGGCCAGGACCAGCGCGGGCACGAAGAGCACCACCCCGAACAGGATCGACAGCACGACATAGCCGGCATGCCAGCGGATCCGCGCGGGCATGTCGAGCGCCGCCATGCCGATATAGTGCATCAGGCCGATGCCGGTCATGGCGAGCAGCCCGGCGGCTCCCAGCCGCGCCGCGCTGCTCCGCTGCGCCACCATCTGGAACGCGACCAGCATGGCGCCGGCCACGACCAGCAGCGACACCGCCGACAGTTCGACCGCGAAGCCGAACTGGAAGCCCGGCGCATAGCCGAGCATCGCGATGAAGTGCGTCGCCCAGATCCCGAAGGCCGTCGCCAGCGCGCCTGCCGCCTTCCAGCTAGCGGCATTGCGCGGCGCGTGCGTCCCCTGGCGCAGCATCAATACGGCGGTGAGCGCGGTCAGCAGGCACATCGCCCCGGCCAGCGCGACCAGCCGCAGATCGTGCCCTCCGACGATGCAATAGGCGATAGCGACCATGATACCTCGTTGTTTGTCGCCGGGTCTATCGCCGATCCGTTAACATATGTCTTTGATGATCCACAATATTGTTACGATCCCGCATCGGTTTGGCCGCGCGGCGTGCCGGGTGTGCTCCGGTCCAGCGCGTCCGGGATCAGCGCGAGGTTCTGGATCGCCGCCAGCCCCCATTGCGCGGCCGCGTTGGTGGAAATGCCCGGCCATTCGACCCCGCCCCCCGGCAAGGGGCGCCGGGGATCGGCGAACGTCAGCCCCAGCCCGGCATCGCCGGACAGGAATTCCTCGGCCGCCCGCGTCGCCAACGCCGCATCGCCGTCCGCATGGGCGGCATAGGCAGTGAGCCGCGAATGCGCCTCGCGCAGGTTGCGCGGACCGAAGGGCGCCCCCCATTTCGCCAGCCATTCCGCCTTGGGCGCGTTGTACCAGCGGCAATAGTCGCCCCATGCGGCACGGTAGCGCGGCACGTCGAGAAGACGCAGCAGTTCGGCATTGATCTCCACCGCGCCGAACACCGCGTTGAGATGCGAGAGCTCGATCCTGGCGCCGCGATCGAGAAAGCGGCCGCTCGCCAGGTCATAGGGTGCGCTCCCGGTGAGCCAGCCACGCGGCAGCCGCCCGATACTGTCCATGCCCGCCTCGATCCGCGCGCGCCATGTCGCATCGCCGCTGCGCTCCCATTCGGTGAGCCACGCGCCCGCCAGCACCGCCCAGGTCGTGCCGAAGCTCATCTCGATGACGCCCGGGGGCAGCGCGGCGTGATCCCCGCCGGGAACCTTGCGGCCGATCTCGACCGTGCGCAGCGCCTCGTGCGAGCTCGCCAGCGCGCGCATCAGGTCGCCGGTGCGTTCGTCGGCGGTCAGATAGTAGAAGATCCGCCGGTAATTGGCGTTGCTGATCCGCGGCTGCTTCGAGCTGTCGCTCCAATGCTGCACGCCGTGCCGCGTGCCGAGCCCGGCAAAGCGGCCGAGATGATAGACATCGACTTCGCTGGTGTGGCGCGTCATCGCCTCGGCGAGGCGGAACGCCTGCGGATCGCGGCTGCGCATCGCGGTGTACCAGAGCCACAGATCGGGGGAGAGCTCGCTGTTGGCCCAGGCGAAGCCGCCGATGTCGTACCGCCACTGGTGCCGATCGCCGTCATAGCTGTGCATCACGTCGCCATGGTTCCAGAACCCGTACCAGTTGCGGCGATCGACTTCCCCGGCATAGAAATCGACGAGGCGGGCCAGCTGGTCCTCGATGGCGGTGCGCATCGGCGTGGTCCGGTCCGGCAGTCCCCAGTCGCCGAAGACCCGCGCCGCGTGCAGCTGCGCGGGATCCGCCATCAGGCGCGGCGGCGCGGCCGCTGCATTGGCCAGCGCCTGGAGCCGCGCGGTGGGCGGCGTGGCGGGAAACGCCCACAGCATCAGCTCGCTGGTGCGCGCAATCCCTTTTGGTGTGTCCCAGCCCGGCTCATAATCCTCATAGGTAATATTCAGCCCCTGGTTCTGGGCTGCATAGTCCTCCAGGCCCATCGTGCCGTGATAGGGCTGCAGGTCCATCGGTGCGGCGCGTGGCGACCATAGCCACGCGGTAAGCCGGGCGGTGTCGCCGATCGCGCCTTCGATTGCCAACTCCGTAGGGTGGCGCTGCCAGAACCAGCGCGCCGCGATCGCCGCGCCGCCCCAGGGCGAACCGACATAGGCGAGGCCCGGGGCGCGGTGCCCCTCCCCCGCATCGATCCACGCCATGTCCGCGGCCGTCCGCTTGGCGAGGGTAAAGCCGTTGGCGGAGAACTGGCACAGCCGGAAGCCGTCCCAGGCCGGGATCCGCTCGAGAAGCGCCGGCACCGGAGCGCGCATCTGGTCGAGGGGCGGCACCGCCCGTCCCGCTACCTGCGCGGTGCGGAAGGCGGCGCCCGGGTCGCGGCGCAGACCGGTCAGGGGCCGCACGGCTTCGGCGAACATGGTATCCGCGCCGGTCGCGATCCGGACATGGCGATCGTGCAGCGCGCCGCGCATCGGCACCGTCGCCGCGATACCGATGCCCGAGACGACGATCGCTGCGGGATCGACATCATGGATAAAGCTATGGACGATCCGAAGCCCGTCCGCGCCTGCAAAGCATTCGAGCCGCACGGTAAAGGGCAGGACCGCGTGGCCGCCGCCGCGATGGCGCCCATCGATGCGGACGACTGCCCGCACCGGGCCGGCCTGTTCGACGACGACCGTCTCAACCTCGCCTAGCAGCGCCGTACGAGGACCTTCGGGGCCATCGCGCCGGAGTTCGGCGACGAGCTGGGCTGGTCCCATCAGCAGCGACCCATCCTTGTCCGTCGCGGAGATCTGTACGGCGCCGGTGCGGAGGATGCGCCACACAAGGTTGCCAGTCGCGAGTTCGACGGCCTCCGGGGTTTCGCGGACGATAACCGGGGTGGCGGGGAGCTTGGGCGTTCCCGGAGCGACGCGGATGCTCGCAGGCGCCTGGGAGGAGGCTGGTACGGCATGTCCGGTCCATTTGCGGGAGCCGTCGGGCCAGCGGGCCAATGTCCAGCTCTGTAGCGGTAGCGGTGTGCCGTCCGGGGCGGTGCCGGCGAGCGCGACGTTCTCGCGCAAAACCCCGCGTGGCCAGGCGAGGCCAAAACTGGAGCCTTCGCCAGGCGCGTCGGGAGCGGTGCCATCGATCCAGGCTGCATCTGCGTGGACGGCGGCCGACGGCTTTCCCGGACCGGTTGCGGCGATCAAGGGAGTGGCGGCCAACGCTTGCAGGACGGGGCGGCGCGCGACGGTGGGGCCCATTTGATCCTCTCCTTGCGGTCAAAACGCATGATCCGGATTGTTCTATTATGTGAGTATCTACGCCACAATGTGGATTTTGCGTTCGGGCGTGTTGGCTGCATGGTTTCCGACGATTTGCGCGAATTCGTGCACCCGTGGGGGGCCGGCGTCGGACTGGCGTTCTTTTCTCTCTCTCTCTCCTCAAGAAGAGAAAAATCTCGACGAAGGGTTAGAGAGTTTTTCGATTCGTTAGAGAGTTAAGGGACGGGGCTTCCGGCGGAATCCGTCGGAAGCGCACGAGTCGCGGCCGCTCCTGCGTTCCCCATGTGTCGACGCAACGTTCCGGAAAGATCGAAGCACGCGTTCCCGAAAGGTCGAAGCGACGTTCCTGGAGGGTCGACCCTTGTTCCCGAAGGGTCGAAACCTGGTGCCAAGGCCCGTCGAAACGGCACGGATCCGCGTCGAGTTTCCGGAACTTGAATCAGTTGAGCCGGTACCACTCCCGAAGAGGTTCAAATCCGCTGCCCAAGGATGGTCGCATTTTGCAACCGCGGTGGAGCGCCCGACACTTCGGGAACGGTCGGCCGGTCGCATCAGCGTAGCTGGTGCTTGTGCTTCGCGTGCCACTGTCGAACGAAACCGATAAAGGCGTTCTGGTAGTTGGCAGGGGTGCGCGCCGGATCGCCTTCCACCCAGCTGCGGAACTGGTGGTGCAGATCCTGATAATCCCAGCCAGGGCATTCGCGTCGTAGCAGATCGAGCGTCGCGTCGGTGATCATGCCGCTGGTCCCCCGGCTCGCCAGGCTGGTGAGGGAGCGGCGGATCAGCGCGCGTGCCTCGGCCGTGATCGGCGGCTGGTCGGGGCCTGTTTCGACAGCGGAGGACATCGACGGGGGGGGCGGTGCCGAGAGTGCGGGCAGCGGCCCTGCCTCCGGGAGCGGCTTCGCCTGATGAGGCCCCTCCCCTTCCGCGCGCCGCCGCATCCGCAGGTTGGGCTCGCGTTTGCCGGCGGGGGTTTCCAGCGCCAGCGTGTAGCCGGGCAGCTCGTCGCGCTCGGCGATCTTGGCGATCTCGAACTTGAAGCGGCGATACTGCCCCTCCGCGCCCGATTTCTCGAACAGCGTCGGCATCGAAATGGCGAAACCGGCCTCCCCTGCCCCGCCGGCATGCTTGCGGGCGACCTTGTACAGCCAGCGCTCGCGGCCGCCCGTCAGGTCGAAATAGGCGCGGTCGATCGACAGCACGCCGCCGGTCATCAGCACGCCTTCGTAAAACCAGCTGGACAATTCGATGGTCATGCCGCGCGAGCGTTCGGTCTTCTCGTCGACGAGCTGGGTCCAGCCGTCGAGCCAGCTGAACGTCGCCTCGCGGCGGTTCTCGGCGCGGATGTTGGTCTTGATCGTCGTGGCGACGAGGCGATCGAGCGCCTGGCCGAGCAGCTCGTACGCGCGGCCGGTCGTCGGGCGCCCGATCGCGCGCAGCAGATCATAGGGCATCAGGTGGAGCTTGCGCGGGATGTCGTTCCGTCCGCGCCGGGCCATGTCGGCGAGAACGCTGGCGCAGTAGATCAGGATGTCGGCGTCCCAGATCGTCGCCATCCCGTAATCGGGATTGGCCGAGACATGGACCCACAGCTTGCCGTCGGGGCTCCGGTAATCGATCGGCTTGACGCGCTTGGTCTTCGCCAGGCTGAAGAACGGGCGCTCCATCATTTCGCGCTGATCGCGCAGCGGCATGTCGGCGAGATAGGGGAGGAACAGGTCGAACTGGTCGGGGATCGACTTGCGATCGGCTTGGGTCATGCGGCCTCGGCTTGGCGGGCGGGGAAGGGCGTTTCCCTGGGGAAACGGACGTGACGGGTCGGTGCGCCTGGTGATGGACAGGGCGTGCGCGGCGACTGCCGGCGGGTGGGGTCGGCCAGCAGGAGGGTCGTTTCCCCGGGGAAACGCAGCGCAAGTCCGCCGCGTCCGTTTCCCCGGGGAAACCCTGTCACCGCTGCAGCCCGCGACCTTCGCGGTCGAGTTGTTCGAGCGCCAGCCGCAACGCATCGGCCAGCTCCTCGTGCCCGGCGCCGGACCCGGCGTGCAGGCGAACGGTCACGCCCTGGCGGTTGACCGAGAGCACGCTCAATGCGGTCCGGCCAGTCGGCGAAGCCCAGGAGAACAGCGCTTCCGGTGTCGCCGGACCGGCGGGGGCGGCGAGCAGCCGGCGCAGCACGTCGGCGGCGGGCACGCTGGGCTGGCCGACGGCGCGGCGCTCGGCCTGCAGCCTGGCCAGCGACCGCGCTTCGGCATGGATGGCCTTGGCGGCAGTCTTGTCGTCCAGGGCCTGGGCGAGGGGGTAGGCGGGCTTGAGCTGCACATCGGCCGGGGAGGCGAAGGCGGCGATCACCGCATCCGGGATCCCGGCAACCTTGATCATCTTCGACAGCCAGCCCTTGGAAAGCTTCAGCCGCTCCGCCATGCGGGTCAGGTGGTTGCCATAATGGTCCTTGAGCGCCTCCGCGTAATTGCGGGCGCGCTCGAGGTCCGACACGTCCTTGCGGGCGCGATTCTCGAGATCGGCGAGACGAAAGGCGGCTTCATCGTCAAGCTGGGCGACCTGCGCCACGAACTGCATCTCGGGATAGCTGTTCGCGCGTAGCCACGAGATGGCGAAATGCCGACGGGTGCCGGCGATCACCTCATAGTCATGATCGGGATCGCCTTCGATGCGACGAACGACGGCGGGGACCTTCTGGCCGTTCTCCGCGACGATCGAGTCGATCAGCTCGCGGGCATTCTCTTCGGTCAGATCGGCATAGACGCGCGCATTGCCCGGCCAGATCCGCACCCGCGCCGGATCGAGCAGCAGCTGCGTGACCTGCCGCACCTCGCCCGAGGCAACCCGGGCGAGCGCCGATTCGCGACCGAGCAGGGTGGTGCCGCGCGTGCGGGTGAGCCGTGCGGGCAATTCCGGCTCGGGGGCCGAGGCGGGGCGAGGCGGGGCTTCCGCGGCGGGTAGCGCCGCTTCGGCCGCGGCTTCTTCCGCAAGCAGATCGGCAAGATAGTCTTTCTGGGTACGTGCCACGGTTCAGCCCTTCTGCCCGGTCGCGGCGCGCTCAGGCCGCTTCATTGACGACATCCTCTTCGCTGGCCGGCGCGACCCGGCCCCAGTTGCGGCGCACCAGCGCCTCGACCTGGCCGAGCGCCTCGTCGAGATTGGCCTTGCAGCGCTTGTGGGTGCGCGCGGTACCGATCGGCCGATCCAGTTCGTAGATCGACATCATCCGCATCGCCGCGTGGCTGATCTCGGCCGATTCCAGGATCGGCACCGGCAGCAGCGCCGGGCCGAACGCCTGCTCCATGATCTGGCGGACCATCGCATGGCTGGGATCGTTGCCGTCGAACTTCGAGCAGATCAGCCGGACGAAGTCATATTGTACGTCGATGCCCGCCTCGGTCAGCTGGTGCAGGACCTGGTCCATCATCGAGAGGAACTGGACGGTGGAGCAGAAATCCGGCGTGGTCGCGGCCAGCGGCACCAGCAAGGCGTTGGCCGCCTGCATCACCGCCAGGCTGATCGTGCCGAGCGCGGGCGGGGGATCCAGGATCACCACGTCATAGTCGCGGGCGAGATCGTTGAGCCCGGCCTTGAGCTTGCGGAAGCGGGTGGCGAGGATCGAGCCGCCATCGGCACCGGCGGCCGCCAGCTCATACTCGACGTCGAACAGTTCGAGGTTCGACGGGATGAGGTCGACATTCGGCCACGGCGTCTTCTTCACCGCATAGAGTAGGTCGGCCTGGGTCGGATCGATCGAGAGATAGGGATAGAGCGTCTCTTCCCGCGTGATGTTGAAATGCGGGTTGAAGCCGAACAGCGTCGTCGTCGTCGCCTGGCTGTCGCAGTCGACCACGAGGACCCGGTAGCCCTGCACCGCGAAATAATGGGCGAGGTGGGTGGTGACCGTCGACTTGCCGACGCCGCCCTTGAAGTTCTGCACCGCGATGATCGCCGGCACGTCGAGCGGCGCGCGCGCAGGGGAGGCGCCGAGCACGCGGCGCATGTTGAGCAGCTCTTCCACCGTATACCCCGGGCGACGGCCGTTCTCGCTCGGCGGGGGCGGGGGCAGGCGGCCGTCCTCCTCTGCCATGCGGATGCGGTTGGTCGAACAGCCGAGCAGCTGGGCCGCCTCGGCAATGCCGAACCGGACATGGAGTCCCTTGCGGCTTTCCGGTAGAAATGCCTTCCGGCGCAGTCGTTCGATCATCCGCTCGCCGGCATCGGCAAGTTCACTGATCCGCTCAATGTCTGAATGCATTCGTGCCTCGCCTCGCGCGGTTGAATGAGAGTTATGGGACATATCTCATATTTCGTTCAAACCGGCAAGGTTCGTACCGAAACGGCGCAACTTGTCGGGCGCACAATTGTTATCGACGCGCGTCAAGACTATATTCAGACTGATAATGGTCTGAAATCACATCGATAAGGGTCGGAGACCGGAATGCGCTACACCGAACAGGTCAAGCCTGTCAGCTATTTGAAAGCCAATGCTGCCGATGTGCTGCGCGGCCTGGCCGCGGGGGGCGCGCCGCTGGTGATCACCCAGAATGGCGAGGCACGCGCCGTGCTGCAGGATGTCGCCAGCTATCAGGAGACGCAGGAAACGCTGGCATTGCTCAAGCTGCTGGCGCTGGGCACGCGGGACATCGAAGCGGGCCGGGTCGCGCCGGCCCGCGACGCCATCGCCCGACTGCGCAAGGGTACGACCGACAGCACGGCATGAGTGGTCGCTACACCGTCTACCTCACCGCCGGCGCCGAGGCCGACCTGGCCGATATCCATAGCTGGATCGGCGAGAATCGCTCGACGGAACAGGCCGATGCCTTTCTCGACGCGATGCTGGCAAAGGTCGACAGCCTGGAAACCTATCCGGAGCGCGGCAGCGTCCCGCGCGAACTCGATGCGCTCGGCATCCGCGAGTTTCGCCAGCTAGTCGCGCCGCCCTATCGACTGATCTACCGCGTGATCGTCGATCACGTGTTCATATTTTTGATCGCGGATGGCCGCCGCGACGTTCAGGCGCTGCTCGAACGGCGGCTGCTTTCGGCCTGATCCCGCGTTACCAGCCGAACTGGCCGGCCGCGATCGCGGCCTGGGTGCGGTTGCGGACGTTGAGCTTGCGCATCACCGCGGTCATGTGGACCTTCACCGTCGCCTCGGCCATGCCGAGTTCATAGGCGATCTGCTTGTTGAGCAGGCCCGAATGGACGCAGCGGAGTACCTGCAGCTGGGTGGGGGTGAGGCGGGGCGCGGCCATGGCTTCCCCGCTGGTCCGTTCGGCCGGTTGCGCTTGAGTCGCGGCGTGCATGCCCTCTCTCCCTGATCGATCCGCTTGCGAGGCCTGCGCCTCCAGATTCGTTAACGTTAACTACGCAGATTTGTCTGACAGGTTCAAGCCCCAATCTCGCCAAGCCGAAGCAATAGTGGGGAAATGCTGGCATTTGGCGCGGTATACGCATAAACCTGTCTGATAGGTTCCCGCGATAGACAAGGGGCGGGCAGGGGAGGGACATGGTAGCGACGCAAGCCCGAGAGGCGGGGCGATGACGCAGCCGCGGCTTTCCGATCACGCCTATGCGGCGATCGTCGAATGGATCAAATCGGAAGGGCTGGAGGTCGGCGATCGGCTGCCATCCGAGGCGCGGCTGGCGGAAATGTGCGGCGTGTCGCGCGCGATCATCCGCGAGGCGCTGGTGCGGCTGGTCTCCGACGGCATTACCGAAGTGCGGCGCGGGGCCGGCTCGTTCGTCAAGGGCCGCCCGTCCGAACGGCTGGCCGCGTTCATGCCGCTCGCGGAGCTGCCGCTGACGCTCGGCAGCTACGAGGTGCGCTTCGTGCTGGAGACCGAGGCGGCACGGCTGGCGGCGGTGCGGCGCACGCCCGAGCAGATGGCAGCGCTGGAAGCGGCGCTGGAGGGGCTGCGCAGGGCGCTGCTGTCGAGCGCGCCCGCCCATGTCGAGGATCGCGAACTGCACCGCGCCATTGCCGACGCGACCGGCAACCATGCCTTCCAGAACGCCTTCGACGCACTCTGGCCCGATGTCGAGAAGGTGATGCAGGCGGGCGTCGACATTTCGCGCTCGCGCTCGGCCGAAGTCGTGGCCGTGATGCTCCACGAGCATGAGGTGATCGTCGAATCGATCCGCGCCCAGGATCCCGAGCGCGCCGCGCTGGCGATGCGCTGGCATCTGGGGGAGGGGCGCCGCCGGCTCATGCCCTGAGCGCGCGGACTTCCCCGAGATGTGCCAGGACCCGGTCGCGCAACTCGGCCGCGGGCAGGGCGGCGGGAAGGACGAGGGCGGATTCGGCGGGGGAGGGGCGTTCGAGCGTGGCGAGCTGGCTGTCGAGCAGGCTCGCCGGCATGAAATGCCCCGGACGGCTGGTCATGCGCGCGATCAGCTGCGCGCGGTCGGCGTCGAGCAGCACGAACTGCACGGGGCGGCCGATCCGCTCGCGCAGTCGATCGCGATAGACGCGGCGCAGGGCGGAGCACGCCGCCACGGCGCGCCCATGCTGCGCCATCGACTCCGCCACCGCCGCCGCCAAGCGGTCGAGCCATGGCCAGCGATCGGCATCGGTAAGCGGCACGCCGTCGCGCATCTTGGCGACCGCCTCGGGGGCGTGGAAGCTGTCGCCCTCGAGGAACGGGCAGCCGAGCGCCTCGGCAAGCAGCGCGCCGAGCGTCGACTTGCCGCAGCCGCTGACCCCCATCACGATCACGGCGCCAGGGATGGGCGATCCGGCGGGCAGGCTGGGCATGGCGGTATGGTTCCGAACGAAGGGGCGAACCCGCTTCTGAAAGGCCGGGCGCGCGCTGGAAACTACGACCTTGGTCGCAGGTGTCGGGCGACTGTACGTTGGTTATTCCCTGCAATCAGATAGTTAGGATGGGGATACATATGCGCTGCCTGCTCGCCGGATTGCTCGTCGCGACCTCGCTGACGGTCCCCGCTCTCGCCCAGCAGGCCTCGATCTTTCCGACCGCGCCCGATGAGCCCCACGCCGTGACGGTGAAGGCACGGGGCGACGGCAAGGCGGATGACACCGCCGCGTTGCAGAGGGCGCTGGACGATGCGCGGGACGCCACCCGCCATGGCATCGTCTTCCTGCCCTCCGGCCGCTACCGGATCAGCCGCACCTTGGTGGTGCCCGCGGGCGTGCGCCTCTACGGCATCGGCGCGACGCGGCCGGTGATCCTGCTCGGCGCCAATACGCCCGGCTTCCAGCAGGGTGTCTCCACGATGATCGTGTTCGCCGGCGACGACCAATATGCCGTCGGCAAGGTGCCGGTCCCGGTGCCCACCGTGGTGCCGCGCGACAGGATCGTCCGCGACGCCAATTCGGGCACCTTCTATTCCGCAATGAGCAATGTCGACATCGAGATCGGTGCCGGCAATCCCGCGGCGGCCGGCGTGCGCTTCCGCATGGCGCAGCATGGCTTTCTCAGCCACATGGAGTTCCGCATCGGCTCCGGCTTTGCCGGGGTCTATCAGGCCGGCAACGTGATGGAGAAGGTGGCGTTCAAGGGCGGACGCTACGGCATCGTCACCGAAAAGACCTCGCCCGCCTGGCAGTTCACCCTGATCGATTCGACCTTCGACGGTCAGCGCGAGGCGGCGATCCGCGAGCATGAGGTGGACCTGACGCTGGTCAACGTCGCGATCCGCGACACGCCCGTCGGGATCGAGATCGACCGCGGGTATTCGGACTCGCTCTACGGCAAGGATGTGCGGTTCGAGCGGGTGTCCAAAGCCGGCGTGGTGATCTCCAACGAAAACAACGTGTTCACGCAAGTGGGCTTCGACAATGCGGTGGCGATCGACAGCCCGGTCTTCGCCCGCTTCCGCGAGAGCGGCAAGACGGTGGCGGGGAAGGGCCGGGCATACCGCGTCGGCGCCTTCTCCTATGGCCTGAAGGTGCCGACGCTGGGCGAGATGGGGACGTACGATCTTCAGGCAGAGGTCGAACCGCTTGGGCCTCTCCCGGCGCCGCGAGATCCCGCCGTCCGCGCGCTGCCGCCGATGGCGGAATGGGTCAACGTCCGGAAATTGGGCGTGAAGGGCGACGGGACCACCGACGACACCGCCGCGCTCCAGAAGGCGATCGACGGCAACCGCGTGCTCTACCTGCCGATCGGCTTCTACAAAGTCACCGACCGGCTGAAGCTGCGGCCGGACACCGTGCTGATCGGCCTGCACCCGGCGATCACCCAGCTCACCCTTCCCGACAACAATCCCGTCCATGCGGGGCTCGGCAGCGTCGTGCCCATCCTGGAGACGCCGCAGGGCGGCGACAACATCGTCTCCGGCCTCGGCTTGTTCACCGGCCGGGTGAACCCGCGCGCCTCGGCGGTGCTGTGGCGCTCGGGTGCGAACAGCCTGATGCACGACGTGAAGATCATGGGTGGCGGCGGCACGCCCACTGCGGACGGCAAGTCGCTCGGCACCCAGCAGGCGCATAGCGGCGATCCGGTCGCCGACGGCCGCTGGGACGCGCAATATCCGAGCATCTGGGTCACCGACAATGGCGGCGGCACCTTCACCGATGTGTGGAGCCCGAACACCTTCGCCCAGGCCGGTTTCTATGTGACCAACACCAGCACGCCGGGGCATGTGTACGAGATGTCGGTCGAGCATCACGTCCGCAACGAGATCGTGCTCGACAATGTCGCCAACTGGGAGTTCCTTGCCCCCCAGACCGAGCAGGAAGTCGGCGATGGACCCGACGCCGTCTCGCTGGAAATCCGCAATTCGCGCAACCTGTTGTTCGCCAATTATCACACCTACCGGGTGACCCGCAGCTACCACCCGGCGCTGAGCGCGGTGCGGCTGTTCAATGCCTCGGACATCCGCTTCCGCAATCTCCACACCAATGCCGAGAGCGGCTATGCGGCTTGCGACGACGAGGGCTGCGGCACCTTCCTGCGCGCCAGCAAATATCCGTTCGACAACGCGATCCAGGACGTGACCGGCAAGCGGCTGGTGCGCGAGCGCGAGTTCGCCAGGCTCGATATCGGGGCGGTCGAGCGGCAGGTGGCGGAGAAGCCGCTGACCGGCAAGGTCGAGAAGCTCGAGGACGGCTTCTACTCGATCTCCGGGGCGACGGTGGATGCGGCCGGCCGGCTCTACTTCATCGACCGCCGCTTCCAGCGCATCCAGCGCTGGACCGAGGCCAAGGGGCTGGAGGTGATCCGCGACCATGCGCTCGATCCGGTCAACCTCGCGATCGACGCCTCGGGCCATCTGCTGGTGCTCTCGTCGCTGGGGCCGAAAGGCGCCGTCTATTCGATCGATCCCGATGGTCCGCGCGACCAGCTTACCCGCATCGAGCCGACGCCCATCGCCCAGGGCGCGAAGACGCTGCTCCCGGTCAACTGGTGGGCGAACGGCGAATTTCGCGACCAGCTGAATCAGCAAACCTATCAGTTCACCACCATGGCCGAATTGTTCGCTAGGCAAGCCGGCGAGCCCAAGGCGCAGGCTTATGTCTCGCCGGACGGCAGCATCGCCTTGCCCGCCTTCCGGGTGTGGCAGCAGGGGCCGACCGACCATGTCGGCTGGCGCTGGTCGCATGCGCTCAATGCCAACGGGCTCGTCGGCGGCAAGCAGGGCGAGCGGCTGTTCGTCACCAACGGGTCGGAGAACGTCACGTATGCCGGCACCGTCGGGCCGGCGGGGACGCTGGTGAACCTCAAGCCCTTCGCCAACCGCGGCGGCGAGAGCGTCGCGGTGGGGCCGGACGGGCGCGTCTATGTCGCGAACGGGCAGGTGTTCGTCTACGCCGCGGACGGCAAGGAAGTCGGCAGGATCGACGTGCCGGAGCGGCCCCTGCAGATCCTGTTCGGCGGCGAGGACAGGCGCACGCTGTTCCTCCTCACCCACCACGCGCTCTACGCGACGCGGCCCTAAGGCGCTGCCGGGGCCGTCTACCACCTATGTCGTAGGTGTCGGCGGGCCCCGGCCGGACTAGCGTCGAACCAGCATCGCCACGGGTCGGGTAACGACCGGAAAACATTGGAGGGGTTCGACCAAATGAAGGGCATTTTCACTTCGCATCGGCGCCTTTGCGGCGCCAGCCTGATCGCGCTGGCGGCCATGGGCGCTGCCGGCACGGCGCAGGCCCAGACCACCGCCGACCCCGCGCCCGCCGCGGTGCCCCAGGCGGACACGACCGCGCAGACCCAGCAGAACGACCAGATCGTCGTCACCGGCTCGCGCATCGTCGCCAACGGCTTCACCGCGCCGACGCCGACCACCGTGATCGGGGCCGAGCAGATCGCCGCCAATGCGCAGCCCAACCTGTTCAACACCATCGCCCAGCTGCCCTCGCTCCAGGGCTCGACCGGCGCGGCCACCGGCACGTTCAGCACCTCGAGCGGCCAGCAGGGCCTCAGCTCCTTCTCGCTGCGCGGGCTCGGCACGAT
Organism: uncultured Sphingomonas sp.; assembly: GCF_913777625.1. GTDB lineage: Bacteria > Pseudomonadota > Alphaproteobacteria > Sphingomonadales > Sphingomonadaceae > Sphingomonas. Next base: position 27,651 of record NZ_CAJYTI010000027.1, read on the forward strand.
CCGCACGCTGACGCTGCTCGACGGCCAGCGCGTCGCCGCCGCCAACGTGACCGGCGTGCCCGACATCAGCCTGTTCCCGCAGCTTCTGGTCCAGCGCGTCGACGTCGTGAACGGCGGCGCCTCCGCCTCTTACGGCTCGGATGCGGTGGGCGGCGTGGTCAACTTCGTCACCGATACCCGGTTCACCGGCTTCAAGGCCAATGTGCAGGGCGGCATTACCACGTACGGCGACAACAAGCAGATCCTGGCACAGGGCGCCTGGGGGCGGTCGTTCGCCGGCGACCGGCTGCACCTGATCGTCAGCGGCGAATATGCCCATGACGGCGGCGTCGGCCCGGGTGACTTCGGTACCGACCTTGCCCGCAGCCGCACCTGGTACAAGGCGACCACGCTGCTCAACACCAACCAGACCAACAACGGGTCGCCGCAGTTCGTCTATAGCGACTATGCCCAGCCCTATCAGTACGCCCGCTACGGCCTGATCAACAACGGCCCGCTCCAGGGCATCGCGTTCGACGCCAACGGCACGCCGTACAACTTCAACTATGGCTCGGGCGGCCAGCCGCTCGGCAATGGCCGGGTGAGCAACTGCTATCCGGGCAACGCCTTCTGCGTCGGCGGCGACCTGACCGGGGCGCCGGGGTCGGGCGCGTCGCTGGTCTCCAAGCTCCAGCGCGTCGTCGGCTATACCCGCATCGGCTACGACATCGCGCCGGGCAACGAGATCTACGCGACGCTCAACATCGGCCAGGTCAAGACCAACAACCAGCCGAGCCCGGGCTATAACCGCCCGAACCTCACCGTGCAGTGCGCCAACCCCTTCCTGCCGCAGCTGGTCCGCGATCGCTGCGCCAGCGCCGGCGTCACCTCGTTCAACTTCGGTACCAGCAACGGCGCCTTCCCCGATCCGCAGGTCTATACCGATCGCCGACAGTATCGCGGCGTGCTCGGCGGCAAGGGCAAGTTCACGGCGGCGGGCGGCGAGTGGAATTACGACGCCTATTACGAGCACGGCGTCACCATCTCGGACATCAACGTCCACGATATCGTGCTGCAGAACCGCTATGTCGCCGCGACCAACGCGATCACCCTCAACGGCGCGATCGTCTGTGCCGATGCGGGCGCGCGCGCCGCAGGCTGCCAGCCGATCAACATCTTCGGCGGCTTCGCGCCCTCGGCGGCGGCACTGGCCTATGTCACGCCGGCCAACGGGCCGTTCCAGCACACCAAGCTGACCCAGGACGTGGTGAGCGCCAACCTGTCGGGCAATCTGATCGATCTGTGGGCCGGCCCGCTCAGCCTCGCGATCGGCGGCGAATATCGCCGCGAGTTCTACCGCGTGAACGCCGATCCGTACGGAGCTGGGGCGTCGAGCCCCAACAGTGCCGCCTATCCGGTCGACCCGTTGCTCAACGGGCAGACCGGCAGCAACTGGGCCGCGGGCAACTACAAGAATGGTGGCGGCAAGTACAATGTCTACGAAGCCTCGGCCGAGGCCAACCTCCCGCTGCTCGACAGCGAGAGCCTTGGCCGGGCCAACCTCAACGCCGCCGCGCGCTACACCCACTACAGTACCTCCGGTACGGTCTGGGCCTGGAAGGTCGGCGGCACCTGGGCGACGCCGATCGACGGCATCCGCCTGCGCGCGGTCACCTCGCGCGACGTGCGGGCGCCCAACCTGTCCGAACTGTTCGCCGCGCCGACCGTCACGACGCTGCCCAACTTCGCCAATCCCTTCCCGCCGGCGGGCGCCGTGCAGGCATTCCAGAACACGGTGGGCAACCCGAACCTGAAGCCGGAAATCGCCCGCAACACCGAAGTGGGCATCACCCTCGCCAATCCGCACTGGCTGCCGGGCCTGAGCCTGTCGGTCGACTATTACACGATCAAGCTGAGCGGTGTGGTCTCGACGCTTTCGGCCGACCAGATCGTCCGCTTCTGTTTCGAGGGCAACCAGGCCTTCTGCGGTGGCTTCGTCCTCAACAGCCCGGTGCAAGGCGGCAATTTCATCAACGTCCAGCCGTTCAACCTGGCGAGCTGGAAGACCAGCGGCGTCGACATCGAGGCGAGCTATCGCTGGGCGCGCCCGCTGGGCCTGCCGGGCAACTTCACCGTCCGCGCGCTCGGCACGCATGTCAGCGAGTTCCTGGTCCGCGCCGGCATCGCTGGCGTCGCGACGGTGGACAATGCTGGCGCCAATACCGGCGCGACGCCCAGCTGGAAGTGGCTGGCGATCCAGAGCTACGACAACGACCGGTTCAGCCTGCTGGTGCAGGAGCGCTGGTTCTCCGACGGCGTGTTCGGCAACCAATATGTCGTCTGCCAGAGCGGATGCCCGGCCTCGACCGGCAACAACCCGACGATCAGCCGCAATTTCATGCCCGGCGCCTTCTATGTGGACGTCGGCGGATCGTACAAGGTGACCACCGGCGTGCAGGCCTATTTCAAGGTCGACAATCTGTTCAACGTCGATCCCGCGCCCTCGCCGCAGACCAATACCGGCCTCGACGTGAACCCGGCGCTCTACGACACGATCGGCCGCACCTATCGCGTCGGGGTGCGCTTCAACTTCTGATCCCCTCGTCCCCCGACGACTCCTGGTCCCGGCCGCAACGCCGGGACCTTTGTTTTTGGGGAAACCAGGGCCCCGGCGGACGTTGAGGCGAGGTGCGCGGCTTCCCGCGCCCGGATCCACGGAGACGACCATGACCGACGCGACCAAGACCGTTTCGAACGGCAAGACGGCCCTTACCGACGATATCCGCGCCCATTTCTCGGGCGACGCTCCGATCACCGAGAAGGCGAAGAGCTTCGCCAAGGCGCGCCCCTGGACCAGCGCGGCCTTTCTCGGCATCGCGGCGCTGGCCGTGCTGAACGGCGTGCGCGGCGTTCGCCCGTAACGATCGCGCGCGGTGGAGGCGGGCGCCGTCTCCACCGCGATTGCGGACAAGCGCGTACTGGCAATCCTTTGCCACTAGGGTTATATACCGCTCGTTATGAAAACCGCTGCTTGTACCGTTGCCAAGGGCCGCCCCCGTGAGTTCGATGTCGACGAGGCATTGACGGCGGCGCTCCGCATCTTCTGGACCAAGGGCTATGAGGGCGCGTCGCTGACCGATCTGACGGAAGCGATGGGCATCACCCGGCCCAGCCTCTACGCTGCCTTCGGCAACAAGGAATCCTTGTTCTGCAAGGCGCTGGCGCTCTACGAGCGCGAGAAGCTGTGTTATATCGGGCGCGCGCTGGAAGCGCCGACCGCGCGGGGCGTGGCGGACGCACTGTTGCGCGGCGCGCTGGAACGGCAGCGCGACAGCAGCGATCCCAAAGGCTGCATGGGCGTGATCAACTCGGTGGCCTGCGGGGCCGAGGCGGAGTCGATCCGCGAGGAAGTCCTGAAGCGCGGCGAGTCGGCCAAGCGTGCGATCGTCGCGCGGTTCGAACGGGCGAAGGCGGAAGGCGATCTTCCCGACCATGCCGATCCCGAGGGGCTGACCGCCTATCTGATCGCGCTGTTGCAGGGCATTGCGCTGCAAAGCGGGGCAGGGGCGACCTGCGCCGATCTCGAACGGCTCGTACAGACCAGCCTCTCGATGTGGCCGACCCGATAACTCATTTCGCTACCGTGAAAATCCGGCTTGCGAAGAAAAATACCGGCCGGTATAAAAAGGCTGTTGACGCACCGCAGCGTGACTTATATACCACTTGGTATAGAAAGTGATCCGCCGCCCCCCGGGGCTCGCGGGGCAGACGGAGACGCGGACATGCGCCAGCTTGCACGCAAGAAACGGGGTGAGCCCTAGGCTCAACCTCTTCATACCTACGACCTAACGGGCGCTGCCTGCGGGCAGATGGACGGAGCGCGCTACCGCTGCGATCCATGACGCACGACCAGAACACATCATCCCGGCACCCGGCACCGCGACAGGCGCTTCCGGGAAGGGCGGAGCCTTGCTCGCCGCCGGTGCAACCGAGGGAGAATGACATGGCATATCTCGATCTCGCCGACATGGCAGGCAACGCCGCGGCCCTTCCCGCCTTTCTCGCCAGCACCCGCGAGGAAACCAAGCTGAGCGCGCTGGAATGGCAGGTCGTCGCCATCGCACAGGGCGATCGCCTCTCGTCGCTGGAGGCACCCAGCCGGCTCTCGATCGCGCTCGGCGTGATCTTCGGTGGCGACCGCGGCAATCCGCGGCTGGCCGACCCCAAGCTCGAGGCGCTGCGCCGCGTCGCTGTCGTCTCCTGGCATCGCGGCTTCCGCGTGCCGCAGTCCGAAATCCAGCGTTTCTACGAGGCCGGCTACACGCCCGGTCAGCTCGAGACGCTGCTTACCAGCATCAGCCGCGGTCGCGCGGCGCTGAATCAGGGGAACCATCATGAACATGCATACGCCCATTGAGGGCGAGGCGGCGGTCGCACGCCGCCCCAAGCGCTTGCGCACCTGGCAGAAGGCTGCCCTGGTCGTCGTGCCGGTAGGCGTGGTCGCCGCCGGCTTCAGCCTTGGCGGGCGCAACGCACCTGCGGTGGCCGCGCCGGCCGCACCCGTTGTCACCGTCGCCACGCCGCTGTCGCGCGAAGTCAACGAGTGGGACGAATATGTCGGCCGCTTCGAGGCGAGCCGCACCGTCGAGGTGCGGCCGCGCGTGTCGGGCGCCGTTACCGCGATCCATTTCAAGGACGGCATGGTGGTGAAGCAGGGCCAGCTCCTCTTCACCATCGATCCGCGTCCGTTCGCCGCCGCGCTGGCGGAGGCCAGGGCCGGTCTTGCGAGCGCGCAGAGCGATCTGGCGCTCGCTCGTTCCGATCTGGATCGCGCCCAGCGACTGGTCAGCGTCGAGGCGGTGTCGAAGAGCGATGTCGAACGGCTCCAGGCGCGCGTCCGTGCGGCGACCGCTTCGGTGGCGGCAGCGGAGGCGCGGGTTCGCGCCCGTGCGCTCGACGTCGAATTCACCCAGGTGCGTGCGCCGATTTCGGGCCGCATCTCCGATCGCAAGGTCGATCCCGGCAATCTGGTCGCCGCCGGCGAAGGGCAGGGGGGTACGCTCCTGACCACGATCAACGCGCTCGATCCGATCTACTTCACCTTCGACGGCTCGGAAGCCCTGTTCCTCAAGGCCAAGCGCGCGGCGGGGTCGTCCGCCAGCCCGGTCGAGATCCGGCTGCAGGACGAAGGCGAGTATCGCTGGAAGGGGCAGATCGATTTCACCGACAACGGGCTCGATCCCAAGTCCGGCACGATCCGGGCCCGCGCGGTGCTGTCGAACAAGGACATGTTCCTGACGCCCGGCATGTTCGGCAACATGCGGCTCGCCGCGGGCGGCAAGGCGCAGGCGCTGCTGGTGCCCGACGCCGCGATCCAGACCGACCAGGCGCGCAAGCTGGTGCTCACCGTCGGCGCCGACGGCACCGTGGTGCCCAAGCCCGTGGTGCTCGGCCCGGTGGTCGACGGTCTCCGCATCGTCCGATCGGGCCTCACGCCCCAGGACAAGGTGGTGATCGCCGGCATCCAGTTCGCCCAGCCCGGCGGCAAGGTGCAGCCCAAGGCCGGCGTCATCACGCCGGCGGCGGCATCGGAAGCCCCCGTCGTCTCCGCGCCGGTCAACGGCCAGGCTACCTTCGCGCACTGAGCTCCGCCCTCTCAAGCCCCTCCTCCTGGGAGGAGGGGTTGGGGTGGAGGGATTCCAGAACAGGGGCTGGTCTCGGTGAGACACAGCCCCACCCCAACCCCTCCCCTGAAGGGGAGGGGCTTGATTTGTCGCGCCCATTTCGCTCGCAAAAGGAGAAGGCCATGCGCCTCTCACGCTTCTTCATCACCCGCCCGATCTTCGCGGCGGTGATCGCGATCATCATCACGATCCTGGGCGGCATCGCCTATTTCGCGCTGCCCATCTCGCAATATCCCGACATCGTGCCGCCGACGGTCACGGTGACGGCCAGCTATCCCGGCGCGTCGGCCGAGACCGTGGCGGAAACCGTCGCCGCGCCGATCGAGCAGGAAATCAACGGCGTCGACGACATGCTCTACCAGTCGTCGCAGTCGACCGGCGACGGCAACGTGACCATTACGGTCACCTTCAAGACCGGCACCAACCTCGATGCCGCGCAGGTGCTGGTGCAGAACCGCGTCGCGGTCGCGATCCCGCGCCTGCCCGAGGAAGTGCAGCGGCTCGGCGTCGTCACGCGCAAGACCAGCCCCGACTTCCTGATGGTCGTCAACCTGATCTCGCCGGACAACTCGATCGACCGCAGCTACATCTCCAACTATGCGCTGACCCAGGTTAAGGACCGCCTCGCGCGGCTCGAAGGCGTGGGCGACGTGCGCATGTTCGGTGCGCGTGACTATGCGATGCGCGTGTGGATCGATCCCGGCCGCGCCGCCGCGCTGAACCTCACCGCGGGCGATATCGTCCAGGCGCTGCGCGGGCAGAATATCCAGGTCGCGGCAGGATCGCTCGGCCAGCCGGGCTCGCAGCGCAGCGGCAATGCCTTCCAGCTCAACGTCGAGACGCAGGGCCGCCTCAAGACCCCGGCCGAGTTCGGTCGCGTCGTCATCCGCACCGATAGCGAGGGCCGCCAGGTCCGCGTGAGCGACGTGGCGCGCGTCGAGCTCGGCGCCGCCGACTATTCCTCCAACACCTATCTCTCGAACCAGCCGACCGTGATCCTGGCCGCCTTCCAGCGCCCGGGCTCCAACGCGCTCGCCGCCGCGCTGCGGATCAAGGCGGAGATGGACACGATCTCGAAGACCTTCCCCAAGGGCCTCGAATATCGCGTGATCTACAACCCCACCGAGTTCATCGCCCAGTCGATCGACGCGGTGTACCACACCCTCGGCGAAGCGGTGGTGCTCGTCGTCCTCGTCGTGATCGTGTTTCTCCAGAAGTGGCGGGCGGCGATCATCCCGGTGGTGGCGATCCCCGTCTCGCTGATCGGCACCATGGCGGTGCTGCTGCCGCTTGGTTACTCGCTCAACAACCTGTCGCTGTTCGGACTGGTGCTCGCCATCGGCATCGTCGTCGACGACGCGATCGTCGTGGTCGAGAATGTCGAGCGCAACCTGGCGCAGGGCATGACCCCGCTCCAGGCAGCGCGTACCTCGATGGACGAAGTGTCGGGCGCGCTGGTCGCGATCGTGCTGGTGCTGTTCGCGGTGTTCCTGCCGACGCTGTTTTTGAATGGGCTTTCGGGCGCCTTCTACAAGCAGTTCGCGGTCACGATCTCGGTCGCCACCGCCATCTCGCTGCTCGTTTCGCTGACGCTCTCCCCGGCGCTCGCCGCGGTGCTGCTCAAGCATCACGAGGGCGAGGCAAAGGGGCGGATCGGCCGCGTGTTCGGGCGTGCGGCGGACGCCTTCAACCGCGGCTTCGAGCGGATGAGCAACGGCTATGCCCGCCTCACCCACACGCTGGTCACCCGGCCCAAGCGGATGATGGTCGCCTATCTCGGCCTGATCGCCGCGACGGTCGCGACCTTCTGGGTGACGCCGGTCGGCTTCATCCCGGCGCAGGACCAGGGCTATTTCCTTACTGTGATCCAGCTGCCGCCGGGCTCGTCGCTCGAACGTACCGACGAGGTGATGCGCAAGGTCGTCGCGCGCATCCTGCCGATCCCCGGCGTGAAGGGCTCGGTGATGCTCGCGGGCTTTGACGGCCCGTCGCAGACGCTCGCTCCGAACAGCGCCGCTGCCTATGTGCCGCTGCAGAGCTTCGAGGAGCGCAAGAAGCTCGGCGTCAACATCGCCGGCATCATGGCCGAGGCGCGCAAGCGCACCGCGGACATCAACGAGGCGATGCTGCTCGTGGTCCCGCCGCCGCTCATCCAGGGTATCGGTTCGGCCGGCGGCTACCGCCTGATGGTCGAGGACCGTAGCGAGCATGGCTATCAGGCGCTGGGCAATACCGCCTTCGGGCTGATCGGCCAGGCCAACAAGACGCCGGGGCTCGCCCAGGTCTACACCTTCTTCAACACCGCGACGCCGCGCGTCTTCGCCGATATCGATCGCCGCAAGGCCGAGATGCTGGGCGTGCCGCCGGAGCGGGTGTTCGAAGCGCTCAACGTCTATCTCGGCTCGGCCTTCGTCAACGACTTCAACATGCTCGGCCGCACCTACCGCGTGACCGCGCAGGCCGACGCGCCCTTCCGGGAGACCGAGGCCGACATCGCCAACCTCAAGACGCGCTCGGATGCCGGCGGCATGGTGCCGATCGGATCGGTCGCGACCTTCGCGAACAAGACGGGCCCGTACCGCGTGACGCGCTACAACCTGTTCCCGGCGGTGGAAGTCGATGGCGATACCGCGCCGGGCTACAGCTCGGGCGCCTCGCTCGACGCGATGGAGAAGCTCTCGGCCGAATTGCCGGCGGGCTATGCGGGCGAGTGGACCGGCATCGCCTATCAGCAGAAGATGGCGGGCAGCACGGCAGGGCTGGTGTTCGCCTTGGCGGTACTGTTCGTCTTCCTGGTGCTGGCGGCGCAATATGAGAGCCTGACGCTGCCGCTGGCGATCATCCTGATCGTGCCGATGTGTCTGCTGGCGGCCATGGCGGGCGTGAACCTGCGCGGCATGGACAACAATGTGCTGACGCAGATCGGTCTCGTCGTGCTGATCGCGCTCGCCGCCAAGAACGCGATCCTCGTGGTCGAGTTCGCCCACCAGGCAGAGGTCCGCGACGGCCTGTCGCCGGTGGAAGCCGCGGTGCGGGCGGCGCAGGACCGGCTGCGGCCGATCCTGATGACCAGCTTCGCCTTCATCCTCGGCGCGGTGCCGCTGCTGATCGCGAGCGGTGCGGGGTCCGAGCTCCGCCAGGCGCTGGGGACGGCGGTGTTCTTCGGGATGATGGGCGTCACCGGCTTCGGCCTGCTGTTCACGCCGACCTTCTACGTGGTGTGCCGCGCGGCTGGAGCGCGGCTCGCCCGGCGGCGCGGGCAGGGTGGCGAGCATCACCAGCTCCAGCCGGCCGAGTAAGGGAAAGGGAAGGCGACCCATCCTCCAGTCGTCATCCCAGCGAAAGCTGGGATCTCCACCGGATGCGCTGCACCGTTGCAGCCCAGCCCCAGGGAGACCCCAGCGTTCGCTGGGGTGACGGCGGGGGAAGGGGTCTCAAGCATTCAGGAGATTTCGCATGCAACGCATGGCTTCGATCATGGCCGCAGTCTCGGCGCTGGCGCTTTCCGCCTGCGCCGCCGGCCCGAACTACACCGCACCCGCCCGGCCGCAGAGCGCCGCGGGGGCATTCCTCTCGACCACCCCGGCGGTGTCGACCGCCCCGGTGCAGGAGGGCTGGTGGCGGCTCTACAACGATCCGGTGCTCGATAGGCTGGTGACGCAAGCGCTGGCCGCCAACACCGACGTTCGCGTCGCGGTTGCCCGGATCGAGCGGGCCCGCGCCACGTTGCGCGGCGCAACTTCGGACCGACTACCGCAGGGGACCGCCAGTGCGGGTGCAAATTACGGCCGCCTGCCCGTCGGCCAGCGTCCGATCGGCACTGCGCAGGAGGATTGGCAGGTCGATGCCGGCCTCAGCGTTTCCTATGAGGTCGACCTGTTTGGCCGCATCTCGCGCAATGTCGAGGCCGCGCGCGGCGATGTCGCCGCCGCCGAGGCGGATGCCGATGCGGTCCGCGTGATCGTCGCGGCGGATACGGCGCGGGCCTATGCTGATGCAGTATCGTCGGCCGAGCGGCTGGCGGTGGCCGAGCATATCGTGGCCCTGCTCGACCAGTCGATCGACCTCACCCAGCGCCGCCGCAACGTCGGGCTGGCGACCCGGCTCGACGTCGCGCGCATCGCGGCGCTGCGCAACCAGCGCCAGGCCGATGTGCCCGCGCTCGCCGCTCAGCGCGATGCGGCGCTGTTCCGCCTCGCCACGCTGATCGGCAAGACCCCGGCCGAACTGCCCGCCGAAGCGCGCGAGCGCCGGACGACGCTGCGGCTCGATCAGCCGATTCCGGTCGGCGACGGCGCGGCGCTGCTCGCCAGGCGCCCGGACGTGCGGGCGGCCGAGCGCCGGCTGGCGGCGTCCACCGCGCGGATCGGCGTGGCGACGGCGGATCTCTATCCGCGAATCTCGCTCGGCGCGTCGGGGGGATCCACCGGCAACGATTTCGGCAACATCTTCGGCGCGGGGCCGCTGCGCTGGCTGGTCGGCGGACTGATCAACTGGACGGTGAACCCGGCCCCGGCGCGCGCGCGCATCGCGGCCGCCGAAGCCGATAGCCGCGCCGCACTCGCCACCTTCGACGGCACGGTGCTGACCGCGCTGCAGGAGACCGAGACCGCGCTCTCCGCCTATGGCCGCGCGCTCGAACGGCGCACGGCGCTGCAGGCGGCGCTCAACGAGGCCGAAGCGGCGGTGCGCATCGCCCGTGCGCGCCAGACCGAGGGCGACATCAACTCGCTCGACCTGCTCGATGCGGAGCGCACCTTCGCCGATGCCCAGGCCTCGCTGGCGACGGCGGATGCGGCGATCGCCGAGGCGCAGGTCAACCTGTTCCGCGCGCTCGGCGGCGGCTGGCAGCGGACGGCGTGAGCCGAGCGGCGGTGGCGGTTCCGTCCGCCACCGCCACGCCCAGCAGCAGCGCGCCCGCTTGGCGAAGGTGACAGCGCGAGCGCGCGTCTTTCGTTGTCGCGATCCAGCAGCCGGAGTCGGCCGGATGGGTGTCGATCGAAGCAGCATCGACCGACGATGCAATGCCGATCCGCTTGGCATGGGCTTCCTTGGCGACCCAGCAGGCGGTCCACGCCAGCGGATCGGCGGTGTGCGAGGCTAGCCGCTCTCGCGCCGTGAGGGCGTCCTCGGGCAGGGGCGTATCCAGCATTTCCTCCAGATCCACCCCGATCGGCGCCCGCGACACGCCGATCAGCGCCTCGGGCCCGCGCCCCGCGACGCTCACATGCCAGCCCGCGGGTTCGGCCACCAGCGGGGCACCCAGCGGTGACCGCCCGAGCTGAAGCCGATCCGGATGCAGCTCGGCCACGCGGGCGAGCAGCAGGCGCGTCAGCTGCCGGCGGCGGAGGCGAAGTTCGGCGCAAGGCTTGTTCGCCAGATCGCGCAGGTCCTCCGCCCGTACGGCGCCGGCGGCGTAGAGCTGCGCCACCCCCGGATCGTCCAGCCGAACATGCCAGGCGATCGGCCGATCCCCTGCCGGCCAGTCCGCGATCGGCCCGGACAGCCATACCGGCGGGCTCAAACCTCTTTCGCGAGCTGCGCCGGCGAGCCTTCCCAGGCGGTGCCGGCCGGCAGCGTCTCGCCCTTCATCACCACCGACAGATCCCCCAGCTGCACGTCCTCGCCGATTTCGGCATCGTAGAGCACGATCGCATAGGAGCCGATCGTCGCGCGGTCGCCCACGGTAACCCCGCTCACCTTCATCACCCGGTCCTCGAACAGGTGCGTCTGGAGGCCGGCGAAATCGTTGAGCGCGACATCGTCGCCGATCCGCACCAGGTCCTGCTCGGTCACGTCGGTGGTGTCGATATAGCAGCGCTTGCCGATCTTGCAGCCGAGCAGGCGGAGATAGGCGGCGAGCCACGGCGTGCCCCGCAGCGGCTCGAGCAGGTTGGGCACGGCGAGATTCTCGTAGGTCGCGGTCACCAGCTCGGTCCGCCACACGAAGGTGCTCCACAGCGGCTGGGTGGTCGGCTTGTACCGCCCCATCACCAGCCATTTCAGCAGCACCACCGACAACCCGCACGCCAGCGCAAAGCCGACATAGAGGAACGGGAAGGTCACGATGATCCAGTGGCCGCCGCCGCGCAGATCGTCGAGCTCGCTGACGATCGACAGCAGCAGGCTGAAGAAGGCGACGAACAGGGTGAGCGACAACGTCACGCGGATCGCCTCGATGCAGAGGCGCGTGGCGATCAGCCGCTTGCTGGGGTTGAACCGCGCACCCTCGTCGAACAGGCCCACCGTCTGGCGGACCGGCAGCGAGATCGGCGGCGATCCGAACCAGGTGCCGTCCGGATTGGCGGCGCTGCCGTCCTCGGGCGGCTTGGAGAGCACGCCGATCAGCACGCCGTCGCCGATCGTGGCACCGGCCGGCAGCAGCGCGGAGTTGCCGATGAACGAGCGGCGGCCGATCTTGGTGTGCGCCAGCTGGATTGCGCCGGGCTCGACGCGCGCCGCTCCGAACAGCACGGCGTCGGCGATGAAGCTCTCCGGCCCCACCTCGACCAGGTCGGGCACGATCGCCGCCGCGGTGGAAATCTCCGCCCTTCGGCCGACCTTCACGCCCAGCGCGCGGTACCAGGGCACCACGTAGAGCGTCGCGTAGATCGGGTGGAGCAGCCGCAGCGCGAGGTCGTTGACCTGCTGGACGAACCAGAAGCGGACATAGAACCAGCTATGGATCGAATAGCGCCCCGGTCGCACGCGGCCGAGGAACAGCCGTTTGGCCGCGACGGTCAGCACGCACATCAGCAGCACATAGGTGACCGCGAGCAGCGGCGAGATCAGCAGATAGCTGTAGCTCTCCGTGTTCCAGTCGATCTCGATCATCCAGAGCAGGCCAGGTGCGATCGGCAGGATCGCGACGATCGGCAGAAGCAGCGCGCCGATGGTCAGCGCAATGCCGGTGAGCAGGCGCCGGACCGGGCCGGCCTCGCCATCGCCCTGGCGCGGGATGCCGGTCGCGATAACATGGGCGGGCGATCCGCTCCAGCGCTCGCCGGCCGGGATGGTGGTGCCCACCGGCAGCGCCGACAGGTCCTCGAGCGCCGCGCCCTCGCCGATCGTGCAGTCGCGCCCGACGACGCCCATCGAGCCGACGAACGCGCCCGCGCCGATTGTCGCGGCGCCGATGCGCAGCAGCCCGCGCTCGACCGAGGTAGTGGCGAGCATCGCATAGTCGCTGACCACCGCGTCCGCGCCGATCGACACGAGATCGGCCGCATCGATGTTGCCGCGGCCGATAAAGGCGCGCTTGCCTATCTTTGCGCCCATCAGCCGGTAATAGGCACGGATCATCGGGGTGCCGGCGAGATAGGGGGTCGCGATCACCTCCGAGAAGCGGCGGACGAACCACCAGCGGAAATAATAGCTGCCCCACAGCGGATAATCGCCCGCGCGGTAGCGGCCGATCACCACCCATTTGACCAGGATCGAGGCGAGCATCGCCAGTGGGGGAATGGCGAGGAAGCTGAGCCCGCTGACCATCAGCGCCGGCGCGCGGTTCAGGTCGCCCGACAGATGCACATAGGCGACGTACGGGAAGAACCATTGCAGCCCGGCGATCGCGTAGATCGGCACCAGCGCGATCGTCTGCGCGATCCAGCACAGCCAGCGGGTGAGGGCGGGAGTGTGGTGGAAGGGCAGCTCGGCAGCCGAGGTCTCCCCCGTCACCTTGTCCTTCAGCCGCTCGGCGAGCGCCCGGATGGTGGGGGCGGCATAGAGATCCTGGATCGAGATGCCGGCCAGCCCCGGCGTCTTGCGGATCGCCGAGACGAGCCGCGCGGCCTTGAGCGAATGGCCCCCCAGATCCTCGAACAGGTCGTCGGTGACCGAAACCTTCTGCGGCGCGAACGCCTCCGTCCAGACGGCGTGGAGCTGCGCCTCCAGCGGGGTGGCCGGGGCCACGGTCTCGCGCTCGCCGGTCGGGGCGATTGCCGGCCGCTGGAGTGCCTTGCGGTCGACCTTGCCCGAGGCGGGCAGGGTGGGGAGCGCGTCGAGCAGCTGGTAGCCGGCGGGGCGCATGTAATTGGGCAGCCGCTCGCGAACGCGCGCCCGCACCGCGTCCAGATCGACCGCCGCGCCGCCGCGCGCGACGATAAAGGCCGCGAGGAATTCGGCGCCGTCCTCGTCGCGGAAGAGATGGACCACGGCCTGGGCGATAACGGGATCGTCGGCGATCACCGCTTCGATCTCGCCGAGCTCGACGCGGAAGCCGCGGATCTTCACCTGGGTGTCGATGCGACCGATAAAGTCGATGTCGCCGACCGCATCGAGGCGAACGAGGTCGCCCGAGCGATAGATCAGCGCCGGCTTGCCGTCGGGCCCGTTGAACGGGGTCTGAACGAACTTCTCGGCGGTGAGGTCCGGACGATTGACATAGCCCGCGCCGACACCGGGGCCGCCGAGCACCAATTCGCCTTCCGCACCGGCGGGGACCGGCCACAGTTTCTCGTCGACGATCCAGGCGGTGTAGCCGGGGAGCGGCCGGCCGATGGTGACACGGCGGCCGGGCTGGACCTCGGTCCAGGTCGCGGTCACGGTCGTTTCGGTCGGGCCATAGGTGTTGAGGATGCGCAGGCCCGGCCGCGCCCAGCGATCGACCAGGTCGGGCGGGCAGGCCTCGCCGCCGAGGTTGAGCAGCCGCAGCGCCGGCATCTCGGTCTCGACCAGGGTTAGCAGCGAGGGCACGACGTGCCAGATCGTCACCTTCTCGGCGGCGAGCACCTCGGCCATGTCCGGTCCGGCCTTGGCCAGTGCTTCGCCCGCGACGAGCAGCTCGGCGCCGACGAAGAACGCGCTCCACATCGTCTCGACCGACATGTCGAAGGCGAGGCTGAACCCGCCGAATACCTTGTCGTCGGTGTCGAGCGCGAGGATCGCGCTTTCGGAGCGAACCAGGTGCGCGGCGTTGCGATGGGTGATCATCACCCCCTTGGGGCGGCCGGTCGTGCCCGAGGTATAGATGATATAGGCGAGGTCGTCGGGGGTGGCGCCGGTTTCGGCCCGGCTCAGCGGCAGCGCCTCGCGCGCGGCAAGGTCGCCCAGCGCGGTGTCCACGGCGAGCACCCGGATGGTCATCTCGGCGGCGCGGGCGCTTTCGGTGACGACCAGCACCGCGCCGCTATCCTCGACGATGAAGTCGATGCGGTCCTGGGGATAGGTCCAGTCGACCGGCACATAGCAGGCGCCGGCCCAGAGTACGCCGAGGATCGCCATATACTGGTCGAGCCCGCGCGGCAGGCAGAGCACGACGCGGTCGCCGCGCTGCACGCCCATGCCGCGCAGCTGGTGGGCAAAACGCAGCGCGCGGTCGCGCAGCTCGACATAGCTGAGCGCGGTGCGGCGGCTGCTCTCCGGATCGTCGCCGAGCTGGCGCACCGCGCAGCGCCAGCCATGCTGGCGGCACGCCGCCTCGAAAATCTCGTGCAACAGCTCGTCGCGCGCATAGGGTTCCTCCTCGCGCAAGGCGGGAGAGGGGGCAATCGAGGCGAACACCGTCTGCACGGGTTCGCTGGGAGCAGTGTCGTCGGTCCTTGGGCTCATGAGTGGGTGCTTACGCTCCGAACGTCCATCTGCAAACGGGCTAACCGTAGCGGAAAAGCCGGAGCGGTTCGATTCGTTCAACGCGTGCCGCGCGGGATGGCGACTAGGCAAGCGCGCCGCAGCTTGTCAGTATTGCCGGAGCATAACCGAACGACATGCGGGAACCACCCGCGCACCAGGGAGAGACGATCGATGGCGACCAGCCCGCCCGATGCCATGCCGCGCCACCACGAGGCGACCCGCAGCGAGAAACTCGTGATCACCGCCAGCTCGCTCGGCACCGTGTTCGAATGGTACGACTTTTATCTCTACGGCCTGCTCACCACGATCATCGCCGCCCAGTTCCTCACCGGGCTCAACCCGACCACCTCGTTCATCATGGCGCTGCTGGTGTTCGCCGCGGGCTTCCTCGTGCGGCCGTTCGGGGCGCTGGTGTTCGGCCGGATCGGCGACATGGTCGGGCGGCGCTATACCTTCATCCTCACCCTGCTGGTGATGGGGCTCTCCACCTTCCTCGTCGGTTGCCTGCCCACCTACAAGACGGCGGGCGTGGCAGCGCCGATCCTGCTGGTCGTGCTGCGCATGTTCCAGGGGCTGGCGCTGGGCGGCGAATATGGCGGGGCGGCGACCTATGTCGCCGAGCATGCGCCGGCGGGGAAGCGCGGCTTCTACACCAGCTGGATCCAGATCACCGCGACGGCCGGGCTGGCGATGGCGCTGCTGATCGTCATCACCGTGCGCTCGCCGGTCACCGGCGTCGGCGAGGCCGCCTTTGCCGACTGGGGCTGGCGCGTGCCGTACCTGCTGTCCGGCCTGTTCCTGGCGGTGGGCCTCTGGCTGCGGCTGAAGCTCCACGAATCGCCGGTGTTCAAGAAGATGAAGGCCGAAGGCACCGCCTCCAAGGCGCCGCTGACCGAGGCGTTCGGTCGCTGGGGCAATCTCAGGATCGTGCTGATCGCCTTTTTCGGCGCGATCGCGGGCCAGGCGGTGATCTGGTATACCGGCCAGCTCTACGCACTGTTCTTCCTCGAGAAGATGCTGAAGGTCGACGGCCTGACCGCGAACACGCTGGCGATCACCGCGCTGCTGCTCGCCACGCCCTTCTTCCTGTTCTTCGGCTGGCTGTCGGACAAGGTGGGGCGCAAGCCGATCATCCTGACCGGTTGCGCGCTGGCGGCGCTGACGCTGTTCCCGGTCTTCCACGCGCTGACCAATGCCGCCAACCCGGCGCTGGCCCGGGCGCTCGCTTCGGCGCCGGTGACGGTGGCCGCCGATCCGGCCGAATGCTCGCCGCAGTTCGATCCCGTCGGCCAGAACAAGTTCGACACGACCAGCTGCGACATCGTCAAGAACGCGCTCGCCAAGGCCGGCATCAACTATGAGAATGTCGCGGCGGCGCCGGGTTCGCTCGCGACGATCACCATCGGCGGCCAGCGCTTCACGGCGCCGGACCCGCGCCAGCTCACCGGTGATGCGCGCAGACATGCGATCGCGACCTTCACCGCGCAAGTGGTCGGCGCCCCGGCCGTTCCCGCCAGGGGCGACATTCCCGCCAAGCCGGCGGTCACCGGCGCGCTCGCCAAGGTCGGCTATCCGGCCAAGGCCGATCCGGCGGCGATGAACAAGCCGCTGGTCGTGGCGCTGCTCTTCTACCTCGTGCTGCTGGTCACGATGGTCTACGGGCCGATCGCGGCAATGCTGGTCGAGCTGTTCCCCAGCCGTATCCGCTACACCTCGATGTCGCTGCCCTATCATATCGGCAATGGCTGGCTCGGCGGACTGCTGCCGGCGATCGGCTTCGCGATGGTCGCGGCCAACGGCAACATCTATCACGGCTTCTGGTATCCGGTGGTGGTCGCCGCCGCGACCCTGGTGTTCGGGCTGTTCTTCCTGCCCGAGACCTTCCGCCGCGACGTCGACGGCTAGGCGCAGCGGATCGTGACGGCGCTCCCCTCGGCCGCAAAGCCTAGGGTGAAGCCGTGCAGATCGACGATGCCCTTGACCAGCGCCAGGCCCAGCCCGGCGCCGGCCCCGTCGCGCCGTCCGCGATAGAAACGCTGGGTGACGAGCGCGCGCTCGGCCGGGGGCACGCCGTCGCCCTCGTCCGCCACGGTGATCAGGGCCTCGCCTGCTGCGCGTTCCAGCCGTACCGTCACCGTGCCGCCGGCGGGGCCGAACTTCATCGCATTGTCGATCAGGTTCGCCACCGCCTCGATCAGCAGGCTGGCATCGCCTTCGATCGGCGGCACGGCCACGCAGTCGCAGCGGAGCGTGATGCCGCGATCCTCGGCGACGGGGCGGTGCAGGTCGCAGGCATCCTCGACCAGCTGCTGCAGGTCGACGTGCGCGAAGCGGCTGCGGCGTTCGCCGTCCTCCAGCTCGCGCAGCCGCAGCAGCGCTGCGACGATGCCGAGCAGGCTGTCGATCTCGGCTAGGCCGCGCTCGATCACCGCCTCGAAGCCGGCGCGATCCTCGGCCTCGCGCAGACCGCGTTCGAGCCCGGCGCGCAGCCGGGTGAGGGGGGTGCGGAGCTGGTGGGCGATGTCGTCGCCGATGCCGCGGACCTCGGCAACGAGCATCTGCAGCCGGTCGAGCATCGTGTTGATGTGCGCGCAGAGCAGCCCGAAGCTGTCCGGCCGCGCCGACACCGGCAGGCGCTGGCTGAGGTCGCCGGAGACGATGCGCTCGGTCAGCAGCCGTACCGTATCCACCTGCCGCGCCGCGCGCCGCCCGGCGACGAGACCGACGCCCAGCGCCACGATCAGCCCCGGCAGCAGCCCGAACAGCAGCGACTGCCAGGTAAGCCGCAGCGCCTCCTCGGTATCGTCGAGGTCCATGCCGGCGAGCAGGCGCGTCCCGTCCGACAGCGGGCAGAGCGTCAGGCGGGCGACGTCGCTGGTCTTGCCCGGCAGTTCGGTGGGGGCGACCGGCGCGACGAAGGATGCGCCCGCATCGGGCACCGGCACCGGCAGCGTCGCGACATTGCCGGCGATGCGCCGCCCGTTCGCGTCGAACAGCGCCAGGAACCGCTCGCGGTGGATGTCGCGGGCGAGCCGCTCGCGGAGTTCCTCGGCGCGCTCGGCGGGCGGGGTCAGCGCGAAGAAGCTGCAATCGTCGGCCAGGATATGCTCGATCGCGCGGCGATGGTTGCTGGTCGCGGTCACCCAGAAGATCCCCGCCAGCACCAGCGACTGGAGGATCAGGATCGCGGCGATCGCGCCGCCCCAGCGCCAGGTCGCGCGGGTGCGGGGATCAGGCCGGAACATCGAAGACATAGCCTTGCCCGCGCACGTTGCGGATCAGCTGCACCTCGCCCTCGCCATCCACCTTGCGGCGCAGGCGGCCGATATGGACGTCGACGACGTTGCTGTTCGGCTCGAAGCTGTAGCCCCACACGTCCTGAAGCAGCATCGAGCGAGTGACGATCCGGCCGGGGCGGCGCACCAGATAGTCGAGCAGCTTGAGCTCGCGCGGCAGCAGGTCGAGCGGGCGCCCGGCGCGGCTGGCCTTGCCTTCGAGCAGGTCGAGATCGAGCGGCCCGACGATCAGCCGGGTGTCGCGCCGCTCGTCCGGGCGGCGGAGCAGCGCCTCGACGCGGGCGAGCAGCTCGACCAGCGCGAAGGGCTTGGGGAGATAGTCGTCGCCGCCCGCGCGCAGGCCGCGGACGCGGTCGTCGAGGCTGCCGAGCGCACTCAGCACCAGTGCGGGCGTGCGGAAGCCGTCGGCGCGAAGTGCTGCGATCAGGTCCAGCCCTTCCCCGTCGGGCAGCTGGCGGTCGACGATCAGCAGGTCGATACCGCCCGCGCGTACGGTTTCCGCTGCCCCGGCCAGCGTGGTCCGGTGCACGATTGCGAAGCCGGCGGCGGCGAGTTCCAGCCGGATTTCGTCGGCGGTGCCGGAATCATCTTCGAGGAGCAGGATCTGCGTCACGCCTGCGGTGTTTGTGCGCGAGCGCCGCGGGGTCAACTGAATTGCGGTTCAGAGTCTGAACGCGGTTTTAGTCGACGCCCGCCAAGCGGCGCCGGTAGGGGCGGCACCATGGATCGGAGACCGAAGATGCGGATGCTGGCGGCTGCCCTGGGGCTCTGTGTGGCAGTGCCGGCGCTGGCGCAGAGCGGCCCCGCGCTGTCGCTCGACGCGCTGGCCCAGGACGTCGTCACCAACAATCCCGAGCGGCAATTCTACAAGCGCCAGATCGAGACCGCCGGCGTGGAGCGCGAGGCCGTCGGCCGCTGGGCCGATCCCGAGGCGACCGTCGAATTCGGCCAGCGCCGGGCGACCGACGTGCAAACTGGCGCGCTGAACGGCGAAGGGATGACCTATGCCGTCTCGGTGACCCAGCCGATCGAGTTCGGCGGGCGGATCGCGCTGCGGCGGGCGATCGCGGACCGGCAGATAGCCCTCGCCCGGATCGGGCTGCAGCAGTTCGACGCGACGCTGGCGGCGCGGGCGCGCTCGCTCGGCTACCGGCTGTTCGCGGCGGACGAGAAAGCGGCGGCGGCGCGCGCGGTCGCCAACCGGATGCGGACGCTGGCGCAGGTGATCGTCGCGCGCGACCCCGCCGGCCCCGCGCCGCAGCTCGAGGCGACCGCGCTCCAGGCCAGCGCAATCAGTGCCGAGCGCACCGCGGCGGCGGCGGATGCCGAGGCGAATTCGATCCTCTACGAGCTCAATCAGCTGCGCGGCGCCCCCTTCGCCGCACGCGTCCGCATCGTCCGGCCCGACATGGGCCTGCCCGATCTACCGGCCGATGCGCTCCTGGCGGAACGCACGAGCGCCAATAATTTCGAGCTCCAGGCGCTGCGCGCCCAGTTCGAGCAGCAGGGGCTGCGGGTCGACCTGGCGAGGAAGGCGCGGATTCCGGTGGTCAGCGTCGGCCCATATTATGACCGCGCCCGCTCGGACATTCGCGAGACCAATGTCGGCGTGCGCCTCACTACCAGCATTCCCCTGTGGAACCGGCAGGCGGGCGACGTCGCCGCCGAGCAGGGACGGCAGGCCCAGGCCAACGCCACGCTGATCGCCGCCGAGCGCCGCATCCTGCGCGAGGTGTTCGACCAGGCCGCGCAATATCAGGCGAAGCGCGCGGCGCTGGCGAAATGGGACGGCGCCTCGGCCCAGCGCTTTGCCGCCGCCGCCGCGGAGGCCGATCGCAACTATCGGCTCGGGGCGATTCCGCTGACCACCTACACCCAGATGCAGCAGGCCTATATGGAGGCGACCGGCGCGATCCTCGACACACGGCGCGACGCGATCGAGGCGCTGCTCCAGCTGCGCGCCTTGAATGGCGGCAACCCGCTGGCGCGCTGAACTCCATGCACCGCTGGCTCCACTGGGTCACCCATCACCGGCTCGCCGTCGCGGCGCTCAGCGCGATCGTCGCGGCGGTGGGGCTCTGGTCCTATTTCAGCCTGCAGATCGATGCGATCCCCGACATCACCGGCGTGCAGGTGCAGATCAACACGCCCGTGGCAGCCCTTGCGCCCGAGGAGATCGAGCGGCTGGTGACGCTGCCGATCGAGCGGGCAATGGGCGGCCAGCCCGGGCTGGACCAGACGCGCTCGCTCACCAAGACCGGGCTGAGCCAGGTGACCCTGCTCTACAAGGACGGGACGGACCCGCTGAAGGCGCGCCAGCTCGTCACCGAACGGCTGAACGCGGTCCGCGACCAGTTGCCCGCGGGGAGCACGCCGCAGCTCGCGCCGATCACCACGGGCCTGGGCGAGATCTACTACTACACGCTCGAATGGCGCCGGCCGCCGCCGGGCATGTCGGCCGAGCGCCAGCTGATGGAGCTGTACGAGGCGCAGGAATATACCGTCCGGCCGATGCTCCGCGCGGTGCCCGGCGTCGCCGACGTCAATTCGAACGGCGGGCTGGAGGAGCAATATGTCGTCCAGCCGGACCCCGCCAGGCTCACCGCGCACGGCGTGACGGCGGGCGAGCTGGCACAGGCGGTGGCGGGCAATGTCGAGAATGCCGGCGGCGGCATCGTCGCGCGCGGGGCCGAGCGCTTTGCCGTGCGGACCGATGCGCGGGTGATGACGGCCGAGGAGATCGGCGCGATCCCGGTCAAGTTCGCCGCGGGCGTGCTGCCGCTGCAGGTGCGCGACCTCGCCACCGTGGTCACCAGCCATGGCCCGCGCCAGGGTGCCGCGACGCAGAATGGGCGCGAGACCGTCCTCGGCACCGCGATGATGCTGGTCGGCCAGAACAGCCGGCAGGTGGCGCTGCGGATCGAGGCGGCGCTGCCCGAAATCCAGGACGCGCTGCCCAAGGGCATGGTGATCGACCGGCAATATAGCCGCGCCGATCTGGTCGACCGGACGATCGCGACGGTGGAGCGCAATCTCGGCGAAGGCGCGTTGCTGGTGGCGCTGGTGCTGCTGGTGGTGATGGGCAATTGGCGCGCGGCGCTGATCGTCGCGCTGGTCATTCCGCTCGCCTTCCTCGTCACCGTCACCGGCATGCATGCGATCGGGGTGTCGGGCAATCTGATGAGCCTCGGCGCGCTCGATTTCGGACTGATCGTCGACGGCGCGATCGTCGTCGTCGAGAATGCGTTGCGGCTGCTGGCGGTGCGGCGGCAGGAAAAGGGTGGGGACCTCTCGCCCGAGGAACGCCGCGCGATCATCGCCGAGGCGGCGCGCAGCGTGGCGCGGCCGACCTTTTTCGGCATCGCGATCATCGCGCTCGTCTATGTGCCGGTGCTGAGCCTGGGCGGGGTGGAGGGCAAGCTGTTCCAGCCGATGGCGCAGGCGGTGATGCTGGCGATCGTCGCCGGGCTTGCCTGGACCTTCACGATCGTCCCGATGCTCTCGGCCTGGCTGCTCCGTGCGCCGACATCCCATGCCGAACCGGGCGAGGAGAAGGGCCTGATCGGCCTCGCCAACCGCGCTTATACTCCGGTGCTCTCGGCAGCGCTTGCGCATCCGGTGCTGCTGGTGATCGGCGCGGTGGCGCTGCTGGGTGCTACCTTCCTCACCTTCCGGACGCTCGGTTCGCAGTTCACCCCGCAGCTCGACGAGGGCGCGATCACCGCGATGGTCTATCGCCCGGTCGGCATGTCGCTGGAGCGCAGCCTCGCCATCGAGCAGGCGACCGAGCAGGCGATCCGCAAGGCCTACCCGCAGGTCACCCACCTGTTCTCGCGCATCGGCACCAGCGAGGTGGCGACCGATCCGATGCCGCCCGAGCAGAACGACCTGTACATCTTCTATGCGCCCGAAAAGGACTGGCCCGCAGGCGAGGGCAAGCCGCGCACCAAGGCCGAGCTGATCGCCGGCATCGAGAAAGTTGCCCATCAGGTCTATGCCGAGCAGACTTTCGCCTTCGCACAGCCGATCGAGATGCGCTTCAACGAAATGCTGGAGGGCGTGCGCGCCGACGTCGCCGTGAAGATCTATGGCGACGATTACGATGTCCTCGAACGCGCGGCTGCGCAGGCCAGGGCCCTTCTGGAGAAGCAGCCCGGCACCGCCAGCGTGGAGTTCGAAACCGCAGGTCGGCCGAAGACGATCGTGGTCGAGCTCGACCATGCTGCGCTGCTCCGCCTCGGGATCGGCACGCAGGAGGTGAACAAGGCGATCGGCGATGCGGTGGCGGGCGCCGAGGTCGGCTTCATCCCGCACAATGCCGCGCGCCACACCATCGTGATCCGCATGGCCGAGGGGCTGCGCGCCAACCCGCAGGCGATCCTCGCGCTGCCCCTGCGCGTCGGGCAATATGGCATGGTGCCGCTGTCGCGCGTGGCGCGGCTGCGCGAGACGCAGATGGTCGAGCCGATCCTCCACGACGACGGCAACCGACGCGCCGCGTTGATGGTCAACCTGTCGACCAGCGACCTCGCCGGCTATGTCGACAAGGCCCGGGCCGAACTGGCTCAGAAGGTGAAGCTGCCGCCCGGCTATCGCATCGAGTTCGGCGGGCAGTATCACCAACTCGAGGCGGCGCAGCGGCGGCTGGCGATCGTGGTGCCGCTGGCGCTGCTGCTGATCTTCGCGCTGGTCTATGCGGCCCTTGGCAGCCTCCGCGAGGCGGCGATCGTCTATACCGGCATCCCGTTCGCGATCACCGGCGGCGTGCTCGCGCTATGGCTGCGCGGCATGCCCTTCTCGATCACCGCGGCGATCGGCTTCATCGCGCTCTCTGGCATCGCGATGCTCAACGGGCTGGTGCTGATCGACCATATCAACGGCCTGCGGGATGGCCGCGAGGGCGAGGAGCTGCCAATCGAGGATGCAGTTCGCCAGGGCGCGCGCGACCGGCTGCGGCCGGTGCTCTCCACCGCGCTGGTCGCCTCGATCGGCTTCCTGCCGATGGCGATCGCGAGCGGCGCGGGCGCCGAGGTCCAGCGCCCGCTCGCGACGGTGGTGATCGGCGGGATCGTCACCTCGACGCTGCTGACGCTGGTGCTGCTGCCCAGCCTCTATCGCTGGATCCTCGGCCGGGCCGCGCGCGCCTAGATATAGGTGCGCAGCAGCTCGCCCAGCGCGCAGATCGCGAGGCTTTGGCCATAGGGCATCGAGGTGAGGCGGATGTCCTTGTAGAATTGCAGGCTGTCGCCCATCGCGGTGCCGAAGCTTACCTGCTGCAGCTCGCCGGTCGCGTCGATATTGTCGAGCACCCCGCGCACCGCCTTCAGGCCCACCGCTTCATAGGTGCGCGGCAGATAGCCCTTCCGCACCGCCTTCAGGATGCCATAGGCGAAGCCCGCGGTGGCCGAGGCCTCGAGATAGCTGGTCGGATCGATCACCAGCGTGTGCCAGAGGCCGCTTTCGTCCTGCGTCTGGCTAAGCGTCTTCACCTGGGCGGCGAGCGTGTCGATCAGGAAGGTGCGGAAGGCGTCGCCCGGCTGCAGATCGAGGATCTCGATGATCTCCGGAATCGCGATCGTCACCCAGCAATTGCCGCGCGCCCACAGCGCCTCGGCGAAGTTGTGCCGGCCGGTGAAGTCCCAGCCGTGGAACCAGAGGCCGGTCTTCTTGTCGAACAGGTACTTGATGTGGACGAGGAACTGGCGCTTGGCCTCCTCCACATAGTGCGGGCGACCCAGCAGCAGGCCGATCTTGGCGAGCGGCAGCACGCTCATCATCAGCGTGTCGTCCCACAGCTCGCCGGGATTCTCGTCGTTGTAGACGATGTGCTGGAAGCCGCCCTCCTCGGTCTTGGGCAGCCCGTCCGGCGCCATCAGCCATTCGGCCCAGGTGTCGAGATAGGGCAGGTAGCTGGGATCGGGCTCATACTCGTAGAGCCAGGCGAGGGTGATAAAGGGCGCCATGGTGTTGATGTTCTTGGTCGGCGTGCCCTCGGCGAAGCGATCGGCGAACCACCCCTTGATGATGCCCAGCGCCTTCTGGTCATTGGTCTGCTCGAAATAGCGCCACATGCCGAAGAGGCCGACGCCGTGGGTCCATTCCCAGCCCGCCCAGCCCTTGGTGTCGATGATGCGCCCGTCTTCGAGGTGGAGCAGGAATTCGCCGGTTTCGTCCTGGATGTGGACGAGATTGTCCATCAGCAGGTCGATCTTCTGCGTGACGAGGCTGCGGGGAATGTCGTGCGAGGCGGCCAAGGGATGTGTCTCCGTGGGTGAAAGGGGTCAGAGGCCGTGGCGGCGCGCGAACCGCGCGAACAGGCCGGGCCAGGGATGGGGGGTG
Source organism: uncultured Sphingomonas sp. (assembly GCF_913777625.1). Lineage (GTDB taxonomy): Bacteria > Pseudomonadota > Alphaproteobacteria > Sphingomonadales > Sphingomonadaceae > Sphingomonas. The sequence continues at coordinate 52,519 of NZ_CAJYTI010000027.1, forward strand.
CCGTCGGGCTCGATCAGGGGCAGGCCGTGGCCGCCCTTCTCGAAGATCATCAGCTCGGACGGGATCTTCGCCGCCTGCAGCGCGGCGAACATCAGCAGACTGTTGGCCGGCTGCACCGCCGGATCGTCGGCGGCATGCGCGACGAGGGTGGGGGGCATGTCGGCGGGCAGGTCGCGCTCGGCGGAGAAGCGGCGGACCTGCTCCTCGCTCGGGTTGGCGCCGAGCAGTTCCTTGCGCGAGCCGCCATGCGCCTCGGGGCTACGCAGGGTGATCACCGGGAAAAACAGGCCGAGCGCCACCGGCCGGGCGGAGAGCTGGTCGGCCGCGTCGACGGGGGCGTAGGTCGCAAGGCTCGCGCGGCTGCCCAGCCTGGCGGTGAGGTGCCCGCCGGCAGAAAAGCCGATGGCGCCCACCCGCGCCGGATCGATCTTCCAGCGCGCCGCGCCCGCCCGGATCAGCCGCATCGCGCGCTGTGCGTCCTGCAGCGGGGCGTCGGGGCCGGCCGCCCAGCCGTCATGCGGCAGGCGGTAGAGCAGTTCGAACACGGTGGTGCCCTGCGCAGCGAAATGCCGCGAAATGGCCGAGCCCTGTCGGCCGAGGGCCACTCGGGTATAGCCGCCGCCGGGGATCATCAGCAGCGCCGAGCCGTCGGGTCGTTCGGCGGGAACGACGTTGAGCATCGGGGTCGCGACATGTGGCCAGGCGATGTCGTCCTCGCCGCCGGTGGGCGAACGCTTGACCCATTCGTCCTTGGCGGTCACGCCCTCGCCGCCGGGCGGACGCCCTGGCCAGAGCGGCAGCCGCTCGATCGGGACTGCACGGGCCGGGAGCGCGGCAGCGGCGGTCGCAGCGGCCGAGGCCGCGAGCAGGGTGCGGCGGGTGATCATTTGAGCTCCTCCGGGCGCTGGGGGGCGGGCACCATCGCGACGGGCAGGCCGCCGCGCACGTTGCGCAGCGTCACCAGCTTGACCGCTTCCAGCGTATTGCCGGGCGCACCGTCCGAAGTGACGGCGAGCGCGATGCTGTTGGGTCCGCGATGGTTGAGGATGCCCTCGGGCACCGGGAAGATGCGCTGCGGGCCGACATGGGCGATGAACTGCCCCATGTTCCAGCCATTGACGAACAGCAGCACCCGGTAGCGGGCCTTGGGGGAGCGCGGCTTGCTCGTGTCGCCGAAGGCCACCCCGATCGTCGCGTCCTGACCCTTGGGCACGTCGAGCGTGAAGCGGGTGCGGTACCATGTCGTGCCCGGGCCGACGGATGTCGCCGCCTTCCAGCCGCGATCGTCGAAGCCGGGCAGGTGCCAGCCCATCCGCTCGCCATATTGGCCGCCGGTGTTGGCGACGCCGCGTGCGGGATCGGCCAGGTCCTCGCCGCCCTTGCGGCCCTGGATCTTCCACGTCACCGGCACGGCGAAGCTCGGGCCCCCAGCGGGCTCGACCGAGGCGAAGACGATCCCGCGGGCCTCCTTGTGGAAATCGTCGGCATCGAGATCCCAGTTGTGGCCGTTGTTGCGGACCATCACGGAGAGGACATGCGCGCCCGGCGTGCGGGCAGCGGCGGGCAGGTCGAACTCGGCGACCCCGGTGGTGATCGGGCGGGGGAGGCCACTCGGCAGCTCGTGCTGGCCGACGAGCTGACCGTCGCAGAACAGCTGGAGCATGCCCGATCCGCCTGCGCCATAATGGATGCGGATCCGCTCGGCCGCCGCGCTGCCCTCGAACCGGCCGCGATACCAGACATCGCCGTCGTGGAAGCCATAGGCGTCCATCAGTAGGTTGGGCACGCCGTCCGGCCGGGCGGTGATGCTGGCATAGGCGCGGTTGTCGATCGCCTGCCAGCTGCTGTCGTCGAAATCGGGGGCTGCCTCGGGCGTGCCGGGGGCGGACACCCAGGCCAGCGCCGGCAGCGTGACAGGCGCCGGGCCGGGGAGAGGTTTGGTCGCGACCAGGCTGCCGGACGGGGTGCGCGTTGCCGCGAGAGGGGCGCCGTTCCAGCGCAGGCTGCGCGTCGCGGCGGGGGCCCAGACTTCGAGCGGGGTCGGCCCCTCGGTATCGCCGGCAAGGACAAGATTGCTGCCTTGCTGTGTCGCACGGCGCACCAGCGCGGGGCCCCGCACGAGCACATCGCCCATCCGCCAGGAGCGCGCGCCTTCGGCCTCGTCGCCGACCAGCAGGAGGCTGTCCGGCCGCCCGCCGCCGGTGATCCGCAGGCGGGTAAGACCCTTGTGGGTGTAGGTGAGCTTCAGGTCGCCGCGCGCCGCATCGAAGCTGGAGGTGGCGGTGCCTCCCAGCACCTCGACCTTCGGCGCCGAGCGATAGCGCAGCACGGTTTCGCCCGGCTCGCCCGCCCGGCCGTAGAGCAGCAGCAGGTCGCGCCCGTCCTGGCGGAGCGCCACCTGCAGCTCGGAGCTGGAATAGACAAGCCGCTGGCCGCCCAGCGTCACGCCCGCGACGAGCCATTTCGCGTCGAACCCGTTGAGCGCCATCGGCCAGCTGTACCGGCCGTCGGGCAGGTCGGCGGTGACGGTGAAGCGGTCGTCGGTCTGGCCGTTGGAGGGCTTGTGAGTAACGAGCAGGAAGCGCGCGTCGGTCTCCGGGCTCTTGTTGTGATAGATCTGAATGCGCTCGGACGAGACCGCCACCGGCCCGGCGGGCACCATGCCGGCGAGATCGGGCACGCTCTGGATCAGCCCGGCGAGCTGCTTCAGCTCCTCCGCCTTGGGGCGGAGCGCGCGGGTCTCGGCGATCGCCGAGCCATAGTCGTAGCTGGTGAACACCACCGGCGCCGGCAGCCAGCCCCAGCTGGTGCCGCCAAAGCCCATGTAGAAGCTCTGGATACCGATGCCGTTGGCAAGGTTGGTGCCGTAGAACACCCGCTGGAACCGCTTGCCCCGCTGGACCGCGTTGCACTCGTAGCCGCCGTTCGAGCCCCAGTAATCGAACCAGCCGCCGCCGAATTCGGCGAGAAAGCCGGGCGTGTTGGGCGAGGCGGAGGCGCCGCCCTTCGCGCCGCCGGGGCCGTAAAAGCCCCAGTCGGGTGCCGCGGAGCCGCGCGTCGGCTTGCCCGCCACCGTGCAGGTGCCGCCGGGATAGCCATCGAACGCATAGAGGTCGTTCGGCCCCTCGACGGTCTTCTCCACCCCGCCGCCCGCCGGCACCCAATAGCCGTTGCGACCCTGGTCGTTGTGGAACAGCGGCACGGTGATGCCGTCTGCGCGGGCCTTGGCGGCGAGATGGTCCATGTAGCGGCGCTGCGAAGGCGTGGTCAGCGCCAGCTCGTTTTCGATCTGGTGGAGGATGACCGAGCCCTTGTGGCCCTTGCCGTCGCCGTTGATCTGGTGGCGGGCGATGATCGCATGGACCTGGGTCAGCCACTCGTCGGCAGCGGCCATATAGTCGGGATCGTCGGTGCGCGCGCGCGACCGCTGGTTGACCAGCCAGCCGGGGAAGCCGCCGCGGGTGAGCTCGGCATTCACATAGGGGCCGGCGCGGGTAATGACGTAGAGGCCTTCCTCCTCCGCCATGGTGAGCAGCCGGTCGATGTCGCGGATGCCGGAAAAGTCGTAGACGCCGCGCTTCGGGCTGTGGAAGCCCCAGTCGAAATAGAAGGCGACGGTGTTGAACCCGCTCGCCTTCATCTTCTGCAGCACGTCGCGCCACAGATCGGGCGAGGGCAGGCGGAAGGCATGCATCTCGCTCGACCAGATCACGGTGCGCTTGCCGTCGATCATCAGCGAGCGCGCATCATAGGATACGCGGCCGAAGGTCTTCACCGGTGCGGCGAGATTGGCGGTCGGCTTCGCTTCCTGCGCGGCGGCGGGCAGGGTGGCGAGCAGCGTAGAGGCGAAGAGGGCGGTGCGGATCATGGCAGGTAGAAGACCGGGCGGAGCGGCCATTCGAGCGGCTGGTTGTCGGGCGCGACTTCCATCAGCGGCGCCATATGGTCCCACCAGCGGCGCATCACCGGATGGGCGGGGAGCTGGTCGTTGGTGGCGTCCTCGGTGAGCTTCAGCACCGCGAACAGCGCGCCGGTCGCCTCGTCAAGGAAGATCGAATAGTCGCGGATGCCGGCATCGTGCAGCAGCGCAGCCAGTTCGGGCCAGATCGCGTCATGGCGCGCCTTGTACGCCGCCGCCATGCCGGGCTTGAGCTGCATCCGGAACGCCTGTACCCGCATTTCCCCTCCGCGCCACTATATGGAATTACTATGCATTATATGGTAGCGGTGCGGCGCGTCCGCGTCAAATGCGATCCGCGCATCGGCGGCGTCTTCGAGCAGCATCGGCGCACGCAGATCCATGCCGGTACGGCGCAGCGACAGGCGGGCGGCGGCGAGGCGGCGAACATGGCGCGCCCACAGCCCCCAGGCGGGGGTGGGGCCGAACATGCTCGGCTCGGGATAGGCATCGGCCAGTTCGGCCGGGGTGGGGGGCGGCGGACCCTCCACGGCACCCTCGAACTGCAGGTCGATGTCGGACAGGCGCACATCCTCGATCGGATGGCCGGGAAGGCCGGCGAGGATCGCGGCGAAGCGGGGATCGATCCCGGCGGCGTGGACCCCGTGAATGCCGATGTTGCGGATCGCACCGATGCGCGTTCCCTCCGGTCCCCGCAGGCGCGCGCCGAGGCGGAGGAACAGCGGGGCGGTGGTGACCTCGTCCATCGTCAGGTTTTCGGCCAGCACATCCTCGATCGTGCCGCCGTCGACGCTCTCGATCGCGAGACCGCGGCTGCGCTCGAAGCGGCAATTGGTGATCGAGATGCGGCGGAAATCGCCATTGCTCTCGGTGCCGAGCTTGATGCGGCCGGTCACCCTGTCGCGATCGGGGGAGACTTGCTGGGTGCGGCCCTTCGTACCGTCGAGCAGCGTGCCGAGGTCATAGCCGGAAACCGTGCAATCCTCGATGGCCACGTCCTCGCAGGAGGTGCGGCCGAGCGCGAGGCTGGTCTTGAGGACGATGGCGTCGTCGTTGGGGGTGTTGACCCGGCAGCGCGCCACCCGCGCGCGGCGGACGCCGTCGAGATCGATGCCGTCGCGGTTGCTGTCGATGGTGAGGCCGGTGCAGTGCAGATCCTCCACTTCGCTCGCCAGGATCGCGAAATGGCCGCCGCGAAAGAGGCTGAGGTCCGCGATGGTCACGCGGCGGCAGCGGGCAAGCGCGATCGCCTTGTTGCCCTGCCCGCGCATCGCGGCGGCATCCTGTTCGAGCCGGGCGACGTCGGCGGGCGTCATCGTCGCCATCGACAGCGGGCGCTCGCCGCGCTGGGCGCTCCACGGTGTACCGGGGCCGTTGCGGGTGAGGCCGGCGCCGTTGATCGTCCCCTTGCCGAGGATCGCAATGTCCTCGGCATTCTCGGCCCAGATCAGGCTGTTGTGCCAGTGGCTGTGGCCGAAATCCTGGTAACGCTGGGGGCCGCGATCCTCGGGCAGGTCATAGGCCCCATCCGGGCCCGGGGTGGCGGCGAGCAGGGTGGCGCCGGCCTCGATCGCGAGGGTGACGCGGGAGGGCAGGCGCAGCGAGAAGCTGCGGTAGGTGCCCGGCGGGAGCAGGACGAGGCCGCCGCCTGCGCGGTGCGCGGTGTCGAGCGCGGCCGCGATGGCGGGGCCGTCGAGCGCCACGCCGTCGCCGCGCGCGCCGTGCGCGCGGACGTCGAGAACGAGGCCGGTGCGCATCAGATCCTCCCCGGCACGGGGAGGGGGACCGCGCCGAAGGCGTGGTGGAGGGGGATCTCCACAAGGGAATCGTGTGGGGAGGCCCCCCTCCACCATGCTGCGCATGGTCCCCCTCCCCGTGCCGGGGAGGATCTTTGTGCCGATTCCATCAGCTGCCCGCCGGACGTTCGCTGCTGGCGGCGAGGCTCGGCGCCAGTGCCAGGCTGTCGATCGCCGGAGGATGCGCAGGATCGAAGCGGCGGGCGTCGGGGTAAAGGTGCGCGCCCAGCTCGGGAATCGCCTCGGCCAGCCCTGCCGCCACCGCCCGAGCCAGCAGCCAGGCGCCATCATTGTTGTGGTGCGTCTTGTCGCGGCCGCCGTCGTTGAACAGTCTTGCCGCCTCGGTCGGACCATAAGCTTCGTAGAGCGCGATCGTCGCCGTCTGAAGATCGACCAGCGGCACCTTCTCCTCCCGTGCGACCGTGCGCATCGCTTCGGCATAGTCGGCGAGCGTGTGGCGGACGCGGCCGGCATCGAAATTGCGCCGCTCGGGGGAGGTGACCAGCACCGGCGTGCCGCCGCGACGGCGGACCTCGGCGATATAGGTGCGCAGCCACGCCGGATAGGTCACGGCGGGGTCGGCATAGGTCTGCGGCCAGTCGGCCTTCTGGTCGTTATGGCCGAACTGGATCAGCACCCAGTCGCCCGGCTTCACCTGCGACAACAGCTTGTCGAAGCGAAGCTCGGTGACGAAGGACTTGAGCGTCTCGCCCGATTCCGCATGGTTGGCGACCGCGATGTCGGGCTGGAACAGCGCCGGCAGCATCTGGCCCCAGCTGGCGGCGGGTTCGGCGCGCTGATCCGTCACCGTGGAGTCCCCCGCAAGGAAGACCGTCGGCACCGTCACCGGCTCGATGCTGACGCGCTGCACGCGCGGATCGCCGAGGAATTCGAGGGTGAGCTTGTCGTCCCATGTATAGCTGCCCGCCTCGCGCGACTTGAGCCGCACGGCCGTGCCGCCGGGGGCATTGACCGGCGGCGCGGTGAGCGTGGCCGTGCGCACATTGACGACGAAGCTGGCGGTGACGAACTGCCCCGGCGCGGTGGTGATCGCGCGCAGCATCAGCCGGCGCGATTCCGCTTTCACCGTGGTGCGGGAGGCCACGCGGGCATCGCCCAGGCGCACCGTCACCCGGTAATTGCCCTCGGGCACAGCTACCGAGAAGAGCCGCTCGCGCGCCTTGCCCCCCGGCTCATAGCCGAAGCCGCCCGGCTGGTAGGGCGTGCCCTCGGCCACCGCGACGCTGCCGGGCTGCGCCGGTGCACCGGGCGCGAGATCGAAGGTCTGCGGACCGGTCACCATCGCGAGCATCGCCAGCATCCACATCGCGTCAACGGCCTATTTGTGGGTGGCAAGATCGAAGGAGAGGTGCGGCGGCTGGTTGTACGCCGTGTTCTGCCAGGCGATGCCCAGCCGATAGACCGGATCGTGCATCAGCGTCGGCAGCCGGATCGCGGTGGGCCAGGGCGTCGCGTAGATGCGCAGCTCGCGGCTGTCGGTGCTCGGCAGCACCAGCTCCTCGCGCCAGTCGCCGAGGATGTCGGCGGAGAGCGAGGGGTTGCGCTTGGTGCCGTTGTTCGAGGTCGTGCCCGGCGGATCGAGCAGCAGTTTCTCGGAGTGCGTCGTCCAGTCCCATTTGGTGATGCGGGTGCCGTCGAGCAGCTCGGCGAGCGCGTCGCCGTCCCAGTAGATGCTGAAATTGGCCGCGCGCGGATGGCCGCCGGGGATTACCTTGCCGCGCGCATCATAGAGATCGGGCGAGTTGCTCGCCCAGGCCTCCGCGCCGGGGAAGCGCGGGTCGATGTCGACGGCGATGCCGCGGCCGGTATCGCTGGTCGCGGGGGTGGACCAGAGCAGTTCGCCGGTGCGCGCATCGAGCATCGCCGCGCCGCGATTGCCGCTGCGCCGCATCTCCTCATGCACGCCGAACTTCTCGAGGCCCGGCCGCGTGGGATCGAGATCGCCGACATGCATGGTGTCGCCGTGACCGAGACCGGAGGACCACAGCCCCTTGCCATCGTCGTCGATCGCCATCGATCCGTAGATCACCTCGTCGCGGCCATCGCCGTCGACATCGGCGACCGAGAGCTGGTGGTTGCCGTTGTCGCCGTATGTCTCGTTGCCGGGCGTCGCGCTGTCGAACAGCCAGCGCTGGGTCAGCTTGCCGTCGCGCCAGTCCCAGGCGGCGAGGGTCGAGCGGGCATAATAGCCGCGGCCGAACACCAGGCTCGGCCGGTGCCCGTCGAGATAGGCGACGCCGGCCAGATAGCGCTCGGAGCGATTGCCATAGCCGTCGCCCCACAACGCCTTGAGGCCGGCTTCGGTATCGGCGCCGCGCGGGGGCGCATAGGGGGCGGTCGCCAGCGCGCGGCCGGTGCGCCCGTCGAATACGGTCAGATATTCGGGCCCGTTGAGGATCCTACCCTTGAGGTTTGCCATCTTGCGGCCATCGCCGGTGACCGTGGAGCCGGTGCGATCGGGCACCTCCACCGATGCGTCGCCGTGGCGCCAGTCCTTCGAGGGGTCGCCGATCGCCTTGCCGGTGCCGTCGATCGTGCCGTCGGCGGTCTTCATCGCGATTTCGGCGCGGCCGTCACCGTCGAGGTCGAACACCATGAACTGGGTGTAATGCGCACCCGACCGGATGTTGCGGCCGAGGTCGATCCGCCAGAGCTTCCTGCCCTCCAGCGTATAGGCGTCAATCAGCGTCTCGCCGGTATAGCCGGCAAAGGCATTGTCCTTGGCGATGCTGGGGTACCATTTGACGATCAGCTCGTAGCGGCCGTCGCCGTCGAGATCGCCGACCGAGACGTCGTTGGCGCTGTAGCTATAGGTCTCGCCCTCGGGGGTGGTGCGATCTGCCGGCTTGTCGAGCGGCACGGCGAGATAGCCCCCCGCCCAAACGCCCACGGGCGCCCCGGCCGCGCCGCCGTTCACCGCCAGCGCATAGCGCGACGCCGGCGTACCGGCCTTGTCGAGGAAGCTGGTCGGCTGGTTGACGGCGATGCGCGCGATCGGCTTGCCGTCGCGGTAGAGCGTGAAGCCGGTGGATTTGGAGTCGGTGCCGAGCAGCCGCCAGGCGACATGCACCCCGCCGTTCGCCCCCGGCACCGCGATCAGCGCGCGGTCGAGCCGCTCCACCTGTCGTCCGTTCAGCACATCGGTGGTCTGCGCCGCGAGCGGGGCGGCAAGGGCGGCGGCGAGCAGGGCGACACGCATCACGGCAACTCCTGGAAACGCAAAAATGCGGGCCGCCGGGGTGTGGCGGCGGCCCGAGGGGAGGTTCGGTCTAGAACTGGAAATTGACACCGAAGTTGAAGGTGCGCCCGATCCGCGTCTGGAACAGCGTGTCGCGGCGGACGCTGTCGATATAGAGGTTGTTGCGCTCGTCGGTGATGTTCTGCGCCTCGACGATCAGCTTGACGTGATCGTTGAGGTTGAACGAGGCGGAGGCGTCGACGAAGGTGTTGGGCGAATTGCCCTGCAGGTCGCTGCCCGGCGAGGCGGGGATCGCGCGGATATAGCGATCGCGGTAGCTCGCCGTCGCGCGGATGCTGAACTTGTTGTCCTCGTAGAACACCGTGCCGCTGGCTGTATTCTTGGACAGGCCGACCAGGTCCGCCGTGGTGGTGACGGTCGGCACGCCGTTCACGCTCGCCAGGATGTAGCGGATCTTCGAGGTGACATGGGTGTAGTTGCCCAGCACGCCGATATTCTTGAGGAAGCCCGGCAGGAAGCGCAACTGCACCTGCGCGTTGACCTCGATGCCGTTCAGCTTGCCGCCCGGCGTGTTCACCAGCTGGCCGACGGTGAAGATCTCGGTCGGCGCGGTGGCGCTGTTGTCGAGCAACGCCACCGGCAGGCCCAGCTGGTTGAACGGGATCTGGCTCGTCACCCGCTGCACGAAGGTTTTGATGTTCTTGTGGAAATAGGCGACCGAGAGGAGCGATCCCGGCTGGAAATACCATTCCGCCGCCGCATCGAACGTGTCGGCGCGGATGGGATCGAGATAGGGGTTGTTGATGTTGCCGGTGCGCGTGGTGGCGGTGATGCCGCTGGTCGGCGCGAGCTGGCCCAGGTCCGGTCGTGCCATCACCTTCGCCGCGGCGAAGCGCAGCAGCAGGTTACGCGCCGGTTCGATGACCAGGTTACCCGAGGGCAGCCAGTCGTCATAGCCGCGCACCACCTGGGCATATTGTCCGCGCAGGTTGGTCGGCGTCTGGCCGGTCGCCGCGACGCTGATATAGCCGGCGGCGAGCATGTCGGTCTTCACATAGCGCACGCCGACATCGCCGCGGACCTTGAACGGTAGCGCGAGCCCGGTGTCGAAGGTCGCCATCGCGTAGGCACTCTTCACCGATTCCCGGATGCGCGAGGCGGTCGCACCGCACTCGGTCTTGCAGAACTGGATCGCGTCATAGTTGAACACCTGCGACCATTTGTCGGCATCGATCGCCGCCCAGCTCTTGGGCGCGCCGCTGCCGAACAACTGGTCCAGTCCGCTGATCTGGGTGGTGATGCTGGCGAGGCTGGTGCCCGCCGGCAGCGCCTGGACGATCGTCTGCGACGTATAGGGCAGCGAGGTATAGGCGTTGAAGTCGGCGTTGCGATACTGGCCGCCGAACCGCAGCTTGATCGCCTCGCTCAGGCTGTAGTCGACGTTCAGCTCGCCGGTGAAATTGTCGGTCTGGTTCTTCGACGGCTTGCCCTGGAAGCTGAAGCCGCCGAGCACCGTGCCGTCCGACCGGCCGGGGGCATAGTTGAAGTTTGCCGGGTTCGACACGTCGAAGCCGAAGCCGATCAGCGGCGTGCTGCGACCATTGCGGAAGTCGATCGAGAAATTGGGCGTGTCGATCGCGTCCATGAAGGTCTGGAAGCGCTTCGGATTCCACCAGACCGACTGGTTCTTGCCGACCAGCATCTCGACCTGCAGCTTGTCGTTGAAGCGGTGCTTGAGGTGGGTGTTGACCTGGAGGAAGTCCGAAATCCAGTGGTCGACCAGGCCTTCGGAACGCACGTCGACGCCGTCGAACAGGCCGTAGAGCAGCGAGCCGTTCGAGCTGAACTGCGCATCGCGCACCGAGACCATCGGCTGGCCGTTGTTGGTGATCGAGCGGCCGAACGAGATGCCGGCGATATAGTTGTCGCGGCGCGTCACGTCGAAGCGCGAATAGATCGCGTCGACGCCGATATCGGTGTCATCGTCGGGCTTGAACTGGAGGGAGAGTGTGCCGCCGAGGCGCTCGGTATTCTGCTCCGAATTCACATAGCGCGGCAGGCGCGGCAGGAAGGCGCCGCTGCCCGGCACGTTGGGCAGATCGGCACGGCGCAGATTGGCGATGGTGTTGTAGGCGGCCGTGGTGCTGGTGCGCGGATTGCCGGTGCTGCACAGCGTGTTCGACGAGCCCTTGCTTGCGACATTGGGGCTGACGGGGGCGTAGCCGATCGGCGTGCAGAAGGGCTGGATCGGGGCGGGGCCGGTGCCGTCCGGATCATAGCCATTGGTGTTGGCCGACAGGATGTCGACGGCCGAATAGCCGACCTCGCGGATATGGCGCTTCTGATAGGCGAAGCTGGCGAGCACGCCGAAGCGGCCATCGGCAAACTTCTTGGCGACCAGCAGCGAGCCGCGCGGGTCGGTCTTCTTGCTGACCTCGTTGTACACGCCGCGCAGCGTGGCGGTGAGGGTGAAGTCCTTCTTGAGGTCGAGCGGCTTGGGGGCGCTCAGGTCCACCGTTGCGCCGAGCGAGCCTTCCTCGACATCGGCGGAGGTGGTCTTGCGCACCGCCAGCGCCGAGAAGATCTCGGTCGGGAAGACGTTGAAGTCGAAGCTGCGGCCGGAGTTGCCAGCCCCGTAGATATCGGACGAGCCGGTCTGCGAACTGCCCTCCATCCCGTTGATGCGCACGCGGGTGAAAGCGGCGCCCAGGCCGCGGACCGAGATGTTGCGGCCCTCGCCGCCATCGCCGCGCGACAGCGCCACGCCGGGCACGCGCTGCATCGATTCGGCGAGGTTGCTGTCCGGGAACTTGCCGATGTCCTCGGCAACGATCGAATCGACGGCGGCGGTTTCGTTGCGCTTCAGGCTCAGTGCGCTGTCCAGCGAGGCGCGGAAGCCGCGGACGACGATCTCGGCCTCTTCGGGCGGCGGCGTGGTCTGGTCTTGCGCGGGGGTGCCGGCGGTCTGCGCCAGGGCCGGTGCGGCGGCTGCGATGGCGATGGCAAGTGCGAACCCCGAGGCGCCACCCCGAACCGCGACGGCGTGCAATGCGGAACGATGCGACATCTTTCCTCTCCCTTTTCTCTGGTGCCGCGGGCGATCGGCCCGTCGGTTGCCACGGTCTTACGCCGCGATTTCCCAATATGTATTACGTAGTTCCACCATTTAGCCAAGTGGATTTTTTGCGCAGCACGAAAGTCCGCCGGCGCAACGCGACGGACGGCATGGCCAGGTGGCGCGGGAAAGGGGGCGAGCCGTGCGTCGGCTCGCCCGTCGGATCAGGGGCGGGCGGGAAGCAGCCGGACGGTACTGCTCTCCGCCTTGAGCGGGACGGCGGTGGCGCCGCGCTCAAGGGTGCCGCCGTCGACGCGGTAGCCGCGCCCGGCGGTGGTCTTTTCCAGGCGGATGCGGGCGACGGGCGTCATCGCGCTGCGCGGGTCGAGCGTCAGCGCCACCACGCCGGTCGCGGGCACGTAGCGCGCGCTGGCGATCTTGCCGGCGTCCAGCGTGATCCACAGCCCGGCCGGTGCTACGAACAGCCGGCTGCGTGCGCCGTCCCTGGGCGCAATCGTCACCGCATCCGCCGCGACGCGGACATTGCCGCCATAGCCGAGCCAGCCGAAGGTCGGATCCTGCACCAGATAGGTGGCGGCGCCGTACGCATGGGCGAAATAGCCCGAGCCATAGTCGCCGGTATAGGGATCCCATTCCATCCGGTCCGGCCAGCTGTGGAACGCCGCCGATCCGAAGCCGTCGCGATCGATGTTGGTGATGCCGCCCATCCACCCGCCATAGGCGACGCGCAGCAGGTGCAGGTCGGCGGGGTTCGCGCGGAACGCCTCGAACAGCGGCAGCGCGTTGTTGGTCGAGCCGTAATGGTGGATCTGTCGCTCGATGCGCGGATATTTGCCGCCATAGAGGAAGTCCCAATAGCGGCGGGCGTTGCCGTTATAGCCCCAGTGCGGGATCAGCGGATCATAGCCGAGGATCACCTCCACCGTCTCCGCCGCCTGTTTGGGATGGCCGAGATAGCGCATCCAGGCATAGACCTCCGGCTGGCCGGTGGAGTCCCACGCCATCTCGCTGCCGAATGGGTAGGCGAGGCTCGCCCAGTGGTCGGCGCGGGACTTCATCAACGCCTCGATCTGGGCGGCGCCGTCGGCGATGCCTTCGCGCTTGAGGTCGTCGAGGATGTCGACGAACACCTCGCCCTCCATCTGGCCGAACTGGGTGTAATAGGGCGCATCGCGCATCATCGCGACGATCGTCAGCCGGGCATGGTCGAGATACCAGCGCCAGTCGTGATGGGTGACGAGCCCTGGATGGTTGCGCGCCAGCCGGTAGAGCGTCCAGTACCCGAGCGCGACATGCGGATAGTTGAACGAGCGGCCGAGGTCGCCGGCATCCTTCTTCGACCAGCTCGTCCACGTCTTCCAGTTGAACTCGGGATCGTAATAGCCCGGCAGCGCTTCCGGGTCATAGTAGAAAAGGCTCTTCTTCACCGCGCCGATATGCGCGCCCTCGGCGACCTGCAGCTTGCCGAAGATCGTCCTGTCGACCAGCGTCTCCAGTCGTTCGATCTCGGCCGGATCGGGATTGTCGAGCTGCTTCATGATCGCCGCGATCCAGCCGCCGGCGCCGCCCTCGTCGCTCATGCCGGCGATCCAGACGCGCGGCTCCTGGGTGAGGACCTTGCCCGCCTCGCGATCGTAGCTGAGGATCGCGGGGGACCGGCCGAACGGGTCCTTCGGATCGTCGAACCACTGCTTCGTCGTGGTAAACCGGCCGAGATCGGCCATGGTCTGTTCGAGCGGCTTGGTGACGAAATACTGCACCGTCTGCGCCGTGCCGTCGGCATAGGTGATGGTGAGGCGCGCCCGGCCCCAGCCGGTGCCCCGCACCGCATAGCGCCGCCAGCCGTTCACGAGCCCCGCCGCCGTTACCGTCATCGCGCCGGCGGGGGCAACGTCCAGCCGGGCGACGGGCTGGGGATATTTCACGAAGAGGGCGGCCTCGAGGTCGGTCGGCACGACATAGCCGGGTACGCCGAGTGCCACCGGGCGCCCCTGCGCGACGAGGGTGGACTGGATGCCGCGGATCGAGGGCGCCTGCACCAGCCGCACGCCGATCGTGCGCGCTTCGCCCGGCGCGAGGGTGAAGCTGGTCGCCGGGTTCCACTGCTCGCCCGCCTTGTGCCATTCCTGTTCGACAAACCCCCTGGACGCGACCGTCCAGTCGTAAAAGCCCTCCGACACCTGGCTGCGCCGGCTCTTGTCGGTGAAGATGGCGAGGGGCTCGCCGGGGTTCTTGAGCGGCGCGTAAATTTCCAGCGGCGTCTTGCCGTCCGGCAGCACCAGCAGCGCAGGACCCTTGCCGTTCAGCCGCGTGACCTGGAGATAGCCGGCGTCGCGGCCGATATAGGGATCGACGAAGCTCGCTTGCGCGTGCGCCGTCTCGAGCGTGCGGTCCTGGATGATGTTGTCGAACACCATCGGCAGACCTAGCCCGCCCACCTCGACCGGCGTGGCCGAGCGGTTGACCAGCCGGAAACGCAGCACCGGCACCCCCGCCACGTCGGCCCAGCGGCGCTCGATGCGAAGCGGGATGCCCTCGCCCATGCTGGCGGTGATGTCGGCGGCGGCGAACACGCCCGGCGCCAGCGGCAGCGCGACGATCGGCCTGCGCGCGCGGGCCGAGGCGAAGTCCCGCCAGATGCCGCCGGGCGTGCGCAGGCGGAGGTTGATGTCGCCGATGTGGTTATAGCCGTCCCCCTGCCGCTCGGCCTCGCGGTTGCCGGGCACGAAATCGAAACCGGGCTCGGCGGCGGGGGACAGGCGGGCGAGGGTCCCGGTGTCACTGCGCAGCGCGAGCAGGAAGGCCCCTACCTTGACCGGCGTGGTGCGGATCGGCGGGTAGACCGGCGTGGCGGCCTGCTTGTCCTGCGCGAACAGCGGCGCGGCGAAGGGCAGGCTGCTCACCCCGGCGAGGGCGGCGGCGGCGAGGATCAGGCGGGGAGTTCGCATCGGGAAACTCATTTCTCGGGGTGCAGCAGCGGCAGTTCGTCGTGCCACGCCGGCGTGTCGAAACGGATGTCGGCGGGCGGCGCTTCGCCGAGCAGGTGCTGCACGAAATAGTCGCGGAACTTGCGCCAGAAGAAAGGCTGGTAGACCGCATGGGTGGTGTTGGGCAGCACCACCATGTCGACATCGCGGCCTGCCCAGATCAGCGCGGTGGCGAGCTGGAAGCTCTCGGTGATCGGCACATTGTCGTCGATGTCGCCGTGGATCAGCAGCAGCTTGGCGCCGAGATTGGGCGCCGCGACCATGTTCGAGTTGCGCGCCCAGTCATTGGGGCTCGCCGCGCCCATCGTCACTTCGGGCCACCACGCCTTGTCGAGCCGCAGGTCGTGGTTGCCCGAGGAGGCGACGCCGACCTTGAAGAAGCCCGGCCGGCGGATCACGAAGCGCGCGGCATCATAGCCACCCGCCGACCCGCCGAACACGCCGACGCGCGACAGATCGAATTGCGGGTAGCGCGTCGCCATCTGGCGGATCAGCGCGATATGGTCGTCGAGCCCCACTTCGCCGAGATTCTGATAGGCGTGCATGCGGAAGGCACGCCCCCGCCGCGAGGTGCCGCGCCCGTCGATCATGACCACGATCGCGCCGAGCTGGGCGACGCTCGAGCCGGGCGCGAACACCGCGGAGGTCCAGTTCGTCGGCACCTGGGTGGTGGTGGGGCCGGTGTAGACATTGTCGATCACCGGATAGCTGCGGGCGGGATCGAACCCGACCGGGCGATAGATCATGCCCCAGATCGGCGTGGTGCCGTCCGCCGCCACACCCTGGAACGGCTCGGGCATACGATACCCGCTGGCGAGCAGTGCGGCGGGATCGGCCCGGCCCAGCTCGGCCAGGATGCGACCGTCTATCGCGCTGCGCACCACGGTGCGGGTCGGCTCGCTCGGTGTCGACATCGCGTCGACGAAGGTCTTGCCGTCGGGCGCTACCTGCACCTCGTGGTGCATCGGCTCGGGGGTCAGCAGCACCGGCTGCTCGCCGCGCGTGCTCACCCGGTAGAGCGCGGCGTAATAGGGATTGCGGTCCTTCTCGCGGCCGACGCCGGTCACCAGGATGGCGCCGGATGTCGCATCGACATGATGGATACCGATCACTTCCCAGTTCCCGCGGGTGAGCGGAATGCCGCCCTCGGGCGCGTCGGGACGGACGAGATAGAGCTGCGCCCAACCGGTGCGTTCGGAGACGAGCAGCTCGCCCCCCAGCTCGGGCGCCGGCTGCAGGAAGCTGGAGACGACCGAAACGTTGGGCGCCAGCGCCTCGCGCGCCACCACCGTCGCGGCGCCGGTTGCCGGATCGGCCTGGTAGACGGCGAGCTGCTTGTAGCCGCGCTCGGTCCACTGCGCGCGGACCTTGCCGTTCACCCAGCCCATGTCCGGGTCGTTCGGGTAGAGCAGCGACTCGCTCGGGATGTCGAGCGCCACCGGCCGCGCCTTGTGCTTGCGCAGCGCCTGCTCGACGTCGATCACCAGCCGCGTCGCCTGGGGCAGCTTCTCGGCGCCCGCCAGCGGATAGATGTAGCGGAAGGTGCGCGGGTAGATCGTTCCCGGCGGCGTCGCCTGGACGATGCCCAGCCGGATCGCGTCGCGCGTATCGAGCCGCCAGGTGACGATCCGCTTGCTGTCGGGCGACCAGCGGACCGAGACCGGCATCGTCGGGTCTTCGGTGCCCTGGGCGAGGATGTCGGCGAGCTGTGGAATGCCGCGGCCATAGGGCTGGTCGCGGGTGCCGTCCTCGGTCAGTGCGACCTCGTGCCCCGTCGCCACCTCGACAGCGAAGAGGTTGAAGTCCCGCGCGACGATGCGGAAGCGGCCGTCGGGCGACAGCGCTTCCTCGCCGTCCGGGGCGCCCTTGGCGGCGGGTGCGAGCGTGCCGTCCGCCGCCAGGGCCCAGCGTTTGCCGAACGCGCTGAACTGGAGCGTGCCGCCTTCGATCTTGGGATCCTCGATCGGCAGCGCCGCGGGCTTGAACGCGCCATTCTGCAGCTTGGCGAGGGCATCGGCGATCGTCACTTCCGGCGCGATCGTCCGCGACTGGCCCGTCGCCAGATCATAATAGGCGACCATCCGTTCGCCCTCTCGGCCGTGGCGATAGACGATGCCGGCGCTGTCGGTGGTGAAGACGGTACGCAGGCTGCGATCGACCACCAACTTGGCAAGCCCGTCGCCGAGATAGCGATCCGCCTGTGCATAGCGTGCTTCGATGCTGGGGACGGCAGGCGCCGGGGCGGTCTGCGCGAAAGCCAAGGACGTGGGGATCAGCGATATCACCGCCACCTGGGCGAGCAGGCGCGTCAGACCACCACTGGTACTACCCCGCCGATCCGATACAGTCATCCGCACGTCCCCCGATTCTGAAGAATGTAGATCAGGACAACGGACAAGGGTCAAGGATATTATACGGTATAAGATACTGGTAGAGCCGCCGGTTGTCTGCTTGACCGGGCCACCCCGTGCCCGTAGATCGTATACGATCGAATAGGGGGTCGTGATGGGGCGCACGCGGAGAGAATTGCTGGCAGGAGCGGGCGGGGCCTTGTTCGCGACGGGTGCCTTGCCTGGCGTTTCCCGCGCCGCCGGTGCCAGCTTGCCTGCAACGCTGTCGCCGCTCCCTCTCACCGCCATCCGCCTCCGCCCGTCCGACTATGCACGCGCGGTCGAGGTCAACCATCGCGCGCTGCTCCAGCTGGAGCCCGACCGGCTGCTGCACAATTTCCGCAAATATGCCGGGCTGGAGCCCAAGGGCGCGATCTATGGCGGCTGGGAAAGCGACACGATCGCGGGGCACACGCTTGGCCATTATCTGACCGCGCTGGTGCTGATGTGGCAGCAGACCGGCGATGCGGAGATCCGCCGCCGCGCCGACTATATCGTGGCGGAACTGGCCGCGGCGCAGGCGAAGCGCGGCACCGGCTATGTCGGCGCGCTCGGGCGCAAGCGGAAGGACGGGACGATCGTCGACGGTGAGGAGATCTTCCCCGAGATCATGCGCGGGGAGATCAAGTCCGGTGGGTTCGATCTCAACGGCAGCTGGTCGCCGCTCTACACGGTGCACAAGCTCTTCGCGGGGCTGCTCGACGTTCATGCCGGCTGGGGCAATCCCCAGGCGCTGCAGGTGACGCTGGGGCTGGCGAGCTATTTCGAGAAGGTGTTCGCCGCGCTGAACGACGCGCAGATGCAGCAGATGCTGGCCTGCGAATATGGCGGCCTGAACGAGAGCTTCGCCGAACTCTATGCGCGCACCCGCGATGCGCGCTGGATGGTCGTCGCCAAGCGGCTCTACGACGATCGCGTGCTGGATCCGCTGAAGGCACGCGAGGACAAGCTCGCCAATTTCCACGCCAACACCCAGGTGCCGAAGCTCATCGGGCTGGCGCGCATCCACGAACTGACCGGCGATGCCGGCGACGCCACCGCCGCGCGCGTCTTCTGGGAGCGGGTGACGGCGCACCATAGCTATGTGATCGGCGGCAATGCCGACCGCGAATATTTCTCCGCGCCCGACAGCATCGCCCAGCACATCACCGACCAGACCTGCGAGCATTGCAACACCTACAACATGCTCAAGCTGACCCGCCACCTGTTCGCCTGGCAGCCGAACGGGGCGCTGTTCGACTATTATGAGCGTGCCCACCTCAACCATGTGATGGCGGCGCAGAACCCGAAGACCGGCGGCTTCACCTATATGACCCCGCTGATGAGCGGCGCCGAGCGTCAATATTCGCAACCGAACGAGGACGCGTTCTGGTGTTGCATCGGCTCGGGGCTGGAGAGCCACGCCAAGCATGGCGAGGCGGCGTTCTGGCAGGGCGAGGGCGCGCTGCTGGTCAACCTCTATATCCCGGCCGAGATCGACTGGAAGGCGGCAGGCGCGAAGCTGGTGCTCGACACCGCCTATCCGTTCGAGGGCACGGCAACGCTCAAGGTGGAGCAGCTTGCCCGTGCCGGGCGCCTCGCGATCGCGCTGCGCGTGCCCGGCTGGGCGGAGGGCAAGGCGGTGGTGACCGTGAACGGCAAGCCCGCGGGTGCCACCCTGGATCGCGGCTACGCGATCGTCGTGCGCAGCTGGAAGAGGGGCGACGTGCTGGCGATCACCCTGCCGATGGCGTTGCGGCTGGAGGCGACGCCGGGCGACGACAACACCGTCGCGGTGCTGCGCGGACCGATGGTGCTGGCGGGGGACCTCGGCCCGACCTCGACGCCGTGGAATGCCGCCGATCCGGCGCTGGTCGGGACGGACTTGCTCGCCGCCTTCACCCCTGCGCCCGAGCCCGCGGTGTTCGAGACGCGCGGTGTCGTGCGCCCGGCAGACCTTCGCTTCGTGCCCTTCTACCGCCAGGTCGAGCGGCGCAGTGCAGTCTATTTCAAGCGCTTCAGCGAGGCGCGGTGGCGGCAGGAACAGGCCGCCTTCCTCGCCGAGCAGGCGCGGCTGCAGGACGTGGCTGCCCGCTCGGTCGACGTGATGCACCTGGGCGAGATGCAGCCCGAGCGCGACCATGACCTGCGCTCGGAGATTTCCTACCCCGTATCCTATCGCGGGCGGCAGGGGCGCGACGCGCGCTCCGGTGGCTGGTTCGACTTCACCATGAAGGTGAAGGACGGCCCGCTGCTGCTCCAGGCGACCTATTGGGGCGGCGAGCGCGACCGCAGCTTCGACATCCTGGTCGACGGCGCGAAGATCGCGACCCAGTCCCTCGACGACAAGCAGCAGCCGGGCAAGTTCTACGACGTCACCTATCCGCTGCCCGTGGCGCTGACCAAGGGCAAGAAGAGCGTGCGCGTCCGCTTCGTGCCGCACGATCGCAGCAGTGCAGGGCCCGTGTTCGGCGTCGTGCTGTTCACCGCCAAGCCGTGAGCGTAGCGACGAAGGAACCCGGCGTCCGGCTGGCGCTGGACGAGGTCCGTGCGCTTGCCCGGCGCGTGCTCCGGGTTGCCGGGCTTGCCGAGGACCACGTCGAGGCCGTCGCCGAGACGATGGTGGCGGGCGAGCGGGACGGCTGTGCCTCGCACGGCATCTACCGGCTGCTGGTCGCGGCGAACACCATCGCCAAGGGCAAGGTGGTGCGCGATGCCGTGCCGATATTGTCCGAGCCGGCCAAGGCGCTGGCGAGGGTCGAGGGTGGCGGCAGCTTCGCGCAGCTTGCCTTCGACATTGGCAAGCCGGCCTTGATCGCCAAGGCGCGGACCTATGGCATTGCTGCGCTGGCACTCAACAACGTTGTCCATTTCGCCGCGCTCTGGCCCGAGGTGGAGGCGCTGGCGGAGGAAGGGCTGGTCGCGCTCGCCTTCACCCCCAGCCATGCCTGGGTTGCCCCCGCCGGCGGCACTCGGCCGGTGTTCGGCACCAATCCGATCGCGTTCGGCTGGCCGCGCCCGGCACCGGCGCCGCCCTTCGTCTTCGACTTCGCCACCAGCATGGTCGCACGCGGCGAGATCGAGCTTCACCGGCGCGCCGGCAAGGCGGTGCCCGAGGACTGGGGCGTGGACGCCGAGGGTTGCCCCACCACTGATCCCGCCGCGATCCTCGACGGCGCGATGCGCACCTTTGGCGGCCACAAGGGCTCGGCGCTCGCCGCGATGGTGGAACTGATCGCCGGCCCCCTGATCGGCGACTGGACCAGCGCGGAATCGATCGCGGCCGATGCGGGCGCGGGCGCCTCGCCGCTGGGTGGCGAGCTGATCGTCGCGATCGACCCGGCCGGGTTCCTCGGCGATGCGGTCGCCGGGCACCTGCTCCGCGCCGAGGCGCTGTTCGATGCGATCGAAGATCAGGGTGCCCGTCTGCCCTCGGCCCGCCGCTACGCCGCCCGCGCGCGCAGCCTTGCCGAAGGGGTGTGCATCCCCGACAAGCTCTATGCCGATATTCTAGCGCTGGAAGCGAGCCTCACGTCATGAAGCCCATTCTTCTCCTCACCGTCGCCCTGCTCGCCACCGCCGCCGCGCCCGCGCCGAAGCCTGCGAGCCCCGACGCCAGGCTCAAGGCGATCATCGACAGCGAGTATAAGTGGCGGACGGAGCAGCAGGGCCCGGGCGAGGACACGCCCGCCGCCAAGGGCGGCCTGCCCGATGTCGGGCCCGCCGCGCAGGCGGCGCGGCTCGCGCGCTGGACCGCGGTGTCGCGCCAGCTCGCGGCGATCGATCCCGCCAAGCTCAGCTCCAAGGGGCGGATCGATTATCTGGTCTACAAGGGGCAGATCGACGCGCTGCTCGCCGAACAGCGCTTCCGCGATTACGAGAAGCCGCTCACCTCGGACACCAGCTTCTGGAGCGATCTCGCCGGATCGGCGCGCGACAGCTTCGTCCGCGAGGACCAGTACCGCGCCTATATCAAGACGCTGCGCGACATGCCGCGCTATTTCGACCAGAACATCGCCAATATGCGCGCCGGGCTCGCGCGCGGGTTCACGCCCCCCAAGGTGACGCTCACCGGCCGCGACATCGGCGTGGCGCAGGTCGTCGAAGCCCCGGTCGAGCAGAATCTCTATTACACGCCGTTCCAGAAATTTCCGGGCGCGATTCCGGCATCGGTCCAGGCCGAGCTGCGCCGCGAAGGGGCGGCGGCGATCCGCGAGGCGGTGATCCCGGCGCATGCCAAGCTGCTCGACTTCCTCCGCAAGGAATATATCCCCGGCGCCCGCACTGCGCTGGCGGCAACGACGCTCCCCGACGGCAAGGCCTATTACCAGTCCAAGATCCGCGAATATGTGACCCGCGACATGACCGCCGAGCAGGTCCATGCCGTGGGGGTGCGCGAAGTGGCGAAGATCCGCGCCGAGATGATGACGGTGAAGGCCGAGGCCAAGTTCGAAGGCGATCTGCCCGCCTTCCTCACCTTCCTGCGCACCGATCCGCAATTCTACGCCAAGACACCGCGCGAGTTGCTCTACCACGCCGCCTGGGCTGCCAAGCAGTTCGACGGCAAGGCCGGGCAATATTTCGGCCATCTGCCGCGCCGCCGCTTCGCGATCGTGCCGGTGCCGGACGATCTCGCGCCCTTCTACACCGGCGGGCGCGGCGGCCCGGGCGTCTATCTGGTCAACACCTATGACCTGAAGTCGCGGCCCTTCTACCAGCTCACCGCGCTGACGCTCCACGAAAGTGCGCCGGGCCATGCCTTCCAAATGCCGCTGGCCAACGAGAACAAGGCGCTGCCGCCCTTCCGCCGCGACACCTATCTGTCGGCCTATGGCGAGGGCTGGGCGCTCTATTCGGAGAAGCTGGGCGTCGAGATGGGGATGTACGAGACGCCCTATGATCACTTCGGCATGCTCAGCTACCAGATGTGGCGCGCGGCGCGGCTGGTGGTCGATACCGGCATCCACGCGATGGGCTGGACGCGCGAGCGGGCCCAGGCCTTCCTGCGCGACAACACCGCGCTCAGCAATCACGAGATCGAGACCGAGGTCGATCGTTACATCGCCTGGCCCGGTCAGGCGCTGAGCTATTACATGGGCGAGCTCGCTTTCCTCGACGCCCGCGCCCGCGCCGAAAAGGCGCTCGGCCCCAAGTTCAACATCCGCGCCTGGCACGACGCGATGCTGCAATTGGGATCGGTGCCGCTGACCGTAATCGACCAGCGCACCGACCAGTTCATCCAGGACGGCGGCAAGGGCCCGTACCCGGACGAGGAGCGGTAACGCGCGTGACGCGTCTAACTGGTGCTCCTCCACCAGCGTCATCCCGGCGAAAGCCGGGATCCATTGGGGTCACCTGCGAGGCTTTTGCCGCGACGTAGATGCGAATGGATCCCGGCTTCCGCCGGGATGACGGACGTTGGCGGGCGTTGTGCGCCTCCCTTCGGACCTCAAGCCTTGAACAGCGCCAGCGGCCCGCGCCCGGCGCTGCTCCAGGTCGACCAGTTGGGGAAGACATAAGGCAGGTCGGCGTCCGCCACGCCGTGCCAGCGGGCGATCGCGCCGAGATATTCCTCCTGCGCCACTGCCGGCACGAAGCGGCCTTCCTTGGTGATGTCGTCCGCCCCGCCCAGCACCGGATCGGGATAGCGGCCGAGCACCGCGCCGGGGGCGACATCGCCGCCCATCACCAGATGGTTGCTGCCCCAGGCATGGTCGGTGCCGTTCTGGCCATTGCCCAGATAGGTGCGGCCGAAATCGCTCATCGTGAAGCTGGTGACGTTGCCCGCCAGCCCCAGCGACCCCATCGCCTTGTGGAACCCCGCCATCGCCATGGCGAGGTCGCCCAGCAGGTTGGCGTGGAGCCCGTTGGCGGTGGCGCCGGCCTGGACCTGGCCCGAATGGGTGTCGTAGCCGCTCTGGCTCACCAGGAAGTTCTGGCGCGCGTGGCCCAGCGTCCCGCGCGCGGCGATCATCCGCGAGACGATCATCAGCTGCTTGGCGAGGTCGCTGGTCAGCGCGGCACCGGTGGCAGGATTGACGAAATAAGCGTCGGTCGGCGCGGTGCCGGCGAGGATGGTATTGGCGGTGACCGCCTGATCATAGCTGCGCGTCAGGTCGCGGGCGACGCCGTCGAGCACCGCATAGCCATCGGCATTGCTGCCGAGCGCGGTGATCGCGCCGTTCTTTGCGGTACCGCCGGCGGTAAAGCCGCTGCGGCCGGGCAGTCCGCCGCTGCTCGGCAGGATCAGCGGCGTGGTCTGGCGCCCGAGCACGCCGATCGCGGCACCGGCCATCGAGATGACCGGCGGCAGCGTGCCGCCCGCCATCTTGTCGGCGATGCGGCCGAGGAACCCGTCGCGGCTGGTCTCGCGGGCGCGCAGGCCCTGCCAGTGATCCTGCTCGTCCGAATGGCTCATCAGATTGGCGGGGCGCAGATCGGTGCGCGACTGGTAGGTCGCCTTGGTGAGCGGTGCGAACAGCGTGCCGGCATTGAGCACCAGCGCCAGCGAGCCTTCGTCCCAGATCGGCCGCAGCGCCGCCATTGCCGGGTGGAGCGCATAGCTGCTGTTGGTCAGCGGCGTCAGCGACGCGCGGGGAATGCCGACGCTGCCGCGCGCGGCGAGATAGCTGGCGTGCCGGGCATCGGTGGGGATCACCATGTTCCAGCCGTCATTGCCGCCGAACAGGAAGATGCCGATCATGGCGCGGAAGCTGCCGGTGGGCGCGGCGATGGCGGCGGTGCGACCGAACTGGCCGAGCGCGGCAAGCGCGCCGGTACCGGCGGTAAGGCGAACGAAATCGCGACGGGAAAGCGGCATCGGCGGGTTCCTCAGCGATCGACAAGGAACATCGGGCTGGTCGCCGCGATGTAGAGCATCATCTGCGCCCGTTTGCGGGCCTGCAGCTTGGGATCGACATTGCTGATCTCCATCGCCGCTGCCTTCAGCGCATCGCGCTGGGCCTGGGTGAGGCCCTTGGCGAAGAGCAGCAGGTTGATGCGATCGACCATGGAGTCGACATTGTCCCCGAACGCCTCCCAGTCGGCCCAGACCGGCGCCGACCCCGAACTGCCCGGAATGGCGGCGACCGCGGCATATTCGCTCCGCCCGGCATCGCCGCTCACCGTCCAATCATAGACGAGGTTGTGGAGCCGCAGCACGGTGGCGCTGGTCAACAGCTTCGAGGCCGGGCTGCGCAGTGTCGCGCTGCCGGGCAGCGGAAAGTCGTCCGGGTAGAAATTGAACACCGAGGGCGCGCGCATCACCGGCTCGGCGATGGTCGCGTCGCGCGCCTGGAAGACATAGCCGTCGGTGGTGAAGCCGATCGCGCGCGCCAGGCTGGTCATCGCCAGCACCGGCTCCTTGAGCTTGCCGCCGCTCGAGGCCTGGGGCGCCCGCGCCTCGGCATCGGTGAGGATCGCGCGGACCACGGCCTTCAGGTCGCCGCGCACGCCGCTGCCATTGTTGACGAACACCGCCGCGACCCGGCCGATATAGGCAGGCGACGGGTTGGGCGTGACGAGATGGGTGATCAGGTGCCGGGCAACGAAGGGCGGCGTCGAGCTGTGGTTGAACGCCGCATCGATCACCGCCGCGACGCTCGCCTGCTGCGAGGCACCGGCGGCGACCGTGGTGCCGAGAAACTTCTTCTCGGCGCTGTCATAGCGCGCTGCCACCATGACCATCGGCTGGGCATAGGCGATCGCTTGGTTGTCGGTGATCGCCGCACTGCCGACCCGGGCATAGGTCCAGCCGGTCAGCGCGCGGGCGACCTCGCGGATGTCGTCGGCGGTATAGTTGGGGAGGGTGCCGCCCGACGTGTCGCGCTGCGGCGTGCCGTCCATCGCCAGCTGGTCGGGGCCCATCGAGAAGAGCTGGAGGAATTCGCGAGCGTAGTTTTCGGACGGCGTGCCTTTCCGGCTGTCCGCCATGTCCAGATAATCGCCCATATAGCCGTTCATCGTGACCGCGAGCAGCAGGTCGCGATAGTTGCCGAAGGCGTAGGTGAGGAACAGCTGGTTGAACCCGGCGATGCCCGCAGTCGAGCGCACCGCCGCTTCCGACGCGACGATCATCTGCGACAGCGCGAACGCCACCCGCTGGCGCAGCTGGTCGGGTGCGCTGATCGCATCGGCATAGAAGCGCATCGCGACGGGCGTGCGGGTGAAGTGCAGCGTCGTACAGGCGCTGTCGGTGGCGGCGCAGCTGTCGCCGCGCACATCGCTGGCGAGGTCGCCATAGGTGCTGCCGGTGGCGGCGAACTGTTCGTCCAGCCAGCCGCTCACCCCCAGGCTGTGAATGCGATCGACCAGCGCGGGCGTGGGCCCGAAGCTTGCCTGCTGGGCGAGGCGGACGCCGTCGTCCATCGCGGTGCCGGCGGCTGCCGGGGTCGGCGACGGGGTGATGCTGACCAGCCCGCCACTGGCCGACCCGCTGCTGCCGCTCCCACCGCCGCCGCACCCCGCGAGCAGCGCCAATGCCATGGCGGCACCGGCCGCCAGGACATTCCGTGATACGCTATACACGCCCCGCCTCCCTGCGTCGCCGCGACGCCCTTTTCTAGGCGCGCGCCGGTTAAGGAGCGGGATGCGAACATGCTTACCAGGACCCTGCAGAGCCCCTCGGCGCATGCCTGGGAAGGGTCTGGAGCGCGCGGCGTTCTCGGTCCGGTGTTCAGCCGCGGCAGCGCGCGACCAGCGCCTGTGCCGTGGATCCGGTCAGCGCGTCGGCATGGCGCGCGCAGGTGCGGCCATGGGGGTCGATCGCCACGCTGAAGGGCAGACCGGCGCTTTCGGCGGCAACCATCTGCGCCAGTCGGCGCTGGGTCTGCCGGTCCGGCAGCCAGCGTTGGGTGGCGGGTACCCCGTCCAGCATCGCCCGCGTGGCGCGGCCGTCGTCGAACGGCACCACCAGCACGCGATAGGGCCGGGCACTCCGGCTGATCTCGGCGAGATGCGCCAGCTCGCCATGGCACGGTGCGCACCAGGCGGCGACGAACAGCAGCACCGTCTCCGGCGGATAGACGGCCTGCTCCGATGCGGTCGCACCTTGACCGGGAAACAGCAGCAATAGCAGTGCAGTACCGGCTATTCGAAGGTTTTTCCGGCGGCTGCTTCTCGACATCATGGCCCGCGCGTGGTGGAGTGGCGTCATCGATCCTGGGGGTATCACAATGTCATCGCTGATTCTTGCGCTATTGTTGGCCGGCGCCGCCGATCCGCAGCAGCAGGCCGCGCCGACGCTGCAGCAGTTGTTCGACACCGCGACCAAGGCTGCGGCAGAGGGCAAGTGCACCGAAGCCGTCCAGGCCTTCGAGCAGATCGAGCAGAACCAGAAGGCGATGTCCGCGCCGACGGTGCGGGCCGCCGTCGACGTGCGCAAGGGCTATTGCCTCGCGATGCTCGAGCATGCCGACGAGGGCGAGGCGGCGATCCGGCGCGGCCTGCCGGTGCTGGCCGCGCGCGGGGCGGACTTCGCGGAGGAGGTGCGCCAGTCGCACCTCGCCCTGGCCCGGATCGCGACCTTGCGGTTCGACTATCCCGCCGCGGCCGCCGAATACCGCGCCGTGCTGGAGAGCAGCACCGGGAGGGACCGCGTGCGGCCGCTCCTCGGCCTGGCCCAGGTGCTGATGTTCGATCATGACGGCGAGGCCCTGCGCTACGCCGCCGAGGCGCGCGCGCTGGTGCAGGGCAACCCCGCCTTCGGCAAGCGCGACGTGGCCGCGGTCCAGACTCAATATGCCCGCGCCCTGCTCAACGCCGGGCGGGTGAAGGAAGGCTATGCCGAACTGAAGGACAGCCTGCGCAAGCAGGGCGGGCTCGACCTGAAGGTGGACGTCTCCGACCTCAGCACCCGGTCCGACCTCGCGATCGCGGCCTGGCTCGATCACGATATCGACTCTGCCCGTAACTACCTTGCCTATACCGGTGCCGGCCGCTTCAAGGATTCGCCGTTCACCCGGGCGCGCGACATGGACCTGCCGCCCTGCGGCGAGGCATATGGGCTCAAGCCCGAGGATTCCGCGATCATCGAATTCTCGCTGGCCGAGGACGGCCATGTGAGTGGCGTGCTGCCGATCTATGTGCCGGCCGGGCGGACCGCTGCCGTCGCCTTTGGCCGCATGGTCTCCGGCTGGTCGTGGACGCCGGAGGCCGCGCAGAGCATTCCGCCGCTGTTCCGCTCGACGACGCGGGTCGAGCTTCGCTGCACCACCGGAATCGAACGGCCACCGCTCACCGCACCCTTGAAGCAGGCCTTTGCCGACTGGCTGGAGACGCAGCATGTCGCCGACGCGGGCTGGGCCGCCATGCCCGCTGCCAAGGCCGCCCCGCTCGAACGCGCCGCGCTGGCAGAGGCCCGGGCAAAGGGCGATCGCGCGGCCATGCTCTTCGTGCTGCTCGCGCTGGGCGACAACGGCACCGTGAGCCAGCCCGACCGCAAGGCCGCGCTCGCAGAGGCAGTGACGCTGGGCGATGCGCTGTCGGCGCCCGCTGCCGCCCGCGCCTATCTTGCGATCACCGAAGCATCGGTCAGCCATGAATATGGATCCCAGGACGCCGCGCTGCGCGCGCTTCTTGCGCGGCCGGACTTCCAGAACGATCCGCTGAGCGCGGCGACCTTGCGGGTGATGATCGCGATGCCGCGCTTCCGCCGCCGCGCGCCCGCGGACGGCGATGCCCTGCTCGCCGGGGTGACGGAGGGCAATGCGCTGCCCGACCGGCACCCGTTGAAGGTCGCTGCGCTGCTCCAGCGCGCCAACATCGCGGCGGGGAAGGGCGATGTCGCGGCGGCCCAGCAATATTTCGCCAAGACCGGCCTTACCAGCCGGCAATGTTCGCTGCTCGGCCTCAAGCCCGCGGTGCGTGGGGTCGGCAATGTCGACAGCGCATTCCCGATGGCGGCGCAGCAAATGGGCTTCGAGGGCTGGGTGAAGATCGAGTTCGACGTTGCGACCGACGGGCGCACGATCGCGCCGCGGATCGTCTCGGCCTACCCCGCTTTCGTCTTCGACGAGGCGGGGGTCGGCATGGCCAAGTCGTTTCGCTACACCACCAGCTATCGTCCGGAAGACGGCGTGGCGTGCACGGCGGAATCCACGCCGGTGATGTTCCGGCTGTCGCATTGAGCGGCACGGCGCCGGCGTGTCACACCGCGCCGGTGCCGCCATTGGCGCCGAACACGCTGCCATCGGTGTAGCTGAATTCGTTCGAGGCGAGCGCGACGTAGAGCGGCGCGAGTTCGGCCGGCTGGCCGGCGCGCCCGAGCGGGGTATCCTGGCCGAACTTGCCCATCTCGCCCGGCAGCTGGCCGCCGGCGACCTGTAGCGGCGTCCAGATCGGGCCGGGGGCCACCGCATTCACGCGGATGCCCTGCTTGGCGAGCTGCTTGGCCAGCCCCTTGGTGAAGATCGCGATGCCGCCCTTGGTCGTCGCATAGTCGAGCAGTTCCTTCTCGGGCGAGAAGGAATTGACCGAGGCGGTGTTGATGATCGCCGAGCCCGGCTTGAGGAGCGGGATCGCCGTCTTGGTGATCCAGAACATCGCATAGAGGTTGGTCTTCAGCGTGCGATCGAACTGTTCGAAGCTGATCTCGGCGATCGACGCCTTCGATTGCTGATAGGCCGCATTGTTGACCAGGATGTCGAGCCCGCCGAGCTGGCGATGGGCGCGGGCGACGAGATCGACACAGAAGCCCTGGTCGGTCAGGTCGCCGGGCAGCAGCACCACCTTGCGGCCCTCGGCGCGCAGCAGCTTGGCGACGTCCTGCGCGTCCGGCTCCTCGGTAGGGAAATAGTTGATCGCGACATCGGCACCTTCGCGCGCAAAGGCGATCGCCGCGGCCCGGCCGATGCCGGAATCGCCGCCGGTCACCAGCGCCTTGCGGCCGGCGAGCTTGCCGGACCCGCGATAGCTGTGCTCGCCGCAATCGGGCACCGGATGCATCTCGCGCTGGAGCGCCGGCCATTTCTGGCGCTGCTCCGGAAAGGGCTGGTCGGTGTATTTGGTTTGCGGATCGGGCGCCGGGGCGGTGTTCGCGGCTTGCGCGAAGGCGGGGCCGGCGGCAGTAGCGGCACCGGCGGCCGCAGCGGTTTTCAGAAGATCGCGGCGGCTGGATCCTGCGGTCATGGTGCTGCTCCCTGTTGCGTGGGGCTCAGCGCGCGGTGCCCGCAAAGGTTCAGCGTTGACGGCAAGAAAGTGAAAGGCTTCAATACCCTATGACCCGTTTTGCATCTTCGCTGAGCCGTCGCGCACTGATCGGCTCCGCCGTCGCGCTCGGCGCCTGCCCAGCCGCCCTGCTGGCCCGCTCCGTCGAGGGCGGCCTGATCGCCGGCACCTATGTGAACGAGGGCGGCCCGGGCCTGGTCCCGCTGCTGCACGGGACCGAGGGCTGGCGCACGGGGGCGCCGGTAGCAGCGATCCGCAACGCCTCGTTCGGCGTGCGCGGCGCGACCGGCCTGCGCTACCTTCTCGACGAGCAGACCGAGGGACGACTGGGCGTTTACGATCCTTCACTGAAGCGGATCGCCGACGCGTCGACGCTGGGCGCCGATCCGTGCCACGCCGCCCTGTCGCAGGACGGTCGCCGGCTGGCAGTTGCCAACTATTCGAGCGGCAGCGTCGCGCTGTTCACGCTGGATCGTGCCGGCCGCCTCGTCGGCGAGGCGAAGCGGATCGCGCACGAGGGCAGCGGGCCCAATCGCGAGCGGCAAGCCGGCCCGCACGCGCATTGGGTCGGTTTCAGCGGCGGCGGCACGCAGCTCCATGCGGTCGATCTGGGCGCCGACGCGGTGTTCCTGCACCGCATCGACGCCGAGGGGGCGATCGACACCAGCATCGCCTATCGCACGGACCCCGGCGCGGGCCCCCGCCACCTTGCCCGCCATCCGCGGTTGCCGATCGCCTATCTGGTCACCGAGCTGGCCAATACGGTGACGGTGCTGCGCGCGCATCGCGACGGCCGGTTCAGCGCGCTCTCCATGCTGTCGACGCTGCCCAAGGGCTTCACCGGCGCCTCCGCCGGTGCCCATATCGCCGTCAATCGCGGCGGCACGCGGCTCTACATTTCCAACCGCGGGCATGACAGCATCGCGGTGTTCGCGATCGACGGCGCCGGCGGGCTGACGCCGATCCAGCATGCCGCCTGCGGCGGCCACTGGCCCCGGCTGTTCTTGCTGCGCGAGGACGCCGGCGAGCTGCTCGTCGCCAACGAGCGCTCGGGCAACATCGCCCGACTGGCGCTGGCCAAGGACGGCCGGCTGGGCCCGGCCGCACACGGGACCGATCTGCCCGGCGTGGTGTTCCTCTCCGCCTGAGCCCTCAGCGCGCGAGCCGCACCGTCGCGGTGCCTTCGGCCCAGACCGGCAAATACAGCCCCTGGCCCGAGGCCTGGAGCGTGCCGGTACGGGTGTGGTCCATACGGGCGTCGATCCGCAGCGGTCCCTCGCGCCGGCTGGCGATCGCACGGCTTACCTTGCCGAGCAGCTCGGCATAGTCGCGCTCGAAATTCTGGCTAAGCGCGGCGGCAATGAAGCTGCCCATGCCGGGCGCGTTCATCAGCTGGAGGATCAGGTCGCCGCCGGTCATGTCGGTGGTGCCGCTGACCCCCAGATTCTGGAAGTCGACCCGGCGCGAATTGGGCAGGTTCACCGGCGTCGCGGTCAGCCACACCGTACCCCGCGTCCGCCCGATCCGCCCGGCGACATCCTCGGCCGAGAACAGCAGGCCCACGGCCATCTGCTTGCCCTTGGTGCCGTAGATCGTCGCCTTTTCGAACCTGGCCCGCACCGGCCCGACGCCGGGCACGTCGAACGGCCGGGCCTGGCGCTTGACCAGTGCCTTCATCAGCACCGGCTCCAGCTCGCGATAATCGGCGATCACCGGCAGGAACAGCGAGACCTTGCCGATCGGTCCGGTGAGCGGCTGCATCGCCGGCAGCGGGGTAGGGGTGGGATCGGCCGGGCGCGGACCGACGAAGGTCTCGGTGCGTGCCTCCATGCCGAGGCGCAGCTGCAGATGGTTGCCGTTGATCGCATAGCCGCCATAGCGCAGTTGCTTGGGCGTCACCCGCATCCACACCGGCGGATCCTCGCGGTTGAGCGACAGGGTGGTGAAGGCCGAGCGCCATGCCTCGTCGATCTTCTTGCGCACGCCCAGCTTCTGCAGCTCGCGCGGGAGCGTGCGCTCGAGCCTGGCAATGATCGGGGCCAGCTTGCGATCGGCCTGGTCGGTGAACTCGATACGCTGGCCGAGCAGATCGACATGCGGCGCATCGGCCCAGGCATAGTCGATCGCGATCTTGCCGTGCGGGGTCCAGTCGGGTGCGAGCGACAGGTGGATCACGGCATGCGCCATGGCGTCGGCGGTCGCGGTTTCGCTGGCGACGCCGGCGACATTCTCCGCATGGACGACGGCGTGGAGCGGCATCGCCAGCTGGAT
This sequence comes from uncultured Sphingomonas sp., assembly GCF_913777625.1. Lineage (GTDB taxonomy): Bacteria > Pseudomonadota > Alphaproteobacteria > Sphingomonadales > Sphingomonadaceae > Sphingomonas. Next base: position 84,322 of record NZ_CAJYTI010000027.1, read on the forward strand.
CGTCTCGCCGCTGCCGCCGATCGTCATCCGGCCGCGGGTGACTTCGCCGACGATGCGGCACTTGATCTTGGGCGTCTTCACCGTGGCGATGCCGAGGTCGACCCGCTTGGAGGCGACGCAGGTTTGGCCCGGTGCGTCGATGCCCCACAGCCGGCGCGGCACGGCCCGTTCCAGCGCCGTGGCCAGATCGCTGAGCCCGGCGTCGAGCGGCAGGGTGAGGGTGGAGAGCTCCGGCGGGACGGTGATCCTGTCGTCGGCGTGCGGCGGTGCGCCACTCCCGCGCTTGCCAGAGCAGCCGGCAAGCGCGAACAGCAGTATCGCCAGCACAACCGTTGCGCGCATCCCCATTCCTCTCGTTGTCCCGCCGGAACGAAGCGCCTGAACCCCTCAAGCGGCGATCGCGTTCCCGGACGGCTGTACGACCATCGGGGAGGCGACCAGCCTCGCCGCCTCTGCTAGATCGTTCAGAACCTTGGGAGAGCGATGCATGCGGGCGATATTCCTGGCACTAGTGGCGCTGTTGCTGCCGGCCGAAGTCGCGGCGCAGAGCCGGCTGGAGGGGCCGTTCGAGCTCCATTCCAAGATCTATCCGGGCACCGTGCGGCGCTACTGGGTCTATCTGCCCGCCGGCTATGACCCCGCCAAGCCACCGAACCTGCTGCTGTTCCAGGACGGCCAGCGTGCGATCAACCCGAGCGGATCGCTGCGGGTGCCGGCGGTGCTCGACACGCTGATCGCGGCGAAGGCGATCGCGGCGACGCTCGGCATCTTCGTGACGCCCGGCAACCGATCGGAGCGCTATCCGGACACGCTCGGCATGCAGAACCCCGATCATCGGGTGCAGGAATATGACGCGCTGTCCGACGCCTATGCCCGGATGACGCTGGACGAACTGCTCCCCGCAGTGGCGGCGCGCTGGCGGTTCGCCACCGATCCCCGTCGGCGCGCGATCGGCGGCACCTCCAGCGGCGCGATCGCCGCCTTCACCGTGGCGTGGCGGCATCCGGAGGCGTTCGGCAACGTGCTCAGCTTCATCGGCAGCTACACCTCGATCGGCCTGACTTTCGGCCCCGATGGCACGCCGCGTACCTATGGCGGCGACATCTATCCCGGCCTGATCCGCAAGCGCCCGATCCGGCCGCTGCGCATCTTCCTGCAGGATGGCCGGGGCGATCTCGACAACGAGCATGGCAACTGGTTCCTCGCCAACCAGCAGATGCTGAAGAGCCTGGAATGGGCGAACGCGCATGCCGATGCCGAGGGACAGACGGGGGCGCGCTACGATATCGGGTTCCGCTGGACCGCGGGCGGCCATTCCGATGCCGATGGCGGCGCGATCCTGCCGGACGTGCTGCGCTGGATCTGGCGCGATCAGCCGGCCAGCAGCGGATAGTCCGACGAGGCGTCGACGGCAGCCAGCATGTCCCTGGCCGCGGTGGCGAAGGCGGCGCAGTCCGCCTGCGCCGAGGGCAGCGCCTGGCGGAAATGGATGAAGCCGTGGATCATGCCGTTGGCCTCCAGCCGCTGGACGGCCACCCCCGCGGCTTCCACCCTGTCCGCATAGGCGTTGGCAGCGTCGTGGAGGGGATCGAGTTCGGCCGTGTGCAGCAGCAGCGGCACCGCGGGAATGGCGCCGAGCAGGCAATCGTGCCGGGGGTCGCCGTGCGTCGCGCCATATTGTTCGTCGAACCACGCCATGTCGCCGCTGGCCAGGAAATAGCCTTCGCCAAAGGCATGGTAGGACGGCCAATCCGTGCCGCCGCCGACATAGGGATAGAGCGCCCAGCATGCCCGGACGGGCACCCGCGCCGGGCGCTCGGCAAGCTGCTGCGTGGTGACGATCGCGAGGTTGCCGCCGGCACTGTCGCCGCACGGGATCAGGCCGGTCACCTGGAACCCGAACACGTCCGGCGCGTCCGCGATCCAGCGGGCGGCGGCTTCGGCATCCTCGACGGCAGCGGGGAAGGGGTGCTCGGGCGCCAGCCGATAGTCGACCGACAGCACCGGCAGGTCCAGCGTATCGGCCAGCCAGGTGCAGAAGCTGTGGTGCGTGCCCAGATCGCCGATCACGAAGCCGCCGCCGTGGAAGAACAATACCAGCGGGCCGGACATGCGATCGAGCCGGCGGTCGTAGAGCCGTGCCGGGAGCGCCCCGGCAGGGCCGGGAATGGACCAGTCCTGGACCCGCGCCAGCGGCACTGGCGGCAGATCGGCGACCGCGCAGTTGGCCCGCATCACCAGTCGTGCGGCTTCGACCGGCAGCGTCGAGAGCGGTGGTGCTGCGTTTTCCGCGAGATAGGCGAGGAAGGCGGCAACGTCGGGCCTGGGCTGGGCTGGGGTCATGCGTTCTGCTCCATCAGCAGCACCGGCTTGATCACGGCGCCGGTTTCGGAATCGTGGACCGCCTGGTCGATGGCGGCGAACGGATAGGTGCGCACCAGCTTCTCCATCGGGAGCCAGCCGTTGCGGTAATGCTCGATCAGCTCGGGCACGAAGCGTTGGGGATCGATGCCCCCCTCGACCACGCCGACGATGCGCCGGCCGAGGCTCATCACCGCCGAGGCGTCGATCACGAGCTTGGGGTCGGAAGGGTAGGCGCCGACCAGCGCCAGCGTGCCGCGCGCGGCGAGCAGGTCGACCGCCTGTCCGAGCAGTGCCGGCACCCCCGTCGTGTCGACGACATGGTCGAACGGCCCGGTCAGGGTGTCGAGGCTGGTCGCGGTCTCGGTGGCGCCAAGCTCCCGACCCAGATCGAGCCGGTGCGCGTGCCGGTCGAGCAGCGCGATCCGGCCGGCGCCGGCAATCGCCGCGGCCATCACCGCCGCGAGCCCCACCGCACCCGCCCCCAAGATCGCAATCGACTGGCCGGCATCGACCTTCAGCGTCTCCAGCACCGTGCCGGCGCCCGTCTGGATGCCGCAGCCGAGCGGGGAGAGCAGGTGGAGCGGCAGATCGGCATCCACCTTCACCACGTTGCGCGGATGGGCGAGCGCGTGGGTGGCGAAGGCGGACTGGCCGAAGATGTTGCTGCCGATCCGGTCCGTCCCACGCCAGAGGCCCCCCTGGTCGGGCGCGAGTGCGCCGAGAAAGTTGCGGGGGAAGAATTCGGGGCAATAGCCCGGCTGGTGGTCATGGCAGGCGGGGCAGGCGCCGCAGCTGTCGAAGCTCAGCAGCACATGATCGCCGGGGGCGAGGCCGGTCACGCCCGGCCCCACGGCCTCGATCACGCCCGCGCCCTCATGCCCGAACACGGCAGGGAAGGGCACCGGCAGCGCACCGTCGCGCATCACCATGTCGGTGTGGCACACGCCGCAGGCGACGATCCGCACCAGGACCTGCTCGGCCCCCGGCGAATCGATCCGCAGCGTCTCGATGCGGAAGCTGCCGCCTGCCGCCTCGGTGACGGCTGCCTGGATGTCCATGGATGCGCTCCCGTTAGAACTTGAAGCCGAAGCGCGCATACCATTCGCGCGGTCGGCTATAGGTGCCGAAGAAGGTGCCGTCGGCGATGTTCGAGCCGCCGGAGGTGAGGTAGCGATTGTCGGTCAGGTTGGTGCCGCCGACGGTAAGCGTCCAATGGTCGCCCGGCTCCTGATAGGCGATGCTGGCATTGACCAGATCGACCGCGCCGCGCCGGAGCACATAGGTGCGCTGGGTATCGTTCCACACGCTGCTCGCATGGCTCCAGTCCGCCAGCAGGATCACCGAGCCGCCATTGCCGATCCGCGTTTCGTAGCGGGGCGAGACGTTCAGCTTCCAGCTCGGCGTCTTGGGCAGCGGGGCGCCGACCACGGTGCCGGCCTGGAACACGCTCGGCCCGCCCACGGCTGCGGCGGCGGCGGAAACGCGGGTATAATAGGCGTCGATATAGCCGATCGAGCTGTTGATCGTGAGGCCGCGCACCGGGGCGGCGATCGCCTCCAGCTCGAACCCTCGGATCCGCGCGTCGCCGGCATTGGCGATGGTGGGCGAGGTGCCGATCTGGATGTTGAGCTGGATGTCCTTGTATTCGGTGGTGAAGGCAGCGGCGTTGAGCTGGAGCTTGCGGTCGAACAGCGTCGACTTGACGCCGACCTCGACCGTGGTCGCCTTCTCCTCGTTGAAATCGGGCGCGACATTGCCCTGCGGGTTGGTGAGGCGGGTGGTCCAGCCGCCCGTCTTGTAGCCGCGCGACCAGCTGCCATAGACCATGATGGCGTCGCTGGGGTGGAGCTGCACGCCGAACTTGGGCGAGAAGTCGCTGAACTTCTTGCGGTTCACCCCCGGCACATAGACGCGCACCGGATTGCTCGGATCCGGATAGCCGAGCCCAGTCTGGCAGGTCACGGGTGCCAGCGGGAAGGCGCCGTTCGGCGTGATGTTGCCGTTCGCGTCGGAGCAGCCGAACAGCTTGTAGTTGAAGCCGTTCAGCTCCTGCTGGCCGCCCTCGAAGCGCTTCTTCTCGTTGGTGTAGCGCCCGCCGATGGTGAGGCCCAGCCAGTCGGTGGCGCGATAGTCGACCTGGCCGAACGCGGCATAGTTGGCGGTCTCCAGCCGGTTGGGGCCGTCCACCTGCACCTGGCCCTCGGCGAAGGTCACGTAGTCGTGAAGGTTGCCGGCTTCCTTGAAATAGTAGCCGCCGAGGACATAGTTCAGCTTGTTGTCCAGCGCCTTGCCGAGCAGCTGCACTTCCTGGCTGAACTGCCACTGGCGCATCGTGAAGCTCAGCTGGAGGAAATTGAGCGGCGAGCCGTCGGCGTCGAGCCCGGCGGCCCAGTCGAGCTGGCGATAGGCGGTGATCGACTTGAGCGCGATGGTGTCGCTCAGGTCATAGTCGATGACGCCCGAGAACCCCCAGTTCTTGAGGTCGGAGAAGCTGTTGCCGGTGGCGTAGCTCTTGTCCGGATCCGCGAGGACATAGCGGCTGTCCCAGGGCAGGCGATTGTTGTTCGGATTGGCGTCGACGTTGACGCCGGCATAGCTCGGCACCTGGAAGCGGGGGTTGAACTGGGTGCCGGAGGTGCCGCACAGCGCCTGGGCGTTGCGGGCGGCGATCTGCGCCGAGGTCGCGCCGATGCAGAAGTTATAGAGCCCGGCGAAGTTGAAGCCGGTGGTGCCGGTGGGATCGAACGCGGTGCCGGGCAGGTTGGCCGTGCCGGCGAAATTGCCCGGCACCGTCTCCGCGGTGGCGATCAGCTTGTTGGCGCTGGTCCCCTTGTCGCGGCTGTAATCGCCGGAGAGCGTGAGGGTGAGCGGCCCGCCGTTCGACCATTTGGCCTTGCCGCGCAGGTTCCAGTTGTCGTTGCCGCCCTCACGCGGGGAATTGCCGTACCCGGCGGCGGAGAAGGCGGTGTAGGACGGCGTGTTGTTGGCGCGCTGGTCCGGATAGGGGATGCGCGTCAGGAAGCCGTCGCGCGATTGCACGCCGAAGCTGAGGATCGTGCCGAGCTCGCTGGTGATCGGGATGTCGATCGCGCCGCGCACGCCAAGCCGCTTGTAGCTGCCGGTGGTCACGTCGCCCTGGACGCGGAATTCCTTGCCGGGATCGCGGGTGACGATCGAGATCGCGCCGCCGATCGTGTTGCGGCCGAACAGCGTGCCCTGCGGGCCTTTCAGCACCTCGACCCGCGCGACGTCCATCAGGTCCTGGTTGGCGCCCACCGTGCGGGCGAGATAGACGCCGTCGAGATAGAGGCCGACGCCGGGATCGATGTTGAAGGCGAAGTCGTCCGAGCCGATGCCGCGGATATAGGCGGAGAGCACCGCGGGCGAGCCCGAGAAAGGCGTGCCGGCATCGAGGTTCACGTTGGGGGCGATGGCCGAAAGCTGGGCGACGCTGCCGACGGCGCGTTCCTGCAGCGTGTTGGCGCCGAACGCCGAAATGGCGATCGGCACGTCCTGCACGTTCTCCGCGCGCTTCTGCGCGGTGACGACGATCTCGGCGATGCCGCCGCTGTCCTGCGGCTTGGCCTCCGGCTGGGCCGGCGGTTCGGTGGTTTGTGCCCAGACGGGCGCCGCCCATGCCGCCGAAGCAAGCAGGGCCGTGGCGAGACCAATGCGCATTTTCCTCTCCCGATGACGCGCCTTTGCGGCGCTTATGGGAGGAGGCTAGCCCCTGCGCCGCGCGCCGTCTTGGACGGGCGCGCACCGGGATCAGGACAGATGCGCACCGTGGCACCGCCATTCGCGCGGCGTGGTGCCGAAGCGACGGCGAAAGCAGCGGCTGAAGAACGCCGCGTCGTTGAATCCCAGGGCGAACGCGATGTCGGTGACGCTGCGCCCCGGCTCCGCCACCAGCAGCTCGGCGGCGCGGGTGAGCCGACGATCGGTGACAAAGGCCGTAGGGGTGAGGCCGGTCTCGCGCAGGAACGCCTTCTGCACCGCCCGCGGGCTGAGGCCCGTCGCCGCGCACAGGCTCGCGGTGCCGAGCTCGGGATCGTTGAGATGCCCGAGCGCATAGGCAACCGGCGTCTCCGTGCCTGCCGCGAGGAAGGGTGCATGGCGCTGCTGGCGGCAGACCAGGCGGGTGGCATCGACCAGCAGCGCGCCGACGCCATCGTCGACATCGCCGAGCATCGCCCGTTGATCCCAAAGGCCGAGCAGCATGTGGTTGAGGAAAGCGACGTGCGGATCCTGCCCCGGCAGCAGCCGGCCGTGCAGCGCGTCGACGCCGATATCGTCGCCGAGCAGGGCGGCGGGCACCTGGAGGATCAGGCACTCGTTGGCGTCCGAAATGTCGATCGCATAGGGCCGGCTGTCGTCGGCGATCAGCAGGTCGCCCATCCCGCCGGACACGGCCTCTTCGCCGTGGAGCATCGTCAGCCGCCCGCGGCGCTGGAGGTGGAGCAGCAGATGGTGCCCGTCGCGATTGCTCTCGCGCCGCACCTGCGCCCGCGCGCTGCGGGCGCGGGCGAGGCCCACCGGCCCCAGGCGCCACCGGGCGAGATCGGCGCGGATGCCTTCGGGGGCGATGGCGGTCATGCCCGGAAAGGCTTCGGCGACGATGTCGCGCCAGAAGAGGTGCCGCCGCTGGAGCGGCACCGCCTGGGTGGTGAAATGTTCGACCGCGCTCAGGCGGCCGGCTCCAGTTCGACGGCGTTGACGATATGGGCCTGGGTATATTCGTGCAGCCCCGCCTGGCCGAGCTCGCCGCCGAGGCCCGACTGCTTCGATCCGCGGAACGGAATGCGCGGATCGATGGCGAGGTGCTGGTTCACCCACACCGTACCGCTGTCGATCTTCATCGCCACCTCGGTCGCGCGCGCGACGTCGCGGCCCCAGATCGTGCCGCCCAGGCCGTATTCCGAGTCATTGGCGCGGGCGATCACCTCCTCGATGTCGCGATATTTCAGCACCGGCAGCACCGGGCCGAACTGTTCCTCGCGGACCAGGGGCGCATCGTCGTCGAGGTCGCGGACGATCGTCGGCGCGATGAAATAGCCCGGCCGATCGAGCGGCTCGCCACCGGCGAGCACGGTGCCGCGCTGCTTGGCGTCCTCGATCAGCGCCTTCACCTTCTCGAACTGCATCTTGTTCTGCACCGGGCCGACCTTCGCGCCTTGCTTGGCGCCGTCGTCGACCACGGTGTTGCGGGCGAGTTCGGCGATCTCCGCGCAGAAGTCCTCGTACATGCCCTCGGGCACATAGGCGCGCTTGACCGCCACGCAGATCTGCCCGGCATTGTACATCGCGCCCTGGAACACCTTTTTGGCAGCGAGTGCCGGCTCGACATCGTCGAGCACGATCGCGGCGTCGTTGCCGCCCAGCTCTAGCGTGACGCGCTTCACCCCGTCGGCGGCGCTGGCCATCACCTTCTTGCCGGTCGCGGTCGAGCCGGTGAAGGCCACCTTGGCGACGTCCGGATGCGCGGTGAGCAGCGCGCCCAGATCGTTCTGGTCGCAGATGATGTTGATCACGCCCGGCGGCAGCAGCTCGGCGAAGATCTCGCCCATCAGCAGCGAGGTGAGCGGCGTGGTCGGCGCGGGCTTGAGCACCATGGTGTTGCCGGCGACCAGCGCCGGCCCGATCTTGTTGGCAGCAAGGATCATCGGGAAGTTCCACGGCGTGATCGCCGCCACCACGCCCAGGGGCGTGCGATGCTCGACGACGCGGTTGCCGCCCTCGTCGCGCAGTACCTTGGTCTCGGGCCGCATCTGGGTGAAGGCGCGCAGCGTGAACACCGTGCCCATCACTTCGCCGGTCGCCTGGTCAAGCGGCTTGCCCTGTTCGGTGGTGAGCAGGCTGGCGAATTCGCTCAGCCGCTCCTGCAGCCTTGCGGCGACGGCTTCCACCTTGGCGGCACGTTCCTCGATCGGTGTCGCGGCCCAGGCCGGGAAGGCGGCCTTGGCGGCGGCGACGGCGGCATTGAGCTGCGCCGCGTCCGCCTTGGGGCAGCGCGCGAAGGGCTCGGCGGTGGCGGGATTGATCACGTCGAACTGCGAGGCGCCGTCGACGGCCTCGCCATTGATCAACAGCTTGAAGGTGCGTTCCAAGACCATTCTCCTAAAGCAGGCCGCGACTCAATGCGGCACATCTTCTCTTTTCCGCAAAACTATCCCGCGCATGGCGCCCGGACAAGGAAACCCACGGGGCTCGGCCGGACCTCGGACCCGCCCGCCGCTCAGCCGCGCGCAAGGTCATAGGCACCGAGGCCCGGCTTGTAGCTCTTCTCGTCGATGAACTGGCGGATGCCTTCCTTGCGGCCCTCGCTCTTGTCGTGGAAATTGGCCGCTTCCTGCATCCGGACGAGATAGTCCTCGGCCTCGTCATAGGTGAGGTTGCCCACGCGGCGCACCGCATCCTTGGCGAACTTCAGCGCGACCGGGTTCTTCTTGAGCAGGATCTCCGCGATCTCGCGGGCGCGCGCCTCCAGCCGTTCGAGCGGCACGCTCTCGTTGACCAGGCGGCACGCCGCGGCCTGTTTGCCGTCGATCAGGTCGCCGGTCAGCGTCAGCCACATCGCGTCGCGCATCGGCAGCAGGTCGACGACCACCTTGGTCACGCCGCCGCCGGGCAGGATGCCCCAGTTGATCTCGGAGAGGCCGAACTGCGCCTCGTCCGCCGCCACCGCCAGGTCGCAGGCGAAGAGGGGGCCGAAGCCGCCGCCGAAGCACCAGCCATTGACCATTGCGATCGTCGGCTTCTGGAACCAGCGCAGCCGGCGGAACCAGCCATAGCTCTCCCGCTGCGACTTGCGGATCCCGCCCAGCCCCTGCGCCTCGGTCTCGCGGAAATATTCCTTGAGGTCCATGCCCGCCGACCAGGCATTGCCTTCGCCGCCGAGCACCAGCACGCCGACATCGTCGCGGAACTCGAGCTCGTCGAACACCTCCGCCATGCGCCGGTTGAGCGTCGGGTTCATCGCGTTGCGCTTTTCGGGTCGGGCGAAATAGACCCAGGCGATGCGATCCTCGACGCGGTAGGAAACGCCGTCCTTGGTGATCATCGAAGCTCTCCTGGCAGTTCGTTCTGGAATCAGGCGGTGAGGATCAGCGCGTCGAGCGCCACCGCGCCGTCGGGGCGGGCGATCACCGGGTTGAGGTCGATCTCGCGGATGGCAGGCGTGCCGGCCAGCAGCCGGCCGAGCGTCTGCACGATCTCCGCGACTGCGTTCAGGTCGACCGCCGGGCTGCCGCGATAGCCGTCGAACAATGCCGCACCCTTCAGCCGGCGCAGCGCCGCGACGATGCTGTCGCGGGTGAGGTCGGGCGGGAGCAGGCACACGTCCCGCATCAGCTCGGCAGTGACCCCGCCCAGGCCGACCAAGATCACCGGCCCCCAATCGGGATCGTTGCGCGCGCCGACGATCAGCTCGACGCCGCGTGCGCCCATCGCCTCGACCAGCGCGCCGTCGAGCGCAAGCCCGGCATCATAGGCGGCGACATTGGCGTAAAGCTTGCGCCAGGCGGCCCGCAGCGCCGGTTCGTCGGCGATGTTGAGGAGCACGCCGCCCGCGTCGCTCTTGTGGCTGAGCGCGGCGGCCTGCGCCTTGAGCGCGACCGGGTAGCCGACGCGCTCCGCGATCGCGACGGCCTCGTCGGGCGTCTGGGCGAAGCCGCCGGCGGGGAAGGAGATGCCGAGCGGGGCAAGCGCCTGCTTGGCCAGATATTCCGGCACGACGCCGCTGGGCAGTTCGAGCGTCACCGGTGCGATCGCTTTCGCCGCCTGGTGCCGCTCGGCATCGAGCAGCCGGGCGAGCGCGCGGCAGGCACGGTCGGCGGTCGGGAAATAGGGCACCTTCTCAGCGTGCAGCGCGGCGATCATCTCGGGCGGCACCGGTGCGCCTTCGTCCAGCCCGGCGAAGATCAGCGGCTTGGTCGGCGCAAGCGCGCGCACCGCTTCGGTGATCGGCGGGAATTTGCGCGCGCAGGTACCGGCATCGGTCTGGATGATGCCCAGCACCACTGCGGCATAGGCGGGATCGGCGAGCAGCGGCGCCAGCGTGCGGCGGTATAGGTCGGGGTCGACCAGCGCCTGCGCCGTCAGGTCCATCGGATTGGAGACGCCGATAAAGTCCGGCAGCGTCGCGCGGATCGCGTCATGGGTTTTCCCGCCGATCGGCGGGAGCGGCAGGCCGATCCGCTCGGCGAGATCGAGCGTCAGCGCCTTGAACGCACCCGATTCCCCGAGCACCGCCACCCCGCCCTGCTGCAGCGGCGGCGTGCGGGCGAGGATCTCGGCGACGTCGCCCAGTTCCTCCAGATTTTCGACCACCACCACGCCTGCGCGGGTGACCTTGGTCTTCATCAGCGCCCAGTCGCCCGCCATCGCGCCGGTGTGCGTCGCGGCACTTTCGCGCGCGGCGCTCGACGTGCCGGGGTGGAGCAGCACGATCGGCTTGCCCGCCGCCCTGGCGCGCGCCGCCAGTTCGAGGAACCGGGCGGGCTTGCGGAACTGCTCGACGATCATCGCGATCACCCGCGTGTTCGGCTCGTCGATCATCCAGGCGACATAGTCCTCGACGCCCGAGGCGGCCTCGTTGCCGGTCGAGATCCAGGCCGAGATGCCGAGTTGCTTGCCGGTCAGCACGGTGCCCAGCACCGCCGCCATCGCCCCCGATTGCGAGACGATGCCGACACAGGGCCGGTCCCGGGTCTCGATCGGCGGCATTTCGACGAAGGTGAGCGGCACGCCTGCGACATAGTTGGTCAGGCCCAGGCAGTTGGGCCCCTCCACCACCATGCCGTGCTGGCGGGCGATGCGCGCGACCTCGGCCTGTGCCGCGAGCCCTTCGGCGCCGCCCTCGGCGAAGCCCGCCGAGAAGATGATCGCCGCGCCCACCCCGCGCGCCGCCAGCGCCCGGATCGCGTCGAGCACGGCGGGGCCGGGAATGGCGAGGATGGCGGTGTCGACCCCCTCCGGCAGCTGGTCGATTCCGGCGAGGCAGGGCCGCCCTTCGATCGTGTCGCGCTTGGGGTTGATCAGGTGGATGTCGCCGGCAAAGCCGTGGCGGACGAGGTTGGCGAGCACCGCGGCGCCGAGCGCGCCGGGTTTCTCCGATGCGCCGACGATGGCGACCGAACGGGGGGTGAGCAGGCGGGCGAGATCCATTGCTGGCGTCCGTTTGTCAGAAGGGCAGGGAAAGGGTCAGCCGCGGCTGCGATCCTTGTCGTAGGCGCCGAGACCGGGCTTGTAGCTCTTCTCGTCGATGAACTGGCGGATGCCTTCCTTGCGGCCTTCATTGTCGTAGCTGTTGGCGGCTTCCTGCGCGCGGACCAGATAGTCCTCGGCATCGTCGTAGCTCATGATGGAGACGCGGCGGATCGCGTCCTTGGTCGCCTTGAGCGCCACCGGGTTCTTCGTGAGCAGCACGTTCGCAACGTCGGTGACCCGGGCCTTGAGCCGGTCGAGCGGCAGCGCCTCGTTGACCAGGCCCCATTCGGCGGCCTTCCGGCCATCGATATTCTCGCCCATCATCGCGTGGTACATGGCGTTGCGGAACGAGGTGAGCTCCACCGCCACCTTGGTCGCGCCGCCGCCGGGGAGGATGCCCCAGTTGATCTCGCTGAGGCCGAACTGCGCCTCTTCCGCGGCGAAGGCGAGGTCGCAGGCGAAGAGCGGGCCATAGCCGCCGCCGAAGCACCAGCCATTGACCATCGCGATGGTCGGCTTCTGGTACCAACGCAGGCGCCGCCACCAGCCATAGCTCTCGCGCTGCGCCTGGCGCACGGCGCCCAGGCCTCCGGCTTCGGTCTCGCGGAAATATTCCTTGAGGTCCATGCCGGCGGTCCAGGCCGAACCTTCGCCGGTCAGCACCAGCACGCCGACATCGTCGCGGAATTCGAGCGCGTGGAGCACTTCCATCATGTCGCGGTTGAGCGTCGGCGACATGGCATTGCGCTTGTCCGGGCGGTTGAAGCGTACCCACGCGATTCCGCCTTCGACGTCGTAGGCTACGACGCCGTTGCTGCTCGTCTCGGTCATGTGCAGTCCTTGGTCTAGTTAGATCGGATAATGGCCGGGCTGGGTCTCGATCGTGATCCAGCGCAGCTCGGTGAAGGAATCGATGCCCGCCTTGCCGCCGAAGCGGCCGTGGCCGCTCGCCTTGACGCCGCCGAACGGCATCTGGGCCTCGTCATGCACGGTCGGGCCGTTGACATGGCAGATGCCCGACTGGATCCGCCGCGCGACCCGCAGGCCGCGCGCGGTGTCGCGGGTGAAGACCGCGGCGGACAGGCCGTATTCGCTGTCGTTCGCCAGCGCGATCGCCGCTTCCTCGTCGGCGGCGCGGAGGATGCCGACGACAGGGCCGAAGCTCTCCTCGCGGAACAGCCGCATCGCGGGCGTGACCCGGTCGATGACATGGGCGGGCATCAGCACCCCGTCCGCCGGTCCGCCGGCGATCTGCACTGCGCCTGCCGCCACCGCATCGGCGACCAGCGACTGGACATGGCCGACGGTCTTGCGGTCCACCACCGCGCCGAGCGGCGCCGTGCCTTCCCGCGGATCGCCGACCGTCAGCGTCGCGACCTTCGCCGCGAACTTCTCGACGAACGCGTCGGCAATCGCATCGAGCACGATGATCCGCTCGGTCGACATGCAGATCTGGCCTTGGTTCATGAAGGCGCCGAACGCGGCGGCCTTCACCGCCTCGTCGAGATCGGCGTCGTTGAGCACGATGAGCGGCGCCTTGCCGCCGAGTTCGAGCAGCACGGGCTTCAGATGCCCGGCGGCACGCTGGGCGATGATCTTGCCGACATGGGTGGAGCCGGTGAAGTTGATCCGGCGAATCTTCGGATGGTCGATCAGCGCGCCGACGATCTCGGCGGCATCTTCCGGCGCGTTGGTGACGATCGACACCGCGCCCTCCGGCAACCCGGCATCGGCAAAGGCCTCGGCGATCAGGCTATGGGTGCGCGGGCACTGCTCGCTGGCCTTGAGCACCACGGTGTTGCCGCAGGCGAGCGGCACCGCGACCGCGCGGACACCGAGGATGATCGGCGCGTTCCACGGCGCGATGCCAAGCAGCACGCCCACCGGCTCGCGCACCGCCATGGCGATGCAGCCGGGCTTGTCCGACGGGATCACCTCGCCGCCGATCTGGGTGGTGAGCGCGGCGGCCTCACGCACCATGTTGGCGGCGAGCATCAGGTTGAAGCGGGCCCAGCCCTCGGTCGCGCCGATCTCGCCCATCATCGCGTCGACAAAGGCGGGAGCGCGGGCTTCGAGCGCATCGGCGGCGCGCATCAGGGCGGCGCGTCGGGCGGTGGGTCCGAGAATCGACCAGCTGGCAAAGGCGGTGGCGGCGCGTTCCACCGCAGCCTCCGCGTCGGCAATACCGGCGGCCGGGCTGGTGGATGCAACGGCCCCGGTAACGGGGTTCAGGCGATCGAACGTGGCGGTTTTCGCCGGTTGCTCGATGACGGTCGACATCGTGCCTCTCCTCTTATTGTTATGAGGCATAACTTAATCGGAGAGGGGCTGCAAGCGGGTTTCGATCAGTCGGGCGCGGCGGCCTCCACGCGCTTCAGCAAGGCGATCAGCGTCTCCCGCTCGCCTGTCGAAAGCGCCGCCAACAGCCGGTCTTCATGACGGCGGATCCGCTCGAGGCCGTCGGCGACCACCGCCGACCCGGCATCGGTGAGGGCGAAGACAAAGGCCCGGCGATCCTCGGGCGAGACGGTGCGCACAATGTACCCCGCCTCGAGCAGCTCGTTGATCAGCGCCACCATATTGGCGCGCTGGATGCCGAGCGCCGCGCCGATCCGGCCCTGGTTGATGCCGGGGTTCGCGGCGATCACCGACAGCACGCCGAACAGCACCTGGCGAATGCCGGTGCCGGCCATCGCCGCGTTGAAGTCCGCCGCCATCAGCGCGGACGTGCGTCGCATATGGTAGCCGACGAAGCTGTCGAGTGCCCCCAACGGAATGGTGTCGTCGTCCGCGGCCATGCTGTCTCCCTGTTCCGCTGCCTGCCTAGTCGCGGCGCCGGGGCGGCTTCAACCCCGCACCTGCGCGATGGCATGCGCGGCGGGTGACAAGTGTCACTGTGCGCGGCGCCGTGGCGGTTGCAGGATCGGTGACGACAGGCAGGGGGGAACACCGCTCGCCTGCCGGGAGAAACAGCATGAACGACGATCTTGCGGCGGTGGCACGGCTATCCGCTGTGTCCAAGCGGCTGGGCGGGCGCACGGTGCTCGACGGCCTCGATCTTTCCATCCGCGCGGGCGAAGTGACCGCGCTGCTCGGGCCCAACGGCGCGGGCAAGACGACCTCGGTCGCGCTGCTCACCGGCCGGCTGGCGCCCGATGCCGGGACGGCCAGCCTGTTCGGGCTCGATCCGCGCCGCCCGGCCGCGCGCCGCCGGCTGGGGGTGATGCTGCAAAGCGCCGGGCTGCCCGACGTGCTCACCATCCGCGAACTGGTGACGGTGCATGCCGGCTATTATCCCGATCCGCGTCCGATCGGCGAGACGCTGGCGCTGGCCAGCATCGCCGACCTTGCCGATCGTCGCTGCGGCCAGTTGTCGGGCGGACAGGCGCGCCGGGTGCAATATGCGCTGGCGATCTGCGGCCGCGCCGACCTGCTCGTCCTCGACGAGCCGACTGCCGCGATGGACCGCGGTTCGGCGCGGACCTTGTGGGGCACGGTGCGCGACCTGGCGGATGACGGCGCGGCGGTGCTGCTGACCAGCCACGACCTCGCCGAAGCCGATGCGCTGGCCGATCGCGTGCTGGTGATGGAGGCGGGCCGGATCGTCGCCGACGATACCCCGGCGGCGCTGCGCGCGCGGGCGGGCGGATCGGTGATCCGCTGCCGCTCCACGCTGCTGCCGGCCGCGGCCGCGTTGCTCCCGGCCGTCCGCGAGGCGGGCATGGAAGGGGCGGACCTGCGGATCGTCAGCGCCGATGCCGCGGTGACGGCGCGGGCGCTGCTCGACGCGGATACCAAGCTGGAAGGCCTGCGCATCGCCGATGCGACGCTGGAAGATGCCATCGCCACGCTGCTGGCCCCCACCGACGAAAGGATCGCCGCATGACCGCGCTTGCCGCACCCACTGGCGTCTGGCGTCGCGAAGCCGTCACCGAAGTGAAGCGCAGCCTGCGCCTGCCGCAGTTCCTGCTGCCGACCGCGCTGACCCCCGCCGCCTTCTACGCGCTGTTCATCCTCGCGCTGCCGCATCCCGAGGTGCCCGGCTATGCCGTCTCGACGCTCGCCGGCTACGGCGTGTTCGCGGCGACCGGTCCGGCGCTGTTCGGCTTCGGCGCCGGCGTCGCGGTCGAGCGCGAGCAGGGGCTGATCGAGCTCAAGCGCGTCTCGCCGATGCCGGCGGGCGCCTATGTCGCGGCCAAGCTCGCGGCAGCGGTGACGATCACGGCGTTTGCGCTGTCGCTGATCTATGCGCTGGCGATCGTCGCCGGTGCCCGGATGTCGGCGGGAACCTGGGCGCTGCTGGCGCTGCTCCACCTGGCTTCTGCCATCCCCTTTGCCCTGATCGGCTTCGGCATGGGGATGCGGATGACTGCCAAGGGGGCGGTGGCGATCGCCAACGCGCTGTTCCTCGGCTTCTCGATCCTCGGCGGGCTGTGGGTGCCGAGCGCACTGCTGCCGGGCTGGATGCAGACGCTGGGCGGGTTCACCCCCTCCTATCATCTCGGTCAGATCGCCCGCGCGATCCTGGATCTGCCGGTGGCGGGGTCGCCCTGGACCCACGGCGCGGTGGTGTTGGCGATGACGGCGGCGGCCGCCGCCTGGGCCTGGACCGGCTGGCGGCGCAGTCCGGCTTGACCGGGACCACGACAATCCGCGAGGCTGGCGCGATGCAGACCGAGATCTCCTATCGCCGCCTGCGCGGCAATGGCTGGCCCTGGCTCGCCTATCTGATCTTCGTGCCCTTTCCCTGGCTCTGGGCCAAGCCCGACGCCACCACCGTCCTTGCGGCGGCGGTGGCGATCGGCGTCTTCCTGCCGCTCTATCTGTTCTCGACCCGGGTGCCGGATCGCGCACTGATTCCGATCGCAGCGGCGATGCTGGCGCTCGGCGTCGCGGTGGCGCCGCTGCCGCTCGGCTGGACGACCTTCTGTATCTATGCCGGGGTGACGGTCGCCCGGCTGCGCTCCCGCCGCCACGCGGGAATTGCGATTGGGGTGATCGCGGTGGCGACCGCGGGTACCGGCCTTGCCTGGCAACAGCCGATCCTGTGGTTCGCCCCGGGCGTGCTGTTCGTGGTGATGAGCGGCGTCGCCACCATGTCGAGCTTCGCCTTTTACGAGCGCACCCAGGCGCTGCTTGCCAGCCAGGAGGAAGTGCGCCGTCTCGCCGGTACCGCCGAGCGCGAGCGGATCACCCGCGACCTGCACGACGTGGTCGGCCGTACGCTGACGCTGGTGGCGCTCAAGGCCGATCTCGCCGGGCGGCTGGTCGAGCGCGATCCCGACACGGCCAAGGCCGAGCTGGAGGCGATTGCGACCGCCGCCCGCTCGGGGCTGGCAGAAGTGCGCGCGGCACTCACCGGGCAGCTGGGCGGCTCGCTTGCCACCGAGGCCTCGGCTTCGCTGGCGGCGCTGCAAACGGCGGGGATCGAGCCGGTCGTCACGGGCGATCCCGCGGGGGTGCCCGCCGATGCCGGGGCGATCCTGGCGATGACGCTGCGCGAGGCGGTGACCAACGTGATCCGCCATGCCGGCGCCCGCCGCTGCACGATCGACTTTGAGGCGGGGCCAGGGAACGCCCGGCTGGTGGTCGAGGATGACGGCGTCGGCCTGTCGTTCCGCGAGGGCAATGGTCTGCGCGGCATGCGTCAGCGGCTGGCGGCGGCGGGGGGCAGGCTGGAGCTGCTGTCGCTCCAGCCCGGCACCAGGCTGGAAGCGAGCGTACCGGCATGATCCGCATCGTCCTCGCCGAGGATCAGGCGCTGGTGCTCGGTGCGATCGCCGCGCTGCTCGCGCTGGAACCGGATTTCGCGATCGTCGGCCGCGCCGCCAATGGCGACGAGGCGCTGGCGCTCGTCCGGGAGCTGACGCCCGATATCCTGCTCACCGACATCGAGATGCCCGGCCGCACTGGGCTCGACTGTGCGCAGATCCTGGCGGCGGACAAGGCGCGCACCGCGGTGGTGATCGTCACCACCTTTGCGCGGCCGGGCTATCTCGAGCGCGCCCGTGCCGCCGGGGTGCGCGGCTATCTGCTCAAGGACACGCCGGTCGACGAGCTGGTCGCGGCGATCCGCACCGTGGCGGCGGGTGGCCGGGTGATCCCCGCCGACCTCGCCGCGGCTGCCTGGGAAGCGGGCAGCGACCCGCTCACCGATCGCGAGCGCGACGCGCTGCGGCTGGCGGAGGAGGGGCTTTCGAACAAGGACATCGCCCGGCGCCTCGGCCTCTCGCCCGGCACGGTGCGCAACTATCTGTCCGAGGCGGCGGGCAAGCTGGGGGCGGTCAACCGGATCGAGGCCGGCCGTACCGCCCGCGCCAATGGCTGGCTCTAGCGGCGATAGCCGTCCGGCGGCGCGGTGAAGCGGGTCGCCCAGGCCGAGGGTGCCGGGCCCATCTGCAGCTCCAGCGTGCCGCCGGCCGCCAGTTCGGCATGGGCAATCCAGGCGCGGTCGATCGGTTTGCCGTTCAGCCGCGCGGCGGTGACATAGCGGTTCGTGTCCGATACGTCCTTCGCCACCACGGTGAAGCTGCGCCCGCCCTCCAGCGCGATCCGGCTGCGCGCGAAGATCGGCGACGCGATATAGTAATAAGGCTGGCCGGCATTGGGATAGAGCCCGATCGCGTTCCACACATACCAGCTCGACATCGCGCCGGCATCGTCATTGCCCGGCAGGCCGGTACGGCTGAGCTGATAGTGCTTCGCCATCAGGTCGCGGACGATCGCGGCGGTGCGGTCCGGACGGCCGGCATGGATGTAGAGATAGGGCGCGAGGATATCGGGCTCGTTGCCCTGCGAATAATGGCCGTCGAACAGCCGGTCGAGCCAGGCGACGAAGCCGGCGCTGCCGCCAGTCTTCGCCATCAGCCCGGCGACGTCGTGCGGCACATAGGTGGAATATTGCAGTGCGTTCCCTTCGTAGAAGGGTGCTTCCCACCACGGTGTCGAGCGATCGGGATATTCATAGGTGCAGCTGTAATTCTCCAGCCAGCTGCCGTCGGGGTAGCGCGGGTGGATGCAGCCGAGCCGGTCGTCCCACAGGTTGCGCCAGTTGGCAGCGCGGGTGCGGTAGCGGGCGGCGTCCTCCTTCTTGCCGAGCTGGCTGGCGACCGCGCCGATCGCGAAATCGTCATAGGCATATTCGAGCGTGCGCGAGGCCGAGCGGGTCTGGGTGACCGAGACATAGCCGAGCGCCTTGTAGTCTTCGAGCACGCGGCCCTGGAGGAACGGTGCGTCGCTCTCCACCTCGGCATTCTTGACCAGCGCCCGGTAGGCAAGCGCGGTGTCGAACCCGCCCAGCCCCTTCACCACCGCGTCGGCGATCACCACGTCGCCGTTCGACCCCCCTTGCGTCATGCCGTTGCCGCCGGCGATGCGCGCATCGGGCATCCAGCCGGTGTGGGCATAGGTATCGATCAGCGAGCGGATCATCCCGCGCTGGCGCTCGGGCTGGATCAGGGTGAGCAGCGGATGGACGGTGCGGAACGTGTCCCACAGCGTGTAGAAATCCTCGTAATGCGGCTCGGCCGACTGCCACCAGACATTCTCGCCGGTCAGGTCGTGCGGCATCGTGTGGGTGCGGTAGAGCGCGGTGGCGAAGATCCGCCGCTGTTCCTCGGTGCCGCCCTCGACCTGGATCTTGTCGAGCACCGCATTCCACTGGTTCCGCACCCGTGCGGCCGCCGCGTCGAAATCCCAGTCGGGCAGTTCGGCGGCGAGATTGGCGCGGGCCTTGTCGATGCCGAGGAACGATACCGCCAGTTTCATCCGCACCTGCCGGCCGGCTTTGGGATCGAAGGTGAAATAGGTGCCCAGCCGGTGGGCGAACTCCATGCGCGTGTCGTACTCGATCATCAGCGCCTGGCGGTCGGCGGGCGCCTTGGTCTGGGTACCGCCCTCGGCCTCGCCGACGCCGGGGAGCGTCTCCATCCTGCCCCGGCTGGCCTTCCACGCGCCGAAGGCCATCGCCGGGCGATCGAACTCGGCATAGAAATAGAGCTTGTAGGGCACCGGGTTCCAGCCGCCCTCCACCTCGGTCCAGCCCGCCATGTGGCGCTCGTCGATCAGCTGGACATGCGCCTTGCGGGTGCGCTGGCCGCTGCCGCGCATCGCGATCACCGAACTCGCATCGAGCACGACATGCGCAGGCGCCCCCTCGGGGAAGGTCAGGCGCTGGAAACCGGCGAGACGGGTGGCGGTCAGCTCGACCTGGGTCGTGCGGCCTTCGCTGTTGCGCAGCCCGACGCGGTAGAGCCCCGGCGCGGCGCGTTCGTCGCTGCGGTCGAAGTGGAGATGCGCGACGCGCAGATCGCCGCTGATCGGCGTGACCCGGAAATTGCCATATTTGGCCGAGCCGCCCGTGCCGCTGACATGGGTGTAGCTGAACCCCATGATCGGACTGTGCGAATCATAGCCGTTGGTGTCGCCGTTGGTCGTGTCGGGGCTGAACGACACGAAGCCGAACGGCACGCCTGCGCCCGGCACGGTATTGCCGCCCGCGACCCCGCCGCCGTCGACCCCCACGAACGGATCGACCCGCGCCGCCGCATCCTGCGCCTGTTGCGACAAGGCGGGCGCGGCGAGGAGCGCGGTGGAGAGGAGCAGGGTAGCGAGCAGGCGCATGGCTATGGTCATTCCTCGAAGGCAGCATCGATGGGGAGCGAAGCGGCGCTGATCGCGCGGCGATACGTGGATATGCCCCCTTTCGTGTCGCGGCCCCCCGGCCGCACGGTGCTGCGCTGATTTCAGGGATCGTCCCGCTTTGCAAGCGGCCGGCTCAGGCGGCGCGGCGTTGGAACTGTCTGCGATAGAGATGGGGTGGGATGCCGACCTGCGACGCGAAATGCTGGCGCAGATTGGCGGCGCTGCCCAGGCCCGATGCCTGGGCGACGTCCTCGATCGGCAGCGTCGTCGTCTCGAGCAGCGTACGGGCGACGTCGACACGTTGGGCGATCAGCCAGGCGCCCGGCGTCTTGCCGGTCGCCTCCTGGAAGCGGCGGGCGAAGGTGCGGCGGCTCATCACCGCTGCATCGGCCATCGCGGCGATCGTCCAGGTGCGGGCGGGGTCGGCGCGGATGCGATCGAGCAATGCGGCGAGCTGGCTGCGGGGATGGACGGGAACCGGCCGTTCGATGAACTGCGCCTGCCCGCCGCTGCGATGCGCGGGCACCACCATCCGCCGCGCGACGCTGTTGGCGGCATCGGGCCCGTAATCCTGGCGGACGAGATGGAGCAGCAGATCGATGCCGGCGGCCGAACCGGCCGAGGTGAACAGCGTGCCGTCCTCCGCATAGAGGATATCGGCATCGACGGTCACGGCGGGGAAGGCCGCCTGCAGTGCCTCGGCATAGCGCCAGTGCGTCGTCGCGCGGCGGCCGTCGAGCAGGCCCAGCGCCGCCAGCAGGAACACGCCCGAGCAGATCGTCACCAGGCGTGCGCCGCGGGCATGGGCGGCAAGCAGCGCCCCGCGCAGTTCGGGGGAGGGGGCGGGATCCTGCGTTCGCCACCCCGGGACGACGATCGTGCCCGCCTCGGCCAGCGCCTCCAGCCCCGCCCCCACCTCGACGGCGAGGCCGGCATTGGTGGTCAACCGTCCGGGCCGCTCCGTGCAGACCTGAAAGCGATACCAGTCCGCGCCCATCTCCGGGCGGGGCAGCCCGAAGACTTCGGCGACGATTCCGAATTCGAAGGCACAAAGCCCGTCATAGGCGAGCGCGACGACGGCGCGGTTCGGGGGCGAACTTGGCATGATCCTTTCGATAGACGGCAATCCTGCCGCTCGCCAAGGGGCTGACCGCAAGCGCAGAAGCGAACCCGACAGGAGGTGTTCGCAATGACCAATGCCGTAACCGCGATCCCGGCGGCCCCCGCCGCCGACGCAGAAGCCCATTTTGCCGCGCTCTTCCGCTTCGAGAGCGATTGCTGGGACACGCATGCCGCGCTCCAGCAGCCCGAGCCCGGGTTCGTCCTGCTCGACGTGCGCGGGCCCGAGCTGTTCGCCGCGGGCCATGTGGCGGGCGCGATCAACCTGCCGCACGCGAAGATCATCGCCTCGAAGATGGCCGACTGGCCGGCCGAGACGCTGTTCGTCGTCTACTGCGCCGGCCCCCATTGCAACGGCGCGGCGCGGGCGGCGCTGCGGCTGGCACGGCTCGGGCGCCCGGTAAAGCTGATGGCGGGCGGGATCACGGGCTGGCTGGACGAGGGTTTCCCGCTGGCCCGCGCTTGAGCTAGGCCCCGAGCTGCAGCGCGCGCCGTGCCTCGTCGGTCACCGCATAGACGGCGTGGCGCTGCGCACCGCGATTCTCGTGATCGACGCGGTAGCCGCGATAATGGCGGCGAACCAGGCCGGCCCGCACCAGCTCCGACACCGCGCGGCTGACATTGGTGCGCCCCGAAAGGCGGATGCGGTGCTGCACCTCCGCATCGATCGCGCGCTCCGCCGCGTCGGGATCGAGCGGCAGCGTGCCGGCCTTTTCCAGATCGGCGCGGACCCGGGCAGCGAGGCCCAGCCGGCGCGGATCGCGGCGGGCGACGGGGGTGAGGGCCTCGCTCAGCCAGTCGCGCACCGGCAGGCGACGGCCGTTCGCTTCGATCCAGGGGCCGGCCCAGCCGCTGCGCGCGCTCGCTTGGGCGATCAGCTGGAGCACCATGAAGCTGTAGCGGGGCCGCTCGCAGGTTTCGCTCAGCCGGTCGAGCACCGCCGGCAGATCCAGCGGCGGGGCGGAGGAGGCCGCATCCGGCGCGGCTGGGGGAGCGGCGGCGAAGAGATCGTGCTGGAACATAGCAGGAATCTAAGCACATCGCGATTCGCCTGTGAATCCCTTGCGTGCACGCCGCCGCACTTGGACCAGCCATGGCACTTTGCCGGTGGGGAAAACGAACGGCCGTGGCACTTCACCGCGGGTAAAGTGCCATTCACGGCAGGTTCCGCAGTCGGGCTAGGCGCGGGGGCATCGGCGCGCTAGGATCGGGCACGGCGCGCGGGCAGAGGCAGGCGGGTCGCCCCTGCTAGTTCGATGAGCCGTACTTGACCGATCAACGCCACTCCACCGCGCTTCCGACTTCCGCGTCGCTTCTGCCGCAACCTCCGGCCACGATCGATGCTGGGATCGGCTTCGCGGGCGGGCAGGTCCGGCTCGCCCTGATCGCCGCCGTCTCGGCCTGTGCCTTGCTGCTGTGGAGTGCCGGGCTCAGTATCGATCCCTTCGCGCATAGCAACATTCCCTATTATGGGGTGCTGGCGCTCGGGCCGCTGGTGCGGGGCTGGTGCCTGCGCGATCGCCGGCGCTGGAGCCTCGTGCTCGCCGATGTGGTGGAATATTATACGCTGTTCATGGCGCTGGCGCTGATCGGGGCGGTCAGCTCCTACCCGATCGCGGCGATGAGCCAGGGCTTCGCCGACGCGGGGCTGCAGCGGGTGGACGAGCTGCTGCAGTTCGATTGGCTCGCCTGGTATCGCACTGTCGCGGCGCACCGCTCGCTCCAGCTGCTCGGGGTGGCTGCCTATCAGAGCATCTTCCTCACACCGGCGCTGCTGCTCGGCTGGTTCGCGCTGACCGGCCAGCGCCGCCAGGCCCATCGCTTCCTTGCCGCCTTCGCGATCGCGGCAGTGATGACGCTGGCGATCTACAGCCAGATGCCGGCGGTGGGGCCCTTCTCCTATCTGTGGCACGATCCGATCCCATACATGCCGGTCAGCGAGCTATGGCAGCCGGACCTGATTCCCGCGCTCCGCGCTCACACCCTGACCGTGGTCGATCTGGGGCAGTTGCGCGGGCTGGTCTCGGCGCCGAGCTTCCACGCGGCCTCGGCGACGCTCTACATCGCCGGCGCGCAGAAATGCGGACCGCTGCGCTGGTGGCTCACGGCCCTTCCGTGCGCGATGCTCCTTTCAACCCCGGTAGAGGGCACGCATTACCTGATCGACCTGATCCTGGGGGCCGGCGTCGCGCTCGTCGCCTGGTTCCTGGCGACACGCCTCATCCGCTGGCGGGCCCGTACCGCCGGCTGAACTCAGCTGGCCAGCGCACCTTCGACCGCGGCGCGCAGCGCGCTGGGCGAGCAGGGCTTGGAGCAGACCACCGCCTGCGGATAACGGCCGCGCAGCGAAGTTGCGTCGGCATGGCCCGAATGGAAGATGATCGGCACGCCCGCGTCGCGAAGGACATCGGCCGCTGGAAACACTTCGCCGTCGGTCAGCCGTACGTCGAGGATCGCGCAGCAGGGCAGGTGATGGGCCACCGCCTCGAGCGCCTCGGCGACGGACATATAGGGCCCATCCACCGCGAAGCCGGCTTCTTCCACCACGTCCTGCACGTCCAGCGCCACGAACAGCTCATCCTCGATGAGCATCACCGTCTTCGTCATTCGCAAGCACTTTCGCAGGCAGATGTATCTGGATGGCGAAGGTGCGATCCTCCGCCGTGCGGGTTACCGAAACGCCCAGCTGGCGCGACGAGGTTTGTACCAGAATCGTGCCGAAGCCGGTGCCCGATTCCACCGAAACGGGCCGGTCTCCCGTTTCCCGCCAGTCGAGGCGAACCCCGTCGGGCACCCGCCGCCACGCCACATCGAGTTCGCCCGATGCAGGTCCCAGCGCGCCATATTTGACCGAGTTCGTCGCCCATTCGTGGAGCATCAACGCAAGCGGCGACAAACAGGTCCGATGAATCTTTACGCTAGGGCCATCAATCTGGATCGCCGCATGGTCCCGATACGGCGCGAGCGTCGCCTCGACCAGTTCGGCAAGGTCGATCGACTGCAGTGCGCCCGCCGGCGAGGCGAGCGAATGGGCGCGGCCGAGTGCGGCGATCCGCTCGCGCATGTCGTTGGCGAAGCGGTGTACATCGTCATGGCTGCGGGCGCCGGCCGAGATCATGCCGCTGATGATCGCGAACAGGTTCTTCACCCGGTGGTTCATCTCACGCAGCATCAGCTCGCGCGTTTCCGCTAACGCATATTCGGGCGTGACGTCGATCGACACGCCGACCAGCCGGCGCGGCTCTGCACCGTCGACCATCCGCCCGAAGGTCTTGATGCGGCGGACGTCGTCGCCTTCCAGAATGCGGTAGCTGATCTCCAGGTCGCCGCCCTCGGCGATCACGCGGGCGAGTTCGGCATCGAACCTCGGACGGTCGTCGGGATGCAGCCGCTCCAGCCGGGCCGCCGGATCGTTCGAGGCGATGTCCGCGCCGATGCCCAGGATTGCGCGGGCATGGTCATCGACCAGCGTCTCGCCCGTGTCGACGCGATACTCCCACACGGCGATGCCGCCTGCGCGGATCGCCATGTCGAGCCGTTCGCGCTCGGCCGCCAGTGCGCGCTCGAGCGACAGGGCATCCGTGATGTCGGTCAGCACCAGCGTCGCGCCGTCGGTGGTGCCGTTCTGCGCCCGGTAGGGCAGGGTACGCATCGAGAGCGTGCGGCTGCCGTCCTGGGTGCTGACGCGCCGCTGGAGTGGGCCCTCGCCGGCGATCACCGCGCGTGCGTCGGCAAGATAGTCGGTACCGGAAAGCCGGCTGGCGACGTCGGCGAGCGGCCGTCCGCGATCGCTCGCCTGGAGCGGGAACAGCGCCGTCGTCGCCTCGGTGAAGCTGCGGATGCGCAGATCGGCATCGAGCACCACCACCGCGAGGTCGGTCGATTCGAAGAAGTTGCGCAGGTCCGAATTGGCGACGGTCAGCTGGTCGACCTTGCTCTTCAGCTCGTCGTTGACGGTGGACAGCTCCTCGTTGGTCGACTGGAGCTCCTCGTTCATCGACATCATTTCTTCGTTGGAGCTCTTCAGCTCCTCGTTCGCCGTCTCCAGTTCCTCGACGGTGGTGCGAAGCCGGTGACGGGTGACGCGCAGCTCGTCTTCCAGCGCATCGAGATGATCGTCGCCGGCATCGAGTTCGGCGGCATCTTCGTCCAGCGCGGGGCGGAACGGCGCGGTTTCGCGGAACACGAACAGCAGCGTGCCGTCCGACAGCGGATCGCACACCACGTCGATCTGCTGGGTGCCATATTCGGATTCGACCGCCACGTCGCGCGCGACCACCCGCTTGCGCTGGTCGCGCGCGGCGCGCAGCAGCGGTCCCAGCACGTTGCGCAGGCCCGGGCGCGCCAGACCGATCGCACTCGACCCGCCGGTGCGCGTTACCGGAAAGTCGAAATAGCGGCCGAGCCTGCCATAGGCGGCGATGATCACGCCTTCCTGGTCGAGCACGAGACTGGCGGGCGCGTAGCGATCGATCAGGCGGCGGACCGCCGCGGTTTCCTCGGCACTGACCCGACCGGATTGGCGCGCATGGCGGTCCTCGCGGGGGCTGCGCCCGCGCGCGCTCCCCGGCAGGTCGATCGGATAGTTGGGCGCCCCCGGCGAACGCTGGAAGATTCGCGCCTGATGGTCGAGCGCGGGGAAGAGATGATCGAACCGGCCGATGCTCTCCGACGGGCCGAGGAACAGATAGCCTTCGGGCCGGATCGCATAGTGGAGCAGCGGCATCACTGATTGCTGGAGGCGATCGTCGAAATAGATCAGCAGGTTGCGGCACGAGACCAGGTCGATCCGCGAAAAAGGCGGATCCTTGACCAGGCTGTGGTTGGAAAAGCGGATCATGTCGCGGATCTGCGGCACGATCTGGAACCGCTCGGCATGCGGCAGCGTGTAGCGTTCGCGCATCGCCGGCGGCAGGTCGACCAGCGCGGAGGCGGGGTAGACGCCGTTGCGCGCGATCTGCAGCATCTGCTCGTCGATGTCGGTGGCGAAGATCTGCACGCCGGTCGCGGGCATGGCGAGCTTGCGTGCCGCCTCGGCGAACAGCATCGCGATGCTGTAGGCTTCCTCGCCCGAGGAGCAGCCGGGGATCCAGACGCGGATATCCTCCTCGCCGGTCCAGCTGCGCATCAGCGGCTCCACCACTTGGGTGCGGAGGCGATCGAACAGATCGGCGTCGCGGAAGAAGCGCGTGACGTTGATCAGCAGGTCGCGGAACAGCGCCTCGCATTCGTCGGCGTCGGACTTGGCGCGGGCGAGATAGGCGCGGCCGCTCGTCATGCCGAGCACGTGCATCCGCCGTTCGATCCGGCGCACCAGCGTGGTGCGCTTGTAGCCGGAAAAATCGTGGCCTACCGCGGTCCGCAGCACCTTGCACAGCTCGTCGACATGGTCGGCGACCAGCGACGCTTCGTGCTGCTGCTCCCCGTCGACGCTGCGATGGAAGAAGGCGTGCAGGCAGTCGATCATCTCGCCCGGCGCCTTGACGAAGTCGACCAGGCCGGTGCCCACGGCCGAAAGCGGCATCCCGTCATAGCGCGCGCTTTCCGGGGTCTGGACGAGGCAGACGCCGCCATGTTCCTTCACCGCGCGCAGGCCGATCGTGCCGTCGGCGCCGGTGCCGGAGAGGATCACGCAGGCGGCATTGCCCTGCTGGTCGGCGGCGAGCGACAGGAAGAAATCGTCGATCGGGCGGCGCAGCCCGCGTGGCTGGGCGAAGTCGGTGAGCTCCAGCGTGCCGCCGCGGATTGCCAGGCCGTGGCCCGGCGGGATGATATACACCGTGTCCGGTGCGATCTGTTCACCGCCTTCGCACTGGAGCACTTCCAGGCTGGTCTGGCGATCGAGCAGCTGCGCCAGCATGCTCTCATGGTTCGGATCGAGGTGCTGGACGATCACGAAGGCCATGCCGGTCGGTGCACGGGCGGCCGCCAGCATCTCGCGCAGCGCCTCCAGGCCGCCGGCGGAGGCACCGATGCCCACCACGGGCAAGGTGCTCGTCTTGGCGTCGAACGGCGCGTTCACAGGAAGCTGCTCGAATCGAGATCGGCGAGCGTCATCTTCGCCTGGGCGATTGTCGCGGCGGTGTTGGCGATGGTGATCAGCGTGCCTTCCACCGCGATCCCGCTCTCGGCGACCACCGGCGCGAGCCGGGCGATCGTCTGCCCCAGTGCCGCGTCATAGTCCGCCAGCAGCTCGGGCTGGGTGCGGCTGACGTCGAACTGCGAGGCGAAGATATAGCGCACCTCGCCGGCGAGCGCGCGCAGCTTGGACATGTAGAGCAGGTTGACGAACGGCGTGCCGTCCTTGCGGAAGTTGACGATCGCGGTCCGCACGCTCGCCTGGGCATCGTCGCCGAGAAAGGCATGAATGCGGGCCCGCGCTTTCTGATTGTCGCTGTCGCCTTGCAGGAAGCGGCAATTCTGGCCGACGATATCGCTCGTGGCGTAGCCGGTCAGATCGCGAAACCGCTTGTTGGTCAGCAGCAGCGGATGATCGCCAGACGCCTCGCCGAGCGACAGCGCGACGGGTGAGCTCTCGAAATAATCGCGGAGCGCGGGGGGGAGGTGCGGGGTCATGTCTGCTTGGGCCTCGATAGGGAAGCAGAACGACCTGTCCCGTAAACTGATCCAAGATAGGCGCGGTTTGGCCGCGAAACAACCGACTTCGATCGGCGAGTAGACGCTAGCCGATTGATTTCGCGGGCGTTCCGATCATCGGTGGAAGGCGGCGTCGCCCCAGGCCAGTGGCAGCCGCTCGTTCACTGCGCCCGGCGCGCGGGCGACCAGTTCGACGATCTTCACGCCGCGCACGTCCGCCGTGATCGGTCTGGCCGGCATGCCCCGGTGCATCGGTCCGCTGGTGGCCAGCAGGCGTCGGTCGCCATAGATGGCGAAGGTCACGCCGCCGGCGGCATCGGTCGCCGAATCGTCGACACCCACGGAAGCGGTGAGCTGGCGATAGCGGGCATTGCGCACCTCGAGCCGCGAATTGGCGAGCACGCCCAGCCCTGCGGTGAAATGGCGGCCCGCCACGGCGAGTTCCCGGCCATAGGGCGTGCTGTCCGCCTGCGCGCCGCCCCAGCCGCCATAGAGCGGCCGCTGCCCGGCGCCGCGCGTGCCGGTCCAGGCGACGACGGCGCGGTGGATCGACGGATCGGCCATCGGCACGGTCACGCCGTCCACCGCCGGATTCACGCTGCCGGGGAGTTCGGACAGGTAGAAGCCGTCGGCGAGCACGCGGCTGCCCTGCACGCGGAACACCAGGGTTTCGTGCGGTGCGAGCGCGAACTTGCGCTCCTTGCGGAAGCTGGACCTGGCGCCCGTCCAGAGGTCGGTCAGCGCCACATCCGCATCGTCGCGCAGCTTGATATGCTGGGCGGTGAGGATCGCCTCGGTCGGGGCGGCGGTGCGGTTGACCAGCGCGACTGCCTTGTCGCCGTCCGCCAGCGTCTTCACCAGGATCTGGAAATCGTCGCTGTCGAAGGCGAGCACGGCCTGGTTGCCGGCGGGGTCCTGATCGATCGCGATCAGCGCGGCGTTGCCGAAGATGTCCATCAGCGACTGCGGCGTGGTGCGAAGGTCCGCGCCGATCAGCAGGGGTGCGGAGACCATTGCCCAGAGCGCGAAGTGCGAGCGCGCTTCGGTGAGGTGGTCGGCATCGAATTCGCCCTTGCCGATGAACAGCATGTCGGGATCGTTCCAGGAGCCGGGATGCGCGTAGAGCGGCCGCCGCGCGGCGGTGTCGAAATTGGTGAGCAGCCGCGTCCAGTGCGGGGTGATGTCGTCGCTGGTGCGCGAGATGTTGCCGACGTCCTTGGCCCAGCTGCGCACATCGGCCGAGCCCCAGATGCACAGCGACAGGAGATAGTCGCCGTCCGGATCGGCGCGGACCAATGCCGCCTTCACCTGGGTGAACATTGCCCGGACCGCCGGGATGTTCGAACGGTTGATGCTGTCCAGGTCGAGGATCGGCGCCAGCGCGCGATAGCGGCCGGCGCGGACCAGCGGGCTGTCCTCGCCATAGGCGCGCAGGCCGCAGCCGTCGATCTTGACGTAATCGAAGCCCCATTCGCCGAAATAGAGCGCGATATCCTGGTCGATATGGCCGTAGAGGCCCACTTCGCGCTCGAGCACGCTGCCGCGCGGCAGGTTGGGCTCGTTGGGGCCATAGGCCTGGGCGCAGGTGTTGCGGCCGAGATCGGTGTAGATGCCGGCCTTCAGCCCCATTGCGTGAAGCCGATCGGTGAACGGCTTGAACGAGGTTGCGCCGCCCGGCGTGGCGGCGGAGGGAAACTTGTCCGCCCGCACCAGCATGCGGCCGTCGGCGCGGCGATGGTCCCACCAGCCCTCGTCGAGATTGATGTAGCGATAGCCCTTGGCCGCGAGCCCGGTGTCGACGATCTTCTGCGCCGAGGCGAGCACCTTCTCCTCGTCGACATCGGTGGCGAAGGCGTTCCAGCTGTTCCAGCCCATCGGCGGGGTGGGCGCGCGGCCATCGGTGTTGGCCGACCATCGGCCGGTGGGGGCGAGCGGATCGCGCGGAGCGGCCTGCAGGCTCGCCGATGCCAGCAGCAGCGCCGCCATGCCTGCCAACGTCCTGATCGCCATGCACCCTGCTCCCGTTATTATTTGTCGGACTAACCGGGGTGGCGGGTGGGAGGCAACTGCTTTCGGTGACCCTACGACCATTGCCCCGGCCGCGCCGGCGCCGTAGCAAGGAGCCCATGAACCCCGAGCGGCGGATCCTGATCCTGGGCGGCGGCACCGCGGGCTGGCTGACTGCGGCCTATCTCGCCCGCTATCTCGACATCGCCCATCAGGCACGCTTCGCGATCACCGTGCTGGAATCGCCCGCGCTCGGCATCGTCGGCGTTGGGGAGGGCGGCTTCCCGACGATCCGCGAGACGCTGCAGTTCCTCGGAATCGACGAGCGGGCGTTCGTGCGCACCGCCAGCGCAACCTTCAAGCAGGGCATCCGCTTCGACGACTGGCTGCATGCGCCCCGCGCCGACGGTACGCGCCACCAGTTCCTCCACCCGTTCGAGGCGCCGTTCCACACCGAAGGCGCCGGGCTGGTGCCCTATTGGCTGCTCCAGCCCGAGGCGACGCGCGCGCCCTTCGCCGAGGCGATGACCATCCAGAACCGCGTCGCCGCGCGCGGCCGCGCCCCCAAGCGCGCCGAGGAGGCGGGGTTCGGGGGCCCGCTCACCTATGCCTATCATTTCGATGCGGTGCGGCTGGCGCAGCTGCTGCGCGACCGGGCGATCGAACTCGGTGTCACCCATCTCGAAGACGAGGCGTTCGACGCGCATGTCGATGCCGTGGGCGCGATCGACTGGATCGAGACGCGCGAGCATGGCGGCCTCACTGCCGATCTCTACATCGATTGCTCGGGGTTCGAGGCGGCGCTGATCGGCAAGGCGCTGGGCGCGCCCTTCACCTCGGTGCGGCACCAGCTGTTCACCGACCGTGCGCTGGCCTGCAAGCTGCCCCATGTAGACCCCGAGGCGCCGATCGCGACCACCACGGTTGCCGCTGCGCACGAAGCCGGCTGGACCTGGGACATCGGGCTGCAGCATGCGCGTGGCATCGGCTGCGTTTATTCTTCGGCCCATCTCGACGATGCGCGGGCGGCGGAGATCCTTGACGCGCATCTCGGCGGCGCGGCGCACGAGGCGCGGCTGATCCGCTTCGAGCCAGGCTATCGGCGCACGCCCTGGGTGAAGAACTGCGTCGCGGTGGGCCTGTCGGGCGGGTTTCTCGAGCCGCTCGAAGCGACGGGCGTGGTGCTGATCGAAGCGGCCGCGGCGATGATCGCCGAGCTGTTTCCCCATGCCGGCCCGGTCGATTCGCCGGCCGCGCGGTTCAACGCGCTGATGACCGCGCGCTACGAGCGGATCGTCGACTTCCTCAAGCTCCATTACTGCCTGAGCCGGCGCGAGGAGCCCTTCTGGCAGGACAATCGCGATCCCGCCTCGATCCCGGACACGCTCAAGGCGCTGCTCGATCAGTGGCGCCACCGCCCGCCGAGCCGGTTCGACTTCCTGCTCGACGTCGAGAGCTTCGCCTTCTTCAACTATCAGTACATCCTTTACGGGATGGACTTCCGCACCGATCTGTCCGGCGCGCGTGCGGGCTTCCCGCATGCCGAAGCGGCCGAGCGCCAGTTCGCCCGCATCCGCAGCTTCGGCGATCAGGCAGTGGCGGATCTGCCCGGCCACCGCGAGCTGATCCGCCAGCTGGTCGGCTGAGCGTCAGACGGTCGCGAGCTGGCCGTCGATCGCTTCCAGCTCGCCACTCTCGCGCGCCTTGCGGCCATAGACCGCCTCGAACAGCGGAGTCGCCATCACTGTGGTGACGATCGCCATCAGCACCAGCATCGAGAAAAGCGTCGGGCCGATGATGCCCTTCTGCAGCCCGATATTGATGATGATGAGCTCCATGAGCCCGCGCGAATTCATCAGCGCGCCGATGCCGAGCGCGGTGCGATTGTCCTCGCCGGCCACCCGCGCCGCCGCCCAGCAGGCGCCGAACTTGGCGAGCACCGACACTGCCAGGATGCCCAGCGCGATCAGCAGCAGCGCCGGCGAATTGACCATGTCCATCCGCGTGTTCAGCCCCGAATAGGTGAAGAACATCGGCAGCAGGAGCACGACCGCGAGCGGCTCCACCTTGCGCTTGAGTTCGGTGACGAACAGCCCGCGCGGCATGCACACGCCCATCAGGAAGCCACCGAAGATCGCATGGATGCCGATCGCGTCCATGAAGAAGGCGGACATGCAGAACAGCATCATGGTGACCGCCAGCATGGCAGTGCTCATCTCGCCGCGCGCCTCGACGATGCGGCCGAGCGGTGCGAGCAGGCGTCGGCCGAACAGCAGCATGAAGCCGGCATAGAGCAGCGCCCCGCCGATCGCGAGCACCGCCACCCCGGCACCGGCACCGAAGGTGGCCAGCACCAGCGCCAGCACGCACCACGAGGCGGCATCGTCGAACGCGCCTGCGGTCAGCGACAGCGTGCCGAGCGCCGAATTGGCAAGGCCGCGCTCGTTGATGATGCGCGCCAGCATCGGGAAGGCGGTGAGCGCGATGCACGCGCCCATGAACAGCGTGGCATTGGCCTGGCTGATGCCGGCGGTGAACAGCCCCGGCACGGTCAGCAGATAGGGGGTGATCAGTGCCGCGAGCAGGAACGGTGCGGCGATCCCGGCGGCGGAGACCCCCGCTGCGCTCTTCGCCTTGGACTTGAAATGGTCGAGCCGCAGCGTCAGTCCGACCATGAACATGTAGAGCCCGACGCCTAGCTGCGCGCCGGCATAGAGGACACTGCGTGTTTCCCTGGGGAAAATCGCCAGCTGCAGATCGGGGAAGAACAGGCCGAGCAGCGAGGGGCCGAGCACCACGCCCGCGATCATCTCGCCGACCACCTGCGGCTGCTTCAGGAACTTCTGCCCCGCCCAGCCGACGACGCGGCAGGCGAGCAGGATGATCGCCAGCTGCAGGAAGAAGTGGATGCTGAAATCGCCTGGCGCATAGGTCTTGGCGGCGTGCACGGCCGGGCCGTGCGGGTTCAGGACATCGGTGAGCGCGTGCCAGGCGCCGATCAACAGCTCGTTCATGCAATTCCCCTCGTGCGCCCGGCATCTGCTGCGCCGGCGCGGGCCTCTAGGGAGCGCGTCGGCCGGGCTTCGACAAGGGGCGATGCGCGGCAGCCCTGCACTTTTCCAGGGCAGGCCGTCGAAGTGTTGCCGTGGCTCCACAAGGTAGGTACGTACCTACGCTATAGCGCTACCATTTCGGCATCGGAGCCCGGGTGATGAAGGTCCTCACCAGCCGCGAATTCAACCAGGACGTCAGCGCCGCGAAGCGATTCGCCCGGACCGAGCCGGTGTTCATCACCGATCGCGGCAAGCCCACCCATGTGCTGATGAGCATCGCCAGCTTCCGCGCCTTCAGCGGCGAGCGCGAAAGCATCGTCGATGCGCTGGCGGCGGCGCCGCCGTTCGACGTCGATCTTCAGCCGGGCCGCTGGTGAATGTACCTGCTCGATACCGCCGTGCTGCTCGATCTGCGCAAGGCACGCAGCGGCGGCGCAGATCCGAAGCTTGCCGCCTGGGCAGGCGGGGTGGACCGCGAGCAGCTGTTCGTATCGACGCTGGCGCTGGCCGAGATCGAGGCGCTTGCCGCACAGGCGCCGCGCGGGGAGGGCGCGAGTGCGATCCGCCGATGGATCGACGACCAGCTCGTTCCCGCGTTCGGCGCGCATCTCCTCCCGGTGGACGTCGCGGTAGCGCGGCGACGGGGGCAGCTGGGGCTGGTCAGCGATCGCCACGCGCTGATGGCGGCCACCGCGCTCGAGCACGCGCTGACGCTCGTCACCTATGATTCCGCCGCCTATCGCGGCGTTCGGCTGAAGCTGTTCGACCCGCGGCGGTACGACCCGGAGGAGAGTGTGGACGATTGGCGGGCTGCCGCCCAGCGGAGCGGCCCGCTCTGGTTCCGCAACCTGTTCCTGCGCAGCTGAGGCCGTGCAACCGGCGCGGCCGCCAAGCATTTGCCTTCCAAGGGGATTTGCATGGCGGACGAGAAGCAGGCGACCCTATACCGGATGGAGCTCCCGGACCATGTCTGCCCGCTCGGGCTTCGCGCCCGCGACCTGCTGCTCGAGCGCGGCTACCGGATCGACGACCGCGTCCTGCGCACGCGCGACGCGGTGGAGGCGGTGAAGGACGAGTTCGGCGTCGCCACCATCCCGGTGATCTTCCTCGGCGACGAGCGCGTCGACGGCGCCGATGCGCTCGAACATGCCCTTGCCACGCGCTAGGCGGTTCTCCGAGGAAGCGATTGTCGCGTCCGATGCTTTCTTGGGGGATCTGCCGGCATGCTCGGTTCACCTCACCCGCGTTACTGCGTCGGAACAAAGCGGCATGTCGTTGATTTTCGCTCGCAACGTTTCTCGACTGTACCAACGTAAAGGGCAATGACGATGAAGAAGATGCTCGTGCTCGGCGCCGCTGCCGGCCTTATCGCGCTTTCGGCGTGCAACAATACCCCGCGCGAACAGGCGGCCGACAATATCGAGGCGAACGCCGACGCGCGCGCCGACAACATCGAAGCGATGGCCAGCAACGCCACCACCGATGCGGCGAAGGACAACCTGGAAAACAAGGCGGATGCCGTTCGCGACCAGGGCAAGGCGGAAGCCAAGGACATGCGCACGCACGACGCGGACACCAATCTGCACAACGGCATGTAATTGCCGCGCACACGTCCGCCGTAGCCGCGGACATCTGCGACCGGGAAGGCGCTCGCTTCGGCGGGCGCCTTTTTGCGTGCGCCAGCGGATCTGCCCGCTTTCCCTTTGGGACAGGCCGGCGGCCAGTCGGCAACGGCGCGGGGAAAGAACAGTGCCGCAGGGGAACACCGATCTATCAGTGACTTGTAAAATATACTCCGAGATAAGGTCTGGAACTGCGCGTCCGTGACGAACCCGGAGCATAGGTTGTAAAGCGTTCCGCAAAAGTACCTAAGTTTCCCCCACATGCAAAAGCTCGAATATAGTGAATATGAGCGCTCTCATCAAAGAGAGCATGATTGGGAGGAAAGCGGTGAGTATCGATCCCCGTATGATCCGTAGCGGACGCATGGCCCTGATCGGCGCGCTGTTGGTGTCAACTTCCGCGCCGGCGTTCGCGCAGGAGGAGCACAAGAAGGCGGAGGCCGAAAACTCCGCAGAGATCGTCGTCACTGCCGTCGCGCGCGGCCGGGATCGTCTCGATAGCGCCATTTCCACCAGCTCGCTCAAGAGCGACGACATCCAGAAGGCAGCGCCGCGATCGGTCGCGGAGATTTTCCGCAGTCTGCCGGGCATCCGTTCGGAAAGCTCGGGCGGCGAGGGCAATGCCAATATCTCGATCCGAGGCCTACCGATCGCGTCGGGCGGCGCCAAGTTCCTGCAGTTGCAGGAAGACGGGCTGCCCGTGCTCGAGTTCGGCGACATCACCTTCGGTAACGCAGACATCTTCCTGCGCGCGGACCTGAACCTGGCACAGGTGGAGTCGATCCGCGGTGGCTCGGCCTCCACCTTCGCGTCGAACTCGCCCGGCGGCGTGATCAACATGATTTCGAAGACCGGCGAGACCGAAGGCGGCGCGGTGCAGGCGAGCACCGGTCTCGACTACAAGGACTATCGCCTCGACTTCGATTACGGCGCGAAGCTCACCGACAGCGTGCGCTTCCACATGGGCGGCTTCTACCGCCAGGGCACCGGCCCGCGCCGCATCGGCTATGACGGCAACAAGGGCGGCCAGTTCAAGTTCAACGTCACCAAGGAATTCACCGGCGGGCATATCCGCCTCTACGGCAAGTTCCTCGACGATAGCGCCGTCGGCTATCTGCCGATGCCGGTGCGCGTGAGCGGCACCAACGCCAACCCGGTCTATCAGGATCTGGCCAGTTTCCGCTCGAACCGCGACCAGCTGCTGACGCCAAACTTCACCCGCAACGTGACGCTGGACGGCAACAACAATCTGGTGACCGACGACGTCCGCGACGGCCAGCACCCGCTGGTCAAGGCGATCGGGTTCGAGGCGGAGACGCTGCTCGCCGGCTGGACGGTGACCGATCGCTTCCGCTTCTCCGACATCTCCGGTCGGTTCATCTCGAACTTCCCGGCCAATGTCGATGCTGCCGGCACCATCGCCACGGCGATGGGCGGGGCGGGGGCGACGCTCTCCTATGCCAACGGCCCCAATGCGGGTCAAGCGATCACCAATCCGGCTGCGTTGAACGGCAACGGCCTGCTCGCGCAGCTCGTGGTATTCGACACCAAGCTCAACAGCCTCAACAACGTCACCAACGATCTGCGCGCCAGCCGAGTCTATGAGCTCGGCCGCGGCAAGCTCACCGCCACCGCCGGCTTCTACAAGTCGCGCCAGACGATCGATACCGACTGGCTATGGACCTCCATCCTGATGGATGTGCGCGGCGGCGGCCAGGCAGCGCTGGTCAATGTGCGCCGCGCCGGCGGCACGGCCGTCACGCAGGACGGGTTCTACGGCTATGGCGCGGCCTATTTCGGCGGATGCTGTCGGCGCAGTTACCGCGTCGACTACAATGTCAACGCGCCCTTCGCCTCGCTCAACTACCAGCAGGGGAAGATCTCGGTCGGCGCCAGCCTCCGCTACGACTTCGGCGACGCGGGCGGCTCGATCGCCGGTGCTGATCTCGGCGGGAACCGGGTGGGCACGACCAGCCGCGACATCAACGGCGACGGGGTGATCTCCGATGCGGAGACGCGGGTGGCGGTGATCCCGCTCACCAGCCCGGCCCCGGTCAACTACAGCTATCATTACTGGAGCTATTCGACCGGCATCAACTACCGCTTCGTCGACTATATGTCGGTCTTCGCCCGCTACAGCCGCGGCGCACGCGCCAATGCCGATCGTCTGCTGTTCGGCCCTGCAGTCAGCACCACCGACGGCCATCTGGTCAGCCGTTCGGCGGCGGTCGATTTCGTCAACCAGGCCGAGCTGGGCGCTAAATATCGCCGCGGCGGGCTGACGCTCAACCTCACCGGTTTCTGGGCGCGCACCGAGGAGCAGAATTACGAGGCGACGCGCCAGGTGTTCATCGATCGCACCTACCGCGCCTACGGCCTCGAATTTGACGGCGGCTATCGCAACGGCCCGTTCAGCCTGATGACCGGCGCCACCTGGACCCATTCGCGGATCGTTGCGGACGCGCTGAACCCCGGCGTGGTCGGCAACACCCCGCGGCGCCAGGCGCAGCTGATCTTCCAGGCGACCCCGCAAGTTGACATCGGCCGCGCCGCCATCGGCGCCAACATCGTCGGCACGACGAGCAGCTATGCGCAGGACAACAATCAGCTGAAGCTGCCGGGCTTCACCCAGGTCAACGCCTTCGCCCAGTTCCGGCCGATGCCGAAGCTGCTGGTGTCGCTCAACGCCAATAACCTCTTCAACGTCCGCGGCTTTACCGAGGCGGAAGAGGGGGCGATCCCGGCCAACGGCATCGTCCGTGCCCGCTCGATCAATGGCCGCACTATCAGCACCTCGGTGCGGATCGACTTCTAATACCCCCCGCAGCCTCGCGGCCGGGAGCACGCCCTGCTCCCGGCCGCATTTTTTTGGCTTACCAGATCCGGACGCGATCCTCGGGCGCCACATACTGCTTCTGGCTGGGATCGATGTTCCACGCCGCATACCAGGCGTCGACATTGCGCAGCGGGTTGACCGCGCGGATCTGGCCCGGCGAATGCGGATCGCTGATCAGCTGCTGACGCAGCGCTTCGGTGCGGAACAGCGTCCGCCACACCTGGCCCCAGCCGAGGAAGAAGCGCTGGTCGCCGGTGAACCCGTCGAGTACCGGTGCCGGCTTGCCGCCGAGCGAAGCGTGATAGGCGTCGAGCGCGATCATCACGCCGCCGAGATCGCCGATATTTTCACCCATCGAGGCACGGCCGTTGATATGCACGCCGGGCAGGCCCTCGAAGCTATAGGCCTCGTACTGGGCGCCCAGCCGCACCGCCTGGGCTTCGAACTTGGTCGCGTCCTCGGGCGTCCACCAGTCGCGCAGCACGCCGTTGCCGTCGGACTTGCGGCCTTGATCGTCGAAGCCGTGGCTGATTTCGTGGCCGATCACGCCGCCGATGCCGCCATAATTGACCGCGTCGTCGGCCTTGGGATCGAAGAAGGGCGGCTGCAGGATCGCCGCCGGGAACACGATCTCGTTCTTGACCGAGTTGTAGTACGCGTTGACCGTCTGCGGCGTCATGCCCCATTCGGCCTTGTCGACCGGGCCGCCCAGCCGGTTGCGGCGATAGTCCCATTCGAAGCGGCCGGCGCGCTCGGCATTGCCGACCAGGTCGCCCGCGCGCACCTCCAGCTTGCTGTAATCGCGCCACTTGCTCGGATAGCCGACCTTGACGGTGAAGCCCTGCAGCTTGGCGAGCGCCTGCTCCTTGGTCGCCGGGCTCATCCAGGCGAGGTTCTTGATGCGGCCGGCGAGCGCCACGCGCAGGTTCCCGACCAGCACGTCCATCTTCGCCTTGCTCTCGGGCGGAAAGTAGAGCGCGACATAATCGCGGCCGACGCCTTCGCCGATCGCGCGTTCGGTGAACGAGACGGCGCGCTTCCAGCGCTCGCGCTCCTGCGGCTGGCCGTTGAGGAACTTCGAGCGGAAATCGAACTGGGCGGTGGCGAAGCGCTTCGACAGCATCGGCGCGATGTCGTCGGCGATGCGGAAGGCCTGCCAGGCCTTGAGCGTATCGAGATCGGTATCGGCGAAGACCTGCGCGATCTTCGGCACCGCGCTGTTCTGCGCGACGATCACCCGCGTCGCCTTGGACAGGCCCGCCGCCGGCCAGAAGGCATCCCAGGCAAAGCCCGGGGCCTGCGCCTTGAGCTCGGCGAGGCTCACCGGGTTGTAGGTCTTGTCGCGGTCGCGGCTCTGCGCGCGGGTCCAGTGCGCCTCGGCGATCCGCGTTTCCATCGCCACCACCTTGGCGGCGGCGCCCGCCGGATCGTCCCAGCCCGCCATGCCGAGCAGCTGGGCGACATAGTCGCGGTAGCGGGCCAGCTGGGGCGCGAACTTGGGATCGAGATACAGGTCGCGGTCGCCCAGGCCCAGGCCGGACTGGCGCAGGCTGAGCGCATAGACATCGGGCTGCTTGGGATCGTCGCTCACGCCCACCCCGAAGAAGCTGGCGCCGAACCCGCCGAATGACTTGCCCATCAGCTGGGCGAGCTCGGCGCGGGTCTTGGCGGCCTTCACCGGCACCAGGCGCTGGACCAGCGGCTGGGCGTCGAGCTTCTCGATCGCGGCCTCATCGAGGAAGTCGCGATAGAGGATCGCGGCCTTGCGGCGATCGGGGTTGGCGACGTCGGTCGGGCTATAGCCTTCGATCAGGCTGCGCAGTCGGGCTTCGGAGAGATCGCGCAGGACGATGAAGGCGCCGTACGTGGAGCGGTCGTCGGGAATCTTGGTGCGATCGGTCCAGCTGCCGTTGACGAAGCGGTACCAGTCGTCGCCCGGCTTTACGCTGCGGTCCATGCCGGCGATGTCGAAGCCCCAGCTGCCATAGCGGGTAGCCTCGGCGCTCGGCGCGGCGGGGGCGGTCTGCTGGGGCTTGCGGCTGAGCGCCGGGGCGGCGATCGCCGCAATCGACAGGGTAGAGGCCAGAAGGACGTGCTTGAGCTGCAAGGAGGGTCTCCGGATCAGGCATTTAGCCAAGGATACGCGCACTCTACACGGCGCGGCAGACCTGGCAATCCACCGCGCGATACCCTCTTTTCGACGCGAGCGTGCAGCTTCACGGCGCCGGGTACGCCGGGTAGAGGAGGCGCATGCAGGCCTCTCCCGAACTCGCCATCCGCATGGCGCGCGCCGCCTTCAACCGCGCGCTTGCCGCTGCCGATCTCGCCGCGATCGGTCCCTTGCTCGGCGCCGACGTGGTGCTGGTTGCGGGCACCGACAGCGCGGTGATCCAGGGACGCAAGGCGCAGCTGCTTGCCTGGAAGCGCGAATTTGCCGCGCGCGACCGTACCGTCTACACCCGCCTGCCGGACACGATCCTGGTATCGCCCGTGGCGCCGATCGCATTCGAGCATGGCCGGTGGGAAGGCGCGTCGGCCGGCGGCGGGGCGGTGCAGGCGAGCGGAAGCTACACCGCCAAGTGGCGGGAGATCGACGGCAGCTGGGTGATCGAAGCCGAACTCTACCTCACGCTCGCCTGATCGCCTGATCGCCAGGGCGTCAGCGGCAGCCCAGGCCGGACAGCGTCGTTGCGACTGCTTCGTCGAGCGGCGTGTGCGGTTCGGCGCCGAG
This sequence comes from uncultured Sphingomonas sp., assembly GCF_913777625.1. Taxonomy (GTDB): domain Bacteria; phylum Pseudomonadota; class Alphaproteobacteria; order Sphingomonadales; family Sphingomonadaceae; genus Sphingomonas. The sequence continues at coordinate 124,501 of NZ_CAJYTI010000027.1, forward strand.
CATCTCGACGAGCCGCTGGTTGGTCATTCGGAGCGGCAGCTGCCACAGATAGCGCATCTCCATCAGCTCGCGCGGGGTGGTGAGGAACAGCGCGGCCAGCCGCAGCTGCCACCAGGGCAGCGGGTGGATCGGCACGGCAGGATCGCCGAGCACCCGGGCAATCGTCTCCGCCATCTGCCGTCCATCGGCGTCCCAATGACCGGCCATGTGGTAGCTGGCGACGTCGGGCAAGGCGGGATGATCGAGCAGGCGCGCCATCGTCTCGGCGACATCGGGCAGATAGGCCCATTGATGGCCGACACCGCGCCGCCCCGGCACCCGGATCACCTTCGGGCGCGCGCCTGCGGTCACGAGCGCCTGGCTGAACCAGTTGTTGGCGGCATCGGCGCCGAAATAGTCGCCGGCGCGGACGATCAGCACCCTGGCCGGTCCTTCTTCGGCGGCCCGGGTCAGCCGCTGTTCGAGCGCGACCCGGATCGCGCCCTTGCGGGTGCGCGGGCGCTGCGGCGCGGCCTCGTCGATCACGGGGAAGGCATCGGGCCCATAATTATACACGGTGCCCGGCAGCACGATGCGCGCGCCCACCGCCTGTGCCGCGGCGATGCTGTTGTCGATCATCGGCAGCACCTGCGTCGCCCAGTTGCGATAGCCCGGCGGGTTCACCGCATGGACGATCACCGATACGCCCTGTGCCGCAGCCAGCACGGCGACCGGATCGAGCGCATCGCCCAGGATCTGCTCGCATCCTTCCAACAGCGGGGAGGGGCGGCGGGTCAGCGCCTTGACCTGCCAGCCGCCCGCCAGCAACCGCTGCCGCATCGCGCCGCCAATTCCGCCGGTTGCGCCCAGGATCAGGGCCGTTCGTGTCGTCGCCATCATCGCCTCCATTGCTTGTGGAGCGGTGATGCCGTGCGAGCAGACAAACGGAAATTGCCTATTGGCGGCGGGTCGTTATACGAAAATCGATGAGCAACGCGCCTAGCTGGGACGTCTATCGGAGCTTCGCGACGGTGCTGCGGACCGGTTCGCTGTCCGCGGCTTCGCGGGTGCTCGGCCTCACGCAGCCAAGCCTTGCGCGCCATGTCGATGCGCTGGAGGCCTGGATCGGCGCACCGTTGTTCGTCCGCTCGCAGCGCGGGCTGTCGCCGACCGACCGGGCGCTCGCGCTGCAACCCCATGCCGAAGCGCTGGTCGCGGCGGCGGATGCGCTTCAGCGTACCGCCCATGGCCGGCCCGATCTGCCGGAAGGGACTGTGCGGATCAGCGCCAGCCAGGCGGTGGGCGTGCTCCACCTCCCGACTATTCTCGCGTCTCTCCGCCAGGCGCATCCGGCGTTGCAGTTCGAACTTTCGCTGTCGGATGCGCTCGACGACCTTTTGCAGCGGCGCGCCGACATCGCCGTGCGGATGACCGAGCCGGTGCACCAGGCCCTGATCGCGCGATCGGTGGGGACGCTGCGGCTCGGCTTTCACGCCCACCGCGACTATCTCGCGCGCCGTGGCGAGCCCGCCACGCTGGCCGACCTCCACGGCCACGACCTGATCGGCTTCGATACCGAAACGCCGTTCATCCGCGCGGCGATGCGCCACCTGCCGGGGTTCGACCGCACGTCCTTCGCGCTTCGGGTGGATAATGACGCGGCGCAATTCGCAGCGGTTCGCGCGGGCTTCGGCATCGGCATCTGCCAGACGGTCGCCGCCCGACGAGACCCGGCGCTGGTGCGGATCCTCCCCGATGCGCTCGACCTGCCGCTGCCGGTGTGGGTGGTGATGCACGAAGATCTGCGCCACGGCGCCCGCTACCGCGCCGTCTTCGACGCGCTGGCAACGGCGCTCGGCGCGATCGCCGGAGGGCGAAGCTAGGACAGGGAACGAAACCTGTGGCGCGCCGGTTGGAGTCCAATACACCCCGCAGCAGCGGGACGGGAGATCCGCCATGCCCAGTTCCCGTATCTTTTTCGAACGCCGCGCCCAGGAAGAGCGCGCCCGCGCGGCCGCTTGCGGCAACCCGGTGGTCGCCGCCGCCTTCCGACGGCGCGCCGAAGCCTTTCAGCGCCGCGCCAACGCACAGGTAGAGGACACGTTCGAGCTCGGTTGCAGCAACCGACTATAGGCGCTTTCCCCCGGCGAACCTTTTCTTTCCTGCAATCCTACGTCGAAGCTGGGAATTGTCGGCTCGATCGAGACAAGAACATAGGGGGTTTCTATGCGTCCATTTCGTACCGCACTGTTGATCGCGGCGTCCGCCGGTGCGCTGGCCTCGGCCGACGCCCAGGCGCAGCAGACCGCCGAGCCTGCACCGCAGGCAGAGGCAGACACCAATGCCGGTGTCAGCGAGATCGTCGTCACCGGCACGCGGACGGAAGGGCGTTCGCGGCTCGACACCGCCTCGCCCGTCGACGTGCTGAGCAGCCAGGCGCTTTCCCGCCAAGGCACCACCGAGCTGGCCGCCGCAGTCGCGACCGTCGCGCCGTCGATCGACTTCCCGCGCCCCTCGGCTACCGACGGCACCGACGCCATCCGCCCCGCCACGCTGCGCGGCCTGTCGCCCGACCAGGTGCTGGTGCTGGTCAACGGCGTGCGGGTGAACAGCTCGGCGCTGCTCAACGTCAACGGTTCGGTCGGGCGCGGCTCGGCGGCGGTCGACCTCAACACCATCCCCACCGCGGCGCTGGAGCGGATCGAGGTGCTGCGCGACGGTGCCTCGGCGCAATATGGCTCGGACGCGATCGCCGGCGTGATCAACCTGCGCCTGCGCGAGGCGCGCTCCGGCGGCGCAGCGTCGGCGACCTACGGCATCTATCACACCGACATCAACACCGCGCGCGGCAGTCGCAGCACCACCGGCGAGCCGACCTTCACCGCCTCCGCCTGGCAGGGCTTCGGCCTGGGATCGGATGGGTTCGTCACGATCACCGGCGAATATGTGAACCGCAAGCCGACCAACCGCGCCGACTTCGATCCGCGCGTGACGCCGACCCAGGTGACCGGCCGCTTCGGCGATCCGCAGGTCGAGCAATATACCGGCACGATCAATGCCGGGAAGGGCATCGGCGGCGGCTTCAGCCTCTATGGCTGGGGCAGCTATCAGGATCGCGACACCCGCAGCGCGGCGTTTCCGCGCCTGGCAAGTGCTACGACGACGCTGGTCGGCTATCCGAACGGCTTCCTGCCGATCATCAACACCAAGTCGACCAATGCCGTGGGGGCGGTGGGCGTGAAGGGCGATGTCGGGGCGTGGGGCGTCGATCTGCACGTCGGCTATGGCCGCAACAAGATTGCCTATCGCACCCGCAACTCCGCCAATTATGCGTACGGCGCGGCGAGCCCGAAGAATTTCTACGATGGCGCGGTGATCTTCGACCAGTGGGTCGCGGGGCTCGACGTGCGGCGCAAGTTCGATGTGCTCCAGTCGCTCAATCTCGCTTTCGGTGCCGAGGGGCGCCGCGAGGGCTACAGGATCACCCCGGGCGAGCGCGCCTCCTACGACGTTCCGGAGACCGGGGCGGTCGCCGGGCAGTCGCCGGGCGCGCAAGGCTTTGGCGGCTTCGCGCCGGTCAACGCCATCCAGCGGTCGCGGCGGAGCATTTCCGGCTATGTCGATCTCGAAGCACAGGTAACGCAGGCGCTCCTCGTCGACGTCGCGGTGCGCGGCGAGCATTATTCGGACTTCGGCGACACCGCCAACGGCAAGCTCTCCGCCCGCTACGACATCGCCAAGTGGTTTGCGCTGCGCGGCACGGTCTCGACCGGCTTCCGCGCGCCCAGCCTGCAGCAGCAATATTTCACCTCGGTCGCGCAGGTCATCCAGAACGGCACGCCGATCCTCACCGGCACCTTCCCCTCGACCGCGCCGGTGGCGGCGGCGCTCGGCGGCAAGCCGCTGCAGCCGGAAAAGTCGACCAATATCTCGCTCGGCACGGTACTCCGTGCCGGTGGCTTCGACCTCAGCGTCGATGCCTATGAGATCCGCCTGCGCGACCAGCTGGCGCTGTCGGAGAACATCCAGTCGAGCTTCAGCCCGCAGGTCGCGGCGATCCTCGCGCCGTTCAACGTGCCCTCGGCGCGCTTCTTCATCAACGGCCTGCGCTCGCGCACCCGCGGGATCGACGCGGTCGCGCATTACCGGATCGGCAACCCGGCCGATGCGGCGGGCGCGTTCGACCTGACGCTGGCAGGCAATGTCAACGAGATCGTCGTCACCCGCGTGCCGACCAGTACGGCGACGGTGAACCCGGCGCCAGTGCTGTTCGCGCGCAGCCGGGTGCTGACGATCGAGCAGGGCACACCGGGCGAGAAGGTGACGGGCACCATCGATTGGAGCAAGGGCTCGATCGGTCTGACGCTGCGCGGGACCTATTATGGCGACGTCAACCAGCCGGGTACCACGCCAGCGGCCGACGTCCACACCGGCCGGCATCTGATCAGCGACCTCGAACTGCGCTACCAGCCGCGCAAGGGCGCGCAGATCGCGATCGGTGCGAGCAACCTGTTCGACATCTATCCGGACCGCACGATCGCGGCAAACAACTCAACCGGCGTGGTGGGCTTCCCGTCCTATTCTCCGTTCGGCTTCAACGGCCGCTATCTGTACGCGCGGCTTGGCGTGAACTGGTAAGGGTGCCGGGGCGGGCCCCGCGGGGTCCGCCCCGTTCCCGCGCACGGGAAGTAATTTACATAACGCATATTATCGGTTCTACGCTCCTCGCGTAAATGTAAGCGCAACGTACAAATGTCACTCATCCGCCAGATAGAGATGTCACAATCTCTGGTCGGCGCCTTCCGAGTGGCATGCCGCCCGAGCAATTGGGGGCACGCTGATGACGGTGGTCGCGATGAGCCGGAGCGAGTTGTCACGGTACGAAACGCTGCAGCGGGTTGAGCGCGGCGAGATCACCGCAAGCGAGGCTGGCGAGCTGCTCAGGCTATGCCGGCGCCAAGTGTATCGGCTGCTCGACAGGTTCCGCACTGACGGCGCCGCTGGCCTGATATCCCGGAAGCGCGGTCGGCCGAGCAATCGCCGGTTGAGCGAAACCTACCGGAAGCAGATCCTCGGCATCGTCCGCGAGCGCTACGCCGATTTCGGCCCAACGCTGGCGGCCGAGTATCTCGCCGAGCGCCACGGCATCACGCTGTCGCACGAGACGCTGCGGCAGCTGATGATCGGCGCGGGCCTGTGGAAAGCCAAGGCCGCCAAGCGCGCCAGGCTCCACCAAACCCGCAACCGGCGCGAGCGCCGGGGCGAGCTCATCCAGGTCGATGGTTCGGATCATGACTGGTTCGAGGGTCGCGGGCCACGCTGCAGCCTGCTGGTCTATATCGACGATGCCACGAGCGAGCTGATGCACCTCGAGATGGCGGAAAGCGAGAGCGCCCTCTCCTACCTGCAGGCGACCCGGACCTATCTCGAGCGCCACGGCAAGCCGATCGCCTTCTATTCGGACAAGCACAGCGCCTTTCGGAACAACCGCGCGACTGCCGACAGCGACGGCATGTCGCACCTGGGCCGTGCGCTCGACAAGCTCGGCGTCGAGATCATCTGCGCCAACTCGCCGCAGGCCAAGGGGCGGGTCGAGCGGGCGAACAGCACGCTCCAGAACCGCCTCGTGAAAGCGATGCGGCTTGAAGGCATCTCCTCCATCGAAGAGGCCAACACCTTTCTCCCCTCTTACCTCCTGCGCCACAATGCTCAGTTCGCCTGCCCGCCTGCGGATCCTCGGGACGCGCATCGGCCGCTCGCCCCGCACGAGAACGTGGAAGCCGAGATGGTCTGGCGCGTCGAGCGCTCTGTCACCGGCGCTCTGGCGCTCCACTACAACAAGGCGATGTTCATCCTGGAGCCGACGCCCCTGGCGCGGACGCTGGCCCGAAAGCGCGTTCATGTCTGCGAGTATCCCGATGGCCGCATCGAGGTGCGGCACGGCGAAGTGGCACTGCCCTACCGCGTCTACGACAAGATGCAGCGGGTCAACCAAGCCGAGATCGTCGAGAACAAGCGGCTTGGCGCAGCCCTTGCCATGGCGCAGGCCTTGCAAAGCGCCAACCCGCACCACCGGCAGCGGAACAACAATGCGCCAGCTCGCAGCTCACAGTCGGTGGGCGTTTTCGCTACGCCGCGCGTGGCTCTGGATGACTGTCGATTGGGGAACGAGCCCCCAAAGCGACGGGGAAGACCGCCCCTCCCCCGCGTTAAGCGTCAGCTGGACACCGCCGCCGGGGAAAAGCAAACTGTCCGCTGATGATGGAAAAGCTGCCGGTCCGCTCCCGCCCCAGTTGCGGACATTTATAATTGACCAATGAAGCTCCTAAGCGACGCGCCAGCACCGTCGAAGCGGCTGCTGGTCTTCTAAGAGCTATCCGCAGGGCCCCACCTGGGCGACGAGGAGAAGCACTTGGCATTAGCGCTTTGGTCAAAGTGCAAGTCTTGTGACCGGAAGCAGCCACACGTTAAGCTTCCATATAGGCGCCCCCACCGATGCTTGGGCTCGAAGGGGAAGACGAGGATGCTGCAATCGGTATATGCTACGATCGTCATGGTGTTCGGCATCGCCGGCTTCGGAGTCATCGCGATTGCGGAAGCAACCGTTGCGCGGCGGGCGGAACAACGTCGTCATTTCTGGGCCGCTGGAGCGGCCGCGCTCCTAGCGTTGACCTGCATTTTCTACCTCGTGAAAGGCTAACCGCCCTCGCGCAGTTCGGCGAGGTATCGATCGCCTAGAGTCGGACAATATGGATGGGGAGCCGGGCTCCCAAGACCTGCCTTCGTTATGCATGATCTGTCCCGTTTCTCCGTCTCGAACAGGCTGTTTTGGGAAAGCGCAATCGGGAACAGGTTTTGGGAAACGCGGTTCCTTGGACGGCTCCCGCTGGGATTGCCGCCGCGACTGTCCCGCTACAGGTTCCTTTACGGGAACGCCGATCAGGCTCTGGTTAGCTCAGTTTTGCGCGTGATAGTCCAATGCTCCAGTCGTTTGTAGACGATCACCTTGTCGCCGATCAGATCTCCATGCCGGCGACAGAAGAGGTCGAGCTGATCGCGATCGCCGACCAGTTCGACACAGATCGTCAGATGCGGATCGGCAATTTCCGAGCCGTTCTCCCGGATCGGTTCGTGATTGCTGAAGCCGTAATGGGTATTTTGCGCGACGGCGTTGATGATGCCGTCCGCCTTCGCGGTGCGAA
>NZ_CAJYTI010000028.1 GCF_913777625.1 uncultured Sphingomonas sp.
TGAACTTGGCCGAAGGCACGTCCCGCCTCGATCGCGCGGTTCCAGAACAGGTTGGTCGAGAACGGCCCCTCGGGCGCGTCCGCGATCAGGCGGGGATGCAGGATCTGAAGCCCGGTATAGGAAAAGGGCGCGACCCGGCTACGCGCTCGGCGAGCGGTAATCCGGCCATCGGCACCCAGATAGAAATCGCCCTGCCCATCATGATTGTGCGCCCGCGCCAGCGGCACCATCAGCAGCAGCGCGTCCATCGTCGCGTCGTCCCAGCGCGAGGCGAGCAGGCGGATCGCATCGACCGGCCCGTCGATCCACAAATTGTCGCTGTTGATGACCAGGATCGGCTCATCGCCCAGCAAAGGCCTGGCCTTGACCAGCCCGCCACCGGTTTCGAGCAACTGCTCGCGCTCGTCGGAGATGATGACCTCGATCCCCGGAAAACGATCCTTCAGATGCGCTTCGAGCTGGTCGGCGAGATAATGGACATTGACCACTGCCCGTTCCACCCCAGCCGCGACCAGCCGGTCGAAGACATGATCGATCAACGGCTTGCCCGCCACCGAGACCAGCGGCTTGGGCCGCGTGGCGGTCAGCGGGCGCATCCGCTTGCCCAGCCCCGCCGCCATCACCATCGCGGTGCGCGGCACCCGGCCACCGGGGGTCGGGCGGATCGAGAGCTGGCGGGTCATTGCGAGAGCACCTTCGGGTCGCCGCGCAGTTCGGGCGGCACGTTATCGTCGAACCAGGCGGCCACCGGGGCCAGCACCGGATGCGTCAGGTCACGTTCCAGATAGGCCCAGACGCGCGGGCACAGCGCGGCATAACGCGGCTTGCCGTCGCGCTTCCACAGGCGGGTGAAGATGCCGATGATCTTGGCGTTCCGCTGCGCACCCAGGACATGATAGGCGTTCAGGAACGCATCGCCCTCGCCGGTCGCGGCCAGATAGCGCTTGAGCATCGCCTCTTCGATCGACGGCTCGACATCGCGCCGCGCATCCTGGAGCAGCGAAACAAGGTCATAGGCCGGATGCCCCGCCAGCGCGTCCTGAAAGTCGAGCAGGCCCAGCGTCCGCCCGGGCCCGACCAGCATCAGGTTCTCGACATGATAATCACGCAGCACGGTGACGGGCTTGTCGGCCAGCGCATGGGCGAACACCTGATCCCAGGCGGCACGATAGCCCTCGACATCGACGTCGAGGCCAACGGCGGGCGTGTACCATTCGGGCAAGAGCGCCGCCTCACGGTGGAGGACGGCGGTGTCGTACGGTGCCAATCCCTCGGGGGCGTGGTTTCGCAGCGCGGCGAGCAGGTCGACCGCATCGCTATAGAGTTGCACCGTCGCATCGGGATCGGCCTCGATCGCCTCGCGCATCCGGTCGTCGCCGAAATCCTCGATCAGGACCAGGCCGCGCTCCTCGTCCGCGCCCAGGATGGCGGGCGCGGCGAAACCCTTGGCCAGCAGCCAGCGCGCGATGGCGATGAAGGGGCGCGGGTCCTCATGCGGCGGCGGCGCGTCCATCAGGACGGCACGGCGCGCCTCCAGCGTCACCCGGAAATAACGGCGAAACGAGGCGTCTCCGGCGAGCGGGGCGATCGCTGCCCCCTCCCATCCCAGCGTCGTCAGAAAGGCGGCGGCATCCGCCGGCGGGGTCATATCGGCCATCGGTTTTCCCAGCCCGAGGGCACTTGCGCTGTCAAGATGCGTCCGCCGTCCGGGTCCATCTCCAGGGTCAGCGCCAGCGCCTGCGGCCACGCTCCCTCGCCTGCCCGGTCGGGCCATTCGACGATCAGCGCGGAGTCCCACAGGGCTTCGTCCAGCCCCAGTTCCTCCATCTGCTCCGGGCCATCGAGCCGGTACAGGTCGACATGAAGGACCGGGAACGCAGTCTCGGGCGGGGCATAGGGCTGGACGATCGCGAAGCTGGGGCTCGGGGCCTCACCGGGCAGGCCGAGCGCGGCGAGCAGCCCGCGCGCCAGACTGGTCTTGCCCGCGCCCAGCGTCCCGGTCAGCGTCACGACGTCACCCGGCCGGATATGCGCGGCCAGGCGGCGGCCGAAATCCTCGGTGGCGGCGGCATCGGCCAGCCGGATCGTCATGGCTTTTCCTTTTCGCTCACGCGCCGGGGCAGTTCGACCGTGACCAGCGTGCCCTCGCCCGGTTCGGACAACAAGGTGATGGTGCCGCCATGCGCCTCGACGAACTGCTTGGCGAGCGGCAGACCCAGGCCCAGCGCGCGTTCGCCCGTCGCCTTGATCCCCGGCTCGGCAAAGCGGTCGAAGGCGCGGGCGACCGACGCGGCGTCCATGCCTTGTCCGTCGTCCGACACCACGATCCGCGCGCGCGCAGAATCGCCATCGGCATGAAGCAGGATGCGCCCCCCTTCAGGCGTTTGTTCGACCGCGTGGCGCAGGAGATGCTCGATGGTTTCCTGCAACCGGCGACGATCGCCGGTGACGCGCCCCAAGGATCGCTGGATTTCAATGGCGAAGTCCAGCTTGCGCCGCCCCGCGATCGGCCGGATCGTGTCCGCCGCCGCGCGGGCGACGCGGGCCAGTTCGACATCCTCGCGCGTGATCTCGGCATCCGCCTGCATCCGGGTCAGGTCGAGCACGTCGTCGACCAGCAGGCCCAGCCGCTCGGTCGACTCCAGGATCGCCTCGACATAGGTCGTCGCGGTGTCGGGCAAGGGCCCTGCGAAACCGCCATGCAGCATCTCGGCAAAACCGCTGATCGAGGTCAGCGGCGTGCGCAGTTCATAGCTCATATTGGCGACGAAGGCGGTCTTGACCTTGTCCGCCGCCTCCAGCGCATCGGCACGGTCGCGCAGGGCCTGCTCGGCTCGCCGGCTGTCGGTGATGTCGAGCAGGGTGAACAGCGCATTGCCGTCGGGCAGCGGTACGCCCGCAAACTCGAAATGCCGCCCATCGGCAAAGGCGACACGCCCGCCGCGCTGCTGCCGTTCGAGCGTGGCCGAGCGGACCAGATCGACGATCAGGCCCGACCGCCCCGGCGTCGCCAGCCGCTCGGCAATGCGCTCGGCAAAGGTGTCGACACGCGGATGGCTGGTCAGGAAATCCTCCTCCAGCCCCCACAGCGCGCGGAAACGGTTGTTCCACAACTGCAACCGGCCATCGGCGGCAAACACGCCGAGCGCCTCGAACAAATTGTCGAAGGTGGCGGTGCGCACCCGGAGCAGCGTGTCGCGCGCGGAGGCCAGCTGCACCTCCTCGGTCCGATCCTCGAAGATCACGAGCAGCCCGCCATCGGGCAGCGGCTGCGCCACGACGCGCAAGTGCGTACCGCCAGGCAGATGCCATTGCTCCTCGATGCCCGTACCCGCCTGGCGGAACCACTCGATCCGCTCCGCCTTCCAGCCCGGGAAATCGCGGACCTCGGGGCTGCGATTGGCCTCGCGCATCCGCTCCAGGATGCGGTCGAACTCGGGATGATCGGCCAGCCATTCGGTGCGCATCGCGAACATGCGGCGGAAGGGCTGGTTGCAGAAGACGAGGCCGCGATCCGGCCCGAAATGCGCCACCGCCGCCGACAGCCGATCGAGCATCGCGCGCTGCGCCTCGGCGAAACGCTTGGCCCCGGCGCGCGACTGTTCCAAATCCTCGATATCGACCGCAAAGCCCGCAATGCCGCCGGTGGGCAGCGGCACGTCGAAGATGCGCAGCGCCCGGCGCGCGCCATCGATGGTCGCGGGCAGCACCTGTTCGTGCGGCCGCCCCTGGTCGCGCGCCGCCGCCGCCCCGGCGAGCGGACCACCGCGTCCCGATCCCTCAACCAGTTCCAGGCCGCGTCCGACGACATCGGCGGCATCGCGCCCCTCGACCGCCTCGACATAGGCGCTGTTGACCATGGCGAGCCGCAGGTCAGTGCCGCGATACCACATGGGCAACGGCGCCGCCTCGATCAGCCCGGTCAACGCCTGAAACGCATCGCCCAGCCGCCGTGCCTCGGCATCCAGGCGCGCGATTTCGTCCTGCGCCTCGGTCATGTCGAACGCCCAGATGACGACCTCACCCGCCGCGCCTTGATCCGCCGGTGCGCGCGCGCCCTCGAACAACAGGGTGCGGGTCGATCCTTGCGGGCGAACGACCCGGCGGAAGCGCCGCCCCGTCTTCTGCGCCGCGTTCAGATCGGCGGCGAGCAGCGCCCGGTCCTCCGCCGTCAGCCCGGCGTCATCGCTCGACAATTCCTCCAGGAACCGCGCCGCATCGATCAGGCCCAGCCAGTCGGCCAGGCGGGGCGGCATCTCCACCCGACCGTCGGTGCGGATCACCATCGGCTGGGCGGGCCCTGCGCGCATCAGCGCATCGAGCCGGTCGCGCTCCAGCCGCACGGTCGACGCCTCCGACCGTGCGCGGATACCGAGGAACAACAGGACCATGCCCAGGATGATGATCCCGCACGCCCCCGCGCCCAGCAGAACCGCCTCGACGTTACCGATCGTGATCATCCGTGAGGGTCTGGGCGAGGACGCTGCATCGGCCCATCTCTAGCGCGAACGGCGGGCGATACGCCATATGCAAGACGTGGCCTTTCCGGCCTCCGCCCATGAAAAAGGGGGCCGCCCTTTCGGACAGCCCCCGATTTTCCTCCGACCGAGGCCGGAAAGCGGGATCAGTAGCGATAATGATCAGGCTTGAACGGGCCTTCGACCGGCACGCCGATGTAAGCGGCCTGCTTCTCCGACAGCTTCGACAGCTGGACACCCAGCTTTTCGAGGTGGAGAGCGGCGACCTTCTCGTCGAGGTGCTTGGGCAGGACGTACACTTCGTTCTTGTAGTTCTCGCCCTTGGTCCACAGCTCGATCTGGGCGAGCGTCTGGTTGGTGAACGAGGCCGACATCACGAAGCTGGGGTGGCCGGTCGCGCAGCCCAGGTTCACCAGGCGGCCCTTGGCCAGCACGATGATCTGCTTGCCGTCCGGGAATTCGACCAGGTCGGTGCCGGGCTTCACTTCGGTCCACTTGTAGTTCGACAGCGCCGCGATCTGAATCTCGCTGTCGAAGTGGCCGATGTTGCAGACGATCGACATCGGCTTCATCGCCTTCATGTGATCGGCGGTGATCACGTCGGCGTTACCGGTCGCAGTCACGAAGATGTCGGCACGCTTCACGGCCTCGTCCATGGTGACGACCTCGAAGCCCTCCATCGCCGCCTGCAGCGCGCAGATCGGATCGATTTCGGTGACCATCACGCGGGCGCCGCCGTTGCGCAGCGACTGGGCCGAGCCCTTGCCCACGTCGCCGAAGCCGGCGACGCATGCGACCTTGCCGGCCAGCATCACGTCGGTAGCGCGACGGATCGCGTCGACCAGCGATTCCTTGCAGCCATAGAGGTTGTCGAACTTCGACTTGGTGACGCTGTCGTTAACGTTGATCGCCGGGAAGGGCAGCTCGCCCTTCTTGGCGATCTCGTACAGGCGGTGCACGCCGGTGGTGGTCTCTTCCGAGACGCCCTTCAGGTTCTGCACGGTCTTGGTGAGGTAGCCCGGATACTTGGCGACGAACGCCTTCAGCGCGCGCTGGAACTCGACTTCCTCGTCATTTTCCGGCTCGCCCAGCGTCGCGCCGGCTTCGAGCTTGGCGCCCCACAGCGCGAACATGGTCGCGTCGCCGCCGTCGTCCAGGATGATGTTGGCGGTGGTGCCGTCACCGTCGGCACCCCAGTTGAAGATGTCGCCGACATAGTCCCAATATTCGGCCAGGCTCTCGCCCTTCACCGCGAACACCGGCACGCCGGTCGCGGCGATGGCGGCGGCGGCGTGGTCCTGCGTCGAGAAGATGTTGCAGGTCGCCCAGCGAACCTGCGCACCCAGCGCGGTCAGCGTCTCGATCAGCACCGCGGTCTGGATCGTCATGTGCAGCGAACCGGTGATCCGCGCGCCCTTCAGCGGCTGCGACGGGCCGAATTCCTTGCGGAGCGCCATCAGACCGGGCATTTCGGTCTCGGCGATCTCGATCTCCTTACGGCCGAAATCGGCGAGCGCGATGTCCTTGATGACATAGTCGTTGGTAGCCACGGGCTGCTTCTCCAGTTCAAGCAAAATGCAGGCGCACCGGGAGTCCTCCCGGCCGCATGGGTGCGCCCCTAGCCGCTTCGGATCAGGCGCGCAATGTTAATATAAAGATATCTTTATATGCCACTCGGCAAGATTCAAGCGGTGCCCGTGCTGTTCGCCAGCAGCCGCGGATCAATGCCGGCGCCGACAAAGCCCTCCGCCCAGCGTTCGTACACGTCGGTATCGTAGAGCAGGCCGATATCGGCCGGCGTGTTGAACCAGCCGTGGCGGGTCAGTTCCTCTTCCAGCTGCCCCTCGCCCCAGCCGGCATAGCCGAGCGCGACGAGCCAGCGGCGCGGGCCCCGCCCCTCGGCAATGGCACGCAGCACGTCGATCGTGCCCGAAAGCTGCCAGCGGCCCGCCACGTCGATGGTGTCCTGCCCGCTCCAGTCCGCGGAATGGAGCACGAAGCCGCGCCGGGGCTCGACGGGACCGCCGAAATGCACCGGCACGTCGGGCACCTCGCCGGGTTCGATGTCGAACTGCTCGAGCAGATCATGCAGGCTCACGCCCTCGATCGTCGCGCCGATGCCGATGCCGAGTGCCCCTTCGGTGTCGTGCGCGCACATCGCGATGACGGCGCGCTCGAATCGCGGGTCGCCGATTCCCGGCATGGCCAGCAGGAACTGGCCGGTCAGTGAAGGCGCCGAATCCATGATCCCCACCATATCGTTTGCATACCCTACGAGCCACGCTTGAATTTGTTTCGCGGGATGCGATGGAGGCGACGGCCGTGCACCTGCGCGCGGCCACAGGATTCGCACAAGGAGAGAGCAGCATGACGATCCAGACCGGCGATCGCATCCCCGACGTCACGCTCGTCAAGGTCACCGCCGAGGGCCCGGACCAGGTCAGCGCCCCCGCCTATTTCGCCGGCCGCAAGGTCGCGCTGTTCTCGGTGCCGGGTGCCTTCACCCCCACCTGCTCGGCCAAGCACCTGCCGGGATTCGTGGAGAAGGCCGACGAGATCAAGGCGAAGGGTGTCGACGAGATCGCCTGCACCGCGGTCAACGACTTCTTCGTGATGAAGGCCTGGGGGGATGCCAATGGCGTCTCCGACAAGGTCTCCATGCTCGCCGACGGCAATGGCGGCTTCGTCGAAGCGCTGGGCCTGACGCTCGACGGTTCGGCGTTCGGCCTGGGCACGCGCGGCCAGCGTTTCGCGATGATCGTCAATGACGGCATCGTCGAGCAGCTGTTCGTCGAAGCGCCCGGCGCATTCGAGGTCAGCTCGGCGGAATATGTGCTGAGCAAGCTCTGATCGTTTCGCCGACTTGCCAGAGTCATCTTCCGCGCTTAGCGATGGAAGATGACTCAAGCCTCCGATATCGTCGCCGACCTCGATCGGCTCTATCGCGCCTCGGTCGAACGACTGCAGCAGGCGCTCAACCGCTACATCACCGACGGCACCACGCCGGATCCCGAGACGCGGACCGACGGCAGCTTCGCCTATCCGGAACTCCGCGTCACCTATCGCGGCGGCATCAATCGGCCGATCCCGCGCCGCTCGTTCGGGCGGCTGGTCGAAGCGGGCGACTACCGCATCACCGTCACGCGCCCGGCGATGTTCGCCGATTACCTCACCGAGCAGCTGACCTTCCTCATCGAGGACTATGACGTCGAGGTGCATGCGGTCACCGGGCGGCAGGAAATCCCCTTCCCCTATGTGCTCGATCCCAACACGATCCTGAGCCTCGACGACGTGTCGGCGACCGAGCTTGGCCGACATTTCCCCGCGACGGAACTGTCGCACATCGGCGACGAGATCGCCGACGGCATCTGGATGAGCCAGGACGAGACCCGGCCGCTGGCGCTGTTCGATGCGCTGCGCACCGATTTCTCGCTGGCGCGGCTCAAGCACTATACCGGCACACCGGTGGAGCATTTCCAGCAGTATATCCTGTTCACCAACTATCACCGCTATGTCGACGAGTTCGTCCGCTGGGCCTGTGCGCAGCTGGGTCCGGACAGCCGCTTCACCGGCGTGTCGGGCGCGGGCGGGATCGTGATCGAGGATGCGGCGGACGCCGACCGGCTGGTCAGCGACGGCGCCTGGCGTCGGCACCAGATGCCGGCCTATCACCTGATGGCGGAAGGCCGCACCGGCATCACGCTGGTCAATATCGGCGTGGGGCCTTCCAACGCCAAGACGATCACCGATCACCTCGCGGTCATCCGCCCCGAAGCGTGGCTGATGATCGGCCATTGCGGCGGCCTGCGCCCGAGCCAGCGGATCGGCGACTATGTGCTCGCCCACGCCTATCTGCGCGACGACCATATCATGGACGACGTGCTGCCGCCGGAGATCCCCATCCCCGCCATCGCCGAAGTCCAGCAGGCCCTGGCGCGCGCGGCAGAAACGGTTTCGGGCCAGTCGGGCGACGAACTCAAGCAGCGCCTGCGCACCGGCACGATCGTCACCACCGACGACCGCAACTGGGAACTGCGCTACTCGCAGTCGGCGCTGCGTTTCTCGCTGAGTCGCGCGGTCGGCGTCGACATGGAATCGGCGACGCTGGCGGCGCAGGGCTATCGCTTCCGCGTGCCGTACGGGACGCTGCTCTGCGTTTCGGACAAGCCATTGCACGGCGAACTCAAGCTGCCCGGTCAGGCCAACCGCTTCTACGAGCGGGCGATCGCCGAGCATCTCAAGATCGGCATCGAAGCCTGCGAGGAACTGCGCCGCGAGGGCGCCAAGCTCCACAGCCGCAAGCTGCGCGCGTTCAACGAACCGCCGTTCCGCTGATCGAGGGGCGGCCCCGGCCCTGGGCCGGGCCGCCTTCGTCAGAACTGTACTTCAAGCAGCACCACACTCGGATCGCCCTCGACCTCGCGCGCGACGAAGCCCATTTCGCGCTCCAGCTCGATCGCCAGGTGGTTCTCACGGCTTTCGATCGACTGCAGCCGCTTCACGCCACGCGCCTTGGCCTCGCCGGTGATGTAGTTGAGCAGGCTCCAGCCCACCCCCTGCCCCTTGCGGTCGGCGCGGATCGAGATCGCGACTTCGGCCGTTTCCATGGCATCGTCGCAGGCGAGCATCGCCGATGCGACCAGTTGCCCGCCCTCGGCCGTGAACGCCAGATAGCTCTCGGTCTTCTGGTGATCGACATGGATCAACGCCGCCGCCTGATGCGGCTGGAGGTGCGGGCTCGCGGTGAAGAAGCGGAAGCGGCGGTCCTCGTTCGAGACGTGGTCGAAAAAGTCCTTGAGCAACGCCTCGTCGTCCGGACGCACGGTGCGCACGTCGATGACGAGCCCCGAGCGGGTCGGCAGCTGGACAGGCTCTGCGATGGTCGCGGTCATGACGGTATCTCCCGGGGAATGCTGGTGATGCGGTAAACCTATCGGGGACGCGCTCGTATCCGTAAAGGCCGCAGGCGTCAGGCCAGCGCGACGGCGGTGGTGCCGTCCGTGCCGCGCGAGGCGGTCGTCGCCACCGAAACAACGCGATTTCGGCCGGCCTGCTTCGCCGCATACAGCGCGCGGTCGGCCTCGTTCACCAGGCGCTGCCACGCGTCGCTGCCGTCCTGCGTCTCCGCGTGGCCCACGCTGATCGTGCAGCGGAGTATCGCGCCGCCCTCCACCGCGATATGCAGGTCCGCCACCGCGGCGCGCAGCCGCTCCGCAAGCGCCGACGCGGTACCGGGATGCGCCGGCAATACCAGGAACTCCTCCCCGCCGATCCGCCCCACCAGATCGCCAGCGGACGCCGCCCCGGCCAGCGCCCGGGCCACCGCGGCCAGCACCGCGTCTCCCGCCGCATGCCCCCAGCTGTCGTTGACCTTCTTGAAGTGATCGACATCGATCAGCAGCACCGCCAGCGCACGGTGCTGCCGCGCTGCCTGGGCCAATCGCAGTTGCCCCTGCTCCCAGACGACGCGGCGATTGACGAGTCCGGTCAGCGCATCGCGCGAGGCATAGCGCAGCAGCTCTGCATCGAGCTGGCGGGCGAGCATCCACAGGAAGCAGGGCGTGATCGCGCAGGTGAGGACGAGCCTGGCGGTGAGCCCGAACGCCGTCGTGGGATCGAAGGTGACCTCGGCAGCGGGGTTGAACAGCCACCACGCTATCCGGCTGAGCAGCATCAATGCCCAGATGCCGTGGATGGCCGACGCCAGCCGAGCGACCGGTCGCCGGGACTCGTCGGCACACTGCCACAGCGCCATGGCCGCCGCGACGGTCAGGATGCCCCGCGCCGCACACCCCAGCCCCACCATCACCCGCATATTCTCGAAATGCGAAAGGACATAGCCGGCCTCGATCAGCGCCAGCAGCGTCGCCGGAACCAGCACCCACAGTTCGGTGCGGGGGCGGTTGAGATACAGGACGATCGCGACCAGGTTCAGTGCGGCACCGGCATCGATCAGAAGATTGCCGAGAAGGCCCAGCCCGGGCGCATCGATCGTGAAGGCGGGCAGCATCAGCACCGCGAACCCTGCCGCAAAGCTCAGATAGGCGACGCCCCAGCACAACAAGCTGCGCGGTGGCACCAGGGGCGGCTGGATCCAATAGGAGAGAAGAAAGGCGAAACTGGAAAGAAACGACAGCAAAGCATTGATGAAAATCAATGTTCCGCCATGCAAGAGCATTCCTACCAGCTGCATTATCAATGACACCCATACGCCACGTCGTACCGATTTATCGCGCACATATGGAAAGGGGATTAAGCAAGCGAGCCGATTCAACGTTGCGAAAAGAAACCGATGAAAACGCTGACTGGGACGTCGGGATTGATTTCGGGCGTACGACGCATTCTGCGTAGTTCTGCGACGGGACAGCGCCGGCGCTGGTAATTCGAACCGGCGCGCCCTATGTGCGCATCCAATCATGGCAACGCGACTCCCCGAAGCCCCCAAGGTGGGCATGGTGTCGCTCGGCTGTCCCAAGAATCTGGTCGACTCCGAGCGTATCCTCACAAAGCTCCGTTCGGACGGCTATGCGCTGTCGCCGGACTATGCCGGCGCGGACGTCGTGCTGGTGAATACCTGCGGCTTCCTCGACAGCGCCAAGGAAGAATCGCTCGAGGCGATCGGCGAGGCGATCGCCGAGAACGGCCGGGTGATCGTTACCGGCTGCATGGGCAAGGAAGCCGAGGTCATCCGCGCCCGCTTCCCCAATGTGCTCGCGGTCACCGGCGCGCATCAATATGAGGAAGTCGTCGGCGCGGTGCACGATGCGGCGCCGATGCCGCCCTCGCCCTTCGTCAATCTGGTGCCGGACAGCGGGCTCAAGCTCACGCCGCGCCACTATAGCTATCTGAAGATCTCGGAAGGCTGCAACCATCGCTGCAGCTTTTGCATCATCCCGTCGCTGCGCGGCGACCTGGTCAGCCGCCGGCCCGACGCGATCCTGCGCGAGGCGGAGAAGCTGGTTGCCGCCGGCACCAAGGAACTGCTGGTCATCAGCCAAGATACCTCGGCCTACGGGATCGACATCCGCAAGGAGCCGCGCGCCTGGAAGGGCCGCGAAGTCGTGCCCCACATGACCGACCTGGCCCGCGAGCTCGGCCAGATCGCGCCCTGGGTGCGGCTGCACTATGTCTACCCCTACCCGCATGTCGACCAGGTCATCCCGCTGATGGCCGAGGGGCTGGTGCTCCCCTATCTCGACATTCCGTTCCAGCACGCCGCGCCCAACGTCCTGCGCGCGATGAAGCGCCCGGCCAACGAAGCCAAGGTGCTGGAGCGGCTGCGCGGCTGGCGCGAGATCGCCCCGGACATCGCGATCCGCTCGACCTTCGTCGTCGGCTTCCCCGGCGAGACCGAAGCGGACTTCCAGTATCTGCTCGACTGGCTCGACGAAGCCCAGCTCGACCGCGTCGGCGCGTTCCGCTTCGAGCCGGTCGAAGGCGCCTCGGCCAACGACCTGCCCGGCGCGGTACCGGAGGAAGTCAAGGAAGAGCGCTACGCCCGGATCATGGAGAAGACGGCTGCGATCAGCGCCGCCAAGCTGGAGGCCAAGATCGGCCGCCAGCTGGAGGTGATCATCGACGCGGTCGACGCGGAAGGCGGCGCCACCGGCCGCAGCCAGGCCGACGCCCCGGAGATCGACGGCGAAGTGTTCCTCCGCGACGCCGGGCATCTGGAACAGGGCGACATCGTCCGCGTCCTGATCGAGGACGCAGACGAGCACGACCTGTACGGCGTACCGATGGACTGATCCTCGTTGGCAGGGTGCGCAGGCGGCGCTAAGCCTCGGGCATCATCTCCCGGAGGCCCGATGTTCCGTTCCGCTTTTGCCGCCACCCTGCTGATCGCCACCCCCGCCGCCGCGCAGCAGCTCACGCCCGAGCAGGCTGCCAAGGTCGACACGATCGTCGCCGATGCGCTGAAGAGCAGCGGCGTGCCGTCCGCCTCGATCGCGATCGTGCGCGACGGCAAGATCGTCTTCACCAAGGCCTATGGCGATCAGGGCCCCGGCATCGCCAAGGGGCCGGACGCGAACGCCAAATACCAGATCGCGTCGATCTCCAAGCAGTTCACGGCGGCCGCGATCCTCCTGCTGGCCGACGAGGGCAAGCTCAGCCTCGACGACAAGGTCTCGAAATGGGTGCCGGACGTGACCGACGCCGACAAGATCACCGTCCGCCAGCTGCTCAGCCACACCGCCGGCCTGCAGGACTATTGGCCCCAGGACTATAACTTCAAGGCGATGGAAACGGCAGTGACGCCGCAGCAGATCGTCGATCGCTGGGCGAAGAAGCCGCTCGATTTCGCCCCCGGCACCGCCTGGCAATATTCGAACACCGGCTATGTCGTCGCCGGCATGATCATCGAGAAGGCGTCGGGCAAGAAGCTCCTCGAGTATCTCGAGGCGAAGATCTTCAAGCCGCTGGGCATGAAGGCGATCGATCAGGACAAGGCGATCGGCAAGGGCTTCCCACAGGGCACGCACCGCTACGCGCTGGGCCCCGTCCGCCCCGCCAAGCCCGCCGCCGATGGCTGGCTCTGGGCCGCCGGCGAACTGGCGATGAGCGCCGCCGATCTCGCCAAGTGGGACATCGCCCGCATCGATCGCAAGGTGCTCACCGCCGCCGAATGGGCGACGCAGGAAACCGAGGTGAAGCTCCTCGACGGGTCGCCGACGCATTATGGCCTGGGCGTGTCGCTCGGCGAGCATGGCGGCAAGAAGGAAGTGTCGCATGGCGGCGAGGCGGTGGGCTTCCTGTCGAGCAACGTCGTCATCCCCGAGGACAAGTTCGCCGTCGTCTCGCTGGTCAGCGCCGATTTCGGCGGTGCGCAGGAAGAGATCGCGCAGGGGATCACCGATTTGCTCCTCCCCGTCGCCAAGCAACCCGCCGCCCTCACGCTCGACCAGCAGCGCGATGCGCTCGCGCGGAAACTGTTCGACCAGCTCCGCGCCGGCACGCCGGATCGCAGCCTGATGACCGAGGACGCGAACTATTTCTTCGATACCACGGTGCTGACCGACTATCGCGACAGCCTGACCCCGCTCGGCGAGCCGCTGGCCTTCGCACCGATCAGCAAGGCGCGGCTGCGCGGTGGCTTCGTCAACCGCAATTATCTGATCCGCTACAAGGATCGCAATCTGGTCGCGGTGACCTATGCCGAGCCCGGCGCCGAGGGCAAGTTCGAGCAGTTCCTGGTGATGCCGCGATGAGCAGTACCGAGCAGCAGGAAAAGGCCAGGGCCACCCGCCGCCGCTGGATCACCTTCGGCGAGATCGTCGGCGTCATCGCGGTCGGCATCTCCGGCCTGACGCTGTGGAACAACTGGAACGATCGCCGCGAGACCAAGGCCGAACAGGCCGCGAGCGCCTCGCGCGCCGCGACCAGGGCGAGCCGGCTGGTGCTGGTCGCGGGCGAGACGGGCAAGCACGAACTGGCGCTCAAGACCTCGGCGTCGGACCAAACCGTGCAGAGCCAGACCGTGCTGTTCCCGCCCGCGCTCCAGCTCTCGCCCGCCGAGACGACCGGCGAGCCTCGCATCGACGCGGGCTGGTTCGAGCATGCGCTTTTCCGTGCCCGCAACGACGCCCACCTGCCGGACGCCAGCCGTGGCGACGAACGGCTGCCGGTCGTCATCGTCACCCGCTTCCTCGCGGATGGCGAGCCGCACGAGGATGTCGCACTGTATGACCTCGGCTACAGTATCACCGGCAAGTTCCTGAGCGGGCACAGCCTTACGCTGCGGGGCCTTTCGCTGGTCAGTCATGTGAAGCGGGAGCAGGCAGGCGTGAAGCTCGATGCGCGCTGGAAGAAGCTGCTGGCCGGCGCGGGCGGATCCTGAGCCCGCTTCCCAAAAATCCATGGCAGCACGGCTAGGCGCGGGGCATCCCGCGTCCTAGATCATGCGTATGACGGATCCCAACACGCTCGTTCAGCCCGATCGCGGCCAGGCCGCTCGCACCATCCACCTCATCGACGCCAAGGGCTATGACGCCTGGCTCGCGGCCCAGCCACCGCGCCACCGCGCCGCCGCCGCCGCGCAGAAGCTCAGCGGCTCGGCTTTTTCGAGCGCGATCCTGCCCGGCGACGCACCCGAGGACTGGTCGGTCGTTTCGGTCGTCGCCAATATCGACAAGCTCGGCCCCTGGTGCCTCGCCAAGCTGGCCGAGACGCTGCCCGAGGGCAGCTACCGCGTGGAAGGCGCAGAGCCCGGCAAGGCGATCTATGGCTGGCTCGTCGCCCAGTACAAGTTCGATCGCTACAAGAAGGCCGATGCCAAGCCGCAGGGGCCGCGCGTGCTGCTCACCGCCGATCCGGTGAAGATGGAAGAGGCGGTCCGCATGGCCGCCGTTACCTTCAAGCTGCGCGATCGGATCAACACCGGCGCCAACGACATGAGCCCGGCCGATCTGGAAGCTGCCGGCGCCGAGCTTGCCAAGGCGTACGGCGCCACCTTCACGGTGGTGAAGGGCGACGAGCTGAAGCAGGGCTATGGCATGCTCCATGCCGTCGGCCAGGCGGCCGGCAAGGGCCGCGAGCCGCGGCTGATCGAGCTCGAATGGGGCAACCCCGAGCATCCGCGCATCGCGATCATCGGCAAGGGCGTCTGCTTCGACAGCGGCGGGCTCGACATCAAGCCGGCGGCCGGCATGCGGCTGATGAAGAAGGACATGGGCGGAGCCGCCCACGCCCTCGCGCTCGCCGAGCTGGTGATGCAGAACAAGCTGCCGGTGCGCCTTCATATGCTCGTTCCGGCGGTCGAGAACTCGATTTCCGGCGAAGCCACCCGCCCCGGCGACGTGATGATCTCGCGCAAGGGCATCACCGTCGAGAACAGCAACACCGACGCCGAGGGCCGGCTGATCCTGGGCGACGCCCTGACCAAGGCCGAGGAAAAGGATCCCGAGCTGGTCTTCGACTTCGCCACCCTTACCGGCGCCGCCCGTGTCGCCCTGGGCGCGGACCTGCAGGCGCTGTTCGCCAATGACGACACGCTCGCAGCCGAGATCCTGGCCGCCGGCGAGGAAGAGGCCGATCCGATCTGGCGGATGCCGCTCTACGATCCCTACAAGGACCTGCTTAAATCGGACGTGGCCGACATGGTCAACGCGGCCGAGGGTCCCTTCGGCGGCGCAATCACCGCGGCGCTGTTCCTCAAGGAATTCGTGCCGGCCAAGGCCCAGTGGGCCCATTTCGACATC
>NZ_CAJYTI010000029.1 GCF_913777625.1 uncultured Sphingomonas sp.
GCGGCGCGGCGGAGCGATCGTCGATCGTCGATCGTCACATTGTCGCCAATAAGGATAATGCGGCTGACATAGGCGTCCAGCAGTTCGCCCACCATTCCGACCAGATTGTAGTTCATCGTGCAGTTCAACCCTAATCCGTTGGCAAATGCCGACGCAGCCAGGTGACGTTCGAGCTTCAACCTCCTAATACCTGGTCGGCCGCGATATAAGCTGCCATTCATAAGCATGAGGCGTGCCGGCCGAGGTACGGCATACGGGGGTGTTTTTTGTCACTTTTCCGCCAGGAGGCGCTTGAACATAGGCAGTATCGCCTCTACGGCGAGTTGATCGTGACCCGGCGATTGTCCACCGAGCTTTTGGTGTGGCTAATCTTGCTAATTATGGTTGGGCTCGCTCTTTGGCTGGTTCTAGGCAGTTACGCACGAACTGAGGTTGTGCGTGGAACCCTGGTTACCGATCGACCCTCGGCGCAGATCGTTGCGTCCACACCGGGGGTGGTCGACCGGCTGTTTGTGCGGGACGGGAGCACGGTGCGCGCGGGCGCTCCGATAGGGGTGATCAAAGCCGATCGGCAGGACGAGACTGGGTCGGTAGTTGGCAGCAGCGGTGTAGCGACGCTTGACCGGCGTCTCGCGCTCGCTGACAAGCAGATGCAGCTTGCAAGGTCGTACGAACAGAAGGAGCGTGCTCGCCTGTACTCTAATATGCAGGCCGTCACTGCCAAGCTCGTGGAGGTCTCGAACCAGATCATCCTTCAGCAGGAACTAGTCGCCTCCAACAAACAACTGTTTGAACAATTGAACGAAATTGTGCAGAAAGGTTTTGTCAGCCGAACTCAATACGAAGCTAGAAGGCAGAATTGGCTTTCGTCCCAGCAGCAACTCGGTGCGCTTCGACAGCAGAAGGTGGCGTTGGAACAGGAGCAGGCGGGTATCACAGCGACGCTTAACGAGCTAGGCGGCGAGACGCTGCGGCAGGTCAACGAGGTTAAGACCTCTGTCGGCGCGCTTGAACAGCAACGGGCGCAACTGCGCGGCGCTAGCGGCTACAGGCTGATCGCGCCGATCTCGGGCACTATAACGGGTCTTCAAACCGGACTCGGCAGTTCGGTCCGCGCCGACGAGCCGTTGATGACGATTGTGCCCGTCAAATCCACGGTGCGGGCTGAAATGTACGCCCCGTCGCGCGCGATTGGGTTTATTCGTGTCGGCCAGGAAGTGCGTTTGATGTATGAGGCCTTTCCTTTTCAGCGGTTTGGTACGTTTAAGGGCTCAGTGACAGCAATTTCACGAACCGCGCTCGATCCGCGCGATCTCCGGGTCGCGATTAAGTTCGACGAGCCAGTCTACCGCATCGTAGTCGCGATCAACCAACAGTCGGTGGAGGCAGATGGTCAGCGCATCCAGCTCCAGCCAGGCATGACGCTCGCGGGCAGCATCGTGCTCGAGCGCCGGTCGTTCCTACAATGGCTGCTGCTGCCCTTACAGTCTGTAAGCAAGCGGACCTGATATGGCGGCCATGTTTAACGACGACGGGCTGGGGAGCCCCTCCGGGACACCCGTCATCATCCAGAGCGAAGCGAGCGAATGCGGCTTGGCATGCATCGCGATGGTCGCGAGTGCGCACGGTCATAACGTCGATCTCGGCACGTTACGGATGCGGTTTAGCGTCTCGCTGAAGGGGGCGACACTCAAGCAACTCGTCGATATTGCCGAAGAGATCGGGTTCGTCGCGCGCCCCCTGCGCGGCGAGATAGGAGAACTGCGAAAGATCGAGTTTCCCGCTATTCTACACTGGGATCTGAATCATTTCGTTGTTTTGGCGGGAATAACCGGTCGCGGGTCTCGTCGGCGGTTCATTGTCCATGATCCAGCGATCGGCCGTTTGCGGGTAACCGAAGCCGAGTTCGCTAAGCGCTGGACGGGAATTTTGCTTGAGTTGATGCGATCGGATAGTTTTCACCCCCGAACTGAGCGGCGCACTTTAGGCATTACCCAACTCTGGTCATCTTCGCGGGGTTTCTGGACGACCATCAGGCAAATCGCGCTACTCTCGATCGTCATCCAGATAATTGCCCTCGCGGGACCTTTTTATCTTCAGATTGCAATAGATCAGGCTCTTCCTTCATCAGATACCGAGCTGCTGCTCGTGCTCGCGCTTGGGTTCGGCGGGCTCGCAGTCATCGACCTTGTTTCTACGTGGCTACGGTCGATCGTTGTCCTAAAACTCAACAATTCGCTATCTTACCACATCGTGGTGAACTTGTTTCGACACCTGATGCGACTTCCCCTCTCTTGGTTCGAAAAACGTCACGTCGGCGACGTGATTTCGCGCTTCGGCGCCACGCAGCCAATCAGCCAGGTGTTAAGTAACGGGCTATTCACTTCATTGCTCGATGGGATCATGGCGCTGACGACGCTCGCGCTAATGTTTATTTATTCGCCGGAACTGGCGGCGCTCGCGACAATGGCGTTAGCCAGCTACCTAGCGTTGCGCCTCGCCTTTTTCCAGGCTCTCAGACTTCGCAGTGTGAGCGCGATCACCACCGCAGCCGCCGAGCAGAGCGCTTTCATTGAAAGCGTGCGCGGGATCGCGGCGATTAAGTCCTTCGGGCAGGAAGGCAATCGCCAGCGAATCTGGCAGCGAAAGAAGGCCGACGCGGTGAATGCCGCGATCCTGTCCGGGACGCTAAGCGCAGCCTTTGACGCTGCCGCCCAGTTCGTGATCGCAATTGAGCGGGTGTTGTTCATCTACATTGCGGTGTCGTTCGCGTTACGCGGTACACTGACGGTCGGGACGATTTTCGCATTTCAAGCTTACAAACAGCAGTTTCTTGACGCAGGGATTCGGCTCGTTGGGCAGGCGGTTGGCTTTAAGCTGCTGTCAGTCCATTTAGGTCGCATGTCGGATATTGCGCTCTCGCCACCTGAAGACAAAGCTCATCTACGTACGACCGACCTCCCCGAGGATTGCGGCGCGATAGAGCTGCGCGACGTTCGCTACAGCTACGGCGTCGGCGAAGCTCCTGTGCTCGCCAAGGTGAACCTGAAGATAGAACCCGGTGAGTTAGTGGCGTTCGTGGGACCGTCTGGCGGCGGCAAGACGACTCTCATGAAACTGATGATGGGACTCTTCGAGCCCACTGGAGGCCAAGTGCTGATCGGCGGAAGGCCGTTGTTGGGGATGTCCAAGCAGGCCTACCGCCGAAGGGTAGGCTCCGTAGCGCAGAACGATAATCTCTATGCCGGTAGCTTGGCGCAAAATATCGCGTTTTTCGATCCCGAGCCCAACATGGACCGCGTCCGCGAATGCGCTAGGCTCGCCAACATCAACCACGAAATCGAAGCCCTGCCACTACGCTACGATACGCTAGTCGGTGATATGGGCTCAACGCTATCCGGTGGGCAAAAGCAGCGGGTCTTGCTAGCGCGCGCGCTCTACTCGCAGCCGCAGCTATTGTTCATGGACGAAGGCACCGCAAACCTCGATCACGTGGCCGAAGATGCTGTGATGACGTCATTGACGGCCCTGACGATGACCCGGATAGTGATTGCCCACCGCCCGATGGCGGTGCAAGCGGCGGACCGCGTATTTCTTGTGTCTGAAGGTCGGGTGCAGCAGCTCAGTAAAGCACTGCCGAAATCACGGTCACCGAAGATCTAAAACTTCCCCCTCGACGCTACAAACTGATATCGCGGGCGCTGCATGAGAATGGTACGAATGAGGTTGACCCATCCGACGCCGCTATGATTCCCGAAGCTTGCGACGCCTTTCTTGGAGTGACCAATGTGGAGGTCCACCGCCCGCGGGCAGCATGGGCGCGGCAGCCTATACTCTGGAAACGTCGTCCCCAATGCGAAGTGGCGGCTGGTCCTGAGGTGATGGGATGGACGTCCGAAAGGCTACGATGCCGGCAAGAAGCGCATGGAGCGCTCCCCAATGGTCATTGCGAAGGGCGAAATTCTCAACTGACGCCCACCCAGCAGACGTGAAAAATCGCGATTGTGCAGTATTGAATCATCCACAGCATAAGCAGAGGGTACCCTCTGTCGAAAGCGTGCTCCTGTGACTGTAAAACAGATCGGCGTGCAAGACGGCGTCGTAGTCTATTAGTATCATTCAAGAACTTTCCGCGCCAGCTTCAAAGGTAACGCACGGCTGACCTGGGATAATCGAAATTGTCTCATGATATCAGCGATATGGCGCAAAGATAGTTTATCGCGCTTAAAATGCTAGTATCGCTCCTTGAGGGCCGCGCCCAGCAACAAAGCATCATCGATTATGCTTATATAGCAATCCGTTACTGGCCGCCAATCTCCGGTTGACGTCAGCTCGTCTAAAGCTGCCCCCAGCGTCTCGGCGAAACGATAGAAAGAAGGAGACACTCCTATAATAGGATGTGACAATCCGGATAATCGCAATAACGAGGCTAAAGAAAGTAGCCTGGCCAGTCTCCCATTGCCGTCGGCGAAAGGGTGAGCCATGATTGTCGATACAAACGTGTATATTGGCATTAATGTTTCTAGACTCGATTGCTCTTGAGCGATGGAAATTCTCGCCAGCCAATTACCAGCCCAGTTTGGCGGTTCGAATCCTACATTTCCATTTGCCGATCGCCCGACGCCCTCTCGCTCGCGAAATTTTGATTCTTTGGCAATTAATGCGGACACGAGTTTTTTCGCGCTGACGCGATCAAGTGACGAATTCATCAACTTGTGGTGATAGGAGAAAAAAATCGGCTCTATAGACGGGCGCAAGAATAGCCCTCGACATTTTTGCAACCAATAGTTGTTATCCCCAGGAGGGACAACATTTTGCTCCGCACTAATGGCAATGAAAGAAAACTTGGATTCCGTTCCGAAACTATCAACGGGCCCGCATCGGCAGGTTAAGCCGTAAGCAGCTATGCGTTCAGCCAATTGTCGTATTCGCGAACTTCGCTCCGGGTCGAGGGGGCGCGGATCAGGGCACGACCAACGGCAACGCCAAGTATCGCTTGAAAAATCTGATCGGTGTGTCACTTGAGTGCGTTCCGAGTGCGGGAGGGGTGGGTAGTGCGCGAGCTTTCTTTTGTTGAGTTATGCTACGTAGCAGGCGGCGGTCAGCAGACAAGCGAAGAGGGGCCTTGGGTTTGGGGAGGGGATCCTGGCGCTGGCGGAGGTGGGGGCGCCGCTCCGCCGCCGGTCGCTACTCTGGCCAATTTTGGCCATTCTGCGCAGGAAGCTCTTCAGGCTTTTATGGACGAGCTTTCTTATACGGAGGCGCAGCACAACGATTATGTTGGCAGTAGCTATGATCACGACATAGGCGGGGACGCCAGTCCTTGGCCGTTCGACAGCCACATACCGGTGCATGACCCTGGCGCGAACGCACAATATTGGCGAGACTGGAACGGCGATACGGATCCCGAGACTCTGCGTAACATCAGCGCTAACCAATTAATGTATGGTAGCGCGCAATATGGTTCATTTGCGGCAGATGAGGTCGCTATACGCAGTGCAAATGGTGATCATCTATCGGCTTATGTTAACGGCATATTCTATGACGGAACATATCACTCGTCAGGAACGGCACCAACTTCCGGTGATGACATAGTCGTAACTTCTGGTCCTGATCACGGTTATTGGACGTTCAACGCGGATTTCAGCGGAATTTCCCAGGCAAACCTTCTTAATGCCGGATTGGGATCCGTTAATAATTTCTCTGGAATACAGAGCCATGCATCTGGCGAAATGAGCCATGCAGATAAGCAAAACGCCATAGACCTCTTAAAGGTAAACGCTGGTTTTCATGCGTTTAAATTAAATGGCATGGATATAGAACACGATATCTTAAAGGCGTTGGATCAAAAGAGAGTTGTTTTTGTAGACGGATGGCCTGATCAGCACGCTGAAACGCCGGCAGGTGAGTTCATTTTTCTATCTTCTTCATTCAAGTCGGATCCGATTGGTACAGCACTTGTACTAGCGCACGAAGGCCTTCATGCTGCATTAGCAAATGAATTCGGCTATCATGGCGGTTCCATATACGAAGAAGCTTTGGGTAAACTTGTCACGGCTTACGCATTTTCAGGACTAAATCAGACGCAGCAGAATTCTATCAAAACGTCTGATCCAGGATTTTATTCTGACACCATTGCGTACAAGAGCTTGTCTGACCAAGGGAATTTTTCTGCTATAATGGATAGAGCTCGAGCAACTTACGGGGCGATTGAGTTGTATCCCCTGCCTAACATTTATAATGTCATCAAGGGGTCATTCTGATGGTCGCGCGGAGGCAAAGGTTAGCGCTATGTTTGGTTGCTACTGGTTGCTGCGCTTTGCTTCCCACTCAGTCTAGCGCACAATATATCAAACCAAATAATCCCCCTCAGTACCTAAGTCAGATGAGGCTAGTGTTCGATGATTATCATAGGCGAAACGGATCTTATCCTGTTTATTGGTACGACATACAGAACAACTGTAGAGTTAAGCGAGCGCCATTGTGTCAAATAGAAGAAAAGTTGCCGAGATCTGAGCGAATAACAATGAAGCCTCAGTTCTCAAAATATAGTTATAAAATTGCAATGTCATCCCGCAATCACTTCAGGATTGTCGCCATAAAAGAAGATCGTTGTCCCGAATGGTACATCGATGAAGTTGGACCGCCTATGCGGATTGCAACAAGCAGGCGTCGAGCGGGGTGCTAAGCGTCATCGCGGCACTGTCCCGGTGCTGCCGCTATTCTGCTGGCGCCGCATATGCCTGCGAACGTCCGACGGTGGTATCGCGAGGGGCGTCGAGAGCAAGGTGGGAGCCGAATGCCCGCGATGCGTGAACCCGAATTCGGCTGGCCTAGACCTGGTGCTCTCCAGGAACCGAAGCTGCCACGCCGATGCCGCCTCCAGCCTATCTGGGGCTGAATGATTGGGCGACGACCGTGAAAACGTGCGCCCCGCGGCAGTGAGGGCGTCTCGAGAGCGCTCACGCAAAGGCGGCAGTGAGCGAATTCTCAGATTTCCAGCACCTTCGATAGACGGGGCGCGCCGGCTTCGATCCGACGGCATCCTGTAAGCGGCATTCCCTCGGCAGGATGGCGACGCATTCGGCCGCAACCTACCGAAAGAACTGCCTTTCGTGCATCGGCAATCTTCAAACTCGCGGGGCAGGTCGTACTAATTTTGAACATCGATTTGACGATACGGAACAGTTGCGATGCACGCCAGTGCGTCGTCGCTGGACGTCCTGGGCGGTCACCTTACATCGGCCCGACTATTGAGACACGACGAACGAGATGTCGGGGAATGCGCTGCCTTTCCGGGATCTTGACCTCGAGGGTAGCGATCCGGTGCCCTCAGCGGGAAGCGGCATCATTGCCGCGCGATCTTCCTAGCCGACCGTGCGCACAAGAGCCGCCAACGCGCCCGCAAAAAGGCTAGCAAGCGACGCTGCCGCGGGAGCGTCGCCATCGATCAAATCGACGCGTCGCAATGGGATCGGCGACTACGAGAAATTCGTCAGGTGCACCTCGTAGACCAGGTGTCGCGCACCCTCGAAGGGAGAAGCGCTGGGAGTGTATGGTACCGTGGCGTTAACTTGGATGGGCCATAAGCGGCGCCTTGCGAAACGGATCGCTGCGACATTGCCGACGGTCCGCCAAGCGTCGTACCAGCTGATAGGCAAGCAAGCAGAAACCCAAGTGAAAAGCGCAAACTAAATCTTTCGCCTATCTATTATTCATATAATACACGCGGAAGGTTCAACGTCAACTTCGTCCAGATTTCCCCGCTTCCACCTGCTCGCTGATCGTTCGAACACGCGCCTTTGTGCCGAAGGCACTCCAATCGCGCATAAGGAGCCGTCGCTTGTCGAGGAAGTCGGTTCGCCGATAGGCTGCCTCGACCTTGTTCGAGACCGTGTGGGCGAGCGCCGCTTCTGCGATCTCGCCCGAATAGTCAGTCTGCTCCGCCACCCAATCGCGAAAAGCCGAGCGGAACCCGTGCACGGTCACCGCGAGATCCATGTCGCGGAGAATCTTGAGAAGGGTCATATCGGAAAGCGGCTTCTTTACGTTCTGGCCGGGGAACACTAAGTCGCAAGCTCGAGCCTTGAACTTCTTGGCGCGCTCGAACACGGCCACCGCTTCGGGTGCAAGGGGTACAACATGCACCCGCCCCATTTTCATCCGTTCAGCCGGGATCGTCCACAACGCTGCTTCCAGATCGAGTTCAGACCAAGTCGCACCTCGGATTTCCCCTGATCGCGCAGCTGTTAGGATCAGCGCTTCCAACGCTAGGCGGCCCACCGATACACGCGCGCCCAGCTTCTCAATGAAATCCGGTACCGACGCATACGGCAGAGCCGCGAAATGGTTGTCTTTCTTGGGCTGGCGAGGCAGCCCCTTGGACAGCGAACGCATCGGTGCTTCGGTCGCGCGAAACCCGCGTGAGTAGGACCAGTCGAGAACTGTGCCGATGCGTTGCCTTACGCGGCGCGCTGTTTCCGGCTTCGCCAGCCAGATCGGCGCCAGCACATCGCGGATCAGCGGCCCCTCGATATCGCTGACCAACCGGTCGCCCATCTTCGGAAAGGCGTAGGTCTTCAGCGTCGCGATCCACTGGTTCTGATGCTTGCCATTCTTCCAAGCCTTTTCGTGTTCCTCATGGACCATTTCGGCAGCTCGTCGGAACGTCGGAATGACCTGCCGCTCCTGCTTCCGTTCAGCGACAGGGTCGATGCCCTGCGCGATCTTCTGGCGCGTGGCGAACGCGGCTTCCCGGGCCTCTTTGAGAGAAACGACCTTCGAGGAGCCCAGCCCGATATCCTGGCGCCTCCCATTATTCTGGACCCGGAGGATCCAGCTGGCTGCTCCCTTGCCATTGATTTCCAGAAACAGGCCATCCCCATCGGAATAGCGACCGGGTTCGGTCAACGAGCGGATCTTGAGCGCAGTGAGCTTTCCCATGCCACCTCCACCTCATTCTTCCCCACACTTTTCCCCACACTTCGTGTGAGATCGTGTCGGATCGAGTGAAACGCAGCGGGACGAAAAAACCGCTGATTTCTGCGGCTTTTTAGCAGTTTTCAGGGAGTCTGGGGAGCCCTAAAAAGGGCGCAGGTGGCGGAGCGGGAGGGATTCGAACCCTCGATACGCTTTTGGCGTATACTCACTTTCCAGGCGAGCGCCTTCGACCACTCGGCCACCGCTCCGCAGGATACCTGGAAGGCGCGGCCCTACCGTTCCTTGGGCGGCTAGGCAAGCGCCCGTTGCCATGCCAAGCTCCTCCCATGGCAAAAACCCTGCTCGTCCTCGCCGCGACCCTCGCTGCCGCGCCGCTCGCCGCCCAGACCTCCCCGCAAACCGCCGCGCCTGCGCGGCCCGCGCCCGCCGCGGCGGAACCCCTGCCCGAGGACTGGCACGATATTCCCGATGACGAGATCCTGCTGCTCCAGCTGCAGGGGGGCCACCAAGTCGCGATCCGGCTCGCCGCGCGGTTCGCGCCGGCGCATGTCAGCAACATCCGCAAGCTCGCCACCGCGCGTTGGTGGGACGGGGAGAGCGTCTACCGCGTCCAGGAAAACTGGGTCGCGCAATGGGGCGATGCGAGCGAGAAGAAGCCGCTGCCGCCCGAATTGCTCACGCGCCCGCCCGCCGAGTTCGAGATCGGCGCCTTCACCCCTGCCCAGCGCCTGTCCAAGCCCGACTCCTATGCGAGCGCCACCGGCATCACCGCCGATGGCTGGCCGATCGCCAGCGACGGCAAGGCGGCGTGGCTGACGCATTGCTACGGCATGGTCGGCGTGGCGCGCGATCAGTTGCCCGATACCGGCAGCGGCTCCGAGCTGTTCACCCCGATCGGCCAGTCGGCACGACGGCTGGATCGCAACTACACCGTGGTCGGACGGATCGTCGAAGGGATGCAGTATCTCTCCGCGCTGCCGCGCAGCGGCGCGGCGATGGGGGTCTATGCGACGGCCGCGGAACGCACCGGTATCCTGTGGGTCAAGCTCGCCAGCCAGCTGCCGGCCGACGAGCGCCCGCACTTCCAATATCGCGCCGCCGACAATGCCCGCTATGCCGCGATGATCGCGCTGCGCGAGAACCCGGCGCCGCCGACGGTGGCGACCGGGCTCAATGTCTGCGACCTGCCGGCAGCGGTTCGCCGCCGGCCCTGAGGCAGCGGCGCGCGCTTACTTGCCGATCCAGTCCGCCACTTGGTCCGCAACCTGATTGGCGGCCTGGTTGAGCGCGGGGCCGATCGCGGCGGTGTCGATCGCCGAGACCGGCACGCGCGCCTCGAAGCGGCGGCGCTCGAAGCCCTGGCTGCCCTCTCGGCCCAGCGCCGCGTCGAAGGTTACCACCGCTTCGTTCGTGCGCGCATCGATGCCGAAGCTGCGCAGGTCGCCGCCCAGGCTGGCGCTCGGGGTGGAGAGCGACTGGCGGCGGCTGAGCACGATGCGGCCGGTGCGCGCGGCGATCGTGTCGGCGAGCAGCCGGCCGAACAGGCTGGCGGGCCCCTCGACCCACTGCGCGTCCTTCACATAGGCGATCGTCGTCCCGCCCGGGCCCGAATGGACCGGCACGCGGGTGGTCGCCAGTTCCTGCGGCGCGTTGACCGCGCCGATCGTCACGGCCTTGACCGTGCCCGATTGCTGGACCTCGCCCGCGGGCAGTGCCGCCGCCGGCTGGAGCGTCAGCAGCGAGGCGGGCGGCTTGGCCGCGAAGGAAATGCATCCGGACAGCGGCACGGCGGCGAGCAGCGCGGCGATGACAGGCTTGTTCATCCGGAACCTCACTTCTTCGGCTTGTAGGTGGGCAGCGCGGGCGCGGCGATCAGGCTGGAGGCGCCCCCCTGATCGAGCCGGTGCGCGACATTGGTGAGCGCAATCGACATCTCGCGCAGATCCTGCACGAGCTGGCCGACCTCGGGCATGGTCTTGTTCGAGAAGCTCTGCAGCCCCGGCCGGGCATCGCCGATCGCCGCATCCAGCGTCTCGACGCTCTTGCGCGCCGAGGTGATGGTGGCGTTGAGGTTGGCGATGGTCGGCTTGATGTCGCTGGCCATCATGCCGTTGGTCGTCTCGGCGAGCTGGCCGATCTGCTGCGCGGCGGCGCCGGCCTGCTGGATCGCGACGCGCGTCTCGGCGAGCGTCGCGGCGATTTCGGGGCCGCGATCCGCCAGCGACTTGGTCAGCCGGTTGGTGTTGGCGAGGATGCCCGAGATCGAGGCCTGGTTCTTCTCGTCGAGCAGGTCGGAGACGCGCTCGGTGAGCGTGGTCAGCCGCTCGAGCAGCTTCGGCGCCGAGCTCAAGAGCGCGCCGAGGCCACCGGCCTTGGTCGGGATCACCGGCACGCCCAGCGGGCAGGCGGCGCGGGGATTGTCCTTGGGGCATTCGATCGGCGGCGCGCCCTTCACCGCGCCGTCCAGCTGGACGGTGCTGGGGCCGGTGAAGCTGCCCTGGATGGTGGCGTTGGTGCCTTCGAGGATCGGCACGTCGGGGCGCACGCTGATCCGCACGCGCACCAGGCTGGGATCCGGGCGCCAGAACTGGATGTCCTTCACCTGGCCGGCGGGCACGCCGGAGAAGCTGACCGACGAGCCGCGGCTCAGGCCGTCGACCGACTGCTTGTAGAAGATGTCATATTCGCGCTCGTCGCCGCCGCCCAGCCGGGCGAGCCAGACGATGAACAGGCAGAGCACGGCGAGCAGGATCAGCACCACCGCGCCGACCAGCACATGATTGGAACGCGTTTCCATCAGCCCCTCTTGTCCTCATGCACCGGCCGGTTCGGCCCTGCGACCGCAGCGCGTCCGCGCGGTCCGTTGAAATATTCCTGGATCCACGGGTGGTCCAACGCCAGCAGCTCCGGAATCGTGCCCACCGCGATGACGCGCTTGTCCGCCAGCACCGCGACGCGGTCGCAGATGGCGTAGAGCGTGTCGAGATCATGGGTGATCAGGAACACGGTCAGCCCCAGCGTCTTCTGGAGCGACGCGGTCAGCTCGTCGAATGCCGCCGCGCCGATCGGATCGAGCCCGGCGGTGGGCTCGTCGAGGAACAGCAGCTCGGGATCGAGCGCGAGCGCCCGGGCGAGCCCGGCGCGCTTCTTCATGCCGCCGGAAAGCTCGGACGGATATTTGGGGCCCGCCTCGGGCGGCAGGCCGGTCATCACCACCTTGTAGGCGGCGATTTCCTCGAGCAGCGCCTGGTCGAGCCCCGGATAGAATTCCTTGAGCGGCACCTGGACGTTTTCGGAAACGGTCAGCGTGGAGAACAGCGCGCCGCCCTGGAACAGGATGCCCCAGCGCTTGCGGATGTTCACCGCCTCGGTTTCCTCGCGGCCGATGGTGTTCTCGCCGAACACCTCGACCGTGCCGTCCATCGGCGTCTGCAGCCC
This sequence comes from uncultured Sphingomonas sp., assembly GCF_913777625.1. GTDB lineage: Bacteria > Pseudomonadota > Alphaproteobacteria > Sphingomonadales > Sphingomonadaceae > Sphingomonas. The sequence continues at coordinate 12,379 of NZ_CAJYTI010000029.1, forward strand.
GATGATCGAGCGCATCAGCACCGACTTGCCGGTACCCGATCCGCCGACCACGCCGATGATCTCGCCGCGCCGCACGTCGAGATCCAGATTGTCATGGACGATCTGCTCGCCGAAGCCGTTGCGCAGGCCGCGGACGCGAATGAGGATGTCTTGGTCGTCCTGGCGCGCGTCGGTCATGTCCAGCCCACATTGGTGAAGAAGACCGCGAAGAACGCGTCGAGCACGATCACCAGGAAGATCGCCTGGACCACCGCGGTGGTGGTGCGCTGGCCGACCTGTTCGGCATCGCCTTCCACCTGCATGCCGTGGAAGCAGCCGGCCATCGCGATGATCGCGCCGAACACCGGCGCCTTGACGAGGCCGACCCACAGATCGGTGAGCGGCACCACTTCACGGATGCGCTGGATGAAGGTCACCGGCGGAATGCCGAGGTCCACCCAGCAGAGCAGCCCGCCGCCCATGATGGAAATCAGCGAGGAATAGAAGCCGAGCAGCGGCAGCATGAACACCACCGCGAAGACGCGCGGCAGCACCAGCGCCTCCATCGGCGACACGCCGATCGTGCGCATCGCGTCGATCTCTTCGGTCAGCTTCATCGTACCGAGCTGCGCGGCGAAGGCGGAGCCCGAGCGACCGGCGATCATGATCGCGGTCATCAGGATGCCGAGTTCCCGCAGGGTCAGTCGCCCGAGCAGGTTGATCGTATAGATCTCCGCGCCGAACTGGCGCAGCTGCACCGATCCCTGCTGGGCGATGACGATGCCGATCAGGAAGCTCATCAGCCCGATGATCGCCAGCGCACCGACGCCGACCACCTCGAAGCGCTGCACCGTCGCATTGAAGCGGAAGCGGCGCGGATGGGTGAGGACGTGCCAGAAGGCGAGCACCGTCGCGCCCATGAAGCCGAGCAGGCCGTACAGCGTCTGCCCGGAGTTGAGCACGGCCTTGCCGATTTCGTCGAGCGCGCGGGCCAAGGATCCCGGCGGCGGGGGCGGCAGCTGAATCGGATGTTCGGCCGCGACGACCTGCTCTAGCAGATGCTGTTCGTCCGGGTTCAGTCCCTCGATCGCCGCACCGCGATCGCGGGCGAAGCGGTGCACGACCCAGGCGCCCACCGTATCCATCCGGCCGACCGCGCTCAGGTCGAGCCGGGCGACTGCGCCGTCCACGGCCTCGAGTCGATCGGGCAGGTCGCCGAGCGTGGCAAGCGAGAGGTCGCCGGAGAAGCGGAGCACCGCCTCGCCGTTCGTGTCGGACCGTTCAAAGTCGGCGGGTGCTCTCATCGAAACCCCCTTTCCGCGATTCCGGCTGGAACGGCAAGTTCCCTCGTGGCTAGAGGGCGCAATGCAACGCCTCGCCATTTACGACATGGACAAGACCATCACCGCCAAGCCGACCTGGACGCGGTTCCTGCTGCACGTCGCCCGCACCCGCGCGCCGTGGCGGCTGGGGCTGTTCCCGGTGGTGGGGCTGGGGGGCATGGCCTATCTCGCCCGCCGCATCGATCGCGCCCGGCTGAAGCGCCTGTCGCACCGGCTGCTGCTCGGCCGCGCGCTGGCGCCGGCGGAAATGCGGCGCGTTGCCGAGGCCTTTGCCGATCTGGAGCTGCGCAAGGGCGTGCTGCAAGGTGCCCGCGCGCAGATCGAGGCCGATCGCGCCGCCGGCTACCGCCTGGTGATGGCGACCGCCTCGCACCATTATTATGCCGAGGCGATCGGCAAGCGGCTGGGCTTTGACGACGTGATCGCCACCGAAGCGAAGCGGGACGGGCAGGGGCATATTCTCTCCGAGCTTGAGGGCGAGAACTGTTACGGGCCCGTAAAGCTCCACAGGGTCGAAAATTGGTTGGCGGCAGAGGGGCTGCACCGCGCAACCTGTTACGTCCGCGCCTATTCGGATCATGTCTCCGACGCGCCGCTGCTGGAATGGGCGGACGAGGCCTTCGCCGTCAACGCGCACGGGCCGCTGGCGAAACTGGCGACGGTGCGCGGCTGGACGCAGCTCGACTGGCGTCGCGACTGAAGATTTTTTCTAGTACTTCCAAAAGGTTCGCAACCGAAACGGCGTTTCGTGCGTTGGCCGAGGGGTTGGTGCGACCATGAGGAAACAAGACGCGTGCAACATGAGGACGAACAGAAGCCGGCGGCCGTCGGAGAACCGGCCGGCGACCTGACGGATTCCACCAGCTACAGCCCCACCGGCAATTACCCGACGCATCACTGGAAGCGTGCGATCATCGGCACGCCGGGGCTGGGCGACCGCAGCACCGTGTTCTTCGCCGCGCTCCAGATGACGCGCATGCCGATGACGCTCACCGATCCGAATCAGCCCGACAATCCGATCGTCTTCGCCAACAAGGCGTTCCTCGATCTCACCGGCTATGAGGAAAGCGAAATTCTCGGCCGCAACTGCCGCTTCCTGCAGGGAGCGGAGACCGATCGGGATTCGGTGGCCGAGCTACGCGCCGCGATCGACCGTCGGGAGGCGATCGCGCTGGAGCTGATCAACTATCGGCGCGACGGCAGCTCGTTCTGGAACGCGGTGTTCGTCGCGCCCGTGCTCGGCCCCGACGGCGAACTGCTCTATTTCTTCGCCAGCCAGCTCGACGTGACGCGCCGGCACGCCTCCGAACAGGCGTTCCGCCAGGCGCAGAAGATGGAGGCGATCGGCCAGCTGACCGCCGGCCTCGCGCACGATTTCAACAACCTGCTCCAGGTCGTCTCCGGCAATGTCGACATCGTCGCCAGCCAGGTCCAGGACGAGCGCCACCAGCGCCTGCTGACCAACGCCGCGCGCGCCGCCGACCGCGGATCGAAGCTCACCCGCCAGCTGCTCGCCTTCGCGCGGAAGACGCGGCTCGAGCCGAAGCTGGTGGATCTGAACCAGCTGATCCACGATTTCGGTGACCTGCTCGACAATACGGTCGGCGCGCAGATCCGGCTGGTGACCGCGCTCGAGCGCCGGCTGCCGGCGGTGCAGGTCGACCCCACCCATCTCGAGATGGCGGTCCTCAACGTGCTGCTCAACGCGCGCGATGCGATGCCGCGCGGGGGCACCGTGACCATTTCCACCGGGCTGTGGAAACTGAACGGCGACGCGCCCAAGCACCAGCTGCCCGAAGGCGAGTACGTGGTTCTCAGGATTCGCGACGAAGGCACCGGAATGACCGAAGAAGTCCGTCGCCGGGCGACCGAGCCCTTCTTCACCACCAAGGGCGCGGAGCGGGGCACCGGGCTGGGGCTTGCGATGGTCCATGGTTTCGTCCAGCAATCGCTGGGGCGGCTCGAAATCGACAGCGGGCCGGAGGGGGGGGCCGAGATTCGCATGCTGTTTCCGACGGCAAACGCCGCCGCCTTGGCAGCGCCGCCGCCTGCGCCGCGGCGGGAGGCCGGGAACGGCGTGGCCGGCGGCAGCGAGACGATTCTGCTCGTCGAGGACAGCGACGACGTCCGCGCGCTGGCGCAGGAGCAGCTTTCCGCGATGGGCTACCGCGTGTTGCTCGCTGCCAGCGGCGAGGAAGCGCTGGAGCGGCTGAAGACCGAGTCGATCGACCTGCTGTTCACCGACATCGTCATGCCGGGCGGGATGAGCGGGCTCGAGCTGGTCGAACAGTTCCGCACCACCCATCCCGATACGCCGGTGCTGATGACGACCGGCTATAACGAGGATCTGGTCGCCGACATCCCGCGCGGCACCAATCTCGACGTGATCGGCAAGCCCTATCGCCGCGAGCAGCTCGCCGACCGCATCCGCTCGGCGCTCGATCGCCGCGCGCCCGATCCGCGGCGTGCGGTCAATCCCATCGTGCCGGCGGAGGGCTGAGCCCGCATGCGCGCGCCGCTGTGACCAGCCCTTCGGACCCGATGCTGGCGGCGCTGGCGACTGCGCGGGACTGGGCGGATACCCCGCTGGGCGGGCCGGACGCATGGCCCCAGCGGCTGCGCCTCGCCGCCGCGCTGTTGCTGCCGCCCGGAACCCCGGTGGCGATCTTCTGGGGCGAAAGCGCGATCGCGATCTACAACCCGGCCTATGCCGAGGTGCTCGGCGATCGCCATCCGGCGGCGCTCGGCGCACCGGGGGCCATGCACGGGGCCGACTGGTGGGCGGATCTGGGGCCGCTGATCCACGGCGTCCGCACCACCGGCGAGACCTTCGCGGCCGAGGACCGTCCTTTCCGGATCGATCGGCGCGGCTTTCGCGAGACGGTGCATGTCGACATTTCCTGCTCGCCGGTGCGCCAACCCGACGGCAGCATTGCCGGTGTTCTCTGCATTCTTGCCGAGACCACCGAGCGGGTGAAGGCAGAGCAGCGGCTGCGCGAGAGCGAAGCCGCGCTGCGGGCGAGCGAGGCGCTGGCCCGCGAGCAGACCCACGAACTGGCGGTGATGTACGACAACTCGCCGGTCGGTCTGGCGGTGCTCGACGTCGATCTTCGCTATATCCGGATCAACCGCCAGCTCGCGGAGTGGAACGGCCTGCCGGTCGAGGCCCATATCGGCCGCCATGTCAGCGAGATCGTGCCCGACCTCACCGAGCAGGTCATGGCCGCGCTACGCAAGGTGCTGGCAGGGGAGCCGCTGCTCGGCATCGAGATTACCGGCCCCACCCGGGGGCGGCCGGACGGCCTGTCGACCTGGCGACAGAACTGGGTGCCCGTCTATGACGAGAACGGCATCGTCCATCAGATCGCGATTTCGTGCGAGGACGTGAGCGAGGAGCGCAGCGCCCAGCGCGCGCTGGAGACGCTCAACCGCGTCGGCGCGGCGCTGTCGGCCGAGCATGATCTCGAACGGCTGGTGCAGATGCTCACCGATGCCGGCGTCGCGCTTACCGGCGCGAGCATCGGCGCCTTCTTCCACAATGTGATGGACGAGACCGGCGAGCGGCTGCATCTGTTCACCCTTTCCGGCGATGCCCGGGCGCGGTTCGAAGCACTTGGCCGGCCGCGCGCGACCGGTGTGCTGGGGCCGATCTTCCGCAACCAGGTCATCCGCTCGAACGACATCACCAAGGATCCGCGCTACGGCCACAATGCGCCGCATGCCGGCATGCCGCGCGGGCATCCGCCGCTCGCCAGCTATCTGGGCGTGCCGGTGGCGTCGCGCGACGGGCTGGTGCTGGGCTCGCTGCTGTTCGGCCATCCCGAACCCGGCCGGTTCACCGCCCGGCACGAGGAACTGGCGCGCAGCCTCGCCGCCCAGGCCGCGGTGGCGATCGACAATGCCCGGCTGCTCGCCGACGTGCGCGCCGCCAACGAATCGCTGGAACGCCGCGTCGAGGAGCGCACCGCGGCGCTGCGCGAGACCGAGGCGGCACTGCGCCAGAGCCAGAAGATGGAGGCGATGGGCCAGCTGACCGGCGGCGTGGCGCACGACTTCAACAACCTGCTCACCCCGATCATCGGCAGCCTCGACCTGATCCTGCGCAAGCGCGGCGACGATCCGATGTTGCACCGGCTGCTCGACGGCGCTTTGCGCTCAGCCGAGCGGGCGAGCACGCTGGTCCAGCGGCTGCTCGCCTTTGCCCGGCGCCAGCCGCTCCAGCCCGCGCCGGTGGACATGGCGGCGCTGGTCGATGGCATGGTGCCGCTGCTGGCCAGCACGCTCGGCCCCAAGATCGCGCTCTCGGTTTCCAGGCCCGAGGCGCTGCCGCCCGCCCATGCCGATGCCAACCAGCTGGAAATGGCGCTGCTCAACCTCGCGGTGAACGCGCGCGACGCCATGCCGGAGGGCGGCGCGCTGGAGGTCCGGCTGGGCCTAGGCAGTGCGAGCGAGGCGCCACAGCCGCTCGCCGAGGGCAGCTATGTCCGGCTGGAGGTATGCGACACCGGGTTCGGCATGGACGAAGCGACGCTGGCGCGGGCGATCGAGCCGTTCTTCTCGACCAAGGGCGTGGGCCGCGGCACCGGCCTCGGCCTGTCGATGGTGCACGGGCTCGCCAGCCAGCTGGGCGGCACGCTGGGGCTGGACAGTCGCCCGGGCGAGGGCACGATTGTCGAGCTGTGGCTGCCGGTCAGCGGCGATGCGGTTCGGGTCGCCGAGGCGCTGCCCCGCCACGAGCCGCACGACGGCGCCGGCATGGTGCTGCTGGTCGACGACGAGGAGATCGTGCGCGGCACGGCGGCGGAGATGCTGCGCGCGCTCGGCTATCAGGTGCAGTTGGCGGACTCGGCCGAGGCGGCGCTGCGCCTGCTCGATGGCGGGCTGGTGCCCGACCTGCTGCTCACCGACCATCTGATGCCGGGCATGACGGGTACCGAACTCGCCCGCGCGGTGCGAACGCGGCTGGGCGACGTGCCGACACTGATCGTCTCCGGCTATGCCGATGTCGAGGGGCTCGGGCGCGACCATGCGCATTTGCCCAAGCCCTTCCGCCAGGCAGATCTCGCCCGCGCGCTCAGCTTGCTCGGGGTACGCTGAGCTACCGCTCCAGGATCCGGCGGTAGAGTGCGATATAGGCATCGGCCATCGCCTCTACCGAGAAGCGCCCCTGCACCGCGCGGCGGCAGGCGGCGCGGTCGAGCGTCGCGGCACGCGCGACGGCATAGATCGCCTCTTCGGCCGAGCGGACGAGAATGCCGGTTTCGCCGTCGTCGATCAGCTCGGGCATCGATCCGCGGCGCACCGCGATGACCGGCGTGCCGCACGCCATCGCCTCGATCACCGACAGGCCGAACGGCTCGTCGAAGTTGATCAGGTGGAGCAGCGCGCGGGCTTGGCCGAGCGCGCGGATGCGGTCCTCGCCGCCCACGGGCCCGTGATAGACGATGCGGTCGCTCAGATGCGGCTGCACCTCCCGCTCGAAATAGCCCTGGTCCTGAACGATGCCGTAGAGGTTGAGCCGGCGGCCGGTCGCCTTGGCGACGGCGATGGCTTCGGCCGCACCCTTGTCGGGGTGCATGCGGCCGAAGAACAGCAGGTCGTCGCTGCCTTTGGCGTCGAAGGCGAAATCGTCGAGCGGGATGCCGTGGTGGATGGTCGCGGCATAGCGGAGCGCCGGGTGCCGATCGGCATCCGAGATCGCGACATAGTGCACGCGGTCCTCGAACGGCTTGTACATCGGCAGGATGCGCTCGGAGGAGAAGCCGTGGATCGTCGTCACCATCGGCGTGTCGATCAACGGGGCATAGGCGTGCGCGGGAAAATCGGCTTGGTTGTGGATCAGGTCGAACTCGGACGCGCGGGCGAAGAGATGCGACTGGTGGGCGTATTCCCACACCTTCGCGTCGATCGCCGGATCCTCTTCATAGCCGCGCGGCACCACGCCGGCGAGGCGGGCGGTGGTAACCGAATCCTGCGTGGCGAACAGGGTGACGTCGACGCCCTTGGCGACCAGCGCCTCGGTGAGCAGGCTCGTCACCAGCTCCCACGGGCCGTAATGCCGCGGCGGCGTGCGCCAGGCAATCGGCGCGAGCATGGCGATCTTCATGCGGTGGTCCCGCTTGTGGGTAATGCGTCACCGTGCCCCTGCGAACGCAGGGGCCCAGGGTAGGAGAGCGAATCGTGCGTGGCACTGGGCCCCTGCTTCCGCAGGGGCACGGGTGGATTGATCATGCGAAGATAACGCCTTGGTTCGGTGCGAGGAGGACGTCCCCGCCCACATGCTGCGCGTCATCCCCGCGAAGGCGGGGATCCATTGGTGGGAACGCTTCGGCGCCATCCCCGGCCGCACTGGCAAATGGATCCCCGCCTTCGCGGGGATGACGGATTGCGGGTGTGGCGATCGCCGCCGCAAGAGAACGCGCCCACTCGGGAAGCGCCAGCGTCTGCGGCGCATCGGACAGGTTGAGCGCCACCAGCACGCGATCCCCGCCGTGCCGGCGTTCGTACGCCAGCACCGCGCCGGCGCTCGACACCGCGTGCCAGCTCCCCACCGACAGCGCCGGACGCGCCCGCCGCAGCTGGAGCAGCGCGCGGGTAAAGGCCAGCATCGAGCGCGGTTCGTCGCGCTGCGCCATCACGTTGCGCTCCGCCCAGTCGGGATTGAGCGGCAGCCAGGGTTCGACCGTGCTGAACCCGGCATGGGCGCTGGCATCCCACGGCATCGGCGTCCGCACTTCATCGCGGTTGAACGCGGTGTCGGGCTCGCGCAGCGCCTGCGGGTCCTGCACCCGGTCGGGCGGGATCGGCACGTTGGGCATGCCCAGCTCGTCGCCCTGGTACAGCGTCGGCGTGCCGCGCAGCGTGAGCAGCAGCATCATCGCGACCGCCGCCTGCGACGGCCCCACCCGCGAGGCGACGCGCGGCTTGTCATGGTTGCCCAGCACCCAGTTGGGCCAGCCATCGGCGGGCAGCGCGCCTTCATAGTCGGCGATCAGCTGCGCCAGCGCCGGGGCCTCCCATTTCGCGTCGAGCAGATGGAAGTTGAAGGGCAGGTGCACCCCGTTCCCGCGCTCGCCATAATAGGCGACGAGGCGCGGGATCGGCAGGTAGATCTCGCCGATCAGCACGCGCTCGGGATAGGCATCCGCCACGTCGCGCATCGCCGCGATGATCTCCATCATCTCGGGCTGGTCGGCGGAATAAGCGGGGAGGAGCCGTTCGATGTCCTGCATCCCCGCGCGCCAGGCCGGATTGGCGGGATTGTCGGGAAAGTCCGGGTGCTTGATCGCCAGCCACAGCACGTCGATCCGGAACCCGTCGACGCCGCGCTCGAACCAGAAGCGCATCGCCTCCAGCATCGCGGCGCGCAGCGCCGGGTTGCGCCAGTTGAGTTCGGGCTGCTCCTTGAGGAACTGGTGGAGGTAATATTGGCCGGTCGCTTCGTCCCACTCCCAGGCGCTGCCGCCGAAATAGCTCTGCCAGTTGTTGGGCGGCCCGCCGTCGGGCGCGGCGTCGCGCCAGATATACCAGTCGCGCTTGGGGCTGGTCCGCGAGGCGCGGCTTTCGAGGAACCAGGGATGTTCGCTGGAGCTGTGGTTGGGCACGAAGTCGAGCAGCAGCTTGAGGCCGCGGGCGTGCGCGGCGTCGCGTAAGCGATCGAAATCTGCGAGCGTGCCGAAGCGTGGATCGATCCCGCAATAATCCGCCACGTCATAACCGAAATCGGCCATCGGCGAGGGGAAGATCGGGGAGAGCCACACCGCGTCGACGCCGAGATCGACCAGATAGTCGAGCCGCGCGGTGACGCCTGCCAGGTCGCCGATGCCGTCGCCGTCCGAGTCGTTGAACGAGCGCGGATAGACCTGGTAGATCACGCCGGTCTGCCACCAGAGTGGTTCGGTCATTCGGTTTTTCCTGTAGCTCGTGCCCCTGCGAAAGCAGGGGCCCAGGGTAGGAGAGCGAGTCGATTGTGGCCCTGGGCCCCTGCTTTCGCAGGGGCACAGTTGGGCGCAGGGAGGCTCACCGGAACCGCGCCTTCGGGATATGCGTGATCCGGCAGGCCAGATCCGCCTCGCCGCTCGCCACGATATAGTGCTCGCCGGCATCGACCAGCCCGGTGGTGAACACCACGGGCGTCGGCAGATAGAGCTGGTGCGCGATGTCCGCGGTCAGCGCCGGGTTGGCTTCCAGCAGCGGCACCGTGTCTTCCTGCCGCAGGATCACGCTGGGATCCTCGCGGTCGAGCAGCGCCCAGAAGCTGCGATAGATGCCCACCGCGTCGCGCTTCTCCACGCCGTGGTAGATCAGCAGCCAGCCCGCATCGGTCAGCACCGGCTGGCTGCCGCCGCCGATCCGCTGGTTCGAGGTCGAGCCCTTGCGCGCCCGGAGGCCCGGCTGGTCGAGCGGCTTCCAGTGCAGCCCGTCGGGCGAACGGGCGAGGTTGATCGAGGGGCCGCCCAGCCAGGGCGAGTCGTCCGGATAGGCGAAATAGACCTCGCCCAGCGGCCGGGTGAGTGCATGGAAGAACCCGCCGATCCGCCCCTCGAACAGGATCATGTCCTTGTTCTGGTGATCGAGCACCACCCCGAGCAGCGCCCAGTCGAGGCCGTCGGTCGAGCGATACATGGCGGTGCAGTGCCGCTCGGCGGAAACGCCGCAGACGGTCATCCAGTACGTGCCGTCGATCACCGTGATGCGTGCATCCTCGACACCGTAATCGAGATAGCTCGCCGAGGGTGCGATCGCCTTCTCATAATGCACCGCCACCACCGTGCGGGCATCGGCATCCAGCTCCACCGGCAGCAGCCAGGACAGCGAGGTGAGCCCGAGCAGCCGGGGATTGCGGTCCTTGAGCGCGAACTGGCGCGGATCGGCCATGTCGAGCCCGGCGACCGGATGGCGATCGAGGACATAGCCCGAGGGCGTCCAGCGAATCGCCCGCGCATGGCCATCCACCACCGGATCGCGCAGCGCTTCCGCCACGCGCACCATCAGCAGCAGATTGCCGTTCGCTAGCCGCGCGAAGCCGGGGTTGAAGGCGCCGAGGACATAGGTCGGCTCGTCCACGCCCGCCCGCAGCGGCGAGCGGGTGAGGTCGACATCGTCGGGCCGGAAGATCAGGTAATCGTCGCTCAAGCGCTTGCCCCCATGGGTATCACGCCCAGCAACGGAGTCAGGCCCCCGGGGTTCCGGCTGCGCTTTCGGCTTCCTGGGCCTGGCGATGGTGCCGGATCACCTCGTCGATGATGAAGCGCAGGAACTTCTCGGAAAATTCGGGGTCGAGATCGGCATCCTGTGCCAGCGCGCGCAGCCGGGCGATCTGCGCCTCCTCGCGGCCGGGATCGGCGGGCGGCAGCCCGGCCTCGGCCTTGTAGCGCCCCACCGCCTGGGTCACCTTGAACCGCTCGGCGAGCATGAAGACGAGCGCCGCATCGATATTGTCGATGCTCTGGCGAAAGCGGGTCAGCGTCGCGTCGGTCATGGAAATCTCTTTTGCCGCTGCGGCACGGCCATGCAAGCGCCTCTTGCCTTTGCAATGCACAAAGGCCAGAGGCACCTGCATATGAGCGCTACCGTCCACCGCCTGGGGTCGCGAACCCAGCCCTCGCTCGATCCGATCATGGCGCTGGTCGCCCAGGACATGAACCTGGTGAACGCGGTGATCCTCGATCGCATGCAGTCGGAAATCCCGTTGATTCCGGAGCTTGCCGGCCATCTGATCGCCGGCGGCGGCAAGCGGATGCGGCCGATGCTCACGCTCGCGAGCGCCCGGCTGCTCGGCTATGCCGGCACGCGCCACCACAAGCTCGCCGCCGCGGTGGAGTTCATCCACACCGCGACGCTGCTCCATGACGACGTGGTCGACAGCTCGGACCTGCGCCGCGGCCGCCGCACCGCCAACATCATCTGGGGCAATCCGGCGAGCGTGCTGGTCGGCGACTTCCTGTTCAGCCGCTCGTTCGAGCTGATGGTCGAGGCCGAGAGCCTGAAGGCGCTGCGCATCCTGTCGGGCGCCAGCGCGATCATCGCCGAGGGCGAGGTCAACCAGCTCACCGCGGTGCGCCGGATCGACCTTTCCGAGGATCGCTATCTCGACATCATCGGCGCCAAGACCGCCGCGCTGTTCGCCGCCGCCTGCCGCGTGGCGGGCGTGGTGGCCGAGCGTCCCGAGGCCGAAGAGCTCGCGCTCGACGCCTATGGCCGCAATCTCGGCATCGCCTTCCAGCTGGTCGACGATGCGATCGACTATGTCTCGGACGCGTCGACCATGGGCAAGGATGCCGGCGACGATTTCCGCGAGGGCAAGATGACCCTGCCGGTGATCCTCGCCTATGCGCGCGGCAACGAGGCGGAACGCGGCTTCTGGAAGGAAGCGATTTCGGGCCGTCGCAATTCGGACGAGGATTTCGCCGAAGCGATCCGGCTGGTGCAGAGCTGCCGCGCGGTGGACGATACGCTCGCGCGGGCGCGCCACTATGGCCAGCGCGCGATCGATGCGCTGGGCGGCTTCCGCGCCTGCGAGGCGAAGGACGCGATGGTAGAAGCCGTCGAATTCGCGGTGGCGCGCGCCTACTGACGCGCGCCGACCGGCCTCATTCTTCGGTCGACTTTTCCGTGCCGTCGTCCTCGTCGACTTCGAGCGCGTCTTCCTCGTCCATATCGAGCACCTCCTCGATGCTCTCGACGATCAGGTCGAGCTGCTCGTAGCTCGCCGTCATCTCGATGGTTTCACCGTCTTCGTCCTCCAGATGGAGGGTGTAATCGCCGTCGCTATCGGGTGTGATGGTGAACTGGGAAAGGATTCGTGCCATGTCGCGCTCCTCTGGCGGTGAGTCCGCCTAACCACGCTTGTCCCGAATGGTTGCAGCCGAATGACGTCGACCCTGCCGATCCACGCTGTTTTGCCGGCGCTGCTCGATGCGTTGCGGGAGGGGCGCAACGCAGTGCTGGTCGCGCCGCCGGGCGCGGGGAAGACGACGGCGGTGGCGCCGGCCTTGCTCGGCGAGGCCTGGTGCACCGGCGAGATCCTGCTGCTCTCCCCCCGCAGGCTGGCGGCGCGGGCGGCGGCGGAGCGGATGGCGGCGCTGGCGGGGGAGAGCGTCGGCAAGACCTTCGGTTATGCCACGCGGATGGACAGCAAGCGCTCGGCGGCGACGCGGGTGACGGTCGTCACCGAGGGCATTTTCGTCAACCGCATCCAGGCCGATCCGGAGCTCGCCGGGGTCTCCGCGGTGCTGTTCGACGAAGTGCATGAGCGCAGCCTTGACAGCGATTTCGGGCTGGCGCTGGCGCTCGATGCGCAGGGCGCGCTCCGGCCGGACCTGCGGCTGGTGGCGATGTCGGCGACGCTCGACGGCAGCCGCTTCTCGGGGCTGATGGGCGATGCGCCGGTGGTGGAGAGCGAAGGGCGGAGCTATCCGCTGGCGCTCCGCCATCTCGGTCGCGCGGCGGAGGCGCGGATCGAAGATTCGGTCGCGGCGGCAGTGCGCCAGGCACTGCGCGAGGAGGCGGGGGGCATCCTCGCCTTCCTGCCCGGCGTGGCGGAGATCGAGCGGACGGCCGAGCGGCTGGGCGATATCGGCGGCGCGGTGCTCCACCGGCTGCACGGCAGCCTGGAACCCGCCGCCCAGCGCGCTGCGATCGCGCCCGATCCCGAGGGGCGGCGCAAGATCGTGCTGGCGACCGCGATCGCCGAGACCTCGCTGACGCTCGACGGCATCCGGGTGGTGGTCGATTCGGGGCTGGCGCGGCGCCCCCGCTACGATCGTGCGGCGGGAATGACGCGACTGGTCACCGAACGGGCGAGCCAAGCGGCAGTCACCCAGCGCGCGGGCCGTGCGGCGCGACAGGGGCCGGGGACCGCCTATCGGCTGTGGGAAGAGGCGGCGACGGCGGGGCTGCCGCGCTTCGATCCGCCGGAGATCCTCGAGGCCGATCTGTCGGCGCTGATGCTCGATTGCGCGCTGTGGGGCGTCGCGGATCCCCGCCAGCTCGCCTGGCTCGATCCGCCGCCCGAGGCCGCCATCGCCGAGGCGCGGGCGCGGCTGGGGGCGCTGGAGGCGATCGATAGCGACGGTCGCCCGACCGAGCATGGCAAGGCGATCGCGCGTCTGCCGCTGCCGCCCCGTCTCGGGCACATGCTGGTCCGCGCGAGCGAGCGGGGCATGGCGCGGACAGCGGCCGAGGTCGCGGTGCTGCTTGGCGAGCGCGGGCTGGGCGGCAATGACGCCGACCTGGAGCTGCGCCTGCGTCGGTGGAAGAGCGAGCGCGGCCAGCGGGCGGAGAATGCACGGCGGCTGGCGGAACGGTGGAGCAAACTCGTTCCCCCTCCCGCAAGCGGGAGGGGGCTAGGGGGTGAACCCCCGCTCGCCAAGCGCGATTCCGGTGCGGATGCCGGGCGCCCACCCCCCGGCCCCCTCCCGAGCGCGGGAGGGGGAGCGCAGGCTGCGGGTTCGGGAGAAGACGTCGCCCTCTGCATCGCGCTCGCCTTCCCCGACCGCGTGGCGAAGCGCCGCGACGGTTCCGGCGAGACCTGGGCGTCGGTCGGCGGGCGCGGGTTCAAGCTCGATCCGACCTCGCCGCTCGCCCGCGCGAACTGGCTTGCGGTCGCGGAGACGCAGGGCATGGCGGCCGGCGCGCGGATCCTCTCTGCCGCACCGATCGATGCCGCCACGGTCGAGTCGCTCTTCGCCGACCGGATCGAGACGCGCCGCACCGTCACCTTCGATCCTGCAACCGGCCGCATCGAAGCCCTGCGCGAGCGCCGGCTCGGCGCCGTCCGCCTGTCCGGCGGCAGCGATTCGGGTGCGACACCCGCCGAAATCGAGTCGGCGCTGCTCGAAGGTGTGCGTGTCCACGGCCTGCACCTGCTCCCCTGGTCCGATATGGCGCAGGCGCTGCGCACCCGTGCCGCCTATGCCGGGATCGAGGGGCTGACCGACGAGGCGCTGCTCGCCACGCTCGACGACTGGTTGCCCGCCGCGCTCGAAGGCAAGCGCCGGCTCGACGCGGTGAGCCCCGAATCGCTCACCCAGGCGCTGCAGAACCTGCTCGGCTGGGACGGGCAGAAGACGCTCGACCGCCTTGCTCCCGCACGCTTCGAGACGCCCGCCGGCTCCTCCCACGCGATCGACTATGCCGCCGAGGCAGGCCCGACGGTGGAAGTGCGCGTCCAGGCGCTGTTCGGCCTCGCCGAGCATCCGATGGTGGGCGGCCATGTACCCTTGGTCCTCAGCCTCACCTCGCCGGCCGGTCGCCCGATCCAGACGACGCGCGATCTGCCCGGCTTCTGGAAGGGCAGTTGGGCGGCGGTCGCCAAGGAAATGCGTGGCCGCTATCCCCGCCATCCCTGGCCCGAGGATCCTGCCGCGGCCTCCGCAACGCTACGGACGAAAAACGCTGATGCAAGGGCGCGCGGGGCGCGCTAAGGAGCGGTCCCATGAAGTCCGCTCGCATCTATCAGCGCGTCAAGAACGCGATGCAGTCCGGCCGCGCCCGGACCGACAACTGGGTCCTCGAGTTCGAGCCGCACACGCCGCAGCGTCCCGATCCGCTGACCGGCTGGGCGGGCGGCGGCGAGACCGCGAACCAGGTCCGCATCGCCTTCCCGACGCTGGAAGCGGCCAAGGACTATGCCGAGCGCGAGGGCTATGCCTATCACGTCGTGCCGGCGCCGCAGCGCAAGCTCAAGCTGCAGGCCTACGCCGACAATTTCCGCTGATCTTCTCGTCACCCCAGCGAAAGCTGGGGTCTCTTGCAGCAAGCGGATCGCTCTACAACGGGAGATGCCAGCGTGCGCTGGCATGACGGCGTTCGGCGGGTTCAGTCCCTCCCGAGCAGCGCGCCGCTGAGCAGCAGCAGCATCTTCACGTCGACCCCCATGCCCTGGGCGCGGCATTCGGCGATGAACGCCGGCAGCTCGGCCATCGGCACATGGTGGACATTGATGTCCTCGCCGTCGACGCCGCCGCCATCGCCGATCCGCGTCAGGCCGTGCGCGCGGACCAGCGTGAAGCTCTCGCTGACCATGCCGGGCGAGGCGAAATACTCGCCGAGTTCCTCGACCCGCTCGCAGGCATAGCCGGCTTCTTCTTCCAGCTCGCGGCGGGCGGCGGCCTCGATCGTGTCGCCTTCCTCCGTATCGCCGACCAGCCCGGCCGGCAGCTCGATCGAGCGGCGGCCGAGCGGCACGCGGTACTGGTCGACCAGGATCACCCGGTCCTGATCGTCGATCGCGACGATCACCACGGCGCGAATGCCGCGGGCGCGGGCGACATATTCCCATTTGCCCTGGCGGCGCACGGTGATCCACTTGCCCGCCCAGGGGGTTTCGATCGGTTCGTCGGTCATCGCGCCCGCCTTAGAGTTCGATCAGCCGATCGGGAAGCTCGTTGACGTCATCCTCGGCGCGCGGGAAATGCTCGGCGAGCACGACGCCGATCTGCGCCACCGCCGCCGCCATGCCGTCGGCGGGGCGCCCATCCTTCAGCTCGGCGAGCAGCGCGGCCATCGCGGCACCCCATATCTCGGGTTTCACGCGCGAATGGATCGCCGAATCGGCGAGAATCTCGGCGCGGCGCTCGGCCAAGCTGAGATAAAGCAGCACGCCGGTCGAACCCGTCGTCCGCTTCTCGGCCGCCGTGCGGAACAGCGCGAGCGCGCGGGCATGCACCCGCCGCGTCTTCATGGATCCCGGCGCGAGCGCGATCCGCAGCGCATCCTTGGCCAGCGCCACGCGGACGATCAGGAAGGTGAGCGCGGTCACCACCAACGCGGCGGTGAGGTACCAGTGCGCCGGCACGGTCTGCGCCCAGGGATCGATCAGCCGGGTGTGCAGCCACTCGATCGGCCAGGGCTGCCAGGCGAGCAGCGCCAGCACCAGCAGCATGGCGAGCACCGCCCAGTGCAGCGCGACATCGGCATAGTCGTCGGATCGGCGTGCGAGGACGGTGACGATCTCGCCGCTGGTATGAGCCTCGGCCCGGGTGACGGCGGTCGCGACGCGCGCGCGGTCCTGATCGGTCAATCGCATCCTCACCAGCTCCCCGAAGCGCCGCCGCCACCGAACGACCCGCCGCCGCCGGAGAAGCCGCCGCCATCGCCGCCGCCACCCCCGCCCCAGCCGCCGCCACCGCCGCCGCCCCAGCCGCCGCGATCGTCGTCATCGTCGCGGTGGCTGGCCGCGCGGCCGATCTCGCTGGCGATGGTCCACAGCACGATCGGCAGCACGCCGCTGTCACTGTCGCGGCCGCGATAGGCCTGTCCGTCCCACGGGCCCGGCCGCCGCCGGCCGCCGAACCGGGCGAGCATCGGCACCAGCACGACGACGAGGATGATGAACCAGAACAGCAGCCCGATCGGCAGCCCGCCGCCATGGCGCTTGCCCGCGGGTGCCTTGGTAGCGGCATCCTGCGCCGCCTTGGCCTTCTGCTCGGCCGCCTCCAGCGGCTGCTTCATCTGCGCAGCGATCGCCTGCGCGCCGGCGACGATGCCGCCGGCCATGTCGCCCGCCTTGAACTTCGGCACGATCGTTTCGTTGATGATCTGGCTCGACAGCGCGTCGGTCATGATCGGTTCGAGGCCATAGCCGACCTCGATCCGCACCTTGCGCTCATTGGGCGCGACGATCAGCAGGATGCCGCTATTGGCTTCCTTCTGGCCGATCTGCCAGGCCCGGCCGAGCTGGTAGCCGTAATCGGCGATGTCATAGCCCTGCAGGTCCGGAATCGTCGCGATCACGAATTGCCGGCTCGACGCCTGCTCCACTTCCGCCGAAAGCTGGGTGAGCTGCGCCACCTGCTCGGGCGAGAGCAGATGGGCATCGTCGACCACCCGGCCGGTAAGTTTCGGAAAGGTCGGATCCGCCAGCGCTGCCGTCGCCCCGGTGAACAGGGCGACGAGCAGCAGCAGGAAACGCAGCGTGCGCATGATCGACGCTCCGGGGGCGGGACGGATCAGTTGCCGTTCCCGAAGTTCACGGTCGGGGCGACGTCGGCACCGGCCTTGGCCTGGAACGGCGTCATCGGCTTGGCACCGTAAAAGATCTTGGCGCCCACCGCGTCGGGGAAGGTGCGGATACGGGTGTTATAAGCCTGCACCGCCTGGTTATAGTCGCGGATCGAGATGGTGATCCGGTTCTCGGTGCCTTCCAGCTGGCTCATCAGCGTGGTGAAGTTCGCCTGGCTCTTGAGGTCCGGATAGGCCTCGGTGGTGGCGAGCAGGCGCGAGAGCGAGCCGCCCAGCTGCTGCTGCGCCGCCTGGAACTGCTGGACCTTCGCCGGATCGGTCAGGTCGTTGGCGTTGACCTGCACCGAGGTCGCCTTGGCGCGGGCGTTCATCACGTCGGTCAGGATCTTGCCTTCGGAAGCGGAGGCACCCTTCACCGTCGCGACGAGGTTCGGCACCAGATCGGCGCGGCGCTGATACTGCGCCTGCACGTCCGCCCATTTGGCCTTGGCATTCTCCTCGGCGGTCGGGACGCTGTTGAGCCCGCAGGCCGAGAGCGACAGGGCTGCGATCGGCACGAGTGCGGTACGAAACTTCATTGGGAAGAAACCTCCAAATCCCATCGATGGGGTGTTTTATACGATGCCTACACCCCGGTACGGAAGCGAAATCGGATCGCCCGGGGCTTGGCGCTGCGGTCAGACTTGGCCATGGTCGTTTCGCTTCGCAACGGGAGACAGAGCGGATGTTGAAGGAATTCAGGGCGTTCATCGCGCGCGGCAATGTGCTCGATCTGGCGGTGGGCGTGATTATCGGCGGGGCGTTCGGCAGCATCACCAAGTCGCTGACCGACGACCTGATCATGCCGCTGGTCGGCTGGCTGTTCGGCGGCGTGGATTTTTCGGGCTATTTCCTGCGGCTCGGCGCAATTCCGGCGAGCTATACCGGCTCGCCGTCCAACTATGCCGCGCTCAAGGCGGCGGGTGTGCCGCTGATCGGCTTCGGCCAGTTCATCACCGTGGTGATCAACTTCCTGATCCTGGCCTTCATCGTCTTCCTGCTGGTGCGCACGGTCAACAAGGTGGTCGCCGCCGCCGAGCATGACAAGGCGACCGGCGATGCGCCGCCCGCCGCCGATCCGGCCGATGTGGTGCTGCTGCGCGAGATCCGCGACGAACTGAAGAAGCGCAACGAGGCGCGTTAAGCGGCTGCGAGATCCTGTGCCACGGCATCGGCGAGGCTGGTGCCGTCCAGGATGCGGGCGGTCTCGTCGCGCACCCGAGCCATCGCGCGGCGAATGGCGCAGGCCGCCTCGTCCTTGCAATCCGTGCACGGGCGATAGGCGGTGCGGCTGACGCAGGGGACCAGCGCCAGCGGTCCCTCGATCACCCGGATGATCTCGCCCAGCGAGATCAGATGCGCCGGACGCGCCAGGCGATAGCCACCCATCTTGCCGCGGGTGGAAGTGAGGAAGCTCGCCTCGCGCAGATCGGCGAGGATCAGTTCGAGAAACTTGCGCGGCACGTTCGCTTCGGTGGCGATGCGGTTCATCGGCACGGGGGCGCCGGTGATCGGCTGTTCGGCAAGGAAGAGCATTGCGCGGAGCGCGTAGCGGGAACGCTGCGTCAACATGATCGATCCTCCATGCCAACCGAATGGGGCCGTGTGAAGGCGCTTAATCCGCGCAACCTGACCTTTTCATTAAGCGCAAAGGCCCTATATAGGGTCGTGCCGGGTTCGCCCGGCTATGGCGATAAACAATGGCGTATACTAGATGCAGCGGACCCGGGGGCAGTACCCGGCGGCTCCACCATAAAAGGTGGTGTATCTGGACACCGTTTCTGACGGGGCCGAACCAGGATCGACGTGTATTGAAAGGCGCTGTCTTCGCTCGGAATGGGACCACCGCAACGGCCCATTACACAAGTGCCAACGATAACGAAGCACTCGCTATTGCGGCGTAACCTCACGGCCTAACGGCCTAAGGTTATTCTAAAATGCGCGGTTGGGCCACACCGGGCAACAGAAGTGGACTCCAGCGGCCGCCAGGGGGGCCGGGCAACAGAACCCCCTGGACCTGTTCGAGGATCAGAGGCTGGCGAGCCACGGCTCGACGGCGGCGAAATGCGCCTCCCAGCTGGGCATGACATAGCCGGCCACGCGTGCCAGCTGCTCCGCGCGGATGTCGCCCGGCTGGAGATGATGCGCGATCGCGGCGAGCCAGGTCGCGCCGTCCAACGGATCGCAATAGATCGGCAGGTCGCCGGCCAGCTCGCGGAACACCGGCAGGTCGCTCGCCACCACCGGCGTACCGACGCCCAGCGCCTCCACCACCGGCAGCCCATAGCCTTCGGCGAAGCTCGGCATCAGCAGCGCGCGGGCGCCGCGCAGATAACCGGCAAGCGCGGTGTCGCCGCAATCCTCGATCACCTCGACATGCCCCTTGAGCAGCGGCAGTCGGTCGAGCATCGCCAGCGCGGTCTGCGCCTCCCAGCCGCGCTGGCCGATGATGATCAGCTTGGGGCAGGCGGCCGGATTGTGGCTGATCAGCCGGCGCCAGAGCTGGAGCAGCAGCACATGGTTCTTGCGCCCCTCGATCGTGCCGAGGGTGACGAAGTAAGGCCGGTCGAGCGTGATCGGCGGCGCATCGGCCGGCAGCGGGTGCCCCCCGAGCAGCGCGGCCAGCATCGGCGGGCAGGGCTTGCCCTCCGCAGCGGCAAAGGCGGCGAAGTCGTCGAGCGTCGCCTGCGAATTGCCGACGATGCCGGTGGCGCTGGCCAGCGCATTGGCCATGCGGCGGTGGTGGCGGAGGTCTTCGCCCACCCGGCAGAACTCGGGATGGGTGAGCGGGATCAGGTCGTGGATCAGATAGACGGGGCGCACCTGCGCACGCTGTGTCCAGGCGACGAGGCCGGTGGCGTCGAGCCCGGTATGGCCGACATTGAGATAGAGCCGGTCGAGCCCCAGCTGGCCGCCCCGCTGCGCCACCACCGCCCGCATCGCCAGCCGGGGCGCGCGCGTGCGGAACTGCGGGCCGCCCTCGCGGATCAGCCGGAAGATCGCATCGGACAGCGCCGGGGTGAGGATCTGGCGGAGATTGCCACGCTGGATCACCGCCTGGGCACGATGCGCGAACTGCTCGACATAGGCCAGGCACACCCGGTCGATGCCGGTGGGCAGTCGCCCGGTCCAGGTGCGCCAGATCAGGCGGCTGATGTCGATGAGGAGGTCGCGCTGCATGGGTGCTGGAGCGTCAGTTCGTCGAGGCCGGTGGCGAAGTAGGGCTGCAGCAGATCATAACCGGATTGCGGCTTGCGCCTGTGCGCTGTGCAAATCAAGCCGTTGCTGTGCCGCGATGCAACAGGTAGGACCAGCGCCGAGACGAGCCGCCGCCCGGCGGCGCAAACCGGAACCGGTGATGGCGCGACGAATATTGATGCCGCTCTTTCTGTTGTCGCTGGCGGCGAACCTGCTCGCGGTGCTGCGCGACCCCAGCTGGTGGGCCATCCCGGCGCTTCTCGCCGGCTGGTATGGCGCCGATCTCGCCTCCGGCCTGGTTCACATGTACATGGACTACAAGCCCACACCTGCGGGCAAGGGCCTGGACGCGCTCTACTTTTATTCCGGCTCGCGCGAATCCGATCACTACAAGGCCTTGTGGCGTGAGCGGATGGCGAAGGTGGGGCCGCTCGACCGGCTGGTCTATGATTTCAAGAACCACCATCCGCGGCCTGATGCGCTGGGCCGGCGCGATCTGTGGCGGCTGATCGGCAGCACCGTGATCCTGGCGGCGCTGCCCTTTTCGGTGGTGCTCAACGTGGCTGCGTTCACCGGGCTGGTGCCGGGCTGGGTGGCCGCGGGCGGCATCGCGCTGATCGTGGGCGGGGCCTTCGCCCAATATTTCCACGGGTCGCTGCACCGCGCGCACAATCCCTGGATCATCCGTGCGATGCGCCGTTGCGGCTTGCTCATGACGCCGGCCGCACACCAGCTGCACCATGATACGCTCCAGCAGGACTTTGCGACGAACTGCGGCTGGTCGAACCCGCTGGTCAACCGCCTGTTCCGCGCCGGCCGCCGACGCGGCTGGTTCAACGATGCCGGTCTTGAGCCGACGGCCTAGACGAACAGCGCCGCTTCGCTGACCCAGGCGATTTCCTCGCTGGTCTCGCCCAGCAGCCGTTCGATACTGTTTTGAACCAGCGTCTCGGTGGCCGACTGGCTGGCCAGGCCGCCGCGCACCAGGCAATGTTCGTGCAGCACGCGCCGAAACGCGTCGTACAACGCCATGTCCGGTGCCTGGGGGGCGTCCCAGAAGCGATCCAGATGACCCTGATGGGTCACGCCCGGCACGTCGTAGATCGCGTCGCCAAGGACGATCACCGGCTTGCCGGCGGTGAGCGCCAGCGTGCCCGAGGTGCTGTTCACGCACACCATGCCCTGCGTATCGCGCGCCAGCTTGGCAAGGTCGCCGCCATCGATGTGGTGCACGCGGTCCGCCACGCCCAGCGCCTCGGCGCGCTTCTGCAGGAAGCTCCGCCAATTATGGAAGCCGCAATCGAGCGGGTGCTCCTTCACCAGCAGGTGGGCATCGGCCGGCGCACACTGGGCGAAGCTGTCGAGCACATAGTCGGCCGCGGTCATCATCGTCCCGAACGGCGAATGTTCGCGGATCTGATAGTCGCCGGTCAGCTGCAGCGGGAACAGGAAGAAGGGCTTGCCGGCGATGGTTGCGAGCGTCTGCTGCGCCTGGCGGGCGCGGCGGCGACTGAGCGCGAACTTGCGGATCCAGCCCAGCCCCTCGACGATGATCACGCCCTTGCGGTGCGAGCGATAGAAGGGGAAGCGGACGCGCCCGGTGACGACGCGGTGATAATACCAGTAGGAGTCGCGTGCGCGGCGGCCGAAGCTGGCCGTGATCGGCGGCAGATTGGGTACCGGCGGCAGGTCTCGGGCGCGGGCGCGGATGATGTCCGGATCGCGATCCAGCGTCGAGTGGCCGTTCACCCCGTCCGGCTCCAGCGTCATCCAGTCGGGCCGGATATAGCCTTCCTCATAGACATGGATCGCCACGCCGCGCAGCTTGGCCAGCCGGTGGGCGGCCAGGTGCATCGGCCGGCAATCGCCGTACAATACCAGATCGGTGATCGCATGTTCGCGAACGAAACGATCGAAGTACATCGGCCAGGTCGACATGCGACCACGGAAATCGACCGCGCCTTCCGGCCAGTCATAGCGATCGCCGCCGTTCAGATTGATGCGATGCACCGCGCATCCGCGCGCAGCCAGTTCCCGGCTCAGTTGCCAGAAGAACGGCCCCGGCGGACCCTGCAGGAACAGGAAGGATCGCCGTAATGGTCGTACATGCTTCAT
The DNA here is from genome assembly GCF_913777625.1 of uncultured Sphingomonas sp. Classification (GTDB taxonomy): domain Bacteria; phylum Pseudomonadota; class Alphaproteobacteria; order Sphingomonadales; family Sphingomonadaceae; genus Sphingomonas. Next base: position 35,019 of record NZ_CAJYTI010000029.1, read on the forward strand.
CGGCCGATTCCAAAGCGGGCGAGACTGCGTTTAGCCTTGCCTTGCAGGATACGCAATCGTTCGAGCCGCGTCGGTGTCACGGCGTCGTCGGCGATCATGCGTTCTACGAGCAGTTCCACTTCGCAGGGCAGCCGGGTGACGGGATCGAGGTAGCGCGGATAGACGATCAGCACTGCAGCGACGAGTTCGGCGAGGCTGCGCCGTGCGGTGCGACGTGCCGGAATCGGGCCCAGATCGCGTGTCAGGCCCCAGCCCGCATAGAAGGGGACCCCGTGCGTGGTCACCTGCTTGCTGCGGAGCAGGGCCTCGAAGCCCGCCAGCGAGGTGAGGACATGCACGCCGTCCACCATGTCGAGCAACGCGGAGATCGGCGCGTCGCGCTCGATCTGGTCGGCATAAGTGCGTGCAACGGCATCGTCGATCGCGCCCTTGCGGTGGCCGGCCTCGACATCGGGATGCGGCTTGTAGATCAGATAGGCATCGGGCTCGGCAGCGCGTGCAGCCATCAGCAGATCGAGATTGGTCATGCCCCCGCCGCCACATTGCACCGAGCGGTCGTCTTCGACCTGTCCGGTGACAAGCACATGACGCCGGCCCCCGGCCGGCCGAGCGATGGCAACGGCGTCCCGCCCGTATTTGCTGAGGCCGGCGGCGACGATCCGCGCCATCAGCGCCTCGGCGCGCGCGCACAGTTCGGGCGCGAACGCGCCCGCTTCCAGCAACGCTTCGAGGTCGCTCGGCTGCCGGGGGTCGAAATGCACGCCGCTGCGATCGACGGTGATCGACAGCGGGGGCACGCAATTGGCCCCGAGTCCCGTGGACCGCACGAAGCCGTCCTCGATTTCGCCGACCTCGGCTCCCTCCGTCGCGAGCTGGTCCAGCTGCGCTGGCGGAACGCGCGAGCGCCACAGCAGCGTCGTCCCCCCCGGCCGGCCGCCGATGCGATAGCGGGGGCCGGCGCCGCCGTCCCACAGCAGCGCCTCCATCGTCTCGCGCTTCCAGCCGGCGACGCCGAGCACGCGCGTGACATCGCGGTTGCCGTCGATCAGCGCACGCCAGGCGCCGAGCTGGGCGATCACGGTCGCAAGCGGTACCGGCGCACCGGTGAACGGGTCGCGGTAGCGGCGGCCGGTGAGGAGTTCGGCCTGCACCACCGACGCCAATGTCACGGCGTCCCTGCCGTCGCCAAGGCGGGCGAAGCGGCCGCTGCCGAACAGCCGCAGCCGGCACCCTGCCAGGGCGCCGACCAGCGCGATCTCGTCCTCGGCGTCGGCGAACAGCATCGTGCAATGCTGGGTCAGCCACCAGGGATCGGCGGCGCGGGCGGCGAGCAACCCGGGCCCGCGCGCACCCGTGGTGATCCCGCGTGCGGCGGCATCCTCGGGTGCCGCGGCCAGCATCGTGCGCAACTGCGCGGGAGAGCGCGGCGCGAACAGCAGGGTACGCGTCTCCGGCAGTGCCGGCTGCCCGCCCCAAAAGCTGCCGCCGACGCGGCATGCCCGCAGCTGCGCGATCACGGCGTCCGCGTCTTCGTCGAAGCTGCCGGCCGCGTCCTCGACCACGCTGGTCGCGCGCGCCCGCGGGAAGGGCGGCACCCGCAGAAATGCCGTGGCTGTGGTCACGCGATGTCGCGCGCGGCCAGCATCGCTTCGATCGGTGCCAGATCGGTGGGATTGTTGAGCTCGATCGGGTCCCAGCCGGGCGGATCGAACGTCAGGACATCGATCGGGATGCCGTGGTGAAGGAACCGTAGCTGCTCCAGCCCCTCGTGCAGCTCGGCAGGCGAGGCCGGCAACGCACGATAGCGGCGAAGCGCCTCCGGCCGATAGGCGTAGAGGCCGAGATGCAGCAGCACCGGCACCGTGCCTTCCTTCGGCCCCTCCGGCAGGAAGGGCAGCACGCGCTTGGAGAAATAGAGCGCCTGGTCCGCGGCGTTGGTCACCACCGTGGTGCCGCCGCTGCGGCCGGCTGCCTGGTCGGCGATCAGATGGGTATAGACGCTGGGCGAACAGCGCATCGCCGCGGTGGCGACGGCGCAGTCGGGGTGCGTCTCCATCCAGCTCGCGAGCGCCGCAACGAAGGTCGGCGGCGTAAGCAGCGCGTCGCCCTGGAAGTTGATCGCATAGTCGGGCGCGATGGCGAGCGCTTCGAGGGCGGCCGCCACGCGTTCGGTGCCGTTGGCGCAGCTCTCCGGCGTCATCACCGGCGTCTCGCCGAGGTTCCGCACCGCATCCGCAATGCGCTGGTCGTCGGTGGCGACGTGGAGCGGCAGATCGCCGCGCGCGGCATGGGCTGCCGCGATGCTGCGTGCGATCAGGGGCTTGGCAATCCCGGTCGCGCCGCGCACCGGCGCCAGCGGCTTGCCGGGGAAGCGCGCCGACTGGTAGCGCGCCGGAATCACGATCACACCGCCGGGCGTGCGAGCCTGGTTCATCGGATCGACCTCAGCCGCCGAGCTTCAGATCGTGGATGTGCAGCAAGCCCCAGGGCCGCCGCGACCCCGCCTTCTCCATCACGAACAGCACGGTCACCTTGTTCTCCTGCATCCGCGCCAGGGCGTCGTCGACCGACGCGTCCTGCGCGATCGTCACAGGATTGCGCGTCATGATCTCGCCCGCAACTGCAATCAGCATGCGGTCGAACGCGCGGCGGAGGTCGCCATCGGTGATCACGCCGACGAGTTCGCCATCGCCGTCCACCACCCCGGCGACGCCCTTGCCGCACGAGGTCATCTCGAGCACCACGTCGCGCGCGGACGTTTCCGGCCGCACCAGCGGCAGCGGCTCGCTGCGGCGGACCAGGGCCGCGATCGTCTGCATGCCCCAGCCGATCCGGCCGCCGGGATGCCAATGGGCGAGATCGTTGCGCGAGACGCCGCGACGGCGCATCGCCGCCACCGCCAGCGCATCGCCCAGTGCGAGCATCATCGTCGTCGAGGTGGTCGGCGCGACGCCTTCGGGGCAGGCCTCGCCGCATGCCGGCAGGGTGAGCGTGATCGAGGCGTTGCGCGCCAGCATCGATTCGGACCCCGCCGTGATCGCGATCACCGGCACCGCCAGCCGCTGGGCATGGGTCAGCACCGCAACGACCTCGGGAGTTTCGCCTGAATTGGACAGCACCATCGCCACGTCGCCGCTGCGCATCACGCCGAGATCGCCATGCGAGGCTTCGCCGGGGTGGAGATAATAGGCGGCACTGCCGGTCGCGGAAAGCGTCGCGGCGATCTTGCGCGCGATGTGGCCCGACTTGCCCATGCCGGCGAGGATGATACGGCCGCGCGCCCCGATCAGCAGATCGACCGCCGCCGCGAAATGCGTGTCAAGCTGTTCGGCCAGCATCGCCAGTGCCGCCGCCTCGGTACGGATCACGTCCGCGCCGTGCTCGATGGTATTTTGTACGCCAACTACTTCCATTTGTGCCCCCTGATGATCTCGGCACCGGCTGGTCTACTGCGTCAACGCTTGAAACCGTTTTGGTGCCGATCTCGCACGCCAACCCGTCTTGCACTCGTCGTCACTCGAAGCAAGATTGTTGCGTCTCTTTTCAGTCGTCGAGGACGAACTTGTTGCCGCGGGGTTGCCAAGGCTGCCCCATCGATTGCTGAAGGCGGTCCCGGATCTGCCACATGGTATCGATCCGTCGTTCGGCGATTCCCGGAATGCTCAGCAGATCGGCGCCGGTCCAGGGGATGAAGGGATTGCGGCGGCTGAACGACCAGAGTTCAAGCCGGCGGCTGGGGCGCGTCGCGGCAACGCGGGCGTGGAAGCCGCAGGTATCCGCCACCACCAAGGTGTTGGCCGGCACGGGGAAGTGCTGGGCTTGCGGAAGCCGCAGCGCGTCGAGTTCGCCCGGCTCGACCCGCAACGAGCCGCGTGCCGAGAGGAAGTCGCTGCTGGTCCGCGCGGTGAGGCTGCGCTCCTGCTCCCAAGCGAGGCGTTCGGGCGTCAGCCGATGCGAACCGGGAACGTAGGAGAAGGGGCCATCCGCTTCCTCGACGTCGTTGAGGAAGAACCAGGCCTTCAGCGTAGGGTGGAAGGTATCGGCATGCAGCCGGGTCTGCGGATCGGGATCCGGATCAGCGGTGTCGGTCAGGATCGTCTGCACATAATGCAGCGGTTCGCTGCGAAAACTGCCGACATACTGGCCCAGCGTGCGGAAGCGCGGGTGCTGCAGGAGCGCCCGGGCCTCGGGAATCATACGCAAGAAATCGGGCCCGACGGCAATGCGCCGGGTGATGGTGTTCCCCTGCCGCATCTCGCGCGTGGCGAAGCGCTGCGCCAGCACGGCGTCGCGCAGCGCTGCGAAGGTTGTGGCGGGAAGGAAGTCGCGGATCAGGACGAAGCCGTCGCGGTCGAACGCGGCGCGGTCGGCGGCGTCGAGCCCCTTCGTGAGCCGCGCGCGCCGTGCCCAGGCGAGCCGATGCGCGAGCGCGACACGGCGGCGGTGCAGGCCCAGCGCATTGAGCCGGTGGGATCCGAGGATCGGATTGTCGCGGAACGACTTCGCACCGGTGGCAAGTTGGGCAACCCACCAGGGGGCCGCCAGAATGGAGGGCATGCGTGGTCTCACTCGGTACGCGATGGTTTGCGACCCATCCTGTTGCTTTGCAGCAATCTACCTCAGTCGTTCAGCCGAAATCCGGCCGGCGGTCAAGCTGCGAAATGGTCGCAAAAATGCAGCCGACGGGGAATCGCCTCGACTCGGCGAATTATGCGACGAGCGGTGCCGCCCGCTCGGTTTCCGCGATCCATCCACCGCCGAGCACCCGGTCCCCGGCATAGAGCACCGCCGCCTGGCCGGGGGCGACGCCATATTCGGGCGTTTCGAACACGACGCGGTCGCCGTCCAGGCGCGCGGGCACCGGCTTGGCGAGGCTGCGCACCTTGGCGGTCATCGGCCCCCGATACGCCCCCGCCAGCCAATTGATGCCTTCCAGCCGTGCCGCACCCACCGCCAGCGCGCGCCGGGGGCCGACGATCACCCGCTTCGTTTCCGGCTCCAGCCGCAGCACATAATAGGGCTCGGGCGCACCGCCGATCTCGAGCCCGCGCCGCTGGCCGACGGTGAAATGGATCAGGCCGCGATGTTCGCCCAATTTGGCGCCCGATTCGTCGAAGATGTCGCCGCCGGCCTCCGCTTCTGGCCGGAGCTTCTTCACCAGTGTGGCATAATCGCCATCGGGGACGAAGCAGATGTCCTGGCTGTCCGGCTTTCCGGCCACGCCTAGAGCCAGTTCCGCCGCGAGCGCCCGCACCTCCGGCTTGGGCAGGCCGCCCAGCGGAAACCGCAGGAAGTCGAGCTGCGCCGCGGTGGTGGCGAAGAGGAAATAGCTCTGGTCACGCGCCGGATCGGCTGCCCGATGCAGCTCCGCCCCCTGCGCACCCATCACGCGGCGGACATAATGGCCGGTCGCCAGGCAATCGGCGCCCAGATCGCGCGCGAGCGCGAACAGGTCGGTGAATTTGGGCCCCATGTTGCACTTCACGCAGGGGATGGGGGTGCGGCCGGCCAGATATTCATCGGCGAAATCGTCGATCACCTGGGTCTGGAAGCTGCTCGCATGGTCGAACACGTAGTGCGCGATGCCGAGCTTGTCGCACACCGCGCGCGCATCGCGAATGTCGCGGCCGGCGCAGCAGCTGCCGGCGCGGCCCACCGCCTCGCCATGATCGTAGAGCTGGAGCGTGATGCCGATCGTCTCGGCGCCGCTGCGCGCGGCGAGCGCGGCCACGACGGAGGAATCGACGCCGCCGGACATCGCGACGACGATCCGACGACCGCGCAGCGGTTCGGCAAGCTGGAAATCACCCGGGGTCATGGGCGTGCAGATAGGGAAGTCCCCGTCCGGTTGCCACCCGAGTCCGTCGGCAAGCTTCATGAAATCGAAGTTAAATGTCCGTTTTCAGGGCCTTTACGGCCCCTTCAGCACTACGCGCGTATAACGGCATCCAGAAGGACGACTGGAAACGCATTGGTGGACTTGAGTTTTGCCCGTTCCGACCGCGACCTGAGCGCACTCCTGCTCCCCACGGGGCTGGCCGTGCTGATGGCGATGGCGACGAGCCGGCAAGCCGCCAGCCTCACCGCGCGGATCCAGACCCGGCTTTCGATGCCGCTTCCCGTGGCAGCGCTGCTCGCGCCGGTGGATGGAACCTTCCATCGCGCCGTCGCAGCGACGCTCCACCAGTGGGGAGAGGAGTGAAGCGCACGTTTACCCTGCCATTTTAGCCGATGTTCAACGGCGGCGGGTAAAAGTCGTTTCACGGTTGCGTAACAGGGGCACCCGGCCCCGAAGAGGTTGGTAGATGATTGAGAACCAGAAGATCCGTCCCGCGAAGGTCATCGGTCCGCTCGGCGAGCCGCTGACCCTGGACACCCTGCCGCCGCCCAACACCACCCGCTGGGTGGTACGGCGCAAGGCCGAGGTGGTCGCCGCCGTCAATGGCGGGCTTCTGACCGTGGACGAGGTGTGCGAACGCTACGGCCTCACCATGGAGGAGTTCGCCGGCTGGCAGCGCGCGATCGATCGTTCGGGCATGCCCGGCCTGCGGGTGACGCGCATCCAGCACTATCGTTCGCTGTACGAGCGCCAGCAGAAGTTCTGATCCGCCGCCTGCCCCCCCCCTTTTGAAAGTTCCCCTGACAAGACAAAATATCGTGACGGAACCAAACTGACCATTTGCGGATTTTCCTTCGCGTGGTCCGGCTCGCCGGGCAAGTAAAGGAGGGACGAATGGTAGGCTTTATCGTTTGGCTCGTCATCGGCGGCGTCGTCGGCTGGCTTGCAAGCATCATCATGCGCACCGATGCCCAGCAGGGCGTCTTCCTCAACATCGTCGTCGGCATCGTGGGCGCCTTCATCGGCGGCCTGCTGTTCGGCGGCAACATCAACAGCGGCGTGATCACCCCGATGACCTTCCTGGTCTCGCTCGTGGGTGCGGTCATCCTGCTGGCGATCGTGAACCTGGTGCGTCGCGGCGCAGTGCGCTAACGCGCCCAGCCCGTCGTTCAAAAGGGCCGTCCCTGCGGGGGCGGCCCTTTTTTTGCGTTCCTATTTCAGCAGGAAGCGAACCGACACGCTGGCGGTGAGCTTCTGCTCGCCGGGCACGATGGCGGTATCGGCCTCGGCCAAAAAGCCCTTGGCGCGCATCAGCATCGGCATGGGCTGCACGATCGGGGTGCTGCCGGTTTCCGAAATCATCAGGATGCGATCGACCTTCAGCCCGGCGGCCTGGGCATAGAGCGTCGCCCGCGCCCGCGCCTTGGCGATCGCGTCGCGTCGCGCCTCGTCCAGCGCGCCCTGCTCGTCGGCAAGGGTAAGGTTGGGCCCGGAAATGTTGTTCGCGCCCTGCGCCACCAGGGCATCGAGGATCGTACCGCTCTTCGCGACATCGCGGAAGCGCACGGTGAGCTGGTTCGACGCCTGATAGCCGGTGATCACCGGCGGCTTGTTTTCCTGGTAGCGATATTGCGGGGCAAGATTGACGGCGCTCGTCTGCAGGTCGCGTTCGGCGATCCCCGCCTTGCGCAGCCCCGCCAGCACGGCGGCCATGCGCGCAGCGTTCTGCTGCATCGCCTCGCCGGCGGTCGCCGCGGTGGTCACCACGCCCGCCTGGATCAGCGCCAGGTCGGGAACGCGGGTGGTGCTTCCCTCGGCGTTGATGTCGAGCACCGTGCCGTCCGCCGGGATCGGCTGCGCGACCGTCGCGGTCTGTGCGAAGGCATAGGGCGCGGACGCGAGCACCGCCAGCGTGGCGAGCGGCAGAATGCGGATCATGGACGTTCCTCCTGTGTTTATCGTCGCTATGGCTCGGCTTGTCGTTGCCTGCACACGAACGCAGCCTGAACGGCACGCAACGCGAAAACGTTTGTAGATACTTGTAGGGACCTGCAACGGCTGAGGTTTTTCTTTTCAGCGACTTGCAACACCTCATGCAACCGGGCATTGGCCCGCGCGTTGCTATCCCGGCCTTGTGGTCGGTGATATATTCCTATAATACAGTCCCATCGGGAGCGCGGATGCGTTCCGAACGAGGTGGGCGCATGAACTACGAGGCAGGGATGTTGGATCGGCAGGAGCGGCTCGGCTACGAAGGCGAGCCGGCGCGGCGTGGGCGGCGCTGGTTGTGGATCGGACTGGGCGCCTTCGCGCTCGTCGTGATCGCGGCCTTTCTTGTGATGAAGCGCCCGGCCGAGTCGCTGCCCGCTGCCAAGGGCGGCAAGGCGGAGGCCCAGATGCAGACGGTGACCGTCTCGGCGCCGGGCCAGCAGACCAATTCCACGATCGTCACCGGCACCGGCTCCCTTGCTGCCAAGCGCGAGATGCCGGTCGGCGTCGCCGGCGAGGGCGGCATCGTCACCCGCGTGCTCGTCGATGCCGGCAGCTGGGTCCAGAAGGGCCAGGTGCTCGCCGTGGTCGATCGCTCGGTGCAGGCGCAGACCGCCGAGTCGCTCGCCGCGCAGATTCGCGTTGCCGAAGCCGATGCCAAGCTCGCCCAGGCCAATCTGGAGCGTGCCGAGAAGCTGGTCGGCAACGGCTTCATCTCGCGTGCCGACATCGACCAGAAGACCGCCGCGCGCGATCAGGCGCTGGCCCGGGTCCGCGTCGCCAAGGCGCAGCTCGCCGAGACCCAGGCGCGCAACCGCCGGCTCGACATCCGCGCGCCGGAAGCCGGCCTGGTCCTCGCCCGCCAGATCGAGCCGGGCCAGATCGTCAGCTCGGCCTCGGGTGCGCTGTTCCGCATGGCGATGGACGGCCAGCTCGAGCTGCGCACCCAGCTGTCCGAGGCCGATGTCCAGAAGCTGCACGTCGGCGCGCCCGCCGAGGTGACGCCGGTCGGCTCGCAGCTGAGCTTCAAGGGGCAGGTCTGGCAGGTCTCGCCGGTGATCGACCCGACGAGCCGCCTCGGCACCGCGCGTATCGCGCTTGCCTATAACCCGGCGCTGCGTCCCGGCGGCTTTGCGAGCGCGCGGATCGTGGCGGGCTCGGTCACCTCGGTGGTGCTGCCGCAATCGGCGGTGCAGAGCGACCAGCAGGGCAGCTTCGTCTTCATCCTCAACGACAAGAACGAGGCGGTACGCCGCGACGTCAAGACCGGTGACGTGTCCGATCAGGGCGTGCGGATCACCAGCGGCCTGACCGGCAGCGAGCGCGTGGTGCTGACCGCGGGCGCGTTCCTCAACCCGGGCCAGAAGGTCATTCCCCAGCTGCTCAAGAAGTAAGGGATCGGCGCGATGAGCTTTCGCAACATCTCGGCCTGGGCCATCCGCAATCCGGTCCCGCCAATCGTCCTCTTCCTGTTCCTCACCATCGCGGGGCTGGTCAGCTTCAACCGCATGGACGTGAACAACAGCCCGGACATCGACTTTCCGATCGTCTGGATCTCGATCAGCCAGCCCGGCGCCGCGCCGAGCGAGCTGGAGACGCAGATCACCCAGAAGGTCGAATCCGCTGTCCGCAGCCTGCAGGGGATCGACGAGATCAACTCGACCGTCTCCGAAGGCAACAGCCAGACGGTGGTGCAGCTGGCGATCGGCACCCCGATCGACCGCGCGGTGGAAGACGTGCGCAGCGCGATCCAGCAGATCCGCGGCAATCTGCCCGACGGCATCCTCGAGCCGCAGGTCGGCCGCGTCGACAGCGCCAGCAGCAACGACATCGCCAGCTTCACCGCGTCCGCCAGCGACATGACGGTCGAGCAGCTTTCCTGGTACATCGACAATTCGGTGACCAAGGAACTGCTGTCGATCAGCGGCATGGCGGCGGTGCAGCGCAACGGCGGCGTCAGCCGCGAGGTGAGCGTGGTGCTCGATCCGGTGAAGCTCGCCAGCTTTGGCCTGACCGCGAGCCAGGTGAACCAGCAGCTGCGCCAGGTGAATCTCAATGCGGCCGGTGGCCGTGCGCAGATCTCCGGCTTCGAACAGTCGCTGCGCGTCGTCGGCAACGCCAAGGACGCCTACACGCTGGGCCAGACCCAGATCGCCACCGGCACCGGCCGCACCGTGCGCCTCGCCGACATCGCGACGGTGAAGGACGGCTTCGCCGAGCGTCGCAACTTTGCGCGCTATGACGGCCATCCGGTGATCTCGTTCGATATCCAGCGCGCCAAGGGTGCCTCGGACGTCACCATCTTCGAGGAGTCGCAGAAGAAGCTGCAGGCGCTCGAAAAGGCCAATCCGAAGGTCCATTTCGAGCTGCTCGACAATTACAGCAAATACGCCAAGGAGCAGTTCAACACCGCGATGGAGGCGATGATCGAGGGCGCGGTGCTTGCCGTCGTCGTCGTGTTCCTCTTCCTGCGCGACTGGCGGGCGACGGTAATCTCGGCGCTGGCGATTCCCTTGTCCGCGATCCCGAGCTTCTGGTTCATGGACATGCTGGGCTTCACGCTCAACCAGATGACGCTGCTCGCGCTCAGCCTGGTCGCGGGCGTGCTGGTCGACGATGCGATCGTGGAGATCGAGAACATCGTCCGCCACATGCGGATGGGCAAATCGGCCTATCAGGCGTCGATCGACGCCGCGGACGAGATCGGCGTCGCCGTGCTGGCGACGACGATGTCGATCGTCGCGGTGTTCCTGCCGGTCAGCGTGATGCCGGGCATCTCCGGGCAGTTCTTCAAGAATTTCGGCCTGACGGTGGTTGCCGCGGTGCTGATGTCGCTGGCGGTCGCCCGCATGCTCACGCCGATGGTCGCGGCCTATTTCCTAAAGGCGCACGGCCATGTCGAACATGGCGGCGGGCCGGTGATGCGCCTCTATGTCCGGTTGCTCGAATGGACGCTGATGCACCGCTGGGCGGCGATCCTCGCCTATGTGCTGTCGCTGGCAGGGACGATCCTGCTGCTCGTCACCATGCCGCAGACCTTCCAGCCCGCGCAGGACCAGGACAGCGTGACCGCCACGATCGAGATGGTGCCGGGCACCACGCTCGAGCAGACCGATCGCGTCGTCCAGCAGGTCGCCGGCATCCTGCGCGCCGAGCCGGGCGTGCAGCATACCTATGCGCGCACCTCGGTCGGCAACGGCCGTGTCACCGCCGACCTGGCGGAGAAGAAGAGCGCCGAGCGCAAGGAAACCAGCACCGAGTTCGAGAAGCGCGTCGCACCCAAATTGCTCGCGATTCCCGATGCGCGGGTGAATTTCCGCTCGCAGTTCGGCTGGGGCTCGACCGGCCGTGACCTGACGGTCACGCTGGGCGGCGAGGATCCGGAACTGCTCAACAAGACCGCGCTCACCCTGATGAAGCAGATGGAGGGCCTCAAGTCCGTCGTCGCGCCGCGCATCTCGGGCGATCTGCAACGGCCCGAGATCGTGATCTCGCCGCGGCTCGATCTCGCCGCCGATCTGGGCGTGACAACCGCCGCGCTGTCCAACGCGATCCGAGTCGCGACGCTGGGCGACATCGAGCAGAACAGCGCGAAATTCTCGCTGTCCGATCGCCAGATCCCGATCCGCGTTGCGCTGGACCAGGATTCGCGGACCCGGCTCGACACGCTCCAGAACATGCGCGTGCAGACCCAGACCGGCGGTTCGGTGCCGCTCTCGGCGGTGGCGGACATCCGCTTCGCCGCGGGGCCGACCAAGGTCGAGCGGCTCAACCTGCAGCGCCGGCTCGTGGTGGGGGCCGACCTCGCCATGGATCCGAAGACCGGCAAGCCCTATGTCTCGGGCGAGGTGATGAAGGAGATCCACAATCTCCCGATCATGCAGCACCTGCCGGTGGGCGTGGCCGAGATGACGGTGGGCCAGGCCAAGTGGCAGGGCGAGATGATCCAGAACTTCATCGTCGCGCTGGCCTCGGGCATCTTCCTGGTTTTCGCGGTGATGGTGCTGCTCTATCGCCGCTTCGTCTCCCCGATCGTCAACATGGGCTCGCTGCTCAACGCCCCGCTGGGCGGGCTGATCATGCTGGCGATCCTGGGGATGCCGGTGAGCCTGCCGGTCTATATCGGCATGCTGATGCTGTTCGGCATCGTCGCCAAGAACTCGATCCTGCTCGTCGACTTCGCGCTGGAGGAGATGGAGAAGGGCGTGCCGAAGATGGAGGCGATCATCGACGCCGGCCGCAAGCGTGCCCAGCCGATCGTGATGACCACGATCGCGATGGTCGCCGGCATGGTGCCGACCGCGCTGTCGCTGAACGGCGACTCCTCGTTCCGTGCACCGATGGGCGTGGTGGTGATCGGCGGCCTGACCGTCTCGACCCTGCTGACGCTGGTGATCGTGCCGGCGCTGTTCAGCCTGGCGGTGGGCCTCGAAGGATGGCTGGGGCCGCGGCTCTCGCGCCGCCTGCTCACCTATCGTCCCGGCGACGACGGCAGCAAGGTGCTCGGCCCGGTGCCGGGACCGCACGGCGCGATCGACCACAAGCCGGGGGATGACGAGGTCCAGCCGGCGGAGTGAGCTGGCCTTGTGAACCTCCCTTTTCCTTTGGAAGAGGGGAGGTTTGCTACGGCCCATGCCCTCTGGCGACGCAGGGCATGCCTCCCCACATCCTTGTCATGACTGCTTATTCGCTGCTCGATCTGGTGCCCGTCGTCCAGGGCGGCACCGTCTCCCAGGCGCTCGCCAACGCCGCCGATCTCGCCGCCCATGCCGAACGGCTCGGCTTCCAGCGCTACTGGATGGCCGAGCATCACGGGATGGAGGGCATCGCCAGCGCGGCCACGGCGGTGGTGATCGCCCATGTCGGCCATGCGACCAGCCGCATCCGGATCGGCGCCGGCGGCATCATGCTGCCCAATCATTCGCCGCTCCAGGTGGCCGAGGCGTTCGGCACGCTCGACGCGCTGTTCCCCGGCCGGATCGATCTGGGCCTCGGCCGTGCGCCGGGGTCGGACCAGCGGGTGTCCGCCGCGATTCGCCGCAACCTGACGAGCGACGGCAACGACTTCCCGCAGGACGTGATCGAGCTGCAAAGCTACTTCGCCGATGACGGCCGCACCGGCGTCCGCGCGACCCCCGGCGCGGGGGCGAACGTGAAATTGTGGATTCTGGGCTCGAGCACCTTCGGCGCGCAGCTCGCCGCGGCGCTGGGGCTGCCCTATGCCTTCGCGTCGCACTTCGCGCCCGGCCAGATGGACGACGCGATCGCCGTCTATCGCCGCAACTTCCGCCCGTCCGAAGCGCTGGCCAAGCCGCACGTGATGCTGGGCTTCAATGTCTTCGCCGCCGATACCGACGCGGAGGCGGAACTCCTCGCCAGTTCGCAGCAACAGGCCTTTGTCGCGATCCGCACGACGGGGCGCGGCATCCAGCTGCCGCCACCGGTCGAGGGCTATCGCGCGAGCCTCGGGCCGCAAGGCAATGCCGTGCTCGACCATGTGCTGTCCGCGTCCGCGATCGGCGGGCCGGACAAGGTGCGGCGTGAGATCGCGGCGTTCGTCGAGCGTACCCAGGCAGACGAGCTGATGCTCACCAGCGCAATGTACGATCACCAGGCGCGCAAGCGCAGCCTGGCGATCGCGGCGGAGGCGATGCGCGCGGTGGAACCTGCCTGAGGAATCGGGCGGCGCCTGCCCCCAGGACGCCGCCCCCCCCGGCATTACACCAGGGTATCGAGGACCAGTCCCGTCGACTTCGTGCTGCTGCTCTTGGTCGCGTCGCCGGTCGCCGAATAGCTGCTGGAATCCTCGCTGCTGTCGCGCAGCTGCTGGACGAACGACTGCACCAAGTCTGCCTGGGCCGTCGTGCTGGTGGCGGCAGGATCCGTGTTGGCAGTGGTGCTGGTGCTGGCGGTGTCGGCATCGGCGGGCTTCGCGCCATGCGCGTGGTGACCGCCGCCATGATGGCCCTTGGTGAGAAGGCCCTTCAGCTCCGTTGCCTGATCCGCGGTGAGCGTGCCGTTGTCGACCTGGCTCTGGATCAGCGAATCCATCTTGGTCTTCATGTCGCCCGAAGGCTTGGTGCCGCTGCTGCGGTCCGCCGAAAGGGTCGAGTCGATCGAGTCCAGCGCCGTCGACAGCGCGGTCTGGTCCGTCGAGCTGATCTGACCCGAGGAAACGGCGGCGGAGAGCCGGTCGTTGATGCGGTCGCGCGGCGACTGGAGGGTCGTGCTTGCGGTGGAAAGTGCGGAAATGCTGCTCATCATCTGCCTCCCAAAGGGGTTAATCCCCCACGACAGTTTACACCAATATGGTAAAGCAACATTTAACGCGGCCGGCGATTTCAGCGATGTGCATACGGGTTACGCATCGACGACACGACGACGCTGGCCGTATTGAACAGCCCTGATCACCTGAGAATTTCGAAGTGTTGCGGCGTGGAAATCAGCCGGCAGCGGGCAGACGCAGTCGCACGAGCAGGCCGCCCAGATCTTCGCTCTCTTCCAGGCTCACCGTGCCGCCATAGATTTCGGCGACGTCCCGCACGATGGCAAGGCCGAGACCGGTGCCGGGCTTGCCCGTATCCAGCCGCACGCCACGGTCGAAGATGCGGATGCGATCGGCCTCGGGGATGCCGACGCCGTCGTCCTCGACGAGGATCTCGACGAAGCCCGCCTCCAGCCGCGCGGTCACGAACACGCTGCCGCCACCATATTTGGCGGCGTTCTCGACCAGGTTGCCGAGGATCTCGTCGAGATCCTGCCGCTCGATATGGGCGACGGCGTCCTTCACCCCGTCCACGTCGATGCGGACGTTCGGATACAGCCGCGCCACCGCCCGTTCCACCGCCTCGATCGAGGGCCAAACCTCGGCGCGGCTGTGCGCGCTGCCGCGGCGGCCGACGGCACGGGCGCGGGCGAGGTGGTGGTCGATCTGCCGCCGCATCGTCCGTGCCTCGCGGATGACGGTGTCGGGCAGATCCGCCTGCCCGGCGGCGGCGGCGTTCATGATCACGCTGAGCGGGGTCTTGAGCGCATGGGCGAGGTTGCCGGCATGGCGCCGGGCCTCCTCGGCCTGGCGATCATTATGCTCGACCAGCGCGTTGAGTTCGTCGACCATCGGGCCGACTTCGGCGGGCAGTGGCCCGCCCACCCGCTTGGTATGTCCGGCGCGCAGGCTGGCTATCTCGCGGCGCACCTTGCGCAGGGGGCGCAGGCCGTACCAGGTCTGCAGCGTCGCCATCGCCACCAGCCCGAGCCCGAGCAACGCGAAGCTGCGCACCAGCGTGCGGCGCACCGTGGCGATCTGCGCATCGAGCACGTCGCGGCTCTGCGCCACCTGGAACCGCCAGCGCACCGGCGAACCCGGCAGCGTCAGGTCGCGCTCGGCGATTCGCAGCTTCTGGTCGGGGAACTGGTTGCTGTCGTAGAAATGCACGTCGCGGTCGGTGTGCACCGCGTCGACCTTGAGCTTGCGATCCCATAACGAGCGGGAGGGGAAGGTTTCGTGCCCCTCGCCGCTGATCTGCCAATAGGCGCCCGAATTGGGCTCGAGGAAGCGCTGGTCGGCAAGCTCGCGGGTCATCCGCACCTCGCCGTTGCTGTCCAGCTCGGTCGAGACGATCATCGACGAGACGAGGTAATCCAGCTGGTCGTCGAAATTGCGGGTGATCGCGCCCGTCAGCACCCGGTCGAGCGCCAGCCCCCCGCCGACCAGCAGCAGCAGGATCCAGGCGGTCGCCACCAGCAGCATGCGGCGGCTGACCGACCCGGTGACGCGCACCGGGCGGCGCGACTTGGGCTCCGCTTCCAACGTCGTGGCAGCGGATGCCGTATCGTCCGCGTCCTCCGGGATCGCCGCGCCGTCCATCGTTGGCAGATCAGCTCAGCGCGGATTCGTCGAGGCTGTAGCCGAGACCGCGGATGGTGGTGATCACATCGGCGCCAAGCTTCTTGCGGATGCGCGTGACGAACACTTCGATCGTGTTCGAATCGCGATCGAAATCCTGGTCGTAGATATGCTCGATCAGCTCGGTGCGGCTCACCACCTTGCCCTTGTGGTGGAGCAGGTAGCTGAGCAGCTTGTATTCCTGCGCGGTGAGCTTCACCGGCTCGCCGCCCTTGGTGACCTTGCCCGAGCGCGTGTCGAGGCGGATGTCGCCTGCGGTAAGCTCGGCCGAGGCGTTGCCCGAGGCGCGACGGATCAGCGCGCGCAGGCGGGCGATCAGCTCCTCGGTCTGGAACGGCTTGGCGACATAATCGTCGGCGCCGGCATCGAGGCCCGCCACCTTGTCCGACCAGCTGTCGCGCGCGGTGAGCACCAGCACCGGCGTGGTCTTGCCTTCCTTGCGCCAGCGATCGAGCACGGTAAGCCCATCGATTTCCGGCAGGCCGAGATCGAGGATGATCGCGTCATATTGCTCGGTCGAGCCGAGGAAATGCCCCTCCTCGCCGTCGGTCGCCAGGTCGACGGCATAGCCCGCGCCTTCCAGCGCGGTGCGGAGCTGGATGCCGAGATTGGGTTCGTCCTCGACGATCAGAAGTCGCATTCGCTGTCCCGTCCTTCTCTTCTTGACTGCTCAATTGCCCACGCGGCGCAGGATCTGGCCGGTATGGCCATCGACCTCGATCCAGATGACCGATCCATTGCGCAGGAATTTGAGGGTGTAAACGTCGTGCTCGGGATCATAGTCGAATCCGAGATATTGCGCGCCCGGCATCCGCGGGATCACCCGCCGCTCGATCTCGCGCGCAGGCAGATTCTGGCCACGAAGCCGCCGCTCGCGCGCCGCACGCTGGCCATCGTCCTGGGCGGCGGCGAAGGGCCGCGCCACGGCCGGGCTCGTGAGCGCGAGGCTCGCAAGACACGCGACCAGAACAGAGGGAACCAGCATTCGCATGGGCATGGCATAGGGTCCGGGCATTGAATAGCCCCTGAACATCGGTGTCATCCGCAGTTCGGCAATTGTGGCATTGGTGCATCGCTCGGCCGTGGCGCCTGCCCGCTTGCGGGGGCGCCCGCCGCCCCCTAGGTGCTGCACCATGGCTGCTCCGGTGCTTTCCTATGAAGGGCTGGGTCTCGTTCAGGGATCCGGCTGGCTTTTCCGCAATCTCGACTTGCATGTCGGCGAGCGCGATCGTCTCGCGCTGATCGGCCGCAACGGCGCGGGCAAGACGACGCTGCTCAAGCTGATCGCCGGCGCGATCGACAGCGACGAAGGCCGCCGCACCATCGTGCCCGGCACCCGCGTGATCCTGCTGGAGCAGGAGCCGCGCATGACCGGCTGCACCACGCTGATGGACTATGTCCTTTCCGGCGACGATGCCCCCGCGCAGCACGAGGCCGAGGCGATCGCCGACCAGCTCGGCATCGACCTGTCGCGCGAGGCCGCCACGGCTTCGGGCGGCGAGCGCCGCCGCGCCGCGATCGCCCGTGCGCTGGCGCAGGATCCCGACGTGCTGCTCCTCGACGAGCCGACCAACCATCTCGATCTCGGCGCGATCGAATGGCTGGAAGACTGGCTGACCCGCTACAAGGGCGCCTTCGTCGTCATCAGCCACGATCGTACCTTCCTCACCCGGCTCACGCGCCAGACGCTGTGGCTCGATCGCGGTTCCATCCGCCGCGCCGAGATCGGTTTCGGCGGGTTCGAGGCGTGGACCGAACAGGTTTATGCCGAGGAGGAGCGCAATGCCCAGCGGCTCGACGCCAAGCTCAAGATCGAGGAGCATTGGCTTCAGCGCGGGGTCACCGGGCGTCGGCGGCGCAACCAGGGGCGCCTGTCCAAGCTCAAGGAAATGCGCGCCGAACGCGCGGCGATGACGGGGCCGCAGGGCACCGCCGCGCTCGCCACTGCCTCGGACGGCAACCAGACCAAGGTGGTGATCGACGCCAAGCACGTCACCAAGCGTTTCGGCGACCGCACGATCATCAAGGACCTGACCTTCCGCGTCACCAAGGGCGACCGGATCGGCATCGTCGGATCGAACGGCGCGGGCAAGTCGACGCTGCTCAAGATGCTCACCGGCGAACTCCAGCCCGACGAAGGCACGGTCAAGCTCTCGCAGACGCTGGACGCGATCATCATCGACCAGCAGCGCAGCCTGATGGCGCCCGACAAGCGGGTGCGCGACGTGCTGGCGGACGGCGGCGACTGGATCGACGTGCAGGGCGCGCGCAAGCACGTCCATGGCTATCTCAAGGAGTTCCTGTTCGATCCCAGCATCGCCGAGGCGCGGATCGGCACGCTGTCGGGTGGCGAGCGCTCGCGCCTGCTGCTCGCGCGCGAATTCGCCCGGCCCTCCAATCTGCTGGTGCTCGACGAGCCGACCAACGATCTCGACCTCGAGACGCTCGACCTGCTCCAGGAAGTGATCGCCGATTATGCGGGCACCGTGCTGATCGTCAGCCACGACCGCGACTTTCTCGACCGCACCGTCACGGTGACGCTGGGGCTGGACGGCAGCGGCACGGTCGACGTGGTGGTCGGCGGCTATGCCGATTGGGAGGCCAAGCGGCGCCCGCGGATCGAGGCGAAAAAGGCGAGCAAGCCGGCGGCCGCCGCGCCCGCGCCCGAGGCCCCCAAGGCGCGGACCAAGCTCAGCTACAAGGACCAGCGCGACTACGAACTGCTGCCCAAGCGGATCGAGGAGATCGACCAGATCATCGCCCGCGACGAGGCGGCGCTGGCCGATCCCGCGCTCTACGCCAAGGATCCGGCGAAGTTCGCCAACTTGAGCGAGGGGATCGCGAGGCTGCGCGACGAGAAGGACGCCGCCGAGATGCGCTGGCTGGAGCTGGCGGAGATGGTCGAGGGCCTGGGCTGAACTGCCGCCGCGATCGGCGCTGCACGTCCCGCCAAGGGTCGGCGGGACGGTCTCAGAGCCCCCAGCGTGTCACCCGTTCGCGTACCGAACCCGTACCCGCCGACGCGACGCGCGCAGCATGCCGCCGGCCAGCCCGAAGCCGCCGATCATCAGCGCCCAGCTTGCCGGTTCGGGTACGGCGGACCGCGCGGTCGCGGAGAAGCTGGTGAGCCCGTCCGCCTGCGTCGTCAGCGTCACCACCGCCGGCGTGGGATCATAGCCGGTGATGCGGAAGACGCCTGAGGCGATCAGCTTCAAGCTGCCGCCGACCCCATCCGGCGCAAAGCTGACCGAGTTGATCGCGCCGAGATCGAACTGGATGCCAGGT
The DNA here is from genome assembly GCF_913777625.1 of uncultured Sphingomonas sp. Classification (GTDB taxonomy): domain Bacteria; phylum Pseudomonadota; class Alphaproteobacteria; order Sphingomonadales; family Sphingomonadaceae; genus Sphingomonas. The sequence goes on from NZ_CAJYTI010000029.1 coordinate 54,038, forward strand.
CCAATGTCGAAGAAGGCGGTGATCGGGCCAGTCGAGAAGCTCGGCAGATCCTGGATCGTGCCGCAATATCCCGCACAGATCAGTCCGGCGAAAATACCCGTGCTGCCGAGCGCCGAAAAGATCGTTCCGGGAATGCCACCATCATTCGTGGCCAAGGGCGATAGCGGAAAGTTGTAGAAATCCAGCCCGGTAGCGGTGGCAAAACTGGTTGCGCCCATTGGCCGGACAAAACCGGTGAAATTGATCTGGCCCAGGATCGTGGCTGCCTGGCCTGGTGTCGACAAGCATAACAGCGCTGCCGTCGCAGCGAGCTTTGTCCCCATACGCATGTGCGGTACCTCTCCATTCAAGACGCTTGTAGTTCTGACGCGACTCGATTGCTTTTCGCACTGTGTCGAAGGTAGCGCACACCTAAGTGCTTACAATTACATTCAGAAGTTCGTGATTGCGGAGATATGCATTGTTCGGCGCGGTCAAAAGTCCGGTGCTGCGGGCTTTGGATCCATCCGGATGGAGCAGTCGGCGCCGAACGGAGCGGCATTCATCGCTGCCGCGTTGCACATAAAAAATCGCATAGTCGGCAGCCGTGTCATTTTGACACGATCGTATCCGGCAAGCCTGGGTGGCCATGGTAGCAAGCTGCCGAAGTGCTTCCGACGCGCCTAGAGACGCTTGCCCTGCCGTCCCGCCAGTTCGACGACATATTGCCATGCCACGCGGCCCGATCGACTCCCGCGGCGGGTCGCCCACTGGATGGCGTCCTGGGGGTCGAAGGTCAGGCCATGCGCCTCGGCATAGCCGCGCACGATCGCGACATAGGTGTCCTGATCGACGACATGGAAGCCGAGCGACAGGCCGAAGCGATCCGCCAGCGCGAGATCGTCGTCGATCGAATCGCGCGGGTTGATCGCGCTCGATTGCGCCTCGATGTCGCGCGGCAACAGGTGGCGGCGGTTGGAGGTGACGAGCAGGCGGCAATTGGCCGGGCGTGCCTCGGCGCCACCTTCGAGCAGCGAGCGCAGCGCCCGGGCATCGGCGGCGGCGTCAAAGCCGAGATCGTCGATGAAGATGGCGAAGGGCCGATCGGTCGTCGCCAGCAGTGCGAACAGATCGGGCAGCGTCTCGAGATGGGTGGTCGCGGCTTCGACCAGCGCGAGTCGGCCGCCCTGGGCCTGCACCGCAGCCACCGCGCCCTTGACCAGCGCCGACTTGCCGGTGCCGCGCGCACCCCAGAGCAGCACGTCCTGCGCGGCGTGGCCGGCGGACAGGCGCTCGAGATTGGCGAGCAGCGCCGTCCGCTGCTTCTCCACGCCCTGCAGCAAGCCGAGCGGCGTGGGGGCGAAGGCGCGTGCCGGCAGGATGTCGCGACCGCGCCAGACATAGGCGGGGTGCGCGGCGAGGTCGGCCGGCGCGGCAGGCGGTGGCGCGAGGCGTTCGAGCGCTTCGGCGATGCGGATCAGCGGATCGGTCATGCCCGCGCTCACTTCGCCTTGCGCGCGGCAGCGACCGCATCGGCCAGCGCCTGGTAGTCGCGTGCGCCATAGAGGACCTGCTTGCCCACCACCCAGGCAGGGGTGCCGTTCATCGCGAGCCTGGCGCCCAGCCGGTGGTTCGCCTCGATTTCCTTGCCGATCGCATCGCTGTTGGCGAGCTTCTGCGTCGTCGCGGGATCGAGCCCGGCCTTCGCCAGCGCCGCGCCGATGCTGGCGCTGCTCGGGCCGTCGCTGGCGAACAGCGCGTCGTGGAAGGGGCGGAACTTGCCCTGCTGCGCCGCGGCCAGCGCGAAGCGCGCGGCGGTCACGCTGGCATCGCCGAGCACGGGATATTCGCGGTAGACGATGCGGACGTTCGGGTCCTTGGCGATCAGCTCGGCCAGGCCGGGCAGGCTCGCGCGGCAATAGCCGCAGGCATAGTCCATGAACACCGAGACGGTGACATCGCCCTTGGGATTGCCCGCCCAGGCGCTGGCGAAGGGGGTGGTGAGCGCGGGCAGGGCGGCGGGCACGGCCGCCTGGGCACCGTCCTGCGCCTTCTGGGCCTGCTCATTCTCCTGCTGCTGCAGCCGCTCCATCATGTCGCGCAGGATGGCGGGGTTTTCGAGCAGATAGGCATGGACGATGCGCTCCACCTGCGCCTTGTTGCCGCCGATGCCGGGGACCAGCGCCTGGAGCGCCAGCACGATCAGGCCGCCCAGCACGGCGGCGACGAGCAGCGCACCGCCCAGGAAAAGCTTCGAGCGGGTCATTGCTGGAGATTGCGTCCCTTGTTCTTCTTGTCGTCCTTCATCGCCTGTTCGGAGACCATGGCGATGTCCTGCGCGCGGATCCATTCGGGCGAGCCCTGCGGCAGCCCGGCCATCGCCCGGCGCGCACTGACCATCGCGGTGCGCGCGTCGCCGACCAGGTTGGAGCGCTCGGCGGTGGCGAGCGCGGTGCGCGGCTCGTCGCCCTTGCGGTCATAGACCGTGCCGAGATTGATCCAGGCAAAGGGGTTGTCGCGGTCGCGGGTGAGCGAGTCGCGCAGCACCTGCTCGGCTTCCTTGAGGTTCGCCTTGTCCTCCGTCGCGACCAGCGCGTGGCCGAAGGTGCTCGCGATCAGGGGCGAGTTGTTCGACAGCTGGGTCGCCTTGCGCAGCGGCTCCAGCGAGGCCTGGGGCTGGCCCGATTCGAGCAGGATCTGGCCCTGCAGCTCGAGGAAATAGGGGTCGTTCGGTGCCAGCTTGACCAGCGCCGCCGTCTCCTCGGCCGCCTGCTCGGGATAGCCCGACTGGTGATAGGCATAGGCGCGCGCATAATGCGCCGGGATGGAATTGTCGGTCGTGGGGTAGACGCGCAGCGTCTTCTTCGGATCGTTGGTATAGCCGCGCAGCTTGGCCTGGACGCGCTTGAAGCGGCGCTCGAGGTCGGCGTTGATCGGCGCGTTCCAGGTTGGCGAATTCTTGAGGTCGGCGGTCAGCGTCTGTACGCGATCCTGCGACATCGGGTGGGTCTGGGCGAAGGGATCGACCTCGGGGTCGGTGGCGTAATAGCCGTAGCGGTGCATTTCCTGGGTCAGCTTGTCGAAGAAGCTGAGCATGCCCTTGCCCGAGATGCCCGCGGTGTTGAGGAAGCGTACGCCGGCGGCATCGGCGGAGGATTCCTGCACGCGGCTATAGGCGAGATACTTGCCGATCGCGGCGCGCTGGCCGGCCATCAGGATGCCGGTGCCGGCCTCGGCCGAGCCGGCCGCCATCGCCGCGGCACCGAGCAGCAGGCTGAGGATCGAGATGTTGCCATAGCCGCCGTCGCGCTGGAACACCGCGTGTCCGCCGACGATATGGCCGATTTCGTGGGCGACGACGCCCTGGACCTGGTTGGCGGTATCCGCCGCGTCGATCAGGCCCGAATTGACATAGACGATCTGCCCGCCCGCCACGAAGGCGTTGATCGACGGATCGGCGACCAGCACCACCTTGGCGTTGGCGGGATTGAGCCCGGCGGCGGTGAACAGCGGCTTGGCCATGTCGGCCAGCAGCGCCTCGGTCTCGGCGTCGCGCAGCACCGACTGCGCCATCGCCGGGCGCGACGCGAGGGCGGCGAGGCCGAGCATCGCGAGCAGCGTGGCCAATCGGTGGATGCGCGCCATGATCGATACTCCCCGGGGCAAATTCGACGGGCCGCCCTGGCAATACAGCCCTGAACCTACACTGAAAGATCCCGGCGCGGCAGGGCTGCCGCGCCGGGGATCCTACTCAGGCGCCGAAGGTGCGCTGCCACCAGCCGCGGCGGGGCTGGCCTTCCTCTGCCGAGGTGTCGGCCTCGGCAGCCGCTTCGTCGGCAGCGGGTGCTTCCTGCGCGGCCGGAGCCTCGACGGCGGGTGCCTCGGGCGCTGCCTCGGCGACCGTGTCCGCCTTCTTGCGACGGGTGCGCTTGGGCTTGGCCGGGGCTTCCTCGGCCGGTGCCTCGACAGCGGCCGGGGCGGCCTCCGCCTCGACGTCCGCCTTCTTGCGGCGGGTACGCTTGGGCTTGGCCGGTGCCTCTTCGGCCGGTGCCTCGACAGCAGCCGGGGCGGCCTCCGCCTCGACGTCCGCCTTCTTGCGGCGGGTGCGCTTGGGCTTGGCCGGGGCTTCCGCCTCGGTTTCTACCGCGACCGGTGCAGGTGCGGTTTCGGCGACGGGCTCGGGCGCCGGAGCTTCGACCTCGGCTGGCGTCGACTCCTCGGCGTCTTCGGCTGCCTGCTCGGCACCCTCTTCGCCCGCACCGCGGCGTCCGCCGCGACGGCCGCGACGACGGCGCTTGCGATTCCGTTCGCCTTCCTCGCGCTGGGCGGCGGTCTCTTCGGTGTCGACTGCGGCCTCGGCGGCTTCGGCGGGTTCGCCGTCCTCGACCTCGTCCTCGGCGCCGTCGGTCTCGACCTGCTCGTCCTGGCCGGCTTCGCCTTCCTCACGCCCGCGACGCCCGCGACCGCGACGACGACGACGGCGCTTGCCGCGGCCTTCGCCCTCGCCACGCTCCTGGCGTTCGCCCCGCTCGCGCGGCTCGGCGGCTTCGGCTTCCGCCTCGGCTTCCAGCTCTTCTTCCTCTTCCTCGATCTCCTCGACGAAGTCCTCTTCCGGCTCCTCGAGCAGCGGCTCGATCTTGGGCGCATAGGCCGGCGGCGGGCCCGAGGCCTCGACGGTCATGCGCGCGCCTTCCAGCTCGCCGTCCGCTTCGACCTCGACCAGCACGCCGTAGCGATCCTCGATCTCGGCCAGCTCGCCGCGCTTCTTGTTGAGCACGTAGAAGGCCGCTTCCTGGCTGGCGCGCAGCAGGATCTGCGAGCCGCGGCCGCGGGCGGCCTCGTCCTCGATCATGCGCAGCGCCGACAGGCCCGCCGACGAGGCGGTGCGGACAAGCCCCGTGCCTTCGCAATGCGGGCAGGTGCGGGTGGAGGCCTCCAGCACGCCGGTGCGCAGGCGCTGGCGGCTCATTTCCATCAGCCCGAAGGCCGAGATGCGGCCGACCTGGATGCGGGCGCGATCGTTCTTCAGCGCCTCCTTCATCGCCTTCTCGACCTTACGGACGTTGGACGAATGATCCATGTCGATGAAGTCGATCACGACCAGGCCCGCCATGTCGCGGAGGCGGAGCTGGCGGGCGATTTCCTGGGCAGCCTCGAGGTTGGTCGCGGTCGCGGTCTGCTCGATATTGTGCTCGCGCGTCGACCGGCCCGAGTTGATGTCGATCGAGACCAACGCCTCGGTCGGGTTGATCACCAGATAGCCGCCGGACTTCAGCTGCACCACCGGATGGTACATCGCCGACAGCTGCTCCTCGACCCCGGCGCGCTGGAACAGCGGCACCGCATCGGCATATTGCCGCACCTTGCGGGCATGGCTCGGCATCAGGAGCTTCATGAAGTCCTTGGCCTGGCGATAGCCTTCCTCGCCCTCGACGATCACCTCGTCGATGTCGCGATTGTAGATGTCGCGGATCGCCCGCTTCATCAGGTCGCTGTCGCCATAGACGAGCGCCGGCGCGGAAGAAGTGAGCGTCTTCTCGCGAATCTCGTCCCACAGCCGGGCGAGATAGTCGAAGTCGCGCTTGATCTCGGTCTTGGTGCGCTGGAGGCCCGCGGTGCGGACGATGCAGCCCATCGACGGCGGCAGCTTGAGATCCGCCATGATGCCCTTGAGGCGCTTGCGATCGGCGGCCGAGCTGATCTTGCGCGAGATGCCGCCGCCATGCGCGGTGTTCGGCATCAGCACGCAGTAGCGGCCGGCGAGGCTGAGATAGGTGGTCAGCGCCGCGCCCTTGTTGCCGCGCTCTTCCTTGACGACCTGGACCAGCAGCACCTGACGCCTACGGATCACGTCCTGGATCTTGTAGCGGCGGCGCAGGTTCATGCGGCGCTGGCGCAGCGCCTCGGCCTCGTCGCCATTGCCGCCACGACCGCGACGGCGGCGGCCGTCCTGCGGCGCCTCCTCGCCTTCCGCGGCTTCCTCGTCGTCGTGCGCACGCTCGACCATCTCGACGCCGTCTTCATGGTCGTCGTGATCATGGTCGTGATCGTGGTCGTGATGATCGTCGTCATCATCCCCATCGGCTTCGCGCAGCGCGGCTTCCTGCGCGGCATGCTCTGCCTCTTCGCGCAGCAGGGCTTCGCGATCTTCCTTCGGGATCTGGTAATAGTCGGGATGGATTTCCGAGAAGGCGAGGAAGCCGTGGCGGTTGCCGCCGTAATCGACGAAGGCCGCCTGCAGCGACGGTTCGACGCGGGTCACCTTGGCGAGATAGATATTGCCCTTGAGCTGCTTGCGCTCAGCGGACTCGAAGTCAAATTCCTCGATTCGATTCCCTTTGACGACGGCCACGCGGGTTTCTTCCCGGTGGCGTGCGTCGATCAGCATACGCATGGTCATTTATGATTCTCCGGGCGCGCCGGCACAGTTCCTCGAAGGAATGGGGCGCGAGCGCGCGATATAAGAAGCGCACCCGCCGGCCTGCTTGGCCGAATCGGGTGGCGCGGGTTTCAAAAACTGCTGTTGCTGCACGGGCACGAGCGGACCAGCGGTCCCCTTGCTCCACCATCGCCACGCTGCCGGCCGGGAGGGCCTGGCGATGCGGACGGTGGGGAAATTGCCTCATGCGAACGTCAACCTGAACTGTCGCGGCAAAGAAGCGCCGCGTGCCTGATCCGGCGCAGTGCCGGAAGCATTCCTTGCCTAGCACCGCTATGTCGTTGCGGCAACTGGTGGTGCGGGGCAAGATTTCGTCCCCCGGCGGCCACAAAGCCTATCGAAGGATTTCGATCCCTTCGTATCGCATAGCCTGCTTAGCATATCGTTAACCATGGGGAGGGTGCCCGCAATTTCCGGCTGGACCGGCCGCGGCGACGCGCGGCATAGCGGCGGCGTGTCGTGGATGCTGTTCTTGCTTGCCGGATGGCTGACCGGTCTGCCCGGCCTGGCAGGCGTGGCGGCGCAGCTTCGCATCGAGGCGGACGCGCTGGTGGTGCCGGCGGAACCCTATGGCGGCACGGAAGGCCTTCGCTTCGCCTGGCGGTCGCCGGACTATAGCGTCAGCCTGGCGATGCCGGCGAGCGTCGCGGTCCGCACCGGGCCGCTGCCAAAGGTCGAAGGGGCTGCCGGCCTGCCGCTGGTGGTGCTCGATCCCGGCCATGGCGGCCGCGATCCCGGCGCGCCGGGTGTGGACGGCGTGACCGAGAAGGCGCTGACCCTCGCCGCCGCCCGCGCGATCCGCGAGGCGCTGCTCGCCTCCGGCCGGGTGCGGGTGGCCATGACGCGGGAAGACGATTCGTTCGTGCCGCTCCAGCAGCGCACCGACATCGGCCGGCAGCTGGGCGCGGCGCTGTTCCTGTCGCTCCACTGCGACAGCGCCGGCGATCCGCTGGCCTCGGGTGGCACGCTCTACACCCTGTCCGAAGTCGCCTCGGACAAGGAGGCGGCGCGGATGGCGGCGCGCGAGAACCGTGCCGATCTGCTCGCCGGGGTCGATCTGGGCAGCGAGCGCGCCGATGTCGCCTCGCTGCTGATCGACCTGACCCAGCGCCGCACCATGGCGGTTTCCGCGCGCTACGCCGATCTGCTTGCCCGCGAGGTGGCGCCGGCGATGCACCTGCACGCGCGGCCCCGGCGGATGGCGTCGCTGATGGTGCTCAAGGCGCCGGACATGCCCTCGGTGCTGTTCGAGCTCGGCTATGTCTCGAACGTCGAGGATGCCAAGGCGCTGGGGTCGCCCGAGGCGCGCGCACGGCTCGCCGCGGCGGTGCGCCGGGCGACCGAAATCTTCCTCGCCACCCGCTGAGCCGGGGCAAGGCCCCGGCGCGGCTCCCTTTCTTCGCGCCGAAAAGGTGCTACACCGCCGCCCGCATGGCCGACGGCGTCCCTTCCTCCACTCCCACCCCGAACGATCGCGCGCCCTCCCGCTGGGCGCGGTTGCGGCGGCGCTGGTGGTTTCGCATCCTCGCCGTGCTGGCGCTGCTCGCCGGCCTGCTGGTGCTTGCCCTTTGGCTGCTGGTCGCGCGCGACCTGCCCTCGGTCAACAAGCTGCGCAGCTATGAGCCGCAGCTGCCCAGCTATGTCCGCTCCGCCGACGGCACCCCGATCCACGCCTATGCGCAGATGCGGCGCGTGCAGCTCAGCTATGCCGAGTTCCCGCCGCTGCTGGTACGCGCCTTCATGGCTGCCGAGGACCGCACCTTCTTCTCGCACCACGGGCTCGACTTCCCCGGCCTGGTGCGCGCGGCGGGCGAGGGGCTGATCCGCGGCAAGACGCCGCGCGGCACCTCCACCATCACCCAGCAGGTCGCCAAGAATCTCGCGGTCGGCAACGAGGCGAGCTACACCCGCAAGCTGAAGGAAGCGATCCTCGCCTGGCGCATCGAGGATACGCTCAGCAAGCAGCAGATCATGGAATTGTACCTCAATTTCATCGAGCTGGGGCGCAATTCCGGGGGCGTGGCGGCGGCGAGCGACGCCTATTTCGGCAAGCCGCTCGACAAGTTGAGCCTTGCGCAAATGGCCTATCTGGCGATCCTGCCCAAGGGCCCGGCGAACTACGATCCCGATCGCAACGCCCAGCGCGCGCTCGATCGCCGCAACTGGGTGCTCGGCGAGATGCTGCGCAACGGCTTCATCAACCAGGTGCAGCATGACGAGGCGGTGGCATCGCCGCTCGGCACCGTGCCGCGCCAGACGCCGCGCTTCGAGCGGGTCGGCGGCTATTTCGTCGAGGAAGTCCGCCGCCAGCTCGCCAAGCAGTTCGGCGAGAAGAGCGAGGACGGGCCGAACAGCGTCTATGACGGCGGGCTGTGGGTGCGCAGCTCGCTCGATCCGAAGCTGCAGGCCTATGCCCAGCGCGCCCTGCGCGACGGCCTGCTGCGCTACGATCATGGCCGCGGCTGGTCCGGGCCGATCGGCAAGGTGCAGTTCGAAGGCGATGGCTGGTATTCGGCCTTCGTCTCGAAGAATATCGGCGTCGACTACGACAATTGGCGCGCGGCCGTGGTGATCGCGCGCGATTCGGGTGCGGCCCGGCTCGGCTTCGACGACGGCGATACCGGCACGCTGCCGGCCAGCGCCGCGCAGATGCCGATCCGCGGCAAGGGCGGCCATGCCTTCGACGCGATCAAGGTGGGTGACATCCTCGCCGTGGCCCCCGAGGGCGGCGCCTGGTCCCTGCGCAGCGTGCCCAAGGTCTCGGGCGGCATGGTGGTCGAGGATCCCTCGACCGGCCGCGTGCTGGCAATGCAGGGCGGCTTCGATTCGCGCCTCCAGGCGTTCAACCGCGCCACCCAGGCGACCCGCCAGCCGGGATCGACGATCAAGCCGATCGTCTATGCCGCCGCGCTCGAGAACGGGATGACGCCGGCCTCGATCGTCGTCGACGGCCCCTTCTGCGTCTGGCAGGGCGCCGGGCTCGGCCAGAAGTGCTTCCGCAACTTCGACAACAAGGCCGGCGCCGGCCCGCACACGCTGCGCTGGGGCATCGAACAGTCGCGCAACCTGATGACCGTCCAGATCGCCAATGCCACCGGCATGGACAAGGTGGTCGACGTGATCCAGCGGCTGGGCGTCACCAAGAACCGGCTGCCGCCCTATCTCTCCTATGCGCTGGGCGCGGGCGAGACGACGGTGCTGCGCATGGTCAACGCCTATTCCATCCTGGTGAACCATGGCCGCGCGCTCAATCCCACGCTGATCGACTTCGTCCAGGACCGCCGCGGCCGCGTGATCTTCCCCGCCGGCTGGCGCCCCTGCCAGGGCTGCAACGCCCGCGACTGGGACGGCAAGCCGATGCCGCGTCCGGTCTCGCGCGCCCGCCAGCTGATCGATCCGATGGTTGCCTATCAGATGGTCCACATCACCGAAGGCGTGATCCAGCGCGGCACCGCAACCGTGCTGCGCGACCTCAACCGCCCGATGATGGGCAAGACCGGCACCACCACCGGCCCCACCGACGTATGGTTCGTCGGCGGCACCCCGCAGATGATCGGCGGGCTCTATCTCGGCTATGACAGCCCCTCGAACCTCGGCGGCTATGCGCAGGGCGGGGTGATCGCGGCGCCGATCTTCAAGCAGTTCGCGGTGCCTGCCTATGAAGGGCTGGAGCCGCTGCCGTTCGTCGCGCCGCCGGGTATCCGCATGGTGCGGATCGATCGCTACAGCGGCCGCCCGGTGCAGGGCGGCTGGCCGAGCGACGATCCGCTCTCGCCGGTGATCTGGGAGGCGTTCCGCCCCGATACGGACGCGCGCCGCACCCGCCGCACCGCCAATGCGGAGGCGCCGGCCGCCGCCACGGCGGCGCCCGTGCAGCGCAAGACCGACCGGCAGACCGACAGCGACTTCTTGCAACGGCAGGGCGGAATCTACTAGCGGGGCGTCCGCACCCTATATGGCTATAGATCGCCGCATCGTCCGGGATGCGGCCGGCGGTTACTTCGGAAGGTTTGGAACATGCGCGCTGAAGCGCAGGCATATGTCGACAAGATCAACGCGGCCCTCGCGCTGCTGCGCCGCTCGCTCGACTGGGACCGCGCGCTGCGCCGCCTCGACGAGCTCAATGCGCGCGTCGAGGATCCGACGCTGTGGAACGACGCCAAGAAGGCGCAGGACGTGATGCGCGAGCGGCGGCGCCTCGACGAATCGATCAGCGCCACCCGCGCGATCGAGAGCGAGCTGAACGACACGGTCGAGCTGATCGAGATGGCCGAGGCCGAAGGCGACGAGGAAATGGCGGTCGACGGCACGGCCAGCCTGCGCGCGCTCGCCGAGCGGTCCGATGCCGACAAGGTCAAGGCGCTGCTCTCGGGCGAGGCAGACGCCAACGATACCTATGTCGAGATCAACGCCGGCGCCGGCGGCACCGAATCGAACGACTGGGCCGAAATGCTCCAGCGCATGTACACGCGCTGGGCCGAGCGCCACGGCTACAAGGTCGAGCTGGTCGACTATCACGCCGGCGAACAGGCGGGCATCAAGTCCGCGACCCTGCTGTTCAAGGGCGAGAACGCCTATGGCTATGCCAAGACCGAGAGCGGCGTCCACCGGCTGGTGCGCATCAGCCCGTTCGATTCGAACGCCCGCCGCCAGACCAGCTTCGCCTCGGTCTGGGTCTATCCGGTGATCGACGACAATATCGACATCGAGATCAACGAGAGCGAGCTGCGCATCGATACCTATCGCGCCTCGGGCGCGGGCGGCCAGCACATCAACACCACCGACTCGGCGGTGCGCATCACCCACTTGCCGACCGGCATCGTCGTGCAGTGCCAGAACCAGCGTTCGCAGCACAAGAACCGCGCCGAGGCCTATAACCAGCTCCGTGCGCGCCTGTACGAGCGCGAACTGGCCGAGCGCGAGGCGGCGGCCAATGCGGTCAACGCCACCAAGACCGATATCGGCTGGGGCCACCAGATCCGCTCCTATGTCCTCCAGCCGTACCAGCTGGTGAAGGACCTGCGCACCGGCGTCACCTCGACCGCGCCGAGCGACGTGCTCGACGGCGATCTCGACAGCTTCATGGCCGCCGCGCTAGCACAGCGCGTGACGGGCGAGGCCGTCGTGGTGGAGGATGTCGATTGACCCTGGCGCGGCCCCTGCTGCTCGGCGCGACGCTGCTGCTCCTGGCGGCGTGCGACGGCAGTCCCCGGGGGCCGGGCAATGTCACGCAGGACTCGTCGACCACCGGCTTCCCGGCGGCGGACCGTCCGGTGGCGACGATCGTCTCCTCGCGCTGGTCGAACGAGGAAGAGCGTGACCGGCTGAACGAGGCCGGCACGGTGATGAACCTGGCCGGCATCAAGCCGGGCATGACCGTCGCCGATATCGGCGCGGGCGAGGGCTATTACACGATCCGCCTCGGCCAGCGCGTCGGCGCCAAGGGGCGGGTGGTCGCCGAGGACATCGTCCCCGATTACATCAGCCAGCTGGCGACGCGCGTGGTGCGCGAGAAGCTGGACAATGTCAGCGTCCGCCTCGGCCTGCCCGCCGACCCGCGGCTGCCCGAGAACAGCTTCGATCGCGTGCTGATGGTGCACATGTATCACGAGATCGAGTCGCCCTACGAATTCCTCTGGCGGCTGCGGCCGTCGCTTGCCCCGGGCGGGCAGGTCGTGGTGGTCGATGCCGATCGCCAGACGGAGAATCACGGCACGCCGCCTTCGCTGCTCAAATGCGAGTTCGCGGCGGTGGGCTATGCGCAGGTGTCGATGCGGCCGATGCCCTCGGCCGGCGGCTATATGGCGGTGTTCGAGGCACGCGGCGCCCGGCCCGAACCCGAGGCGATCCGCGCCTGCAAGTCCGGCGCCCATGCCAAGGCGGTGACGCCCAAGCCCAACGGCGCGCACGAGTAAGCTCGTCTTCTTAGCCCCTCCTCCTGGGAGGAGGGGGTAGGGGTGGAAGGATTCCAGAACGCTGGTTGGTCTCGGTGAGACACAGCCCCACCCCAACCCCTCCCCTGAAGGGGAGGGGCTAAGAAGAAAGTAGCCGTGTTTCCTCCCCCGCCAGGGGGAGGTGGCAGGCGTACGCCTGACGGAGGGGGAGGATGCCAGACCCTCTCGGCCGTCGTGCTTCCTCCCCCTCCGAGCCGCCGCGCGGCCCACCTCCCCCTGGCGGGGGAGGAAACACTTGGTCCTAGGCGCATAGAAGAGCAGGGATGACTTCCCCCGCCACACCGGCTAATCCCGCGCGACCCATGACTGACGCAACCGACACCCAGCGCGACTGGCGCGACACCGTCTTCCTGCCGAAGACCGATTTCCCGATGAAGGCCGGCCTTGCTGCCAAGGAGCCCGCCATCCTCGAGCGCTGGGCGAAGATTAGGCTCTACCAGAAGCTGCGAGAGGCCCGCGCCGGCCGCGAGCGCTTCCTGCTGCACGACGGCCCGCCCTACGCCAATGGCGACATCCATATGGGCCATGCGCTCAACAAGATCCTCAAGGACATCGTCGTCCGCAGCCAGAGCCTGATGGGCAAGGACGCGCCCTATGTCCCCGGCTGGGACTGCCACGGCCTGCCGATCGAGTGGAAGGTCGAGGAGGCGTATCGCGCCAAGAAGCTGAACAAGGACGAGGTCCCCGTCGCGCAGTTCCGCGCCGAGTGCCGCGCCTATGCCGACACCTGGGTCGGCACGCAAAAGGCGCAGTTCGAGCGGCTGGGCGTGATGGGCGACTGGGCAAACCCCTACCTCACCATGACCTATGACGCCGAGGCCGTGATCGCGGGCGAGCTGCTGAAATTCGCCGAGTCGGGCCAGCTCTATCGCGGCGCCAAGCCGGTCATGTGGTCCCCGGTCGAAAAGACCGCGCTGGCCGAGGCCGAGGTCGAATATGAGGATATCGTCTCGACCCAGATCGATGTCGGGTTCGAGGTCGCATCCTGCCCCGAATATCCCGATCTGGTCGGTGCGCTGGCGGTCATCTGGACCACCACCCCCTGGACGATCCCGGTCAACCAGGCGCTGAGCTATGGCGAGGCGATCGACTATCTGCATTTCGAGTGCGACGGCCGCCGCTATCTGGTCGCCGAGCCGTTGCTGCCCGCCTTCACCAAGCGCACCGGCATTGCGATGAAGGGCTTCATCGCGCTGGCCAAGGGGCCGGTGCTGGAAGGCGCGACCGCGCTCCACCCGATGCACAAACTGGGCGGTTTCTTCGCCAAGCCCCGTCCGTTCCTGCCGGGTGAGTTCGTCACCACCGACGCCGGCACCGGCCTGGTCCATATGGCTCCGGATCATGGCGAGGACGACTTCCTGCTGTGCAAGGCGAACGGCATCGATCCGGTCTTCGCGGTGCAGGGCGACGGCACCTAC
>NZ_CAJYTI010000030.1 GCF_913777625.1 uncultured Sphingomonas sp.
GATCAGGACACCGCCGAACTGCTGGTGACCGAATTCGGCCACAACATCGTTCGCGTCAGCGATTCGGACATCGATCTCGCGCTCGACACGACCGAGGATTCGGCCGAGGCGCTGCGTCCGCGTCCGCCGGTCGTCACGATCATGGGCCACGTCGACCACGGCAAGACCTCGCTGCTCGACGCGCTGCGCGGCACCGATGTCGTGCGCGGGGAAGCCGGTGGCATCACCCAGCATATCGGCGCCTATCAGGTGACGATGAAGGACAAGTCGCAGATCACTTTCCTCGACACGCCCGGCCACGAAGCGTTCAGCGAGATGCGCGCGCGCGGTGCCGACGTGACCGACATCGTGATCCTCGCGGTCGCTGCCGACGACGGACTGATGCCGCAGACGATCGAGGCGATCAACCACACCAAGGCGGCCGGCGTGCCGATGATCGTGGCGATCAACAAGGTCGACCTCGACAGCGCCAACCCGCAGAAGGTGCGCGAGCGCCTGCTCGAGCATGAAGTGATCGTCGAAGAGATGGGCGGCGACGTCCAGAACGTCGAAGTCTCGGCGCTGAAGAAGATCGGCCTCGACGCGCTGATCGAGAAAATCCAGCTCCAGGCCGAACTGCTCGAACTGCGCGCCAACCCCGATCGCGAGGCCGAGGGCACCGTAATCGAGGCGAAGCTCGACAAGGGCCGCGGCCCGGTCGCGACGATCCTCGTCAACCGCGGCACGCTGCGCGTGGGCGACGTGTTCGTCGTCGGCGCGGAGAGCGGCAAGGTCCGTGCGATGATCGACGACAAGGGTCGCCAGATCAAGGAAGCCGGCCCGGCGATGCCGGTCGAGGTGCTCGGCATCTCGGGCGTGCCGTCGGCCGGTGATCCGATGCAGGTGGTCGAGAACGAGGCGCGTGCCCGCGAGGTCGCCGAATATCGCCAGGGCGTGCTGCTTCAGAAGCGCACGACGCAGGCGCCGGCGAGCCTGGAGAGCATGTTCTCCGCGCTCAAGGACAAGCAGGCGATCGAATATCCGGTGGTGGTCAAGGCCGACACGCAGGGGTCGACCGAGGCGATCGTGGGTGCGCTCAGCAAGCTGGGCAACGACGATATCCGCGTGCGCATCCTGCACTCGGGCGTCGGCGGCATCACCGAGAGCGACGTCTCGCTGGCAGCCGCCAGCGGCGCGCCGATCATCGGCTTCAACGTCCGTGCCAATGCCAAGGCGCGCGAGATCGCCGAGCGGAACAAGGTGGCGCTGAAGTACTACGACGTCATCTACGACCTGACCGACGAGATCCGCGCCGGCATGGCGGGCGAGCTGGGTCCGGAAGCCTTCGAAACGGTCGTCGGCCGCGCCGAGATCAAGGAAGTCTTCTCGGCGGGCAAGCACGGCAAGGCCGCCGGTCTGCTGGTCGTCGACGGTTTCATCCGCAAGGCGCTCAAGGCACGCATCACGCGCAACGACGTCATCATCTACCAGGGCGAGATTGCCTCGCTGCGTCGCTTCAAGGACGATGTCGCCGAAGTGCGCGCCGGTCTCGAGTGCGGCGTGACGTTCACGCAGAACTTCGTGGACATCAAGGCCGGCGACTATCTCGAGACGTACGAAGTCGAACTGCGCGAACGTACGCTGTAATGGGGCAAGGCCACCGACGGACACCTTTTGTTCCTGGGTGGCCCAGCCTGTGATGCGCTTCCTTTCTGGCCGCACCTGCGGCCGGAAAGGAGGTGATCTATTTGCAACTTCAAAACGTAGCAGTTCTGGTGTTGGGCTCTGCGACATTCCTCGTCGCGCTGCTCGGTCTGGTGGTGAAGCTCATCGAGCTGAGCCGCAAATAACCAGTGCGGGCTCCCGGCGCTGGAACGCCGGGAGCCCAATATGATTTGAGCCCGGGCGCTGGAACACCCGGGCTCAGGAAGTGACTTATTGCAAGTTCACAACGTAGCCTGTTCTACATAGCGAAAACCGGTCAGAATCACAAGATGCGCCAGAACGACACCGATGAAACCCGCTCCGTCCGCGTGCTGCGCGTGGGCGAACAGGTGCGCCATATCCTCAGCGAAATCCTCCAGCGCGGTGACGTGCATGACGAGGTGCTGGCCAAGCACCTGGTGTCGGTGACCGAAGTGCGCATGTCCCCCGACCTGCGCCACGCGACGGTGTTCGTGAAGCCGCTGCTCGGCAAGGACGAGGACGCGGTGCTCAAGGCGCTGCGCACCAACACCGCCTTCCTCCAGCGCGAGGTCGCGACCCGCGTGAAGATGAAATATGCCGCCAAGCTCAAGTTCCTGGCGGACGAGAGCTTCGACGAGGGCAGCCATATCGACCAGCTGCTCCGCGCGCCCAATGTGGCACGCGATCTCGGCGAGGACGATCAGGGCTGATCTGCCCCGCCGCATGCGCGGCGGACTGGACATTGGCGGCAGTTTCGGTGTGATGCGCCGATGGCCAAGCTCTATTTCTACTATGCCTCGATGAACGCGGGCAAATCGACCACGCTGCTCCAGGCCGATTTCAACTATCGCGAGCGCGGCATGCGCACGCTGCTGTTCACCGCGGGCGTCCACGATCGCGCCGGGCACGGGGTGATCGATTCCCGTCTAGGCATCCATGCCGATGCCATTCCCTTCGACGCTGGCACGGACCTGCGCGCGATCGTGCAGGACGCCCATTTCGCGGCACCGCTGGCCTGCGTGCTGGTGGACGAGGCGCAGTTTCTCTCGGCCGCGCAGGTGTGCCAGCTGGCCGCGGTGTGCGACGAGGACGAGGTACCGGTGCTCTGCTACGGCTTGCGCACCGATTTCCGGGGCGTGCTGTTCGAAGGCGCGGCGGCGTTGCTGGCGATTGCCGACTCACTGGTCGAGATCAAGTCGGTCTGCGAGTGCGGGCGCAAGGCGACGATGAATCTCCGCGTCGATGCCGAGGGCCGTGCGGTGCGGGAAGGCGCGCAGCGCGAGATCGGCGGCAACGACCGCTATGTGGCGCTGTGCCGCCGCCATTTCGTCGAACGCCGCGGCGCCATCGGCTGATACGAAAAGGGCGCCGCGGGTTGCCCCGCGACGCCCTTGGAACCGATTGCGCGGCCGGGAGCCAACCCACCGCGCTCCCGATCAGAAGTGGAACCGGACCTCGCCGCCGATGATGCGCGGCTCGTTGATCATGCCGGTCAGGTTGTTGAAGTCGATCGCGCTCTGCGCGCGGATCTGGTTGAGGATGTTGCGGGCGAACGCTGCCACCTCATAGCCCTGCGGCGCGCGGTAGCCGATACGCAGGCCGCCTTCGGTCAGCGCGCGGCCGCGGAACTCCTTCGCGGTGTAGAGGAAGTAGTTCACCGAGCTGCGATAGGCCCAGTCGGTATAGACATAGACCTCGCCGCCATTGGCCAGCGGCACGCCGTAGCGGGCCGTGGCGTTCAGCACCCAGCGCGGCGCCTGGGGCAGCGGGTTGCCGTCGATCAGCGCGACCTTCTGGCCGCCGATCGTCGTGGTCGGGTCGGTGACGGTGCAGAGCGAACCGCACACGCCCACCGCGAGCTTGGGATCGCGGATCTGGGTGAAGTTGTAGCTGCCGCTGGCGGTCAGATCGAGGCCGCGGACCGGGCGATAGCCGAACTCGGCCTCGACACCATAGCCGTTGACGTGATCGGCCGAGAGCAGTCGCGTCGAGTTGGTCGCGCCGCCGACCGCGGTCAGCTGCAGGTCGTCGGTGCGGAACCAGTAGCCGGTCAGGGCATAGTTCAGGCCCTTGGCCGGGAACGAGCCCTTGACGCCGGCCTCGGCCGACTTGGTGAACTGCTTGCCCGCCGTGGTCGGCACCGACCCGAAGGTCACGCGGTCCTGGATCGCCGGGCCGAGATAGCCGGTCGCGAAGCGCGCATAGACGTTGACGTCGGGGGTCAGCGCATAGGTGGCGCTGGCATCCCAGGTCACCGCCTCGCCCTTGACCTTGGTCTGCACCGGCAGCGTCAGGCCGGCGGTGAGCGGGCCGAAGCCGGTGATCACGTCGTTCTTGCGGTCATGCGAATAGCGGACGCCCGCACGCAGGGTCAGCGCGTCGGTCGCCTTGTATTCGCCCGAGGCGAACACGCCGAAATTCTCGTTGATGTTCACATGGCCGATATTCTGGTTCTGCGCGCCGCCGCCCAGCGGGTAGCCATATTCGCTGTAGTTCAGGTTCTGGTCGAAATAATACAGACCCGCCTGGCCGCGGAAGGCGCCGAACTGGTCGGTGGCGAAGCGCAGTTCCTGGCTGAACTCCTTGGGGCTGGTGATGCCGCCGGTGTTCGAGGGGAACAGCGCGTTGTTCAGGCCCAGCGCCGGGAAGGTGTAGGTGTCACCGCCATCGACGTCGCCGGTGCTCTGCACCTTGGCGCGCTCGTACGACGTGATCGAGTAGAGCGTGCCCAGCCCCTCGAAATGATAGTCGAGCTGCAGGTTGCTGCCCCACTGCTCCAGCCACTGGCTGGTATAGCCGTCGAGCTTGACGTGCTTGGGATCGAAACCCGCCGAGAAGTTGTTCGAGCCCTGCTGGAACAGGCCGGCGCGGAACACGCGCGGCGTGCCTTCGAGGTCGCGGCCATGGACGTTGAGCAGCGCGTTGAAGTCGCCGCTGGTATAGGACAGCTGCACGCGGCCGGCGCGATCGGTATAGCCTTCGAGCTTGCGATTGGCGACGCTGACTGCGCTGGTGCTGTCGTTCACCACCCAATTGTCGCGGTGCTGAACGAGGCCCGAGACGCGCAGCGCGAAGCCGTTGCCGAGCGGCGCGTTGAGCGCGAGATCGGCGTTGATCGTGTTGTAGGTCGCCCAGCTGACGCTGCCCTGCGCCTCATATTTGTCGGTCGGGCGCTGCGATTCGAGCTTCACCACGCCGGCCGGGGTGTTGCGGCCGAACAGCGTGCCCTGGGGACCGCGCAGCACTTCGACGCGCGCCAGGTCGAACGCCGGGAACGCCTTGAGCATCGGGTTTTCGAGCGCGACGTTATCGTACACCACCGACACCGGCTGGGCGGCGTTGGGATCGAAATCGGTGTTGCCGAGACCGCGGATATAGAAGCGCGGGAAGGTGCGGCCGAACGAGCTTTCGATCTGCAGGCTGGGCGTGCGCGAGGCCAGGAAGCGGATGTCGAGGCCGGAGGAATTGAGCACGTCGAGCTTTTCGCCGCTGATTGCGGTGACCGCGACGGGCACGTCCTTGGCGGCTTCGGTGCGGCGCTGCGCGGTGACGACGATCTCGCCGGTCTGCTGCTGCGGCGCGGTGTCGTCGGCCTGGGCACCCTGGACGGCCGGCGTGTCGGTATGCGCCGTCGCGGCGAGCGCGGACGGCGTGGTGAGCGCGGCGCTGCCGAGCAGCAGGACGCGGAGAAGAGCGGATGTGGTCATGGTGGAATCGAGTCCCCGTGCAATGATGGGGCATCCTCTCCCGGGCTACGTCACGATTGTTTCTTGTCGGTGTCGCTGATTTTGCGCGGGCCTGTAGCGGAAACGTCACCCTCATCAAGCGGTGTGATCGTTTGCTGGCACGGTTTGATTCCACCTGTTGCAATTATGTCGTGATTTGCGCGCCGGGCCAGCGCCACCTATGGCGCGGCGATGCATGGCTGGATCCTCCTCGACAAACCTCTGGGCCTCGGCTCCACCCAGGGCGTGAGCGCCGTCAAGCGTGCGCTGCGCGAGGGGGGCTATGCCAAGGTGAAGGTCGGCCATGGCGGCACGCTCGATCCGCTGGCGACGGGCGTGTTGCCGATCGCGCTGGGCGAGGCGACCAAGCTCGCGGGGCGGATGCTCGACAGCGACAAGGTATACGACTTCACGATTCAGTTCGGTGTGGAGACGGATACGCTCGATGCCGAGGGGAAGTGCATCGCGGAGTCCGACGTCCGCCCGACGCTGGCCCAGCTGGAGGCGGTGCTGCCGCGCTTCACCGGCCCGATCGAGCAGGTGCCGCCAGCCTATTCGGCACTCAAGGTGGATGGCGAGCGGGCCTATGACCTGGCGCGCGCCGGCGAGACGGTGGTGCTGAAGAGCCGGGCGGTGACGATTTATGGGCTGGAAGTGGTGCCCCCACCCACTGCCCGTCATCCCGGCGAAAGCCGGGATCCATTCGCCACTCCGCCTGCGGCAGGAACCGGAACGCTGACCCCAATGGATCCCGGCTTTCGCCGGGATGACGGCGCGGAGGATGTGCGGGCGGGGGGCGTATCGGCGGGCGCACTGCTCCAGGACATCACCCTGCGCGCCCATGTCTCCAAGGGCACGTACATCCGCAGCCTCGCCCGCGACATCGCTCGCGCCCTTGGCACCGTCGGCCACGTCACCTATCTCCGTCGGATCAAGGCCGGTCCCTTCACCCTGGATCAGGCGATTTCGCTGGACTCTTTGGCGGATGCCGCTAAGGAGCGGCGCCTTGAAGACATTTGCCTGCCGCTGAGGGCGGGGCTGGACGACATCCCGGCTCTATCCCTCACCCCCGATCAGGCAGGGCTGCTCCGCCAGGGGCGGGTCTTGGTCGGGATTGCCGAAGACGATGGCCTGTATTTCGCGCTGCTCGGGGACACCCCCGTCGCGCTGGTAGAGGCGGAAGCCGGAAGCATCCGGGTCGTCCGCGGCTTCAACCTGTAGCCTTAGATGTCGAAGGAAACGCCATGTCGATCACGCAGGAGCGCAAGGAAGCGCTCGTCAAGGAACACGCCCGCAACGAGGGTGACACCGGCAGCCCCGAAGTGCAGGTCGCGATCCTCTCGGAGCGCATCGCCAACCTCACCGAGCACTTCAAGACCCACGCGAAGGACAACCACTCGCGCCGCGGTCTGCTGATGCTGGTCAACAAGCGCCGCAGCCTGCTGGACTATCTGAAGAAGAAGGACCAGGCGCGCTACGCAGATCTCATCGCGAAGCTCGGTCTTCGCAAGTAACACGGAAAGGCGACCTTCGGGTCGCCTTTTTGTCATTCCGGTGCGATAACGCATCGGCGGTACCCGGCGAATGGCGCCGGGGTACGAACGGGGGATCCGGCAATACGGTCGGTCCCACGAGCCACATACGGCTCACGCATAGGCCCCCCGCGTGATTGGCACCGGGGAGTGAAGGAAACGACATGTTCGACAAGAAGACTGTATCGATCGAGTGGGGCGGCAAGACGCTGACTCTCGAAACGGGCAAGGTTGCCCGCCAGGCCGACGGCGCGGTGATCGCGACCCTCGGCGAAACCGTGGTGCTGTGCGCGGTCACGGCTGCCAAGTCGGTGAAGGAAGGCCAGGACTTCTTCCCGCTGACCGTCCACTATCAGGAAAAATTCTCGGCCGCCGGTCGCATCCCGGGTGGCTTCTTCAAGCGCGAGCGCGGCGCCACCGAGAAGGAGACGCTCGTCTCCCGCCTCATCGACCGCCCGATCCGCCCGCTGTTCCCGGAAGGCTTCTACAACGAGATCAACGCCATCGCTCAGGTGCTGAGCTATGACGGCGAGAACGAGCCCGACATCCTCTCGATGATCGCCGCCTCGGCAGCGCTCACCCTGTCGGGCGTGCCCTTCATGGGCCCGATCGGCGCGGCGCGCGTCGGCTACCTGAACGGCGAGTACATCCTCAACCCGACCGACGCGCAGGTCGCCGAGGGCGAGCTCGATCTCGTCGTCGCCGCCACCTATGACGCGGTGATGATGGTCGAATCCGAGGCCAAGGAGCTTTCGGAAGAAGTCATGCTCGGCGCCGTGCTGTTCGCGCACGACGCCTGCCGCGAGATCGTCAAGGCGATCGTCAAGCTGGCCGAGCAGGCCGCCAAGGATCCGTGGGAAATCGCGTCATCGAACGACAATGCGAAGCTCAAGGACAAGATCAAGAAGCTGATCGGCAAGGACATCGCCGCCGCCTACAAGCTGACCGACAAGTCGGCCCGTTCGAACGCGCTCAACGAGGCGCGTGCCAAGGCGAAGGCGCAGTTCACCGAGGACGGCCTGAGCCCGCAGGACGTCATGGCCGGCATCAAGCTGACCAAGAAGCTGGAAGCCGAGATCGTCCGCACCGCCATCCTCAAGGACGGCAAGCGCATCGACGGCCGCACCACCACCCAGATCCGCCCGATCGAGGCCGAGACGCACTTCCTGCCGCGTGCACACGGCTCGGCGCTGTTCACCCGCGGCGAGACCCAGACCATCGCCACCTGCACCCTCGGCACCAAGGACGCCGAGCAGATGATCGATGGCCTGAATGGCCTCAGCTACCAGAACTTTATGCTGCACTATAACTTCCCGCCCTATTCGGTCGGCGAAGTGGGCCGCTTCGGCGCGCCGGGCCGTCGCGAAGTCGGCCATGGCAAGCTGGCATGGCGCGCGCTGCACCCGGTGCTGCCGTCGAAGGAAGACTTCCCCTACACGATCCGCCTGACCAGCGACATCACCGAGTCGAACGGCTCGTCGTCGATGGCGTCGGTGTGCGGCGGCAGCCTCGCGATGATGGACGCCGGCGTGCCGATCAAGCGTCCGGTCTCGGGCATCGCCATGGGCCTGATCCTCGAGGGCAAGGACTATGCGATCCTGTCCGACATCCTGGGCGACGAGGATCACCTCGGCGACATGGACTTCAAGGTCGCCGGCACGTCCGAGGGCATCACCACGATGCAGATGGATATCAAGATCGCCGGCATCACCAAGGAGATCTTCGAGGCGGCGCTCAACCAGGCCAAGGCCGGTCGCGCGCACATCCTGGGCGAGATGAACAAGGCGCTGGGCGAAGTCCGCTCGGAGCTGTCGGCGCACGCGCCGCGCATCGAGACCTTCACGATCGACAAGTCGAAGATCCGTGAAGTGATCGGCACCGGCGGCAAGGTGATCCGCGAGATCGTCGCCACCACCGGCGCCAAGGTCGACATCGACGACGAGGGCGTGATCAAGGTCAGCTCGTCGGATCCGGGGCAGATCGAAGCCGCGATCAAGTGGATCAAGGGCCTCGTCGAGGAAGCCGAAGTCGGCAAGATCTACACCGGCAAGGTCGTCAACCTCGTCGATTTCGGTGCGTTCGTGAACTTCATGGGCGGCAAGGACGGTCTCGTCCACGTCTCGGAGATCAAGAACGAGCGCGTCGAGAAGGTCTCCGACGTCCTGAGCGAAGGCCAGGAAGTCAAGGTCAAGGTCCTCGAGATCGATCCGCGCGGCAAGGTCCGCCTGTCGATGCGCGTCGTCGACCAGGAGACCGGCGCCGAGCTGGAAGACTCGCGTCCCGCACGTGAACCGCGCGAGCCGCGCGGCGATCGTGGGGATCGCGGCGACCGTGGCGGCGACCGCCGTCGCGAGGGCGGCCGTGGCGGCGAGCGCGGTGGCGAGCGCGGCGAGCGTGGCCCGCGCCGCGACCGTGGCGACAAGCCGCGTAGCGGCGGCCGGGACGGCGGCAAGGACGAAGGCGGCGAGGACATCGGTCTGCCGGCGTTCCTGACCGGCGATCGCGACTGATCGCTGCGATCCCGCAGAACAGAAGAGGGGGTCCGGCGCTGCCGGGCCCCTTTTTTACAATCGTGTTTCAGCTGTTTCATTGAATCGCAAGGTGCGCTACGTAGCTTTACGGGGGAAACGGAAGCGGAGCTTCGCGACGAGTACGGGTGAGGGCGGAACGATGATGGCAACGACGACGATCGCCGAACTGCGGCACGATCACGAGATGATCGACATCCTCGCGCGACGCCTGTCCGGCCTGCTCGAAACCGACGCGACCCCGGGCCAGCTTTCCACCGCGCTCGATCACCTGCTTCACTGCGTCGCCGATCATCTCGCCCGCGAAGATGTCACCATCTACGAACTAGCGCTGTCGGCGAAGCCCGGCCTGTCGCGCGCCAAGGTCGATCAGGTCCGCGAGGAGTTCGAGCGGCTGAAGGCCAATTGGCAGGACTATCTGCAGTTCTGGTCCCCCGACCAGATCGCCGCCGACCGCAAGGGCTTCGCCGAGGCGAGCCGGGCGATGCTGCCGCGCCTGCGCAATCGGGTGAAGCTGGAGGAAAGCCTGCTGGTCGCCGCGGCGCTGCAGGGCGAACCGGCGATGCCGACGACGCACTGAGGCGTACGGCGCCATGGCTCTTCGCTTTCCCGTGACCGATACGGCGGACGGGCTGGCATGATCCTGAAATAGCGAGTGGCGGTGTGATGGTCAGCGACGTGTTGAGTTTTATCGTGGCTCTCGGTGGGGTTGGAATTGCCGTGCTGATGGTGATGCGGGCGAAATATATGCCGCCGCTCGCTCGGCAGGCCATTATCGGTGCAGCGTTCGGTATGTTCGTTGCGAGTCGCTATCTGGAAATAGACCGGAGTTACGCAGGAATGCTTTTCGGCGTCGGCGTATTCTTCGTACTTTCAACAGTCGCCGCGAGACATTTCCAGGCATACCCACCCGCGAGTTGACGGGACGCCACAACCTACCGTCAGCCTCGATTGTGGATGCTTTGCGCACCGAATGCGAGGCGCGGTTACGGCTGAACGGATCCTCCAGATCTGATGCGACCGCGCTGTCGCCTTAGCAGGTGACTGCGCGCGGTTGTGAGCAAGGGGCGCGGTCGCCAATTCGAGGTTGCAGATGCGCGGCGCCGATCTCGCCCGGCCCTACAAGACCCCAGCTTCCGCTGGGGTGACGGCTGGTGGAAAGACCGGCAATCCGCTGGTGAGCCCATATCGGCGCCATCCGGCAGTGTGCCGGGAGACGCCGCATATCGGACCACTCGCCCTACTCCGCCGCCAGCAAACTCGTCGCGCCGCCCAGATCCACCGACACCAGTCGGCTCACGCCCCGCTCCACCATCGTCACGCCGAACAGCCGGTGCATCCGCGCCATCGTCGCCGCATTGTGGGTGACGATCAGGTAGCGCGTCGCGGTCTCGCGAGTCATCGCTTCCAGCAGGTCGCAGAAGCGGTCGACATTGGCGTCGTCGAGCGGCGCGTCGACTTCGTCGAGGACGCAGATCGGCGAGGGCTTGGTGAGGAACAGCGCGAAGATCAGTGCGACCGCCGTCAGCGCCTGCTCGCCGCCCGAGAGCAGGGTGAGCGACTGCAGCTTCTTGCCCGGCGGCTGGGCGAGGATCTCCAGCCCCGCTTCCAGCGGATCGTCCGAATCGATGAGGGCCAGATGCGCCTGGCCGCCGTTGAACAGCGTGGTGAACAGCCGCCGGAAATGCTGGTCGACCGCCTCGAACGCGGCGAGCAGGCGCTGGCGCCCCTCGCGGTTGAGCGTGCCGATCGAGCCGCGTAGCCGGTGCACCGCCTGGAGCAACTCGTCGCGTTCCTTCGCATTGGTGCCGAAGGCGGCTTCGAGCTCGGCCAGTTCGGTTTCGGCGACGAGGTTCACCGGTCCCAGTCGCTCGCGATCGGTGCTCAGCTTCTCGTGCGCGGCCGATTCCTCCTGCGGGCTGCGCACCGTATCGGCCTCGAAGGCGAGGCGCACCGGGAGCAACGGCGGCGGGCATTCGAAGCGCTCGCCCGAGACGCGGCCCATTTCCACCCGGCGCAGGTCCTGGTTCTCGGCGCGCGCGGCCGCGCCGGCGCGGCGCTCGCGCGCTTCGGAGAGCAACTCGCTTGTGGTGCGGAGGGCGGTTTCGGCACTGCGCAGCGTCGCTTCGGCATCGCGCTCGGCAGCCTGGGCGGCGGCCGAGTCGCGCTTCATCGCCTCGTTGCCGGCCTCGGCCTCGGCGAGTTGCGCGGCGATCTGGGCGGGGCGGGTTGCGATCGCCTCGCGCTCCTGCGCCAGCGTGGCGGCGCGCGCATCCATTTCGGCCGAGCGGCGCGCCGCATCGGCGGCGCGGGCGGACCAGCTTTTCGCTTCGGCAGCGGCGGCGGCGAGGCGTTCGCGGGCCTGCGCCAGTTCGCGATCCAGCGTCGCGCGCTCGGCGCGAGCGCTCGCCACCGCCGCGCGGGCCTGATCCGCCGCACGCGACAGGTCGGCGACCTTGGCGCGCGTCTCGGCGCCGTCGGGAAGCGCCACCTTGGCGGCTTCGGCACGGGCGAACTCGGCCTGGGCTTCCTCGGCCTCGGCACCGATACGGGCGCGGCGGGTATCGAGATCGGCGCGTTGCGCCTCCAGCCGCTCGATCTGGGCGGCGGCGCGATCCTCGGCGCGGGTCGCCTCGCGGGACGCCAGCTCGGCATGGTCGAGCCGCTTGCGGTTTTCGGCGGCGGTGCGGCGCGCCTCGGCGATGGCGGCTTCGATCCGGCCGAGTTCGGCGGCGGCGGATTCCAACGCAGCCTGCGCCGCGGGACGGGCGCGCTCCAGCGCCGCCAGCCGGTTGACCCGTTCCAGCCGCTCCGCCGCCGCCGCGCCGCCCGAGCGCGCGCGATAGCCGTCCCAGCGGCGCAGCACGCCCGCCAGCGTCACCAGTCGCTGGCCGACCGCAAGCGGCACGCCGCTATCGGTCTCGCCCACCAGCACCTGTGCGAGGCGGCGGGCGAGCTCGGGGGGCGCCGTGACATGCTCGGCCAGCGGTGTCGTACCGGACGGCGCGGCGGGATCGGAAGGAAGCGCCTCGGCACCGCCCCAATGCCGTTCGGCGGCAGCATCCAGCCCGGCTTCGAGATCGTCGCCCAACGCGGCGGCCAGCGCGCGTTCGTAGCCGGCCGCGACGGTCAGCCGATCGAGCAGCCGGTCCTTGCCCGAAGGCCTGGTCGCCTTGGCGAGCGCAGCGGCCTCGCTGTCGATCTGGGCGAGTTCGGCATGGGCGGTGGCGCGCGCGGCCTGGGCACCGTTGCGCGCCTCGATCGCCGCGCGCTCGTCGGCATCGGCGCGGGCGAGCGCGTCGCGGGCGGCTTCGGCCTGGTGCTGCGCCTCGGCGCGGGCCCCGGCGGCGCGGGCGCGTTCGGCGTGGAGCGGCGCGGCATCGCCCAGCGCACGGGCTTCCGCCTCGATCCGGGCCTGGTCGCGCTGGCTGCGTTCGACTCGCGCGCGGGCGGCCGACAGCGCGGCGTCGGCGACGCGGACTTCGGCGGCCTCGCTCGCCTGCTGGGCGAGCGCCTGGGAAAGGGCGATTTCGGCATCGCGCGCGCTCCGCTCGGCGTCCGCCAGGGTCGATTCGAGCATCGGCACCCGTGCGCCGGTATCGGCGATCCGCGCCTCCAGCGTCGCCTGTTCGGCGGTGAGCCGGGTGATGGCTTCCGCCGCGTCGCGGGCGAGCGCCGCTTCGCGCGCGCGATCTGTCTCCAGCCGCCGGCTCGCCTCGGCCAGTTCGGCGATCCGTCGTTCGACACCGTGGCGGGCGTTGCGCAGCGTCTGCAGCCGGTGCTGGGCATCGCTGGCAGCGTCGCGCAAGCGCAGCGCCTCGGCGCGGAGCGTGGCCACCGCCTCCGCCGCGCGAAGCTGCGCGGCTTCGGCCTCGGCCTGGGCGGCGGTGCGCTGGGTGACCAGCGACTCGGCCTCGGCCGCTTCCTTCCTGGCGCTGTCCGCCGCCGCCGCCGCATCGCGCCAGCGGGCGAAGATCATCCGCCCTTCGGCGACGCGGATGCGGTCGGAGAGTTCGCGGTAGCGCTCGGCCTGCCGCGCCTGGCGCTTGAGCGCGGCGGCGCGCTGCTCCTGCTCGCCGATCAATTCGTCTAGGCGCGTGAGGTTGGTCTCGGTCGCGCGCAGCTTCTGCTCGGCATCGCGGCGGCGGACGTGGAGGCCGGCAATCCCGGCGGCTTCCTCCAACATCGCGCGGCGCTCGCCCGGCTTGGCAGCGATGATCGCGCCGATCCGCCCCTGGCTGACCAGCGCGGGCGAATGCGCGCCGGTCGCGGCATCGGCAAAGGCCAGCGCCACGTCCTTGGCGCGCACGTCGCGGCCGTTGATGCGATAGGCGGATCCGGCACCGCGCTCGATGCGGCGGATGATTTCCAGCTCGTCCTGCTGCTCGGGCAGGTCGGCAACCACCGCCACTTCGGCGAAGTCGCGCTGCGGCCGCGTGGCGGTGCCGGCGAAGATCACGTCTTCCATGCCGGCGCCGCGCATCGATTTGGCGCTGGTCTCGCCCATCACCCAGCGCAACGCTTCGAGCAGGTTGGACTTGCCGCAGCCATTGGGGCCGACGATGCCCGTCAGCCCCGGTTCGATCCGCAGATCGGCCGGGTCGACGAAGCTCTTGAAGCCCGTCAGCCGCAGCCGTTTGATCTGCATGGTGCGTCGATCAGCGGGCGCCGGCCTGCTGCAGCAGCGGCTCCAGCTTCGCCCAGGTGTCGGCCTCGGTCTTCTGGCCGTTGATGAAGAAGCTCGGCGTCGAGTTCACATTGTAGACGTTGGCGCCGTCGGCATAGACCTTGGCGATCTCCTCGATCTTCTTCTGGTCGGCGAGACACGCCTTGGCCTGCGCCTCGGGCAGCCCGCGCTGCTTCATGAAGTCGATCATGCCCAGCGCCTGGGCGAAGCCCGCGGCGGCCTGGGGCGGCGACATCTGCTGGAGCTGCTCGAGCACCTGCGGATTGGTCTGCTGCAGCGCCATGATCTTCTTCTCGAACTCTTCCTGGCCGGCATAGATCTGGTCCAGCATCGCGAAGAAGCTTTCGGTCGGCACGCACTGGTTGAGCAGCGCCAGCGACATGTCGGGCGGGCCGTGGATCAGGAAGTCGCGATATTCATAGCTGACCTTGCCGGTCTTGATGTAGTTCTGGCGCAGCGGCTCGACGCCGGTCGCGTCGAACTGGGCGCAGAACGGGCACATGCGCGAGCCATATTCGACCAGCTTGATCGGCGCGTTGGGATTGCCCTGGCGGAAGCCGCCGTCCTTGGTCTTCTCGATCACGTCGGTCCATTGCTTGCCGGCCGGCGCAGCGACCGACGCGACCGGGGCGGAGGACTGCACGGCGGCGCTCGTGTTGCCGCCGGTGCCGCCGGCCTTGGTGCCGCCGTTACAGGCGGCGAGCGCCAGGATGGGTAGAAGCGCTAAGGCGAAACGCATGGGGTTCTCCGGGTTCACAAAGGGTCAGGCGCCGGCGGCGCGGAGTTCGGATTCGAGATAGGGCCAGGTGATGGCGCTCACCCGGCGGCCGTTGACGAAGAAGGTCGGCGTGCCGTTCACCCCGTGCAGCTTCGCGCCGTCCGCATAGGTCTTGGCGATGCGCGCGATCGCCTTGGGATCGGCGAGGCACTGGCGGGCCCTGGCCTCGGGCAGCCCTTGCGTCTTCAGGAAGGTGACCATGCCCAGCGCGTCGGCGAACTTGGTCGCGATCTGCGCGGGCGGCAGCTTCTCCCACGCCTTCAGCGTCGCCTCCTGCTTGCTGAGCGCGATCAGTCGTTCCTCGAACTTGGGCTGGTTGGCGTAGATCGCGTCGAGCACCGGGAAGAAGCGCGCGGTGCCGACGCACTGGTTGAGCAGCGCCAGCGCCAGGTCCGGTGCGCCGTGCACCAGAAAGTCGCGATACTCGTAACTCACCTTGCCGGTGGCGATATACTGATCGCGCAGCGGCTTCATGCCGTCGGTCGCGAAGGCATAGCAGGTCGGGCAGCCGCGCGAGCCATATTCGATGAGCTTGATCGGCGCGTTGGGATTGCCCTGGCGATAGCCGCCCTCGGGCGTGGCGACGACGGTGGTCAGCCAGTTGGGCTGCGGGGCGGGGGCCGCGCCGAGTGCGAAGAGTGGCACCAGGGCGAGGAACAGGGAGAGGAGTCGCTGCATCATTCTCAATCGATCCGGCCGAATACCGGGGTTTCGTCCTGTGCCGCGACACCCGCGGCAAGCGATTCGAGCACCGCGCGCAGCTCCGGATCGGCGATGCCGCGCAGGCTGTCGCCCATGGCTTCGGAAAGCGGCTTAAGGCTCGGCGGCGGCGCGGGCTTGGCGGCGGCGGGGCGGAGGTCGCCGTGGCGGATCGTCAGCTTGGCGACGGCGGGGTAGCCGAAGAAGCGGTTGACCCGGTCGATGATCTCCGGCGCGATGTGCTGCATCATCGGCGCGAAGGCGCCCGAGACGGTGAGCGCCAGCACGCCTTCCTCGCGCTTGCCGCGCGGGAAGCGAATCGATTCGGGGGAAGAGACGCGGGCATAGCGCTCGCCGACGATCTCGGCCCATCGGCTGACCACCGAATGCTGGACGAAGCCGAACTTGCGAAAGGCGGCGCCGCCCACGTCCGGCAGCAGTTCGGACACGGCGCGCACGCGGTTCGAGCGTTGCGGCGCCGGGCGCGGCTGGCGGGTGGTGGCACGGGGGGGCTTCGTCATACTGGGTCCCCCATGCCATAGGCGGGGCGTGCCCGACAACGCTCCTGAATCGATCGCCGCCGCGCTCCTCGCCTGGTACGACGCCAATGCCCGCCGCCTGCCCTGGCGGGCGCCGCCCGGTGCCGACGCGACCGCGCCGTACAAGGTGTGGCTTTCCGAGGTGATGCTGCAGCAGACGCAGGTTGCGACGGTCATTCCCTATTTCGAGAAATTCACCGCGCGCTGGCCGAGCTTCGCCGCGATGGCGGCGGCCGAGGATGCCGATGTGATGGCTGCCTGGGCGGGGCTAGGCTATTATGCCCGTGCCCGCAACATGCTCGCCTGTGCCCGGGAAGTCGCACGTCTGGGCGCGCTGCCCGACACCGAGGCGGGGCTGCGGGCGCTGCCCGGCATCGGCGACTATACCGCCGCCGCGATCGCTGCGATCGCGTTCGGCCGGCGGGCGGTGGTGGTCGATGCCAATGTCGAGCGGGTGGTGTCGCGGTTGTTCGCGATCGCCGATCCGCTGCCGGGGTCTCGCCCCATGATCCGGCGGTTCACCGACACGATCACCCCCGATGCCCGCGCCGGCGACTTCGCCCAGGCGATGATGGATCTGGGCAGCGGCATCTGCACGGTGCGCGCGCCGAAATGCCTGCTCTGCCCGATCGCTTTCGGCTGCAAGGCGCGGGCCGAGGGCAATCCCGAGGCCTATCCGGTCAAGGCCAGGAAGGCGCCCAAGCCGCAGCGCCATGGCACGATGTTCTGGCTGGAGCGGGACGATGCGGTGCTGCTGGTCCGGCGCCCGGACAAGGGCCTGCTCGGCGGCATGCGCGCGCTGCCCACCGGCCCCTGGGCGGACACGCCGCCCGGCATGGTCGAGGCGCCGGCCGCCGCCGACTGGCGGATGCTCAACGAAACCGTCCGCCACGGATTCACCCATTTCGAGCTGGAGGTGGCGCTTGCGACTGCAACAATCCCCCGCCATGCAAGCGCACCCCCGGGCGAATGGTGGCCGGTCGCCGACATCGAGTCGGCAGGCCTGCCCACCGTCTTCGCCAAGGCGGCCAAAGCGATACGGAGACTGCGATGACGGCGAAGCGAGTGTTCGGACTGATCGGGGCGATGACGCTGCTCCAGGCGCCTCTGGTGCAGGCCCAGACGGCTCCCAGCCAGGTCCAGACCTTCGCCCGCCAGACGGTCGCCTCGGGCAAGGTGCCCGGCATCGTGATCACCTACGCCAAGGGCCAGGCGCCGATGACGGTGGTGACCGAAGGCCGCATGGCATATGAGCCGACCGCCCCCCAGGTGAATGCCGATACGCTGTGGCGCGTCTATTCGATGACCAAGCCGATCACCGGCATCGCCGCGATGATCCTGATCGAGGAAGGCAAGCTCAAGCTCGACCAGCCGATCAGCGACTTCATCCCGGCGTTCAAGGAGATGAAGGTGCTGGTCGATCCGAACAAGGACCTGACCAGCCGCCCGGCGACCAAGCCGATCACGGTGCGCAATCTGCTCACCCACACCGCGGGCCTCGGCTACAACATCATCACCAAGGGGCCGCTGCTCAACGAGTATAACCGGCTGGGCATCAACCCGGCGCAGGTCAGCGATTCGTTCGAGGCCACCGCGCGGCCGGTCCGCCCGGCGACGCTCGAGGAGTTCGCCAACCGCACCGCGACGCTGCCGCTGATCGCCGAGCCGGGCGCCAAGTTCAGCTATTCGATCGGCCTCGACATACTCGGCCGGGTAATCGAGGTGGCGAGCGGGATGCCGTTCGACAGCTTCGTCAACACGCGCATCCTCGCTCCCCTCAAGATGACCTCCAGCTACTGGACGGTGCCGGCCGGGGAGGCCGGGCGTCTCGCCACCGAATATGCGGTCACCGGCACCACGCGCCTGCCGATCGATCCCGGTGCGACCTCGGTCTATCTGAAGAAGCCGAGCTTCCCCTATGGCGGCGCCGGTCTGGCGATGTCGGCGCGCGACTATGACCGCTTCCTCCACATGCTGCAGAATGGCGGCGAACTGGACGGCGTGCGCATCCTCAAGCCCGAGACGGTGGCGCTCGCCATGTCCGACCTGCTGCCGCCGGGTGTCGACAAGACGATGCTGGCGGTGATGGCCCGCGATACCGGCGTACCGATGGGCTTCGGCGCCGGCGGCTCGGTGTTCCTCGCCGACCAGTCGGGCGGCGCGGCCAAGGGCACCTATGGCTGGTCGGGTGCGGCCGGCACCTTCGCCTGGGTCGACCCCAAGAACCAGGTGCGCGCGACGATGATGGTCAACATCCTGCTCGCCGAACTCGGCCTCAAGGTGCCGGTACGCGCCGCCGTCTACGCCGATCTCGCCAAGTGATCGCGCCCGGCTTTACCGGCGGGACGCTCGACCGCGACGACCGCGTCCGCCACGAACCCGAGCTGCTGGCCGCCGCCCTCGCCGATCCGCGCGCGCGGCTGCTGGTGATGGACGGGCTGGTGCCGACGCTCGACGAGGAGGGGCGGCTGGTCTGGACCGGGCTCGATGCCGCGACCCAGCCGTTGCTGTTCCTCGGCTTTATCGCGGGCGAGCCGCGGTTCGTGCAGACGCTGGCGCCCGGTACGCCGCTGCCGCCCGGCCGCCCGCCCGAGCTGTCGGCGATCCTCGACGCCTTCCGGGCGGAGGATGCCGCCAATTATGCCGCCGCGCGCAGCCTGATCGACTGGCATGCCCGGCATGGCTTCTGCGCCCGCTGCGGTACGCCCAGCGACATCTTTCGCGCCGGCTGGGGCCGGCTCTGTCCAAACTGCGGGACCGAGCATTATCCGCGCGTCGACCCCGTGGTGATCATGCTCGCCGAACGCGGCGATCGGGTGCTGCTCGGCCGCCAGCCGAGCTGGCCGCCGCACCGCTACTCCGCGCTCGCCGGCTTCCTGGAAGTGGGCGAGAGCATCGAGGATGCGGTCCGCCGCGAGACGCTGGAGGAAGCGGGCGTGCATGTCGGCGCGGTGCGCTACATCGCCAGCCAGCCCTGGCCCTTCCCCTCGCAGCTGATGATCGCGTGCATCGGCGAGGCGCTCGACGAGGACATCGCGATCGACGTGCACGAGCTCGAACATGCCGGTTGGTTCGATCGCGCCCAGGTACGCCAGGCGCTGGACCGCGATCCGGCGGCGCCGTTCCTCGCGCCGCCCGCCTATGCGATTGCGTACACGCTGCTCAAGGCCTGGGCCGAGGGGGAATAACCGCATCCAAATCCTCCCCTGAAAGGGGAGGTGGCAGGCCGAAGGCCTGACGGAGGGGTATCACCGCTTTGGTGGCTTCAGCCGCGACACCCCTCCACCACCGCCTTTGGCGGCGGTCCCCCTCCCCCTCCGGGGGAGGATCTTTTACGGCCGCGCGCGCGCCTGCGGGTAGGTCCCCAGCAGCCGCACCCATTTGGTGTGGAAGCCCAGCTCCTCCAGTGCCCGCAGCACGGCCGGTTCGTCGGGGCTGCCGACGATGTCGGCATAGAATTCGGTCGCCGCGAAGCTCGCCTCGCGCTGGTAGCTTTCCAGCTTGGTCATGTTGACGCCGTTGGTCGCGAAGCCGCCCAGCGCCTTGTAGAGCGCCGCCGGGATGTTCTTCACCTCGAAGATCAGCGAGGTCATGAACGGGCCGTCGCCGGTTACCCCCGGCGCCTCGCGGGAGAGCACCACGAAGCGCGTCATGTTGTGCGCGGCATCGGCGATGTCGCTGGCGAGGACATTGAGCCCGTAGAGCTCCGCCGCATGGGCGGGGGCCAGCGCCGCCACCTTGGGATCGGCCAGCTCCGCCACCATCGCCGCGGCACCCGCGGTATCAGGATAGGCGACCTGGGCGATGCCGTGCGCCTTCAGCCAGTGGCGGCACTGGCCGAGCGCCTGTGGGTGGCTCATCGCCTCGCGCACCGCGTCGATCGTGCCGGTGCCCATCAGCGTGTGGCGGATGGCGAGGAAATGCTCGCCGATGATGGAGAGACCGGATTCGGGCAGCAGGAAGTGGATGTCGGCGACGCGGCCATGGAGCGAATTCTCGATCGGGATCATCGCCCGGTCGGCGCGGCCTTCCTTCACCGCATCGATCGCGTCGTCGAACGAGAAGCAGGGCAGCGGCAGTGCGTCCGGAAACGCCTCGCGCACCGCGACATGCGAATTGGCACCCGGCGCCCCCTGATAGGCGACCGCGCGCGCCGGGTCCGCCTCGGCTTCGGCCAGCATGCGGGCGACGATCGGACGGGCGGGGGCGGCGAAATTCTCCATGAGGGGCGGCGCTAGCCTCCGTAGAACTCCGCCGCAAGTCTGCTTGCCTTTGTCGCCGGGGCCGCTCTAAAGATGACACAAAGCACAGGTGGGAGCGGATGGATGCAGGATCGCTTCAATACGATCGCGGGTTGGGCACTGGCGGGCGGCATCATCGCCTTGGGTCTTACGATCGGTAGCGCGAAATACTTCCATTCCGAAAAGCCTGAACGTCCCGGCTATGTCGTCGAAGCGGCGGAAGAAGCGGCCGGCGGCGCCGCGGCGGCCGAGCCCCTCCCGGTGCGTCTCGCCAAGGGCGATGTCGCCAAGGGCGAAAGCGGCTTCAAGCAGTGCGCCTCGTGCCACACCATCACCCAGGGCGGCGCCAACGGCATCGGCCCGAACCTCTATGCGACCCTCGGCGAACCGATCGGCCAGGGCAAGGGCGGCTTCGCCTTCTCCGACGCGCTGAAGGGCGTGGGCGGGAACTGGGACCTCGACAAGATGGACGCCTGGCTCACCAACCCGCGCAAGTTCGCGGCCGGTACCAAGATGACCTTCGCCGGCATTTCGGACCCCCAGCTGCGCGCCGACGTGATCCTGTACCTCAACAAGCAGGGCTCGAACCTGCCGCTCCCCGCCGCGCCGGCTGCGGGGTCGGCACCGGACAATGCCGGGGTGCAGAGCAACGGCGCGGTCGAGGGTGCCGACGTGTCGGTCAACGTCCAGCAGGCCACGCCGGCCTCTGGCGCGCCGTCGAAGGATCCGCAGGCGGCGGTGCAGGCCGAGAAGAAGAAGTAAGGTGACGTCGCCCGTCTAGTTCCCCCTCCGGCGAGCGAGAGGGGGAATTGGGCCTCACCCCTGCAAGTCATACGCCTTCAGCAGATCGTATAGCGTCGGCCGGCTGATCCCGAGCAGCCGCGCGGCTGCCGACACATTGCCGTCGCTCCGCGCCAGCGCGTGGCGGATCGCCTGGCGGTCCGCCGCCTCGCGCACCGCGCGCAGGTTGATCGCCGCGGCATCGCCCGGCGCGAGGTCGAGATCCTCGGCATGGACCGTCTTGCCCTCGGCCATGATCACCGCGCGCTTGATGCGGTTTTCCAGCTCGCGGACATTGCCGGGCCAGCCCCAGGCGTCGATCGCCGCCAGCGCATCGGGGGCGAAGCTCTTCGGCCCGGCCTTCATCTGTTCGGCATAGCGCGCAAGGAAATGGCGGGCGAGCAGCCCGGCATCGCCCGGCCGCTCGGCGAGCGAGGGGATGCGCACCACGATCTCCGCGAGGCGGTAATAGAGATCCTCGCGGAACCGGCCCTCGGCCACCATCGCGTCGAGGTCGCGGTGTGTCGCGCAGACGATGCGGGTGTCGACCGGGATGGGCTTGCGCCCGCCGATCCGCTCGATCACCCGCTCCTGCAGGAAGCGCAGCAGCTTGACCTGCAAGGGCAGCGGGATGTCGCCGACTTCGTCGAGGAACAGCGTGCCGCCCTGGGCGAGCTCGATCTTGCCCTCGGTGGTCTTCACCGCCCCGGTGAACGCGCCCTTCTCGTGGCCGAACAGCTCGGATTCGAGCAAGGTCTCCGGGATCGCCGCGCAGTTGATCGCGACGAAGCTGCCGTTGTTGCGCGGGCTCGATTCGTGGAGACCGCGGGCAAGCAGTTCCTTGCCGGTGCCGCTGGCGCCGAGCAGCATCACCGAGACGTCGGCGCCGGCGACGCGCTCGATCGTGCGGGTGACCTTCAGCATCTCCGGCGCGGCGGTGATCATGCCGCCGAGGACGGCCGTCGCCTCGGCGCGCTCCGCCAGGCGACGATTCTCCGCTTCCAGCGCATGGACGTGGAAGGCGCGGGCGACGATCAGCCCCAGCGCGTCGATGTCGATCGGCTTCTGGTAGAAGTCCCACGCACCCAGCTCGATCGCGCGGCGCATCGACTCGCGCTCGAAATGGCCCGAGGCGACGATCACCTTGGTGGCCGGGGCCAGCCGCAGGATCGTCTCCAGCGTCGCAAAGCCTTCGCTGGTGCCGTCGGGATCGGGCGGCAGGCCGAGGTCGAGGGTGACCACCGGCGGCTCTTCCGCGCGCAGCAGTGCGATCGCTTCCTCGCGGGTGGTCGCGGCGAGCACGGTATAGCCCTCATAGGCCCAGCGCAGCTGCCGCTGGAGCCCGGCATCGTCCTCGACGATGAGGAGCTTGGGCAGATCCTCGCTCATGCCGCCGCCTCCACGGTGGGCGCGGCGCGCAGCACGACGCGGAAGCGGGTGCCTTCGCCTTCGCGCGACTCGACCTCGATCCGCCCGCCCATGGCCTGTGCGAGCTGCTGCGCCTCGAAGGTGCCGAGCCCGAAGCCGCCGGGCTTGGAGGAGGTGAAGGGCTTGAACAGGCGGCTGCGCACGAAGCCGGGCGACATGCCGCAGCCGCGATCAATCACGTCGATCTGTGCGGCGTCGCCGTCCAAGGCCAGGGCAAGGGTGACGCGTGCGTCGGCCGGGCTGGCTTCGATGGCGTTCTGGATCAGATGGACAAGCAGCTGTTCGAGCGCCGCCGGCTGCGCCAGCGCGGTCGTCGGCGCGGCCTTTTCCAGCCGGACCTGCGCGGGCTGGCGGGCCACGAGACCTTCGAGCAGCGGCAGCAGCGCGGTCGGGCGGGCCGGCTCGCTGCGGCCGCGATGGTGCTGGCCCAGCCGGGCGAGCAGCGCGTTCAGCCGATCGGAGGAATCGCGCAGCGTCGCGATCATGTCGGCGCGGAAGGCGGGGTTGTCGGCGTGGCGCTCGGCGTTGCGAGCGGTCAGGGCGAGCTGGCTCACGAGGTTCTTGATGTCGTGGAGGAGGAAGGCGAAGCGGCGGTTGAACTCGTCGAAGCGCTGCGCCTCGGCCAGCGCTTCCTGTGCGCGCGCCTCGGCGAGGTAGCTCGCCACCTGCCGGCCGGCGGCCTTGAGGAGGTCGAAATCCTCCCAGTCGAGCCGACGGGCGAGCGGGGGGCGGGCGAGCAGGATCGCGCCCACGAGCGATCCACGATGGAGCAGCGGCACCACCACCCAGGCATGGGCTGCGTTGCGCATCCAGCCAGGCGTCGCATCGGCGTCGCCGCCCTCGGCAAGCCCGAGGCGGACGGCATCGACCTCGATGATCCGCCCCGACGTTTCCAGATGCGCGAACAGCACGGGATCGGCGGCATGGGGCAGGCCGGCGCGGTCCCAGTGCCAGCCGGCGCCCGGCACCAGCCCGCCGTCTTCCGCGACCAGCAACAGCCCGGCGGGGGAGGCGGTGAGGTCGGCGAGGGCACGGACGATCCGCTGGTCGAGCGGGGCGGCGCCGGGTGCGCCGAGCGTCTCGGTGAAGCGCATCCATTCGGCGCGGTAGTCATAGCGATGGCGGAACAGGTGCTTGGCCAGCTTGACCTTGACCCAACCGCGCAAGCCGCTGTTGGAGACGAGCCCGAGGATCGCGGCGGTGGCGCCGAACACGAAGGCGGTCTGGAGCAGCCGGGCATGCGGTCCGCCCAAGGTCGCTAGTGCGCTGGTCGCCAGTGCGAGCAGCACGAAATAGGCGCCGACCGCAACCAGGGTCAGCGACTGATAGGCGACGGTACGCGACATCCGCACCCGCCAGTCGCCGCGCCGCTGGAGGCCGAGGCCCATCGCGGCGGCGACGCAGACCAGCGCGGCACCGTGCGCGACGAGGAGCAGGCCGTCGGTCGGCACGCCCAGATAGGCGAGGGTGCGGACGGCAAGCTCGGCCAGCCACAATCCGCCGAGCGCCGCCACGCTCCAGCGCAGGCCGGCGCCGGCGCTGTGCGCGAGCGCGGCGTAGAGCGCCTGAACCATCACCAGCGCGCCCACAGCGACCAGCATGTGCAGCAGCAGCGCGACCGAGGCCGCCTTGTCCGCGATCTCGCCCGGCGCTGCGGCGATGCCGTCGAGCGCGAGTGCCGCCAGCGTCACCAGCGCGATCACGCCGTAGACGGTACCGAGCGCGAGCGGCGGGCGCGGCTCGCCGGCGCGGCGGTGGAGCAGCAGCAGGAAGGCGAGCCAGCCGAGCGTGCACAGCGCTTCGGTGGCGTGGGTGACGATCTCGTCCGCGCCGATGCCGGCGGTGGCGAGCGCGGCCAGCGCGGTGAGGCCGAGCGCGCCGGCCAGGGCACGGCGCGGCAGGGCGTCGCCGCCGGTGCGCAGCGCCGCCAGCGGCAGCAGCGCGAACAGCAGCGCGGCGAGCGCGTGCAGCCACAGGCTGAGCGCGGGCGTGAGCATCAGCGCGCGCCGCTGGGGAACAGGATGACGCGCGCGGTCTGCAGCAGGATCAGCAGGTCAAGGAAGGGCGAATAGTTCTTTGCGTAGAACAGGTCGTATTCAAGCTTCTGGCGCGCGTCGTCGATCGAGGCGCCATAGGGATAGTTGATCTGCGCCCAGCCGGTGATGCCCGGCTTCACCATGTGCCGTTCGGCATAATAGGGCAGGACCTGTTCGAGATCCTCGACGAACTGGGGGCGTTCGGGGCGCGGGCCGACAAAGCTCATCTCCCCCTTGAGCACGCTCCAGCATTGCGGCAGCTCGTCGACGCGGATCTTGCGGATGATCCGGCCGATCCGGGTGATGCGGGGATCGTCCTTCTCGGCCCAGACCGCCTCGCCGGGGGCCTCGGCATCCTGGCGCATCGAGCGCAGCTTGAGGACGTGGAAGGGCTGGCCGTAGAGGCCGACGCGTCGCTGGCGGTAGAGCGCCGGGCCGCGGCTCTCCAGCTTGATCAGCACGGCGGTGACCAGCACCAGCGGCATCGCGACCACCAGCAGGATCAGGCTGGCGGCGATGTCGAACAGCCGCTTGAACAGGCCCGACATCATCCGGCCCGAGGAGAAGCCGTCGGAGAAGATCAGCCAGCTGGGGTTGACGCTGTCGAGGTCGACGCGGCCGGTCTCGCGCTCGAGGAAGGTCGATATCTCGTTGACATGGACGCCGGTGGTCTTGATCCGCAGCAGGTCCTTCAGCGGCAGCGCGTTGCGGCGTTCTTCCAGTGCCAGCACCACTTCGCTGGCGTTGAGCAGCACGACATGGTCGGCGAGGTTGTAGATCGCGTCGCGGGCGATCGCCTCGGGGATCACGCGATTGGCCTCGCTCATCGCGACATAGCCGACGACCGCAAAGTTGGAGCCCGGCGTCCTGGCGAGCTGCTTGAGCCGCGCCGCACGGGGGCCGGCGCCGAGCACGACGATCCGCCGCTTGAACGCCTGGCTGCCAAGCGTCTTGCCGAGCAGGATCCGCATCATCAGCAGCAGCACCAGTGCGGCGACGGCGGCGTACAGCAGGTTGGAGCGCCAGAAGCCGATCGGCGGCAGCAGGAAATAGAGCACGCTCAAGCCCAGCACGCCGAGCGCGATCGAGACGAGCAGCCGCACCAGCGCATGGCGGAGCGACTGCAGCGACTCGGCGCCGTAGACGCCGAGGCCTATCATCGCGGTTTCGATCACCAGCGTGAAGCTCGCCAGCTGGGGGATGCGATCGATCACCGGACCTGCATCGAAGGCGATCTGGTGCGCGCGCAACTGCCAGCCGAGCTCGCCCGCCGTTATCAGCAGGATCACGTCCAGCAGGCCGAGCAGCAGCACGGTGTTGGGAACATAATGCTTGAACAGGCGGATCATGGCCCGACCGAGATAGCGCACAAGAGTAAACGAAACGGCCAAGCCCCCGTCTCCGCATCAAATTTGCGTCGTGTCGCAACCGTTTCGGCCGACCCTTGTTTCACATGCACCAATTGCCCAGCTATTCTACGGAACCGAACCAGGGAGCCTTTTCCGCATGCCGGATACGAAGCCGATCACGCCTGTCATTCTTTCGGGCGGCTCGGGGACGCGCCTCTGGCCGATGTCGCGGCCGGAGCGGCCCAAGCAGCTGCTGTCGCTGACTGCCGAGGAAACGATGCTCCAGCTCACCGCGCGCCGCGCATCGGGTGCGCGCTTCACGCCGCCGATCGTCGTTGCGAACGCCTTCCATGCCGATCTGGTCGAGGAGCAGCTGGGCCAGGTCGATCTCGCGGTGAAGGCCCTGATTCTCGAGCCGATCGGCCGGAATACCGCGCCGGCCATCGCGCTCGCCGCGATGGCAGCCGGCGGCGGCAGCGAACCGATCCTCGTCATGCCGTCCGACCATGTGATCGGCGATGTCGACGCGTTCCACGCCGCGATCGACGCGGCGCTGCCGCTGGTCAACGAAGGCTGGCTGGTCACCTTCGGCATCACCCCCGATTCGCCCGAGACCGGCTATGGCTGGATCAAGATCGGCGAGGAGGAACTGGCGCCCGGCGTCTACCGCGTCGATCGCTTCGTCGAGAAGCCGCCGCGCGACCGTGCCGAGGCGATGCTCGCCTCGGGCGACCATGCCTGGAACGGCGGCATCTTCCTGTTCCGCGCCGACATGTACCTCGGCACGCTGAGCGTGTTCGCGCCGGAGATGCTGGTAGCCGCGCAGCAGTCGATGGACAGCGCCCGGCGTGAGGGCGCCCGCATCTTTCCGGATGCGACGGCCTTTGCCGCCTGCCCGTCCGATTCGATCGACTATGCGGTGATGGAAAAGGCGCCGCGCGTCGCCGTCGTGCCGGTCTCGATGGGCTGGAGCGACGTGGGTAGCTGGGATGCGCTGCACGCGATCAGCAACCCCGATGCCGGCGGCAATGTGGTGCGCGGTGACGTGGTCGCGATCGAGGCGACCAACTGCCTGGTGCAGAGCGAGCCCGGCAAGCGCGTCGCGCTGGTCGGCGTGAAGGACCTGATCGTCGTCGTCTCGGGCGCCGATGTGCTGGTGCTGCCGCGCGGCCGCAGCCAGGAAGTGAAGAAGCTGATCGACGCGATGAAGGACTGATGCGCGGGCGGGTGCGGCACAAGGCCGCACTCGCGGCGCTGGAATCGCTTTCCCGGGAGCCGGCACCCGCATCGTGTGCCTTGTGCGGTCGGCCGCTGGGGAGCCGGGTGGAATGGCACCATGTCGTGCCGAAGAGCGAGGGCGGTCGCGAGACGGTGCCGCTCCATCCGATCTGCCACCGCGCAATCCACGCCAGCGCCAGCAACGCCGATCTGGCCCGCCTCTACCCGACGCTGGACCAACTGCCGGAGCGCGAGGACATCGCGCGCTTCCTCGGCTGGATCGCCGACAAGCCGCCGGACTTTCACGCGCCGACGCGCCGCAAGCGATGAACGGTCAGCGATTGCCCCGGTAGGTCGGCAGCCCCAACTGGAAGACGATCGCGGCGGCCCGCAGCGCAAAGCCGGCAGCCGCGGCGACGAGGCCCGCCGCATAAGGCGGCAATCCGAGCAGGCTCAGCACCACATAGACCGACGCGGTCAGCGCCGCCGCCGTCACATAGAGTTCGGGCCGCATCAGGATCGACGGCTCGCCCGCCAGCACGTCGCGGATGATGCCGCCGACGCACGCCGTCACGACCCCCATCACCGCCGCAGGCACCGGCGGGATGCCATAGCCCAGCGCCTTGGCGGCGCCGAACGCGGCATAGGCCGCCAGCCCCAGCGCGTCGAGCCAGGCGAAGGTGCGGTCGCTCCACCAGCGCTGGGGGGTGATCCATACGATCGCCGACATGCCCAGGCACAGTGCCGCGACGGTCGCGTCGTGCACCCAGAAGACCGGCGCCCCGATCAGCAGGTCGCGTACCGTGCCGCCGCCCACCCCGGTGATCAGCGCGAAAAAGGTAGCGGTGACGATCGTCTGCTGGTGCCGGGTCGCCGCCAGCGCCCCGGTCGCGGCGAACACCGCGATCCCGAACAGGTCGAGCCAAGGGAGGATGGGACCGATCTGGGCGGCAACCGAACTGTTCATGCCCTCCGTTTGCCGTGGCCGCGGCGGCCAAGTCAAACGCAGGCCTTGGCGTGTCGGTGCCGCTTGGGGCAAAGAGGGGCCATGCAACGTACCGAGTCACCGCTGATCGCCCTTGCGATCCTCCTGGCGGCGCTCGCCGGCTTCGTCGATGCGCTCGCCTTCACCAGCCTGGGCGGCTTCTTCGCCTCGTTCATGAGCGGCAATTCCACGCGTCTGGGCGTAGGCTTGGGCAGCGGCTCCGTGCACGATGCGGCCATGGCCGCATCGCTGGTGATGAGCTTCGTGGCGGGGGTGATCCTCTCCACCATCCTCGCCCGCGCCCGGCCGCATCGCCACCAGCCGGTGGTAATGGCGGTCGTGACGCTGCTGCTGGCCCTGGCCGCCGCCGTCGCCACGCTGATGCCGGGGCCGCAGGTGCTGCTGCTGCTCGCCGCCGCGATGGGTACGGAGAACGGCGTGTTCCACCGCGACGGCGAAGTCACGATCGGCCTCACCTACATGACCGGCTCGCTGGTCAAGCTCGGGCAGAAGCTCGCCGGCGCGCTGATGGGCGATGCCGATCGCTTCGGCTGGCTGCGCTATCTGGCGCTGTGGCTCGGCTTCGTCAGCGGCGTGGTGATCGGCGCGG
The DNA here is from genome assembly GCF_913777625.1 of uncultured Sphingomonas sp. GTDB lineage: Bacteria > Pseudomonadota > Alphaproteobacteria > Sphingomonadales > Sphingomonadaceae > Sphingomonas. The sequence continues at coordinate 28,801 of NZ_CAJYTI010000030.1, forward strand.
CGAGCCAGTTCCGCTGGGGCTGGAACGCGCTGTGGCTGGCGCCGGTCTTCGCCGCAGTGCTGACGCTGCTGCTGGCGAGCATGACCCGGCCGCGCCCGAACCTCACGCTGGTGCGCTGACCGGGGCGACCGGCACATTCGTCACCAGCGCCTGCAATGCCGCGACGTGCTGTTCGAACGCGGCGCGCCCCGCGCGGGTGACCGAGGCCCAGGTCCGCTGCCGACCATTGGCCGCGGCCTTGCGCAGCTTGACATAGCCCGGCTCGGCCAGTGCCGAGAGATGTTTCGACAGCACCGAGTCGCTTACGCTGGTGAGATCGCGCAGCGCGGCGAACTCGACTTCCTGCACGTTGGTCAGCACCGCCATGATCTGCAGCCGGGTCGGCGGGTGGATCACCGGGTCGAACGCGGGCGCCTTCACAGGCCCGCCTCGAGTTCGCGGACGAAGACGCGCTGCCAGACCATGCTGATCCAGGTCGCGACGCCGAACATGACGACGCCGAGCAGCAGCGAGGGCCAGACCAGATGCTTGGCCAGGACGCAGTAGGCGCTCGCGGCATACAGCGCGGCGAGGACCGGCAGGAAGGCCGCGATCACCTGGCGCGTACGGCCGCGGCGATAGCCGTTGATGAACATGCCGAGCCGGCGGCGATCCCAGCGCACGATCAGCACCAGACCTACCAGGACCGGCACAAGGGCGAGCAACTGGTACGGCGCAGCGGCGGGTGAGACGACGACCCCCGCCTCCAGCGCCGCGAATGCCAGGTGGCGCGCGGGCGGGCAGTGGGCGATGCGGGCAAGCTGCGCGCGGCTGGTCTGAATGTGGGCCAGCGCCTCGTGGGCTTCGGCGATACTGGACATGGCGATTCTCCCTTTCCGATGTGGAAAGAGATAACGTGATTTGCCGATTTGGAAAGTGAAAACTTTCCGAGGTGGAAAATCAGCGAAACGCCCAGCGCAGCGTCTCCGCCACGCCGCGGGTGCCGAGGCGCACCGCCGGCGCCGCGAGCGGCGGCGTGGAGAGCCGGTGCATCTGCCGCGCCCAACCGGGCAGCAGGTCGATCGCGGCGGCGAAGGTCATTGCCTGGAAGGGCTTGGTCGCAAGATTCGGCGCGGGTTGTTCGAGCAGAAGCCGCGCGATCTCGCGGGTCCGCGCGTCGTAGCGAAGGTCGCCGCGCATGGTCGTGATCAGCGCCATCGCCTCGGCGCGGCTGTGCGGCACCGGATCGGCGCCCAGCGCCTCGGCCACCTTCGCGAACTCGGCAAAATAGCGGTCCTGGTCGGCGCGCGACATGGCCGGCTCGGCGTAGCGGATCCAGCCGTCGAGGAAGCTCACCGCCTCGGTCACATGCACCCAGGCGAGCAGCCGGGGATCGTCGGCACGGTACGGCGTACCATCGGGCAGCATGCCGTGGATCTGGTGGTGGATGCTTCGCACCCGCGCAATCGCCGCCTGCGCCTCGCCGCGCTCGGCATAGCTGGTCTGGGCGATGAAGCGGGCGGTGCGGCGCAGGCGGCCGAGCATGTCGTGGCGGAACTGCGAATGGTCCCACACCCCTGCCAGCACGGCGGGATGGAGCATCTGGAGGAGCAGTGCGGTGACCCCGCCGACCATCATCGTGGTCACGTCGCCATGGACGCGCCAAATCACCGAGTCGGGGGGAAACAGCCCGTCGGCGCTGCGTTCGACGGGCTTTTCGCCGCGCGCGGTGTCGTTGAACACGGCACGAATTTGGCCGATCATTGCGCGCCGTACGCTGTGGGTTGCAAATGCAACTAAATCCATGCGCTTAAGCTAGGCATTGTGGTAGCGCGAACAAGTTGACCGTCTTCACTTTGCAGTGCAGCAATCGCGCCCATGGCCAGCATCGCAATCACCAACAACCCCGACATCCGCTTCCTTGGCCGGCTGCTCGGCGACGTCATTCGTACCTATGGCGGCGAGGAATTGTTCAAGCGGATCGAATATATCCGCGCGACCTCGGTCGACCGGCACCGGGGCGTGGCGGGGGCGAGCGCGATCGATTCCGGGCTCGACCGGCTGACCCTCGACGAGACGCTCGATTTCGTCCGCGGCTTCATGCTGTTCTCGATGCTCGCCAACCTCGCCGAGGATCGCCAGGGCGTCGCCACCGAAAAGGATGCCGATGTTGCCGCGGTGCTGGAGCGGCTGGCCAAGGCCGGCATCGGCCGCGAGCCGGTGATGGCGCTGCTGGAGCAGGCGCTGGTCAGCCCCGTGCTCACCGCCCACCCCACCGAGGTGCGGCGCAAGTCGATGATCGACCACAAGAACCGCATCGCCGAGCTGATGCGGTTGCGCGACCAGGGCGTGACCGAGACGCCCGACGGCGACCAGGTGGAGGAGGCGATCCTCCGCCAGATCGCGCTGCTCTGGCAGACCCGCGTGCTGCGCCGCGAGAAGCTGGGCGTGCCCGACGAGGTCGAGACGGCGCTGTCCTATTTCCGCGACGTGTTCCTGCCGGTGCTGCCGGCGCTGTACGCCCGCTGGGACCGCGCGCTGGGCGACCGCGCGCCGAGCTTCCTGCGCCCCGGCAGCTGGATCGGCGGCGACCGCGACGGCAATCCCTTCGTCACCGCCGCATCGATGCGCTTCGCCCTCGCCCGCGCGGCGGAGACGGTGCTCGACCATTATCTCGAGTCGGTTCACGCGCTCGGCGCCGAGCTGTCGATCTCGACCGAGCATGCCGAGGTACCGGAGGCGGTGCTGCGGCTCGCCGAGGCCAGTGGCGATACCGGCAAGAGCCGCAGCGACGAACCCTATCGCCGCGCGCTGACCGGCATCTATGCGCGCCTTTCGGCCACCCATGAGACGCTGGTCGGCAAGCTGCCCGGCCGGCCCTCGCCGATCGCCGCCACGCCCTATGGCCATCCGTCCGAATTTCGCGAGGATCTGGTCGCCATCGCCCGCGGGCTCGCCAATGGCGGACCGCTCGCGACCGGCGGTGCGCTCGGCCGGCTGATCCGCGCGGTCGAGACCTTCGGCTTCCACCTCGCCACGCTCGACATGCGCCAGAACAGCGCGATCCACGAACGGGTGGTGGCGGAATTGCTCAAGTCCGCCGGGGTGTGCGACGACTATGCCGCGCTCGACGAGCCGGCGCGCATCGACCTGCTGCGCCGGGAACTCGCCAATGCGCGGCCGCTGACCAGTCCCTATGCGAGCTATTCCGAGGAGACCGCGTCCGAGCTCGCCATCGTCCGCGAGGCAGCGGCGGCGCATGCGCGCTACGGCCGCAACTGCATCCGACACTATATCGTCTCGATGGCGCAGTCGGTCTCCGACCTGCTGGAGGTCCATATCCTGCTGAAGGAAGCGGGCCTCTACGTGCCGGGGGAGACGCCGCAGGCCCATATCATGGCGATCCCGCTGTTCGAGACGATCGCCGACCTCGAAGCCGCGCCGCCGATCATGGAAGCCTGGCTCGGCCTGCCCGAAGTCGCCGCCATCGCCGCGGCGCGCGGGCACCAGGAAGTGATGATCGGCTATTCCGATTCGAACAAGGACGGGGGCTATCTCACCTCGACCTGGCAACTCAGCCGCGGATCGACCGCGCTCAAGCCGGTGTTCGAGCAGGCGGGGCTGGCGATGCAGCTGTTCCACGGTCGCGGCGGCGCGGTGGGGCGCGGCGGCGGCTCGAGCTTCTCGGCGATCCTCGCCCAGCCGCCGGGCACGGTGCAGGGCCGCATCCGCATCACCGAGCAGGGCGAGGTGATCGCCGCCAAATATGGCAGCCTCGAAAGCGCGATGACCAATCTCGAGGCGATGGCCTCGGCCACGCTGCTCGCCAGCCTGGAGCCGGAACAGCTCGCGCCGGCCGATGCCGAGCGCTTCGCCGCGGCGATGGACCGGATCTCGGAGACCGCGTTCCGCAGCTATCGCGGACTGGTCTACGAGACGCCGGGCTTCACCACCTTCTTCCGCCAGATGACGCCGATCGCGGAGATCGCCGGGCTCAAGATCGGCTCGCGCCCGGCCAGCCGCAAGAAAAGCGACGCGATCGAGGATCTGCGCGCCATCCCCTGGGTGTTCAGCTGGGCGCAGGCCCGGGTGATGCTCCCGGGCTGGTACGGCGTCGGCGCGGCGCTGGAGGCGTTCGAGGACAAGGGGCTGCTCCGCGAGATGGCCAGCGCCTGGCCGCTGTTCCGCGCGACGCTCGACAATATGGAGCAGGTGCTCGCCAAGTCCGACATGCGGATCGCCAGCCATTATGCCGCGCTGGTCGAGGACGGCGAGCTGCGCGACGGCATCTTCGGGCGGATCGAGAGCGGCTGGCAGCAGACGCACGACGCGCTGCTGCAGGTGACCCGCCAGACGCGGCTCCTCGAAAAGCACCCGCTGCTCGATACCTCGATCCGGCTCCGCCTGCCCTATATCGAGCCGCTCAACCTGCTCCAGATCGAGCTGATGAAGCGCCACCGCGCGGGCGAGGACGATCCCCGGATCGGCGAGGGAATCCTCCTGTCGATCAACGCGATCGCCACCGCGCTTCGCAACAGCGGATAGTGCCGGAGCCGGGGTGCAACGCCCCATTAACCATGGTGGCGTAGCCCGGTCGCATGGGACCGGGCCAGCCTAGCAACGCCGTGCGCGATTCGATCGTCGCGCTGGTGCTGGCGTTGCTGCTCGGGCTCGCCTGGATCGTGCGCGACCAGGCGCCGCTGGCGGCGCTGCGGCTGCCCGATACCGATGACGGCATGCGCCTCCAGCAGGTCCGCGACTGGCTGGGCGGGCAGCCCTTCGCCGACCTCGCCCAGCATCGCCTGGGCCCCCCGCCGGGGCTGGAGATGCACTGGTCGCGCCTCGCGGACCTGCTGCCCGCCGGGCTGATCCTGCTGCTGACGCCGATGGTCGGGAGCCATGTCGCCACCGTTGCGGCGGTGGCGGTGGTGCCGGTGCTGTGGTTCGCGGTCGCATTGATCCTCGTCGCCGCGATCGCGCGGCGGCTGGGCATTTCGGGCAGCATGGCGGCGGTGATCGCCGCGCTCGCCTTCCCGGCGACGACGCTCTTTTTCCCCGGCCGGATCGACCATCACAATCTGCAGATGGTGCTGGTCCTGGCACTCCTATGGGCGACGCTCGGGCGAGGCTCGCTGCAGGGCGGCGCGGTCGCGGGGCTCGCGACGATGCTGTCGCTGGTCGTGGGGCTGGAAACCGCGCCGCTCCTCGCCGCGGGCGGGCTCGCCATCGCGCTGCGCTGGTGGCGCGGCGATGCAGGGGCGCAGGCACGGATGACCGGCTATGCCACCGCCTTGTTGCTTGCGCTGGCGGCGGGGCGGCCGGTGTTCGCGTCGAGCGGATGGGCCTATCCTGCGTGCGACGGCTTCACCGCGATCCTCTGGCGCGCTGCCATGCTGGTGGCGCTGGCACCCGCCGCGATGGCGGTCGCCGGCTTCGCCACCACGCGCCGCAAGCGCCGCTTCGACGTGATGCTGACCGCCGGCGCGCTCGCGATCGGCGCGGCGGCGCTGGTCTCGCCTGCGTGCCTGCATCCCTATGGTGCGGTCGATCCGACGCTCGCGCGCCTGTGGCTGGCACAGGTGGCGGAGGCGCAATCGGTGCTGTCGGCGCCCGGCTGGCACGGCACCGCCTATCTCGGTCTGGCGCTGGTGGGACTGGGGGCGGGCCTGTGGCACGCCTGGCGAACCCGCACTACCGACGCCGCCATCCTCGCCGGATTCCAGAGCGTCGCGGTCCTCGTCGCGTTGACGCAGCTGCGCGGGGCCTATGCCGCCGCCGTGCTGGCCGCCCCCGCGCTCGCCGCGATGATCGCCGCCGCGCGGGCCCGCGGACCGTTGCCGCTCGCCGCCGCCTGGCTGGCCTCGGCGGGGCTGGTCTACGCCTTTCTCGGCGACGCGCTCGCGCCCAAGGCGATCGCCGCTGCCGGACCCGGTTGCACTGCCCCCGCCGCGCTCGCCCGCGTCGCGGCGCTGCCGCCCGGGCTCGTCGCCGCGCCGATCGACCTCAGCGGCTTCCTGCTTCCCGCCACCCGGCATCGCTTCCTCGCCGGCCCCTATCATCGCAACACCCAAGGAAATCGTGCCATGCTCGACCTGTTCCTGAGTCCGCCCGCGCAGGCGGAGGCGACTGCCCGGCGCTGGGGCGTAGACTATGTCGCGCTCTGCCCCGATGGCCTCGGCGAACTGGGCAGCGCGGGCAACGACGCCCACCGCCTCGCCGGCGCGCTGCACGCCGGGCAGGTGCCGGGCTGGCTGGCGCAGGTGTCGCGCCCGGGCGAGGCGCCGATGGTCTATCGGCTGGTCGGACGCGGGACGACGCATTGAGCCCCAAGCGCTGGTGGGAGACGCGGTGGTTCGCGCTGGCGGCGGTGCTGCTCAGCGCGGTGCCGCTGCTCTGGCCTGCCGTCCCGCCGCTGACCGATCTGCCGGGCCATCTCGGCCGCTTCCGGGTGATGCTGGACGGCGAGGCCGGGCCGCTTTCCGGCTGGTATCGCTATCGCTGGATGCCGGTCGGCAATCTCGGCGTCGACCTCGCGGTGCGGGCGCTGGGCCCCGTGCTGGGGCTGCTGCCGGCGGTGAAGGCGGTGGTGATCGCCACGGTGATGCTCACCGTCGCCGGCACGCTGTGGATCGCCCGCGAGGTGCATGGCCGCGTCCCCCCCTGGACGATCGCCGCGCTGCCGCTCGCCTATAACTACGCCTTCCACTTCGGCTTCGTAAACTACCTGCTGGCGATGGCGCTGGCGCTCAACGCCTTCGCGCTGTGGCTGCGGCTCGGGCGGCGGGAGCACTATCGGCTGCGCGCCGCCGTGTTCGTGCCGATCGCGCTCGCGATCTGGCTCGCGCATGTCGTCGGCTGGGCGATGCTCGGGCTGTTCGTGCTCGGTGCCGAGCTAAGCGACTGGAAGCGCGTGGCGCTCCGCCTGCTGCCGCTCGCCCCACCGGCGATCCTGCTGCTGCTCTGGCGCGACGGCACCGGCGCGGGGATGACCGGCCCGTTCTTCGTGTGGAGCACCAAGATCGGCTGGCTGGTCTCGGTGGTACGCGATCGCTGGCAGCTGCTCGACCTGGTCTCGGTCGCGGTGCTGGTGAGCCTGCTCTACCAGGGCTGGCGCGACCCGGACACCCGGCTGGAACCGCGCCTCCACCGCGCGTTCCTGCTGGTGCTCGCGGCCTTCGTGCTGCTGCCCTTCATGCTGTTCAACTCGGCCTATGCCGATATGCGGCTGGTGCCCTATCTCTTCCTGCTCGGCCTGCTTGCGCTGCAGGCCAGGCCGGGGATGACCGAACGCCGCCGCGCCACGATCGCCGGGATCGCGCTCGGCTTCTTCCTGGTCCGGATCGTGGGCACGACCGCGAGCCTGGCGCTCTACGATGCCGATTGGCGCCAGCGCCTGGCCGCGCTCGACCATATCCCCCAGGGCGCGCGGCTGGTCAGCTTTGTCGGCGAACGCTGCGGCCAGCCCTGGAAGCACCAGCGGCTCAACCATCTGCCCGGCCTCGCGCTGGCCGAGCGGCGCGCCTTCTCGAACGATCAGTGGCGGTTGGGCGGCGGTTCGCCGCTGACGATCCATGTCCCTGCCGCCATGGCCGGGTTCGACAGCGACCCCTCGCAGATGGTGCTGGCGGCCCCCTGCACGCTGGAGCCCGGATTCCTGACGCTCGACGAGTCGCTGGCGACGCTGCCCCGCGCGGCCTTTGACTATGTCTGGCTGATCCACCCCCCGGCAATTGACCCCCGCCGCCTTGCCGGCATGACCCCCGTCTGGGCCGTTGGCGGGGACGCGCTCTACCGGATCGACCATAAGCGCTTGTCGCCCGGCCCTTCGCCGCACTAAAGCGGCGCGATGGATAAAGGAGTTCGGCTGCACTGGTGGCAGACACGCTGGTTCGTGCTCTTCGCGACGCTGGTGGCGATGGTGCCGCTGCTATGGCCGGATATTCCGCCGCTCGTCGACCTGCCCGGCCATATGGGCCGCTACCGGGTGCAGTTCGCCTATGACAGCACGCCCTGGCTGCGCGACTGGTATGATTTCCGCTGGCAGCTGATGGGCAATCTCGGGATCGATCTGGCGATCATCCCGCTGGTCAAGCTTGGCCTGCCGCTCGAACTGGCGGTGAAGCTGCTCGTCATCACCATCCCGGCGATGACGGTCGCGGGCTTCCTGATGATCGCGCGCGAGGTGCATGGCCGCATCCCGGCGACCGCGCTGTTCGCGCTGCCGCTCGCCTATTCCTTCCCCTTCCATTTCGGCTTCGTCAATTTCGCCTTCTCGATGGGGCTGGCGATGCTGGCGTTCGGCTGGTGGCTGCGGCTGGGGCGGCTCGGCAAGTTCCGCTTCCGCTCCATGGTGTTCGTGCCGATTTCGGTGCTGATCTGGATCGCGCACACCTTCGGCTGGGGGGTGCTGGGCGTGCTCGCCTTCTCGGCGGAGCTGATCCGCCAGCACGACGCGCGCCGCAACCGCGACCTGCCCTGGTACAAGGATTTCAGGAACGGCTGGATCGCCCCCTGTTTCTTCGCCGGTGTGCAGTGCCTGGTGCTGGCGCTCCCGGCGGTGCTGATGATCATCTGGCGCGGCGGCGAGCATGTTTCCGGCCAGACCTTCGACTGGTTCAACTGGCGCGCCAAGACGCTGTGGGTGACCCAGGTGTTCCGCGACCGGTGGCAGCTGTTCGATCTCGCCAGCGTCGGCGTGATCTTCCTGCTGATCCTCAAGGCGGTGCGCGACCCCAATATCCAGTATTCGCGCAACCTCGGCCTCTCCGCGCTGTTCCTGCTGCTGGTCTATATCTTCCTGCCGCGCGTGGTGTTCGGATCGGCCTATGCCGACATGCGGCTGGTGCCGTTCCTGATCGCGATCGCAATCCTGGCGATCCGGCCCAAGCCGGGGCTTTCGATGCGGGGTGCGACCACCGTCGCGGTGCTCGGCCTCAGCTTCTTCCTCGCCCGCATCGGTGCGACGGCGTGGAGCTTCTACCTCTACGATCAGGTCTATGACCGCGAGCTCAAGGCGCTGGACCATCTGCCGGTGGGCGCGCGGCTGGTCAGCTTTGTCGGCGAGACCTGCTATAACGAATGGAAGATGACCCGCCTCCAGCACGTGCCCGCGCTCGCGCTGGAGCGGCGGCTGGCCTATACCAACGATCAATGGTCGATGGCGGGCGGGCAGTTGCTGACGGTACGCTACCGCGCGGCGAAGCGCTTCGCGCACGATCCGTCGGAGATCGTCACCAACGTCCAGTGCCCGCGCGAATGGTGGCGCCCGATCGCGCGCAGCCTGGCGATCTTTCCGCGCGACGCCTTCGACTATGTCTGGCTGATCCGCCCGCCGGCGTTCGACCCGCGCTACGAGCAGGGGCTGATCCCCTTGTGGCGCGACGGGCCGAGCGTGCTGTACCGGGTCGACCACAGCGTCCCCGGCCCGGGCCTCAACCCCGGCGATCTGCCGATCCCGCGGCCCGAGTCGGTGCTGATCCGCGAGGCCGAGGCGGCGGGGGAACTGCCGGGGAATGGCACCGCGCCGCCGTCTTGATGGCGCTCGTCGGTGCCGTGTCCGAAGCATGGACGATCGACGACTGCACGCTGGCCGGGTTCTCTGCGCTGACACGGGGGGTGAAATGGGTTCTGGATTCGACTGGCATGGAGGCGCCATTCACCCTACCACCGAGGTGGATCACGCGTACCGCAACACCCAGAATGTACGGCGATTCTTCACCGAAGCCTGTGGCCCTGCCTTCAAGTTCGACAGAGACTTCATGGCCTATCTGAAGGATGGGACCCCGAAGACCATGGGCGAGGCGGCCGACGAGTGGAAGCGTCGCCGGCTGCATAGCCCATCCCGCTGAGACCCCGCGGCTGGCGCCGCGTCGGCCCCGGAACAGACGCCTACTCCGCCTTCCTGAACGGCGTCAGCTCTTCCAGATATTCCTGCTCGCGCTCGACCGCCTGCTGCTCGCGGACCAGGAAGTCGGCGACGGCGCGGCGGAAGCCGGGGTCGGGGAGGTAATGGGCTGACCAGGTCGTCACCGGCACATAGCCGCGTGCCAGCTTGTGCTCGCCCTGCGCGCCGGCTTCGACGCGGGGCAGGCCGCGCGCGATCGCGGCGTCGATCGCCTGATAGTAGCAGAGCTCGAAATGGAGGAACGGCACGTCCTCCGTGCAGCCCCAATAGCGGCCGTACAGCGCGTCGCCGCCGATCAGGTTGAGCGCGCCGGCGATCGGGCGGCCGTCGCGCTCGGCGAGCATCAGCAGCACCTTGTCACCCAGTGCCTCGCCGAGCATCGAGAAGAAGGGGCGGGTGAGATAGGGCCGGCCCCATTTGCGGCTGCCGGTATCCTGGTAGAAGGCCCAGAAGGCGTCCCAATGCGCCTCGCTGATCTGGGCGCCGGTCAGGTGGCGGACGGTAAGGCCCTCGACCGCCGCGGCGCGTTCCTTGCGGATCGCCTTGCGCTTGCGGCTGGCGAGTGCGCCGAGAAAGTCGTCGAAGCTGGCATAGCCCTGATTGTGCCAGTGGAACTGGGTGCCGGTGCGGATCAGCCAGCCGGCCGCCTCGAACAGCGGCACCTGCGCTTCGTCGACGAAGGTGACATGGCCGGACGAGAGCTTGTGCTGGTCCACCACCGCCTCGATGGCGGCGATCAGCGCAGGCGCCTGCTCGGGGTCGCGCAGCAGCAGCCGGGGGCCGGGGACGGGCGTGAACGGCACCGCGACCTGCAGCTTGGGGTAATAGCGCCCGCCGGCGCGCTCCCAGGCATCGGCCCAGCTATGGTCGAACACATATTCGCCCTGGCTGTGGCTCTTCCCATACGCCGGCGCGATCGCGGCAGGGGTGCCGTCCGGCCCGTCGACCACGATCGGTAGCGGCTGCCAGCCCGTCTCCGCCGTCGCCGAGCCCGAGGCTTCGAGGATCGAGAGGAAGGCATGGCTGAGGAACGGGTTGTCGGCGCCCGCACAGGCGTCCCACTCCGCCGCCGGGATCGAGGCGACACCATCGGCAAGGCGGGCGGAGACGGTCGGGGTTCGCACGGCGCCAAGATAGTGGCTGGCGCGGCAGGTGCCAGTGGTTTTGCGGTCAGGTTGGTCGTTCTCCTTCCGCCATGTTCCCCTCCCGCTTGCGGGAGGGGCTAGGGGAGGGGCTGACGTGGAAGAAGTGTCGATTGGTAGCAGCCCCTCCCCCGACCCCTCCCGCAGGCGGGAGGGGGGCGCAGGCTCGGATGCCTTCCCGCTCTACCGGGCTACAGGCACGCCAGCGTCGCTGCGTCGATCGCGCTGGCGGCGCCCTGCAGGGCATAGCCGTCGACGAACGGCGCGCCCCCGGTATCGACGCTCTCCACGCTCAGCGCCCGGCCATCGCGCATCGCCGCGACGATCGCCGCATCGGTGCGCGCGTCCGGTGCCCAGGCGTCGTGGCGGCTTGCGGTGAGTTCGAAGCGGCGCTCGCCGGCCACCAGCATCACGCGCGCATGATCTGCCCGCGCGCGGCTGAGACGGACGTAGAGCTGGTGCCGCACCCCGCGCCCCGGCCAGCTGGCGATGCTGACGAACGCTTCCCCGCGCCGGGCCTTGTTGCTCGGCCGCGCCACCGCGAAACAGCGCGTCGGCGCGGTGTCGCGAAACGCGCCCCAATGCTCGTAGATGCCGATCGTCTCGCGCGGGGGCACCAGAGCGAGCAGCGCCAGCGCCAGGATCATGCCGGGGCCGCGCCGCGCCCGGTGCCGCGATGCACCACTGTCTCCACGCCGTCCTCGATCCGGACGATCGATCCCTGCGGCAGGTCCGGCGCCACCGGCGCATCGAACTGGGGCAGCACGTCGCGGCCGGTCATCACCCCGCGCAGGATGCGGCCCGACATGCCGTGCAGGATCACCAGCCGGTCGCCCGGATCGTCGTCGGTATCGGCGAGCCAGCCCGAGACGCGCGCGGCGATCGCATCATACCATTCGCCGCCTTGCGGCGCGCGGGTGTAGAGACCGTGCTCGCGGTCGAGGAAGGTGCCGATCTCGCGCTCCAGATCGGCATAATAGCGCCCGCTCCAGTCGCCCATGCCGATCTCGACCAGTCGGTCGTCGGTGCGTACCTGGTGCCAGTCGAGCTCGAGATGCTCGGCGATGATCGCCAGCGTCTGCAATGCACGGCCGGCGCTCGACGACCAGAGCGTCAGCTTCGGCTTCGGCCCCAGCAATTCCCGAAGCGCCGCGCCCATCGCATCGGCCTGGGCGAAGCCAGCGCGGGTCAGCGGGGTGTGCGGATGGTCGCCCTGCATCCGCCGGGCAATGTTGAACACCGTTTCGCCGTGCCGCGCAATGAAGTCGCGGCCTTGTCGCGTGCTGGCCATGGCGCGGCTCTCCGCCGAAACGACGCGAAACGCAATGTCCCATTTCGGCCCAGATTCGTTCATCCGAGCGTCAGCGGCGCGGGTGCATCGGTCGTTTCGCTCGCAGAGCCTGCGGGAGAGGCGAACGAGGAGGGCAGCGTGTCGCACCCGGCCATGGTGATGGCCGACGCCCCCCGGTTGCCGATCCCGCAAGCGGCCGAGGCCCCCGGGCCTGCGGCCGGCGTCAGGCCGCGCCCTGTCGGTGCGGTTTCAGTGAGGAGTAACCCTAATGCGTACCAAGCTTTTCATCGCCGCCCTGATCGCGTCGTCCGCCGTTGCCGCCCCCGCGCTGGCGCAGAGCCAGGGGCCCGACCAGGCGTTCAACGGCTCGCACGCCGAGATCATCGCCGGCTGGGACCATGTGAACGACAAGTCGTCCTATGACGCGTCGCGCGACGGCGTCACCTTTGGCGGCAATATCGGCTATGACATCCAGCGCGGCAGCACCGTGTTCGGCGTCGAGGGCGAAGTGACCGGCTCGAGCATCAGCGATCGCAGCAGCAACGTGCTGACGCAGGGCGACCGGCTGCGCGTGAAGGCGGGCCGCGACCTCTATGTCGGCGGCCGCCTCGGCTTCCTCGCGACGCCGCGCACGCTGATCTATGCCAAGGCGGGCTACACCAACGCCCAGTTCATCACGGACTACGACTCGCCCAACAGCACGCCGGCGCTGTCGCTGCGCCAGCGCGACAATTACGACGGCTGGCGTCTCGGCGCGGGTGCCGAGTTCAAGCTGACCGACGCGGTGTTCGCCAAGGCCGAGTATCGCTATTCCAATTACGGCTCGCAGGCCAACGGCGTCGATCCGGAGCGCCACCAGATCATCACCGGCATCGGCGTCCGCTTCTGATCGCCGAAAAGGCGTTCTGCTTGTGGAAAAGGGGGCCGGAGCGGGTTGCTCCGGCCCTTTTTCGCGTTAAGGGTACGTCATGGCGCATTGTCACCGGCCGGGTCGCGCCGGGTAGAAAGCAGGGCGACGGCCCGGGGGTTTGAGGTACATGAAGGCGACGATCGAACGCGCAACTCTGTTGAGGGGCCTGAGCCACGTCCAGTCCGTGGTCGAGCGGCGCAACACGATTCCGATCCTGTCCAACGTGCTGATCGATGCGCAGCTGGGCGGCACGATCCGGTTGATGGCGACCGATCTCGATCTGCAGATCGACGAGACGATCCCCGCCGCGGTCGACCAGGTCGGCGCGACGACAGTGTCCGCGCACACGCTGTTCGACATCGTCCGCAAGCTGCCCGAGGGCTCGCAGGTGGTGCTCACCGCGGCCGAGGGCAAGCTGACGGTGGTCGCGGGCCGCGCCCGCTTCCAGCTCGGCACGCTGCCGCGCGACGACTTCCCGATGATCGCCGAGGGCGAGCTGCCGACGACGTTTGAGCTGCCGGCCGAAACGCTCAAGCAGATCATCGACAAGACCCGCTTCGCGATTTCCACCGAGGAGACGCGCTACTATCTGAACGGCATCTTCTTCCACGTGACCGACGATGCCAACCGCCTGCTCCGCGCGGCGGCGACCGACGGCCACCGGCTGGCCCGTGTCACCGTGCCCTGCCCGGATGGGGCGGACGCGATGCCGGGCGTGATCGTGCCGCGCAAGTGCGTGGCCGAGCTGCGCAAGCTGCTCGACGAGGTCGACGGTTCGGTGGGCGTCTCGCTGTCGCCTTCGAAGATCCGCTTCGACCTGGGCCAGGCGATCCTCACCTCGAAGCTGATCGACGGCACCTTCCCCGATTACAGCCGCGTCATCCCGACCGCGAACGACAAGCTGCTCAAGCTCGATCCGAAGAGCCTGATGCAGGGCGTCGATCGCGTCTCGACCATCGCCACCGAGAAGACCCGTGCGGTCAAGATGACGCTGGAGCGCGACAAGGTCGTGCTTTCGGTGACCAGCCCCGAGAACGGTGTCGCGGCGGAAGAAGTGCCGGGCGACTATGCTGCGCAAGGGTTCGAGATCGGCTTCAACAGCCGCTACCTGATGGACATTCTCGGCCAGATCGAGGGCGACCTCGTCGAGGTGCACTTGGCCGATGCCGCCGCGCCGACGCTGATCCGCGAGAATGATACCTCCCCGGCGCTCTACGTACTGATGCCGATGCGGGTCTGATCCCGCATCGGATAAATGTTTACGAACAGGGGCTTGCAATGGTTGATGGCCGCTTTCCGGCGGCCCCCGCGCTTTCCCCGGCTTTGCCGGTGATGTCCTCTGCGCCATACCGGTCCCAAGCCCCGAGGGTCGCACTTCCGGGACTTGGGTCGGGCGGCGGATCTCCCTGGATCCGTCGTCCGCCTCAGGAGGGCGCCAAACCGCGATTGAAATAGGGCGGCGCATCTGCTACTGACAATCGTGTCAGTTATACGGGTACCGCATGGCGACTCAGGCACCGCAACCACCGATCAATCCGGGTATCCCGCTCAAACGGGAATGGGGGGTGGCGCTCGCTGCGCTGCGCCGGCTGCTCGACGATGGCGACGATACCGAACAGGTCTTCCGGATCATGCGGGCGCTGAACGGCGACGTCAGCCAGCGCAACTACCGCAAGCTGCTCACCGTGCCCGGCGGCGGCAAGCTCGCCTATCGCCGGCTCGAGCTGTCGCAGCGGCTGGCCGATCGCAGCTGGATCGACGGCTTCGCCCCCGGCACGCTGGGTGCTGCCTATCGCGACTTCCTCGATTCGACCGGCTATTCGGCCGACGGGCTGGTCCAGGTCAGCATGGTCGAGGGCGGCTTCCAGGGCATCGAGGTCGAGCATCCCTATGCCTGGATGGGCCGGCGCGAGCGCGATATCCACGACCTGTGGCACGTGCTGACCGGCTACAAGGCCGACGAGCATCTAGGGGAACTATGCCTCGTCGCCTTCTCCTATGCGCAGACCGGCGGTACCGGCTGGGGCTTCATCGCGATCGGCGGGGCGCTCAAGAGCATCCGCACCACTGGCCGGCTCGATTGCGTGAAGGCGATCTGGGAAGGCTATCGTCACGGCAAGCGCGCCAGCTGGCTGCACGGCGAGGATTATGAGCAGCTCCTGGAGGAGCCGCTGGAGGCGGTGCGGGCGCGGCTGGGGATCGCCGAGCCGAACCAGTATCGTATCGCCCAGGCTAGGCTGGCCGAGGCAGGGATCGGGGCGCTTTAACGGGTCTCGCCCCAATTCCGCTTTTCCTCCTGCCGCTTCTCCTCCATCTCCCTCGCGATCGATCGCAGCTCCTCGGGGCTGGACAGATCCTTGGGGACGGCGAAGCGCGCGGGGGCGATCGGGCCGAAGTTGACCGCGAGCAACTGAACGGTCTTGGCATCGCCGATCATCAGCGGCGCGCCCTTTTCCGCCATCGCCGTCAGGGCCGCGCTGAACCGGCCGCGCTTGTCCAGGGGGGCGAATGTATCGAAAAAGCCGGTAGCCGCCGATCGCAGCGCACGATTCACCGGCGCCAGCCTGGGCGAGTCGGTGAACGCGGCCTCGATGCTGTCGGCGGGGTCCCTCTTGCCCGCGGGCCAGATCCGCCAGATCTGTCCCTTCAGTCCCAGGACATCGGTCGCGCCCAGCGGTTCGAGCCGCGGCGCGGCCCCGGCCGGTGCAGGCGGCGCCGGCGTCTTCCCAGCCGCGCGGAACATCACGCGGAGGAATTCCAGCATGTCGTCGCGACGGCCGGAGATCGCCATGCCCGCGAACTTGCCGAACGTGACATATTCCTCGCCGCCGTGCCGGACATAGATGACGTCGTCGATCTGGACACGCGCATCGCCGTTGTCGGCCACTTCCACGGTCAGCCGGTCGATGCCGGCCTTGTAGGTCGCGGTGACGTCCGCCAGCGCCGGCCACGGGGCCAGCGCCAGCAGAATCGGCAGTCCGCGCGCGAGGCGGCGGAACGTCACTTGGCGGCGGGGCTTGCCGCCGGTGCAGGGGCAGGAGCCTGGGCGGGCGCATCGCCCGGCGCCGGAGCGGCACCGGCCTTGTCGCCGGCAGCCTTGGCGGCCTCGAGCGCCTTGTTGGCCTGTTCCTGGATCCGCTGGCGGAGCGCCGCGCGGTCCAGCACCTTGGGCAGCGCGAACTCGGATGCGGGGATCGCGCCCGGCTTCACGTCCTGCAGGGTAAGCGCTTCGCCGAGGCGGAGCACCGCGCCCTTGGCGATCACGTCTTCCAGCGTCTTCTCGGCCTTGGGCACGCTGGTGAACATGGTCGACATGCGTGCGCTGGTCAGGCGGGTCTGCATGCCGATCGCCTGGGCGACGTTCTTCAGGCGCGAATCATCGCTGATCACGATGCGGATCGAATCGCCCTGCGGGTTGCCCTTGGGCTGGACGCTCCAGATCGTGCCCTTCTGGTCGCCGACCTTTTCCTCGCCGACCTGAACCGCCTCATATTCGGGGTCCTGCGGCAGCGCCTGGGGCTTCATGCCCTTTTCCTTGGCGATGTCCTGCGTAGCGGCGACGAAGTCGGCGAAGCTGGCGGCGAACTTGTCGTTGCCGTCGGTGATGACGACGTAATCGGTGCCGCCCTTGCGGATCAGCGTCTGCGGGCCGGCTTCCAGCTTGGCGTCGCCATTGGCGGCCGCCTTCACCGTGATCTGGCCGCGGCCACCGGCAGCGGCATAGTGCGCGGTCACGTCTTCGGGCGCTTTCGAGCAGGCCGCGACGAGCGCGAGCGTGGTAATCGTGAGAGTCTTGCGGAGCATGTGTTTCTATCCCTTCGCCGCGAACTATCGGCCAAGCGGTGTTCGTCGGCAAGGTGCTGCGCTACAGCCCCATGCATGGCCGTCAAGCGTCTCCTGCTCACCGACTTTCGCAATCATGCCGACGCGCTGCTGACCCCGGGCGACGATTTTGTGGTGCTGAGTGGTGAGAATGGCGCGGGCAAGACCAACATCCTGGAGGCGGTGTCGCTGCTGGCGCCCGGGCGCGGTCTGCGCGGCGCCCCGCTGGGCGAAATGGCGCGCCAGGGCGGCCCCGGCGGATTCGGTATCGCCGCGACGCTGGATGCCGCCGAGATCGGCACCGGCACCCGTGCTGACGCGCCCGAGCGTCGGGTCGTCCGCGTCAACGGCGCCACGGCCGCCGCGACGAGCCTTGCCCAGTGGCTGGTGGTCCTGTGGCTGACGCCTGCGATGGACCGGCTGTTCCTCGAAGCGCCGGGCGAGCGCCGCCGCTTCTTCGACCGGCTGACCCTGGCGCTGAATCCGCGCCATGCCCATGAAGCGACCCGCTACGAAGCCGCGATGCGCGAACGCAACCGGTTGCTGGCCGACGAGATGCCGCCCGACCCGGCCTGGCTCGATGCCCTTGAGGCGCGGATGGCGGAGCATGGCGCCGCGATCGATGCGGCGCGCCGCGAGACGGTGGCGGCGCTGGGCGGCCGTCTCGCCGATCAGCCCGCAGGACCGTTTGCGCGGGCCGGGCTCAAGCTGGAGGGGGGGCAGGGCGATGCAGCCGCGCTCGCCATCGCCCTGCGCGAAGGCCGCCGCCGCGATGCCGCGGCCGGACGCACGCTTACCGGCCCGCACCGGGCCGATCTGGCCGTCACCCATCTCGACAAGGCGCAACCCGCGCATCTCTGCTCGACGGGCGAGCAGAAGGCGCTGCTGCTCGGCATCGTCCTCGCGCATGCCGAACTGGTCGCGGACCGTGTGGGCAGCCCGCCCATCCTGCTGCTCGACGAGGTCGCCGCGCATCTCGATCCCGGGCGCCGCGCGGCGCTGTTCGACCGGCTGGCAGGCCGGGGGCAGGTGTGGATGACCGGTACCGAGCCTGCGCTGTTCGAGGCCGTGCCCGCCACCGCCACCCGCTACCGGGTGGAGGGCGGCAGGATCGAACGCGCCTGAACGTCACTCCTGTTCGGCATAGGCCTTCACCAGGTCGAACAGATAGTCGCGACCGGTATAGAGCGAACGCACCTCGATCCGCTCGTTGAGGCCGTGGACGCCGTTGCCGTCGGGGTCCCCCCAGGCGCCGGGCACGCCATAGGTCGGGATGCCCACCGCGGCGAGGAAGATGCCGTCGGTGGCGCCGGTCATCATCGTCGGCACCATCGGCACGCCGGGGAAATATCTGGCGACGAGCTTCTCCGCAGGGCCCACCACCTTCGGGTCGAGCGCCGGCGGCTTGGCCAGCGGGCGAACCGGCGGGACCATGGTGACCGTCACCTTCGCATCGCCGATCGCGGCCGTCAGCGCCTTCTGGACTTCCTCGCTGCTATGGCCGGGGAAGATGCGGCAGTTGATGTTGGCCGCCGCCCGCTGGGGCAGCGCGTTGTTGGCATGGCCGCCTTCGAGCAGCGTGGCGACGCAGGTGGTGCGCAGCATCGAATGGTAGATGCGATCGGTGTTGAGCAGCGTCTCGGCCGCCTTGTCGGCCGGATTGGCGGCGATGGCAACCATCGCCTTGCCCATCGCATCGTCGCGCGCGGCGCCGGCCTTGGCGAAATAGGCGCGGGTGGTGTCGGAGAGCTCCAGCGGGAACTCATGGTCGCGGATCTTCACCAGCGCGTCGGCCAGTGCGTAGATCGCGTTTTCCCGCACCGGAATCGAGCTGTGGCCGCCGGGGTTGCTCGTCTCCAGCCGGTAGTTCTGGACCGCCTTCTCGCCGACCTGCATGCTCTGGACGAGGACCTTGCCATGCCCGTCCGACTTGCCGCCGCCGCCTTCGTTGAGCGCGAATTCGGCGTCGATCAGGTCGCGCTTGTTCTTCGACAGCCATTCGGCGCCGTTGAACGCCCAGGTCGTTTCCTCGCCGCAGGTCAGCGCCAGCTTGACCGTGCGCTTGGGCTTGTACCCCGCCTGCTGGAAGCGGATCAGCGTGTCCGCGAAAGTTGCGGCCATCGCCTTGTCGTCGCTGGTGCCGCGGGCATAATAATAGCCGTTCTCCTCGACCAGCTTGAACGGATCGCGGGTCCAGTCCTCGCGCTTGGCGGCGACCACGTCGATATGCGCGAGCAGCAGGATCGGCTTGGCCTTCCTCGACGTGCCCGGATAGACGGCGACCAGCCCGCCATCCTTGGGATGGTCGGGCGTCGCGAACAGGGTCAGCTGATCGTCCTTGAACCCGGCAGCCTTCATCCGCGCGGCGATCTGCTCGGCGGCCTGGGTGCAACTGCCGACATTGACGACGGTGTTGGTCTCGACGAGTTCCTTGTAGAGTTCGAAGAACTTGGCCTGGTCCGGCCGGGTCTGCGCGGCGGCCGGTGCCGCGATCGCGAGTGCAAGCCCGGCGGTGGCGGCGAGAAGCGACTTCATCTGGTGTTCCCCTGTTGCCCTGCAAGCAATGGAGCATGCGCGCGCCCGAAAGGGAAGCGCCTCCCCAGCAGCCGAAAGGCTCCCTACATAGGGGCGGTGCCCGCCGATCTCCCCGCACCTCTGGCCGACTGGTTCACCGCGCGCGGATGGGCGCCGCGGCGGCACCAGTGGGACATGCTCGCCGCCGCACGGGCGGGGCGGCATGCGCTGCTCGTCGCGCCTACGGGTGCCGGCAAGACGCTGTCGGGCTTCCTGCCGACGCTCGCCGATCTGATCGAGGCGCCGGCCGAGGGGCTGCACACGCTCTACATCTCGCCGCTGAAGGCGCTGGCGGTGGACGTGCAGCGCAACCTGCTCACCCCCATCGAACAGATGGGCCTGCCGATCCGGGTCGAGACGCGCACCGGCGATACGCCGCACGAAAAGAAGGTCCGCCAGCGCGCCCGCCCGCCCCAGGTGCTGATGACCACCCCCGAATCGCTCAGCCTGCTGCTCTCCTACGAGGACAGCCTGACGATGTTCTCGGGGTTGAAGACGGTGGTGATCGACGAGATCCACGCCTTCGCCACCGGCAAGCGCGGCGACCTGCTGGCGCTGGCGCTGGCCCGGCTGGAACGGCTGGCGCCCGGGTTCCGCCGGGTGGGCCTTTCCGCCACGGTTGCCGATCCGGACGGCTATCGCGCCTGGCTCGCCCCCTATGGCGACATCGATTCGGTGACGCTGGTGCAGGGCGAAAGGGGCGCCGACCCCGATATCGCGATCCTGCTGCCCGAGGGCCGCGTGCCTTGGGCCGGACATTCGGGCATCTATGCCATCCCGCAGGTGATGGCGGAGATCGAGACGCACAAGACGACGATCGTCTTCTGCAACACGCGCGGGCTGGCGGAGCTGGTCTTCCAGCAGCTGTGGAAGGTCAACGACCTCAAGCTGCCGATCGGCGTCCACCATGGCAGCCTCAGCCTGGAGGCGCGGCAAAAGGCCGAGCAGGCGATGGCGGACGGACGGCTGCGGGCGCTGGTCGCCACCGCCAGCCTCGACCTCGGCGTCGACTGGGGCGATGTCGATTGCGTGATCCAGATGGGGGCGCCCAAGGGCTCCTCCCGCCTGCTCCAGCGGATCGGTCGCGCCAACCACCGGCTCGACGAGGCCAGCGAAGCGGTGCTGATCCCCGGCAACCGCTTCGAATATCTGGAGGCGCGTGCGGCGCTGGATGCCGTGGAAGCCGGCGAGCTGGACCCGGACATCTTCCGCCCCGGCGCGCTCGACGTGCTCGCCCAGCACATCATGGGCTGCGCCTGCGCCGCTCCCTTCCGGGCGGTCGACATGCTGCAGGAGGTGCGTGCAGCATTGCCCTATTCGGCGCTCACCGAGGAGGTGTTCGATCGCGTCCTCAACTTCATCGCCGATGGCGGCTACAGCCTGCGCGCCTATGACAAGTTCAAGCGGCTGACTCAGGGCAAGGACGGCGTCTGGCGGGTGACCCAGCCCAATTTTGTTGCGCAGCATCGGCTCAATGCCGGCATCATCGTCGAATCGCCGATGCTGGAGGTGCGCTTCAAGAACGGCAGGCGGCTGGGCAAGGTGGAGGAGGGGTTCGCCGCCTCGCTATCGCCCGGCGACACCTTCTTCTTCGCCGGCCTGGCGCTGGAAGTCGAGCGGGTGGAGGCCACCGACCTGATCGTCCGCGCCACGGCCAAGCAGGCGCGGGTGCCGAGCTATATGGGCGCGCGGCTGGCGATCACCGCCAACCTCGCCGATCGCGTGCGCAGCTTCCTGTTCGATCGCAGCCAGTGGGTGCGCTTCCCGGCGGATGTGCGCGAATGGCTGGAGACGCAGGATCGACGCTCGGCGCTGCCCGCGCCGGGCCAGCTGCTGGTCGAGGCCTTCCCGCACGAAGGCCGCCACCACCTCGTCATCTACAGCTTCGAGGGCTGGAACGCGCATCAGTCGCTCGGCATGCTGGTGACGCGGCGGATGGAGGCGCTGGGGCTCAAGCCCTTGGGCTTCGTCGCCAATGACTATGCGCTGGCGGTCTATGGGCTGGAGAAGGTCACCGATCCGCGCCCGCTCTTCTCGCCCGATATCCTCGAGCACGAGTTCGTCGACTGGGTGCAGGGCTCGGCGCTGCTCAAGCGCGCCTTCCGCGAAGTGGCGATCATCGGCGGGCTGGTCGAGCGCCAGCATCCGGGGAAGAAGAAGACCGGGCGGCAGGTCACCTTCTCGACCGACCTGATCTACGACGTGCTCCGCAAATACGAGCCGGACCATCTGCTGCTCCGCGCCGCCTGGGAAGATGCGCGGGCGAAGATGACCGATGTCGGCCGCCTCGCCCGGCTGCTCGACGAGGCGGGCGAGCGGATGCTCCATGTCGATCTGGAGCGGGTCAGTCCCATGGCAGTCCCGGTGCTGATCATGATCGGTCGCGAGTCGGTGGCGCAGGGCACCACCGAAGATGCGCTGCTCGAAGAGGCGGAGGCGATTGCTGCCGAGGCGATGCGGCTCGACTGACCCCGTTCTTTTGCGGGATTGCTGCGCAACATGGATAGGCGTAGATTTGCTACATGGTTGGAGTCTCGTCTGCGTTGATCTTTTGGGGGCTGCCGCTCGGCCTGCTCGGCAGTGGACCGATCGAGCCGCGCCCAGATCCCGAAACCGTCGCGGCGGCACAGCCCGACGCGATCCAGCTGGCGCTGGGCGAGACCAGTGCGCGGCTCACCGTACCGGTCGCGATCCGCAAGCAGGGGCCGTACAACTTCATCATCGATACCGGTGCAGAGCGCACCGTGGTGTCGCACGAGCTTGCCGGCCGGCTGGGGTTGACGGCGGGGGCAGAGGTCACCGTCACGTCGATGACGGGGCGTAGCCGCGTCGGCACGGTGATCGTGCCCGATCTTACCATTGAGTCGATCGGCACCACCCACCGGATCGTCGCGCCGGCCTTCGAGGCGCGCAATATCGGCGCGGCCGGACTGCTCGGCATCGACACGCTGCGCGACCACCAGGTGACGATCGACTTCGACACCGGCACCATGGCGGTGCGCCCCAGCGTCAAGCGCAAGAAGAACGAAAAGCATGATCCCGACGAGATCGTCGTTTCCGCCAAGGACCAGTTCGGCCAGCTGATCGTCACCGATGCCTATTACGCCAATCTGCGCGTGCAGGTGGTGCTCGATACCGGCTCGCAGGTGACGATGGGCAACGAGGCGTTGCGCCGGAAGGTCGGCCGCAATGTCGGCGTGCTGCAGACGATCGAGCTGACCAGCGTCGATGGCGGCAAGACCCAGGCGCAATATGGCCAGGTGCCGTCGATGCGGGTGAGCAACGTCGCCTTCGACACGCTGCCGATCGCGTTTGCCGAGGCCGAGCCGTTCAAGCGTTTCGGACTGACCCGGCGACCGGCGATCATGCTCGGCATGGACGCGATGCGCAGTTTCCGCAGGGTAGAGATCGACTTTCCCAATCGGCAGGTGCGGTTCTTCATGCCGCGCGGATTCCATACGCGACGGCCGGACTATACCTCGCCGCTGCTGCCGCCCTCCGCGGGATCCGCGGGACGCGATTGACTTTATCCGTCGGGTCTGATTGGCCTGACCACATGACACCGCTTTCGCGCGCTTCGCTCGCCGGTCTCCCCGCCGGCATCCTCCGCCCCGGCCATGATCCGGCCGCGATCCGTACCGGCATCGTCCATTTCGGCCCCGGCGCGTTCCATCGCGCCCACCAGGCGGCCTTCCTCGACAAGGTGCTGGACCGCGATCCGCGCTGGGGCATCGCGGCGGTGTCGCTGCGCAGCGGCACCACCACCGATGCACTGAAGGCGCAGGACGGGCTCTACACGCTGGCGGTGATCGATCGCGAGCCCTCCACCCGCATCATCGCCGCGCATTCGGAGGCGATCGGGCCGGGCGAGGGGGCGCGGCTCCGCGCGCTGCTCGCCAGCCCGGAGGTGCGGATCGCCACCAGCACGGTGACCGAGAAAGGCTATTGCCTGGGCGGAGACGGCACGCTCGACCTGGGCCATCCGGACATCGTCCACGATCTAACGCGGCCGGAGGAACCTGCGAGCGTGATCGGCTGGATCGTCGCCGGCCTCGCCGATCGCCGCGCCGCCGGGGTGGCGCCGTTCGCGGTGCTCTGCTGCGACAACATGACCGGCAATGGCGGCAAGCTCCGCGCCGCATGTGTGGCGCTGGCGCGGGCCTGGGATTCCGATCTCGCCGACTGGATCGCGGCGGACGTCGCCTTCCCGGATTCGATGGTCGATTCGATCACCCCGGCGAGCGACGCGGCGTTCCTTGCCAACGTGGCGGGGGATCTCGGCGTCGAGGACAAGGGCGCGGTGCAGCGCGAATCCTTCACCCAATGGGTGCTGCAGCGCTTCGACATGCCCGACGGCCCGGACCTCGCCGCGGCCGGCGTGACGCTGACCAGCGATGTGCGCGGCTATGAGCAGGCCAAGCTGCGCGTGCTCAACGGCAGCCATTCGAGCCTTGCCTATATCGGCCTGGTGCTCGGCCACGAGACCGTGTTCGAAGCGATGTCGGACGCGGCACTGGGCGGCTTCGTGACCCGGCTGGCGCATGACGATATCGCGGCCTCGCTCGGCACGGTCGATGGGCTGGACGTGCCCGGCTATGTCGATGCGGTGCTCGACCGCTTCCGCAACCCGGCGATCCGCCATCTGCTGTCGCAGATTGCCTGGGACGGCTCGCAGAAGCTCCCCTATCGCCTGCTGGATACCACTGCGGCGGCGCTCGATGCCGGCCGCTCGGTGGAGCGGCTGGCCGTGCCGGTGGCGGCGTGGATCGCGTTCCTCGGCAACAAGGCCAAGGCGGGCGAGTCGATCACCGATCCGCTGGCGGATGTCCTCGCTACGGCCGCGACCGATGCGGCGCCGGTAGAGGCTGTGCTGGCGCTGCGGCAGGTGTTTCCTGCGCGGGTGGCGGAGGATGCGCAGTACCGGGAGGCTGTGGCATCCGCATATGCCGCGATCCAGGCCGGCAAGCTGGGCGAATTGCTGGCGGGGTGAGGCTTAAAGATCCTCCCCCGGAGGGGGAGGGGGACCGCCGCCGCAGGCGGTGGTGGAGGGGTGTTGGCGCTGGGACGGTGCCCGACACATCAGCGTCGACACCCCTCCGTCGCGCTGCGCGCGCCACCTCCCCCTCCGGGGAAAGATCTTTTCAGGTCACCGCGCCTGGCGCTTGGTATAGAGATACAGCCCGGCCGTAATCGCCAGGAACAGCGCCGTGCCCCCGGCCAGTGCCACGCCCGCAAAGCCCGGGCCCACCAGCGCGAGCGGGGATTCGCTCCCCGTCTCGTACACGATCCCGGCGTATAGCACCCCGAACAGGCTGTCGCCGACGATCATGCCGGTTGCCATCAGCACGCCCATCCGCTTGACGAACTCGGGGTCGCGTGCGCGTTCGGCGGCGCGGTCGTAGAACCAGCCGATCACCGCGCCGACTACCACGGTCAGCGTCACGCCCATCGGCAGATAAATGCCGAGGCCCACCGCCAGCGGCGGCAGGCGCAGCTTCGAGGTCCGGGCCAGCACCTCGTCGACCAGGATGACGCCCGCACCGATCAGCGCACCGATGCCGATCAGGTCCCAGCGCAGATCCCCGCCCAGCACGCCCTTGGCGAGCGACGAGATCAGCGCCGCCTGCGGGGCGGGCAGCGCATCGGCGCTCGCCCCCGCGACGCCGGCAAAGCCGAACGAGGCGTTGAGCACGCTCAGCACCGGCGGGATGACCAGGCTGCCGAACACCACGCCGAAGAGCAGCGCGACCTGCTGCTTCCACGGCGTGGCCCCCACGAGCTGGCCCGTCTTGAGGTCCTGGAGATTATCGTTCGAGATGGTCGCCACGCCGAACACGATGCCGGTGACGATCAGCGCATAGGCGATCAGCGCCTGGGTGGTACCGGGCTCGAGATGGCGCCCGAACATGCCGACCAGCATCAGCGAGGCAGCGACGACCGACAGGATGCCGATGCCCGAGACCGGGCTGTTCGACGCGCCGATCAGGCCCGCCATGTAACCGCACACCGAGGCGATGACGAGGCCGACGACGAGCACGAACACCAGCGAGCCCGCCACCAGCAGCCCCGCCGAGGCGGAGAGCGGACCGCCTGCCAGCACGCTCCACAACAGCCAGCCGATCGGCAGCAGCATGCCGAGCGTGACGACGGCGACGATCCCGATCGGCAGGTCGCGCTCGCCGATCGGCACTTCGGCACCGCTGCGCGCGGCGGCAGATGCGGCGAGCGACGAGCGGATGCCGCCGATCACGGGGCCGATGATCTTGAGCAAGGTCCAGATCGCCGCCATGCCGATCGTGCCGGCGCCGAGGAAGCGGACGTCGCTGCGGAACACGGTGTTGGCCACCGCCTCCGCCGCGCCCGGCATCCCGGCGCTGAGGATCGGCAGCGCGATCCACCAGCCGATCGCCACGCCGACGAGGATGGCGATGCCGACGGTGAGGCCGATCAGGTGCCCCGCGCCGATCAGCGCGAACTGCAGCCCGCCGATGATCCCGGTCGAGCCTGCGCCCGCCTTGAAGAAGACCGCGCCCTCTTCGGCCGCCAGCTTCATCCTTGTGATCAGCGCGAAGCCGGCCGAGGCGACCGCGTTGACGACGATCACCTTCAGCCCGCGCGCGCTTTCCTCGGCGCCTTCGCGGCTGCCGGCGCCGACCTGCAGCACTTCGGCGGCGGCACGGCCTTCGGGATAGGGCAGGTCGGGCGAATCGACGACCAGCGCGCGGCGCAGCGGCACCGAGAACATCACGCCGAGAATGCCGCCGAACATCGTGATCGCGGCGGTCTGCACATAGGGAAAGCCGTTCCACCAGCCGATCATCACCAGGCCCGGCAGCACGAAGATGATCGCGGCGAGCGTCCCCGCCGCGCTGGCGACGGTCTGGACGATATTGTTCTCGAGGATGGTCGAGCCGGGAAAGAAGCGCAGGATCGCCATCGAGATCACCGCGGCGGGGATCGAGGTGGCGAAGGTCAGGCCGATCTTGAGGCCGAGATAGACATTGGCGGCGGTGAACAGCAGCGTGATCGCGCCGCCGAGCAGCACGCCGCGCAGCGTGAGTTCAAGCGGCGCGCGGGCAGGGGCAGTGGCCATGCGCTAGAGGCTCCGAATGGGGGGGAGGGCGGTCGCGCCCGAAAAAACCATCGTCATTCCCGCGGAGGCGGGAATCCATTCGCCGTGCCGGTCGGGGAAAGAACCGACAGACCAGCGCCGATGGATCCCCGCCTTCGCGGGGATGACGCGGGGCGGGGAGGAGGGCGCGCGCAACCACCGTCCCCGCGGCTTTCGGCCGCAGTCGTTCGGGATCAGCATGGGCACCCTCGCCATCGCATTGCCGTCATGGTGGCACCGGCGGCCGCGAAAAGACAGGCCTTTCCCGCGGATCAGCCGCGGAACAGCCCGCCCAGCACGCCGCGCACCACCTGGCCCAGGACACCGCCGCCGCCCTTGCTGCCGAACACCGCCTTGCTGACCTCGTTCGCCACCGCGCGCCCGGCCGCCGACGAGGCCGAGCGCGTGGCGGAGCGGATCGCGCGGTTGAGCGGGTTGTTCGCGGCCTCGCGTTCGGCGGCGATGCGGGCGCGCTCCTCTTCCTTGGCACGGCGGGCATCTTCCTTTGCCTGGGCGGCGGCCGCCTTTTCGGCGGCGTCGCGCGCCTGAGCCTCGGCGGCGGCGGCGCTTGCCTCGGCGCGTTTGGCGGCGAGCAGTTCCTCGGCGGATTCACGGTCGATGGCGGTGTCGTATTTCGCGCCGATCGCATCGGTCTCGATCAGCACCTTCCGCTCGTCCGCCGCCAGCGGGCCGACGCGCGAGGCGGGCGGCCGGATCAGCGTGCGCGATACCGGCGCCGGCGCGCCATCCGCCTGGAGCAGCGAGACCAGCGCCTCGCCCACCGCCAGCTCGGTGATCGCGGTCGCCACGTCGAGGCCGGGGCTGGCCCGGAACGTCTCGGCGGCGGCGCGGATCGCCTTCTGGTCGCGCGGGGTGAAGGCGCGGAGCGCATGCTGGACGCGGTTGCCGAGCTGTGCGGCGACATCCTCGGGAATGTCGATCGGGTTCTGCGTCACGAAATAGACGCCGACGCCCTTGGAGCGGATCAGCCGCACCACCTGCTCGATCTTGTCGAGCAGCGCCTTGGGCGCATCGTCGAACAGCAGATGCGCCTCGTCGAAGAAGAAGACGAGCACCGGCTTGTCCGGATCGCCGATCTCGGGAAGCGTCTCGAACAGCTCGGACAGCATCCACAAGAGGAAGCTGGCGTAGAGCCGTGGGCTCGCCATCAGCTTGTCGGCGGCGAGGATGTTGATCACGCCCCGGCCGGTGTCGTCGTGCGCCAGGAAGTCCTGCATGCTGAGCGCCGGCTCGCCGAAGAAATGGCTGCCGCCCTGGGACCGCAGCTGGAGCAGCTGGCGCTGGATCGCGCCGACGCTCTGCTTCGAGACATTGCCGTAGGTGGTGCTCAGTTCCTCGGCCCGCTCCGCGCAGTGGGCGAGCATCGCCTGCAGGTCGTCGAGGTCGAGCAGCAGCAGCCCCTCGGCATCGGCAACATGGAAGGCGATGGTCAGCACCCCTTCCTGCACCTCGTTGAGGTCCATCAGCCGGGCGAGCAGCAGCGGCCCCATTTCGGAAACGGTGGCGCGGATCGGGTGGCCCTGTTCGCCGAACAGGTCCCACAGCTGGACCGGCATCGCCTGATACTGCCAGTCGCCATCGCCGATCGCTTGCGCCCGCGCGGCGAAGGCGGCGTGGGTCTTGGCGAGCGGCGATCCGGCCATGCCGAGCCCGCCGAGATCGCCCTTCACGTCCGCCACGAACACGGGCACGCCTGCGGCGGAAAAGCCCTCGGCGAGGCCCTGCAGCGTCACCGTCTTGCCGGTGCCGGTGGCGCCCGCGATCAGCCCGTGCCGATTGGCGCGGCGCAGGTCGAGTTCGATCCGCCTGTCTCCGGCTGCACCAACGAAAAGGCCCGTTTCTTCCGCCATTCCCTGCTCCTCTTGCGAAGGGCAGGCATAGGGAAGAAACGGGCCTTGGTCAGCCGCTTTTGCGGCGATCAGTTGCCGGCGATGCCTACGGGGATGTAGTTGCCCTGGTTGCGGCGCTGGACGAACAGCACGACCTGCTTGCGGCCCGCTGCCTTGGCAGCCGCTACCGCACGGCTGAGTTCGGCGGCGGTGCGCACCGGCTGCTGGTTGACCGAGACGATCACGTCGCCGCGCTGCAGGCCCTTGCCGGCCGCATCGCTGCTGGGGTTGACGCCCAGGATCACCACGCCGCCGATCGAGGGATCGACGCCGATCGAGCGCGCGATCTGCGGGGTCAGCGGCGTCACGCCGATTCCGAGCAGCGCGGTCGGCGCGGTGGCGGCGCTGCTGCCGTCGTCGCCGTCATCACCCTGCGCGCCGTCCTGGTCGTTCGGGTCGAACTGGGCGAGCTGTTCTTCCGGCGGGCGGGTGCCGACCGTCACGGTCACCGTCTGGCGCTTGCCGTCGCGGATCAGCTCCACCGGGATGCGGGTGCCCGGCGTCACATTGGCGACGATGTAGGATAGGGTCTGCTCGGGCGTGACGTCGCGGCCGTTGACCTTCACGATCACGTCGCCCTGGCGGATGCCGGCCTTCTCGGCGGGCTGGCCCGGCTCGACGCGGGCGACCAGCGTGCCGCGATCCGAGGGCAGGCCGAAGCCGGCCGCCAGGTCCTTGGTCAGGTCCTGCATCCCGATGCCGAGATAGCCGCGCGCGATCGTCTGGCCCTTCATCAGCTTGTCGATGATCGGCTTGGCTTCCTCGGCGGGAATCGCGAAGCCGATGCCGACATTGCCGCCGGTGGGCGACAGGATCTGCGAGTTGATGCCGATCACGTTGCCGTTGAGATCGAACATCGGGCCGCCCGAATTGCCGCGGTTGATCGAGGCGTCGGTCTGGATGAAGCGGTCATAGGCGCCGGCGCCGGTCACGCGGTGCGTCGCCGAGATGATGCCGGCGGTGACGGTGCCGCCCAGGCCGAACGGGTTGCCGATCGCCAGAATCCAGTCGCCGACGCGGGCGCGGCCCGAATCGCCGAAGCGGACGAAGGGCAGCGCGGTACCGTCGATCTTGAGCACGGCAAGATCCGACTGCGCGTCATGGCCGATCAGCTTGGCCTTGAAGTCGCGCCCGTCGGAGAGGGTGACGGTGATCGATTCGACCACCGCGCCCTGCGCGCCGGCCGAGATCACATGGTTGTTGGTGACGACATAGCCGTCGGCGGAGATGATGAAGCCCGAGCCGAGCGACTGCGCCTCGCGCGTCACCGACTGGCCCTGGCCGCCGCCGAACATCTCGAACGGCGTGCCGGCGAACGGATTGGCGTTCACCTTCACGCGCTGCGTTGTGGAGATGTTGACCACGGCCGGCTGGAGGCGGGCGACCAGATCGGCGAAGCTCATCGGCGCGCCGGCCTTGGGGGCCACCGCCTGGATGGTGCCCGGCTCGTTCTGCGCGGTCTGCGCGCCGGCCGACTGGTTGAGCGAGAGTGCGGTGGCAGCGCCACCCAGAAGGATCGCGGTAGTCAAGGCGTAGGCGTAACGCACGGGATCATTTCCTCTCGAAAGGAAGGGTATTCGTCTCACACCGCGCTTCTAGCGTGCGCGGCTGAACCTGATTTGAATATGAACGGTCCGACAGGATCATCGTTGCCCGGTGAACTCCCGAAGATACTCGTTGTTCGGCGACAGGATGATCTGGCTCTCGCCCTTCGCGTCCGGGCTGAGGAAGGTCGTGCGGTACGACTGCATCGCCCGGTAGAAGTCGTAGAATTTCGGATCCTTGTTGAACGCCGCCGCATAGATCTGCGCCGCCTGGGCCGAGGCGTTGGCGCGGATGATCTGCGCGTCCTTCAGCCCCTGCGCCTTGATCGTCTCCGCCTCCTGGCTGCGCGCCGTCGCCATGCGGGTGAGCGCGCTGGTTAGCGGCGAGCCCGAGGGCAGCTCGGTCTGCTTGATGCGGACGTCGACGATCTGCACGCCATATTGGCTGGCGAGGCGCTGGAGCGAGGCCTGGACATTGTCCATCACCTGGCCGCGTTCCGGGCTGAGCAGCGTGCTCGAGCGACGCTTGCCGAGCTCGTTGCGGAGCGACGAGCGCAGCAGCGGCTGGAGCTGGTCGCGCAGCCGCTCCTCGGTGCCGACGGTCACCACCATCCGCAGCGGATCGGTGATCCGGTAGCGGGCATAGGCATCGATCTCGAGCCGCAACTGGTCGGTCGACAGCACGGGTTCGTCGGGCAGGTCGACATCGAGCACGCGCTTGTCGACCCAGACGAGCCGGTCGACGAACGGGATGCGGAACACCGGCCCTGCATTGGTGCGGCCAAAGCCCTCGCCGGTGCGATAGGCGTTCACCGTCCGGTACGGCTTCTCCAGGCGGAGGACGACGACCTGCTTGGTCTCCGGCACGATCGCCACGGTGCTCATCAGCACGATCAGCACCACGATGGCGGCGACGACCAGCGCGATCGGGTTGCGTGCCCAGGCGATCACTTGGCGCCTCCCTTGTCCTGCGCATCGGCGGGGGCATTGCCCCGGCGAAGGGCGGGCAGCGGCAGATAGCTGTTCACGCCCGGCGCCTCGACGATCGTCTTGTTGGTGTTGGCCAGCACGGCCTCCATGGTTTCGTAATAGAGCCGGCGCTTGGTCACCTCGGGGGCGAGCTTGTACTGTTCGTAGATCTTGTCGAACTCGGCTGCCTCGCCCTGGGCCTGGGCGATCACGCGCTGGGCATAGGCGTTGGCGTTGTTGCGGTTCGATTCGGCTTCCTGCTGCGCGGCGGTGACGGCCTTGAAGGCGTCGTCGACCTGGCTGGGCGCGGCGGCCTTCTGGATGGCGACGCCCTGGATGCGGATGCCCGAGCCATATTCGTCGAGGATCTTCTGCATCGCGACCTGGGCCTCGGCCTCGATCTTCGAGCGGCCCTCGCCGATCGCCTCGTTGAGCGTGGTGTTGGCGATCACCGCGCGCATCGCGCTCTCCGCCGTCGCGCGGACGGTCTCGCGCGGGTCGGCGATCTGGAACACGTAATCGGAGGCGCTGCGAATGTCCCAGCGGACCGAATAGGCAAGGTCGACGATGTTCTGATCGCCGGTCAGCATCAGGTTTTCGCCGCTGTTCGGGAAGTTCTCGGTACGGATATTGCCGACATCGACCACGTCGACCAGCTGGAACGGCGCGGGCAGGGTGAACTGGATGCCCGGATCGAGCGTGCCCGAATACCGACCGAGGAACGTCACGACGCCCTTTTCGCGCGGGCCGATCGGGTGGACCGAGGTGTAGATCACCCACACGCCGATCAGGCCGGCGAGGATCAGCAGCCACAGCCGCGCGCCGGTCGGCACGCCGGGCAGGCCCCCGCCGCCGGTGCTACGGGCGCGCCGCCACAGCTCGTCGAGCGCGCTGGGCGCGCCGGCGGGCCGGCTGCGGCGTCCCTCGGGCGGGACCGACCAGGGGTTGCGCGGGCCGCCGCCGCTGCCCTCGCCCTTGTCCGAGCCGCCGCCCCAGGGGCTTTTCGGCGCCTCGTTGTGGAAGGTGCCGGACAGCGCGTCTCGGCCAGAACTATTCACCATGCCGACCTTTATAAGCAGGGCGACGCGGATTTACAGTGGCGTCGGACGATTGTGTACCTATGTGCCGCGGCATGACTGAACCGCAGGACCTTTCCGCCGCCCTCGCCCCCGTATCCGCCGGCCGCGCCACCGTGCGCCTGGAAGCCGGCCGCGCCAATGTGGTGCTCGACGTGACCGGCCTCGCGCCCGAGACGCGCGAGGCACTGGAGGCCGAAGTGCGCAGTGCGACCGCCGCGCTGCCTGGCGTGCAGGAAGTGCGCGTGCTGCTCACCAGCGAGCGCCGCACCCGCCGGATCCTGGCGGTCGCCAGCGGCAAGGGCGGGGTGGGCAAGTCCACTGTCGCCGCCAATCTCGCGATCGGGCTGGCGCGTCGGGGCCTCAAGGTCGGGCTGGTCGATGCCGATATCTACGGCCCCTCGCAGCCCAAGCTGCTGCAGGTCGAGGGCATCAAGCCGCAGGCGCGGGACAAGGTGCTGCTGCCGATCGACACGCCGTACGGCATCAAGATGCTGTCGATGGGCGGGCTCGTCGCCGAGGGGCAGGCGATCGCGTGGCGCGGGCCGATGGCGGGCGGGGCGCTCGGCCAGCTGGTCGATGCCGACTGGGGCGATACCGAGCTGCTCGTACTCGACCTGCCCCCCGGCACCGGCGACGTGCAGCTGACGATGATCCAGAAGCACAAGCCGGCGGGCGCGGTGATCGTCTCCACCCCGCAGGACCTCGCGATGATCGACGCCGCCCGCGCCATCGACCTGTTCAACAAGGCCGGCGTGCCGATCGTCGGGCTGGTCGAGAACATGGCCGGCTATTGCTGCCCGCATTGCGGCGGCGTCTCCGATCCGTTCGGCAGCGGCGGGGCGGAGACGGCGGCGGGAACGCTGGGCATCCCGTTCCTCGCCCGCATCCCGCTGGCGATGGAAATCCGCGCCGCTTCGGATGCGGGCACGCCGCCGGCGGCCGGGGATACGGAGTCTTCCGCAGTATTTGGTGCGTTGGCCGAGTCCGTCTATGATTGGCTAAAGAGGTGATGCATGCCGCTGACGCGTGACGAAGACATCCGCACTCTGCTGGAGGAAGCGCGCACCATCGCGATGGTCGGCGCGTCCGATCGCCC
This sequence comes from uncultured Sphingomonas sp., assembly GCF_913777625.1. Lineage (GTDB taxonomy): Bacteria > Pseudomonadota > Alphaproteobacteria > Sphingomonadales > Sphingomonadaceae > Sphingomonas. The sequence continues at coordinate 62,132 of NZ_CAJYTI010000030.1, forward strand.
CAATCGACCGAGCAACGGCGTGATGCTGCTGCTCCAGCGGCATGGCTACCGGGTGATCCCGGTCAATCCGCGCATCACCGGCGAGCATATCTATGGCGAGTTCGTCTTCCGCGATCTCGACCAGATCGGCGTACCGATCGATATCGTCGACATCTTCCGCAAGTCGGAGGATGCCGGCGCGGTGGTCGACGCCGCGATCGCGGCGGGCGCCAAGGCGGTGTGGATGCAGCTGGACGTCGTCGACCATGACGCCGCCGCGCGTGCCGAAGCCGCCGGGCTCAAGGTGGTGATGGACCGTTGTCCGGCGATCGAGATTCGCCGCCTCGGCCTCGCGCCCGTCGCCGCCGCCTGATAGCAGCACACTGTAATCTCCTTGCCGTCATCCCGGCGAAAGCCGGGATCCAGTCGCCTCTCCGCCGCAGCAAGCGCCGGAATGGAGACCCCAATGGATCCCGGCTTTCGCCGGGATGTCGGCGGGGTGGGTGGGCCGTCAGGCCGGCTGGAGCGCGGCGAGGGCGTCGCGTAGCCGCGCCACGTCGCGCGCATCCTGGTAGAGGCCGAGCCCGATCCGCAGCACGTCGCCGCGCACGTCGGTGACGATCTCGTCCGCCAGCAGCGCCTTCTGCCAGTCCGCCGCATTGCGACTGCGCAGCGCCAGGAAACGCGCTTGGGGCGCGTCCGGCGCGGCAGGGTTGATCCGTTCGGCGTCGAGCGGGAAGTCCGCCAGCAACTGCGCCCGCAGCGGCGCGACATGGGCGTTGATCGCGGCCGTCGTCAGCCCCTCGCGCGCCAGCATCTCGCGCACCGCGACGAAGCGGTAGAGCCCGGAAGGATCGAAGGTCGCGCCGAGGAAGCGGCGGGCATCGGGCGCGTAGCCGATCTGCCCGGGCGGCAGCGCCAGGTCCTCGAACTCGGCATACCAGCCGGTGATCGCCGGCCGCGGCCCGAAGCCCGGCGGCGCGTGGAGGAAGCCGACGCCTTCGCCCGCCATCGCGTACTTGTACCCGCCCGCGACGTAGAACACCCGGTCCGCCACTGCCGAGAGGTCGGTCTCCACCGCCATGAAGCCGTGATAGCCGTCGATCAGCACCCAGGGGCCCTCAGGCCGGGCCAGCGCCGCGAGGTCGGCGATGCCATCGAAGATATGGCCGGTGCCGAACTGGACATGGCTCGCCACGATCAGGTCGAAGCCGCCGCCTCGCGCCGTCGCGACGATCTCGCCCATCGGTACCCGCGTGACCACTGCCGTGCCCGCTTCCTCCCAGCGCAGCGACTGGCGGCGGAAGCTGTGGAACTCGCCGTCGGTGGCGAGGATGCGCAGCGGCCGGCGCGGGGCCATCGCCGAGACGATCCGCAGCAGCAGCTCGTGCGTGTTCGATGCGAACACCACCGTCGAGGGATCGGGCAGGTGCAGCTCGGCGGCGACATGCGCCTGCGCGGCGGGCCAGATTTCGTCCATCACCCGGCCCCACTTCCGATCGGCGAGCCGCGCGGCATCGTCCCACGCCGCCTGCTGGCCGAGCCACGAGGCGTCGGGCCAGAGGTGATGGCTGTGCGCGGCGAAGTGCAGCCGGTCGGGTGCGGCGGCCAGCGAGCGCTGGAACAGGTGCTTGAAGCTGCTCACAGGTCGGTTCGCAGCGACCAGAGTTCGGGGAAGGCGCGCTTGGCGAGCGTCGATTCGAGATAGGAGACGCCCGGCGTGCCCCCGGTGCCCATCTTGCCGCCGATCACCCGGCTGACGGTGAGGACATGCTTGTGCCGCCACGTCGCCATCGCATCGTCGATGTCGACCAGCTTCTCGGCGAGCTGGTAGAGGTCCCAGTAGCGATTGGTGTCGCGGTACACCTGGCCCCAGGCGGCGCGGACCGCGTCGTTCGGCTGATAGGGCGTCGGCCAGTCGCGGTGCAGCACGGCCTCGGGCAGGTCGAACCCGGCGGCGGCGAGCGCGGCATTGGCGTCGTCCCACAGGCTGGGCAGTGCGGCGGCTTCGTCGGTCAGCGGCCCCGGCACCCCGCCGCCGCGCAGGCCCAGCATCGTCTCGACCGCGCGGAACTGGTCCGACTGGAAGCCGGAGCTGCCGCCGAGCACCGAGCGGAAGCGGGTATAGTCGCTGGGCGTCATCGTCGCGAGCACGTCCCAGCTCAGCGTCATCACCGCCTGGATGCGGCTGACCCGCGCCAGGCCCTTGTACGCCTCGATCAGCTTGCCCGCGCGGACCAGCCCCTTGGCGAGGTGCAGCTCGGCGAGGATCTGCTTGAGCCACAGCTCCTTGGTCTGGTGGATGATGATGAACAGCAGCTCGTCATGCCGGTCCGACAGCGGATGCTGGGCGGCGAGCAGCTGGTCGAGGGCGAGATAGCGCCCATAGGTCATGCCTTCGGTCATTGGCGCGACGCTAGCAGCGGGGCGGGAAACGGCAATGGGGGGCGAACCCTAGCGAACATCACAAGGCTCCGCTAATTAGCGTCGTACAATCAAGCCGCGCCGTGTTGAGCGATTGGACGGACGAGTGAATGCGGATTGTTCCACTGTGTGGCAGTCTCTACGTCAAACTCAAAACCTTGCTGAAATGAGATGGTGGATATGGTCGCAGCTAGCCTCGGTTTGATTGACCCATCCCGGTTAGCCAACATACCACCCGCTTACCGTGCTCACCATGAGTTTTGCTTCCATTTGCACGACTCGATGCTTAGCATGTTCAAGGATGTCGCCCGATATAATTATCCATCGATTAGTATCGAGTTCGATGACCCAAATGAAGCTAAAAAGTTCACATCGGCCGGGGATCCAATAGGCTACTTCCTAGAAAGCGGACGTCGTGATTTAGCTAAAAATCTTACGGTCGGCCAGGCAATGTTAGCCGTCCTAAGCGATTTTTTCAACTTCATGTATGAAGGCCTGATTGCGCTAGAGAAGCGAAAGTTTGTAGTATCTCTTGCTTTGTTGCGAAAGCCGCTCAAGCAAAATCTGCTTTATCTTACAATAATGCTTGCTGATGATGAGGCTTTCTTCGATGGCATGGCTAAAACTCCCGCGAAGAATTTTGATCATCCCGGTATTCAGGATACTCATCGGCTGGAGTATTTTAGGCGGGCGAAATCAATGTTGCCGTTCGGGGGATTTGTAAACCCCGAGTTTCTTCACGACATCATATTTGACCTGGGCCTCGAAACAGGATTGGCACCACTATTCGACAAGGCTATGCATTTAGTGACGGGTAGAAAACAAATTGAAACAGAAGATTTTAACCTGAATTTTGTTTTTAAAAACCCTACTGACAACGATATCTACCAAAAAATATATAAACAGTTATCCTATATTTTGTTGTACGCTTTGCTTCTTGAGATTGAGCTATTCAAGCGGGCGGGGTTTGAGGTTGATCGGCTTGCAAAATGGTACTCTCTCACGGGGCTTGGTAGCTATAATGGTCTATTCGGGAAGGGTCGCTGTTCGGTTTGTGAGAGTTTAAACCGGATGATGAAACCTTTGCTGGTATGTCCGCATTGTGATGCTCCTGTCCGGATCCGAAAGAGAGAGGCTGGTCGCTTCTTTACCTCTCACAAGCTATTCTGTCGTAAGTGCCAGCACGAACATGACTTCCCTCTGTTCTGGCTACTAGCGAAGTCTAGGTGGTTGCTCTCTGATGACGGACGCGATGGGGCAAGCGTGCACGAAGTAGTCGATGAAGCTAAGTGCTCGGCGGAGGCAATCGCTCCAACGAGCTAAAAACGGCGCCTGCACCGTTATTCTACGGGCCGGCCGGCCAATTGACGGAGCGGAGCGAATGGCGAAGCGGGCAAGGTGACCGTCTCCTGAACGTCAGCCATTGACCGAAGCGGCTACGCCTTGTCAGTCTGAGATCAGCGATAGGTTACCGCTATCACCACCCGCTCCCCTACCAACGTCCCCTTTCCCTCCCCGCCGCACCGCGCTAAGGCCCCTCGCGAATCTTCGCATTCGCAGCACCCCGACGGTGCGCCCGCGCGGCCTATAATGGGCTGCGTCCACCGAGCGCCCGGCGGACCAGATCAGGGAAAGGACCCCGCGCCTCATGACCGCCATCGGCAACGATACGCTCGGCACGCGTGACTCGCTCACCGTCTCCGGCAAGACCTACAGCTTCTACTCGCTCCCCAAGGCGGCGGCGAAGCTCGGCGACATCAGCCGCCTGCCCTTCTCGATGAAGGTGCTGCTGGAGAACATGCTCCGCTTCGACGACGGCGTGACCGTCACGCCCGAGGACGCCCAGGCGATCGTCGACTGGCAGCAGAACCCCAAGGCCCCCAGCCGCGAAATCCAGTATCGCCCCGCGCGCGTGCTGATGCAGGACTTCACCGGCGTGCCCTGTGTGGTCGATCTCGCCGCGATGCGCGACGCGATCACCAAGCTCGGCGGCGACGCGGCCAAGATCAACCCGCTGGTGCCGGTGCACCTCGTGATCGACCACTCGGTGATGGTCGACGAGTTCGGCACGCCCCAGGCGTTCGACGACAACGTCAAGCTCGAGTACGAGCGCAACGCGGAGCGCTACGAGTTCCTCAAGTGGGGCTCCAAGGCGCTCAACAACTTCTCGGTCGTCCCGCCGGGCACCGGCATCTGCCACCAGGTGAACCTGGAATATATCTCGCAGTCGATCTGGTCGTCGCAGGCGCCCGACGGCGCGACCATCGCCTATCCGGACACGCTGGTCGGCACCGACAGCCACACCACGATGGTCAACGGCCTCGGCGTGCTCGGCTGGGGCGTGGGCGGCATCGAGGCGGAGGCCGCAATGCTCGGCCAGCCGGTGTCGATGCTGATCCCCGAAGTCGTCGGCTTCAAGCTCACCGGCAAGCTGCCGGAAGGCATCACCGCGACCGATCTGGTGCTCACCGTCACCCAGATGCTGCGCGCCAAGGGCGTCGTCGGCCGCTTCGTCGAGTTCTACGGCCCCGGCCTGCATTCGATGACGCTCGCCGACCGTGCGACCATCGCCAACATGGCGCCGGAATATGGCGCGACCTGCGGCTTCTTCCCGATCGACGACAAGACGCTCGATTACATGCGCCTCACCGGCCGCAGCGACGAGAATGTCGCGCTGGTCGAAGCCTATGCCAAGGCGCAGGGCATGTGGCACGACGTCAGCGGCCCCGAGCCGATCTTCACCGACACGCTCGAGCTCGACATGTCGACGGTGCGTCCGTCGCTCGCGGGTCCCAAGCGTCCGCAGGACCGCGTCAGCCTCGACAGCGTCGACGAAGTGTTCAACGGCGACCTGACCAAGGTGTACAAGAAGGAGCAGCCCGCGCGCGTGAGCGTCGAGGGTCGCGACCATGACATCGGCGACGGCGACGTGGTGATCGCCGCGATCACCAGCTGCACCAACACCTCGAACCCCTCGGTGCTGATCGCCGCCGGCCTCGTCGCCCGCAAGGCGCGCGCGCTGGGTCTCACCCGCAAGCCGTGGGTGAAGACCTCGCTGGCGCCGGGGTCGCAGGTGGTCACCGACTATCTGAACAAGGCCGGCCTCACCGAGGATCTCGACGCGATCGGCTTCAACCTGGTCGGCTATGGCTGCACCACCTGCATCGGCAATTCGGGTCCGCTGGCGGAGCCGATCTCGGCGGCGATCAACGGCAACGACATCGTCGCCGCCTCAGTGCTGTCGGGCAACCGCAACTTCGAGGGCCGCGTCTCGCCGGACGTCCGCGCCAACTTCCTCGCCTCGCCGCCGCTCGTCGTCGCCTATGCGCTGAAGGGCACGGTGACCGAGGACATGTACGAGACGCCGATCGGCCAGGGCACCAACGGCCCGGTCTTCCTCAAGGACATCTGGCCCTCGAACGAGGAAATCCAGGGCCTGATCTCGGCCAACATCGACGACGAGATGTTCCGCTCGCGCTACGGCAACGTCTATCTGGGCGACAGCCACTGGCAGGGCATCAGCGTCACCGTGTCGGACACCTATGCCTGGCCGACCAGTTCGACCTACATCCACAACCCGCCGTACTTCGAGGGCATGTCGATGACCCCGGCGCCGGTGCAGGACATCGTCGACGCCAAGCCGCTGGCGATCCTGGGCGATTCGATCACCACCGATCACATCTCGCCCGCCGGCAGCATCAAGGCGGACAGCCCCGCCGGCGTGTTCCTCCAGCAGCACCAGGTGGCGAAGAAGGACTTCAACAGCTACGGCGCGCGCCGCGGCAACGATGAAGTCATGGTCCGCGGCACCTTCGCCAACATCCGCATCAAGAACGAGATGGTGCCGGGCGTCGAAGGCGGCATGACCAAATATGCCGGCGAAGTGATGCCGATCTACGACGCCGCGATGCGCCACAAGGCCGACGGCACCGCGCTCGTCATCGTGGCGGGCAAGGAATATGGCACCGGCTCGTCGCGCGACTGGGCGGCGAAGGGCACCAACCTGCTCGGCGTGCGCGCGGTGATCACCGAGAGCTTCGAGCGCATCCACCGCTCGAACCTGGTCGGCATGGGCGTGCTGCCGCTGCAGTTCGCCGAGGGCGTGACCCGCGAGACGCTGAAGCTGGACGGCTCGGAAACCTTCACCATCACCGGCGTCGCGGGTCTCCGCCCGCGCCAGGACGTGGAAGTGAAGCTGACCCGCGCCGACGGCTCGTCGGAAACCTTCCTCACCCGCTGCCGGATCGATACCGTCAACGAGCTGGAATATTTCCTCAACGGCGGCATCCTGCACTACGTGCTGCGCAAGCTCGCAGCCTGATCGCCCTTCCGGGCGGAACTTCCGGGCGGCGTCCTGCACCAGCAGGGCGTCGCCTTTGTTTTTGTGGCGGTCCGCAAGCGGGGCGGGGCATATCGGAGGGCATAGGCCTCAGCGCGCCGAAGGCGCGCGCGGATCAACACTGCACGCCCTGTTCAGCCATGAATACCGGGCGTCCCGCCGCGGCGCACGGTGCTGGCGACGGGGGTGACGGCCCCTTTCGCGAAGGAAAAGGGGCGTCCTGCACTTGCCGCCATATTTGCTTGACCGATGATCCATCTCGGATCAATTTGCTTAACGTTCGATCAACGACACAATCGGGGTGATCGACGACCATCACAGCAAATGGGGGACAAGATGAAGACGATGGGGAAGGTGTTGCTGGCTACCACAGCCGCCCTTGGTTTAAGCCTCGCCGCCGCCGGATCGGCACAGGCGCAGACGAAGATCGTTCTCAACGACATCGGCGGTGTCACCGGCTCTCCCGCCGAGCTCGGCTTCAAGATCGCCGCCAGCTATTGGGAAAGTGTTCTCACCAGCAATGTGACGTTGCACTTCGATGTCGGCTTCGCGCATCTCGGCCCGGGTATTCTGGGTGGGACGAGCAGCACGCTTCTCACCAATGTCGGGACGAGCAGCTATTATGGCGCGCTGGCTGCCAACGCCACGTCGCCGCTCGATGCGAGCGTGCTCGCCCACCTCGCGCCGCTGAGCAGCTCGGGCAGCGTCTCGGCCATCGTACCCGATTACGCCAAGCCCGCGACGCTGGACGGCGTCGCTGCTTCGGGCACGCGCCTGACGCCGGACGGCAAGCCGATCAGCAACACCATGGCGCTCAGCAGCGCCAATGCCCAGGCGCTCGGCGCTGCGGCCGCGACCGTGGACGCAACGATCCAGTTTTCGAGCGATTTCAAGTTCGATTTCAACCCGGTCGACGGCATCAAGAGCGGTACCTCCGACTTTATCGGTGTCGCGATCCACGAAATGGGCCACGCGCTCGGCTTCCTCAGCGCAGCCGACGATTTTGACTATTCGGTAGGCTCGGGCTTCAAGACCGACAATTACTGGTGGGGCTATGCGGCGGATTTTTTCCGCTATAGCGGCGAGGACAAGCTCAACTGGGCGTTCGACCAGCCGTCCTATTTCTCGATCGACGGCGGCAAGACCGCCTTTCAGGGCGATGCCTATTTCTCGACCGGTGAGAATTATGGCGATGGCTGGCAGGCCTCGCACTGGAAGGCGAACGGCAGCTGCAGCAACTTTGTCGGCGTGATGAACCCCTATCTGTGCGATGGGCGTGAGGCTGCGGTTACCGCGGCAGACCTCGCGCTGCTCGACGCGATCGGCTGGAACACGAAGGTCGATGTGCTGGCCAATAGCGGGTATGCGGCAACCACTGCCGACGTTTTCCGAGCCTATGCTGCTGCGGGCAACGCGGTGCCGGAACCGGAGAGCTGGGCGATGCTGATCGTGGGCGTCGGCATGCTCGGCGGGGCGATGCGCTATCGCACCCGCAAGGCGCAGGTACGCTTCGCCTGATCGTCACATAATCCTGAAACTGCGGCCCCGCTTCCCCACGAAGCGGGGCCGTTTTCGTATCAGCCGCCGATGCCGAGCAGCTCGATCTTGAACAGCAGGGTCGCGCCGCCGGGGATCGGGCCCTTGCCGCGGAAGCCGTAGCCGAGCTCGGCGGGCACGGCGATCTCGATCGTGTCGCCCACGCCCATCAGCGGCACCGCGATCTGCCAGGCGCGGATCAGCTGGTCGAGCGGGAAGCTGGCAGGCGGCCCGCCATAGGAGCTGTCGAACTCGGTCCCGTCGACGAAGCTGCCGGCATAGTGCAGCGTGACCATGTCGCTGACCTTGGGGTGCGCGCCCGAGCCGTTGCCCTTGACCCGGCGCCAGCGCAGGCCGCCATCCAGCACGCGCCAGCCCTGCGCCGAGCTGCGGCTGGCCAGCGCGAGCGACTGGGCGCTCTGCCACGCCAGATCCTGCGACCGATCGACCGGCGCCTCCTGCGCCAGCGCCGGGGTGGCGGCGAGCAGCGCCACCGCTGCAAGAACTGCGCGCGCCATCAGCCGAGCACCCGGCCGGCTACGGCGTCGAGCTTCGCTAGCAGCTCCGGATCGCGCGCAGAGGGCGCAGTGATCAGCGCGGTGTCGAGGCAGGTGTCGATCGGGCTCGGCGTGCGCTCGGCGGGAAGGGCGCGGAGCAGGTGCATCACCATCTTCCGTGCCTTCTCGGCATTGCTGGAAAGCTGGGCGATCACCTGCGCCACGTCGACGGCTTCCTCGCCCGCGCGCCAGCAGTCATAATCGGTGACCATGCCGACCAGCGCATAGGGCAGCTCGGCCTCGCGGGCGAGCTTGGCCTCGGGCATCGCGGTCATGCCGATGATGTCGCAGCCCCAGCTGCGATAGAGGTTGCTCTCGGCGCGGGTCGAGAATTGCGGGCCTTCCATCGCCAGATAGGTGCCGCCGACCTGCGTCGTGGCCCCCGCCGCCTGCGCCGCTTCGGCCGCGAGTGCCGAGAGACGCGGGCAGACCGGATCGGCCATCGAGACATGCGCCACCAGCCCGGTGCCGAAGAAGCTGGACGGGCGGCCCTTGGTGCGATCGATGAACTGGTCGGCGATGGTGAAGGTGCCGGGCGCGCGCTCCTCGGCGAGCGAGCCGACCGAGGAGACCGCCAGCACGTCGGTGACGCCCAGCCGCTTCAGCACGTCGATATTGGCGCGAACGTTGAGGTCCGTGGGGCTGATGCGGTGGCCGCGGCCGTGGCGCGGCAGGAACACCACCTTCACAGGGCCGACATGGCCGACGAAGCAGGCGTCGGACGGCGTGCCCCAGGGGCTCGCCACCTCTACCCATTCGCCGCCCTCGATGCCCTCGACATCGTAGAGGCCCGAACCGCCGATGATCCCGATCGTCCAACCGCTCATGCGTCACCCTTTGCTGCGTTGCGGCGGGCATAGGCGAAATAGACGACGAGACCCAAGAGGTTCCAGCAGCCGAACCAGAGCTGCGTCTTGGTCGGCAAGCTGAGGAACAGGTAGAAGCAGCCGAAGATCGCGCCGAGGCCGACGACCCATGCGCCCGGGGTGCGGAACGGACGGGCGAGCTCGGGCGCGCGGCGGCGCAGCACCAGCAGGCAGAGGCCGACGGCCGCAAAGGCGGTCAGCGTGCCGGCATTGGCGAGCGCCGCGATCTCGTCGATCGGCAGGAAGGCGGCGAAGAAGCTGACGATCGCCGCCGTGAACAGCGTGATCCGCACCGGCGACCCGCGACGCGAGACCTTGGCGAGCCCCTTGGGGAGGAGCCCGTCGCGCGCCATCACGAAGAAGATGCGGCTCTGCCCGAACAGGAAGCCGAGGATGACGGTGGGCAGCGCGATGATCGCGCTGAGCGCGAGGAACTTGGCGACGCCGGGCTGGCCGATCTCGCGCAGGATCAGCGCCAGCGGCTCGGGGCTGTCGGCAAAGCGGGTATAGTGAAGCGCGCCGACGGCGGTCAGCGCTACGATCATGTAGATGGCGACGCAGGCGACCATCGATCCGACGATGCCGATCGCGAGGTCGCGGCCGGGGTTCTTGGTTTCCTCGGCGGCAGTGGAGATCGCGTCGAAGCCGTAGAAGGCGAAGAAGATGATCGCGGCGGCGGCCATCATGCCCCGCTCCACCCCGCCGCTGGCATGCTTGGCATAGCCGAACGGCGCGAAGGGATCGAAATTGGCGGCGTCGAAATAGGGCAAAGCGACCGCGACGAACACGGCGAGCGCAATCAGCTTCACGACGACGAGGATGGCGTTGAGCGTGGCGCTCTCGCGGGTGCCGAGGATCAGCAGCCCGGCGACCAGCCAGACCAGGAACAGCGCGGGCACGTTGACGCCCCAGTGCGCGACGTGGCCGGCGACCATCTGCGGGCCATGGGTGAGCTCGGGAGGCACGCCGAGCCCGAGCAGGAACGGTGTGGCATAGCCCGACCAGCCGACCGCGACGGTGGCGACCACCAGCGTATATTCGGCGAGCAGGCTCCAGCCGACCACCCAGGCGACGATCTCGCCCAGCGCCACATAGCTGTAGGTATAAGCGCTGCCCGAGGCGGGAATGCTCGTCGCCAGCTCGGCATAGGCGAGTGCGGCGCAGGCGCAGATCGCGCCGGCGACGACGAAGGAGAGGATCACGGCGGGTCCGGCCCGGTCCGCGCCGACGCCGATCAGGGTGAGGATGCCCGTGCCGACGATCGCGCCGACCCCGAGGGCGACGAGGTGATACCAGCTGAGCGTGCGGGCGAGCTGATGCCCGTGCGGCTGGTCCGCCGCGGCATGGATGGGCTTGAGACGGAACAGACTGGCCATTGGATCCTCCCCTTTGTTCTTGGCGGGCCGGTGATAGCGCCGTGGGGGGAGGGGGCAAGGGTTGCCGCCTTCGCGATGCTTACCCTCCCCCCTTGCGGGGGAGGGAGGGGCCCGCCGCCGCGAGGCGGTGGGAGGGAGAGGGGGGCGATTTGCGGGACGCAAATCGCGCGGCGCTGCGCGCCGCTCACCCTCTCCAAGCTGCGCTAGGCAGCACGCTGCCAAGCTACGCTATCCTCCCCCGTCAAGGGGGAGGACAGGAACAAGCCTTACTTCACCAGCCTGAACCGGATCGCCTGGCCGCCGCCCGGCGCCAGCTTCACGGTCAGCGTGTCGCCGGCGGTCACCGCGCGCTTCTCGATCACGATCGAATGGCGCTTCTCGGTGCGATAGTCGGCATCGTCGCCGTCGCGGTAGATCTGCGCCTCGTAACGCTTGCTCGCGTCGAGGAACGACAGCGGTACGGTCAGGCTGTGGGCCTTGTCGTCGCCGACCGCGCCCAGGAACCAGTCGCTGCCGCCGCGCGCCTTGCGGGCGACGGTCACATATTCGCCGACCGCGCCGTTCAGCACGCGCGTCTCGTCCCAGTCGACGGCGACGTCGCGGATGAACTGGAAGGCGGCGAGGTGCTTCTCGTAATTCTCCGGCAGGTCCGCCGCCATCTGCACCGGCGAATAGAGCACCACATAGAGCGCCAGCTGCTTCGCCTCCGTCGACAGGAGCGGCGTGTCGCCCTTGCCGGTGAGGCTGAGGACGCCAGGGGTGAAGTCCATCGGCCCGGCGAGCATGCGGGCGAAGAACAGGCTGGCTTCGTGGTTCGGCGGATTCTTCGGATCGCCCCAGGCGTTATATTCCATGCCGCGCGCGCCCTCGCGGCTCACCCAATTGGGATAGGTGCGGCGAAGACCCGTATCCTTGATCGGTTCGTGCGCGTCGATCGCGACCTGGTAGCGGTGGGCCATCTCCAGCACGCGGAGGTGATGATTGGACGAGAACTGGCCGTCGTGCCATTCGCGCATCGGCTCGCCGTTCGGGCCTACCCGCTCGATCTGCCCGGCATCGGCGACATAGCCCGTCTTCACGACATGCTCGCCATGATCGTGCGCGAACCGCATCGCGCGTTCGAGCTGGCTCTCATAGTGGCTCATCGAGCCGCCGGTCTCGTTATGGCCGATCAGCGCGACACCCTTCTTGCTCGCATAGTCGGCGAGCAGCTTGGCGTCGAAGTCCGGCGTCGGCCGGTCGAAGTCGAAGCCCTTGCCGTCGCCGAACCAGGCGGTGTCCCAGCCGACGTTCCACCCCTCCACCAGTACGCCGGGGAAGCCGTATTTGGCGGCGAAGTCGATATAGCGCTGGACGTTGGCGGTGGTGGCGCCGTGCACCGGCTTGGAGCCCCAGCCCGACTTGTCGAGGTGCATCTCCCACCACACGCCGACATATTTGCTCGGCTTGAAATAGCCGACATCGCCCAGCTTGTTGGCCTCGTTCAGATTGAGCTCGATGTGCGACATGTAGAGCCCGGGGGCGTCCTTCGCGATGATCATCGTCCGCCACGGGGTGACGAACGGCGCGTCGCGGGTGACGGCGGCCGATCCGGCGCCCGGCACCAGCGAGACGCGAAAGCGGGTGCCCTCCACGCGCTGGGCCCACATGCCGGCATAATTGACCAGCGATGCCTCGTGCAGCGCGATATGGGTGCCGTCGGCGAGCTTCATCGTCATCGGCGTCTGCGCCATCGCGACCGACGAGATCGGCGTATGGTCGTAGAGATATTCCGCGCGGTTCCACTCATGCGCCGGCAGCCACCACGCCTCGCCATCCTGGGCGAAGGCGAATTCGGTCATCTCGTCGAGGATGTGGGCCGTCTTGAGGTTGGGCTGGGCGGGAAGCTCGTAGCGGAAGCCGACGCCGTCGTCGAAGACGCGGAACACCAGCTCCATCACCCGGCCGAGCGCGGTGGTTTCCTTCAGGCGGACGCGGAGTTCCTTGTGATTGTCGCGGATCGTCTTCCATTCGCCCCAGGGCTGCTCCCAGCTCGTGTCGCTGGCCGAGGTGCTGCTGCCCTCGATGCGGAAGTTGCGCTGGAGCTTGGGGGCGTCGGTGAACAGGAAACCGAGCTTCGACGGGTTGACCAGCGGCTTGCCGTCGCGGGCGACGGTGTAGAAGGGGCGGCCGTCATTGTCGGTGGCGACGGTGACCTGCAGATGCCCGTCGGGCGAGGTGACGGTAGCAGGGGCGGTCTGCGCCATCGCAGGGGCGGCGAAGGCAAGCGCGCCGAGCGCGGCCAGGGTTCGCAACATCATTCTCTCCCAGGATCGTTGTCGCCCAGCGGGCTTCCGGTGTCCGGGAGTAGAGCGGCCATCGGGCGGCGCAATCCGTCCGAAGCCATTGCATTCGTATTCTTAGTTCTGGCTGCTGCAGCTGGTCAGCTTCGATGCCTCGGCCGACTTGGCGACGGTATCGCCTTCCTTCACCTGGTAGAGCTGCGGCCAGCGCTTGCCGGTGACGAACAGCCGCTTGGTGCCCGCATCATAGGCAATGCCGTTCGCCACATTGTCGGTGCCGCGATCCTTCGGGCCGAGATCGCTCACGTCGAGGAAGCCGGTGACCTTGCCGCTGACGGGATTGATCTTGGCGATCAGGTTGGTCTGCCAGATATTGGCGTAGATCTGGCCGTCGACCCATTCCAGCTCGTTGAGATTGGCGAGCGGGCAGCCATTGGCGGTCACCCGCAGCGTCGAGGTGACCTGCATCGTGTTCGGATCGAGAAAGCGCAGCACCGGCGTGCCGTCGCTCATGATGATGCCCTTGTCGTTGCGGGTCAGGCTCCAGCCCTCGCCGGTATAGGAGAAGGTGCCGCGCGGCTCGAACTTGTCGAGCCCGTAGATGAAGCCGGTCTTGTCCTGCCAGGTCAGCTGGAACAGCTTGTCGCCCCAGGCGACGATGCCTTCGCCGAAATAGGGGGCGGGAAGCGCGGTTTCCTGCTCCACCTTGCCGGTGGCTGGATCGACCTTGCGGATCACGGATTCGCCGACCTGGCCGGTGCTTTCGTACATCGCGCCGTGATCGAAGAAGAGGCCTTCGGTGAAGGCACCGGTGTCGTGCGGCAGCGTCGCGACGGCGACCGCGCGCACCACCGGAATGCCGCTCGGCTTGATGCGAGTGAAGGCGAAGGCGGCGCCTCCGACCAGCACGATCGCCGCCAAGACCACCAACAGGATGCGCTTCATCGGATACCCTTCCAGCCCGGAATGTTCGGGCGGCACCAAGCCGAAGCAGGCCACCCGTGTAAACCCCTAGCGCGTCAAATCGCGGCGGACATAGACGAGTTCATGGGCATTCTCGCGCGGCTCGACCAGCGTGAGGCGATAGTCGCGGGCGAGCAGCGGCGTCATCACCGCGAGGCTCTGGCGGTTCCACGGCGCGAGCGGGGTGTCCATCGTCACCACTACCGGCGGACGGGTGGCCATGATACGGCGGACCTCGGCGGCTTCGTCGATGCCGGTCGCGCCCTGCTCGGCCGCATAGGCGAGCGTCGAGGGGAAGGCATAGGCGGTCGGCACACAGGTGCCGGAGAGATGGTAGAGGATCGAATCGCCGGCGAAGACATAGGGGCAGCCCGCACGGGCATGCGCCGACATCACCGCAGCCGTTGCCTGCGCCGAGCGGCGATCGTCGGGCTCGCTCTCCCAGTGGAAGGCGACCAGGATGGCGGCGGCGAGCACGCTGCCCGCCAGCGCTGCCCGCGATCGACCGAGCGCGGGCGCGGCGACGATCGCCAGCGGTACCAAGAGCGGCAGGGCATAATGATCGAAGAAGGCGCCGATCATTGCATAGCCGATCAGCGCGGCGCCCAGCCATCCGAACGCCACGCCATATTCCCCGCGCCGCTCGTCCGGCCGCCAGCGCCAGGCGAGGCCGGCGCAGACGAGGAAGGGGGAGAGCTGCGCAGCGGTGCCGGCCAGGCGTCCGGCGATCTTTGCGGCCGGATAGCCGCGGCGCAGCGCGACCGAGGCGAAGTTGGAGAACCAGAAGCGCGCGAATATCTCAGGCCCGAGCGCATGATACCAGGCGATCGCGGCGAGGGTGGGGGCGAGCCCGAGCAGCGCCCAGCCGAGCGCTGCGCTCCCCAGCAGCGGCAACCGTGCACCGGCGCGGTGCAGGTGCCAGCAATGCGCCAGGCCGAAAAATGCGCCCTCCACCACGGGGGTGTATTTGGTCTGGACGGCAAGACCGGCGAGAAGGCACACGGCGGCGCCCTGCACCATGATCGCGCGCAGGTCGCGCCGTTCGGCCAGACCCGGCAACCGCAGCGTCGCCAAGCCTGCGGCTGCCGTGAACAGGTTGTAGAAGACCGGCGACTGCCCGCCCCGGCCGCTGAGGAACCCGAGCCACAGGATATAGGCGATCGCTGCCGCTCCGGCGCCGAGCGGCCTTGCTCCCAGCCGGCGGGCCGAACGCGCGATCAGCCCCGCCGTCGCGGCGGCGAACAGCGTCGCGGTCCATTGATAGGCGAGGATGCCGTTGCCGGGCAGCAGCCGCATCGCCTCGAACAGCAGGAACAGCCCCAGCGGCTTGCGGTCCCAGAAGTCGACATAGGGCAGCGCCCCGTTTAGCATCCGATCGCCGACCAGCAGATAATATTGCTCGTCGACATGGATGACCGGGTTTCCGAAGTCGTGCGCGCGCAGCAGCACCGCGACCAGCAGGAGCAACAGGGCCGAGGGCAGGGGCGACCGGGCGACGGCGGATAGGGTTCGCATCATGTCTCGAACGGGATGAAGAAGGGCCTGCGCAGATGCGATCGGCACCCCGATCTCTACGGCCGACCGCCCTGAAAATCGATTCAACAATTTTTCACGAGGGTGGTGCGGATCGGCGCGATCGGCGTCGTCATGCCCTTGGAGGGAGGTTGCCGGGGGGCATTCGACTGACGTGGGAAGGGAGGGGCGATGCCCGCCCGTGTCCCGCGCCCCAAGGTGATCGACCGGGAAGCTCATGGATCGCGAACGATGCTGCTCGACGTCACCCAATGTTCCGACGCCCTTGCCATGGCCAAGCCGGCCATCGTCCACGGGTCGCACGACTGGACCATCCTGATCCCCTTCTTCAACGAAGAGGATTATCTGGCCGCCACGATCGAAAGCCTGGCCGC
>NZ_CAJYTI010000031.1 GCF_913777625.1 uncultured Sphingomonas sp.
TACACGCCCGGCACCCCAGCCCGATCGGCGCGGCGCGGCCGGCCAGGTCCACGCCGCGCGCCGCCGCCAGCGTCCCCGCCTCCGCCGCCGGCAGGCCCAGCGCGATCACGAAGCGCGGGCGCACGCCCCCGGGTGCACCCCCATGCGGATGCACGCAGCGCGCGATGGTGAAGGCGCGCGCGCCGTCCTCCAGCTCGACGAGCTGCACCGCCGTCTCGTCGGTCCGCGCAAAGGCGTCATAGGCGTTCCACAAGGGGCACGGCACCGCCGCCTCGACCAGCGCCGATCCGCTGGCGCCGGCATAGCGTTTCGAGACCTGCCCCGCGCGATCGAACCGCATCAGGAAGAAGCTCAGCCCCCGCGCGCCCACCCGCTGCAGTGTCGTCAGCCGGTGCGCGACCTGCGCCGCGCTCGCGCCGAAGCGCCGCTGGAGCAGCTCCAGGTCATAGCCGCTCGCCTCGCACGCGCGCAGGAAACGGGCATAGGGCATCGTCACCGCCGCGGCGAAATAGGCGGTGAGATGGCGGCGGAACGGGCGTTCGGCGGCGCGGTCCAGCCCGGCGCCGCGGACCAGCGCCTCGATCTCGTCGCGCGCCTCCACCGCCAGCTGCTCGGCCAGCGCAAAGGCGCGCGCGCTGGGATCGAGCGCCTCGGAGAGCTGCAATTGCCGCGCATGCAGGTCCAGCCGTTTCAGGGCATCGCCCATCACCTCGGCGGGCAGGATGCGCACGGCGAGCTGGTGCTTCACCCGCAGCCGATCGGCCATCGCGCCATAGGGCTCGCCGGCCATGCGCAGTTCGTCGGCCAGCGCCTCGCCGGCGGCGTCGAGATCGGCGAAATGGTTGCGCCAGCGCTCGATCGCGCGGCGGACCTGGGGGCCGGGATCCTGCGCGGCGCCGGGGAGCGGGGCGGCGGCGCTGCCCATCCGGTCATAGGCGCGGGCAAAGGCCTCGGCCCCGTCGGGCGCGCCGGCCAGCCATTCCTCGAGCTGGTGGCGATCGATGGCGAGATCGGCGAAGAGCGGGTCGGCCAGCCGCCGCCGCAGCGCCTCGGCCCCGCCGCCGGGCTCGGCCGCGGCGAGGCGGCGGGGGTCGAAGTCATAGGTCTCGGCCAGCTTGAGCATCAGCGCGGCGGAGATCGGCCGCTGGTTGCGTTCGACCAGGTTGAGATAGCTGGGCGAAATCTCCAGCGCCTGCGCCATCGCCGCCTGGCTGACGCCGAGCTGGAAGCGCAGCCGCCGGATGGCGTGCCCGGCGAAGAGTTTGCGTTCGGCCATGGTTCGTCGCGCTCCTTCTTCGATCCTCCCCGGCACGGGGAGGGGACCAGCCGCAGGCTGGTGGAGGGGGACCGCAGCGGGCGAGTCCCTCGTGGCGATCCCCCTCCACCACCGCCTGCGGCGGCGGTCCCCCTCCCCGTTCCGGGGAGGATCTAGGGGTGTCCTACACTTTGCGTTCTTGCTACGTTCCTAGCAAAGAGCCGCAAACCATCTGTAAATACTTTACACCACAACAAGGAGACCCCGCAACCCACCACACACCTACACCCTGTGCGAAGACGAAGTTGAATTCCCCGAACGCCTGAACTTCCTAAACTTAGCCACACAAGGTTCAGGCAGTCAGTCAAGGAATTCACAATGTCCCAGCCGCTTGGTTTCGAGGATCTCGTCCCCGCCCCTGCCGGGCGATTCGACGGCATCCAGCGCCCCTACACCGCCGCCGATGTCGCCAGGCTGCGCGGCTCGCTGCCGGTGGAGCACACGCTGGCCCGCCGCGGCGCGCTCAAGCTGTGGGAGCTGCTGCGCACCGAGGACTATGTCCATGCCCTCGGCGCGCTGTCGGGCAACCAGGCGATGCAGATGGTCCGCGCGGGGCTCAAGGCGATCTACCTGTCGGGCTGGCAGGTCGCGGCGGATGCCAATACCGCCGGGCAGATGTATCCCGATCAGTCGCTCTACCCGGCCAATGCCGGGCCCGAGCTGGCACGGCGGATCAACGCGACGCTCCAGCGCGCCGACCAGATCGAGCATCTGGAAGGCGGCGCGACGCGCGACTGGTTCGCGCCGATCGTCGCCGATGCAGAAGCCGGCTTCGGCGGGCCGCTCAACTGCTTCGAGATCATGAAGGCGTACATCGCGGCAGGTGCGTCGGGCGTGCATTACGAGGACCAGCTCGCCAGCGAGAAGAAGTGCGGCCATCTCGGCGGCAAGGTGCTGATCCCCACCCAGGCGCACATCCGCAACCTCGATGCGGCGCGGCTGGCGGCGGATGTGTGCGGTGTCCCCACGGTGATCTGCGCCCGCACCGATGCGGAATCGGCGCGGCTGATCACCTCGGACGTGGATGAAAGGGACCACCAGTTCCTCACCGGCGAGCGGACGCCCGAGGGCTTCTTCCGGCTGAAGGAGGGGACGGGCGTCGATCACTGCATCCAGCGCGGGCTGGCGTTCGCAGCCCATGCCGACCTGCTGTGGTGGGAGACGTCGAAGCCCAATCTCGACGACGCCCGCCGCTTCGCCGAGGCGATCAAGAAGCAGCATCCGAACAAGATGCTGGCGTACAATTGCTCGCCCAGCTTCAACTGGGAGAAGAATCTGGACAAGGACGATATCGCCCGCTTCCAGCGCGAGATCGGCGCGATGGGGTACAAGTTCCAGTTCGTCACCCTCGCCGGCTTCCACAGCCTCAACTACGGCATGTACGAGCTGGCGCGCGGCTATCGGGATCGCGGCATGGCGGCCTATTCGGAGCTGCAGCAGGCCGAATTCGCGGCGGAGACCGAGGGCTATACCGCGACGCGCCACCAGCGCGAGGTCGGCACCGGCTATTTCGACGCCATCGCCCAGACGGTGGCGGGGGGCGCCAGTTCCACCACCGCGCTCGCCGAGAGCACCGAAGCCGCCCAGTTCAATGCACAAGCCGCGTAAGGAGAGTATGTGATGACCAACGAACCGCAGCGCAGCCGCGCCGTCTTTTCCACCGAGGATTTCCGCCTGCTCCGCGAGGCCGTCGGGGCTCATCTGCAGGCGGTGAAGGACAAGCCGGAATCGGTAAAGTTCTCCAACCTCTACCACCGTTTGGGCCGCGTGGCCTGAAGTCTTTCCTGGGGAGGAAAGGATGCCCGCCGGGTTACGTACCCGGCGGGCATTTCCCGTGTTCAGGCGATGGGCACGGTCCAGCGCCGGAACCAGTCGGTCAGCGCCTCCACGGTCAGGGCACCGGCCGCCAGTTCCAGGAAGGTGGTCACCAGTTCGATATCGTCACAGGTGAGCGCATGGCCATTGAGGACGAGAAAGGTTTCGCTGACCACCGCCGCGGTCCGCTTGTTGCCATCGACAAACGGATGGTTGCGGGCAATGCCGTACGCATAGGCGGCCGCAAGCTCGGCAACGTCCGGCGCGCCGCAGGCGACGAGGTTGATCGGCCGCGCCATCGCGCTTTCCACCATGTTGCGGTCGCGGATGCCACACGCCCCGCCATGCTCTGCAAGCTGCTCGCCATGCGCGGCGATCGCCACCGCGACATCGACCCAGACCCAGTCGGCCACTTACTTCGCCAGTTCGCGCAGCGCCGCTCTCCGGCGTGCCATCACCTCGCGCGCCGCCTTCATCTGCGCTTCGAAATCCGGGTCGTTCCTGGTCAGCGTCACGCCGCTGTCAGTGTCACTGAGGAACAGCTCGTCCCCCAGCTCGACCCGGAGCCGGGCGAGGATTTCCTTGGGCAAGATGATACCGGCGGAGTTGCCGATCTTGATGATCTTGAGCGGCTTGGTCATACGCCTGTTATAACATCAGTTCGCACCACCTTCAACGCCGCGCAGCTGCGCCAGCCGGGCGGCATGCTCCGCCTTGCCGAAGGGGAAGCGCCGGTAGAAAAACGCCGCAATGCCGCCGAGCGCCAAATAGACGGCGCAGAAGATCAGGGTGAACCGGTCGACCACCGCCTCGGGCACCGTCCCCGGCTTGGCGCCGTCCGGGAAGCCCGAGACGCTGAGGATCAGGCCGGTTGCGAAGATACCGAGCCCGCTCGAGCATTTCTGGACGAAGAAGAAGCCGGCGAAGAACACGCCTTCGGAGCGCCGCCCGGTCTCGACCTCGCTGTGTTCGACCACATCGGCCAGCATCGAGGCGCCGAGCATGGTCGAGGAAACCGCGAAGGTCGCGTTGACGGTGAAGATGGTGAACAGCACCGGCAGCAGCAGCGGGTCGCCGGGCGTGGGGAACAGCCCGACGAGGCGGAGGACATAGGGCGCGGCGAGCAGCAGCACTGCGCCGATCAGTGCGATGGTCGCAGCGGTCGGCTTGCCCAGCCAGCGGGCGAGCCGCGGGGCGATCAGGAAGGCGAGGACGACGCCCAGGAACAGCGTCGCGCCGAGCAGCTGGAAGGCGAGGTTCCCGAAATGCCAGACATGGGCATAGAGATAGTTGGACATCGAGAAGCTGATGCCCTGTGCCACGAAATAGGCGAGCGCGGCGGTCATCAGCACCAGGAAGGCCGGGTTGCGCAGCGTGGCGAACAGCTCGGCGATACTCTGGCGGAGCGGCTGGGGCGCAATGTCGACCGGCGGCAGGTTCTTGATCTCGCGGTGCGTGCCCAGCGCCGAGCCGAGAATCGCCACCACCATCAGCGCCGCTCCGCCGATCGCGAAGCCGGGATAGCCGGCGCGGTCGAACTGGCCGTGTGGCTGGCCGGTCCGCTCGGCGAGGAACCAGCCATAGGAGAGCATCAGCATCGCCATGCCCCCGCCCCAGCCGAACAGGAAGCGATAGGCCATGATCCGCGTCCGCTCCTCATAGTCGGAGGAGAGCTCGGGGCTCAGCGCCTGCGAGGGCACCTCGAAGGCGGAAACGGCGGTGCGCACCACCACGGCGGAGACGAACAGCCAGCCGAGCAGCGCGCCCTGCGACCAGCTGATCGGCGGGTTCCACAGGAACAGCCAGCCGATGGCGATCGGCAGCCAGGCGGCGTACATCCACGGATGGCGCCGGCCCCAGCGGCTCCGCGTCCGGTCCGAGAGCATGCCGATCGCCGGGTCCACGAACGCGTCGAACAGCAACGCGCACATGATCACGAAGCCGACCTGCGCCGCAGGCAGCCCCACGACCTGGTTGTAGAACAGCAGCAGGAAGGTGACGAAGCAGAAGTCCTTCACCCCGTACGCCGCCGCGCCGAAGCCGTACGCAAGCATCGTCGGCGTCGCCACGCGCCGGCTGGGCGGTACGGGCGGGGTTTCGGCGGTGCGACCGGCCATCATTCTGTTCTCCATTTGCCACCCCGTTACAGGCCACGCACAGCTGCCGCAAACGAAACGCTTTGGAAGATCGGGTATGGCTTGCGACACGCAGCGCACCCGTTATACCTGCCGGCAATTAGAACCGAGAGGATGGCCATGGCCCTCGAACCCGAGCTGTTCGACGCGCTGATCGACACGGTACGCCGCTTCGTCGCCGAGCGGCTCCGCCCGCTGGAGGCGGAGGTGGAGGCGGCCGATGCGATCCCCGAACCTATCGTCGAGGAGATGAAGGCGCTTGGCCTGTTCGGGCTCTCCATCGACGAGGAACATGGTGGCCTCGGCCTCACCATGGCCGAGGAATGCCGGGTGGCGATCGAGCTGGGGCGGACCACACCCGCCTTCCGCTCGGCCTTCGGCACCAATGTCGGGATCGGCAGCCAGGGGCTGGTGATCGCCGGCACCCCCGAGCAGAAGGCGCACTGGCTGCCCAAGATCGCCCGCGGCGCGATCATCACCAGCTTTGCGCTCACCGAGCCGGACGTGGGTTCGGATTCGGGCGCCGTGCAGACCCGTGCGGTGCGCGACGGTGACGTCTATCGGCTGAGCGGCACCAAGCGCTACATCACCAATGCCGACAAGGCGCAGCTGTTCACCGTCATGGCGCGGACCGGCGAGGAAGCGGGCGGCCGCGGCGTCTCCGCCTTCCTGGTGCCGCGCGACCTGCCCGGCGTCTCGATCGGCGAGCCCGAGAAGAAGATGGGGCAGAAGGGCGCCCGCGTCGCCGACGTCCGCTTCGACGACGTGCCGGTGCCGGTGGCGAACCGGCTGGGCGCGGAGGGCGAGGGCTTTCGCATCGCGATGCAGGTGCTCGATCGCGGGCGGCTGCACATCGCGGCGGTATGCGTGGGCGTCGCCGAGCGGCTGGTCGCCGACTGCGTGGCCTACGCCAGCGAGCGCAAGCAGTTCGGCAAGCCGATCGCCGAGCACCAGCTGATCCAGGCGATGCTCGCGGATTCGAAGACGGAGGCGCTCGCCGCGCGCGCGCTGGTGCTGGAGACGGCGGCGGCCAAGGATGCGGGGGCGAACACCACCATGGAGGCGGCGGCGGCCAAGTATTTCGCCAGCGAGATGGTCGGCCGCGTCGCCGATCGGGCGGTGCAGATCTTCGGCGGCGCCGGGTACATCGCCGATTACGGGATCGAGCGTCTCTACCGCGACGTGCGGCTGTTCCGCATCTACGAGGGCACCAGCCAGATCCAGCAGCTGATCATCGCCCGCGAGACGCTGAAGCGGGGTGGATAAAAGCCCTCTTCCCGCCGGGGAGAGGGTACGGAGAGGGGCAGTCTGCAATACGAACCACAGGGCCGGATCGGAGAGACTGCCCCTCTCCCCGGCCCTCTCCCCGGAGGGGAGAGGGAGACAAAGCATGGACGTATCGTCGCTGTTTCGCCTCGATGGACGCGTGGCGCTGGTTACCGGCGGCTCGCGGGGCATCGGGCGGATGATCGCAGAAGGGTTCGTCGCGTCCGGCGCGAAGGTCTATGTGTCGTCGCGCCGCGCCGACGCCTGCGAGTCGACCGCCGCCACGCTGGGCCCCAACGCGATTCCGCTGTCGCATGACGTCTCCACGGTCGAGGGTTGCCGGGCCCTTGCCGCCGACCTGGCGGCGCGGGAGCCGCAGCTCGACATCCTCGTCAACAATGCCGGCGCCGCCTGGGGCGAGCCGTTCGAGAGCTTTCCCGAAAAGGGCTGGGACAAGGTGATGGACCTGAACGTCAAGTCGCCCTTCTTCCTGACCCAGGCGCTGCACGGCCTGCTCAAGGCGGGCGGCAGCACCGAGCGCCCGGCCAAGGTGATCAACATCACCTCGATCGACGGCCAGCGGCTCAATGCCTGGGAAACCTACAGCTACCAGGCATCCAAGGCGGCGCTGATCCACCTCACCCGGCGCATGGCCGCCCGGCTGGTGCGCGACCAGATCCACGTCACTTCGATCGCCCCCGGCGCCTTTCCCAGCGACATGAACAAGGCCGCGCGGGACCATGGCGGCACCGTCGCCCAGGCGATCCCGGCCAAGCGCATCGGCGTGGCCGAGGACATGGCGGGCGCCGCGATCTTCCTCGCCGCCCGTGCCGGAGACTATCTGGTGGGAGAAACGGTGACGGTCGACGGCGGGCTGGTCAATGCGGCCGTGGGCGCCAGCATCGATGGCTGAGCGCCGTCACAGCCGGTTGGCGACCTCGACCAGATTCTCGTCGGGGTCGTAGAAATAGACCGAGCGGATGGGGCCCTGCGCGCCGGTCCGCTCGATCGGCCCCTCGACGATCGCGATGCCCTGTGCGGCAAGATGCGCCATCACCGTCTCGATGGGCGTGCGGGTCAGCAGGCAGAAGTCGCCAGCGCCGCGCGCGGGGTGCCGGGTGTTGGGATCGACGCCCTTGTGCAGCTGCTGCAGGTTGATCTTCTGGCTGCCGAAATGGAGGGCGCCCCGCCCCTCGCCCACGCGCTGCGGCGTCATGCCGAGCACGCGGGCATAGAAGGCGAGGCTCGCCTCGACGTCGAGCACGGTGAGGACCAGATGGTCGATGGCGTCGATCATGCCGGTCCTCCGCCTGCGATCAGCGCGCGATTTCACCCGCTGCCAGCACCGCCAGCGTGACCAGTTCGCTGGCGGTCGCGGTCATCGGCGCGATCTGCACCGGCTTTTCCATGCCGATCAGCATCGGGCCGATCATCGAATCGCCGCCCAGCTCGCGAAGCAGCTTGGCCGAGATGTTGGCCGACTGCAGGCCGGGCATGATCAGGATGTTGGCGGGGCCGGAGAGGCGCGCGAACGGATAGTTGGCGAGCAGCTTCGGGTTCAGCGCCACGTCCGGCGCCATGTCGCCTTCATATTCGAAGGTCACGCCGCGCGCGTCGAGCACCTTCACCGCGTCGCGGATATTGTCGATCCACTTGCCCTCGGGATTGCCGAAGGTCGAGTAGCTGAGCAGCGCGACGCGCGGTTCATGGCCCATCCGCCGCGCGACCTGCACGGTGCGCTCGGCGATGTCGGCCAGTTCCTCGGCGTTCGGGCGCTCGCTCACCGTGGTGTCGGCGATGAACACGGTATGCGACTGGCCGACCAGCACATGGATGCCGAACGGCGTGCGGCCGTCGACCGGATCGATCACCCGGCGCACCTGGCGCATCGTCTCGGCATAGGTGCGGGTGACGCCGGTGATCATCGCATCGGCATGGCCCATGCGCAGCAGCAGCGAGCCGAAGATGTTGCGATCGCGATTGACCATGCGCTCGCAGTCGCGGTGCAGATAGCCGCGGCGCTGGAGGCGCTTGTAGAGCGTCTCCACCATCTCGCCGACCAGCGGCGAGTTGACGCTGTTGTGCAGCTCGAACAGCTCCGGGTTGGCGCCGAGCGCGCGCAGACGGTCGTGCACCGACTCGCGGCCGATCAGCACCGGCGTGCCATAGCCGCCTTCCTGGAAGGCGATGGCAGCGCGCAGCACCACTTCTTCCTCGCCCTCGGCGAAGATGACGCGCTTCGGCTGGGCGCGGGCGCCTTCATAGGCCATGCTGAGCACCGACGTCGTCGGGTTCATCCGGGCGCGCAGCTGCTGGCGATAGGCCGTCATGTCGATGATCGGGCGCGTCGCCACGCCCGAATCCATCGCGGCCTGCGCCACCGCCGCGGGGATGATCTCGATCAGACGCGGGTCGAACGGCGTCGGGATGATATAGTCCGGGCCGAAGCTGTGCGAGGTGCCATAGGCGCTCGCGACTTCCTCGGGCACCTGCTGGCGGGCGAGTTCGGCCAGCGCGCGCGCAGCGGCGACCTTCATCGCGTCGTTGATGCCGGTCGCGCGCACGTCGAGCGCGCCGCGGAAGATGAACGGGAAGCAGAGCACGTTGTTGACCTGGTTCGGATAGTCCGAACGGCCGGTGGCGATGATCACGTCGGGCCGCACGCGCTTGGCCTCGGGCGGAGTGATCTCCGGATCGGGGTTGGCCATCGCGAAGATGATCGGCTTGGGCGCCATCTTCGCGAGCAACTCGGCCGGCAGTGCATTCGCGGCGGAGAGGCCGAGGAACACGTCCGCGCCCTCAAGCGCCTCGGCCAGCGTGCGGCGATCGGTCCTGGCGGCGTGCGCCGACTGCCACTGGTTGATGTCTTCGCGGCCCTGGTAGATCACGCCGGTACGATCGCACATCAGCAGATTGTCGTGCGGCAGGCCCATCGCCTTGATCAGCTCGGTGCAGGCGATCGCGGCGGCGCCGGCGCCGTTGACCACCATCTTGGTCGTCTTGATGTCGCGGCCGGTCAGGTACAGCGCGTTGATCAGGCCGGCGGCGGCGATGATCGCGGTGCCGTGCTGGTCGTCATGGAACACCGGAATGTTCATGCGCTCGCGCAGCGTCTGCTCGATCACGAAGCATTCGGGCGCCTTGATGTCCTCGAGGTTGATGCCGCCGAAGCTCGGCTCCATCAGCTCGACCGCGTCGATGAAGCGATCGACATCCTCGGTCTTCAGCTCGAGGTCGATCGAGTCGACATCGGCGAAGCGCTTGAACAGCACCGCCTTGCCTTCCATCACCGGCTTGGAGGCCAAGGCGCCGAGATTGCCGAGACCCAGGATAGCGGTACCGTTCGAGATAACGGCGACGAGGTTGCCCTTCGCCGTGTAATCATAGGCGGTCGCAGGATTTTCGGAGATGGCGAGCACCGGCACGGCGACGCCGGGGGAATAGGCGAGCGCCAGGTCGCGCTGGGTTGCCATCGGCTTGGAGGCGACGATCTCGATCTTACCCGGGCGGCCTTCGGCGTGATAGCGAAGCGCCTCGCGATCGGAAAACTGGACGTTGCTCTCTTCGGCCATCCGCTCGGCTCCTAATTTCTCGGACTGTTTGCGCCCCTAAAGCAGCCCGAGACGGCGATTGCAAACCGCAGAAGGGGGATTCCGTGCTTTCCCCTACGTCCTTTGGATAGGACGAGCGGCATAGAGCGCGCTGCTCCCCCACCGCCACACCGGCACCAGCCGCGGATCGCACGGGCCGGGCGGCAGCGCCGGCATCCGCGCATGGGCGAGCAGCAATGCAGCACGCGGGGGAGCATGCACGGACGGGAAGCTCGGCAGGGCGCCGCCTTATCCCCAGTTTCCACCAGCGTCATCCCATGGCGGCGGTTGTGCCGCCCCCCGTGCATCCGGTAGCGAGGCACGATGTCTTCCGCCGCCCCTACCCCGATGATGGCCCAGTATCTCGCGCTCAAGGAAGAGGCGGGAGATTGCCTGCTATTCTACCGCATGGGCGACTTTTTCGAACTGTTCTTCGAGGACGCCAAGATCGCCAGCGCGGTGCTCGACATCGCTCTCACCTCGCGTGGCGAGCATGATGGCGACAAGATCCCGATGTGCGGCGTGCCAGTGCACGCGATGGAGGCCTATCTCGCCCGGCTGATCAAGGCCGGCCAGCGCGTCGCCATCGCCAACCAGACCGAAACGCCCGAGGAAGCGAAGAAGCGAGCGGGCTCCAAGGCGCTGGTTTCGCGCGCGATCGTCCGCGTGGTGACCGCGGGCACGCTCACCGAAGAGGCACTGCTCGACAGCCGCACCGCCAATTGGTGCGTCGCGGTGGGGGAGGCGAGCAGTGGAGTCGCGATCGCCTGCGCTGACATTTCCACCGGCCGCTTCGAGCTGATCGAGACCGATGCTGCCCGGCTCGGCGCCGAACTCGCCCGCCTCAATCCCGCCGAGACCATCGCCTGCGAGGCGACCGAGTTCGCCGAGCTGGCGACCGCGCTTCGGCCGAAGATCGACTTCGACAGCACCGGGGGCGAGGCGCGGCTGAAGCGGCTGTTCGGCGTGGCGACGCTTGACGGCTTCGGCCAGTTCTCGCGCGCCGGCCTTGCGGCGGCGGGCGGATTGGTCGCCTATCTGGAGCATACCGCGAAGGGCTCGCTCCCCTTTCTCCGCCCGCCACGCGTCAGCCGAGCGGAAGCCGCGATGGCGATCGACGCCGCGACACGCGAGAGCCTGGAGCTCACCGTCAGCGCCGCCGGCACCCGCAAGGGCAGCCTGCTCGACGCCGTCGACCGCACGGTGACCGGCGCCGGCGCCCGCCTGCTAGGCGCCGACATCGCCGCGCCGCTGATGGACCGCGCCGCGATCGACGCGCGGCTCGATCTCGTCACCCTGTTCCATGACGATGCCGGCCTGCGCGACAGCATCCGCGCGACGCTCCGCGCCCTGCCGGACATTGGTCGCGCGCTCGGCCGGCTTGCTGCCGGCCGCGGCTCCCCGCGCGACCTCGGCCAGCTCCGCGACGGTCTCGACGGCGCCTGGCGTCTCGGCGAGAAGCTCGACCGCATTGCCGACGCGCCGCAGCTGCTCCGCGACCTCGCCCCCCAGCTGCGCGGGCACGGCGCGCTGATCGACCTGCTCACCCGCGCGCTGGTGCCCGAGCCGCCGGTCGACGCCGCGCATGGCGGCTATATCGCCGAGGGCTATGACGCAGCCCTCGACGATCTGCGCGACGCAGGCGCCGGCGGCCGCCGCGCGATCGCCGCGCTGGAGGGCGAGTATCGCGCCCGTACCGGCATCACCGCGCTCAAGATCCGCCACAACGGCGTGCTCGGCTATCATATCGAGGTGCCCGCGCGCTCCGCCGATGCACTGATGAAGCCGGACAGCGGCTTCACCCATCGCCAGACGCTGGCCGGCGTCGTCCGCTTCAACGCGCCCGAGCTGCACGACGTGGCGGTGAAGGTGACGCAGGCGGGCGCCCATGCGCTTTCCGCCGAGGCCGCGCATCTGGAAGAATTGACCGGCGAGGCGCTCGCCCGCCGCGAGCCGATCGCCGCCACGGCGGACGCGCTCGCCCGCATCGACGTCGCCGCCGGGCTTGCCGAACGCGCGGCCGCGGGTGGTTGGGCGCGGCCGGAGCTGGTCGAGCATAGCTGCTTCGACATCGAGGGCGGGCGGCATCCGGTGGTGGAAGCCGCCGTCGCCCGCGCAGGCGGCCGCTTCGTCGCCAATGACTGCAAGCTTTCCGAAGAGTCGCGCCTCTGGCTGGTCACCGGCCCGAACATGGGCGGCAAATCGACGTTCCTGCGCCAGAACGCGCTGATCGCCGTACTCGCCCAGGCGGGCAGTTACGTCCCCGCCGCCCGCGCGACGCTGGGGCTGGTCGACCGGCTGTTCAGCCGGGTCGGCGCCTCGGACAATCTCGCGCGCGGCCGCTCGACCTTCATGGTCGAGATGGTCGAGACCGCCGCGATCCTCGCCCAGGCGACGCCGCGCAGCTTCGTCATCCTCGACGAGGTCGGCCGCGGCACCTCCACCTATGACGGCCTGGCCATCGCCTGGGCGGTGGTCGAGGCGATCCACGAGGAAAATCGCTGCCGCTGCCTGTTCGCCACCCATTATCACGAGCTGACCCGACTGGCCGAGCGCTGTGACGCGCTCAGCCTCCACCATGTCCGCGCGCGCGAATGGAAGGGCGAACTGGTGCTGCTCCACGAGCTGGCGGAAGGACCGGCGGACCGCAGCTACGGCATCGCCGTGGCACGCCTCGCCGGCATGTCGCCTGCCACGGTCAGGCGCGCCAAGGCCGTGCTCGACAAGCTCGAAGCCGGCCGCGCCAAGACCGGCGGGCTGGCGGCCGGCCTCGACGACTTGCCCCTGTTTGCCGCCGCCGCGCAGGCCGAGGAGGAGAAGGTAGACGCGCTCCGCCACGAACTGGACGGCATCGATGTCGATGCGCTCAGCCCGCGCGAGGCACTGGACGTGCTCTACCGGCTGAAGGGGCTGGCCAAGGAAGCGTAGGCGCGCGGAGCGTTCGCCAGGCGCTCGGCGCCGGCGTAGATTGCGGCTCCTCCTTCGGAGTCGCGCCGATGCTCCTGTTCGCCCTGATTGCGACAGCCGCACCGCTTCCTGCCGGGGCGGCTGCCTACATCACCGGCACGCTGCACCTCACGCAGTACCGCGCAGTGGCGACCGATCTGAATGGCGACGGGGTGCCCGAGGTGCTCGCCTATGCGGAAGGGCCCGAGCATTGCGGCAGCGGCGGCTGTGATCTGTACGTGCTGACCCGACGCTCCCATGGATGGCGGATCGTCACCCGGACGAGCGTCACCCGGCTGCCGATCCGCATGCTGCCCGGCAAGGCGCATGGATGGCACGACCTGGGGGTGCATGTCGCCGGCGGCGGGATCCTGCCCGGCCAGGACGTGCGGCTCAGGTTCAACGGTGCGCGCTATCTCGACAACCCCAGCCTGCTTCCGCCCCGCTCAAAGGGAGCTGCGCCGGGACGCATCCTGCTGCGCTGATCAGGCAGCCTCGCGGGCCGCGTGCGCTTGGAGGAACGTCGCGGCGTCGCCGGCGGGAAGCGGCCGCGAGAACAGATAGCCCTGGAATTCGTGGCAGCCGAACGCGCGCAGGAACAGCTGCTGCGTCTCGTCCTCCACGCCTTCCGCCGTCACGCCAATGCCGAGCGACTGGCCGATGCCGAGCACCGCCTGGATGATCGCGCGCGCATCCTGCGAGCTGCCAAGGTCGCGCACGAAGCTCTGGTCGATCTTCACCCGGTCGATCGCCAGCTTGTGGAGGTGCGACAGGCTCGAATAGCCGGTACCGAAATCGTCGAGCACCAGTTGCACCCCTGCCGCGCG
The DNA here is from genome assembly GCF_913777625.1 of uncultured Sphingomonas sp. Lineage (GTDB taxonomy): Bacteria > Pseudomonadota > Alphaproteobacteria > Sphingomonadales > Sphingomonadaceae > Sphingomonas. The sequence goes on from NZ_CAJYTI010000031.1 coordinate 13,895, forward strand.
CAGCCGGGCAAGACCTTGCTCAACGCCGCCGTCCATCGCGAGCATCGCGCTTTCGGTAACCTCGAGCTGCAGCTGGCGCGGCTTCATGCCGTGCCGCGCCAGGATGGCGAGGACCCGGCCGTCGAGATCCGGGCTGCGCAGCTGGATCGGCGAGAGATTCACTGCCAATGCGATCTCCGGGAAGCGCACCATCATCGCGACGGCGCGATCGAGCACCCAGTCGCCCAGCGGGACGATCAGGCCGCTCGCTTCCGCGATCGGGATGAAACTCGCCGGCGGGATCATCCCCTGTTGCGGATGCTGCCAGCGGACCAGCGCCTCGACACCGACGACCCGGTGACCGCTGGCATCGATCACCGGCTGGTAATGCACATCCAGCTGATCGCCAGCGACGAGCGCCTGGCGCAGGTCCGCCTCCAGCGCCCGGCGTTGCTGCACCTCGACGGCGAGCGCTTCGTCGAACAGCCGGAACTCGTTGGCGGAAAGCTGCTTGGCCTCGTAAAGCGCGAACTCGGCACGCCGGTGCAGCTCGGCCGCCCCCATGCCCGGCTGCGCGCAGGCACAGCCGATGGTAAGCCCCAGCGAGACCTCCCCCGCAGGACTTGCGAGCGGCAGATCGGCCAACGCGAGCAGCCGACGGCACTCGGCCTCCGCCGCGGCGACGTCGGAGCAATCCGCCATCAGCAGCGCGAAGGTGTCTCCGCCCGTCCGCGCTACCCGGTCCGACCCGCGGGCAGCGCCCGCGAGCCGGTTCGCAAAAGCACGTAGCAGGGCGTCGCCGGTGCATTCTCCAAACGCATCGTTGATGTCCTTGAACTGGTAGAGGTCGATCAGCAGCAGCGCGGGGTGCGCCGCCGTGCGGGCCGCGAGCACCTCGGTCAGCTGATCGTGGAGCGCCGCGCGGTTGGGCAGCCCGGTAAGCGCATCGTGGAAGGCAAGATGCCGTACCCGTGCCTCGGCATTGCGCAGGGCGGTGATGTCGGTGAGGATGGTCAGCACCAGTGCTTCGCCGTCCAGCTCGATCCGGCGTCGCCGGGTAACGACGTGGCGCGGGAGGCCGTCATGGCCGTCGATCGTTTCCTCGGTTTCCATGTCCTCGCCCGTGGCGAGAACCTGGGCATGCTCGGCGGTGAACCGTTCGATCTGGGCAGGCGGGAGATACGCCTCCATCGGGTGGGATAGCCAATAGTCGCGGTCTTGCCCCGCAAGCGTACAGAAGGCGGCGTTGACCTCGACGAGGCGGTCGTTGCCGTCGATCAGCATCACGGGCGAAGGCAGCGCTTCGAGCATGGCGCGCAAGCAGGCGCCGCCCGCCGCGCCTCCTTCAATCTGCCCTGACTGCGCCATCTGGCACTCCGCCGCCCTGTTCGACCAGCATGCACCTCTGCCCGCCCGACTCGGCGGCGGCCAAGTTGGGGCAAGTCCATATCGACATCGTAACTTTTTGCTAATCTTCGGGCGCAGGCTGCGCGGGGGAAGACACCCCAAAATGAAAGAGGTCGCCGGGCCCCTATCCAGGGTACCCGACGACCCCCGACATGGTCAGCGGCCGGAGCGCTCCAGCCCGGGAGACCATGCGGACCGCTTTACCTGCAGCTGCCGGCGTTGATTGGAGGAAAATACCTCCCGCGCGGCACCACGGACGGAGGACTTCCGTCCGCGCGGCAGGGTCAGCGGCGCGTCTCCCGAACGAACTGAACCGACCTCACTGCTGAACCATGAGACATCGGATCACCTCCTTTCGCTTGTTGAAGAGCCTGTGCCTCTCGACACACTTGACATGTAGGATGACCCCGAGTCGTAGAACAAGTCTTGTAAAAGATTTTTATCGGTGCGATTCTGGAAGTCTGGGCCGAACGGGTGCCGCGCGCCGGATCATTTCCGGCAGTCCTCCACCACCCGCAGGATCTCCGGCCAGGCCGGGATCACCAGCGTCGGCAGGCCAAGCCCCTCCACCACGAACCGCCCGCGGCTATAGCCGATCGCGTCGAGGAAACTGTCGTTCGCAGCGAAGCTGACGACGATCATGCCGGATGCGCGGGCATCCGGCACCGCGGGTACCCCGCGGACCGCGCTTGTGGTGCGCAGCGTGAGCGTCGCGGCCGTGGCCGTGGCGCCCATACGGGCCAGCGTCACGCGCCGCGTCGCGAGATCGCAGCGCAGGGTGGCGACCGGCATGCTCCCCGCCACGCCGAAGCTGGCGCTGCCGCCGCCCGGCTCGGCGCGATAGCGCCAGTCGCCCGGCGTCAGCGGCCAGTCGCGCCAGTCCGCCCCCAGCGTCGGAGCCGGGCGAGGCGCGACAGGAGTCGCCGCGGGCAGAGGGCGCGGCGCAGGCGCGGGCGGCGCGACGGTCGGGGCGGGCACGCAGCCGGCGAGCGCGACGAGGCCGGCACCGGCGAGCAGGGAAAGCGAACGCATGGCGCGCTTATGGGGGAGCATGCGCGACGGCTCAACCGGCGGCTGCGGCGATCACGACGGAACGTAAGCTGACGACGACATGTTGGGCGTCAGGCGGCGCGGGGGGCGATCCGGTCGAGCGCACCGTTCATCGCGCGCTTGGCTTCTTCGAGATCGAAATCCATCTGCAGTCCGAGGAAAAAGCCCTCGGACATGCGGAGGTAGCGCGTCAGGCGCAGATCAGCGTCGGCATCTACGGGCGCCTCACCTGCGACTAATGCTGCCAGCTTCGCCGGGTCGAGACCGGTACCGACCGCAACCTCCTCCAGCGAGAGTTCGGACCCGACGAGAAAATCCTCACGCAGGACGTCGCCCGGGTGGACATTGTCCAGCCGGTCCTTATCCGCGATGGTAATCCTCGATCCGGACATCGTCCGCGCCTCCGTCGACCCAGCGGAAGGTGATCCGCCACTGGTCGTTGATCCGGACACTATATGTCCCTTTGCGCTCCCCCTTCAACTCCTCCAGCCGATTCCCCGGCGGCACGCGCAGTTCGAGCGGGCTCTTCACCCGGTTGAGGATACGCAGCTTGCGGCGGGCAGTCTGCTGCATATCCGGCGGCAACTTGCGGCTGCGCTGACCCGCAAGGATGAGCTCGGCTTCAGACTCGATGCTGCGGATCATTTTGGATCAATCCACTACCGCGTGCGCGAGAATGATGTTCGCAAGGCGCTTAGCCTCTGCTTGGGTCAAGTCAGCTGGGACATTCGCAATGCGAATAACCGTTCCAGGCCGGATAGGCACCCGGATGGTGCCGTCCCAGTCCTCCTCAACCTTTTGTTGAACGGGGGTAGAACCCGAGCCATTCTGAACCAAGCCCATCTGCAGCCACACCGCAGGCACGCCAAGGATCTCAGCCAAAACAGAAATTTTCTCCTGCCGAGGGGCGGTCTCCCCTTCATGCCACTTTCGCACCGTTTCGGTGGAAATCGTATCCCCCGTTCGCTCGGCAAACTGCTTAACAATGAAGACATACCGCCCTTCATGCTTTGCAGGGACAGAGGGCGAATCGTCACAAGCGCGCCTAAATCTTTCGGCGAACTCACGTGCACGAGCCCGCTTCACAAATTCTAGCGCCATCGCAGCCTCCAATCGAAGAAGGCACGAATTATCACGCAAAGCGTGATTTTACAACTAGCCCCGTCGCGGCCCGCCGAACTTCGTCTTGGTCTGCTTGCCGAAGCGCGTCTTTCGCGTGCCCGGCTTGCCTTCGTTGCTCCGCCCCATCACCGGCGCCTTGCGCTCGCCCTCGGGCAGGCCGAGTTCCTCCGCCTCCAGCGCGCGAATCTCGTCGCGCAGCCGGCCCGCTTCCTCGAACTCCAGGTTCGCGGCGGCGTCGCGCATCTTCTTCTCGAGCTCCTCGATATAGCCGCGCAGATTGTGGCCGACCATGTGCGGGCGATCGGCGTCGATCTCCACCGTCACCCCGTCCTTCGACGCGACATGGGCGATGATGTCGCCGATATTCTTCTTCACCGTTTCCGGCGTGATCCCGTGTTCGAGGTTGTACGCCATCTGCTTCTCGCGGCGGCGGCCGGTCTCGGCGAGCGCGCGCTCCATGCTGCCGGTCATGCGATCGGCATAGAGAATCACCCTGCCCTCGACGTTGCGCGCGGCGCGGCCGATGGTCTGGATCAGCGAAGTCTCGGAGCGCAAAAAGCCCTCCTTGTCGGCATCGAGGATCGCGACCAGCCCGCATTCGGGAATGTCGAGCCCCTCGCGCAGCAGGTTGATGCCGATCAGCACGTCATACACGCCCATCCGCAGGTCGCGGATCAGCTCGATGCGCTCCAGCGTCTCGGTGTCCGAGTGCATGTAGCGGACCTTCACGCCCGCCTCGTGCATATATTCGGTGAGGTCCTCGGCCATGCGCTTGGTCAGTGTGGTGACGAGCGTGCGATAGCCCTTGGCCGCGGTCGCCTTGCACTCCTGGATAAGGTCCTGCACCTGCTCCTCGACCGGCCGGATCTCCACCGGCGGATCGATGAGGCCGGTGGGGCGGATCACCTGCTCGACGAACACGCCGCCGGTGCGCTCCATCTCCCAGTCGCCGGGCGTGGCCGAGACATAGGTGGTCTGCGGCCGCATCGCGTCCCATTCGTTGAAGCGCAAGGGTCGGTTATCGATCGCGCTAGGCAGGCGGAAGCCGTATTCGGCGAGCGTCAGCTTCCGCTTGTGGTCGCCGCGCGACATGCCGTTGATCTGGCCGATCGTCTGGTGGCTCTCGTCGACGAAGAGCAGCGCGTTCTCGGGCAGATATTCGAACAGCGTGGGCGGCGGCTCGCCGGGCAGGCGGCCGGTGAGGAAGCGGCTGTAATTCTCGATTCCCGCGCAACTGCCCGTCGCCGCGATCATCTCCAGGTCGAAGTTCGTGCGCTGCTCCAGCCGCTGCAGCTCCAGCAGCTTGCCCTCGGCCTCCAGCTCCTTGAGCCGCTCGGTCAGCTCGTGGCGGATCGCCTCCATCGCCTGCTTCAGCGTCGGCCCCGGCGTCACATAGTGGCTGTTGGCATAGACGCGGACATAATCGAGGCTCGCCACCTTCTTGCCGGTCAGCGGATCGAACTCGACGATCTCCTCGATCTCGTCGCCGAAGAAGCTGATCCGCCAGGCGGTATCCTCATAGTGCGAGGGGAACAGCTCGAGATTGTCGCCGCGCACGCGGAAGGCGCCGCGCCCGAAGGCGGCATCGTTGCGCTTGTACTGGAGCGCCACCAGCTTGCGGATGATCTCGCGCTGGTCGACCACCTGGCCCTTCTTCAGGTCGAAGATCATCGCCGAATAGGTCTCGACCGAGCCGATGCCGTAGAGGCACGAAACCGAGGCGACGATGATCACGTCGTCGCGTTCCAGCAGCGAGCGGGTCGCCGCGTGGCGCATCCGATCGATCGCCTCGTTGATCGAGCTTTCCTTCTCGATATAGGTGTCGGACCGCGGCACATAGGCCTCGGGCTGATAGTAATCGTAATAGCTGACGAAATACTCGACCGCGTTCTCGGGGAAGAAGCTCTTGAACTCGCCATAGAGCTGCGCGGCGAGGATCTTGTTCGGCGCGAGGATCAGCGCGGGGCGCTGCAGTTCCTCGATCACCTTGGCCATCGTATAGGTCTTGCCCGATCCGGTGACGCCGAGCAGCACTTGGTCGCGCTCGCCGGCCCGCGCCTGCTCGACCAGTTCGGGAATTGCGAAGCGCTGGTCGCCCGAGGGCTGGTATTCGGAGACGAGCTTGAAGCGCTTCCCGCCCTCCGCCTTTTCGGGGCGCTGCGGGCGGTGGGGGATGAACGCCTGGCCCGTCTCGGGCTCGGCAAGGTTGGTCCGAATCTGGATCGCCATGACGGCGAATATGGGGTGGCGCGGCGGACCTGAAAAGCCGCGCCCGTCCCCTTTTTGTTCAGGCAGTTGCGGGTCGCGCCAGACGGCGCAGCGCGGCACCGGCCATCGCGGCACCGCCGATCAGCAATGCCCAACTCGCCGGCTCGGGGACCCCGCTGGTACCGAGCGTGAAGGTGACGTTGTCGATCTGCACGCCGGGCGGGTCGGCAAAGATGGTGAAGCGCTTCAGATCGGTGAGGTTGAGCGACACGGTCTGAAGGCCTGGCGTGATATCGAGGTTGAACAGCCCGGTGCCGGACCCGCCCAACGACTCGTAGCTGTAGACGATCGGCCCGCCACTGCCGAAATTCATCACATCCGCCACGTCGAACCGAACAAGATCGAAGGTGGTCCCGCCAGCCGTGCTGATCGTCAGATTGCCGTAGGACGAGGGCGCCAGCGTCGCGCCACCGGGTTGGGCATTCCCAGCCGAACCCGTTCCCCAGACGAAGAAGCCGAAGGGGTTCGACATCGCGAACTTCAGCCCCTTTTCGACATAGGGGCCCGCAACACTATGGCTGGCAGCGCTGGCAAGTGGCGCAAAGGTGATGATCTCGGCCGCGTGCGCCGCCATCGGCAGCGCCAGCCAAGCCGCAGCCAGCGGCAGAAGCAATCCTCGCATGCTGCTCCCTCTCTTCTTTGTCGATACGAGGCATTTACCATGCGAGGTGTAGGCAGATCGACTCCCAAATATCTGATATACGAGTCTTATTTCAGGACTTCGTTGGCCGGTAGGCGATCCGCCACATGGCAAGGCCGATGCCGGCGGCGAGCAGCGCGACCGCACCGCCCTGCGCTGCCTTGAACGCCAGCGCGAACAGCCAGCCCCGCGTATCGATCGGCGCGATGGTAAAGCGGCTGCTACCCTGCGCGCCGGCCCATAGCCCCCAGCCGAGCAGCCCGGTGACGATCGCCGCATAGCGCCCGCCGCGCAGGCCGAGCGCATGGAGGATCAGCCAGATCGGGCCGCCCACCGAGACGAGCGCGATGGCGACGAACAGGCTGCCGAACAGCACCCCCGCGATCAGGGCAGGCGCGGTCCGCTGGCCGGCGGCGACCAACAGCAGCAGCACCAGCAGGCCGCCGAGTCCGCTGCCGATCGCGAGCGCCTTGCCGACCCGCTCGATGCTCGTCTGATAGTCGCGCGCCGCGCCGGTTTCGCTGCTCATCCACCCCGCCCCTGCCGCTCCTGTACGGGCGACAGCGCGGCGGCTCAAGCTTAGCGGAAGCGGTCGAACCGCCCATCGGCGCGGCATTTGGCAATGCCGTCCTCGCGGGGCGGCGCCGGCGGGGTGCCGATCGCCGGCACGTCGAAACTTTGGCCGAGCGGATGGTCCGTGAACCGCGCCGGATCGGTGCCGCCACAGCGCAGCATCGCCGCCAGCATGTCCGGCGGAGTGCGATAGGCCTCCCAGGAGAGGCGGAAGGTACCCCAATGGATCGGCAGCGCCCAGGGACGGCCAAGCCCGTCCCACACCCGGACGGCATCGTGCGGCCCGATATGCGCGTCGGCGGCCATCTGCCCGGGCTTGAAGCGGAAGGCACCCACCGGAATCGCCGCAAAGCGCACCGGGCCCAGCGCCGCAGCTTCCGCGGGCCATTTCCCGTCGCCCCAGCCGGTATCGCCGGCGAAGAACAGGTTGCCGCCCGGCAGCGTCACCACGAAGCTCGACCAGAGCGCGCGGTTGCGATCGGCGAACCAGCGGCTGCTCCAGTGATGGTTGCGCGTCACGACCACGTCGATGCCGGGCCGCAGCGTCAGCCGCTGCCCCCAGTCGAGCCCGCGCGCCGGTACGCCCGCCTGGCCGATCACGCTGTCGTTGCCGAGCCCGGTGACGATCATCGGCCGGTCCCGCTGCCACAGCGCCTTCAGCGTCGCGAGATCCATGTGATCATAATGGTTGTGGCTGACGACGATCAGGTCGATCTTCGGCAGGTCTGCCAGCCGGACACCGGGCACGGCGACCCGCTTCGGCCCGAGACCGAACGGCCCGGCCACGTCGCTCCAGACGGGATCGGTGAGGATGTTGAGCCCTTCGGTCTGGATCAGCACGCTGGCATGGCCGATCCAGGTGGCCTTCATCGCTTGGCCCTCCACCTGCGCCGGCGGATGCCCCAGGGCCACGGCCACGCTGGCGGGCCATAGCGGCTGCTGCGTGGCGCTCGCCACCCGGTGGGCGAGGAACACGAAGGCGAGCGCCGGCGCGGGCGCCGTCTCGCCGTCGGGATTGGCGAAATGCTGCCCGTCGAAATGGCCGGTCTCCGCACCCCGATAATAGATGCGATCGAGAAACGGCGGCACCAGCGTGAGGAACAGGCACAGCGCCACCACGATCCAGAGCAGCGCGGCGATCAGCCAGCGCGCGAACGTCTTTGCCATCGCCATGCACCCTCTCTCGCAACCGCCCCGCCCTAGATCAACCCCGTCCGCCGGTGCACCCCAGTGCATTGACCCAAAGATATGTTGTGTATACACAACGAATCGCGCCAAGGATCCAATCGTTCCATGATCATTCACAACCGCATCGCGCTGTTTCGCGCCGAATCCGGCATGACCCGGCGGGCGCTGGCCGAGGCGGTGGAGGTGAACCCGCAGACGATCGGCTATCTAGAGCGCGGCGACTACAAGCCCAGCCTCGAACTGGCGATGCGCATCGCGCAGGTATTCGGCGTGCCGGTGGAACTGCTCTTTTCCTTCGAACCCTTCGAACCGGTGGCAGTTGCACTGCGCCGGGCAGGAGACGCGTGATGCGCTATGATTCGCGGGCGTGGACGGGCAACAGACGCGCGAGCCAGCGACGTCGGCGCTCGAGCCGCTGGGTGTTGGTCGCGGGCATCCTGATCGCCGCCGGATACGCAGTGGCGCGCATGTTCCCGCTGGTGGCGCCCGATACGCTTTGGGGTTTCGAAGCCGGGGTGCTGCTCCCCGTCATCCTCGGTGTCCGCATCTCGCCGTTCGGAAGGGACAGCTGGCTGACGCCGCGCGGGCTGTCCGTGTTCGACGAATGCGAGCGAGACCTGCTGCAACGCGCCTCCAGCTACAGCTATCGGGTTGTGCTGGCGCTGCTGCTCTGCGGCCTGGCCTGGCTTGCCTACGCCACCCGCTTCGGCGGCCCGGCGCCACGATCCTGGCAACAATGGGCGAGCCTCGCGATCGTCGTGACCGGCATCGGCGCGGCGCTGCCGGTGCTCTTCGCCGAATTCCTGGTCCCGTTGCCGCCCTTTGACGGGGAAGAGGAGGAGGAAGTAGCGTGAGCGGGTACATCTCCCCGGGGTTTCGATCCGGCGGTTCCATTTGGGGAATCCGGCGGCGGCGCAGTACGCGCTGGGTCGTGCTGGCGGCCATCTCGCTGATGCTAGTCTATGCCGGTGCGTGTCCGTGGGTCACGGACAAGGACGCCTATCTTCGGCTTCTAACGCCGTTTGTCCTTCTAATGACGATCGCAGTCAGCGCGTCGCCCTTCAGGATACAATCGAGGCGACGGGACGAGGCGGTCGTTTTCGACGAGTTCCAGCGCGATACGCTGCAACGCGCGACCATGCGCAGCTTTCAGGTCCTGTTGCTGCTGGTCGGACTCGTCTTCGGGTGGCTTTGCGTCGCGTCTTCCTTTCGCTGGCCGATGCCGGCCGCACCCCAGGACTGGTTCCTGTGGGGCGGCGCGATCCTGTACGCGGGCCTCCTGCTACCCATCCTCTTCGCCGAGTTCACGATACCGATGCCGCCCGAAGCCGAAGCCCAAGAGGATCTCATGCTGTGACCAACCGCTTCATCGCCACGCTGGACGAGCTTTCCCGCCGCACCGGCATTCCGGCACTTGCAGAAGGTCGGCCGCGTCGGCGCCGAATGCGATGGCTGCCCCTCCTTGCCCTGACGCTGGCCGCAACCGGCGTCGTCATCGAATTCCTTCTGTCGGGCAGACAATTCTACCTCGGCTACGCCTTGGTGATGGTCGGGTTCGTCGGAGGGGTGATGTTCCCGCTCTACGGGCCGGTAAAGCCCTGGGGCACGGCCGAGACCGTGGACGAATGGGATCGCGATCTGCGTCGCCGCGCCTTTCTGGTCACCTTTGCGAGCATGGCGGTGGCGGGGCTGATATTGTTCTGGGGCATCGCAGCCATCGCAGCCTTGCAAGGCTGGTCGGGCGCCGACCTGTCGTTGCGGGCGATGGGCTGCGCCTTCTTCCTGATGACGCTCTACAGCGCCGTCCCCACGCTCTACGCCAGTTGGGCGACGCGCCCGCTCGACCCGGCCGAGGAGGAGGCTTGATCCGTCGCGCGTCCTTCCCCTAGCTGCGCGGCATGACGCTGCCCCGGACGCCCTTAGACGCCGCCGCCGAACTCGCCCGCCTCGCCGCCGAGATCGCGCACCATAATCGTCGCTATCATGACGAGGACGCGCCGGAGATCAGCGACGCCGAGTTCGACGCGCTGGTCCGCCGCAATGCCGAGATCGAAGCGGCCTTCCCGGACCTTGTCCGCGCCGACTCCCCCTCGCGGCAGGTGGGCGCGACGCCCTCGGGCCCGCTCGCCAAGGTGGCGCATGCGCGGCCGATGTTCAGCCTCGACAACGGCTTTTCGGACGAGGACGCCGCCGACTTTCTCGGCCGCGTCCGCCGCTTCCTCAAGCTTGCCGACGATGCGCCCGTCGAACTCACCGCCGAGCCCAAGATCGACGGCCTGTCCTGCTCGCTGCGGTACGAACACGGCGTGCTGGTCCAGGCGCTCACCCGCGGCGACGGCCGGATCGGCGAGGACGTGACGCCGAACGTCCGCACCATCGCCGACATCCCCCAGCGCATCGCAGGCGCACCGGCGGTGTGCGAGGTTCGCGGCGAGGTCTATATGGCCAAGGCCGATTTCGCCGCGCTCAATGCCCGGCTGCTCGCCGAGGCCGAAGAGACCGGCAAGGAAGCACGTCAGTTCGCCAACCCGCGCAACGCTGCCGCCGGATCGCTGCGCCAGAAGGACGCCGCCGTCACGGCGACCCGTCCGCTGCGCTTTCTCGCCTGGGGCTGGGGTGAGCTGAGCGAACCGCTCGCCGACAAGCAGTATGAAGCGATCGACCGCATTCGCGCCTGGGGCTTCCCCGTCTCGGATCTGTTCGTTCGCGCGCCCACGCTGGCGGACGCGCTCGCCCAGTATCGCGCGATCGAGACGCGGCGCGCTGACCTGCCGTTCGACATCGACGGCGTGGTCTACAAGGTCGATCGGCTCGATTGGCAGGAGCGGCTCGGCTATGTCGGCCGTGCGCCGCGCTGGGGCCTGGCGCACAAATTCCCCGCCGAACGCGCCCAGACCACGCTGCAGGCGATCGATATCCAGGTCGGCCGTACCGGCAAGCTCACCCCCGTCGCGCGGCTGGAGCCGGTGACGGTGGGCGGCGTCATCGTCAGCAACGCGACGCTGCACAATGCCGACGAGATTGCCCGCCTCGGCGTGCGCCCGGGCGACCGCGTCGTACTCCAGCGCGCCGGCGACGTGATCCCGCAGATCGTCGAGAATCTCACCCGCGACGAGCCGCGGCCCGCGTGGCACTTCCCCAGGCACTGCCCGATCTGCGCATCGGAAGCGGTAGCCGAGGAAGGCGAGGTCGATGTCCGCTGCACCGGCGGGCTGATCTGCCCGGCACAGCGGCTGGAGCGGCTCAAGCATTTCGTCAGCCGCGGCGCGCTCGACATTGACGGGCTGGGCGAGAAGACGCTGATCGAGCTGCTCGATCTGGGCTGGATCGCCGAGCCTGCCGACATCTTCCGCCTCGCCCGGCACCGCGACCAGCTGGTCGGCCGGGAAGGCTGGCAGGAAAAGTCGGTCGACGGGCTGATGGCCGCGATCGAGGCGAAGCGCGCACCCGATGCGGCGCGACTGCTGTTCGGCCTGGGCATCCGCCATATCGGCGCGATCACCGCGCGCGACCTGCTCAAGCGCTACGTCACCCTGCCCGCGCTGGAAGCCCTGGCCGACGAGCTGATCGCGCTGCGCGAGGCGACTCCGCCGCAGCTCGGCGAAACCGAAGCGAAGCACCGCACCCGGCTCGACAAGGCGATCGCCGAGCGGATCGGGGTCGAGAATGTCGGCGCGGCGGTGGGCCATGCACTGGCCGACTTCTTCCACGAGCCGCACAATCGCGCGGCCTGGGCCGATCTGCTGGGCGAAGTCGCACCGCCGCCGTTCGTCGTCGAATCGCGCGACTCGGAGGTAACCGGCAAGACGCTGGTGTTCACCGGCACGCTGGAAGCGGTAAGCCGTGACGAGGCCAAGGCGCAGGCGGAACGGCTGGGCGCGCGTGTGTCCGGTTCGGTCTCCGCGAAAACCGATCTCGTGATCGCCGGCCCGGGTGCCGGATCGAAGCTGAAAAAGGCGGCGGATCTGGGAATCCGGGTGATCAGCGAGGCGGATTGGCTGGCCATCGTAAGCGCCTCCGAGTGATGCGTTTTTGCAACGCACCATCTTGGAACGTTAAGTAGGGATTGACTGTCACAATTCCGCAATCAAACCCAAGCAGGGGGGCAGCCGGAACAGATGGCGCGAGAAGCGCCGCGACTGGTAGCCACAGGCTCTAAAAGGGAACTCTAGATGCGAACCAACCTCTATGCGGGCGTGGCCGTTGCCGCCCTGCTTCTTCCGGCGAGCGCCTTTGCGCAGTCTTCGGGCTCCACCAGCTTCGAAGAGCCGAGCGAAATCGTCGTCACCGGCGCCCGCACGGTCAACGAATCGGTCGTCATCCCGGACGTTCCCAAGTCGCGCATCACCGTGGGCCGCGACCTCATCAGCCGCCAGCGCCCCGGCCAGACCGTCAACGACATCATCAACATGGTGCCGGGCGTCAGCTTCCAGAACAACGACGCGACCGGCGCGGCCGGCGGCACGTTCACGATCCGCGGCTTCGACAGCTCGCGCATCTCGCAGACGCTGGACGGCATTCCGCTGAACGACACCGGCAATTACGCGATCTATTCGAACCAGCAGCAGGACCCGGAAACGCTCGAGTCGATCAGCGTCAACCTCGGCACCACCGACGTCGACAGCCCGACCGCGTCGGCCGTGGGCGGCACCGTCAACATCCGCACCCGCGTTCCCTCCGAGCAGTTCGGTGCGATGCTCTCGGGCACCTATGGCGATTACATCGGTGAAGGCGGCAACATGCACCGCCCGATCTACCGCATGTTCGGCATGATCGACACCGGCGACATCGCCCATACCGGCATCCGCGCCTTCTTCTCGGGCTCGAGCACCGAAGCGAACCAGCCGTTCAACAACTACGGCAAGCTGAAGAAGCAGCAGTACAACGCCCGTATCTACAAGAGCCTGGGCGACAATGGCGACTTCGTCTCGGTTGCCGGCCAGTACAACGAAAACCGCAACAACTTCTTCGGCTCGGTGCCGCTGCGTACCGACGGCTCCGCAAGCTACGCGCTCGTCAACGGCGTGGTGACGCCCACCGGCACCCGCATCGTCGGCCCGAACACCGCGAACCGCTATCCGGTGACCCGCAGCGAGCGCTTCTACAACATCAACTATCCGTGCACGCTGAATGCGACCGCGCGCCCCGGCGTCGCCGACGTGCTGGCGGCAGCCCCTGCCGCGCCGACCGCCGGCGCCAGCTGCGGCCAGGAGTTCGATCGCCGCTACAACCCGTCGAACACCGGCAGTGTCCGCTTCGGTTCGCGCTTCACGCTGACCGAGAAGCTGATCTTCACCTTCGACGCCAGCTACCAGTACACCAAGGCCAATGGCGGCGGCACGGTCAGCCTGCTCGAAGGCTGCGGCAACCTGGGCAGCACCACCAACCGCGCCTGCACCGCCAGCAGCGTGCAGGGCGTGATCAACACCACCGGCAACACCGGCAACGGCTCGCCCGGCGGCTTCGGCTATTATGTCGGCCGTGACCTGAACGGCGACGGCGACACGCTCGACACGATCCTCGGCATCGCACCGAGCCAGACCCAGACCCGCCGCTTCGGTGCGGTCGCCGGTCTCGCCTACGAGCTGAACGAAAACAACCGCATCCGCCTGAACTACACGCTGGACTACGGCAAGCACCGCCAGACCGGCGAAGCCGGCCTCGTCCAGGCCAATGGCGAACCGTTCGATGTCTTCCCGGTCAACAACCCCGTTCTCGACGTCAACGGCAACCCGATCGAGAAGCGCAACCGTCGCTCGAAGGCGATCCTGAACCAGGTGTCGGCGGAATATCGCGGCCAGTTCTTCGACGAGGCGCTGACCGTGAACGTGGGCGTCCGCGCACCGTTCTTCCGTCGCGAACTGAACCAGCTCTGCTTCACGGTCCAGGCCAACGGCAACGTCGCCTGCCTCGCGCAGAATCAGGTCGCTGCCTACGCCGCGGCCAACCCCTACACCTACTTCGCGCCGGGTACGGCCACGGTGGGCAGCGTGAACCGTCCGACCACCGGCTCGTGCGCCAACCTCAAGAACGCCTGCGTCATCGGCTTCGCGCCGCCGCAGGCCCGGACGCTGAACTACAACCGCGCGCTGCCGAACATCGGTGCGACCTACAAGTTCGGCAACGGCTACAGCGTCTATGCCAGCTATGCGAAGGGCCTCTCGGTCCCGAGCACGGACAACCTGTACAACTCGTTCTACTATCCGAAGGGCAGTTCGCAGGCGACGCCGAAGCCGGAGACGACCGACTCGTTCGACCTGGGCTTCCGCTACAACACCAGCAAGGTGCAGGCGCAGCTGTCGGGCTGGTACACCCAGTTCCAGAACCGCACCGTCTCGGTCTACGACATCGAGAGCGACACCAGCGTGTATCGCAACCTCGGCACGGTCGATAAGTATGGCGCCGAAGCTTCGGTTCAGTACACCCCGATCCGTCGCCTCAATCTCTATGCGTTCGCTTCGTATCTGCACTCGCGGATCCGCGACAACATCGAGGCAGGCCAGTTCTCGACCACCGCGAACGGCGTGACCACCTACACGACCAACTACTTCCAGACGAAGGGCAAGCGCGAAGGCGGTTCGCCGACCTGGACGTTCGGTGGCCGCGCGCAGGGCACTATCGGCCTGTTCGACCTGGGCGTGCAGGGCAAGTACACCGGCGCGCGCTTCGTCAATGACGAGAACCTGCCGGTCTATGCCTGCGCGGGCTCGCTCGTCGGCGGCCTCTGCCCGGATGCGTCGCAGGTGAAGATCTATGGCGCCCGCATCCCGTCCTACGTCACCGTGGACGTCGATGTGCGCTTCAACCTGGGCAAGCTGATCAACAACAACAAGACCTTCTTCCAGGTCAACGTCAGCAACCTTTTCGACGAGTTCTACGTCGGCGGCCTCAGCGGCTCGAGCGGCTTCGTCGGCCTGCCGAACCGCTACTCGATCGGCAACGCCATCATCGGCACGCCGCGTTCGATCACCGGCTCGCTCGTCGTCGCCTTCTAAGTCGACCGACGAATACCGAAACAAGCCGCCGTCCCGGGCAACCGGGGCGGCGGTTTGCTTTTGTGCCGGCCTTTGCCCCCGGCGCCCGCCGATGGTAGAGGCGCGCTGTGGCAAAGACTTCGCTTCCGCTCCCGCGCGTCAAGACGTTGGGCCTTTCCAAGCCCGACCTGTTTTCCCGTCCCTTCTTCGAAGACAAGGGCCGCGCCTTCTGGATCCTCCAGGCCACCGGCTGGAGCGGCTATCTGCTGCTGCGCTCGGTTTCATCGATTTCGAACGGCTTGTCCGTCGAAGGCCTGATCAAGGCGATCATCGAAGCGATCGTCGGCTATTGCCTCACCCTGCTGCTGTCCGCGCTCTACGGCTTTTACCGCCGGCTGCCGCGCATTCCTGCCGTGCTGCTCACCCTCGCCACGCTGGGCGTGGCGACCCTGCTGTACGCGGCGCTGGAGGCCTTCACCTATTCGTTCAACGCGGCCGAGCCCGGGATCACCGTGGCGCGCGTGATCGGCGCCAGCTTCCTCACCTTCACGGTGCTGGCCGGCTGGTCGGCGCTGTATTTCGGGATCAACTTCTACCTGATCGTCGAGCAGCAGATCGACCGGATGCAGATCCTGGAGAACCAGGCCTCCAGCGCCCAGCTGGCGATGCTGCGCTACCAGCTCAATCCGCATTTCCTGTTCAACACGCTCAACTCGATCTCGACGCTGGTGCTGCTCAAGCAGACCGAACGGGCGAACATCATGCTGTCCCGCCTGTCCTCGTTCCTGCGCTACACGCTGGCCAACGAGCCCACCGCGCACGTGACGCTGGCGCAGGAGATTGAGACGCTGAAGCTCTATCTCGAGATCGAGAAGATGCGCTTCGACGACCGCCTGCGGATGCATTTCGACCTCGATCCACGCGTCGCCAAGGGGCGGCTGCCGTCGCTGCTGCTCCAGCCGCTGGTCGAAAATGCCATCAAATATGCAGTGAGTACGCAGGAAGAGGGGGCCGACATCATCGTTTCGGCTCGGCTCACCGGCGATAGGGTGCAGATCGCCGTGTCCGATACGGGTCCGGGATTGATCGAAGCGCGTCCCCGGCCGACGCTTTCCACTGGCGTGGGGCTCGCCAATATACGGGAGCGGTTGGCACAGGCCTTCGGGCCTGACCATCGTTTCGAGACGCGAACGAAACCCGGGGAAGGTTTCAGCGTTGAGATCGAGATACCGTTCCAGCTTGAGGAACCGAACCGAGAGGCCGCATGACCATCCGTACCATCCTCGTCGACGACGAATCCCTGGCGATCCAGGGACTCGAGCTCCGGCTCCAGGAGCATGAGGATGTCGAAATTATCGACAAATGCTCCAATGGCCGCGAAGCCATCCGATCGATCAAGACGCACAAGCCCGACCTCGTTTTCCTCGACATCCAGATGCCGGGGTTTGACGGGTTCTCGGTGATCCAGGGCCTGATGGAGGTCGAACCGCCGCTGTTCGTCTTCGTCACTGCCTATTCCGACCACGCCATCCGCGCCTTCGAAGCGCAGGCGGTGGACTATCTGATGAAGCCGGTCGAACCGGCCCGTCTCGCCGACACGCTCGACCGCGTCCGCCAGCGCCTCGCCGAGAAGCGCGGCGTCGAGGAAGTGGAGAAGCTGAAGGAAGTGCTGGCCGAAGTCGCGCCGGATGCGGTCGACGACATCGCCACGGGCGACGGCGGCGAGCCGGCAGCGAACCGCTTCGAGAAGCTCATCAACATCAAGGATCGCGGCCAGATCTTCCGCGTCGACGTCGACACGATCGAGCGGATCGACGCGGCCGGCGACTACATGGTGATCTACACCGGCGAGAATAACCTGGTGCTGCGCGAGACGATGAAGGACCTGGAAAAGCGGCTCGACCCGCGCCGGTTCCAGCGCGTGCATCGCTCGACGATCGTCAATCTCGACCTGGTGCGCCAGGTAAAGCCGCACACCAATGGCGAGTGTTTCCTGGTGCTCGAATCGGGCGCGCAGGTGAAGGTCTCGCGCTCCTATCGCGACGTGGTGGCGCGCTTCGTCCACTGACCCTCTCGCCATCCCCGCACGAGGGCGGGGGGACAGCAAAGCAAAGGGCCTCGTCCGGCAGGACGAGGCCTTTTCTCTACCCGGTCCGGCCGATCAGAACCCGGCAGACAAGGTCAGGAACCACTGGCGCGGCGCATTCGGATAGACCGAATAGCTGTTGGTCGCCGAGCCGACCGAGATCGTCGACCAGCCGCCCACATCCGCCAGGTTGGTGACGTTGAGGCTCAGCTCCGCCTTCTTCAGCCGCACCATCTCCGCCGGCAGCTTGGCGGCGATGCGCAGCGACGTGAGGAAGTAGGACTTCACGCTGGTGTCGTTGGTGTAGGTCGCGTAGCGGCGGCCGACATAGTCGCCGGTCACCTGCGCCTCGAACGCGCCGAGCGACAGCGTCGCGACCGACTTGTTCATCCACTTCGGCGAGCCCGGCACCTGCTTGCCGCAGGTCGGCACCACGCCGCCGCTCACGACATAGCCGCCGATGCAGCCCGGCACCGCCGCGCCGATGCCCAGCGCCGTCGAGCTATAGTCGCTCTGATAGGTCGAGCTGTTGTACGAGGTGGCGTTGTACAGCGACAGCGCGCGGCCGAAGTGCAGCGTGAAGGCGGCGTCGACGCCGTCGGTGTGCACGCTGCCGACGTTCACCAGGATCGAGGTGCCGCCGGTGATCGCACCGCCGGCGATGCCGCCCGGGTTGGTGCTGATCGCCAGCAGGCGGTTGCTGAAGGTGACGTGGTAATAGTTCACCTGCGCGTCGAGCCCGCTCAGGAAGCCGTCGAAGCTGCGGTGCGTGCGCGCGCCGGCTTCGTAGGTCCAGCTGGTTTCCGGCTTGCCCTGCTGGGCGAAGGCGTCGAAGGCCGACTGGCTGCCGGTGAACCAGGGCGAAAGCGAACCGCCGCCCAGATAGGCCATATACTGGTGCAGGTTCTTCTGGACGTTGAAGTAGAGCTGCTCATGACCGTTCAGGTCGTAGGTCGCGCCCAGCGAGGGCAGGAACCAGTTCTTGGTGTTGATCCGGCCGCTCGGCAGGTTGCCGGTCAGCCCGGAGAGCGAGCCGAGCTTCGGCTGCACCGGGAACCACCCGTTCGCCCATTGCGCGCTGGTCTTCACCCCGGCTTCGACGCGCAGCTTCTCGTTGACCTTCCAGGCATCCTGCAGGTGGAGCTGGAGCACGTTGACGCGCGCCTCGCCCTGATACTGGGTGAACAGCGGGTTGGACGGGCGGATATAGGGGCTGCTCGACGCCGGATTGTTGACGTCCAGGCCGTACCAGCGGCGCCACTGCGTCGCGCTGTTGTGCTCGAACCAGGCGCCGAGCTGAACCTGATGCGCGCCGAAATCGAGGTCGAGGTTCGAGATGCCGCCCTCGCGATCGATGCGATATTCGGTGGTGCGCGTCACCAGGCCCGAGCCGCCGGTCGCCGCGACGAGCGCTGCCGAGGCGTTGGCGTTGGCCTTGTACTTGGGGCCGGTGGCATAGTTCGGATCGAGATAGGCCTGGATCACCGTGATCGACTGTCCGAGCGGTCCCGCAACGACGCCGACGCCGTCGTTATGATGGTAATAGGCCGTGTTGGACCAGGTCGCACGGTCGCCGAGCTTGGCGTCGTAGCGGGCATAGGTCAGATAGTCGGTGCGCTGCGCATCCGAATAATAGTTGCGGTAGTTGCCGCCGTTCGACGCGGGGGTGTTGCCGAACGCGTCCATATAGGCGCGCATGCCGGTGAGGTCGGCATAATAGAAGGGGCGGGTGCGCGGGGTGTAGAGCTGCGCTGCCGTTGCGGTGCCACCAGCCGAGGGCTTGAAGAAGGTGGTTGCGTCCTCGTTCGGCTCCTTCTTGTCCGAATAGTCGAAGAACACGGTCAGCTTGCCCGCGGCGTTATCGTGGACGAACTTGCCGTTCGCCTGCCAGCCGCCCTGGATGCCGTTGAAGTCCCAGGCACGCGCACGCTGGCGCACGCCGGACACATAGGCGCTGTTCTCGCCACCGGGTCCGAAGGCGCCGCTGTCGAGGCGGAGATAGGTGCGCGAGGTGCCGTAGCTGCCCACCGTCTGATTGAAGGTACCGCCCATCGTCTTGGCCGGGTCGGCCGAGAAGGTCTCGACCGTGCCGCCCAGATTGCTGGTGGACGGCGTGCCGAGATCGCCGGCGCCGGTGGTCACCACGACGCGGCCGACATTCTCCGAGATCACCGCGCGCTGCGGCGAGAGGCCGTTGTAATTCCCGTAGCTCTGGTCGCCCAGCGGCACCCCGTCCATCGTGTAGCCGAGCTGCTGGAAGTTGAAGCCGTGGATGAAGATCTGGGCGTTCTGCTCGTTGTTCCCCCAGGGATCGGCGGTGATGTAGAGCACGCCGGGCAGCGTCTGGATCGCCTTGAGCGGCGAGACGCCGGGAAGGATCTTTTGGATCTCCTCCGCCGAGATCGCGGTGGCCGAGCGGGTGGTCTTGGCGGTGACGACGATGGTCCCGGCGGTGTCCTCCGTGCTGCCGGTATCGGCATCGGCGGCGACCTTGGCGGTCTCCTGCGCCTGCGCCGGAAGCGCGGCAGCGGCGGTAAGGAACGCGGCGACGGAAACGGTCGCGCGGAGTGCGGTGTGGAATTTCATGACGGACCCCCCAGGTCTCGCGGGTGTTGCGGTTGCGAACGCGCCGCTACGGCCGACATGTTTCAGTTCGGGGGCGTTTCGATAAAACTGGCGTGACGTTGCTCTTTTGCGTCGGTTACCGTTCGCAGCGGCACTAGACCCCGCCGGGCTCGTCCATCGCCCGCGGCGGCCCCGCGGTGTCGGTGCCGTAGCGCGGCATCAGCCAGTGGCCGAGCAGCAGCACCGGCTCCAGCACCGCCATGCCGATCAGCACGGCGAGCAGCCGCTCGATGCCGGGCGTCACATCGCCATCGGCATAGCTGTCCGGCACCAGCATCACGAGCACGGCCAACGTGAACTGCGTGCCGACATAGCGATAGCTGTGCGGCCCGTTCTCGATGGCGCGCCCGATCGCCACGCCGATCGCGGTACCCGCGATCAGGATCGGCGCATGCCCCTGCGCGAGGAGCAGACACAGGGCCGCCATCGCCGCGCCGGCAAGGCACCCGACGAAGCGCTGCGCCAACCGGACGCTCACCGGTATCAGCCCACCGCGGCCCAGCCCCTGGGTGGGCACGAGCATCACCGCCATCACGCCCACCGCGCTCTGCGCCAGCGCCGGCAGGGCGAACGCGCGCGCCACCCCGATCAGGAGCGCGAGCGCGATCCCTGCCTGCGCCGCATGGGCGAACGCCGCGGGATGCCACAGCGCTTCCGGTGGCGGGGGCGTGCGCTCGGCCGGCCAGCGCCGTCGGACGGTCAGCGTCGAGACGATGCTGACCGCCATGCAGGAAACCGTACCCGCCACCGTCTCCAGGATGCGGGTGAGCACGAACCGGTCGAGCGCGGTGGCCGGCGTCTCGATCTTGTCGAGCAGCACCATCGCGAAGGTGAGGCCGAAGAACAGCCAGGCATAGGATCGCCGGGCGGTGAGCGCGCGGTAGAGGCTCAGCGTGCCCACCACCAGCAGTGCCACCGCGCTGCCGGCCCAGCTGGCGGCGACCAGCGGCGCCAGTCCGAGAGCGAGCAGCCCGCCCGCCACCGTGCCGACGATTCGCAGCAGCCCGCGCAGCACCGTCTCGCTGGCATGGCCGCGCATCACCATATAGCCGGCGAACGCCGCCCAGGCGACATTGTCGCCGCCGATCGCGTGCGCCACCAGGATCGCCAGCAACACCGAGGCCACGCACTCGCCGGCGTCGACCGTGCGCGGGCTGATCCGTGCAAGCAAGGCGTTCCAGGCGGCGCGGGCGTTCATCTCATCCGAACAGCGCGGCGAGGAAGTTGGTCATCGCCTGCCAGCTGCGACGGTCCGCCTTGGGCTCGAACGCGACCTTGGGGTTCGGACCCTGCTTGCGGCTGACATCGGTGAAGGCATGGCCGGCATGGCCATAGGCATGGAGCTGCCAGTCGGCGCCGGCCTCGGTCAGTTCCCGGGCCAGCGCAACGGTCGCCTCGGGCGGGGCGATCGGATCCTCCCAGCCATGGCAGACCAGCAGCTGGGCGGTGATCGGCGAGACGCTGGCATAGTCTGGCCGGTCATAGACACCGTGGAACGAGACGCCGCCCAGGATCGGCAGCCCGGCACGCGCCATGTCGAGCACGCACTTGCCGCCGAAGCAGAAGCCGATCGCCGCCGTGCGCCCGGCATCGGCCTGCGCCAGCCCGGTGAGCGCCGCGAGCGACGCCTCCAGCCGCGTCCGCAGCAACGTGCGATCGGCATTGAGCTCGGCCATGTAGCGACCCATGTCCGGATCGCTCAGCGTCGTGCGCTTGCCCTGGCCATAGACGTCCGCGACCAGCGCGACATAGCCGAGCGCCGCCAGCGCATCGGCCTTCACATTGTCCTCCTCCTTCTGGCCGAGGATGTTGGGGAGGACCAGCACCGCGGGGCGCGGCCCCGATACCGCATCGTCCCATGCCGCCACGCCCTCGAACGGGCCACCCGGGCCCTCATAGACCAGCGTCTGCCGAACCACCGCCATGCTTGTCGTCTCCTGCGCTTGTCCCTGTCGGCCCTTTCGCTAAGGACGGCGACGCGCAGTTACAAGGAGAACGCCCATGCCCACCCTCGTCCTGATCCGCCACGGCCAGTCGGCCTGGAACCTGGAAAACCGCTTCACCGGCTGGTGGGACGTCGACCTGACCGAGCAGGGCGTGCGCGAGGCGACCGCCGCCGGCACGCTGATGAAGGAAAAGGGCCTCGACTTCGACCAGTGCTTCACCAGCTTCCAGAGCCGCGCGATCAAGACGCTGCACCTGGCGCTGGAGGCGATGAACCGCCTGTGGCTGCCCGAAGAAAAGGACTGGCGCCTCAACGAGCGCCATTATGGCGGCCTGACCGGCCTCGACAAGGCGGAGACCGCAGCCAAGCATGGCGACGAGCAGGTGAAGATCTGGCGCCGCAGCTTCGACGTGCCGCCGCCGCTCCCCGAGGCCGGCTCGCCCTGGGACCTGACCAAGGACCCACGCTATGCCGGCATCCCGATTCCGCAGACCGAGAGCCTGAAGGACACGATCGCCCGCGTGCTGCCCTATTGGGAACGGCGGATCGCGCCGGAACTCAAGGCCGGCAAGCGCGTGCTGATCGCCGCGCACGGCAACTCGCTGCGCGCGCTGGTGAAGCACCTGTCCGGCATCGCCGACGAGGACATCGTCAGCCTGGAAATCCCGACCGGCCAGCCGATCGTGTACCAGCTCGACGACGAGCTGAAGGAAATCGAGCGCTACTATCTGAGCGAGCGGTGAGTTCTGTCCTTAAGCCCCTCCCCTGAAGGGGAGGGGCTAAGGCTGCGCAGCGCGTTCAGCCTGCCGCCGCCTCGCCGCGCCCGACCCGATCGATCAGCTCATACACCGCCCGCGCGTTCGGGATGCGCAGGAACTGCGGCACCGAGTCAAAGGTAGGCTGCCAAACGGCGAAGTTGCCGCCCTGCAGCAGCCCCCCGCCCGATCCGAAGCGGAGCGTGCCACTACCGTCCGATCGCTCGTGCAGATCCAACATCGGCAAGGCGTTGATAGTGACAGAGCGCAATCCCGATTTCCCGCGCAGGATCAGCACGCGCTTGTTGGTGACGGCGTAGCGCAGCGTGCGGCGGATAGCGATGTCGAGCAAGAAGCGTCCCACCGTCGCGTAAACGCCTATGACGAGAAAGAGGCCGGAAATCATGACCGCGGGTCCGGGCACTTCCGCAAGTCCGTCCTGAAAGAGCATCGATGCAGGAAAGCCCGCCCACACAAGGGAGAAGGGCACCAGGAAGATATCAATCGGCCGGAACATCAGCCCCGTATAGGGCCGCCCTTCCCAAAGCAGTTGCTCCCCCGGCAGGCGGACCCGCTCAAACGCTTCCATACGTCCCCCAACCAACGACGCCTTCGCGCGCCAGCCGACCTCCTATCCGCCGGTTTGCGCGCCGGCGCCATATCAAACCCGCCTCACCGCCCGCGCGGCCCCAGATCCGCCGGGATCGTCGCCCGGTACGCCGGCGCCACCCGCGCCTTGCTCGCCTGCTCATACGCATAGCCCGCGCGCAGCAGCAGCCCGTCCGAATAGGCCGTGCCGATGAACGAGAGGCCTGCCGGCAGCCCGTTCACCAGCCCCATCGGCACCGTGAGGTGCGGATAGCCGGATACCGCCGGCAGCTCGCTCGCCGAGGGGCCGACGAACTGGTCGCCATGCGCCGGGTCGCTCAACCACGGCGTGCCATAGGTGGGCGTCACCAGTACCTCGGCGCCCGCCGCCTTGAGCATCGCATCGATGCCCTCCGGTCCGGCGAGCCGCTGCGACTTGGCCCGCGCCGCCTTGTAGTCGGGATCGTCGAGGCCCTTGGTGGCCTCGGCCTTGACGAAGGTTTCCTGGCCGAAGAACGCCAGCTCGTCGGCCATGTGGGCCTTGTTGAAGGCGATCACGTCGGCCAGCGTCCGCACCTTCACCGCCGCCGGCGTGGTGGCGAGATACGCGGCGAGATCGGCCTTAAGCTCGGTATAGAGTACCAGACCCTCGGCTTCGCCCAGCCCGTCGAGCTTGGGCACCTTCACCTCGACCAGCGTCGCGCCGGCCCCGCGCAGCGCGTCCAGCGCCTTGTCGAACCGGGCGGCGAGATCGTCCGCCATCTCCGGCCGCCAATAGCCGATGCGCATGCCCTTCAGCGCATCGGCCGCGAGGCCCTGCGCATAGTCCTTGCGATACGCATTTGCGCCCTTGGTCGCGGGATCGGCGGGATCCTCGCCGACCATCGCCGAGAAGAGCAGCGCCACGTCCGCCACGCTGCGCCCCATCGGCCCCGGCGTATCCTGGCTGTGGCTGATCGGCACGACGTGCGTGCGGCTCACCAGCCCGAGCGTCGGCTTGAGGCCGACCAGCCCGTTCATCACCGAGGGGCACACCACCGAACCATCGGTCTCGGTGCCGACCGCGACCGCCGCGAAGCTCGCCGCGGCCGCCGCCCCCGACCCGCTCGACGAGCCGCAGGAGGTGCGATCGAGCGCATAGGGGTTGCGCACCAGCCCACCGACCGCGCTCCACCCGCTCATCGAATGATCGGAGCGGATATTGGCCCATTCGCTGAGATTGGTCTTGCCGAGGATAACCGCGCCGCCCGCACGCAGCTGCGCCACCACCGGCGCGTCGCGGCCGGTGCGGTTGTCCTTGAGCGCCAGGCTGCCGGCGGTGGTCGGCAGCTCCTTCGTCTCGATATTGTCCTTGATCAGCACCGGCACGCCATCGAGCGGGCCGAGCGGCTTGCCGGCCTTGCGGCGTGCGTCGCTGGCACGTGCCTGGGCGAGCGCGTCGGGGCTGACCGCGATCACCGAGCGCAGCGTCGGGCCCTTCTGGTCCATCGCCGCGATGCGGGCGAGATAAGCGGCGGTCACTGCCGCGCTGCTCGTCTTGCCGGAAGCCAGATCGGCGGCGATCCGCGTCGCCGGCACCTCGTCCACCTGCACCTGCGCCACTGCCGGACCGGCAATGACAAGCGCCAGCATCGCAACACCCCAAATCCGCATCGCAGCCCCCTTTTGTCTGGTTTGGCAGCAGCCTAACGTGACACCGGACAAGCGCAATCCTGCCCCGATTGACATAGGGCAAGATCGGTCGGGCGGGCCGCACCACCGCCGCATAGGAAGGCGTCGCCACGGAGGAACTGATGCAGACGCCGCTCGCCCGCTACCATGCCCGGATGCAGCGCGTGCTCGACCATGTCGACACGCATGCCGAGGACGATCTCGACCTGGAGACGCTGGCGGGTGTCGCGGCGTTTTCGAAGCATCATTTCCACCGCCAGTTCAGCGCGCTGTTCGGCCTGTCGGTGCATCGCTACGTCCAGCTCGTGCGGATGAAGCGGGCCTCTTATCGCCTCGCCTATCGGCCCGGCGAGCCGATCACCGGCATCGCGCTCGACGCCGGCTATGAAGCGCCCGAGGCCTTCGCCCGGGCCTTCCGCCAGCGCTTCGGCCAGGCGCCCTCGCAGTTCCGCGCGGCGCCGGACTGGCAGCCCTGGCACGCGGCGCTCGCGCCGCTCACCCAAGCAAGGAGCCAGACGATGCAGACCCGATTCACCGCAGACCAGGTGACCCTTCTAGACTTCCCCGCCACCCCGGTAGCCTTCCTCACCCACCGCGGCGATCACGCCCATCTCGGCGACACGATCCGCCGCTTCATCACCTGGCGCAAGACGACCGGCCACCGCCCGCCGGCCAGCGCCACCTTCACCATCTTCCACACCGACCCGCGCACCACGCCGCCCGAAGACTATCGGCTCGACCTGTGCGCCGGTGTGGCGCATCCGGTTGCAGACGCCGCCCGCGACATCGAACCCGGCCTGATCCCGGCAAGCCGCTGCGCGATGCTGCGGGTGGTGGGCCAAGCCGACGATCTCGAGCCCGCCGCGCTGTTCCTCTACCGCGAATGGCTGCCCGAAAGCGGTGAGGAACCCGGCGACTTCCCGCTCTTCGCCAGGCGCGTCGCCTTCTTTCCCGACGTGCCCGAGCATGAATCGGTGACCGAGCTGTATCTGCCGCTCCGGTAGCCCCCATGGTGCAGCTTGCGCCGCCACGCCCACCAGCGGTTGTGGCGGGGGTGATTCATCCCCCAAAATTTATTTGCAGTTCCACGTTCGTTCCCTTGCCTTTTCCGGAGGCAAGGGAAGACCGCGCGTCGCGGCTTTTTGCACGCGCCCGCCCTGCCATGAGCCGAGTCATTTCAGCGATGAGCCGTTGCATTCCAGCTTCATTTGGGCTCTTGTGCCCGGACTCGGATTGGCACAATCTGTAGTGGTCGCACCAAGGGGCAAGCCCAAGCACTGGTAACCTATCGTCCGCATCTCCATATGCGGCCTAGGCAGACTCGTGCCGGGCACCGGGCCGATGGACACTTTTTGTTCTCGCGCAAACCCGGCTGGTGCTACGCTCTGTATCGTGCCCCGAGTCGGTTGTTGCGTGCAGCAGGAAGACAGGGGTCCGAGTAATGGAATTCAGGGATAGTGAGAACAGCGTGAACGAGACCGCCACCATCGAAGCCGCCCCCGCCAGCAAGGCGCTCGACAGCAAGGCGATCGTGCCGCAGCCCTATCCGGTCGAAGTCGATCATGCGCGCGACGCGCTGCTCACGGATTTCGGCAAGGAGACGCTGAAGGACCGCTATCTCCTTCCCGGCGAAAGCTATCAGGACCTGTTCGTCCGCGTCGCCTCGGCCTATGCCGACGACCAGGCGCACGCCCAGCGCCTGTACGATTACATCTCCAAGCTGTGGTTCATGCCGGCGACGCCGGTGCTGTCGAACGGCGGCACGGGCCGCGGCCTGCCGATCAGCTGCTATCTGAACTCGGTGCCGGACAGCCTGGACGGCATCGTCCAGACCTGGAACGAGAATGTCTGGCTCGCCTCGCGCGGCGGCGGCATCGGCACCTATTGGGGCAGCGTGCGCGGCATCGGCGAGCCGGTCGGCCTCAACGGCAAGACCAGCGGCATCATCCCCTTCGTCCGCGTGATGGATTCGCTGACGCTGGCGATCTCGCAGGGCTCGCTGCGCCGCGGTTCGGCCGCCTGCTATCTCGACATCTCGCACCCGGAGATCGAGGAGTTCCTCGAGATCCGCAAGCCGTCGGGCGACTTCAACCGCAAGGCGCTCAACCTGCACCACGGCGTGCTGATCCCCGATGCGTTCATGGAAGCGGTGCGCGACGGCCGCGAATGGCAGCTCAAGAGCCCGAAGGACGGCTCGGTCCGCGCCACGGTCGATGCGCGCGCGCTGTTCCAGAAGCTGGTCGAGACCCGCCTCGCCACCGGCGAGCCCTACATCGTGTTCTCGGATCACGTGAACTCGACCATGCCGAAGCACCACCGCGATCTGGGCCTCAAGGTATCGACCTCGAACCTGTGCTCGGAAATCACGCTGCCCACCGGCCGCGACCATCTCGGCAATGATCGCACCGCGGTGTGCTGCCTCTCCTCGCTCAACCTCGAAACCTGGGACGAGTGGAACAAGGACAAGCTGTTCATCGAGGACGTGATGCGCTTCCTCGACAATGTGCTGACCGACTATATCGAGCGCGCGCCCGACGAGATGGCCCGTGCCCGCTATTCGGCGGCGCGCGAGCGTTCGGTCGGCCTCGGCGTGATGGGCTTCCACAGCTTCCTTCAGGCGCGCGGCATCCCGTTCGAAGGCGCGATGGCGAAGAGCTGGAACCTGCGCATCTTCAAGCATGTCAGCGCGCAGGTGAACGAAGCCTCGATGGCGCTCGCCGTCGAGCGCGGGCCCTGCCCGGATGCGGCCGACATGGGCGTGATGGAGCGCTTCAGCTGCAAGATGGCGATCGCGCCGACCGCGTCGATCTCGATCATCTGCGGCGGCACCAGCGCCTGCATCGAGCCGATCCCGGCGAACATCTACACCCACAAGACGCTTAGCGGCTCCTTCTCGGTGCGCAATCCGTATCTGGAGAAGCTGCTCCGCGAGAAGTCGAAGAATTCCGATGCGGTGTGGAATTCGATCCTCGAGCAGGGCGGCTCGGTCCAGCACCTCGACTTCCTGACGCCGGAAGAGAAGGACACGTACAAGACCAGCTTCGAGATCGACCAGCGCTGGATCCTCGAACTGGCGGGCGATCGCGCGCCGTTCATCGACCAGGCGCAGTCGCTCAACCTGTTCATCCCGGCCGACGTGGAAAAGTGGGACCTGCTGATGCTCCACTTCCGCGCCTGGGAACTGGGCATCAAGTCGCTCTACTATCTGCGCTCGAAGTCGGTGCAGCGCGCCGGGTTCGCCGGCGGGGTCGAGGCCGACAACACGATCGAAAAGCCCAAGTTCGATCTGGGCGAGTCGACCGATTACGACGAATGCCTGGCGTGCCAGTGATCTCGGCAGCGGCCGCTAGTCGGTCGCCCGTCTGACGATCTCACGCCCTCCCCGTCCGCCGGACCGGGAGGGCGTATTGCATCGGGGGCTGCACAAAGGGGCAGGTTCACCGCCAACCGTTGAACCCGACCCTTGAATATCAGTAGCTTAGCAAAATTCCGCCGACTTCCCCTAGGGACGGGGGTGGCAACGCCAAGATGATTCCACGGTTTTCTCCAAACCTGATCCAGGTTGAGGAGATTGATCGTGCCCGTTTCAAAATTGCTGATTGCCGCTCTTGGCGGCCTCGTCGTTGCCGCAACGCCGGTCTCGGCCTTCGCCCAATCGAAAATGGTCGGCGGCGCCGAGATGGTCGCCAGCAAGACGATCGTCGAAAACGCCGCGCAGTCGGCGGATCACACCACGCTGGTGGCGGCAGTGAAGGCGGCGGGTCTGGTCGACACGCTGAACGGCAAGGGCCCGTTCACCGTGTTCGCACCGACCAATGCCGCATTCGCCATGCTGCCCGCCGGCACCGTCGACACGCTGCTGAAGCCCGAGAACAAGGCGACGCTGACCAGCATCCTCACCTACCATGTCGTGCCGGGCAAGGTCACCGCGACCCAGCTGATCGGCAAGATCAAGGCCGGCGGCGGCACCGCGATACTGAAGACGGTGCAGGGCGAGACGCTGAAGGCCAGCCTGTCGGGCGGCAACGTCGTGCTCACCGATGCCAAGGGCGGCCAGGCCATGGTGACGATCGCCGACGTGCCGCAGTCAAACGGCGTGGTGCACGTGGTCGATCACGTGCTGATGCCCTGATCCAAGGCGATGGTGAAAGGAGGATAGCGACATGCAGAAGCTGGAACGACGCAAGCGGCTGGCCCTGAAATGGGGTGCGCTTCTCTTCGTGCTCTTCTGGATCGCGGTGATCGCGTTTCGTATCTCGCTGATGGCGTCGGATACACCGAATTCCTGGTCCTTCACCTGACATGCCGCGCCGGGGGAGGCAAAGCTTCTCCCGGCGCACCGCGTGCAAAACCGTTCTACCATATCTGGGGGCAGATGGCTGGCCACAGCCTCTAGATGTCGGATTATCCACAGCCAAAACTTGCGCCGGTACCGCTATTTCGGTGGCGCGGCGCGGGCGATTTCGATAGGGTTGGCGACCTGGAATTGGTAGCGCCGAAACGCGGCGCCTGCACAGATTAAGGTATCGCTGAAAGCCTGTCATGCGCCCGCATCGTATCGATCTTCGCGCTCCGGGCGCCCTGTCCTCGACGATGGTGGGATCACGGCGTCGGGCGCGCAGCATCGTGCGCGCGGCCGGCCGCACCCGGCAATGCGGGGGAAGCAGAGGCTCCCCCCGCCGCCCGGTGTCAGGCTTCTTCTTCGAACAGTTCGGCCGCGACGTCGGCGTTGGCCGACAGGCGGACCTTGTCGCCCTCGACTTCGGCGACCAGGCCGCCGGAGAGATAGTGGTGGTGCCCTTCATGGCTGCCCTCGGCGCCTTCGATCTGCGCGCCCGAGTCCTTCTTGGTCAGCTTGATGCGGTCGCCATCGACATGGTCGACGGTGCCGACATGGACGCCGTCGGCGCCGATGACTTCCATATGCTCCTTGATTGCGCTCAGATCTGCCATGGGTCTTCTCCTGCTAGGGGTTCGCGCACCGAACGCACGCGCAGCCCAATCGATGCACATTGCACCAAGGGACGTCTGCCATACGCAGGGATAGCTGCATGAAGATCCGCACTGCCGTGACCCTTGCCGCCCTCGCCCTGCTCGCCGCCTGCGCGCACCAGGCGCCGAGCGCGGTGCAGCCGCAGGCCCCGGGCTTCCTGCTCGGGCTGTGGCACGGCTTCATCTTTCCGGTCGCCTGGGGGCTGTCGCTGCTCTTCCCGGACGTCGCCGTCTATGCGGTGCCGAACAATGGCGGCTGGTATGATTTCGGCTTCTTCATCGGCGTGGTGTTCTTAGGCGTCGGCGCGCAGGGTGGCCGCAAGGTCGTCTATCGCGAGCGCATCGTCGTGCGCGATGGCATGAAGACCGTCCGCGGACGGGTGATCGACCAATGACGCGCACGCTCGCCCTTCAGGCCGGCCTCGGCATCGCCTCGGGCACGGCAGGACTGATCGTCCTCCTCCGCCCCTCGGCGGCGCGTAGGCTGCTGCGCATCGAGGCCAGCGAGCCGGCGACCTATGCGCTGCGCATCGCCGGCATGATGCTGGTCGCGCTCGGCCTGTTCCTCACCGGCTTCGCGCTGACCTTTGCGAGTGCGGGAGGAGTGGCGTGAGCGGCTTCTTCCGCAATCCTCCCCTGCAAGGGGAGGTGGCAGGCCGCAGGCCTGACGGAGGGGTGTCCCCGCTGGGGGTGTCTGCCTTCGTCCCCGGCCGCGATACCCCTCCACCGCCCTCTGGGCGGTCCCCCTCCCCCTCGGGGGGGGGGGGGGGGATCTCAGTTTTCCCGTTTCTACCGAATCTAACGAATACCTGCCGGAGTACCCCAGATGTCGCTTCTCGAAGCCCGCAAGACCTACAAGCCCTTCGAATATCCCTGGGCCTATGAATATTGGAAGCGCCAGCAGCAGGTCCACTGGCTGCCGGAAGAGGTGCCGCTGGGCGAGGATTGCCGCGACTGGGCGCAGAAGCTGTCGGATCACGAGCGCAACCTGCTCACCCAGATCTTCCGCTTCTTCACCCAGGCCGACGTGGAAGTGCAGGATTGCTACCACGAGAAATACGGCCGCGTGTTCAAGCCGACCGAGGTGAAGATGATGCTCACCGCCTTCTCCAACATGGAGACGGTGCACATCGCGGCGTACAGCCACCTGCTCGACACGATCGGCATGCCCGAGAGCGAATATGGCGCCTTCCTCGAATATGCCGAGATGAAGGACAAGCACGACTATCTGCAGAAGTTCGGCGTCGACAATGACGAGGATATCGCGCGCACGC
>NZ_CAJYTI010000032.1 GCF_913777625.1 uncultured Sphingomonas sp.
CGAGCTTGGCCTCGACCACGCTGCCCTCGGCGGCGCGATCGGGGTTGGCGGTCAGTTCGAGCAGTTCGGCCTGAAGCTGGATCTTCTCGATCAGCGTATCCAGACCGATCTTCTTGAGCGCCGACACCTCGACGTCCTGGGTCTCGCCGCCCATGTCCTCGACCTGCACGTCATGTTCGAGCAGGCGTTCGCGGACGCGCTGGGCATTGGCATCGTGCTTGTCGATCTTGTTGATCGCCACGATCATCGGCTTGCCCGCCGCCTTGGTGTGGTTGATCGCCTCGATCGTCTGCGGCATCAGCCCGTCGTTCGCGGCCACCACCAGCACGACGATGTCGGTGACGTTGGCGCCGCGCGCGCGCATATCGCTGAACGCTTCGTGGCCCGGCGTGTCGAGGAAGGTGATCTTCGACTTGTCCTTCAGGGTGACCTGATAGGCGCCGATATGCTGGGTGATGCCGCCGGCCTCGCCGCGCACCACATCGGTGCCGCGCAGCGCGTCGAGCAGCGAGGTCTTGCCGTGATCGACGTGACCCATGATCGTGACGACCGGCGGGCGCGGCTGCAGCTTGTCCTCGGGATCCAGCTCGGTATCGACCTGGATGTCGACGTCGCTGTCGCTGACGCGCTGCACGTTATGGCCGAAATCGGTGACCAGCAGTTCGGCGGTGTCCTGGTCGATTGTCTGGTTGACGGTGACCATCATGCCCATCTTGAACAGGGCCTTCACCAGGTCCGCGCCCTTTTCGGCCATGCGGTTGGCGAGTTCCTGCACGGTGATCGCATCAGGCACCACCACGTCGCGGACCTGCTTGACCTGCGGCTCGCGCGGGCCGCCATAGGAGCGGCGATGCTCCTTCTCACGGGCGCGCTTCAGCGCCGCGAGGCTGCGCGCGCGCGCACCATCGTCGCCGCCCAGGGCGCGCGTGACGGTGAGCTTGCCCGACTGGCGGCGATCGTCGCCCTTGCGGTCGCGCGACGGCTTGGCCGGATCGGCACCCGGGCGGCGCGGCGCGGCGCCGGGACCCGAAGGCGCCGGACGCGCGGCACCGGCACCAGCAGCGGGGCGCTGCTGGTTCTGGTTCTGCTGCGGTGCCTGCTGCTGCGGCTGCTGGGTCGCGGCAGGCGCTGCCTGCTGCGGCTCGGGCTTGGGCTGCGGCTTGGGGATTTCCGGACGCACGACCGGCGTGAAGCGGCGCGGCGCGGGCAGCGACGCATCGAGCTGCAGCGTGATCGGACCCTGCGGGATCGGACGACGCGGCGGCTGCGCGGGCGCGGCCGGCTTGGGGGCTGCCGCCTGCGGCTGGGCCGGCTTCGGCGCCGCCGGCTGCGGGGCAGCAGCCTGGGGCGCTGCCGGAGCCGGCGCGGGCGCAGGTTCCGGAGCCGCGGCAGGTGCCGGGGCCGGAGCCTCGGCTACCACTTCGGGCGTCGGTTCCGGAGCGGGCGCAGGGGCCGGCGTCGGCTCGGGCGCAGCGGCTTCCGCCGGGGCGGCGGCCGCCTCGGTCTGGGCACGCGCACGCTCTTCCGCGCGGCGACGCTCTTCTTCCTGCGCCTCGGCGCGGAGGCGATCGTCGCGACGACGGCTTTCCTCCAGCGCCTGCATGCGCTGTTCCTCGGCCTCGCGGAGCAGCTTGGCCTGGCGCTCCTGCGGCGAGAGATTGTCCATCGGCTTGCGCGGCGGCTGGGCAGCGGCGCGCGGCGCCTGCTGCGGGGCAGCGGCGCGGGGAGCCTGAGCAGCCGGCGTCTCGGGCGCAGCGGCAGGGGCCGGCGTCGATTCGTCGATCGGCGCACCCTGCGGGCCGAGGACACGGCGACGCTTGACCTCCACGACCACGGTGTTGGAACGGCCATGGCTGAAGCTCTGCTTCACCTTGCCGGTTTCCACCGTGCGCTTCAGACCCAGCGGTGCGCGCATGCCCAGTTTCGGCTTGTCGTTTTCGGTGTCGCTCATGCGGCTACTCAAGTTCCTCGATAATGTTCGTCGTCAATGGCACGGCGGACGGCAAAGCCGATGCGCCTTGCGATTCGGAATCGCAAGACACGGGATCAGGTTCGGGTCCGATAAAGTGCAGCCAGCGATCGAGCGCTTCGCTCGTCCGTTGCGCCGCCCGGGCGTCGATAAGTCCGGCGTGTACCACATTTTCGCGGCCTAACGCCAAGGACAATATGGTGCGTGAGACCGGCAATGTTAAGCCCTTGAGGGCAGAACCTTCCCGATCCGAGCCAACGCGCCACGCCTGGGCCAGCTTGCGGCTGCCGTCGTCGCGGGCATCGGATGCGTGGAGCAGCAGATGGAGTCGGCCGCTGCGCGCGGCCTTTTCGATCCGCTCGGCGCCGATCACCACATAGCCCGCCTTCGCCTCCAGCCCCAGCCGGTCGAGCACGGCGCGCTGCAGCTGCGCGGCGATCCGGTCCTCCAGATCGTCGGGGATGCGCAGCTCGCCGGTGCGGAAGCTGCGCGACAGGGCGCCCTTCAGCTTGCCCTTGTCGCGCGACGCCGCGAGCCCCGCCTTGTCGACGGAGATCCAGGCGCCGCGGCCGGGGGCCTTGGCACGGATGTCGGGCAGCACTTCGCCCTCGGGCGACAGCACGAGTCGGATCAGCCCTTCCCGCGGCGCTTCCTCGCGCGACAGGATGCAGGTGCGAACCGCGTCGGTCATCGTCCCCTCCCGTGGCCGAGAGGGGGGATGACCAGTGCCAAGGTCAGTCGGCGCGTATCATTGTTCGGAGTCCGCAATTGCGTCCTCCTCGCCTGCCTGCGCAGGTTCTTCATCGGCGAACCAATGGGCGCGGGCCGCCATGATGATCTCGTTGCCCTGTTCGTCGCTCAGGCCATACTCCGCCAGGATGCCGCCCTTGGGCTCCTTGCGCGGGGTGTCGTCGCCGCGGCGACGCGGCTCGGCGCGCTTCTTCTCGACCAGCTCGTCGGTCGCCAGGTCGGCGAGATCGTCGAGCGTCTTGATGCCCGCCTTGCCGAGCGTGACCAGCATCGCTTCGGTCAGATACGGCATGGTGGTCAGGTCGTCCTCGACGCCGAGCGCACGGCGCTCCTCGCGATTGGCTTCCTCGCGGCGCTCCAGCGCTTCCTGGGCGCGGTTCTGGAGTTCCTGCGCGAGATCCTCGTCGAAGCCCTCGATGGTCGCGAGCTCCTCGATCTCGACATAGGCGACTTCCTCCAGCGCGCCGAAGCCTTCGGCGACCAGCAGCTGGGCCAGCGTCTCGTCGACGTCGAGCTCGTTCTGGAACATCTCCGAACGCTCGACGAATTCCTTCTGGCGCTTCTCGCTCGCATCCGCCTCGGTGAGGATGTCGATCGCCTTGCCGGTCAGCTGGCTGGCGAGACGCACGTTCTGGCCGCGACGGCCGATCGCCAGGCTCAGCTGATCGTCGGGGACGACCACTTCGATGCGGTCCTCTTCCTCGTCGATCACGACGCGGCTGACGTTCGCCGGCTGCAGCGCGTTGACGACGAAGGTGGCGGTGTCCGGCGACCAGGGGATGATGTCGATTTTCTCGCCCTGCATCTCCTGCACGACGGCCTGCACGCGGCTGCCCTTCATGCCGACGCAGGCGCCGACCGGATCGATCGAGCCGTCATGGCTGATCACGCCGATCTTGGCGCGGCTGCCCGGATCGCGGGCGGCAGCCTTGATCTCGATGATGCCGTCGTAGATTTCGGGCACTTCCTGCGCGAACAGCTTCTTCATGAACTCGGGGTGCGCGCGGCTCAGGAAGATCTGCGGACCGCGGTTCTCGCGGCGGACGTTGAGCACCACCGAGCGGACACGATCGCCGACGCGGACGACTTCGCGCGGGATCTGCTGGTCGCGGCGGATCACACCTTCGGCGCGGCCCAGGTCGACGACGACATGGCCGAACTCGACGCGCTTCACCACGCCGGTGATGATCTCGTTCACCCGGTCCTTGAACTCGTCATACTGGCGCTCGCGCTCGGCATCGCGGACCTTCTGGAAGATGATCTGCTTCGAGGCCTGGGCCTGGATGCGGCCGAACTCGATCGGGGGCAGCGGATCGACGATGAAGTCGCCGACCTTGGCGCCCTTCTGGAGCTTCTGCGCGCCCTTCAGGTCGACCTGCTTGAAATAGTCGTCAACCTGCTCGACCACCTCGACGACGCGCCACAGGCGGAGATCGCCCGAGACCGGATCGAGCTTCGCGCGAATGTCGTTCTCGACGCCGTAGCGGTTCTTCGCGGCGCGCTGGATCGCGTCTTCCATCGCCTCGATGACGATGGCCTTGTCGATCAACTTTTCCTTCGCGACCGAATCGGCGATCGCGAGCAGCTCGGCCTTGTTGGCAGAAATGGCGGTGGCCATCCGGGCTTATCCTTCTACTTCGATAATCTTGTCGGCGCCCTCGGCAGAGAGCGGCGCGGTGGCGGCGATCAGCCGGTCGGTCATCGTCAGCTTGGCATCCTCGATCGCCGCGAACGGCAGCACATGGTGCGTCTCGTCCTGCGTCACGATCGTGATGGTGCCTGCGTCCGCGTCGATGCCGGCGAGATCGCCCTTGAACTGCTTGCGCCCATCGAGCTTCTCGGCGAGCGTGATGCGAGCCTCATGGCCCTGCCAGTCGGCGAAATCCTGCAGCCGGGTGAGCGGCCGGTCGATCCCCGGCGAGCTGACCTCCAGCCGATAGGCATGGTCGATCGGATCGCGGCCCTCGGCTTCCAGCCGATCCAGCAGGTCCGAGATGCGGCGCGACAGATCGGCGCAATCGTCGATCGTCAGCTGGCGCGTATCCGGGCGCTCGGCCATGATCTGCAGCGTGGGATCGCTCTGGCCGCCGAACAGCTTCACGCGCACCAGGGCAAAGCCCAGCGCCTGCGCTTCGGTTTCGATCATCTTGGCCAGTTCGGCGAGATTCGCCACACACGTCTCCGGTTAAATTCAAGCAGCTTCGGCGCCGGAGCCTGGTGGCCCCGACCTCGATCATGTTTGACGATGTCCGAGAAAGCAGCTGCGATATACGCAATCCTGCCGCGCGGAGCAAGGGGCGCGAAAATGCCGCTGCATCTTTTCGGGCAGGAAAGGCGTTGCAACTCGTTGCAAAACCGGCTGCGTTCGTGGCCGAGGCTTTGTCGGAGAGGACTTTCATGCCCCGTTCGCTGCTCTTGATTCCGCTATTGTTCGCGGCTGCCTGCTCGTCGCCGGGCTCCAATGCCCAGCAGCCCATCGGCACCGCAGGCACCCCGACCCCGCTGCCGGTGCCGAGCGGCACCCCCGCCCCGCTGCCCGCCGGCGTGCCGTTCACCGCGACGCGCGTCGCCGATTTCGATGCGCCGTTCGCGCTCGCCTTCCTGCCTGACGGCGCCGCGCTCATCACCGAAAAGGCGGGCCAGCTGCAATATTGGGAGGTCAACCAGAAGGCGCAGGCGGTGAGCGGCGTCCCCAAGGTCGCCGCCGGCGGCCAAGGCGGCCTGCTCGACGTGGCCCCGGCGCCCGACTTCGCCAGCAGCAACACGATCTACTTCACCTATTCGGAGCCGCGCGCCAACGGCAGCGCCCTGGCGCTCGCCCGCGCCAAGCTGACCCGCGGCAAGGCGATGGCGCCGCGACTCGACAATGTGGAGGTGCTGTTCCGCTCCGGCGCCGACGGCGACGGCGGACAGTTCGGCGCGGTCATTGCCTTTGCTCCCGACGGCAAGTCGCTCTTCCTCTCCTCGGGCGAGCGCCAGCGCTTCACGCCTGCGCAGGACCCCAACCAGGCGATCGGCAAGATCCTGCACCTGACGCTCGACGGCAAGCCGGCCGCGGACAACCCGGATGCCGGCAAGGTCGGCGCGACCACCGTGCAGGTGATCGATCCGCCCGAGGACACCGAAGCCGCCAAGACCGCCAAGGGCCGCCCCTTCGCGTTCGACGGGCCGAATCCGGCGCCCGCCGCGATCTGGAGCAGCGGCCATCGCAACCCCTACGGCCTCGTCTTCGATTCGGCCGGCAATCTGTGGGAGCATGAGATGGGCCCGCAGGGCGGCGACGAGCTCAACCTGATCGTCAAGGGCCGCAACTATGGCTGGCCCAACGTCTCGTTCGGCGAGAATTACAACAACAAGCCGATCCCCAAACCCAAGGCCGGCGACGGCTATGAGCTGCCCAAGCTCTACTGGGTGCCGTCGATCTCGCCCTCGGGGCTGATCTACTATACCGGCGGCGACTTCCCGCAGTGGAAGGGCTCACTGCTGATGGGGGCGATGTCCGGCCAGGCGCTGATCCGCATCGCGCTCGACGGCACCAACGCCCGCAAGGCCGACCAGTGGGACATGGGGATGCGCATCCGCGACGTGGCCCAGGCGCCGGACGGCTCGCTGTGGCTGCTGCAGGACGGCGCCAAGGGCGATGGCGGCTGGCTGATGCGGATCAGCCCGAAGAAGTAAGGGCACCATCCTCCCCTGGAAGGGGAGGTGGCAGGCCGCAGGCCTGACGGAGGGGTGTCGACGCTGGAGGCTCTGCCTTCCACTGCAGCGGGGACACCCCTCCACCACCGCCTTCGGCGGCGGTCCCCCTCCCCTTGCAGAGGAGGATTCAGCTCACCGCACGATCAGGAAGTTCATCCGCGCCGCCGCGATCGGGCGCTCCTCCTCGTCCTGCCATGCGATCGCGCTGACATTCGCCACGCGCTTGCCGAGCCTCGTCACGGTGCCCCTGGCCCGCGTCTCCTTCTCCCGCCCGCCGCGCATGTAATCGACGGTGACGTTGACCGGCTTCACCTTGGCCCCGCCTTCCGCCTCCAGCGCCTGGAGCAGCGCGCCGACCGCCGCCATCTCGAGCAGCCCGCCGATCGCACCGCCATGCAGAAACCCCGGTCGTCCGACGACGTCGCCCGAGAACGGCATTACCAGCACCGGCGCCTCCGCGCCGGGCTCCACCGTCAACCCCAGCAGCTCGGCATAAGGAGGCAGTTTCACCAATAGCCCTCCGCCGCCATGAAGGTCCCCGCGACATGCGCCAGCGGATCGGCCGGATCGCCGTCATGCGCCTGGCCGCGCACGAACGCGATCGAGCGGGTCAGCCGGTAGCATTCGCACCGCCCGATCACCGTCTGGCCGGTGCGCGCCGGGCGCAGATAGTCGATCCGCAGGTCGAGCGTCGCGTGCGGCAGGAACCTGCCCACCTTCAGCCACACCGCGACGCTGCTCGCCATGTCCATCAAGGCGAGGATCGGGCCCGAGGCGAGCACGCCGGTTTCCGCCTGCCCCACCAGATCGGCGCGCCAGGGCTGCTCGAGCTCGGCCCAATCCGCGCCGTGATCGCGGTACGACACGCCCAGGCGGCTGCCATGGTTGGGAAAGCGGAGCGCAAAGAAGGCGCGAGGATCGAACCGGGGCGGCGCCGCGGGATCGCTGGGTGCAGACATACCGGCTTTTCTAGCGGCCACATCTTGCCCGCGCAAATGCTTCGCCCCACTATCCTGCCTGAAGACGAGAGAGGATTGCCGAGCATGAGCGAGCGCGTGACCTGGACGATCACCGACGGCGTGGCCGATGTGCGGCTCGCCCGGCCGGACAAGATGAACGCGCTCGACCCCGCGATGTTCGAGGGCCTCCTCGGCGCGATCGACACGCTGGGCACGACGCCCGGCCTGCGCGCCGTGGTGCTGTCGGGCGAAGGCCGCGCCTTCTGCGCCGGGCTCGACATGGCGAGCATGGCCAGCGCCGGGGCGGACACCGACCTCGCCGCGCGCAGCCACGGGCTCGCCAACAGCTTCCAGCAGGTCGCCTGGGGCTGGCGGACGCTGCCGGTGCCGGTGATCGCCGCCGTCCACGGCGTCGCGTTCGGTGGCGGGCTGCAGATCGCCAGCGGCGCGGACGTCCGCATCGCCGCGCCCGATACGCGGCTCTCGGTGATGGAGCTCAAATGGGGCATCGTGCCCGACATGGCCGGATTCATCCTGTGGCGCGGCACGGTGCGCGACGACGTGCTGCGCGAGCTGACCTACACCGCGCGCGAATTCGACGCCGCCGAGGCACAGGGCTTCGGCTTCGTCACCCGGCTGGCGGAGGATCCGCATGCCGAGGCGCTGGCGCTTGCCCACGCCATCGCCGGCCGCAGCCCGGACGCGATCCGCGCCGCCAAGCGCCTCGCCAACCACGAGGGCGATGCCGCCGCGGTGCTGCTGGCGGAAAGCGTCGAGCAAGCGGCGCTGCTGCGCTCGCCCAACCAGATCGAGGCGGTAATGGCCAATATGCAGAAGCGCGCGCCCCAGTTCCGCGACTGAACCGGTTGCATTCCGCCACGCAATGACGGAAGCGTACCCGAAACTCGAAACGACGAGAGGGTGCCATGCGCGAAGCCGCGATCGTCTCCACCGCCCGCACCGGCATCGGCAAGGCGGGCCGGGGCTATTTCAACGATACCGAAGCGCCGGTGCTCGCCGCGCATGTGATGAACGCGGCGGTGGAACGCGCCGGGATCAATCCCGCGCGGATCGACGACGTGTTCTACGGCATGGGCAACCAGTGGGGCACGCAAGGGTCCAACATGGCCCGCATGGCCCTGTTCGCCGCGGGCATCCCGCACAGCGTGCCGGCGTTCAGCCTCGACCGGAAATGCGGATCGGGCCTCACCGCGATCGCGCTCGCCGCTCGCTCGATCATGACCGACGAGATCGACGTGGCGCTGGCCGGCGGCATGGAGTCGATCAGCCTCACCATGGCCAATGCGCCGCGCTATGCGAACCGCTCGGTCACGGACCGGGTGCCGGCGGCGTACATCCCGATGATCGAGACGGCGGAGATCGTCGCCGAACGCTATGGCATTTCGCGAGAGGCGCAGGACGAATTCGCCGCGACGAGCCAGCAGCGCGCCGTGGACGCGCTTGCCCGTGGTGCGTTCGCGGCGGAGATCGCGCCGATCACCGTCACCAAGGCGCTGTTCGACAAGGCGGGCACCCGCACCGGCAGCGAGACGGTGACGGTCACCCAGGACGAAGGCATCCGCCCCGGCACCACCGCCGAGGTACTGGGAACGCTCAAGCCGGTCTGGAAGGACGGCGCCTTCGTGCCCGAGGGCCGCCACGTCACCGCCGGCAATGCCAGCCAGCTTTCGGACGGCGCCGCCGCGCAGATCCTGATGGATCGCAAGACCGCCGAGGCCGAGGGCCGCCCGATCCTCGGCATCTATCGCGGCTTCCAGGTGGCGGGGTGCGAACCCGAGGAGATGGGCATCGGTCCGGTCTTCGCCGTGCCCAAGCTGCTCGCCCGCGCCGGGCTGAAGGTCGAGGATATCGGCTTGTGGGAGATCAACGAGGCGTTCGCCAGCCAGTGCCTCTATTGCCGCGACACGCTGGGCATCGATCCCGAAAAGCTCAACGTCAGCGGCGGCGCGATCGCGATCGGCCATCCGTTCGGGATGACCGGCAGTCGGCTGGTCGGCCACGCGCTGATCGAGGGGCGACGGCGCGGGGTGCGCTATGTGGTGGTGTCGATGTGCACCGCTGGCGGCATGGGCGCAGCGGGGCTGTTCGAGATCATCTGAACGGGTTGCAGCGGCGCGCGACACCTGCGAAACGGCCCGCGGTTTCAACCCAGACGGAGGGCGTGCGCCGATGTCGTTCAACAGCTTCGGTCGCGTATTCCGCTTCACCACCTGGGGCGAGAGCCATGGCCCCGCGCTCGGCGCGGTGGTCGATGGCTGCCCGCCGGGGCTGACGCTGAGCGAAGCCGATATCCAGCCGTTCCTCGATCGCCGCCGCCCCGGCCAGTCGCGCTTCACCACCCAGCGGCAGGAGCCGGACCAGGTCCGCATCCTCTCCGGCGTGTTCGAGGGACGCACGACGGGGACGCCGATCGCGCTCCACATCGACAATGTCGACCAGCGCTCGAAGGACTATTCGGAGGTCGCCAAGGCCTATCGCCCGGGCCATGCCGATTATGCCTATGACCAGAAATACGGCTTTCGCGACTATCGCGGCGGCGGCCGATCCTCGGCGCGCGAGACCGCGGCGCGGGTCGCGGCGGGCGCGGTCGCGCGGCGCGTGATCCCCGAGGTGACGATCACCGCCTGGGTCGAGGCGATCGGCGGCGACGCGATCGACTATGCGAAGTTCGACGCCGCCGAGATCGGCAACAACCCGTTCTTCTGCCCGGACCCGGACGCGGCGCAGCGCTGGGAGGCACTGGTCGACGCCGCGCGCAAGGACGGCTCCTCGCTCGGGGCCGTCGTCGCGTGCGAGGCGACCGGCGTGCCGGCCGGCTGGGGCGCCCCACTCTACGCCAAGCTCGACAGCGAATTGGCGGCGGCGTGCATGTCGATCAACGCGGTCAAGGGCTTCGAGATCGGCGACGGCTTCGCTGCGGCAACCTTGCGCGGCGAGGAGAATGCCGATGCGATGCGCCCCCGCAGCGATGGCGGTGTCGATTTCCTCGCCAACCATGCCGGCGGCATCGCGGGCGGCATCGCGACGGGCCAGCCGGTGCGGATGCGGGTCGCGTTCAAGCCGACCAGCTCGATCCTGATCCCGGTCGAAACCGTCACCCGCGACGGCGAGGCGAGCGAGATCCGTACCAAGGGTCGCCACGATCCGTGCGTCGGCATCCGCGGCGTGCCCGTCGTCGAAGCAATGGTCGCGCTGGTACTGGCGGACCAGAAATTGCTGCACCGGGCGCAGGTCGGCTGACCTGACGCTCGACTCGCCCCGGAGTCGTTGGATTTTATCGTCTAACTGAAATCCGTTGGCGAGACTTCTTCGCGGTTCGCCGGTTATTCTTCCGTTGGCATAATCAACAGAAGGATGCCGTGTAATGTACATCAAGACCATTCTTGCCGCCGCGACCCTGATTGCGGCGCCGGCGGCGTTCGCTCAGCAGACCACGCCGGGCCAGACGACGCCGGGCGGCTCGACGACCGACCAGAGCACCATGCCCGGCCAGACGAGCCCCGGCCAGACGACGTCTCCCACCGATCCGTCGATGAACCCGTCGACCACGACCACGTCGCCGGGCGGCACCACCGGATCGGGCGCGATGACCACGCCGGACTCGTCGTCGGCTACCACGACGTCGCCGACGGACTCGAGCACGACGACCACGGACGACACCGGCACCAAGCCGAAGCACAAGCGCCCCCACTAAGCGCGCCTGAGTCCGTTCGACTGAATGCGATCGCCCGGCCTTTCCCCCTTTCGGCCGGGCGATTTCGCGTATGCGGCGATGCGCCGCCCCGCCCCCTTGCACGAACAACCTCGCACGCCGATGTTTCGGCATTAACCACCGTCCTGTAAGGGCGGGAGATCGACAGTCGACGCATTGGGGAATTTGGTGGCAGATCCATACGTAACGCTCGGGGTGGCGCGCAGCGCGAGCGAGGACGAGATCAAGAAGGCCTATCGCAAGCTCGCCAAGGAGCTGCACCCTGATCGCAACAAGGACAATCCGAAGGCGTCCGAGAAGTTCAGCCAGGTCACGCAAGCCTATGACCTGCTGACCGACAAGGACAAGCGCGCCCGCTTCGACCGCGGCGAGATCGACGGCGACGGCAATCCGATCGCGCCGTTCGGTTTCGGCAGCGGCGCGGGCGGCAGCGGCGGGTTCCAGCCCGGCGGCGGCCATTTCGACTTCAGCGGGAACGAGGCCGATATCGGCGACCTGTTCGAAGGGCTGTTCGGCGGCAACAAGCGCGGCGGCGGCGGGTTCAGCGGCGGGTTCGGCGGCTTTGGCGGGTTCGGGCGGCGTGCCCAGCCCAAGGGCGCCAACGCGGCCTATCGCCTAGCCGTGTCGTTCGAGGATGCGGCCAAGCTCGCCCCCCAGCGTATCACCCTGCGCGACGGCAAGACGATCGACCTGAAGCTCCCCGCCGGCGTCGAGGATGGCACCCAGATGCGCCTCGCCGGCAAGGGTGAGGAGGGCCCCGGCGGCCCCGGCGACGCAATCATCACCATCGAGATCCAGCCGCACCGTTTCTATGTGCGCGACGGCGACGACATCAAGCTGGACCTGCCGATAACCCTGGCCGAGGCGGTGCTGGGCGCGCAGGTGCGCGTGCCGACGCCCGACGGCCCGGTGATGCTGACGGTGCCCAAGGGCTCCAGCTCGGGCAAGGTGCTGCGCCTCAAGGGCCGGGCATTCCACAAGAAAGGCGGCGGGCGCGGCGACCTGTTCGTCACGCTGATGGTCGACCTGCCGGTCGACGACGATGCGCTCATCGAATTTGTGCAAGGATGGAAGAACGGGGGGAACCCGCGGGGGCGCATGGGCGTCTGACGCCCGTGGACGAACCGATGCGCACTTCGATCTCGCCCCAGTCGCCCGAGGCACGGCGGCTGGGCGTCAGCGGAAAGGTGCCGCGGCGACTGGCCGAGCTGGGCGTGACCGAACGCATGTTCGAAATCGCCAAGCGCGTCGCGATCGGGACGTTCAACGAGGGCTTCACCTATGCGGGCAACCTCGCCTATCTCTCGCTGGTAACGCTGTTCCCCTTCTTCATCGTCGCGACGGCCCTGGCCAGCCTGGTCGGCCGCACGGGCACCGGCGTACACGCGCTGGAGGCGTTCCTGCAGACCGTGCCGCCCGACGTCGCAAAGCTGCTGCGCGACCCCGTCATCGAGGTGCTCCATACCCGCAGCACCGGCGGGCTGCTCTGGTTCGGCGGGCTGGTCGGCCTGTGGACCACCGCCGGCTTCATCGAGACGATCCGCGGCATCGTCCGTCAGGCCTATGGCGTTTCCTCGGACAAGCCGTTCTGGCGCTACCGCCTCGGCGCGATCGGCATGATCGTGGCGGCGGTGCTGATGGTAATGCTCGCCTTCGCCTTCCAGGTGATCCTGACCGGGATCGAGCAGTTTCTCTACCGCATCCTGCCGCTCGCCACCGAGGCACAGCGCTTCGCCTCGGCAGGCAAGGCGGTGCCGGCGTTCGCGCTGTTCGGCGCGCTGTACGTGCTGTTCTTCGCCCTCACCCCCTCGCGCTACCGCTCGCGGCGCTATCCGAAATGGCCCGGCGCGCTGTGCACCACCTTGTGGTGGCTGACCGTGACCGGCGTGCTGCCCTGGGTGCTCGCCACCATGGGCGGATACGGCGCCACCTATGGCAGCCTGGCGGGCGTGATGGTCTCGCTGATCTTCTTCTTCCTGGTGGGTCTCGGCCTCGTCGTCGGGGCGGAGCTGAACGCCGCTCTGGCGGAAGTGC
Organism: uncultured Sphingomonas sp.; assembly: GCF_913777625.1. Lineage (GTDB taxonomy): Bacteria > Pseudomonadota > Alphaproteobacteria > Sphingomonadales > Sphingomonadaceae > Sphingomonas. Next base: position 13,145 of record NZ_CAJYTI010000032.1, read on the forward strand.
CCGATCCCGGTCTAGAGGGGGACCAAGGACAGGAGATTCAGAAGACGTGACCGGACTGATGCAAGGGAAGCGCGGGCTCATCATGGGCCTCGCCAACGACAAATCGCTGGCATGGGGAATCGCCAAGGCGCTGCACGCCCAGGGTGCGGAGCTGGCCTTTTCCTACCAGGGGGATGCGCTGCTCAAGCGGGTGAAGCCGCTGGCCGAGCAGGTCGGCTCCGATTTCCTCATCGATTGCGACGTGGCCGACATGGACGCGCTCGACACCACGTTCGAGACGCTGGCGGCGCGCTGGCCGACGATCGATTTCGTCGTCCACGCGATCGGCTTTTCGGACAAGAGCCAGCTGCGCGGGCGCTATTACGACACCACGCTCGACAATTTCCTGATGACGATGAACATCTCGGTGTTCAGCTTCACCGCGGTCGCACAGCGCGCGCAGAAGATGATGCCCAACGGCGGCAGCCTGCTGACGCTCAGCTATTACGGCGCCGAGAAGGTCGTGCCGCACTACAATGTGATGGGCGTCGCCAAGTCGGCGCTCGAGACCTCGGTCAAGTATCTCGCCATGGACATGGGTCCCGAGAACATCCGCGTCAACGCGATCTCGGCCGGCCCGATCCAGACGCTGGCGGCGCGCGGCATCGGCGACTTCAACTATATCCTCAAGTGGAACCAGCTGAACTCGCCGCTCCGCCGCAACGTGACGATCGAGGACGTCGGCGGCGCCGGCCTGTATCTGCTCTCGGACCTCGCCTCGGGCGTCACCGGCGAGATCCACCATGTCGATGCCGGCTACAACGTGATCGGCATGAAGGCCGAGGACGCGCCGGACATCGCGCTCGCATGAACCGCGATGGGGCGGCATCCGCCGCCCCATCGCTCAATCCCCTTCGCGCAGCAGCCACGCCAGCGCCGTGTCGACATCGTCGAACACCGCGGCGCCGGGCCGCGCCTCGGCGATGCGGCGGAGCTGACGGCGGGTGAGCGCGGTCGCGGCGACGAAGGCCAGCCGGTCGGCCCAGAGTTGCGGCGCGTCGCCGCGCAGGTTGCGCAACGCCATGTCGGTCGCCGCCTGGGGCAGCACCGCCACGCCGCGCGCATCGTAGAGCGTGCGGTGCCGCCCGGCATCGGCTCCCAGGGACAGGATCGCCGCCCGCACGTCCTCGGCGATCCAGCCGATATCCTCGGGCGAGAGAATCCCGCCGACGGTGGCATGGATCAGCCGCTGCGCCGGATCGACGCGCAGATCGAAGGTGACACCGTGTAGCGCGGATGCAGGCTCCGACATGCGAAGCTTCAGGCGCGCACCACACCGAGTTCGCGGAACGGACGCGGCTCGACCGGCGGGCGGGCAGGCTCGTTCAGCTCGCACTGCCAGATGCCGACGTCGATCCACTGGCCGTGCTTGTAGCCGGCCTCGCGGAACACACCGGTGCGACGAAAGCCCACCGCCTCGTGCAGCGCGATCGAATTGTCGTTGGGCAGCGTGATCATCCCGAAGGCATGGACGAAGCCCTGCGCGCGCAGCGTATCGACCAGCGCCTCGTAGAGCAGCCGCCCGGCGCCGCGCCGCTGCGCGGTATCCGCCATGTAGATCGAGCTTTCGACGACATAGCGATAGGCCGGCCGATCACGGAACTTGCTGGCATAGGCATAGCCGATGACGCCACCGTCCGCGCCGTCGCCATTGGTGGCCACCAGCCAGGGATAGAGCCCCTCGCTCGACGCCATCCGTGCCGCCATCGTGGCGGCATCGGGCGGCTCGATCTCGAACGAGGCGGTGCCGGTGAGCACGTTCGGCGCATAGATCGCGGCGATCGCGACGGCATCCTCCGGCGTTGCGGCGCGGATGCCGATCACTTGGCGGCCCCCAGCGCGAACTGGAGCAGCGCCAGGTCGCCGGGCTGCGCGCTCGGCACGCCCAGCGCCATGCACTCGAGGCAGCGCGCCTGCACCGAACCGCTCGCGGTAAGCCGCTTGGCATCGCCCAGCGCCTGCGCCAGCAGCACGCGGCGCTCCTCGGCGATGCGGGCATAGGCATCCGACCCCGCAGGCGCATCGGCCCAGTTGCCGTCATCGTCATCGTCGTTGCCGAGCGAGCCGAGGCCCGCCGCCACCGCGGCGGCGAAGGCGTTGGGCTTCTTGACGAGGAACACCGGCCGCACCTTGGCCGGATCGAGCCCGGCGCGCTTCGCCGCCTCGGCGATGGCGTCGTTCAGCCCGCCGAAGCGGTCGACCAGGCCCAGCTGGCGGGCGATGCCGCCGATCCAGACGCGGCCCTGGCCGATCTCGTCGACCCGCTGCGGCGTGAGCTTGCGCGATGCCGCGACCAGCCCGACGAAGCGGCCATAGCCCGCCTCGATCGCCGATTGCAGGATCGTGTCCACCGTGGCGTTGGTGCCGCCATAGATGCTCGGCTGGCCGGTGAGCGGCGTGCTCTGCACCCCGTCGGTGGTCACGCCGATCTTGGCCAGCGTGTTCTCGAAGGTCGGGATGATGCCGAAAATGCCGATCGAGCCGGTGATGGTGTTCGGCTCGGCGAAGATCACGTCGCCGGCGGTAGACACCCAATAGCCGCCGCTGGCGGCCAGGCCGCCCATCGAGACGATCACCGGCAGCTTCTGCGCCTTGGCCTGGAGGATCGCCTGGCGCATCTGCTCCGAGGCCATCGCCGAGCCGCCCGGCGAATCGACACGGACGACCAGCGCCTTGAGCTTGCCGTCCTTCAGCCCGTCGAGGACGAGCTTGCTGATCGTGTCGCCGCCCGCGCTGCCGGCGCCGCCCTTGCCGTCGACGATCTCGCCGGAGACGGTGATCACGCCGATCGCGTCGCCGCTGGTCGGGCGCGGATTGGCCTGCAGCCAGTCGGCCAGCTTGATGCTGTTGAAGTTGCCCGCGCGGGCGCCGCTCGGCGCCCCCACCAGCTGCGCGACGTGCGCGCCGAAGGCGATGCGGTCGCCGAGCTGGTCGACCAGGCCATAGGCGCGGTTGGCGGCGGCCATGTCGCCCTTGGCGGCGGTGATCGCGACATCCGGCTTCATCAGGAACTCGGCGATGCGCGCCTTGGGGCGCGCCTTCTGGATGCCGTCGCGCCACTGGTCGAGCAGGCCGCTGTAGAGCGCGGTATTGGCCTCGCGCGCCTCGGGCGACATGTCGGCGCGGATATAGGGCTCCACCGCCGACTTGAACTTGCCGACCTTATAGACATGGACGTTGATGCCCAGCTTCTCGGTCAGGCCCTTGTAATAGAGCTGGCGCCCGCCCGGCCCCATGAACAGCGATCCGCCCATCGGATGGACCCAGATCTCGCTGGCATTGGCCGCGATCGCATAGCCGCTGTCGGTATAGGCAGTGGCATAGGCGAGCACCGGCTTGCCGGCGGCGCGGACGCGGCCCACCGCCGCTGCGACTTCGCTCACCGTGGCGGGATAGCCGCCGAGGAAGCTGTCGAGATCGAGCACCACCGCCTTCACCCGGGCATCGCCCTTGGCGGCATCGAGCGCACGGATCACGTCCGGCGCGCTCACCTGACCGGCGGCGCGGCGGCCGCTGACGCTGGCGAGCGGATCGGCCTCGCTCGGCTGCTCGACCAGCGCGCCGTTGAACGCGACGACGAGCGCGCCGTCGCGAATCGTCGCGGGCGTCGGCCGGTGGGAGAGCGCCGCGAACAGCGCCGAAAAGAACAGAAGGAGCAGAACGAGGACGAGCAGGTCCTTGATTCCGACGAGTATCTTCCAGGCGGTACGAACCAGCTTCACCGGCGGCTCCTCAAAGCGTATTCTTGGGTCTGTGCTACCGGATGCGCCGGGCGGAGTAAACGACCCGTATTATCGGCCCAACACGCCGAAAAAAGTTCCCGTCGCACCCGTTGACGAAGCGAAACTGCCTCCACATATCCATGCCGTTAGCACTCCGGGGGACCGAGTGCTAAACACCGAAATCCACCTGAAAGAGGATCAGGCAATGAACTTCCGTCCGTTGCACGACCGCGTGCTCGTCCGCCGCGTCGAAGCCGAGGAAAAGACCGCCGGCGGGATCATCATCCCCGACACCGCCAAGGAAAAGCCGCAGGAAGGCGAAGTCGTCGCCGTCGGCACCGGCACCAAGGCCGAAGATGGCAAGGTGACCCCGCTCGACGTGAAGTCGGGCGACCGCATCCTGTTCGGCAAGTGGTCCGGCACCGAAGTGAAGGTGAACGGCGAAGACCTGCTGATCATGAAGGAAAGCGACATCCTCGGCATCGTCGGCTGAGCACGTCGTTTACCCTAAACTTCCTAAACTTCCGCAGATTGAAAGGGCAGTCCCATGGCAGCCAAGGACGTAAAGTTTTCGCGCGACGCTCGTGAGCGCATCCTGCGCGGCGTCGACATCCTCGCCGACGCGGTGAAGGTCACGCTGGGCCCGAAGGGCCGCAACGTCGTGATCGAGAAGAGCTTCGGCGCGCCCCGCATCACCAAGGACGGTGTGTCGGTCGCGAAGGAAATCGAGCTCAAGGACAAGTTCGAGAACATGGGCGCGCAGATGGTGCGCGAAGTGGCCTCGAAGACCAACGACATCGCCGGCGACGGCACGACCACCGCGACCGTTCTGGCGCAGGCGATCGTCCGCGAGGGCATGAAGTCGGTGGCCGCCGGCATGAACCCGATGGACCTGAAGCGTGGCATCGACCTCGCCGTCACCAAGGTCGTCGAGGACGTCAAGGCGCGCTCGAAGCCGGTTTCGGGTTCGCAGGAAGTCGCCCAGGTCGGCATCATCTCGGCGAACGGCGACCGTGAAGTCGGCGAGAAGATCGCCGAGGCGATGGAGAAGGTCGGCAAGGAAGGCGTGATCACCGTCGAAGAGGCGAAGGGTCTCGAATTCGAGCTCGACGTCGTCGAAGGCATGCAGTTCGATCGCGGCTATCTCTCGCCCTACTTCATCACCAACCCGGAGAAGATGGCGGTCGAGCTCAGCGATCCGTACATCCTGATCCACGAGAAGAAGCTGTCGAACCTGCAGTCGATGCTGCCGATCCTCGAGGCGGTCGTGCAGTCGGGTCGCCCGCTGCTGATCATCGCCGAGGACATCGAAGGCGAAGCGCTGGCGACCCTGGTCGTCAACAAGCTGCGCGGCGGCCTGAAGGTCGCAGCGGTCAAGGCTCCGGGCTTCGGCGATCGTCGCAAGGCGATGCTGGAAGACATCGCCGTCCTCACCAAGGGTGAAGTGATCAGCGAAGACCTCGGCATCAAGCTCGAGACCGTCACGCTCGGCATGCTCGGCACCGCCAAGCGCGTCACCATCGACAAGGACAACACCACCATCGTCGATGGCGCCGGTGAAGCCGAGTCGATCAAGGCCCGCACCGAGCAGATCCGCCAGCAGATCGAAGTCACCACCAGCGATTACGACCGCGAGAAGCTCCAGGAGCGTCTCGCCAAGCTCGCCGGCGGCGTGGCCGTGATCAAGGTCGGCGGTGCGACCGAAGTCGAGGTGAAGGAGCGCAAGGACCGCGTCGACGACGCGCTGCACGCGACCCGCGCGGCCGTTGAAGAAGGCATCGTCCCCGGCGGCGGCACGGCCCTCCTCTATGCGACCAAGGCTCTCGAAGGCCTGACCGGCGCGAACGAGGACCAGACCCGCGGCATCGACATCGTCCGCAAGTCGCTGACCGCGCTGGTTCGCCAGATCGCCAGCAACGCGGGCCAGGACGGCGCCGTCGTCTCGGGCAAGCTGCTCGACCAGAACGACACCTCGTTCGGCTTCAACGCCGCGACCGACACCTACGAGAACCTCGTGGCTGCCGGCGTGATCGACCCGACCAAGGTGGTGCGCACCGCACTGCAGAACGCGGCTTCGGTCGCCGGCCTGCTGATCACCACCGAAGCCACCATTGCCGAGCTGCCGGACGACAAGCCCGCAGCCCCGGCGATGCCGGGCGGCATGGGCGGCATGGACTTCTAAGTCCGCGCCCGACGCAAAAAGAGGGGCCGGCGGAGCGATCCGCCGGCCCTTTTTTCGTTGGGTCACCCTCACCCTTCCGGCGCTTCGCGCCTCCCTCCCTCTCCCAATGGGAGAGGAGCATCGGGTGAACAGCGCCCCGCGCTGTTCAGGCCATGCCGGGGGCATGGCCGACCCGATGCTGGCCCGCCGCCGCAGGCGGTGGGAAGGGTGAGGGTGACGGACGTGCGGCGTTACCGCTCCTTCAGCCCGGCCATCCACCCCCGCACGGCATCAGCCGCCTCGCTCACCATCTGGCTTCCCCGCCCGAACAACCCGGCCAGTTCCTCCTCCACCCGGTGGAGTGCGTCCCCGTCCTTCTCGGGCAGCGGCGGCAGGATGTGCGCGAAATAGCTCTTGCCAAGCAGCCGGTGGAGCAGCCGCTCACCGGGGAACGGCACCCCATTGTTGAGTGCCCGCGCCCCGCGCAGCAGGTTGCGGATGTCGTACTGGGTGGGGCTGATGTCCGGCACCTGCTTGAGCACGTTCAGCAGCGTGTAGACGCCCTGTCGCGCAGTCCGGATCGAGCTTTCCATCGTGAAGACGATGTCGTTCGCCGTCTCGACGAACTGGCCGACCAGCGCGAGGTTGGTGCAGCCCTGCGGCACCACCGCCGGCCGATCCCCCGCCGCGCGCGGCATGAACTCGGCGGTGATGTAGGGCATCAGCGCGAGGCGGACCTTGGTCGCTTCGGTCACCGCCGCCACCTGGTCGTCGGCGATGCCGAGATGGTGGCAAAGTTCCGCCAGTACCTCGCGCCCGCTGCAGTCGGGCATCGCCTTGGTGACCGTGTCGCCCGCCACGTCCATCCGCAGCGCATAGGCCCACAGCACCAGCACGTCCTCGGGCTGGTCGGGGAAATGCGGCTGGCGGTTGCAGGTGACGCTGAGCAGCCACTTCGAATCGGTGAAGGTGATGATGCCGCCGGTAACCGAGCGGCCCGAATAGGGATCGTTGACCGAGAGTTCCCTCAGTCGATCGACCAGCGGCGACGGGCGGCAGGTGAGCGTCGCCGATTCCCACATCGAGCGGGCGACGTCGCCGCAGAACTTGTCCGGCTTGCCGAAGATCGGCGATTGCGCGGCGAGGTTGCGCCACAGCGTCCAGTCGCTGTCCGCGCCGGGATCGTGGCGTCCGCGCGCCAGCACCGGCGCCTGGTCCAGGTCGCCATAGGCGGTGCCCTCGGTCATCGAGCCCGGCAGCACGAAGACGAGGTCCTCCGTTGCCACCCGCAGCATCGTCGCCGCGCCGTCCACCATCGCCCGGATCCCGGTAACGGTACGCCGTTCGCCCTCGACTGCGAAGTCGAGATCATAGGCGCGGGTGTCGAACTGGAAGCGCACGCCCTGCTCCCGCAGCATCTTGGTCAGCGGCCGGACGAAGCTGTCGAACTGATCATATTTGGGGAACACCACCACCGACATGTCGGCAAAGCCGTCCACCGAATCGAGGAAGCGATGGAGGTAGAGCTTCATTTCCAGCAGGCTGTGCCACGGTTGGAACGCGAACATGGTGCGGAACAGCGCCCAGAAATTGGTCTCGAAGAATCCCTTGTTGAAATACTGTTCGATCGTGGGGTCGTTCACCTCGTCCTTGCGCTTGAGCAGCAGCCGGACGATCTCCCACTGGTCCTTGCGCGACAGGCCGAAGGTGCGGAAATCCTTGATCACCCCCCGCTGGTGCATCAGCCGGGCCTTGGAATAATTGGGGTCGCGGTCGTTCACCCAGCGATATTCGTCGAGCACGCTATAGCCGGCAGGCAGCTCCAGCGCAGGCACGTCCTGGAACAGGTCCCACAGATTGTCGTAGTTCCAGTTCATCTCGCGGCCGCCGCGGATCAGATAGCCGCGTTCCGCATCGCCGGCGCCGTCCAGCGAGCCGCCCTCCACCTGCCCGGCGTCGAGGACGGTGATGTTGGCAGGCGGCATATGGCCGTCGCGGATCAGGTAGAAGGCAGCGGCGAGCCCGGCGATGCCGCTGCCGACGATCCAGGCCTTGCGATTCTCCACGCCCGGCGTCGGCAGCGGCCGGTTGCGGGCATAGGGACTCCAGAAATCGGGCGGGGGCAGCGTGTTCTCGGGCTGCTGGCTCCAATAGCGGGCGGTGGTGTCCGGCGCATGCTCGAAGCCGTGCGGCGCGGCGTTCGCCGGCGCGTCGAGCCAGGCGGGGGTGGCGCGAGTCATGATGCGATCTCCTGAGTCCGGTGGGATACCCCGCCGGATTCAGGCAGATCTGCATCTTTGCGTATTCGTAATGTTGGCAGGTTGCCCTGCCCGCGGCTTACTTCTTCTTCTCTTCGACCGGCAGCGTCGGCACCGCAGCACGCGCCGCAGCGGCGGGTGCGGCCGGCGGGCGGCAGCCCTTGGAGACGCCGAGACCCTTCAGATAGGCGCGGCGGATGGTGCCGCCATAGAGCGCCGCAGTCACCCGCTTCTCCTGCTTGTCGGCACCCGTGACCATCCGCACCAGCCCGAAGCCGGGGATCAGCGCGCCGACGATCGCCCGGCTGCCCGCCGCCGCGATCGCACCGCCATTGCCGCCCTTGGCCGCCGGCGCATCGGCATCGGTGCCGAGCACGGCGTTCAGATTGGCGATCCCGGCGCGGATCTGCGCGCAGCTCTTCGTCCCCTGCGACGAATAGGGCGCGGAGGCCGCCAGCAGCAGCACGTCCGGAATCTTCTTCTCGTTGATCCGCAGATCGCGCAGCGGCGCCTGCGCGCCGTCGCCCACGCTTTCCTTCTGCTGCTGCGCGGCGCCGGGTGTCGTGATCAGCAGGGCGGCCAGCCCGGCAGCCAGAATGGTGCGCATCGGTGATCTCCTCGTTGTCCTGCAATACTGCGCAGCAAAGCGATCAGCGGGGCGATAGTTCCACCGTTAAACGCCCCCCTCTGACGGAGCTTCCGCGACGGCAAGTCGTACGCGCAAGTTCAGCGCGATTCGCAACATGACCCACACGAACAGCGCTGCGGTCACAATATCGACGAGGAAGGTGCCGACTTCGACCAGCAGCGTTCCCAAACCGGCGATGTCGGAGGGCGATCGACTTGTCACCAGCGTCGCAAAGGCCCCGATGATGCGGGAGCAGACCCAAAGTCCCCACCAATATTGCATCTGCCAAGGTAGATTGCCATCATTGTAACCCCCATCGGCATCCCCGATGCTGACGCGATACGTTTCGGCGAGCGCCCGAAACGGCATCAACAGGTTGGCGAAGGGGACGAAGAACCACCCGATGCTCCACCCAGGCGAAATCGTCATCGCATCCGCGTCCACGGCATGCGCTGTCCGGGTCGCGCGGTAGATTGCGATCCCGCACGGCACCATGCCGAGCGTGGCGAGCAGGATGACCATGCCTCGGGGCGCCGCATCGCCTATGGCAGCCTCTAAAGTCGCTTCGTCGGCGCCCTGCTGCAGCAACATCTTCAGGGTAAGAGCCAGATCGACCTGGAAGAAGACATACAATCCCCAGCCGAGCAAGAAGAGGACCGTGCCGCAAACGACCAACGGCCGGATAGAATCGACATCTCGCCGATAGTCGCGCGTCTTCATACTCCCCCCAATTGCTTCCCGTGGATGTGGGGTAGCGGGTAAATGTCGAGATTGACAATCCCACGCCTGCCGCTAGGGCCGTCGACGGGCCACGCGGTCCCAACGCCGCGCGTGCTCTCTGTGAGGAGAGTCTACATGACTGATTTGACTGCCGCCGACGCTACCCTTGCGCCTGCGAAGCCCGCCACCAAACCGGCGCGTCCCTATTTTTCCTCTGGTCCCTGCGCCAAGCCCCCGGGCTGGTCGCCCGAGAAGCTCGCCGTCGAGTCGCTCGGCCGCTCGCACCGCTCGAAGCTGGGCAAGACCCGCCTCCAACATTGCATCGACCTGATGCGCGAGCAGCTCCGCCTGCCGGACACGCACCGCATCGGCATCGTGCCGGGTTCGGACACCGGCGCCTTCGAAATGGCGATGTGGACGATGCTGGGCGCCCGCCCCGTGACCACGCTCGCCTGGGAAAGCTTCGGTGAGGGTTGGGTCACCGATGCGGTCAAGCAGCTCAAGCTCGATCCCACCGTGCTGCGCGCCGATTACGGCCAGCTGCCGGACCTCGACGCCGTCGACTGGTCGAACGACGTGCTGTTCACCTGGAACGGCACCACCTCGGGCGTGCGCGTGCCGAACGGCGACTGGATCGCCGCCGATCGCGAAGGCCTGAGCTTCGCCGACGCCACCTCGGCGGTGTTCGCCTATGACCTGCCCTGGGACAAGATCGACGTCGCCACCTTCTCCTGGCAGAAGGTGCTGGGCGGCGAGGGCGCGCATGGCGTGCTGATCCTCGGCCCCCGCGCGGTCGAACGGCTCGAAACCTACACCCCCGCCTGGCCGCTGCCGAAGGTGTTCCGCCTCGTTTCCAAGGGCAAGCTCGCCGAGGGCGTGTTCAAGGGCGAGACGATCAACACGCCGTCGATGCTGGCGGTGGAAGACGCGATCTTCGCGCTCGAATGGGGCAAGGGCCTGGGCGGCGCCGAGGGGCTGATCGCCCGTTCGGACGCCAATGCCGCCGCGCTCGACAAGATCGTCGCCGAGCGCGACTGGCTCGGCCATCTCGCCGAGGATCCGGCGATCCGCTCGCGCACCAGCGTGTGCCTGACGGTCGAGGGCGCCGATGCCGACTTCATCAAGAAGTTCGCCGGCCTGCTCGAAAAGGAAGGCGCGGCCTATGACGTGGCCGGTTATCGCGATGCGCCGGCGGGTCTCCGCATCTGGTGCGGCGCGACCGTCGACACCGCCGATATCGAAGCGCTCGGCCCCTGGCTCGACTGGGCCTACGCCACCGCCAAGGCGGGCTGACCTTCTAAAGCCCTCTCCCCGCCGGGGAGAGGGTTGGGAGAGGGGCAGGACGTTGCCTTCTCCCCCGATGTATCAGGTTCAAGACACATTCCCCCTCTCCCCGGCCCTCTCCCCGGTGGGGAGAGGGTGGCAAGCAGGAGCAATTCCATGCCGAAGGTACTGATTTCCGACAAGATGGACCCCAAGGCCGCGCAGATCTTCCGCGAGCGCGGCGTCGAGGTCGACGAGATCACCGGCAAGACCCCGGACGAATTGAAGGCGATCATCGGCAACTATGACGGCCTCGCCATCCGCAGCTCGACCAAGGTCACCAAGGACATTCTCGAGCACGCCACCAACCTCAAGGTGATCGGCCGCGCCGGCATCGGCGTCGACAATGTCGACATCCCCGCCGCCTCGGCCAAGGGCGTGGTGGTGATGAACACGCCGTTCGGCAACTCGATCACCACCGCCGAGCATGCGATCGCGCTGATGTTCGCGCTCGCCCGCCAGCTGCCCGAGGCGGATGCCTCGACCCAGGCCGGCAAGTGGGAGAAGAACCGCTTCATGGGCGTCGAGCTGACCGGCAAGACGCTGGGCCTGATCGGCGCGGGCAATATCGGCTCGATCGTCGCCGACCGCGCCATTGGCCTGCGCATGCGCGTGATCGCCTATGATCCGTTCCTGACCCCCGAGCGCGCGCTCGAAATGGGCGTCGAGAAGATGACGCTCGACGATCTGCTGCTGCGCGCCGATTTCATCACGCTGCACACCCCGCTGACCGACCAGACCCGCAACATCCTGAGCCGCGAGAATCTCGCCAAGACCAAGAAGGGCGTGCGGATCATCAACTGCGCGCGCGGCGGCCTGATCGACGAGGCGGCGCTGAAGGAAGGCCTGGAGAGCGGCCATATCGCCGGCGCCGCGCTCGATGTGTTCGCGGTGGAGCCCGCCAAGGAGCATCCGCTGTTCGGCACGCCGAACTTCGTTGCGACGCCCCACCTTGGCGCCTCGACCACCGAAGCGCAGGTCAATGTGGCGATCCAGGTCGCCGAGCAGCTCGCCGACTATCTCGTCACGGGCGGCGTCACCAACGCGCTCAACGTGCCGAGCCTCTCGGCCGAGGAAGCGCCGCGGCTCAAGCCCTATATGGCGCTGGCCGAGAAGCTGGGCAGCCTGGTCGGCCAGCTGGCGCATGGCGAGCTGACCAGCATCGCCATCGAAGTCGAGGGGGCCGCAGCCGAGCTCAACCAGAAGCCGATCACCAGCGCGGTGCTCGCTGGGCTGATGCGCGTCCATTCGGACACGGTGAACATGGTCAACGCGCCGTTCCTCGCCAAGGAGCGCGGTCTCGACGTGCGCGAAGTGCGCCATGACCGCGAGGGCGACTATCACACGCTGGTGCGCGTGACCGTCGGTACCCAGGCGGGCGACCGCTCGGTGGCGGGCACGCTGTTCGGCAACGCCGCGCCGCGCCTGGTCGAGCTGTTCGGCATCAAGGTCGAGGCCGATCTCGCCGGGCACATGCTCTACATCGTCAACGAGGACGCGCCGGGCTTCATCGGCCGGCTCGGCACCACGCTGGGCGAGGCGGGCGTCAACATCGGCACCTTCCACCTCGGCCGTCGCTCGGCCGGCGGCGAGGCGATCCTGCTGCTCTCGGTCGACGAGGCGGTGGACGACGCGCTGCTCGGCAAGGTCCGCGCGCTGCCCGGCGTGAAGACCGCCATGGCGCTCGGCTTCTGAACCGATTAGGGGAGGCGGCCATATGACTGGTCTCCTCCCCGAAGGGTTTCACGATCGCCTGCCGCCAGCCGCCGATGCCGCGGCGCGGCTCGAGACGCGCGTGCTGGGTCTCGCGCGGCTCTATGGCTATGAACAGGTGGATCCGCCGCTCGCCGAGTTCGCCGACGAGCTGGCGACCCGGCTCAAGACCGGCGCGGTGCGCGATGCGGTGCGGTTCGTCGATCCGGTGTCGCAGCGCAGCCTCGCCATCCGCCCGGACCTGACCGCGCAGGTGGGCCGTATCGCGGCAACCCGCATGGGCCACCATCCGCGCCCCGTCCGGCTCTGCTATGCGGGCCAGGTGCTCAAGCTGAAGGCCCCCGCGCTCGATCCGCGCCGGGCGATGCGCCAGATCGGCTGCGAGCTGATCGGCCGCGACAGCATGGCCGCCGCGATGGAAGTCGTCCGCGTCGCGATCGAAGCGCTGCAATCGGCGGGCGTCGAGGGCCTCGCCATCGATTTCACCCTGCCCGACCTGGTCGATACGCTGGCCGGCGGCGCGCTGCCCCCGGAGAAGCTCACGGCACTGCGCGAGCGGCTCGACGCCAAGGATGCTGGCGGCGTCGCCGCGATTGATCCCAAGTACCTGCCGCTGATCGAAGCGGCGGGCCCGTTCGACAGCGCGATGGCCAAGCTGCGCGGCACCGATGCGGGCACCGCGCTGGCCAGCCGCATCGACGGCCTCGCCACGATTGCCGCAAGCATCCCTCCCGGCGTCGCACTGACGCTCGACCCCACCGAGCGCCACGGCTTCGAATATCAGACCTGGCTCGGCTTCTCGATCTTCGCCCGCGGCGTGCGTGGCGAGATCGGTCGCGGCGGCACCTATACGGTGGTGCATGATGGCGGCCGCGAAGAGCCGGCGGTCGGTTTCTCGCTCTACGCCGATTCGATCCTCGACGCCGGCATCGGCGGAGATGCCCGGCGGCGGCTGTTCCTGCCGTTCGGTACCGATGCAGCGACGGGCGCGGATCTGCGCGCGCAGGGCTGGGTGACGGTCGCGGCGCTGGAGGTGGAAGACACGCCCGAGGCCCAGCTGTGCAGCCACGAGCTGCGGGACGGCGTACCGGTCGCGCGTTGACCGGTCAGGCCCGGCGCAGCTGCCTGCGCCGGGCGATCGCATAGCCGATGACGACCAGCCCGCCGATCGCACCGATCAGATAGCTTGCGCCATGCGCCCAGGCGTCGGCGAGGAACGCGACGTGCTTCGCCGGCGGGATGACGCTCGCCCAATAGGGCGAGACAGTGACGGCGCCCATCGTGGTGGCCGTCGCACCGGCGATACCGGCCAGCAGGGCCCCGACCGCAGACACCAGCATCAGCCGCAGGATCGCGCCGCGCAGGTCGACAAGCACCAGCCTCGGCGCACCACCGGCGCGGGCGACGATCGCCAGCAGCACCCCGAGCGGCAGTCCCACCCACCAAGTGGCGATCACCCCCCAGCCGAGCGCGAGCAGGAAGGGCGACGACGTGGGGAACACCGGCGGATGGGCGATCGTGAAATATTCCACGCACAGATGCGCCGTCACCTGATCGTGCAAGATACCGTACACGATCGCGGCCAAGGTCGCGAATGCGATGATCTTCAGCGATTCCATCGATGGCCCCCCCCGGCGCGCAGCCTATTCCATCTGGTCGATCAGCGCCTGGATCGGCGCGAACGCGAACGCTACCGAACTGTCCGCCACGCCGTAGGGGATGAACAGGCAATCGCCGTGGCGGATCGCGCCGCAGGTGTAGACGACATTGGGCACATAGCCCTCGCGATCTTGATCCGCCGCAGCCAGCAAGGGCTCGCGCGAACGGGCCAGCACCTTGGTGGGATCGTCCTTGTCGAGCAGCGCCGCGCCGATCGAATATTTGCGCATCGCGCCGACGCCGTGGGTGAGCACCAGCCAGCCACCGTCGGTCTCGATCGGCGGACCGCAATTGCCCATCTGCACCAGCTCCCAGGGGAAGCGCGGCTTGATGATCAGCTCGCCGCCTTCCCAGTGGGTGATGTCGTCCGAGGCGTGCAGGAAGATGTTCTCGCCGTCCTGCCGCCCCAGCATCATGTATTTGCCGCCGACCTTGCGGGGGAACAACGCCATGCCCTTGTTGCGCGCGGCGCTGCCGGTCATCGGCACCAGGTCGAGCCCACGCCAGTCGCTGGTGCGCAGCAGCTCGGACTGGATCGCCGAGCCGTTATAGGCCGTATAGGTGCCGATCCATTCCATCGTCCCGTCGTCATGGGTGAAGGGGCAGATGCGCAGGTCTTCCAGGCCGTTCGACTGGGCGCGGGTGATCGGGAAGATCACCGTGCCGGAAAGCGTCGAATCGCGGTGGCGGTAGATGCGCACCGGTCCTTCCATGGCGCGCTCGTCCGGCTCGCGCGCGTCGGCGGCGGTGGCGAAGGGCGGTTCGGGGGCCAGTGTCAGTTCGTTGGTATCGGTGATGATGCCTTCGCGGAACGCGACCGAGGAGATATGCCCCTCACCCACCGCGCGCAGCGACATCAGGATACGCATGCTGCCCGGCGGCATGCCGCTCTGGTCGTAATGCGGCACGGCGCTCGGATTCATCAGCGCGGCGGCGGCATAGCTGTACTCGTGGCAGAAATAGGCACCGAGCAGCTGGCGCTTCTCGTCGCCGATCGTCGCGCCGTCGAGGCCGAGCATCGCTTCGATCTCGTCATAGCGCGTCATGAACACGCGCCGTGTCTGCCAGTGGCGCGCCTCGAAATCCTTGAGCACCAGTTCGAGCTCGGCCCGCGCCTCGGAGGGCGAGAGCGCCAGCACCTCGCTGACGATCCGCTCGGTCCGGCTCGGCGCGCCGCCATTGGTCGACGCCCAGGCGATGTGGAACGGACGGACCACGACGCGGGATGGATCGGCATGCAGCCGCAAGGGATGATGAAACAGTTCCGGCATTGGCAACCCCCGGGGAACGCGCTCGTTACGGCGCCGTCCCCCGGTATCGCTTCAGGCGACGGCGAGTTCCGGTCCTGCCACGCTTTTATTGCGCTTTGAAAGAGCCGAGATCGCGCAATTCGCCAGTTGGAGTGCGAGGATCGACTCAGCACCTTGATTACGATTGAGCCCGGTGGGCATCAGCCCGTCGAAACAGCCGCCATCGGCGACGCTCGCCAGCGGCACGTCGAGATCGTTCGCGCCGAGATACCAGCGATAGGCGCGCATCGCCTCTTCCGCCCAGCGGTTGGCGCCGGTCGCGTCATGCGCGGCAAGGCAGGCGTCGATCGTGGCCTGGGCCTCGAGCGGCTGCTGGTCGAACGGCAGCGGATCGGCGTAGGCGCGGCCGAAGCTCTCCGTCCCTACCGCGCGGAAACGACCTTCCGGCGAGGTCTGGCGCTCGACGATCCAGGCAAGCGTTTCGAGGCCGGTTTCGAGAAGGTCGCGGCGGCCGAGCACCTTGCCGGCGCGCAGCAGCGCTTCCGGCAGGCGCGCATTATCATAGGCCAGCACGATTTCGAACCAACTCCATTCCGGTCGACGCGCCGACTCCAGCAGGGTGACGAGTTCGTTGCCGAAGCGCGTGAGGATTTCGCGCGACAGGGCATGGCCGGGATGCGCCTCGAGCATCGCCGCGGCGCCGAGCATCGCGAACGCATGCGCGCGCGGACTGCCGAGGTCGAAGGCGATCGACGCCGTTTCGTCGAACAGCACCGAAGCCCAGTCCCGATGCTTCTGCGCGCGGGCATCGCGCGCGGTGACGCCCAGCGCCCAGATCGCGCGGCCGTTCGAATCTTCCGAGCCCTCGTCTTCGCACCAGCTGCGATCGAAGTTCATGAAGTTGCGGAACTTGCGCTTGTCCGGATTCCAGGCGTGCTGGACGAAGCCGCCATAGATCGCGGTCCAGCGATCACGCACCGCATCGTCGACATCGTCGATCTTGCTCATCAGGATCAGCGCACGGGCATTGTCGTCGATGCAATAGCCATGGCGGCGGTCCGGCACCGAGTAGATCGAGTGCTGGAGCATCCCGGTCGAATCGCTCATCCGCTCCACCGCCGTCAGCACGGGGTGAAGCGGCGCGAGTTCCGATGCCGTCGCGCCGATACGGTGCGGCTTTTCGTCCAGAATGGCATCGAACGCGGCGATCGCACGCTCGGCCAGCCGCGTCCAAAGCATCGTGCGACCGCGCGCATAGGCCCGGCTGGCAAGCGCGTGTCGTGCCCCGTCATCGCCGAGCAGCCGATTGATCTCACGCGCAAAGGCGGCGCTGTCTCCGAAATCGACGAGCACGCCGTGATCCCGGTCGAGAATCTCGGTCGCATGCACATAGGGGGTCGAAATCACCGGCTTGCCCATGCTCACCGCATAGGAGAGCGTGCCCGACGTGATCTGCGCCGGGTTCGGATAGGGCGTCGCATAAATGTCGGCGGCCTGCAGATAGTCGAGAAGGTCGCTCTGCTCGACGAATCGATCCACGAACGCGACATTGTCCTGGAGCCCGAGCGCCGCGACCTGCGTCTGCAACCGGTGGCGATAGGCTTCGCCCTCGTGCGCGACCAGATGCGGATGGGTGGCGCCGAGGATGACGTAGAGCGCCCTGGGGTGCGCAGCCTCAACCGCGGGCATCGCCTCGATCATCGTCTCGATGCCCTTGCTCGGCGCGAGCAGACCAAAGGTGAGAATGACATCGCGGCCCTCCCAACCGAAATTGGGTTTGAACGCTGCCGTCTCGGCGAAGGGCCGATCCGGCACGCCGTGCGGGATGACCTCGATCTTGTTGTCGTCCACGCCGTGGACGCGTTTCAGGATCTCGCGCCCCTTCTCCGCCATCACGATCAGCGTCGAGGCGCGGCGGATCAGCGCTTCCATCACCCGGCGCTCGTCGGCGCTGGGGCGTTCCAGCACCGTATGCAGCGTGACGATCACCGGGATCGACACGCGATCGGTCAGCGCCAGGAGCAGTTCGCCGGCGGCGCCGCCGAAGATGCCGTATTCGTGCTGGATCCACAGCGCCTCGGCACCGCTCGCCTCGATCTTGCGGGCGGCCTCGACATAGGCGCCGCGATCATTCTGGGCGATCGCGCTCGTCACCTGCGGCGGATAGGCGTAGTGGCCGGGCAGATCGTCCATCGCATAGACGTCGACCTGGATGTCCGGATAGCGCTTGGCGAGCGCGGTATAGGTATCGGTGGTGAAGGTGGCTATGCCGCACTTGCGCGGCAGGAAGTTGCCGATCAGGGCAAGATGCCGAATTCTCGGATGAACCGGAGACCGTGCCATGGCGGACCTTTCGCTACTGCATGATGGGGGCGGCCCAAATCTGGACCGCACCTCCCGATAAACTCCCGTTTTTCAAATAAGTTGCAGTTCTGCTGCAACGCACAACCATATGCCTGCTCAACCGTGCTGTAAACCTGCCGTTCAGCCGCGGCCGCGATATCCGGCAACCCCCTGATCCGGGATCCAGACATCCTCCGGCGGCTTGCCCGACTGCCAGAACACGTCGATCGGAATGCCGCCGCGCGGATACCAATAGCCGCCGATGCGCAGCCAGACCGGCTGCATTTCGCGGAACAGCCGCTCGCCGATGCCGACGGTGCAATCCTCGTGGAACGCGCCGTGGTTGCGGAAGCTGCCGAGGAACAGCTTGAGCGACTTGGATTCGACGATCCGCTCGCCCGGCACGTAATCAATCACCAGATGCGCGAAATCGGGCGCGCCGGTGATCGGGCAGAGCGAGGTGAATTCGGGCGCGGCGAACCGAACCAGATAGCGCAGGCCCGGCCGCGGATTGGGTACATAGTCGAGTTCCGCTTCCTCCGGCGTGGCGGGCAGGGCGGATTGCTTTCCGAGATGCTTGGCGTCCATGCGCGCCATGTAGGCGTTTGCGGTGCGGTTTCCATAGGGCTAGGGATGCTCCCCTATGGACGGATTGCTCTCCACCGGCGACCTTGCCGGCATGCTCGGCGCGGCGGACCTGTTGGTCCTCGATGCGACCTACACCTCCACCATCCCCGGCGCGGCGAAACAGGATCCGCGCGCGGAGTTCGAGGCGGGGCATATTCCGGGCGCGCGACTGCTCGATCTGGATACGCTGGTGGATGCAGAAAATCCGCTGCCGTCCATGCTGCCGAACGCCCGTATCTTCGAGGAGCGGATGGCGCAGCTGGGGATCACCGCCGCCACGCGCATCGTCCTTTACGACAACAGCCCGCACCATACGTCGTGCCGCGCCTGGTGGGAGCTGCGCATGTTCGGGGTGAAGGCCGCGATCCTCGACGGCAATATGGGGCACTGGCGCGCCGAGGGGCGGCCGGTGGAGACGGGGCCGCACACCGCCACCCCCTCCCGCTTCACCGCCCGCGGGCCCGCCGCGCAGATCCGCACGCTCGACGACATGCGCACGACGAGCGAGCAGATCGTCGATGCACGCTCGGCTGCCCGCTTCACCGGCGAGGAGGCCGATCCCCGCCCCGAATGCGCGGCGGGCCACATGCCGGGTGCGAAGAACATCCCCTATGGCCGCTTTTTCGACAGCGACGGCCATTGGAAGGCGCCGGACGCAATCCGCGCCGTGTTCGACGCCGCCGGGCTGGACCTGACCCGGCCGATGGTCGCCACCTGCGGATCGGGGATCACCGCCTCGGTGATCGTGTTCGCCGCGCATCTGCTCGGCCACGAAATCGCGCTGTACGACGGCAGCTGGACCGAATGGGGGGCGCAGCCCGATACTGCCAAGGTGACCGGCGCATGAGCGAGCACGAGGACAAGGACGCGACCAAGGTCGTCCATGCCGGCCGCCGTCCGGAATGGACCCAAGGCATCGTCAACCCGCCGGTGTGGCGCGCCTCGACGATCCTCTATGACGACATCGCCGCGATGCGCGAGCGCGGCAGCGCCGACACGCACCACAAGCTCTATTACGGCCGCCGCGGCACGCCCACCCAATGGGCGCTCGCCGACGCGCTGACATCGCTGGAGCCGGGTGCCGAGGCGACATTGCTCTATCCCTCGGGCGTGGCGGCGATCACCACCGCGCTGCTGGCAGTCCTGTCACCCGGCGACGAGGTGCTGCTGCCGGACAGCAGCTACGAACCCACCCGGGCTTTCGGCAACGGCATGCTCAAGCGGCTGGGCATCACCGCCACCTATTATGATCCGCTGGTCGGCGCGGGGGTCGCGGCACTGTGTACCGAGCGGACCAAGGCGATCCTGCTCGAGAGCCCGGGAAGCCTCACCTTCGAGGTGCAGGACGTGCCCGCCATCGTCGCGGTCGCCAGGGCGCGCGGGATCGTGACGCTGCTCGACAATACCTGGGCCGGGCCGCTCTATTTCCCGGCGATCGAGAAGGGCATCGACTATACGATCCTGTCCTGCTCGAAATATGTCGTCGGCCATTCGGACGTGATGATGGGATCGGTCACCGCCGCCCCCGGCCATTACGAGCGGCTGCGCGCGACCACCTATCAGCTCGGCCTCTGCGCGAGCCCGGACGACGCCTATCTCGGGTCGCGCGGGCTGCGGACGATGGAGGTGCGCCTGCGCCAGTCGGGCGCCAGCGGGCTGAAAATCGCCCAGTGGCTCAAGACCCGGCCCGAGGTGGCGCGGGTGCTCCACCCTGCCCTGCCCGACTGTCCCGGCCACGACCTGTTCGTCCGCGACTTCAAGGGGTGCGCCGGCCTCTTCTCCTTCGTGCTGAACGGCGGCAACGATGGCGCGCGGACGGCGCTGATCGACGGCCTCCGGCATTTCGGCATCGGCTTCAGCTGGGGCGGCTATGAAAGCCTGGCGATCCCCGCCGATCCGCAGCGCATCCGTACCGTCTCGCGCTGGCAGGCCGAGGGACCGGCCATCCGGCTGTATGTCGGGCTGGAGGATACGGACGACCTGATCGCTGATCTCGAGGCAGGCCTCGCCCGCTTCGCCGCGGCGCGGGGCTGAAACAGGGGGCGGCGCGGTGCCGCCCCCTGCCGCTCACCGCGTCGGGCAGGTCGCCGTCACGCTGTTGCAGATGACCGTGCTCTTGCCGAGCGAGATCGCCCAGTTCAGGCCGCGTGGATCGGGCGCGCCTTCGTAATAGTCGGTGCTGATGAACTGTGCGCCCGACGCGATCGCGGCGTCGAGCCGGCTGCGATCATGGGTCCGCGCCTCCAGCGTTTCCGAGTCCGCGCGGGTGCGGACCATGAAGCCGGCCTTCACCCGGCGCGTGACGAGCGCGCCGTCCTTGACCGTATTCTGCATGTTGAAGAAGGCGGCCTCGGGCGCGTCTTCGGGATACCAGCCGAACATCATCCGGCCCTTCAGGCTGGCATGGCCGGTGCGATAGCGCTCCTCGTTCGCCTCGGAGGTATCGAGCACCAGCAGGAACTTGCCGCGCGATGCACCCACGGTCGGCCAGCGATGCGCCGTCACGGCGTCGCGTAACGTCGGCAGGGTACCGCGGACGTCGTCCGGCGTGATCACCCGATCGCGGCCGAGCGTCGCGGCGATGTCGGTGTCGAGAGCGTCCAGCGCCGCCGCGTCGAAGCCCAGATCGGTGGTGCGCAGGCCGGGAATCGGCCGCACGTCGCTGGCATTGACCAGCAGCATCACCGGCAGATGGCCCGGGTGCGCATCGGACCAGCGGCGGAAGATCATCATGCAGGCGCGGAAGGTGCGGCAATGGGTCTGCCAGTCGAGGCCGGGGACATGGATCGTCTTGGCGCCGGGGGCCGCCATCTCCGCCTGGATCTCGGCCGGGCCATCCGCATAAGGCGCGGCATAGGCGCCGCCCTGGGGATCGGGCGCGACGTCGATCTCGAGCTGGCGCAAGCCAAGCGCCAACTGGCTCTCCAGCGGCGGATGGCCATAGGCCAGGCCTTCCCACTCCTTCGGCGCCAGTGCGCGGATGCGGGCCTCGACCTGCGGCAGCGGATAGGGGCGATAGCTGTTGTGCGAGCCGAGCATGCGCACCTGATCCAGCCGCAGCGAATCAAGGCTCTTGTCGGCATCCGGCGTCGCGCCGCCCGGCGCCATCGCCATCAACAGCGCGGCCGCGCCGATCATCCACCCTGTGCGCATCCCGTCATTCCTTCCTAAGCGAACCCAAGGCGGTGCCTTTGGCGGGCTTTCGTTCCGGAACCATGACAGTCGGGCGCACAAAAACGGCGGCGGCCCGCTGGGGACCGCCGCCGTCATAGGGAGCTATCGGTTTAGTTGCCGCCGGTCGGGCTGGCGGGCGCGGTGGCCTGAGCCGACTGGCCGCTGGTCTGCGCCTGGGCGGCGGCTGCCTGGATGCGCTGGTTGAGCGCCGTATCCGAGGCCATCGCCTGGCTGATCTCGTTGAAGCGCTGCGGCTGCAGGCCCGAGGCGGTGATCGCGGCGACGAACTTGGTGTTCTTCTCGGCGGTCGGGATGCTCGTGTCCGCGTTGATCTTGTTCACCGCAAGCGCTGCCGTGGCGTACTGTTTCACTTCGGTATCGGTGAAGGTGGACGTCGATGCAGTGCCGGCACCCGTCGTCCCCTGGTCCTGGGTTGCCGGCGCGGCCGGTTGGGCCGGGGTCGTCTGGGCCGGCGCGGTGGTCTGGGCAACGGCTGCCGAAGCCATCAGCGCACTGGCAGCAGCCAGGCTCGAAAACATCATTTTCATCATCAACTCCTCGTAACAATGAAACTCTTTTGCACCCCTGTAACGTGAGAGTGGGCATCGGGTTTTCCGTTTCATACCCGATTCACGATGGGCTGTTGCCGAGGCGGGACGGCATGACCCGGGCGGGGACGCACGCCTCCGGAATCACACCGCTGGAAAAGCCGGGCATTTTCGACTATATCCACGCGATGCAGACAGTGTCGGCCGCCCCCATGCCCATCCCCGGGCACATCGATCCCGTGCCCGTGCCGCGTGCCCCCGCCGCGCGCGAAGATGGCCGTACCGACCTGATCGGGCTTTCCCGTGACGGTATCCGCGAGGCGCTCGCCGCCGCCGGGCTGGAGCCGAAACAGGCCAAGCTGCGCGCCAAGCAGCTGTGGCACTGGATCTACAATCGCGGCGCCACCGAATTCTCGGCGATGACCGACATCGCCAAGGCCCAGCACCCGTGGCTGGCCGAACGCTTCGTGATCGGCCGCCCGGACGTGGTCGAGGCGCAGGTCTCGAACGACGGCACCCGCAAGTGGCTGCTCCGCTCGCCCGACGGGCAGGAGTACGAGATGGTGTTCATCCCCGATGCCGATCGGGGCACGCTGTGCGTCTCCAGCCAGGTCGGCTGCACGCTCAACTGCCGCTTCTGCCACACCGGCACGATGCGGCTGGTGCGCAACCTCACCGCCGGCGAGATCGTCGGCCAGGTGATGCTCGCGCGCGATTCGCTCGGCGAATGGCCGAGCCAGCCCGAAGGCCGCCTGCTCACCAACATCGTGATGATGGGCATGGGCGAGCCGCTCTATAATTTCGACGAGGTGAAGATGGGCCTCCAGATCGTGATGGACGGCGACGGCCTCGCGCTGTCCAAACGCCGCATCACCCTTTCGACCTCGGGCGTGGTGCCGATCATGGCGCGCGCGGGCGAGGAGATCGGCGTCAACCTCGCGGTGTCGCTCCACGCGGTCACCAAGGAGGTGCGCGACGAGATCGTGCCGCTCAACAAGAAGTACGGCATCGAGGAGCTGCTCCAGGCCTGTGCCGATTATCCGGGCGCCAACAATGCCCGCCGCATCACCTTCGAATATGTGATGCTCAAGGACAAGAACGACAGCGACGCCGATGCGCACGAGCTCGTCCGCCTGCTGCGCAAGTACAAGCTGCCCGCGAAGGTGAACCTGATCCCGTTCAACCCCTGGCCGGGCGCGCCTTACGAATGCTCGACACCGGAGCGGATCCGGTCCTTCTCGAACATCGTGTTCGAGGGCGGCATCTCGGCGCCGGTGCGCACCCCGCGCGGGCGCGACATCGATGCGGCGTGCGGCCAGCTGAAGACCGCGGCCGAGAAGAAGAGCCGCGCCCAGCTCGACCGCGAAGCCGCCGAGAAGTTCGCCGCGCTCGGTTGAGCGTGGCGATCAGCGCGGACGGACCATCCGGAACAGCGCGTCCTCGCCGATCTCGAAATAGTCGGCCGGCCCGCCGCCGCGGAGGATCGGGCGCGCGCGCGCGGTCTGGTAGACGCCGTCCTCCAGCATCGCCCGGTCGATATGGACGCCGGTCACTTCGCCGAGGACCAGCCAGGTATCCACCGCGGCCCCTTCCTTGGTCTCCAGCCGGATCAGCTGGGTTAGCCGGCATTCGAACTGTGCCGGGCTGCCCGCGACGCGATCGGGCCGCACGGTGCGCGACGGCAGCGCGTCGATGCCGGCGAGGCTGAACTCGTCCACCTCCGGTCCCACCATCGCCGCGCTGGCATTCATCCCCTCGGCCAGCGGCCGGGTGGCAAGGTTCCAGACGAACTCCTTCGTCTCCGCGATGTTGACGACGCTGTCCTTCCACCCGGTGGAGGCGAAGCCGAGGATCGGCGGGCGATAGTTGAACAGGTTGAAGAAGCTGTAGGGTGCCAGATTGCGGACGCCCGCGGCGGACACCGTGCTCACCCAGCCAATCGGGCGCGGCCCGACGATCGCGTTCAGCGGGTCGTGCGCAAGGCCGTGCCCGGCGGCGGGTTCGTAGAAATGGAAGTCTGTGGGCATGGGCGCTCCGGATTTTTGTGGCGGACGTGAAACCGATTCCGCTTGGGCTGCGAATCTCCTACACTCGCCACGTCCAGGGAAGGAAGCGCACATGGCAGATGGTCCACCGGGGAACCCGCCGCTGATCTACCGCCATCGCCTGATCACCCGGCTATGGCACTGGATCAACGCGATCGCGCTGCTGATCATGGTCGGCAGCGGGCTGATGATCTTCAACGCCCATCCCCGCCTCTACTGGGGGCAATATGGCGCGAATTTCGACCATGCCTGGCTCGAGCTGCCGCGTTTCCCGGGCTGGGTCACCCTCCCCTCCTATTACAGCCTGGCCGGTGCACGACACTGGCACTTCTTCTTCGCGCTGGTGCTCGCCTTCGGGCTGCTGGTCTATCTGCTGTGGAGTCTCGCGAACGGCCATATCCTGGGCGACTTGCGGATCCGCGCGCGGGAGCTGGGCCCGGGCCATCTCTGGAAGGACTTCAAGGACCATCTCGCGCTGCGGTTCCATGACCCGGAAAATCCGCGCGCCTACAATATCTTCCAGAAGCTCGCCTATGTCGGCACGCTGTTCGTGCTGCTGCCTGCGGTGATTTTCTCCGGCCTCGCCCTCTCGCCCGGCATGGATGCCGCCTGGCCGTGGCTGACCGCGCTGTTCGGCGGGCGGCAATCGGCCCGCTCGGTGCATTTCATCGCCATGGCGGCGATCCTCGCCTTCCTGCTCGCCCACCTGACGCTGGTCCTGCTCGCCGGGCCGATCAACGAGCTGCGCTCGATGATCACCGGCTGGTGGCGGGTGCCGGCGGAGAAACAGCCGTGATCCTCACCCGCCGCAACCTGCTCGTCGCTTGCACCGCCGGCCTGCTCACCGGCTGCGACCGCTTCACCGACAGCCCCGTGCTGGCGAGCGCCGAGGAGGCACACCGCTTCCTCCAGCGATCGATCGGGCGCGGCGCGCTCGCCACCGAGTTCCGGCCGGAGCAGCGCAGCCCGATCTTCCGGGTGAACGGCACCCACCACCCGAACACCCCCGAATATAATATCTGGGCCGGCACCCGCTTCGCCGACTGGCGGCTGCGGGTGGGCGGCATGGTCGCCCGGCCGATGCAGCTGACGCTCGACCAGCTCCAGCACATGCCCCAGCGCGCGCAGATCACCCGGCACGACTGTGTCGAGGGCTGGAGCGCGATCGGCAAATGGCAGGGCCCGCAGCTCGGCACGATCCTGAACGCCGCCGGGATCAGCACCAACGCCCGCTACATCGTGTTCCACTGCGCCGACCGCTACGGCGATGGCGGCTATTATGAATCGATCGACCTGATCGACGCCTTCCATCCCCAGACGATCCTCGCCTGGGCGCTCAACGACCGGCTGCTCGATGTCGGGCACGGCGCCCCGCTGCGCCTGCGGGTCGAGCGGCAGCTTGGCTACAAGCAGGCCAAATATCTGGTCGGCATCGAGGCGGTCGCCTCGCTCGCCGGTTTCGGCAAGGGCAAGGGTGGCACCTGGGAGGATTCGAACGGCTACCAATGGTACGCCGGGATCTGAAATTTTTGGGCACGCTGAACCCGCGCCGTGCATCCGCGTTCGTTGCCCGTCCGTAATGCATTTCAGAGGGAGGGGCTCCTCGGAAATGTGAGCCGGGTACCGCCGAAACAAAAGCCGAATACGGGATCGCCATGGCCTTGATTGATCGTTTCCTCGACCGTGCCGTGCAGCGCGGCCAGCTTACCCTGATACGTCCCGATGGTTCCTCCCGCAGCTTCGGCAGCCCCGATCCCGATCTCAAGCCGGTGACGATGCGTCTCGGCAAGGGCGCCGAGAGCCGCATCGTCCGCGATCCCGCGCTGGGTGCCGCCGAGACCTATATGGACGGCAGCCTGAACTTCGAGGCCGGCGACATTCTCGACCTGCTGACGCTCGTCACCGCCAACAATGCCTGGGAAAAGGGCACGGCGGTGCTGCATCCCTCCATGCTCAGCCGAGCAACGGGGAAGATCGGGCACTGGCTGGGCCGCCGCAACATGGCGCGCAAATCCAAGCAGAATGTCGCGCATCACTATGATCTGTCGGCTCGGCTCTACGACCTGTTCCTCGACGCCGACCGGCAATATAGCTGCGCCTATTACACCGATCCGGCGAACAGCCTGGAACAGGCCCAAGCCGACAAGAAGGCGCACATCGTCGCCAAGCTGGCGATCCAGCCCGGCATGCGCGTGCTCGACATCGGCTGTGGCTGGGGCGGCATGGCGCTCTACATCCACGCCAAGACCGGCGCCGAGGTGCTGGGCATCACGCTCTCCGAAGAGCAGCTCAAGATCGCCCGGGAGCGCGCGGAAGCGGCCGGCGTCGCCGACAAGGTGAAGTTCGAGCTGATCGACTATCGCGCGCTGGAGGGGCAGTTCGACCGGATCGTCTCGGTCGGCATGTTCGAGCATGTCGGCACGCCGCAATACCGCACCTTCTTCGCCAAGTGCCGCGAGCTGATGACGCCCGAGGGGGTGATGCTGCTCCACACCATCGGCCGCGCCGGTTCGCCCGGCTATACGGACGCGTTCACGCTCAAATACATCTTCCCCGGCGGCTATATCCCGGCGCTGTCCGAGATCGCCCAGGGCTATGAGGGGCTGCGCTACTTCCTCACCGATGTGGAGGTGCTGCGGCTCCATTATGCCCACACGCTGAAAGCCTGGTACGACCGCACGGTGGCGGCGCACGATGCGATCGTCGCGCTGTACGACGAGCGCTTCTACCGCATGTGGACCTATTATCTGGCAGGCTCCTATGTGAGCTTCGTGAACGGCGGGCTGGTCAACTACCAGCTGCAGTTCTCCCGCTCGCGCACGGCACTGCCGATCACCCGCGACTATATGCTCGAGGCCGAGCGGAAGCTTACCGCCGGCAGCCAGTGATCCTGGCTGCCGGCGGCTTGCATCAGAAGGAGAACCGCGCCTGGATGCGGGCGGACCGCGCCGTCTGGCGGCCGGTCACCTGCTGGTAATAGGGGCTCGCCACCCCGTTGCCGTCGGTGCCGTACTCGTTGAAGTCGGTCTTCGCGTGCAGGTTGAGCGCGTTGAAGACGGTGAGGTTCAGGCCGACGTCCGATCCGCCGATCTTCGTCTTCCACGCGATCGTCAGATCGTTGCCGAACACCCAGTCGCTGCTGAACACCGAACCGCGCGGGATCAGCTTGACCGGTGCCTGGCTCGCCGGAATCGTCGGGTCGGTATCGATCTGTCCGTTGGACAGCACCCGACAATAGAGACCCGCCGCGCCGTACGCACGCGCATAGGGATCGACCGACGACGGCACCATGCCGATGCACCCGTAATGGCGCGGCGAGGTGGCCGAGAAGTTGAAGCCGAAGGTCAGGGACTTGGTCGGCGCGTACGACCCCCACAGCTTGAACACATGGCGGCGATCGTTCGGCGAATAGCCGTACGTGCCGTTGGTGAGGCCGGGCTGGTCGAAGTCCTCGGTGAGGCCGGTATCGGACTGGCCGTTATCGGTCTTCACCCCGCCCTCGTAATTGCCCTTGGTCCAGGACAGCACATAGGAACCGTTGAGTTCGAACCGGCCGTCGAACTCACGCCCGACCTCGAAGGCGATCGCCTTGTAGGTCCGCTTGGCCCGCGGATAGCCGAGCTGCGCCGGCGTCAGCGTGACGGTGCGCGGAGTCGATTCGCCGTTGATCGGCGCGGCGAGCTGGACGGTGATCGGCTGGCCCGGATTGTTCAGCACATATTGGGTGAAGCCGGTCCAGATCGCGTCGCAGCCCTTGATGCCGTTCGCGGTGCAGTATTTGTTGACCGCGCCGTCGATCGCGGAATCCTCCAGCACCTCGTTGAGGCGCGTGTAGGTGGCGTAGACGTTGAACCGCCATCGGCTGATGCGCTTTTCATAGCCGAGGATGAACTCGTCCTCGGATTGCGGCTTGAGGTTCTGGGCGACGGCCGCGTCGACCGCAACCGGCTGGCCGCTGCCGGTGACGTCGCAGTTCGTCACCTTGTCGTCCGGACAGGGGGCTGCCCCCGGATAGAGCACCGCGGCGCCAAGCTTCGGAATGCCGTCGGCGCCGATTCCGGCAAGGAGGTTGGTGCGCGTATAATAGGTCTCGCCGCCGGTCAGCCGGATATTGGTGTTCGAGGCCACCGGCAGGAACATGCGCGAGAAGCTGCCATAGACCTTGTCCTTGCGGGCGCCGAACGGGTCGAGCGTGAAGCCCAGGCGCGGCCCCCACTGGTTGCCGGACTCGTAGAATTTCTTGCCCGCCGAATTGTTGTTGCCGAAGCGGTCGTTGCGCAGGCCGAGGCTGAGGTTCAGGCGCTCGTTGAACAGCGCCCAGGCGTCCTGGATGTAGAAGGCCTCGTTCCGGGACGTGAAGCTGCCGATGTTGGAATAGAAGGTCTGGCGCACATAGTCGGTGCCGATCGGCAGGCCGAACTGGTCGCCCTGCTTCGCGCGGTAGATGACATAGCTGTAGCCAAGCCCGGCGCCGACCTGCCGGTTTATCGAGGACAGGTCTTCGCGGTCATAGCCGAACTTGAAGTGGTGCTTGCCCAGGAAATTGGCATAGATGTCGACATCGGCGCGGTAGAATTTCCGGACGTCGTGGTTGATGCCAAGGCCGCCGCCGGCATTGGTGAGCGAAACCGCCGGATCGTTGCGCGCGTCGCTGACGCCCGGCACGACCTTGGAATCGGCGTTCACGCTCTGATAGTTGTTGTTGTTCTCGCCCCGCCCATAGGCAGCGGAGAAGGTCAGCCAGCTCTTGATGATGCTGGTGTAGCGCGCGACGTAGTTCTCGCCGCCATATTGGTTGCTGGTGCTGCCGGTATAGGGCCCGTCGATATTGCGGACGCGATCGTAGCGCACGGTCGACGTGCTGCCGTAATAATCGGTCTTGGTATCCTGCGACGTGTTGAAATAGGTGAATTCGAGGTGGTTCTGGTCGTTGATATAGGCGTCGATCTTGCCGCCGTAGAAGGGCGTGCCGGTGTGATAGAACGACCGTGACGTCCCCTGCTTGGTCTTGGTCGTCAGATTATACTCGGTGCCTGCCGAAACGCTGCTGTTGTCGCGCGTCTGATACAGGCCGAAGAAGAACAGATGGTCCTTCCAGATCGGGCCGGAAAGCGTGGCGACGACCGACTTGGATTCGGCGGAGCCGTTGGCATTGTCGCTGTAGATCGTGTCCTTGGTCTTCGATCGCAGCTCGTTCGGGTTCCAGGTGTACAGCAGCGAACCGTGGAACTCGTTGCTGCCCGACTGGGTGGTGGCATTGATGAAGCCACCGGTCGAGCGACCGAATTCCGCGGCATAGCCGCCGGTCTTCGTCTCGGTCGTCTTGTAGAAATCATAGGGCACGTCGACGGGCGACAGCCCCTTGCGGAAGTCCGTGATGTTCAGGCCGTTGATGAAGAACGCGTTTTCCGAGACGGCGCCGCCGTTGATCGAGCTCAGCCCCGAAAAGGCGCTCGACCCCGCATTCGCACCGGGTGCGAGCTGGATGATCGACTGGATATTGCGCGCAATCGGCAGCCGCTGGCTCACTTCCGCCACGTCGAGCACGAGGCCGGTGGTGGTGCGATCGAAATCGACGTTGGCGACGCGCGATCCCTTCACCACGATCTCGTTGCTGCCTTCTGCAGCGAGAGCGAAGGTGTTGCTGGCATTGTTCGCCGAGATGCGGATGCCCGCTTCTTCATAGCCCGGATAGCCGTCGGCGGTGATGCTGAAGGTGTAGGACCCCGCCTGCAGTTCGGGGAGGCTGAAATTGCCTTCCTTGTCGGTCACGGCGGACCGCGTGAACCCCTGGTCGTCCGACTTGGCGGCGACGGATGCGCCTACGATCGGCTTGCCGTTCTGATCCACCACGCGGCCGGTCGCCCGGACGGTGGAATAGCCCTGCGCATGTGCCGCCGTCGACACGAGTGGAAGAAGCGCCAGCGTCGCACCTGCGACGGACGCACGAAGAAGACTGCGGCAAAGCCGCAGGCGAGCGTTTGTCATGATTGCATACCCCTTTTCCTACCCCAATCCCCAGGGCGCGATCCGCTATCAGTGCGTTACGGATACCGTATACAACATAATATTGTGATGGGCTGTCAAACGAAAACTTACTAAATATTCCATTAGCTTAGCTTGTGTGTTGCTGCGTTGCGGCACTAATGTGGTAACGATTTTGCAACCCAGGGCGCGTTTGCGCCTCTCTCGACTCCCCCCTCCTGCCGGGCAGCGTGGTGCGATCGGGCCTGGGTCCGCAGCGGAGTTGCGCGTCGTGCCTCCCCGCCGTACAGGGCGCGCATTTCCCCATTTCGGAGTCCCTGCCCCATGTCGGATAAGATCAATCGCGTCGTCCTCGCCTATTCGGGCGGCCTGGACACGAGCGTGATCCTGAAATGGCTGCAGCAGACCTATAACTGCGAGGTCGTCACCTTCACCGCCGATCTCGGCCAGGGCGAGGAGCTGGAGCCCGCGCGCAAGAAGGCGGAGATGGCCGGCGTGAAGCCCGAACACATCTTCATCGAGGACGTCCGCGAGGAATTCGTGAAGGACTATGTGTTCCCGATGATGCGCGCCAACGCGCTCTACGAGGGGCTGTACCTGCTCGGCACCTCGATCGCGCGGCCGCTGATCGCCAAGCGGCAGATCGAGATCGCCAAGCTGGTCGGCGCCGATGCGGTGAGCCACGGCGCCACCGGCAAGGGCAACGACCAGGTCCGCTTCGAGCTCGGCTATTATGCGCTGAACCCGGACATCAAGGTGATCGCGCCGTGGCGCGAATGGGACCTGACCAGCCGCACCAAGCTGATCGAGTTCGCCGAATCGCACCAGATTCCGGTCACCAAGGACAAGCGCGGCGAGTCGCCCTTCTCGACCGACGCGAACCTGCTCCACACCTCGTCCGAGGGCAAGGTGCTCGAGGATCCGTGGGAGGAAGTGCCGGATTACGTCTATTCGCGCACGGTGAACCCCGAGGACGCGCCCGACACGCCCGAGACGATCACGATCGATTTCGAGCGCGGCGACGGCGTGGCGCTCAACGGCCAGGCGATGTCGCCAGCAACGCTGCTGACCGCGCTCAACGAGCTGGGCCGCAAGCACGGCATCGGCCGGCTCGACCTGGTCGAGAACCGCTTCGTCGGCATGAAGTCGCGCGGCATGTACGAGACGCCGGGCGGCACCATCTATCACCTCGCCCATCGCGGCATCGAGCAGATCACGCTCGATCGCGGCGCCGCGCACCTCAAGGACGAGCTGGCCCCGCGCTATGCCGAGCTGATCTACAACGGCTTCTGGTTCTCGCCCGAGCGCGAGATGCTGCAGGCCGCGGTCGACTACAGCCAGGAGAAGGTCACCGGCACCGTGCGGCTCAAGCTGTACAAGGGCAGCGTGATCGTCACCGGCCGCAAGTCGCCGTACACGCTGTACAGCGAGAAGGTCGTGACCTTCGAGGACGACCAGGGCGCCTATGACCAGCGCGACGCGGCGGGCTTCATCAAGCTCAACGCACTGCGCCTGCGCCTGCTCGGCCGCCGCGAGGGCTGAGCCTGTTGCGCCCCTCCCGCGTGCGGGAGGGGCGCTACCCCCGAACCGCCGCCCGATAGGCGCGCAGACTGTCCCAGGCGTAGAGCGCGCAGCCGGACCAGATCAGCGCGAAGGTGGCGAGGTGCACCGGCAGCACCGGCTCGCCGAACACCACCACTGCCTCCAGGAACTGCAGCGTCGGCGCGATATACTGGAGCAGCCCCATGGTCGCATAGGGCAGCCGCTTGGCGGCAGCGGCGAACAGCAGCAGCGGCGTCGCGGTGACGACCCCGGCCGCGATCAGCAGCAGATCGATCCGCGTCGATCCGCCGAACGCCGCCGTACCGCTATGCTGCGCCCAGAGCAGCACCGCCAATGCAGGCGGGCCGAGCAGCAGCGTCTCTACCGTCAGCCCGCCCAGCGCGTCGATCGCGGCGACCTTGCGGAGCAGGCCATAGCCGCCGAAGCTCAGCGCCAGCGCGAGCGGGATCCACAAGCTGCCGACACCGTGGAGCGCCAGCAGCAGCACGCCGAGCGCGGCCAGTCCGATGGCGACGCCCTGCCAGCGCCGAAGCCGCTCGCCGAGCACCAGCATGCCGAGCGCCACATTGACCAGCGGATTGACGAAATAGCCGAGGCTCGCGTCGAGCACATGGGTGTGCTGGACCGACCAGATATAGACCAGCCAGTTGATCGCGATCAGCGCCGCGCTGCCGATCAGGAGCAGCAACGTGCGCCCGCGCGCCGCGCGGGCGATGCTCCCCACCCGCCGCAACGCGACGACGATCCCAGCGAGCAGCAGCAGCGACCAGAGCACGCGGTGCGACAGCACCTGTAGCGCCGGCACCCCCTGCAGCAGGTGCAGGTAGAGCGGCAACACGCCCCAAAGGCTGTACGAGGCGATGCCGAGGAGAAGGCCGGTGCGATCAGCACCCTGGGGCTTGGTCATGTTACCCTGTTGCGCCGTGTTGCGGTGCAACGCAACACGAGCAGGGTCAAGCCGGGCGGATCGGTGTGGCGGCCTCTCCCCCGGCGACGGTGGCCCAGGGCACCACGTCCCAATGGGTGACGAGGCCTTCGGTCACATAGGGATCCTGCGCCGCAAAGGCGCGCGCGGCCTCCGCATCGCCGAACAGCAGCAGCGCGCTTTCCGGCGGATCGCCCACCGCCCCGCCGAGCAGCAGCGTGCCGGCATCCGCCGCAGCCCAGGCGAGCGCCAGATGCGCCTCCCGCAGCGCACCCCGGCGCGCGAGATAGTCGGGCGCCAGGGTGTAGCGGAGCAGGAAATGCGCCACGCTCAGTCGGCGAACAGCAGGACCGGGGTCTCGAGCAGCTTCTTCACCGCCTGGACGAAGCTTGCCGCGTCCCAGCCGTCGACGACGCGGTGGTCGCAGCTGATCGACAGGTTCATCAGCTTGGCGCGGACGATCTCGTCGCCGTGGAACACCGGGCGTTCGACGATCTTGTTCGGGCCGATGATCGCCACTTCCGGCCGGTTGATCACCGGCGTCGTCGCGATACCGCCGAGCGGCCCGAGCGAGGTGACGGTGAGGGTGGAGCCGCTCAGCTCCTCCGACTTGGCCTTGCCGGTGCGCGCGGCCTCGGCGAGGCGGGTGATCTCGCTCGCCAGCTGCCAGACGTTGCGGTCCTGCGCATCGCGGATCACCGGCACCATCAGCCCGGCATCGGTCTGCGTCGCCATGCCGAGATGGACGCGACCGTGGCGGGTGACCACCCCGGCCTCATCGTCATAGCGGGCGTTGAGCATCGGGAAGTCGGGCATCGTGCGGCACAAGGCGACGATCAGGAACGGCAGCATGGTCAGCTTCGGGCGCTGGCCACGGTTGGCATTGAGGTCGCCACGCATCGCTTCCAGCGCGGTGACGTCGATCTCGTCGACATAGGTGAAGTGCGGGATGGCGCGCTTCGAGGCGGCCATGTTCTCGGCGATGCGGCGGCGCATGCCGATCACCTTCACCGGCTGGTCCTCGCGGGCACGGCTCGCGTGGGGCGCGTGATAGCCCTGCGCGCTGCCATAGCGGAGGAACGCGTCGAGATCGGCATGGCGGAGGCGGTCGCCCTCGGCCGGCTTTACCTGCGCGAGGTCGATGCCGAGGTCCGCCGCGCGGGCGCGGACCGCGGGGGAGGCGAGGATCTTGATTTCCTGCGCTCCCCCTCCCGCGTGCGGGAGGGGGCTGGGGGGTGGGCTCCCGGCCTCCACAGGTGCATCGCTGGTGGTGAGCGAGGCCCCCCCCCCGGCCCCTCCCGCAAGCGGGAGGGGAGCGATGGGCTCGGCGTCCGTCGCTCCCTCGACGCCGGGATTCTCGGCCTCGACCTGTTCCTCGACGGGCGTCTCCGGCTCGGCCGCAGCCTCGCCCTCGACCTCGATCACCATCAGCGCCGACCCGATCGGCACCTGATCCCCCACGTCGCCGGCAAGCTCGACCACCACGCCGGAGACGGGCGATTCCATCTCCACCGTGGCCTTGTCGGTCATCATGTCGGCGACCTGCTGGTCTTCCTCGACGCGGTCTCCGATCTTCACGTGCCAGGCGACGATCTCGGCCTCGGCAATGCCCTCGCCGATGTCCGGCAGACGAAAGGTAAAACGCGCCATGGGGTCAGTCCTTGAGGAGTTTGTTGAGCGCCTCGCGGATCCGCACGGGACCTGGGAAATAGGCCCATTCGAGGCTGTGGGGATAAGGCGTGTCGAAGCCGGTGACGCGGGCGATCGGCGCTTCGAGATGGTAGAAGCAGCGCTCCTGCACCAGCGCGGACAATTCCGCACCGAAGCCCGAGGTGCGCGTCGCCTCATGGACGATCATGCAGCGGCCGGTCTTCTTCACCGAGGCTTCGATCGCGTCGATGTCGAGCGGCACCAAGGTGCGCAGATCGATGATCTCGGCATCGACGCCCAGTTCCTCGATCGTCGCGGCGACCACGTGGACCATCGTGCCGTAGCAGAGGATCGTCACCGCCTCGCCCTCGCGGACCGTCGCCGCCTTGCCGAGTTCGACGCGGTAATAGCCTGTCGGAACTTCGCTCGCCGGATGCGCGGTCCAGTTCTTGGCCGGGCGATCATAATGGCCGTCGAACGGGCCGTTATAGATGCGCTTGGGCTCGAGGAAGAGAACGGGGTCGTTGTCCTCGATCGCGGCGATCAGCAGGCCCTTGGCGTCATAGGGCGTCGACGGGATCACCGTCTTGATGCCCGAGACATGGGTGAAGATGCCCTCGGGCGACTGGCTGTGCGTCTGCCCGCCGAAGATGCCGCCGCCATAGGGCGAGCGCACCGTGATCGGCGCGGTGAAGTCGCCGTTCGAGCGGTAGCGCAGCCGTGCCGCTTCGGAGACGAGCTGGTCGAGCGCCGGGTAGATGTAATCGGCGAACTGGATCTCGGGCACGGGGCGCAGGCCATAGGCGCCCATGCCGATCGCCACGCCGATGATGCCGATCTCGGTGATCGGCGTGTCGAAGGCGCGGGTCTTGCCGTACTTGGCCTGGAGCCCGGCGGTCGCGCGGAACACGCCGCCGAAATAGCCGACATCCTCGCCCATCACGACGACCTGGTCGTCGCGCTCCATCATCACGTCCATAGCGGAGTTGATCGCCTGGATCATGTTCATGCGGGGGGTGTCGCTCATATCCCGGCCGCCTTGCGCTCGGCGATCATCTGGTCGCTCTGTTCCTTCAAGTGCCAGGGCATCGCCTCGAAGACGCCCTCGAACATGGTTTCGAACGGCTGGTGCATGCCGTGGCCGAGGATGCCGTTCTTCTCGGCTTCCTTCTGCGCGCGCTTCACCGTCTCGGCGAGTTCGAGGTCCATCGCCGCATGGCGTTCCTCGTCCCATTCGCCGAGACCGATCAGATGGTCCTTCAGCCGCCGGATCGGGTCGCCGAGCGGCCAGGCATTGGGTTCGCCCGCCGAGCGATAGGCGCTGGGATCGTCCGAAGTGGAGTGGCCCTCGGCGCGGTAAGTGAAATGCTCGATCAGCGTCGGGCCCTGGTTGGTGCGCGCGCGCTCGGCCGCCCATTGGGTGGCGGCATAGACCGCCAGCGCGTCATTGCCGTCGACGCGTAGGCCCGCGATGCCATAGCCGATCGCGCGGGCGGCGAAGGTGGTCGCCTCGGCGCCGGCAAAGCCGGAGAAGCTCGAGATCGCCCATTGGTTGTTGACGACGTTGAAGATCACCGGCGCGCGGTAGACGGTCGCAAAGGTCAGCGCCGAGTGGAAGTCGCCTTCCGCGGTCGAACCCTCGCCGCACCAGGTGGCGGCAATGCGGGTATCGCCCCGCGCCGCGCTCGCCATCGCCCAGCCCACCGCCTGCGGATATTGCGTGGCGAGGTTGCCGGAGATCGAGAAGAAGCCGGTCTCCTTCGACGAATACATGATCGGCAGCTGCCGGCCCTGCAGCGGATCGCTCCGGTTGGAGTAGATCTGGTTCATCATCGCGACCAGCGGATAGCCGCGGGTTATCAGGATGCCCTGCTGGCGATAGCTGGGGAAGCACATGTCGTCGCCCGCCATCGCCAGCGCTGCCGAAACCGACACCGCCTCCTCGCCAGTCGACTTCATGTAGAAGCTGGTCTTGCCCTGGCGCTGGGCGCGGAACATGCGCTCGTCGAACGCGCGGGTGAGCGCCATGCTGCGCAGCATTTTCAGCTTCGCCTCGGCATCGAGCCGCGGATCCCAGGGGCCGACGGCGTTGCCGGCGTCATCGAGGACGCGGACCAGGCCATAGGCGAGTTCGTGGAATCGATCGGCCGGCTCGGCGGTGTCCGGGCGGCGTGCGGCGCCGGCGGGGGGCACGACGAGATCGCTGAAATCAGCCTCGTCGCCGGGGCGAAAGCGCGGCTCGGGCACATGCAGCGATAAAGGCGGCAGGTTGGCGCGCGGGGCGTCCACCGTCATGGTCTCTCCATCAGATACGGCCGTGTCGCCACGGACAACGCACGAACTCGAATTGCGCAAGGCTGTTATAAAATTTCAACGCGTCTGTCGAGATGGGACAGCAGGGCTGGCCTAAAAATTTGGGACATCGAGTCCGATTGACTCCCGTGCCGATTGGAACAAAATAGGAACGAACGAGTCGGACCTGTCATCAACCCCCGAGCGAGTCGCCGTGCCCGATCCTGCCACTCTCGACCAGTTGCGCGCAATGCTCAGCGCCATCGACGGCACCGGATTTCGGCGGCGCCCGGTGCTGCCGTTCGGGCTGGAGCGGCTCGATTCGAAGCTGGCGGACGGGGGGCTGCGGCTCGATGCGCTGCACGAGATTTCGGGCGCCACCCCCGACCTGACAGACGATTGTGCCGCCACCACCTTCCTCGGCGGAATCGCCGCGCGCTGCTGGGGGCCGGTGCTGTGGGTGGTGCGGCGGCGCGACCTGTTCGCCCCCGGGCTGGCGCAGGTCGGGCTCGATCCCAAGCGGGTGATCTATGCCGAGGCGCAGGACGACGACGAACTGCTCGCGATCATGGAGGAAGGGCTGCGGCATCGCGGGTTGGGCGCGGTGATCGGCGAGGTGAAGCGCGTTGCCATGCCGGCGACGCGGCGGCTGCAGCTGGTGGCCGAGGGGGGCCGCACGATTGCGCTGCTCCTCAAGCGCCATGCGCGCGAGGGGAGCGATCCGCTGGGGGCACCGTCGGCGGCGGTGACGCGCTGGCGGATCGGCTGCGCGCCCTCGGCGCCGCTGCCGGTGGAGGGGGTCGGGCGGCCACGCTGGGACGTGTCGCTGGCGCGGCAACGTGGGGGGGAATCGTTCCAACTCTTGGTGGAGGCCTGCGATGCAACGGGTCGCTGCGCTCTTCCTGCCCCACTGGTCGCTCGACCGCGTGCGGCGGGCCGAGCGGCGCGCGCTGCCGCCGCCTGAGCGGGGCGCGAGTCTTCAGGAGCATGCCATCTCTGTCCCCCTCCCGGCTGCAGGAGGTACTGACAGCAAAAATGCGGACTCCGTAGCCACCTGCGCTCCCCTCCCGCTTGCGGGAGGGGTCGGGGGTGGGGCTGAAACCGTACAGCGCTTCTTCCACGTCAGTCCCTCCCCCAGCCCCTCCCGCGAGCGGGAGGGGTGCGGAGAAGACGAGCGGCTGGCTTCCGTCCAAGCCCTCGCCGCCGCCGAGCAGGAGGCCGCCTGTTCCGTGCAGCGCGGCGGCGGCTGGCGGCCGGGCGCGCGCTGGGCCCGTGCCGCGCGCGACGCTGCGATCGCCGCACTCCCGCCGCACCAGCGGCCGCCGATGCGCGAGCTCGGCCGGCGCAGCGAGGCGGCCGACCACGCCTTCAAGCGGATGCGGCCCGACGAGGGCGGTCCGATGGCCGGCCGGGTGGTGCGGCTGCCGCTGGTGGCGCGTGCGGCTGCGCCGACCGTTGCTGCTCCCACCCCCGCCACCCATACACCGTCATCCCCGCGAAGGCGGGGATCCATTGACTCATCGGTCGAAGATGGCGCCGCGACGACACGGCGAATGGATCCCCGCCTCCGCGGGGATGACGATGGGGGGCGGGGGGAGCGCCGAGGTCAAAGGCGGACGTCGGTGGCGATGGATGCTGTGGGCCTCCCCCGCATCCTATCCCGCCGCACCGGCAGCCGCAGCGAAGTCGCCGCCGCCTGCCCAGCCGCGCTCGCCGCAGGCATCCGCATCGGCATGGCGCTCACCCAGGCCCGTGCGCTGGTGCCCGAGCTCCACGTCGACCCCGCCGACCCGGAAGGCGACCGCGCCGATCTCGAACGGCTGGCGCACAGCCTCGCCCGCCGCTGGTCGCCGAGCGTCACGCTTACCGGCGAGGACCTGCTGTTGCTCGACCTGACCGGTGTCGCGCATCTTCACGGCGGCGAAGCCCGAATGCTGCGTCGGCTGCATGCGCTGCTCGCCCGGCTGGGGTTTGCGAGCAGGATCGCCGTCGCCGACACCCCCGGCGCCGCCTGGGCCTTCGCGCGCTTCCGGCCCGAGACGCTGCTCTGCTGCCCGCCAGGCGACCATGGCGCCTGGCTCGCTCCCCTGCCCGTCGAGGCGCTACGGCTGGAAAACGACGCGCTCGACCTGCTCCACCGGCTCGGCGTCGACAGCATCGGCCAGCTCGCCGCCCTCCCCCGCGCGCCGCTGGTCCGCCGCTTCGGCACGACGATCGCCGCGCGGCTGGATCAGGCGCTGGGCCGCATCGCCGAACCCGTCACCCCGGTCACCCCGCCCGAACCGATCGCCGTCACCCAGCGCTTCGCCGAACCGATCGCCACCCCCGAGGCGATCGCCCATTGGCTGGGCGATCTCGTCCACCGCCTCGCCGAAGCGCTGGAGGAAGCGGGGCAAGGCGCGCGCCGCATCGGGCTGGTCGCCGATCGGGTGGACGGGGTGCCGCAGCGGATCGGCATCGGGCTTGCGCGTGCCAGTCGCGATCCCGCGCATCTGCTGCGCCTGCTCGCGCGCCGGATCGACCAGATCGAACCCGGCTATGGCCTCGACGCGATGACGCTGCATTTGCTGCGCAGCGAACCGCTTGGGAGCCTGCCGGTCGACGAGCGGCTCGACACCGAAACGGTGCCCGATCTCGCGCCGCTGATCGACACGCTGGCGACGCGGATCGGCATGGTGCGGCTGTGGCGGATGCGGCCGGTGGAAAGCGACGTGCCCGAACGCTCGGCCGCCGCGCTGCCGCCGCTCGACCCGCCGGAGCGCGAGGCGCCGCCGATGAAGGCCGACGATGTCCGCCAGCTGGATCGCCATGCCCCGCTGCCGCCCTGGCACCCCGATTGGCCCCGCCCGATCCGCCTGCTCCGCCGCCCCGAGCGGCTGGACTTCGTGGTCGCCGAGCTGCCCGACCAGCCGCCGCGCCGCTTCACCTGGCGGGGCGAGCGGCACGAGGTGGTACGCGCCGATGGGCCCGAGCGCATCCATGGCGAATGGTGGAAGCGCTCCGCCGAGACCCATGCCACGCGCGACTATTTTCGCGTCGAGGACGAGCGCGGCCGCCGCTACTGGCTGTTCCGCCAGGGCGATGGCGAGCGC
This sequence comes from uncultured Sphingomonas sp., assembly GCF_913777625.1. Taxonomy (GTDB): domain Bacteria; phylum Pseudomonadota; class Alphaproteobacteria; order Sphingomonadales; family Sphingomonadaceae; genus Sphingomonas. Next base: position 52,862 of record NZ_CAJYTI010000032.1, read on the forward strand.
GACGTGACCGGCGATCTCAGCTGGTACCTGCACGGGCTGTTCGGGTGACGGCCATGTACAGCGAACTCCAGGCCACCAGCCATTATTCCTTCCTGCGCGGCGCCTCCGCCCCCTCGGAGCTGTTCGAGGCGGCGGCGGCGTACGGCATGCCCGCGCTCGGCATCACCGATCACAACAGCGTCGGCGGCATCGTCCGCGGGCTGGTCGCGGCGGAGGCGACCGGCGTGCGGCTGGTCACCGGCTGCCGGCTCGACCTGACCGACGGCAGCGGGGTGCTGGTCTGGCCCGAAGACCTCGCGGCGTGGTCGCGCCTCACCCGGCTGCTCAGCATCGGCAAGGCGCGCGCGGATGCGCAGCATGGCGAGAAGGGGCAGTGCTTCCTCCATTGGGAGGATGTCACGGAGCATGCGGACGGCCTCGTCGCGGCGCTCGTTCCCGGCATGGCGGACAGCGGCGACCCCGCAGCGCTGCGCTGGATGGCGGATGTGTTCGGAGAGCGCGGCCATGTCACCCTCACTCGCCATCGCCGGCCGCAGGAGGCGGTGCGGCTGCATGGGCTGGCAGAGGCAGCCGCCGCGCACGGCCTGACCCCGCTCGCCACCGGCGACGTGCTCTACCACCATCCCGACCGACGGATGCTGCACGACGTGATGACCGCGATCCGCCACACCACGACGGTCGACGATCTCGGCTTCCGCCGCGCCCGCAGCGCCGACCGGCACCTCAAGCCCCCGCATGAAATGGCGCGCCGTTTCGCCGCCTGGCCCGAGGCGCTGCACGCCGTGGAGGCCGTGGTCGAGCGCTGCGCCTTCAATCCCCGCGAACTCGGCAAGCTCTATCGCTACCCGGACGAAGTGGTGATGTCCGGCCGCAGCCCGCAGGAGGCACTGGCCAAGCTCGCCCGCGATGCGCTCGCCGCCAAGTTCCCGGAAGGGCCGCCACCCGCCTATGCCGCGCTGCTGGAGAAGGAGCTGACGCTGGTCGAGACGTTCGGCTATGCGCCCTATTTCCTCACCGTTCATTCGATCGTCCGCTATGCCCGCGCGCAGGAGATCCTCTGCCAGGGGCGCGGCAGCGCGGCCAATTCGCTGATCTGCTTCCTGCTCGGCGTCACCTCGATCGACCCCGTGGTGCACAAATTGCTGTTCGAGCGGTTCCTTTCCGCAGACCGCAACGAGCCCCCCGATATCGACGTCGATTTCGAGCATGAGCGGCGCGAGGAAGTGATCCAGTGGATCTACGAGACCTATGGCGCGCGCCACGCCGCGCTCACCGCCGTGGTCAGCCGCTACCGGACGCGGGGCGCGGTGCGCGAGGTCGGCAAGGCGCTGGGGCTGCCCGAGGACGTGACCGCAGGGCTCGCCGGGCAGGTCTGGGGCTGGTCGAACGAAGGGGTGAGCGAGGCCGATGCGGCGGCGCTCAACCTCGATGCCAGCGAACCGCGGCTCGCGCTGACGCTCGACCTCGCCCGCCAGCTGATCGGCACCCCGCGCCACCGCTCGCAGCATCCCGGCGGCTTCGTGCTGGCACAGGCGAATCTGGATGAAATCGTGCCGATCGAACCGGCGGCGATGGTCGACCGGCGGGTGATCGAGTGGGAGAAGGACGATATCGAGACGCTCGGCCTGATGAAGGTCGACATTCTCGGGCTCGGCATGCTCGGCTGCATGCGGCGGGCATTCGATCTGCTCGAGCAGCACAAGGGCATCAAACTCACCCTGGCATCGGACGAGATGCAGAGGGATGACGACGATACCTTCGCGATGATTCGGAAGGCCGACACGCTCGGTACCTTTCAGATCGAGAGCCGCGCACAGATGTCGATGCTGCCGCGGCTGCGCCCACGCGAATTCTACGACCTCGTCATCCAGGTTGCGATCGTGCGGCCGGGGCCGATCCAGGGCGACATGGTGCATCCCTACCTCCGCCGCCGCGAGGGGAAGGAGGAGGTCGAGTATCCCAGCGAGGAGTTGAAGGACGTCCTCTTCAAGACCTTTGGCGTCCCGCTGTTCCAAGAGCAGGCGATGAAGGTCGCCATCGTCGGCGCTGGATTCACCCATGCCGAAGCGGATGGCCTTCGTCGGGCGATGGCGACGTTCAAGTCGACCGGCGGCGTCACCCATTTCAAGGAGAAGATGATCAGCGGGATGCTGAAGAAGGGCTATACCCAGGACTTTGCCGAGCGGACCTTCAAGCAGATCGAGGGCTTCGGCAGCTATGGCTTTCCCGAGAGCCACGCGGCGAGCTTCGCCAAGATCGCCTATGCATCGAGCTGGATGAAGTGCCACCATCCCGACATCTTCTGCGCCGCGCTGCTCAACGCCCAGCCGATGGGCTTCTATGCCCCGGCGCAGATCGTCCGCGACGCGCGCGAGCATGGGGTGGACGTGCGCGCGGTGTGCGTCAACGACAGCGACTGGGATACGCGGGTCTTACAATCCTCCCCGGCACGGGGAGGGGGACCATGTGCGCCAGCACATGGTGGAGGGGGGACTCCACACGGGCATCCCTTGCCGAGCTCCCCCTCCACCACCGCCTTCGGCGGCGGTCCCCCTCCCCGTGCCGGGGAGGATCTTGGGCGCCTCCCGCTGCGTCTCGGCATGCGGGTGGTACAGGGGCTTTCCGCGCGCGATGCCAATGCCATTCTCGCCGCTCGTGCAGAGCGGCCCTTCACCTCGATCGAGGATGTCTGGCGCCGCGCCCGTGTTTCTCCCGCGGCGTTGGAGAAGCTTGCCCATGCCGATGCCTTTCGCGCCTTCGGCCAGGATCGCCGCCAGTCGCTCTGGGCGATCAAGGCGCTCGACCAGGCGCCGTTGCCGCTGTTCGCCGGCATCGAAGGGCCGATCCAGGCCGCCGAGCCCCCCGTGACCCTCACGCCGCTCACGGCCGGGCGCGAGGTGGTGGAGGATTACCGCGCCACTCAGCTGAGCCTCCGCGCCCACCCCCTCCATTTCCTGCGCGGCACACTGGCCGCCCGCCATATCCGGCCATGTGGCGACCTCAAGACGCTGAAGGACGGCGCGCGGGTGGAGGTGGCCGGCATCGTGCTGGTCCGCCAGAAACCGGGCAGCGCCAAGAGCATCTTCCTGACGCTGGAGGACGAGAGCGGTATCGCCAATGCGATCGTCTGGCCGGCCCGCTTCGCGCTCTACCGCCCGATCATCCTCGCAGCACCCATGATCGCCGTGCGCGGACGCCTCCAGCGGGAGGGCGAGGTGCTGCATCTGATCGCCGAGACGATCACCGACCTGACCGAAATGCTGCGCAGCGTCGGCGCGCAGGACCTGCGGCGGATGACGATGCCCGGCGACGGCGCGACGCATGGCGGCACCATCGATTCGCGCGACCGCAAGATCACCCGGTCGAGCGACCCCGCCCATGCCTGTCCCAAGCAGCGCACGCCCGAGAGCTGGCCCTCGCGGCGCGAGGACATCATCCCCATCAAGTCGCACGATTTCCACTGATGGCGGGGGTCGAGCACCGGCTGTTCTATGCCTTCCGCATCGTCGCTTGTGTGCGTCAGCGCGTTGCGAGGCATCGGGACGATCTGCGACCCGCGCCGAGCATCGTCTCGGATGATCGCCTCCACATGACGCTGGCGATCACCAACGACTATCCGCAGCTGCCGCTCGCCGCCATCGACCGGCTTCGTGCGATTGGATCGGGTCTCATGGCGTCGCCGGTTCCGCTCCGCCTCGATCAGCTATCCGCTAGCCGGGGCTCTGTCGCGCTTCGTCCCGCCAGGCGCATCGGAGCACTCGCCGCGCTTACCGGCACATTGGGTCGGCGTATGGCTGCTACCGGGCTGCTGCGGGACCAGTGGCGCTGCCGCCCCCACGTTACCCTGCTCTGCCGATCGGCCGTGCCTTTCACCCGCACCATCGATCCGATCTGCTGGACCGCAACCGAATCCGTGCTGATCCACAGCATCGTCGGCGAGCACCGGCATATCGAGCTGGATCGTTGGCCGCTGATCGAACGGCAGGGCAGCTTCGACTTCTGAAGCTGCCCTGCCGCCCAGCGGTCACCCCGCCACCACCGTCTGCTCGATCGCGCCGAAGATCGGGTGGTGCTTGTCGTCCTCTGCCCAGATGCGGACGGTGTCGCCGGCCTTGAGGAACGGAGTCTCGGCGCTCCCACGCAGGATCGTCTCCACGGTGCGCACCTCTGCCAGGCAGCAATAGCCCCTGCCGCCCTCGCCGATCGGCTTGCCGGGGCCGCCATCGGCATCGCGGTTGGAAACGGTGCCCGATCCGATGATCGTCCCCGCCCCCAGCGCGCGCGTCTTCGCCGCATGGGCGATCAGCGTGCCGAAATCGAAGGTCATGTCCTCGCCCGCCTCGACGCGGCCGAACGGCTTGCCGTTCAGGTCGACCATCAGCGTGCGGTGGAACTTGCCTTCCTGCCACCAGCTGCCCAGCGCATCCGGCGTGACGAACACCGGCGAGAAGGCGCTGGCCGGCTTGGACTGGAAGAAGCCGAAGCCCTTGGCCAATTCGCCCGGGATCAGGTTGCGCAGGGACACGTCGTTGGTGAGGCCTACCAGCCGCACCGCCGCCAGCGCCTCTTCGCGGCTGGCGCCCAGCGGCACGTCGCCGGTCACGACCACCACTTCGGCTTCCAGGTCGCAGCCCCAGCTTTCGTCCTTGAGCGGGATCGCGTCGCGCGGCCCCAGAAACCCGTCCGATCCGCCCTGGTACATCAGCGGATCCTGCCAGAAGCTCTCGGGCAGATCTGCGCCGCGCGCCTGCCGCACCAGCGCGACATGGTTCACATAGGCCGAACCGTCCGCCCATTGATAGGCGCGCGGCAGCGGCGCCGACGCCTGGCGCTCGTGGAAGCGCATCATCGGGATGGTCTCGTGCTCGAGGTCGGTGGCAAGGTTGCGCAGGTCGCCTTCCACCCGCTCCCAATCATCCAGCGCCGCCTGCAGCGTCGGCGCGATGTGGCTGGCGTCGGCGCACCAGGCAAGATCGTTGGAGACGACAACGAGCTTCCCGTCACGTCCCTGCTTGAGGCTGGCTAGTTTCATTTGATACCATCTCCTTCGGCGGTTGCCATAGAGCAACTTCGCCCGGTGCGGAACCGTAGCGCCTTGATACGTATTTTGCCCAGTCGCATTGACTTCGGGGCGGGCCATGATCAACCAACTGCATATGGCCGCTCCGCTTCGATTTCTGGACCATGGCGGCGAAATGGCGGCACGTATCCGGGCATTCGACTGGGCGAGCCATCCTTTCGGCCTACCGGAGCGCTGGCCCGAGGCGCTGCGCGTCATGGTGGATACCGCGCTCGCCTCCAGCTTTCCCACTGCGATCTACTGGGGCCCCGACCTTCGCCTGCTCTACAACGATGCTTGGTCGCACATCCCCGCGGATCGCCATCCCTGGGCGCTGGGCCAGCCGGGCGCAGAAGTATGGGCGGAGATCTGGGACGTGGTCGGCCCGCAAATGGCCCAGGTGATGGAAACCGGCCGCGGCTATGCGACCTTCGACCAACTGCTGCGCATGGCGCGCGGCGGCGTGCAGCGCGACAGCTGGTGGAACTACAGCTTGACGCCGATCCGCGACGCCGAGGGGCGCGTGCTCGGCATCCTCAACCAGGGCAACGAAACCACGCGCGCGGTATTGGCAGAACGTGCCCGACAAGCCGAGGTCGACCGGCTGCACGACTATTTCCAGCAGGCGCCGGGCGCTGTCGCGCTGCTGGAGGGGCCGCAGCATCGCTTCGTGCTTGCGAACCCAGCCTATCTCCAACTGGTCGGCCGCGAGCAGGTCGTGGGGCTGGAACTGGCGGACGCAATTCCCGAGGTGATCGAACAGGGCTATGTCGGCGTACTCGATCAGGTCTATCGCTCCGGCGAGCCCTATCGCGCGATCAATCGCGACGTGATGCTGCAGCGGCGCCCAGACGCCGAAGCCGAACGCCGGGTTCTCGACTTCTCCTTCCAGCCGATCAAGGACGGCACCGGCGCCTGCACCGGCATTTTCGTCGCCGCTGCCGACATCACCGAACGCGCCGCGGCCGAGGAAGCCCTGCGACGCAGCGAAGAGCGCCTGCAACTGGCGCTCAACGCCTCCACCGGCATCGGCACCTGGGACTGGACCGCGGAAAGCGGCCGGATCACCGGCGACGAGCGCTTCGCCGCACTGTTCGGCATCGATGCCGAACGCGTGGCGCATGGCGGCGCGTTCGAGGCGGTGCTCAACCTCATCCATCCCGACGATCGCGACCACATCGCACTGGAGGTGCGCCAGGCGATTGCCAATCGCACCCCGCTCAAGCTGGAATTCAGGGTACTGCGTGCAGACGGCGCGGTGCGCTGGCTGCTTATCCAGGGTCGCTGCACCTTCGACGCGGAAGGGCGGCCGATCCGCTTTCCCGGCGTGGCGTTCGACATCACCGATCGCAAGTTGGCGGAGGAAGCGGCACAGGAGGCGGCGGACGAACTGCGGGCGGCAACGGAGGCGCAGTCCTTCCTGCACACGCTGGCCGAACGACAGCGCGGGCTGGAGACACCCGATGCGATCATGGAGCTGACGGCGGCCGAACTCGGCGTGCAGCTCCGTCTGGATCGCGTCGGCTTCTATCGCGTGGCGGGGGAGCGGTTGTTGCTCGGCCCATGCTGGACCAATGGCACGCTGCCACTCCTCGAGGGCGAATGGCCGATCGACGCGGTTGCGCCGCTGATCGCCCACTACCGCAACGGCCAGTCGATCGTCCTGAACGACAGCAACGCGGAACATCCCGAGACACCGTTCGCCCGCATATCGCCGGCAGCGATCGGCGTGCCGTTGCTCCGCGGTGGCGAATGGGTGGCGACCTTCTACGCGAACAGCGCCACGCCCCGCGCCTGGCGGCCGGAGGAAATCGCCTTCATCGAAACCGTGGTCGAAACCACCTGGGATTCGGTGGAGCGCGCCGATGCCGTGGCGGCGCTGCGCGAGAGCGAGGCCCAGTTTCGCGCGATCACCAATTCGATCGATCACATGGTGTGGTCGGCCGATTCCAGCGGCGCGGTCGATTACTACAACGATCGCTGGTACGAATATACCGGCGTCCCCTATGGCAGCACCGATGGCGATGCCTGGGGCACGGTGCTCCATCCCGACGACCAGAGCCGTACCTGGGCCGCTTGGCAGCATTGCGTCGACACGGGCGACCTCTACCGCATCGAATATCGCATGCGGAACCATCGCGGTACCTATCGCTGGGCACTGGGGCGTGCGCAGCCGCTGCGCGACGAGAGCGGCAAGATCGTCCGCTGGTTCGGCACCAGCACGGATATCCAGGAAATCGTCGATGCGCGCGAAGTGCTCGCCCGCTCGCGCGAAGAACTGGAAGCGGCGGTGCGGGAGCGTACCGAACGGCTGATGGCTGCCGAGGCCCAGCTGCGCCAAGCACAGAAGATGGAAGCGGTAGGCCAGCTGACCGGCGGGATCGCGCATGATTTCAACAACATGCTGGCGGTGGTGATCGGTGCGCTCGACCTGATGGAACGGCGCGTCGCGCAAGGGCGCACGGACATCGACCGCTATTTGATTGCCGCCCGTGACGGCGCCAGCCGCGCGGCGGCGCTCACCCAGCGGCTGCTCGCCTTTTCGCGCCGCCAGCCGCTGGCGCCGACGGCGCTGGACGTGAATGACATGCTGAGCGGCATGATCGAACTGCTGGTGCGCACGCTGGGGGAAGGCGTGGTGATCGAAACCTGGCTGGCCCGCGACCTGGCGCCGGTGGTGGCCGATCGCAACCAGCTCGAAAACGTGGTGCTCAACCTCGCGGTCAACGGCCGCGACGCAATGCCGAAAGGCGGCACGCTGACCATCGAAACCGAGCATCGCGTGCTCGATTTGGCCGAAGCCGATCGCTACGAAATCGCGGCTGGCAACTATATCGAGATCCGTATCCGCGACACCGGCACCGGCATGCCGCCCGAAGTCGCCGCACGCGCATTCGACCCGTTCTTCACCACCAAGGGCGTCGGCAAAGGTACTGGTCTGGGGCTGAGCCAGGTGTTTGGCTTCGTTCGCCAGTCGGGCGGGCACGTCACCATCGATAGCGAGCCAGGCCGTGGCACCTGCGTGCGCGTGTTGCTTCCCGCCCGCCCGGAAGCGGTGCCCGGCCCCGCCGCGGCCGCGGCCGAACGCGACCTGCCGCGCGGCCGTGCCAGCGAAGTCGTGCTCGTCGTCGAGGACGAGGACCGGGTCCGCACCTATTCGGTCGAGGCGCTGCGCGAGCTTGGCTACGGCGTGGTATTCGCCCGCGATGGCATCGAGGCGCTGCGGCTGCTCGAACGCGGTCAGAAAATTTCGCTGCTGTTCAGCGACGTGGTGATGCCGGAGATGAGCGGCCGCGAACTGGCGGCGCGGGTGCGGGAACGCCTGCCCGAGCTCAAGGTCTTGTTGACCAGCGGCTATGCGCCGGAGGCGCCGGCCGGCGAGGTGGCCGAGAACATCCTCGCCAAGCCGTTCGACATCGCCGCGCTGGCGGTCGCGATTCGCGGGGCGCTCGACGGCTGAGTGCCAAGAAATACTTGACCTCGGCCTGCGCTTTCGTCATTCGCGCCGCGGCTTCGGGCGACGCGTCCGGTTGACCAGTCCCTGCCGCCGAGTCCTGTCGAAGGGCGGCCAGGGTCCGCCCGGCAGGCGGAGGACGTGTATCCATGGCAAATGTGGCAGTGATCGGCGCCCAATGGGGTGACGAAGGCAAGGGCAAGATCGTCGACTGGCTCGCCGAGCGCGCCGACGTGGTGGTCCGGTTTCAGGGCGGCCACAATGCCGGCCACACGCTGGTGATCGGCGAAAAGGTCTACAAGCTCTCCCTGCTCCCCTCGGGTATCGTCCGCGGCACCCCGAGCGTGATCGGCAACGGCGTGGTGCTCGATCCCTGGGCGCTCAAGGCCGAGGTGGAGAAGCTGCGCGACCAGGGCGTCGACGTGACCCCCGATACGCTCAAGATCGCCGATACCTGCCCGCTGATCCTCCCCTTCCACCGCGATCTCGACGGCCTGCGCGAGGATGCCAGCGGCGCCGGCAAGATCGGCACCACCCGCCGCGGCATCGGCCCGGCCTATGAGGACAAGGTCGGCCGCCGCGCCATCCGGGTGTGCGACCTCGCCAATCTCGATGCGATCGGGCCGCAGCTCGACCGCCTCGCCGCGCACCACGATGCGCTGCGCGCCGGCTTCGGCCAGCCGCCGATCGACCGCGATGCGCTGGTCGAGGAGCTGCGCGGCATCGCCGGCTTCGTGCTGCCGTTCGTGCAGCCGGTGTGGAAGATGCTCAACGAAGCGCGGTCGCGCGGCCGCCGCATCCTGTTCGAGGGCGCGCAGGGCGTGCTGCTCGACATCGACCATGGCACCTATCCGTTCGTCACCTCGTCCAACACCGTGTCGGGCACCGCGGCGAGCGGCAGCGGCATGGGGCCGGGCGCGGTCGGCTTCGTGCTCGGCATCGCGAAGGCCTATACCACCCGCGTCGGCTCGGGTCCCTTCCCGACCGAGCTGGACAACGAGGTGGGCGAGCGGCTCGGCACGCGCGGCCATGAGTTCGGTACTGTCACCGGGCGCAAGCGCCGCTGCGGCTGGCTCGACGCGGTGCTGCTGCGCCAGTCGGTCGCGGTTTCGGGCATCACCGGCATCGCGCTGACCAAGCTCGACGTGCTCGACGGGTTCGACGAGATCCAGGTCTGCACCGGCTATCGCCTGAACGGCGAGGTGCTCGACTATTACCCCGCCAGCGCGCCCGACCAGGCGGCGGTGGAGCCGATCTACGAGACGATGGAAGGCTGGTCCGAATCGACGTTCGGCGCGCGCAGCTGGGCCGAGCTACCGGCGCAGGCGATCAAATATATCCGCCGGGTGGAAGAGCTGATCCAGTGCCCGGTGGCGCTGGTTTCGACCAGCCCCGAGCGCGAGGACACCATCCTGGTCCGCGACCCCTTCGCGGACTGATCTAGCCGAGCAGCGCCCGGGCGGCGCGCAGGTCCGCGACGAAGTCGCGATAGGCCTGCGCCGCCGCCTCGGGATCCGGCAAGCGCAGCAGATAGCTGGGGTGGACGGTCACCCAGCCGGTGCCGCCTTCGGGCAGCGCCAGTTGCTGGCCGCGCAACTTGGAGATCGTCGCAGCCTTGCCGGTGATCTGCCGCGCGGCGGTGGCACCCAGCGCCACGACCAGCTTCGGGCGGACCAGCGCCAGTTCCTGCTCGTACCACCAGCGACAGGCGGTGATCTCGCCGGCATCGGGCTTGGCGTGGATGCGCCGCTTGCCGCGCGGCTCGAACTTGAAGTGCTTGACCGCATTGGTGACGTAGACGCGGGCGCGGTCGATGCCTGCCTCGTCCAGCGCCTTGTCGAGCATCTGCCCGGCCGGCCCCACAAAGGCGCGGCCGGCGAGGTCTTCCTGGTCACCGGGCTGCTCGCCGACCAGCATCATGTCGGCGTCGAGCGGACCTTCGCCGAACACGGTCTGCGTCGCCGGCTTGTAGAGCGGGCAGCGGGTGCACGCCGCCGCCTCGTCGCGCAGCGCTTCCCATGCGCCCTCTACATTGCCGCCGACCGCACTGCGCGCCGTCTCCACCATCGCCGTCTCCCGCGCCCGGGCACCGGCCACAAGCTCCTTCACCAACGCGGTTTCGGGCATGTTTTTCCAGTATTTGCGCGGCATCTCCTTCAGCATCGCGCCGGTCTTGAGGCGGGCGGGATTGAAGATGGAGGCGTAATAGGTCTTCCACACCGCCTCGACCGGATCGTCCGCCGGGGCATCGCCGCGCGTCGCGGCCGGGCCTTCGCTGAGCGTCGTGCCGTCCCAGTGGATCGAGACCTCGGGCGTCAGGATCGACCAGCGCATGCTGGCGAACCGCTCGACGAAGAAGCGGGCATTGGCGCGGACTATGTGATGTTCGGGCTCGAACCAGGCGATGTAGCGCGGGCCGCTGTCATCGATGAGTTCGCGGAAGCGGACAAAGGCGCGCATCTTGTGGATGTCGCGCCGCACCGCCTTGGCCATTAGCTCCACCCGGCGGACCAGCGGGTCGGCCCGGTCCTCGATCCGGTGGGGATCGGTGGCGAGGAGGGTGTAGAGCAAAGCGAAACGCTGCGGATCCGAATGGAGGACCACGGTCTGCGCCAGCTGGACGAAATCGCGCGGGACCTTGAGCGTCGTCGTGCCTGCCGCAGGAAGCGCGACGGGTTCGGCGGCGAACAGGTCGGCACCGTCCTCGCCTACGCGCCAAACGATCTCGGGGGGCGCGACATGCGCCTGGGCCAGCGCCCGCGCCGCATCGCGCCAGCCCTCGAAATCATCCTCGGCGGCAAGCGTTACGGCGCGCAACGCTTACTCGCGCTCGTCGCCCGGCGGGTGGGCTTCGGCACGCTCCAGTTCCTTCGGCTTGCGCTTCTCGAAGATCTTGCCGAGCCGCTCTTCCTCTTCCGCCGACAATTCCTTTTCGGCGGTCGGAAACATCTCTTCCTCCTCCTCGTCGATATGGTGGAGGTAGCGATCCTTCATCGCGCGAAACTTGGAGAGCCAGGCGGACGAGGCCATGTCGACGTCCATCAGCTCGCCGAGCAGATCATCGACTTCCTTGTGCTCGGACACCGAGTGGCGGGCATCCTCGCGCAGCTCGGGATTGCCGAGCATCGTCGCGTAGAGCGATTCCTCTTCCGCGGCGGCGTGCGACTGGAGTTCGAGGCGGAGCTGCTCGAACAGGTCGCGGCGCTCCTCGCTGTCGCCGGAGGTGGCATCGATCCGGGCGATCAGGTCGCGCTGGCGATCGTGATCGGCGATGAGGTCGGCGAAGATACGGGGCTGGTCGGCCATGTGGGAGTCTCCCTGGGTTCCTCGTCCTAACCAGTGGGCAGGATGCAGGTTGCTCCCGCGAGTCGTTCGCAAAGGTGCCGTCACGCCGCAAACAATTCCAGCTGCTCGCTTTTCGGCGCAATCCAGGCGCGCAGATCGGCCTTGTCGGTCAGCGCGACCGGGCGCCAGTCGGCGGCGACGATGAAGGGACGGATCTTGGCGAGCGAGACGGTGAGCCGCGCAACATCCTCCAGCCGCAACCGCCGCCACTTGCGCGCGGCGAGGATCGAGGCGACCGCCTTGGTCCCCAGCCCCGGCACGCGCAGCAGCGCCTCGCGCGGCGCGCGGTTGACGTCGACCGGAAAGCGATCGCGGAAGCGGAGCGCCCAGGCAAGCTTGGGATCGATATCGAGCGGCAGCATCCCCGTCGCCGGATCGGCCGCCTGCGCCACCTCGTCGGGGCGGAATTCGTAGAAGCGCATCAGCCAGTCCGACTGATAGAGCCGGTGCTCGCGCATCAGCGGCGGGCGCTGGAGCGGCAGCACCGCGCTCGCATCGGGAATTGGGCTGAACGCCGAATAATAGACACGGCGCAGGCCGAACTGGCCGTACAGCCCCGCCGCCCGGCCGATAATGTCGCCGTCGGTCGCGGCGTCGGCGCCGACGATCATCTGGGTCGACTGGCCGGCAGGGGCGAACTTGGGCGCGGATTTGTATTTCTTGCGCGCATCCTTGGTGTCAATGATCGCACTCTTGGTGTCGGCCATCGCGCCTTCGATCCGGCCGATATCCTTTTCGGGCGCCAAGCGCTGGAGCCCGCCGACGGTCGGCAGCTCGACGTTGATCGACACGCGATCGGCGTAGAGCCCGGCCAGGTGGACCAGCTCCGGGTCGG
>NZ_CAJYTI010000033.1 GCF_913777625.1 uncultured Sphingomonas sp.
CGCCGGTCAGCGGCCGCGCGGGCCTGAAGGTGGTCGACATCGGCAACTATATCGGCGCGGGTGACACCAACGGCATCGTCGTGGTGACCACGCTCCAGCCGATCGACGTCGAGTTCGCGATCCCGCAGCAGCAGGCGCCCGAGATCCAGAAGCGCATCGCCCAGGGCGCCCAGATCCCGGCGATCGCGCTCGACAGCACCCGCACCAAGACGCTCGACACCGGGACGTTCTCGACGCTCGACAACCGGGTGGACACCAGCACCGGCACGATCAAGGGCAAGGCCCGCTTCGCCAATGCGGGTTTCCAGCTCTACCCCAGCCAATTCGTCAATGTCCGCCTGACCATCGAGACGGTGGCCAAGGCGGTGACCGTGCCGCCGGCCGCGATCCAGTCCGGCCCGAACGGCCCCTTCGTCTGGCTGCTCAAGCCGGATCGCACCGTCACCGAGCGCAAGGTGAAGCTGGGCGTCGCGGTGGCCGACAAGACGCAGATCACCGACGGCCTCGCCATCGGTGACACGGTGGTGACCGACGGCGCCGACCGGCTGAACGAAGGCGCCAAGGTGGCCCTTCCCGGCGACGCTCCGCCGGCGCGGGACGGCCAGGGCGGCGGCCAGCGGCGGCACCGCAGCGGCGGCCAGGGCGGCTGATCGGTGGGCCCGTCGCGCATCTTCATCCTCCGCCCGGTCGCGACCGCGCTGTTCATGGTCGCGATCGTGCTGGCGGGGCTGGTCGGCTTCAACAGCCTGTCGCTCTCGGCGCTGCCCGAGGTGGACTATCCGACGATCCAGGTCAGCACCCTCTATCCGGGCGGCAGCCCGGAGGTGATGACGCAGACGGTCACCGCGCCGCTGGAGCGCCAGTTCGGCCAGATGCCGGGGCTCACCCGGATGGAATCGACCAGCTCGTCGGGCGCCTCTGTCATCACGCTGCAGTTCAACCTGTCGACCGGGCTCGACGTGGCCGAGCAGGAAGTGCAGGCGGCGATCAACGCCTCGCAGGCGCTGCTGCCGGCCGATCTGCCCGCGCCGCCGGTCTATGCCAAGGTGAACCCCGCCGATGCGCCGATCCTGACGCTGGCGATCACCTCGGACACGATGCCGCTGACGCAAGTCCAGTCGCTGGTCGATACCCGGCTGGCGCAGAAGATCAGCCAGATCACCGGCGTCGGCCTGGTCGGCCTCGCCGGCGGGCAGAAGCCGGCGATGCGGATCCGCGCCGATACCCAGAAGCTGTCCAGCTACGGCCTCAGCCTCGCCCAGATCCGCACCGCGATCGGCAACGCCAACGCCAATTCGGCCAAGGGCAGCTTCGATGGGCCCAACCGATCCTACCAGATCAACGCCAATGATCAGCTGGAGACGGTCGACGACTACAAGAAGCTGATCGTCAGCTACCAGAACAACGCGCCGGTGCGCCTGTCCGACGTGGCCGAGGTGGTGGAAGGCGCCGAAAACAGCAGGCTCGGCGCGCTCGCCAACGATACGCCGGCGATCATTCTCAACGTCCAGCGCCAGCCCGGCGCCAACGTCATCGCGACGACCGACGCGATCAAGCGCCAGCTGCCCGAGCTGCTGAAGAGCCTGCCCGCCGGGCTCCACGCCGAAGTGCTGGCCGATCGCACCACCGGCATCCGCGCCTCGGTGCACGATGTCGAGTTCGAGCTGGTGCTCGCGGTCGTCCTCGTCGTGCTGGTGATCTTCTTCTTCCTGCACTCCGGGCGGGCGACGCTGGTCGCGGGCCTCGCGGTGCCGATCAGCCTGATCGGCACCTTCGGGGTGATGTACCTCCTCAATTTCAGCCTAGACAATCTGTCGCTGATGGCGCTGACGATCGCGACGGGTTTCGTCGTCGACGACGCGATCGTGATGATCGAGAACATCCAGCGCCATATCGAGGACGGCATGGCGCCGTTCGAGGCGGCGCTGAAGGGCGCGGGCGAGATCGGCTTCACCATCATCTCGCTGACCGTCAGCCTGATCGCGGTGCTGATCCCGCTGCTGTTCATGGGCGACATCGTCGGCCGGCTTTTCCGCGAATTCGCGGTGACGCTGGCGGTGACGATCCTGATCTCCGCGGTCGTCTCGCTGACCCTGACGCCGATGCTGTCGGCGCGCTGGCTCAAGCGGCCGAACGAGGAGACGCCAAGCCGCGTCGCCGAGCGTTCGGCCGCGCTGTTCGGCTGGGTGGAGCGCCGCTACGAAACCGGCCTGGATTTCGTCCTGCGCCGCCGCTTCGCGACGCTGCTGGTCGCGATCGCGACGCTGGGGCTGACGGTGCTGCTCTATCTCGTCATCCCCAAGGGGCTGTTCCCCACCCAGGATACCGGCCAGCTCCAGGCGCGGATCGTCGCCACCAACGGCGTGTCGTACAACCATATGGCGACGCTGCAGGCGCAGGCGGCCCGCGCGATCCTTGCCGATCCGGACGTGGAGACGCTGTCCTCCTATGTCGGCGTCGACGGATCGAACAACGCCTCGCTCAACGTCGGCACGATGCTGATCAACCTCAAGGCATCGCACGGCAACCAGGGCGCGATCATGCGGCGGCTGGAGGATGCGGTGGACCGGATCGCCGGCATCACCCTCTATGTCCAGCCGACCCAGGACCTGACGATCGACGCCGAGAGCGGCCCGACCCAGTATCGCTTCTCGGTCGAGGGATCGAACACCGCCGACGTGAACGGCGAGGCGCAGCGGATCGCCGCGGCGCTGCGCCACGTGACCAAGGTCGCCAATGTCTCGACCGATGCCGGTGCGACCGGTGCCGCCGCCTATGTCGACATCGATCGCGACAGCGCGGCGCGGCTCAACATCACCGCCTCCAGCGTCGACGACATGCTCTATTCGGCGTTCGGCCAGCGCATCGTCTCGACCATCTTCACCGAGACCACCCAGTATCGCGTGATCCTGGAGGCGGTGCCGGGGCTCGCCACCGATCCGCAATCGCTGGGGCTGCTGCATCTGCCGTCGCAGGGCGGATCTACTCCGCTGGGCGCCGTGGCGACGATCCGCGAAGGGCGCTCGCCGCTCGCCGTCACCCATGTCGGCCAGTTTCCGGCCGCGACGGTCAACTTCGATACCGCCTCGGGTGTGTCGCTCGGCACCGCGACCAATGCGATCCGCGATACCATCGCGCAGCTGAAGCTCAAGCCCGGCGTGTCGGTGACCTTCCTCGGCGCGGCGGGGGCCTTCTCCGCCTCGCTCGGCAACCAGCTGGTGCTGATCCTCGCGGCGATCATCTGCGTCTATATCGTGCTCGGCGTGCTCTATGAGAGCTTCATCCACCCGGTGACGATCCTGTCGACGCTGCCCTCGGCGGCGGTGGGCGCGCTGTTCGCGCTCTGGGTGACCGGGCACAATCTCGACGTGATCGGCATCATCGGCATCGTGCTGCTGATCGGCATCGTGAAGAAGAACGCGATCATGATGATCGACTTCGCGATCGCCGCCGAGCGCGACGAGGGGCTCGCCCCCGCCGCCGCGATCCGCCAGGCGGCGATCCTGCGCTTCCGCCCGATCCTGATGACCACGCTGGCGGCGCTGTTCGCGGCGATCCCGCTGATGCTGGGCCTTGGCGAGGGCGCCGAGCTGCGCCGGCCGCTGGGCATCGCGATCTTCGGCGGCCTGCTGGTCAGCCAGCTGCTGACGATGTTCACCACCCCGATCGTCTATCTCTATTTCGATCGCGCGCAGCAGAAGTTCGCCAAGCATGGCTGGGGCACCCGCACCAGCCCGAACGTCACCCCGGAGGCGGGCGCTTGAACCTCTCCGCGCCCTTCATCCGGCGCCCGATCGGCACGATCCTGCTGACGATCGGGCTGGCGCTGGCGGGCATCGCGGCGTTTTTCGCGCTGCCGGTGGCGCCGCTGCCGGCGATCGACCTGCCGACGATCAGCGTCTCGGCCAACCTCTCCGGCGCCAGCCCCGAGGTGATGGCGCAGAGCATCGCGACGCCGCTGGAGCGCCGCCTGTCGTCGATCGCGGGCGTGACCGAGATGACCTCGTCCAGCTCGCTGGGCACGACGCGGATCACGCTCCAGTTCGACCTGTCGGTGAACATCGACGCCGCCGCCCGCGAGGTGCAGGCCGCGATCAACGCCGCCCGCGCCGATCTGCCCGCGACGCTCAAGCAGAACCCCACCTATCGCAAGGTCAATCCGGCCAACCAGCCGGTGATCACGCTGGCG
Source organism: uncultured Sphingomonas sp. (assembly GCF_913777625.1). Lineage (GTDB taxonomy): Bacteria > Pseudomonadota > Alphaproteobacteria > Sphingomonadales > Sphingomonadaceae > Sphingomonas. Next base: position 4,190 of record NZ_CAJYTI010000033.1, read on the forward strand.
CTGTGGTCCGATACCAAGACCGCGGGACAGATCTACGACGCGGTCTCGAACACCGTGCAGCAGCGCATGCTGCAGATCCAGGGCGTCGGCGATGTCGAACTGGGCGGCGGGTCGCTGCCGGCGGTGCGGGTGGACGTGAACCCGTATCGGCTGAACAGCTACGGCATTTCGATGGAAGACGTCCGCGCCGCGATCGAGGCGGCGGACGCCAATCGCCCCAAGGGCCTGCTCCAGAGCAGCGCCACCGGCCGCGCCTGGCAGATCTACACCAATGCCGCGGGCCGGGTGGCGGCCGACTATCGCCCGCTGGTCATCGCCTGGCGGAGCGGCGCGCCGGTGCGGCTCGGCGACATCGCCACCGTGAGCGACAGCGTGGCCGATCTGCGCACGCTCGGCCTCTACAACGGCAAGCGCGCGATCGTCGTCAACATCACCCAGCAGCCCGACGCGAACCTGATCAAGATGGTCGACGCGATCCGCGCCGAGCTGCCGACGCTGCGCGCCCAGATCCCCGCCGACATCCATCTCGACGTCGCGATGGACCGGACCAGCTCGATCCGCGCCTCGATCCGCGAGATCGAGATCACCGTGCTGGTCGCGCTGGTGCTGGTCGTCCTCGTCGTCTTCGCCTTCCTGCGCGACGTGCGCTCGACCTTCATCCCGGCGGTGGCGACGATCGTCTCGCTGCTCGGCACCTTCGGGGTGATGTACCTGCTGGGCTTCAGCCTCAACAACATCTCGCTGATGGCGATCACCGTCGCGACCGGCTTCGTCGTCGACGACGCGATCGTCGTGCTGGAGAATACCACACGCCATCTCGAACAGGGCATGGGCCGGTTCGAGGCGGCGCTGCGCGGCGCGCGCGAGGTGGGCTTCACCGTGCTGTCGATGTCGATCGGGTTGATCGCGGTGTTCATCCCGCTGCTGTTCATGGGTGGGTTGGTCGGGCGGCTGTTTCGCGAGTTCGCGGTCACCCTGTCGGCGGCCGTGATGATCAGCCTGGTGCTGTCGCTCACCACCACGCCGATGCTCTGCGCCTGGTTCCTGCGCGTGCCGAAGCACGATGCACCGCCGAAGCGTCCCGGCCGTTTCGCCCGCCTGCTGGAGGGCGGCTATGTCCGGCTCGAGCGCGGTTATGCCCGGGTGCTCGACTGGGCGCTGGCGATGAAGCCGCTGGTCGTGCTGCTCCTGATCGCGGTGATGGGGCTCACCGTCTACCTCTATGTCGTCGTGCCCAAGGGCTTCTTCCCGCAGCAGGAATCGCCGCTGATCTTCGCCGGGGTGCGCGCTGACCAGAGCGTCTCGTTCCTCTCGATGCAGGACAAGCTCACCCAGGTCGTCAATGTCATCAAGAAGGACCGGGCGGTGCAGAGCGTGGTCGGCTTCACCGGCGGCAGCCGCGGCGGCGGCGCGTTCATGCTGATCGCCCTGAAACCGATCGAAAAGCGCCCCGGCCAGCCGAGCACGGTGGTGATCCAGCGGCTGCAGCGCGCGCTCCAGCCTGTGGAGGGCATCCGGCTGTTCCTCTCGCCGGTGCAGGATCTGCGCGCCGGCGGCCGCTCGGGCAACGCCACCTATCAGTACACGCTGATGGCGGACAGCACCGCGAACCTGAAGGTCTGGGCGCAGAAGCTGAACGACGCGATGGCGAAGAGCCCGGTCTTCACCAATGTCGACAGCGATCTGGCCGAAAACGGCGTGGAGAGCTTCGTCACGATTGATCGCGATGCGGCGGCGCGAGTCGGCATCTCTTCGCGCGATGTCGACAATGCGCTGTACGATGCGTTCGGCCAGCGCAACGTCGCGACGATCTATGAGGACGTGAACCAGTATAGCGTGATCCTGGGCTGGGATCCGGCAGCGACCACCGGCCCGCACATGCTGCCGGACATCCGCATCCCCGCCCAGTCCGTGGCGACCGACAATCTGAGCAGCACCAGCGCCTCGGGCAGCGCGGTGAATGTCGTAGCACCGCCGACGACCACCACGACCGGAACCTCCGGCAGTGCGAGCACCGGCACCGCGACCACGAAGGCCGCGACCAGCGGCGCTGTCCCGTCCAACCCGGCGCTGCGCAACCCGTCGACGGGATCGGCGCTCAGCAACACCGCGCATGCGATGGTCCCGCTGCCGGCGATCTCCACCGTCCGCCAGGCGCCGACCGCGGCCAGCGTCAACCATCAGGGCACCGAGGTCGCGGCGACGATCTCGTTCGATCTCAAGCCCGGCAAGGCGCTGTCCGATGCCCGCGCGGCGATCGAGGCGGCGGAGGCGCAGATCGCGATGCCCAGCACCGTGCACGGCGCCTTTGCCGGCACCGCGCTCACCTATCAGCAGCAACAAGGATCGCAGCCGCTGCTGATTCTGGCGGCGCTGGTGGCAATCTATATCGTGCTCGGCATCCTCTACGAGAGCCTGATCCACCCGCTGACCGTTCTCTCCACGCTCCCGGCGGCGGGCACCGGCGCGGTGCTGGCGCTGATCGTCTGCGGGATGGAGTTCGACATCATCGCGCTGATCGGGCTGTTCCTGCTGCTCGGCATCGTCAAGAAGAACGCCATCCTGATCATCGACTTCGCGCTTGCCGCCCAGCGCGAGCGCGGGCTTTCCGCCGAGGATGCCGCGCGCGAGGCGAGCCTGCTGCGCTTTCGCCCGATCCTGATGACCACCATCGCGGCGGCACTCGGCGCGCTGCCGCTGGCGATCGGCTTCGGCGAGGGTGCCGAGCTGCGCCGCCCGCTGGGCGTCGCCATCGTCGGCGGGCTGATCGCCAGCCAGGTGCTGACGCTCATCACCACCCCTGTGATCTACGTCCTGCTCGATCGCCTGTCGCGCCGTCGCCGCCGGCGTTCCTCTCCCCAGCCCGTTCGCGAGTTCCCCGCATGACCACCCGCACCCGCCTTCGCCCGATCGCATCGCTGCTGGCGCTCAGCGCGCTGGCGGGCTGCTCGCTCGCACCGCCCTATCAGCGCCCCGAGGTCGCGACCGCGACGCCGGCCGCCTGGAAGACGGTGGACGGCTGGCGCCCCGCCAACCCCAATGACGGAGCGCTCCGCCCCGACTGGTGGACGAGCTTCGGCGACGCGACGCTCGACGACCTGATCGCCCGCGCCAACGCGCATAACCAGACGCTCGCCCAGGCGGCTGCCAATTGGCGCCAGGCCAGCGCCGCCACCCGCGAGGCGCGCGCCACCCTATTCCCCACGGTGAGCGCCACCGGATCGGTGACCCACACGCAGAGCGGCGCCTCGGTGCGCAACGCGACCGACAGCGGCACCGGCGCGACCGTGGTCAACGGCCAGAGCTCGGACAGCTACCGCGTCAACGTGCAGGCGAGCTGGCAGCCGGACCTGTTCGGCAGCGTCACCAACACGGTCCGCAACGCCCGCTACACCGAAGAGGCCCGGCTGGCGGACGTCGCCAATGCCCGGCTGGCGATCCAGGGCGAGCTGGTCACCGACTATCTCAGCCTGCGCGCAACCGACGCTACCATCGCCAGCCTCAGCGCGACGGTGGAGGCGTACAAGCGCTCGCTGGAGATCGCCTCCAACCAGTACAAGGCCGGCATCGTCGCCAAGACCGACGTGTTTCAGGCACAATCGCAGCTCGCCTCGGCCCAGTCGGACCTTGAAGGCCAAGCGCGAACGCGGGCGCAATATGAGGATGCGATCGCCGTGCTGATCGGCGAGAACCCAGCGGGTTTCCGCATTCCCTCGGCCGGAACCGCCTGGACGCCGGTGGTACCGGAGGCACCGGTGGCGGTGCCCTCTGCGCTGGTCGAGCGCCGGCCCGACATCGCCGCCGCCGAGCGCGCGGTCGCCGCCGCCAATGCGACGATCGGCATCAACCGCGCTGCCTTCTTCCCGACGGTGAGCCTCACCGGCAGCGGCGGCTTCTCCAGCGATGCATTGTCGAGCCTGTTCGACGCCGGCGCCACGCTCTGGTCGCTGGGCGCTTCGCTCACTCAGACACTGCTCGATTTCGGCGCGCGCGGCGCCCGGGTGGCGCAGTCGCGTGCGGCCTATGATGCGGCGGTGGCCAACTACCGGCAGGTGACGCTCACCGCCTTCCAGGGCGTGCAGGACAATCTGGTCGCGCAGGAAGTGCTCGCGCGGCAAGAGAAGTATCTCCGCACCGCGTCGATCGCAGCCGACCAGTCCGAGACGACGCTGCGCAACCAGTATCGCGCCGGCATCGTCGTCTATAGCAATGTCGTGAGCGCGCAGGCGACCGCGCTCAGCGCCCGTCGCGCGCTCATCCAGGCGCAGCTCGACCGGCAGACCGCCTATGTCGCGCTCGTGCAGGCACTGGGCGGCGGCTGGACGCTGGCCGATCTGGGCGACGAAGCGCGGCAGGCGGCTCAGGGCCAAGGCCGCTAGGCGCTTCCTCGCCAGCCGCTGCCCGAGCGTTCAGGCTCGCGCCCGTTCGATCGCCTCGAGCGACTTGCCTTCGTTGCGCGGTGCCCAGATCAACCCGATCAGGCCCGAAGCGACGAGGAAGCCGGTGAGGATCCAGGCCAGGGTGGTGAAGTCGTGCGCGGCGAGGCTCGGCACGGCGAGGCTCCAGATGCCGAGGCCGATGCGGACGATCGCGAAGGTCACCCCTTGTGCCGTCGAGCGGATCGCGGTGGGGAAGAGTTCGGCCGACCAGAGCTGGAAGAAGCTCTGTGCGCCGAAGCCGCCCGCCACACCCATGATCACGATGTGCAGGATCACGATCTCCAGCCGGAAGCCGAAGATCGCCAGCAGCGCCATGCCGAGCACGTGCAGCGCTGCGGAGATGCCGAATAGCAGCCGCTGGTTCACCCGGTCCGACAGCGTCATGAAGATGGTGAGAATCGAGACCATGCCGATCAGGAAATAGCTCGCCGGCAGCATCGTCGCGGTCCATTCGGGCAAGTGGTTCTGCGCGATCAGATAGGGCGTGAAGAAGCCGTTATAGCCCGCCCACAGGTTCCACAGCCCGTACATGCCGGCGAGGAAGGCGATGGCGCCGAGATAGCGGGGCGCGAACAGCGTGCGCCAGTCGATGGTCGCGGCACCTGCGCGGCGAGCGGCCTGGACGTCCTCCCAGCGTTCCGATTCCTCCATGCGCGAGCGGAGGAAGGTGAGGGCGACCGCCAGAACGGCGAGATGGGCGAACAGCCAGCGGACACCGGCGATGCCGAAGGGGCGAAGGAGATAGGCGGCAACCAGCACCGCGACCGGCCCCAGATACCAGAGCAGTTGCGCCACCCCGGAATGCGCGCCTCGCCGCGTATCCGGCGCCTGCTCGGCGATCAGCGACCAGGAGGCGGGAATGTCGGCGCCGACTGCGAGGCCGACGAGCACGAAGCCGAGCACGATCATCCACGGTGCGCTGGCAAAGACCAGCCAGAGCATGCCGAAGGCGTAGAACAGCATGTCGTACTGGTAGATCTTCTTCCGGCCGAAGCGGTCGCACAATATGCCGCCGAGCAGCGCGCCGACGCCCGCCGAGATCGCATTGGCGCTGAACGCGCCGATCAGCCCGATAAAGCCCTCCGACAGACCGAACTGCGCTTTCCACAGTGCCAGCGCAACCGACCCCGACACGATCGAGCCGGCGTCGATATAATTGGCCAGCCCTGCCAGGATCGAGTTACGCCACGATCCCTGTCCCCCCGTTGCCGCCATGGCCTTCCTCTCCGATCCTGGTGTTCATCGTCGTTCGCCGCGCGGTGCCGGCCCGAAATCAAAGCGATAGCGTCCTGTCGCCAGATCGCGACATGCAAGCACATCGTCCTGTACCGCGAGGTGCTGGATGCCCCGTGCGCTCGCCATCCGCGCGGCCCGAAGTCCGGGGACCGGCAGCGCCATGACCAGATCGGCGCGAGCGTTGGGCGGCACCGTCAGCGTCAACACCGGCTGGGCGGCGCGGCGCCATGCGACCTCGACCGGTCCGCGGATCGTCGGCATCCGCGCCTGGAACCGGGGCAGTCGGCCCGGCTGCGGTGCGATGCGCAGCCGCCGGGCGCCCGGCTCGATGATCGTCACCCCGGCGAGGCGGCTGGCGATCAGATTGAGCGGCGCAGTGCCCCAGGCATGGCTGAAGGTAGTGTTCGGCTTGAGCATGGGGTTCCATGCTTCCATCACGATCGTCGCGTGCCAGCGATCGAGCATGGCCAGCCAGCTCTGGTCGCCGCGCGCGGTCATCAGCGCCAGAGCCGCGTCCGGCTGACCGCCGCGATACAGCGCCTCGAGCAGGAACTGCGCGCCATAGACGCTCATCCGCATGTCCTGCCGGGCGAGCAGCGCGGCGCCGGCGCGAGCGGTGTCGTCGGGTGCCACGCCCAGCGCGATGGCGAAGGCAGTAGCGTGTTGCGAACAATGTTCGGTGCCGAGCCCGTCCCGATAGAGGCCGGCGGGCGTGCGGAGCTGCGCGTTGATCGCCGCGCGCATCCGCGCTGCCCGTGCCGCCAGGTCGCGCGCATCCGGTACGCGACCGATGGCGACAGCGATCGACGTCAGCGCATCGAGGGCGGCGACCTGCCAGGCGTTGATCACGGTGTTTACGGCACCAAACACGAAGCCGTCGCGATTGGCGATCGGCCAGTCGACCAGGTCGCCCCAGGGCTTGCTCGACTGGCCCGGATCTTTCTCGACCAGTCCCTCGGCGTTGATCCGGTCGAGCAACTGCGCCGCGACCATCGCTTCGAAGCGGGTGCGTAGCAGCCGGTCGTCGCCGGTCGCGAGATAGTCGCGCCAGGCGAGGATCGGCGGCATCAGCCGGTATTCGGTGGGCCAGGTGGGGCGGTCGATCAGCCAGTCGATCGACTGGCGGGCCAGCGCATAGGAGCGCTGCACCGCCAGCTCGGAAAGCTGGTTGACCACGGCATCGCCCTCATAGGGACCGCGCTCGCGGGTGGGAGTGTCCTGGTAGAGATCGAGCCGGGTGGCGCGGATCGAATAGGCGCAGAAATCATGGACGCGGTTCAGGTCGGGATCGGAACTGGCGAAGTGCGCCTCCTCCGCGTTCCAGGGCTGGCCCAGCCGCAGTGCCGTCACCTGCAGGTCGAGATGCGGCGGCCCCTCGATCTCCACCCAGCGAAAGGCGCGGTAGCCCCAATGCGCAAGCGTCTGGGCACCGGCGCGCAGCGTCCAGTGCTCGCGATAGGTCTGGCCGCAGCGCAGCTGGTCGCGGACGCTACCGTCGGGGTTGCGCTCCTCGCCAAGGCTGATGCGGAGCCGTTCGCCGCCCTTCGCCCGGGTGGCGAGCGACAGGCCGCCGACCAGCTCGCGGCCGAAGTCGATCCGCCAGAGGCTGCCGTCGCGCGTGAGGCTCGCCGGCTTCTCGGTGGTGACGACGAGCGGACCGACCCGCTCGGGCACCAGCGGCGGCAGCGGCGGGCGGGGCAGGGCGGCAGACCAGCCGCCCTCGTCATAGCCGGCGTCGCACCAGCCGACCGGCTCCTGGCGCGCATCGATCGCCTCCAGCGGGGCGACATAATAGCCGCCGCCGGTCGTGCCCACGGACGGGCGCCAGGCGCTGCCGTCGCGCGCCTTCCAGTCGGGTCCGCTCGCGATCACGCGGCGGCTGCCATCGGCGTGGAGCAGTACCAGTTCGGCCTGGAACGCATGATCTTCGGTGGTGAAGCACAGCGCGGCGATGGCGTTCGGCCCGGCACGCAACGCGTCGGTCACGTCGGCCCCAAGATAGTATGCGTGGCTTCCCGGCTGCGACGACCGCGACGGGCCGACGCCGACCAGCCGTCCGTTCACCCACGCGCGGAACACATATTGCCGGATCGGCTCGGGCGAGGACGCGGTGATCCGCAACCATGCAAGTACCGGCTGGTGCTCCAGCACAAAGCCGTGGCGGAGCAGCGCCCAGTCGGCGGGCGTGTCCGGCCTATCCGCACGGGGCGCCCAGATCGACTGGGCCTGCCAGCGCGCCGGGGCGGCGAGCAGCAGCTGTGGCGCGGACCAGCCCGAGCGGCGACCCCGCTGGTCCTCGACCTGCACGCGCCACAGGCAGGCGTCATCGGGTTGAAGCATCCCCCGCGCCGCGGCGGGCAGTTCGACCCCGGTGCTGCGATCGCTGGCCACCCATCCGCCGTCCCACAGCGTCGGCGTACCCCCCGCAGCCCGCACCAGCTGCAGCCGATAGCCGCGCTGCTCGCTCGCCGGTACGATCCACGCGAGCCGGGCGTCGTCCTCGACCACCGCTGGCCCCGCCAGCAGGTTGCACAGCAGCCCGTGCGGTGCATCGGCCTCGGGCGCGGCCGCCCAGCTCGGCGGGGCGAGCCCCGCCAGCGCGGCGGCGGTGCCCTGGCCGAGCAGGTGGCGACGCGTGACGTGCGGCATCGGCTCCTTTCCCGTGGCCCTTAGAAGGTGCCGTGCAGGCTCAGCGTGAAGGTGCGACCGTCATAATCCGCCTGGCGCGGAATGTCCGGCGTCACCTGATACTGGATGCGCTTGGCGTTGGTCAGGTTGTACAGGTCGAGCGAGATCGAATAGCGATCGGTGAAGTTGAACGAGGTGGAGGCATCGAGCTGGCCGCGCGCCGCCACCAGGCTCTGGCCGCCGGTGAAGGTCGATCCGCCGGTCAGCACATATTCGTCGCGCCAGCTATAGGTCGCCCGCAGGCCGAAGCGCTTGGTCTCGTAATAGCCGATCAGGTTGATGTTGTTCTTCGAAACCCCCGGCAGCACGGCGGCGGTCCCGTCCGGGTTCTTGCCCGAGATGTCGGTGTAGGAATAGTTGAACTGGCCGCCTAGGTTCTTCAGCATGCCCGGCAGGAAATCGAAATTCTGCTGCACGCTGAATTCCAGGCCCTTCACCGTGATCGGATTGGGCTGGTTGTAGTTGCCCGAGGCGGTGATGATCGCTGGCTGGCCGTTGACGAGCAGGTTGCTGTAGCAGGTGGTGCCGATCAGGGTGAGCTGGCCGAGCCCGAAAGCGGAGGCGTCGGCAGGGCACAATTTGTTGAGGCGGCTCTCCGGCCCGATCAGGTTGGTGATGCGCTTGCGGTACAGCGCCAGCGCGAACACGCCGCCGGGGCGGTTGTACCATTCGAGCGACAGGTCCTGCGCAGTCGCCGAATAGGGCTTCAGGTCGAAGCCGCCATAGGAGATCGCATAGCCGCTCGAATTGGCGCTGACCGCGGTGGCCGGCGTCAGGTTGCGCGGCTGGGGCCGGACGAACGCCTCGTAATAGGCGGCGCGCAGGACCAGCTTGCTGGTCAGGTCCGCCGCCACGACCACCGAGGGCAGCGCATTGTGATAGTTCTGGCGGAACTGCTGCGGCACATAGGTGATCGCGCCGCCCGCGCCGATCTGGCGGTTCTGCGTGTCGATGCGCTGGCGCGTCTCTTCATAATGGAGCCCGGCATTGCCGTGCACCGGAATGCCCGCCAGCGTGAAGCCGAACTTCACCTGGCCATAGGCCGACCAGATGTCGTTGGCGACGGTGAAGTTGTAGAGCGAATAGGAGGCGTTGGTCGGATCGTTGATCCAGCCGGTGGGCGTCACCACGTCGCCTGCCGCAGCGGTGACCGGCTGGAGTGCTGCGACCGCCTTGTCGAAATCGACCTGCGGCCAGTTGGTCAGCACCCCGCCCACCGACCCGCCGAAGAAGGTGCCGGCATAGGGGTTGGCGCCGAGGAAGCTGCTGTTGATGTTCTGGGTCTGGATGCCCTTGGCGCTGGTGCGATAGCCGCGCGAGATGTACCGGTCCTGCTCGTAGCGGCCGCCTGCGTTGATCGACTTGAGGAACGGCAGATCGAGCGTCCGCTCGACATCGAACTGGCCCGCACCGACCTTGTTGAGCCCGTAACCGGACGACCCGGCGACGACGAGCTGATCGCCATTGGCGGCGATCTGGGTCGGCTGATTGCCGGCGCTCCACGACCAGGGACCGGCGGGCACGATCAGCGCCGGGTTGCGATCGATCGTCAGCTTGTAGCCGTTGATGTTCGAGCCGCCCGAGGCGAAGCTGCCGTTGATCCCGTTGCCGGTCGCGGTCGGCAGGTTGCGGACGTCGATCTGGGTCTGCAGGCCGTTATTCTCGCCGCGCGACTTCACCACGGTGCCGGTCAGGTGCCAGTCGTCGTTCTGCCAGTCGGCCGCGCCGATCACGTCCCATGCCTGTTCGAGCAGCGGCTCGGAGCGGATCGAATCGTTCACCTGGCCATTGGCGTAGCTGTAGTTCTGGACATAGGCGTTGCCGTCGGCGAGCAGCTTGGGCGTATCCGTCGGCGCAATCACCGTGCGGGCGCCGCGCAGGTCGACCTCGATCAGGTTGGTCAGGTTCTTCGACAGGTTGCGGCGCGTGTAGAAGCCGTTGAGCGACAGGCGCAGTTGGTCGTCGGCCTTCCACTCGGCGCCGCCCGCCGTGGTCCATAGCGTGCCCTCGTTATACTTCACCGCCTGGCGCTGGTCGGAGGCATAGCGTACGCCGGTAGTGCCCTTGGTACCGGTGCCGCTGGCGGCGCAGACCTTGCCCGAGGGGCAGCTGCCATTGGCCGCGAAGGGCGCGTAATAATCGGCATATTGCGCGAAATTGGGCGTGGTCGTCGCGTTCAGCGGTGAATAGGCGTTGAGGTAGATCGAATCGCGCCGGAACTTTTCCTTCTTGAACGCGACGACGCCGAACACCGCGAAATTGTCTGACAGGTGCTTGTTGTAGCCAAGGGTGAAGGCGGGCGAGGCGTATTTGCCGAGCGTATTGTACTCGCCGGCCAGCTTGGCGAAGCCGCCGTCGGTGCGCGACAGGGCCGGGGCGATGCGCAGGTCGACGATGCCCGAGAGCCCGCCCGCCTGATCGCCCGCCGCCGGCGTCTTGATCACCGTGATCGCGGAGAAGACGTCGGCATTGAATGCGCCGAGCGGGGTCGATCCGTCGAGCAGCGGATCGGCATAGGCCTGGCCGTTGATCGTGTAGCGGACATAGGTGCCCGGCAGGCCGCGCAGGTTGATCGTCGCGTCGCGCGACGCGGCCTCGCGGTTGATCTGGACGCCGGGGACACGCTGGAGCGCCTCGCCCACATTGAGATCGGGAAAGCGGCCGAGACTGTCGGCGGAGATGCTGTCGGTAACGCCTTCGGCCTGGCGCTTCATCTTCAGTGCATCGGCATAGGATTTGCGGAAGCCGGTGACGACGATTTCATCGTTGGCCTGCGATGCGTCGGCTTGCGGATCGGCCGCTGCCTGGGCGTGCACCTGCTGCGCGCCGCACAGCATCGCCAGCCCGAGCGCGATGCTCGAAACCCCACCACGCACACTCCGTCCACGGTATTGCATAGCCCGATCCTCCCCAAGCCGCGCCTTTGCCAGGCGTCGGCAGATATAGCGGCGTTTCCTGGGCCCCAGTTCGAAGCTGGTCAGGCCAACCCGCCGCGCAGACTGTACCTATTGTCGGACAACTCGTCCATACCAATTTACGGGCATAGTTCCCGTATGATGGGAAATCGAAGCAGCGTAGACCGAGGCTACCTCAGCAAGCAGTGCTATCACGCGGGACAACGACGCTTTTCCAAGCGGCGTTGTCCCTTTCCAATTCGTTCGTACTCAACACGTCCGGCCAGACAAACGCGCGGCGCCGCGCCGCTCAACCGAGGCGCATGCTGAGTTCCACTTCCTCCCCGAACGCAAGCGACAGATAACCGCCGCCGGTGCGGACCCGCGCCTGATAGTCCGGGCAGTAATCGACATTGTCGGCGAGGATCAGCGCCCCGGCCCGAAGCCGCGGCTCCAGAAGCGTCAGCACGTCGCCATAGAGCGCCTTGGCGCCGTCGAGCAGCACCAGGTCGATCGTCTCCGGCAGATCGGTGGCGAGGGTCTGCAGCGCGTCGCCATCGCGGAACTCGACCAGATCGGCCAGGCCCGCTTCGACAAGGTTGGCGCGCGCCTGTTCGATCTTTGGGCGCTCGAATTCGGTGGTGATCAGCCGGCCGCCGCCATTGTCGCGGAGCGCTGCTGCCAGATGGATCGTGGACAGGCCGAACGAGGTCCCGAACTCGACGACCGATCGCGCACCGATCGCGCGAGCGAGCAAGTAGAGCAGCCGACCCGTGGCGGGGGACACGGGCAGAGCGAAGTCAGCGAGCGCGGCATATACCGCGCGATAGTCGTCCTTGCTGCGCAGCAGCCGATCGCCTTCCTCGGCAGAGAGCGCGGCAAACGCCGGGCTGCTGTGCGGCGACGGCTGGGCTGCGGACGCGGCGAACAGGCGATCGATCAGCGGCGCCACAGGCGCCGCAGTGAGCGTGGTCATTCTCTTCTCCTTGGGTCGAGCGGTTGTTGCTCGCCGCCGAAAATATGAGTACTTCGTCAGCTTTCCTATTCGCATTGGCGCCCATGCCTTCCAGCCCGCCCGCTTCCGCCGCCGTCGTCTCGCGCAAACAGCCGCGTCAGGCCCGGTCGAACGCGCTTCTTGCCGCCGTGCTCGAGGCGGCTGTTCAGGTTTTGGCGGAGCAGGGCGCGCGGCGATTCACGACCGCGCGAGTCGCCGAACGGGCCGGGGTCAGCGTCGGCTCGCTGTACCAATATTTCCCGAACAAGGCGGCGATCCTGTTCCGCCTGCAGCACGACGAATGGCGCCGCACGAGCGCGCTGCTCGCGGCGATCCTCGACGAGGAATCGGCGGACCCGCTGGTGCGGTTGCGGCGCCTTGTCCACGCCTTCCTCGCCAGCGAATGCGAGGAGGCGGCGGTGCGCGGTGCGTTGAACGACGCTGCGCCGCTCTACCGCGATGCACCCGAGGCGATTGCGGCGCGACAGGCGGCCGCCGCCATTTTCGATCGCTTCGTGGCGGCGGCGGCACCGTCAGCATCGCCGGACCGGCAGGCGCTCGCGGCGGACCTGATCCGTACGACGCTGCGGCACGTCGGCAGCGCCTACTCGGAAGTGCCGCGCACGCCCGCCGAGATCGCAATCTACGCGGACGCGCTTGCCGACATGTTGTGCGCCTATCTGGAGCGATTAATGGCGGACGGGCCCTTGCGACTGTAGGACGGGCGTGACGCAGTGTCGGCAGGTCAGAGCCGCAGGTCGGTGCGGGCGAGGTCGACCAGCTCGCCGGGGCGCCCGTCGAGCACCGCGCCAAATCACACTTCCATATGTGGCCGGCGGGTTGCTCGGCGGGACGCGATCGCTCAGATCTGGGTCAGGCCTCCATCGACGAACAGCTCGATCCCGTTGACGAAGCTTGCATCCTCCGAGGCGAGGAACCGCACCGCCCTGGCCACTTCCTCGGGGCGCCCGATGCGGCCGGCCGGGATCTGGGTTGCGAGATAGTCCTTGATGCCTGCCGCCTGGGTGCCGCCGCCGAACACGTCGGTGAGCCCCGCGGTGTCGATCGGCCCCGGGCTGACGGCGTTGACGCGGATGCGCCGGTCCTTGAGGTCGAGGATCCAGTTGCGCGCGAAGTTGCGCACCGCCGCCTTGCTCGCGGCGTAGACGCTGAACGCGGGGGTTCCGGATGCACCGGCGTTCGAACTCATCAGGATGATCGACGCACCATCCTTGAGCAGCGGCAGCGCCTTCTGCACGGTGAAGAGCACGCCCTTCACATTGGTGTCGAACGTCTGCTGATAGTGGTCCTCGGTGATCGCGCCGAGCGGGAGCATCGTGCCGCCGCCGGCATTGGCCACCAGGATGTCGATCTGCGCGTGCCGCTGTTGCACCGCGTCGTACAGCCGGTCGATCTCGCCGAGGCGGGACATGTCGGCGCGAATGCCGGTGACGTTGTTCCCGATCGCCTCCACCGCGGCGTCGAGCGCGTCCTGGCGGCGGCCGGTGATGAATACCGCGGCGCCTTCGTCCGCGAATGCCTTGGCGGTGGCGAGGCCGATACCGCTGGTGCCGCCGGTAACGACGACCACCTTGTTGCTGAAACCTGTTGCCATGTCCTGTCTCCTGCGAAGCGTGCGGCGACGTGCCGCTGCGCCAATGCAAGTACGAACAGGACGTAGATGCTTGTAGCAGGCGATTTCAGCACCTAGCGTTCCATTGGAGGAACGATGATGCGGACGGACCTGAACGACCTTGCCTATTTTGCCGAGGTGGTGGCGCATGGCGGCTTCGCGGCCGCCGCCCGCGCGCTGCGGGAGCCGAAGTCGAAGCTCAGCCGGCGGGTCGCGGGTCTCGAGGCGCGGCTGGGCCTGCGGCTGATCGAGCGCTCGAGCCGGCGCTTTCGCGTGACCGATACCGGGCAGGCCTTTTACGAGCGGTGCCGCGCGATGCTGGCCGAAGCCGAACAGGCCGAAGCGCTGGTGCTGCAGGCGCAGGCGGAGCCGCATGGCCGCATCCGGTTCAGTTGCCCCACCGGCATGATCGCGCCGGTTTCTGGCCTGATCCCGTCCTTCCTGGCGCGCTATCCGCGGGTGCGCCTTCAGCTCCTTGCGACCGACCGCGCGGTCGACCTGATCGAGGAACGTTGCGATCTGGCGCTACGGGTGCGTGTCGACCTGAGCAGCGACGCCGAACTGACCGTGCGGACGCTGGGGCAGTCCACGCGCATTCTGGTGGCGGCCCCGGCACTCGCGCATCAGGTCGCGACGGTTGCGCAGCTCGCGACCGTGCCGACGCTGTCGACGAACGACGACCATGATCTGGTGGATTGGCATCTCGAAACCGAGGACGGGCGAAAGCAGAGGGTCCGGATCGCGCCGCGGCTTGGGTGCACTGCCATGGAGCAGGTGCTGGCGGCGGCGGTGGCGGGACTTGGCGTCGCGTTGCTGCCGGATCGGGTCTGCCGGCCCGAGCTCAGCGCGGGCCGGCTCGTCCGGGTGCTGCCGGACTGGCACGGCCAGCGTGGAACCGTGCATCTCGTGTTCACCACGCGACGCGGACTCTCCCCTGCCGTCCGCGCCCTGATCGATCACCTTGCCGAACATTTCGGGCGGGCGATCACGGTTTCGCCGTCCGAAGGTCAGACCGTTTCCTCGGGCCAGTAAAGCCGCATCGGATTGGCGACGAGCAGCTGGTGCTGCAGTTTGGCGGTGGGGGCGATGCGGGGGATCATGTCGACCAGCGCACCGTCGTCGGGGATCGCGTCCTGCATGTTCGGGTGCGGCCAGTCGGTGCCCCACAGCACGCGGTCCGGATAGTCGGCGACCAGCGGTGCGACGGCGGCCGCGAAATCGTCCCAGGGCGGGCCCTTGGTGTCGAGCCGGTCGGGGCAGGTGACCTTGGTCCAGATGTCGTCGCGGCTGTCGAGCAGCGCGCGAAAGGCCTGCAGGTCGGGACCGTGCGGCCCCTGCGCCACGTCCGGCCGGCCCATATGGTCGATCACCAGCAGCGTGGGGATGGCATCGAGGAAGGGGCGGAGTTCGGCCAGGATGTCCGCCTCGAAATAGACCACCACATGCCAGCCGAGCGGCTGGATGCGGCGGGCGATCTCCAGGAACTTGTCCTTGGGCGCGTCGTCGACCAGCCGCTTGAGGAAGTTGAACCGCACGCCGCGCATGCCGCCTGCGTGCAACGCTTCCAGTTCGGCATCGCCGATCGCGGGATCCACCACCGCGACACCGCGCGCGCGGCCGTTCGACTTGGCGATGGCGTTCAGCGTCGCTGCGTTGTCGGTGCCGTGGCAGCTCGCCTGGACGATGACGTTGCGCGAAAAGCCGAGTCGGTCGCGAAGTGCGAACAGCATGTCGGGCCCGGCATCCTCGGGCAGATACTTGGCCTTGGCGCTGAACGGAAACTCGGCCATCGGCCCGAACACATGGCAATGCGCATCGACCGCGCCGGGCGGCGGGGTGAAGCGCGGCACGCTGGGATCGGCGTGCCAGCTGGTGATGCGGCTCATGCGAAAACCTCTCCGTCCATCAGCTTGCGCGCGGTGCGCAGCATCGCTGCGCTGGTGACCGCGCCGCCTTCATCGAGTTCCATCACGCAGGTCGTCTCGCCGGTGGGGTGCTCGACCGACAGGGTCTTGCGCCGTCCTTCCGGAATCACCGCGACCTCGGCGGCGGGGGAGCCGGGGAGCAGGCAGGCGGTGGCGACGCTCACCGCGCCGAGCACGCCGATCGAGGCATGGGCCCGATGGGGAATGAAGCTGCGCACCGTCACCGCGCCGCCGTTCTTCGGTGGGGCGACCAGCATCATCTTCGGCACCGATTTCTCGCGCACGTCGCCCAGGTTCATCCGCGCGCCGACGGCCAGGCGGATGGCCTCGATCCGGGTCTTGAGCGCGGTATCGGCGTCGAGCGTGTCGCGATCCTCATAGCCGGTGACGCCGACGTCCTCGGCCTTCAGCACCACGCACGGCATGCCGTTGTCGATCAGCGTGACCGGCACGCCCTCGACCACGTCCACTGCATTGCCGCTGGGCAGCAGCGCGCCGCAGGAGGAGCCGGCCGTCTCGCGAAACTCGAGCGGGATGGGGGCTGCGGTGCCGGGCACGCCGTCGATCCGGGCATCGCCGGCATAGGTGACGCGGGCCCCTGGCGTCTGCACCAGGATCTCGGCGCGCTGGCCGGTGTTGACCAGATAGACGCGGACGCGGGTCTCGCCGTCTTCCGCCGCCACCAGCCCTCGCTCGATCGCGAAGGGGCCGATGCCGGCGAGGATGTTGCCGCAATTCTGCGCGTCCGAGACGATCGCCTGATCGACGAACACCTGGAGGAACAGATAGTCGACATCCGCGCCGTCGCGGGTGGATTTGCTGACCACGGCGACCTTGCTGGTCAGCGGATCGGCGCCGCCCATGCCGTCGATCTGGCGCGGATCGGGGGAGCCCATGATCCGCAGCAGGAAGGCGTCACGGGCCGCGGTGTCGGCGGGCAGGTCCTCGGCAAGGAAGAACGCGCCCTTGGAGGTGCCCCCGCGCATCCACATCACGCGGGTGGAGGCGGGCTCAGACATATTTCAGCCCCATCTCTTCGAGGCGCGGGCGCATGTTGTAGATATCGAGCCCGAGTTCGCCCGCGGCCAACCGCTTGCGCTTTGCCTCTTCCAGCGCCTCCCGCGCCTGGGCCTTTTCGAGCACCGCTGCCGCCTGCGCCCGGGGAACGACGCAGACGCCGTCGTCGTCCGCCACGATCACGTCGCCCGCGTTCACCAGCGCGTTGGCGCACACGATCGGCACATTGACCGATCCGAGCGTCGCCTTGATCGTGCCCTGCGCGTGCACCGCCTTGGACCAGACCGGAAAGCCCATCGCGGTCAGGTCGCGCACGTCGCGCACGCCGGCATCGATGATCAGGCCGCGACAACCGCGCGCCTGGGCCGAGGTGGCGAGCAGGTCGCCGAAATAGCCGTCGGTGCAGGGGCTGGTGGGGGCGAGCACGAGGATGTCACCCTCGCGCAGCTGCTCGATGGCGACATGGACCATCCAGTTGTCGCCCGGCGGCGCGGAGATGGTGACGGCGCTGCCCGCGATCCGTGCGCCGGCATAGATCGGCCGCAGGTGAGGCGCGAGCAGCCCGGTGCGGCCCTGCGCCTCGTGAACGGTCGCAACGCCGGCATGGGCGAGACCGTCGATCACCGCAGGATCGGCACGTTCGATATTCTGGACGACGATGCCCGACATGGCAGCTCCTCTGTCTTTTGCCGGTGGAGGTGCGCGCGTCGGCACGAGCGAGCCAATCGGAAGGATGGCAGGGCCATTAGATTTTGCTAATCGTTCCGCATGGACGTCGCCCAGCTCAATATCCGCCACCTCGCCGCGATGGCGGCAGCCGTGCGGCTGGGCAGCGTCAGCCGCGCGGCGGAGGCTGTGCACCTCACCCAGCCAGCGGCAACGCAGGGCATCGCCAAGCTGGAAGCGCAGCTCGGCCTCGCGCTCTTCGAGCGTCGCCCCGGCGGTATGGTGCCGACCGAGGCCGCGCAGCGGCTGGTGCCGCGCGTCGAGGCGGCACTGCGGCTGATCGGCAGCAGCCGCGTGACGGCGGCACAGCTCCGCGCCTTTGTCGCGCTGGCGCAGCAGGGCAGCTATCCGGCGGCGGCGAAAGGGGCAGGGGTGACGGTCTCGTCGCTGCATCGCGCGGTCGGCGATCTGGGGCTCGCACTGGGACAGCGGCTGGTCGACCGCCGGGGGCGGGGGCTCGTCCTGACCCATCACGGCGTGCAGGTGGCCCGGCGACTGCGGCTGGCGCTGGCCGAATTGCGGGCCGGCGTGGAGGATCTGGGCGAGCTGCTCGGCCGTAGCTCGGGCCGGATCTCGGTAGGCGCGATGCCGCTGTGCCGGGCACGGCTATTGCCCCGCGCGATCAACGCCTTCCGGCGCGAACATGCGGGGATCGACATCCTGATTCACGAAGGCGCCCACGGCGAACTCGTAGGGCCACTCCGCGACGGTGAGATCGACCTGATGATCGGCGCATTGCGCGATCCCGAGACGCTGGGCCCCGATCTGGTCCAAGCGCCTTTGTTCGACGATCGGCCGACGATCATCGGCCGCGCCGGGCACCCGCTGTTGAAGGAGCCGAACCGGCTGGCCGCGCTCCACCGCTACGGGTGGATCGTGCCCTCGGAGGGCACGCCCCTGCGCACCCTGTGGCGAAACCTCTTCGCCGCGATCGGCGGGCCGCTGCCGCCGGTGCCGATCGAATGCGGGTCGGTGATGACGATCCGCGAGCTGCTCCAGGCGGGCGACGAACTTACCCTGTTGTCGGTCGACCAGCTGGCGGTGGAGCTGGCGGCCGGGATGCTGGTCGATCTCGGCCCGGCCCCTGGAGCGGTCACCCGCACGATCGGGGTCACGCACCGCGCCGACTGGCGGCCGACCCGCGCCCAGGCAGACTTCCTCGCGCTGCTGCATGCCTCGGCGACAGCGCTCTATACGTAAAAACTTATAGCGAGCGGGCGGATTCGATTGGCCGCCCGTGCGGGGCTCCGCCATGCCCGCTGCCATGCAAGACAGGATTGCCCTGATCGGCTTTGGAGAGGCGGGTTCTACCTTTGCCCGCGCCGGCGGCTGGGAAGCCGATGCGCGGGTGTTCGATCGCAAGACGGACACCGCCGGTGTCTCGGCGATGCGCGAACGCTATGCCGATGCCGGGGTCGAGGGTGCCGCGACGCTCGCCGAGGCTGTGGCGGGCTGTCCGCTGGTGCTCTCGCTCGTCACCGCCGACCAGGCGCTCGCCGTGGCGCAGGCCGCCGCGCCGCACCTTGCGCCGGGCGCGCTCTATTGCGACGGCAACAGCGTCGCGCCGCAGACCAAGCAGGTCGCCGCACGGGCGGTGGAGGCGGCGGGCGCACATTATGTCGATTGCGCCATCCTCGCGCCCGTCGATCCGGCCCGTCTTGCCGTACCGCTACTGCTGAGCGGGGCGCAGGCAGAGGCGGCGGCAGGTGCGCTTGCCCGGCTCGGCTTCCAGAATATCAGCGCCGTCGGCGACGCGGTGGGTCGTGCCTCGTCGATCAAGATGATCCGTTCGGTGATGGTGAAGGGCATCGAGGCGCTGACCGCCGAATGCCTGCTCGCGGCCGAGGCGGCGGGCGTGCGTGACGCGGTGCTCGCCTCGCTCGACGCCAGCGAACGGCCGCGGCCCTGGGAGGTACGCGCCGACTATAATTTCGACCGCATGCTGATCCACGGGCTGCGCCGCGCCGCCGAGATGGAGGAAGTGGTCAAGACGCTGGAGGCGCTGGGCACCGGCGCTGCCATGACCCGCGGCACGGTCGAGCGCCAGCGCGCGATCGGCACGCTTGGGCTCGGCACCCCGCCCGAGGGGCTTGGCCCCAAGCTCGCCGCGATCGAGGAGAGGATGCAATCCCAATGACGATGATCATCGACTGCCACGGCCATTATACCGTGCTGCCCAAGGCGCATGACGCCTGGCGCGAGGCGCAGAAGGCCGCGTTCAAGGCCGGTACCTGCCCGCCGCCCTATCCGGACATCACCGACGACGAGATCCGCGAGACGATCGAGGCCAACCAGCTGCGCCTGATCAAGGAGCGCGGCGCCGACCTGACGATCTTCTCGCCGCGCGCTTCGGCGATGGCGCCGCATGTCGGTGACGAGAAAGTGGCGCAGGAATGGGCGCGGCGCTGCAACGACCTGATCGGGCGCGTGGTCGACCTGTTCCCCGAGACGTTCGTCGGCGTGTGCATGCTGCCGCAGAGCCCCAAGGCGGACATGGCAGGTTCGATCGAGGAGCTGGAGCGCTGCGTCACCGAGCTCGGCTTCATCGGCTGCAACCTCAACCCCGATCCCGGCGGCGGCCACTTCACCCATCCGCCGCTGACCGACCGCTATTGGTATCCCTTCTACGAGAAGATGGTCGAGCTGGACGTGCCGGCGATGATCCACGTCTCGGGCAGCTGCAACCCGGCGATGCACGCGACCGGCGGCTATTACATCGCCGCGGACACGATCGCCTTCATGCAGCTGCTCGAAGGCGACCTGTTCAAGGATTTCCCGACGCTGCGGTTCATCATCCCGCATGGCGGCGGCGCGGTGCCCTATCACTGGGGGCGCTATCGCGGCCTGGCGGACATGCTCAAGAAGCCGTCGCTCGACGAGCATCTGATGCACAACATCTTCTTCGACACCTGCGTCTACCACCAGCCGGGCATCAACCTGCTGGCGGACGTGATCGACACGAAGAACATCCTGTTCGGGTCCGAGATGGTCGGCGCGGTGCGCGGCATCGATCCCACCACCGGCCAGTATTTCGACGATACCAAGCGCTATGTCGATGCGCTGAACCTGCCCGAGGCGGAGCGTCACGCGATCTTCGAAGGCAATGCCCGCCGCGTCTTCCCGCTGCTCGACGCTCGGCTGAAGGCGCGCGGACTGTGAGCGGGCCCCGCGACATCCACGCCTATCTGGCGGAATTCGAGGATATCCCCGGTACCCGCGTCTATACCGCATCGCGCGCGCGGCAGGGCTATTGGATGAACCAGTTCGCGATGAGCCTGATGCAGGCCGAGAACCGCGAACGCTTCAAGGCCGACGAGCGCGCCTATCTCGACGCATGGCCGCTCAGCGAAGAGCAGAAGCAGGCGCTGCTCGACCGCGACTATAATCGCTGCCTCGATCTGGGCGGCAACATCTATTTCCTCGCCAAGCTCTTCTCCACCGACGGGCTCAGCTTCCTGCAGGCGGTGGGCACGATGACGGGGATGAGCCCGCAGGACTATCAGGCGATGATGGTCGCCGGCGGCCGCAGCCCGCAGGGCGTCCGCTCGATCCGGGAGAAGCGTTGATGGCACGGATTACCGCGGGCGTCGCAACCAGCCACGTCCCCGCCGTGGGCGCGGCGATCGATCTCGGCAAGACCGCCGAGCCCTATTGGCAGCCGGTGTTCGCCGGTTATGACTGGTCCAAGCAGTGGATCGCCGGGGAGAAGCCCGATGTCGTGATCTTGGTCTATAACGACCATGCCTCGGCCTTCGACATGCGGATCATCCCCACCTTCGCGATCGGCTGCGCCGAGCGCTACGGCATCTGCGACGAGGGCTGGGGGCCGCGGCCCGTACCGGACGTGATCGGTCACCCCGATCTCGCCTGGCACATCGCGCAGAGCTGCATCCTCGACGAGTTCGACCTGACCATCGTCAACGAGATGCAGGTCGATCACGGCCTCACCGTGCCGATGAGCCTGATGTTCGGCCAGCCCGAGGCTTGGCCCGTCAAGGTGGTGCCGCTGGCGGTGAACGTCGTCACCTATCCGCCGCCCTCGGGCAATCGCTGCTGGCTGCTCGGCGAGGCGATCGCGCGCGCGGTGGAAAGCTTCCCCGAGGATCTGAACGTGCAGGTGTGGGGCACCGGGGGCATGAGCCACCAGCTCCAGGGGCCGCGCGCCGGGCTGATCAACGCCGAATGGGACAATCGCTTCCTCGATCTGATGAGCGGCCCCAATGGCGACGCACTGCGCGCGATCCCGCATATCGAATATCTGCGCGAGACAGGCTCCGAAGGGATCGAGATGGTGATGTGGCTGATCATGCGCGGCGCGCTGGGGCGCGACGTGCGGGCGCTGCACCGTCATTATCACGTGCCTGCTTCCAACACTGCGGTGGGGCATCTCGTGCTCGAACCCGTCCGCTGATCCAAGAGTTACAGGAGACTTCCATGCGTATTGCCCTGGCCGGCGCCGGCGCGTTCGGCGAAAAGCATCTCGACGGCCTCAAGCTGATCGACGGGGTCGAGATCACCTCCATCATCAGCCGCACCGCCGACCAGGCCGCCGCCGTCGCCGAGAAATACGGCGCCAAGCACCATTCGACCGAGCTCGAGGATGCGCTGGCCCGCGACGATGTCGACGCGGTGATCCTCTGCACGCCCACCCAGATGCATGCCGAACAGGCGATCGCCTGCATGAACGCGGGCAAGCACGTTCAGGTCGAGATCCCGCTGGCGGATAGCTGGGCGGATTCGCAGGCGGTGCTGGCCAAGCAGCAGGAAACCGGGCTGGTCTGCATGGTCGGCCATACCCGCCGGTTCAACCCGAGCCACCAATGGGTCCACAACCGCATCACCGCGGGCGAACTCGCTGTCCAGCAGATGGACGTGCAGACCTATTTCTTCCGCCGCAAGAACATTAACGCCAAGGGCCAGCCGCGCAGCTGGACCGACCATCTGCTGTGGCACCACGCCGCGCACACGGTGGACCTGTTCGCCTATCAGGCCGGTAAGATCGTGCAGGCGCATGCGGTGCAGGGGCCGATCCATCCCGAGCTCGGCATCGCCATGGACATGTCGATCCAGCTGAAGAGCGAAAGCGGCGCGATCTGCACCCTGTCGCTCAGCTTCAACAATGACGGGCCGCTGGGGACGTTCTTCCGCTATATCTGCGACAACGGGACCTATATCGCCCGCTACGACGATCTGGTGGACGCCAAGGAAACGCCGATCGACGTGAGCAAGGTCGACGTGTCGATGAACGGCATCGAGCTGCAGGACCGCGAGTTCATCGCGGCGATCCGCGAGGGGCGCGATCCGAACAGCTCGGTGGCCGCGGTGTTCGACTGCTACCGCGTGCTCGGCGAGCTGGAGACCCAGCTGGCGGAGTGAGCGGCCAAGCCATCGCCCCTGCTACAACCGTCACCCCAGCGAACGCTGGGGTCTCCATCGGCGGTGCTGCACCGGTGCAGCGCTTCTCAGGGAGATCCCGGCTTGCGCGGGGAGGGCGGCTAGGCGGCGGGGGGCGAGGGCGCGTTCGATCCCGCCCGAAACCCCCGCGGCGACATCCCGACATGCCGCGCGAAGAAGCGCGAGAAATAGGCCGGATCCTCGAAGCCTACGGCGTCGGCGATCTCGCC
Source organism: uncultured Sphingomonas sp. (assembly GCF_913777625.1). Taxonomy (GTDB): domain Bacteria; phylum Pseudomonadota; class Alphaproteobacteria; order Sphingomonadales; family Sphingomonadaceae; genus Sphingomonas. The sequence goes on from NZ_CAJYTI010000033.1 coordinate 27,366, forward strand.
GACGGACAGCTGGGAATAGAGCAGCAGTCGCCGTGCCTCGAGCAGCGCGCGGGCGTCGAGCATCGCGGCCGGGCTGCTTCCCGCGATCCGCGAGCAGGCGAGCCGCAGTGCGGTGTTGCTCACCCCCAGCGCCCGGGCATGCACCCCCACCGGCTCGCGGAGGCGAAAGCGGTCCTCGATCCGCGCTCGCAGCCGGGCGACGATCTCCGCCTCGCGCCGGCTGCCGGTGCCCGCGGGCGCGGCCGTGCGGGCCTGGCGAAGGCTGCGCACCAGAATGGCCAGCAGCGCCGCCTCCACCGCCGCGCGCTGCCCCGGGGCGGCCCAGTTCAGCTCGCGCTGCACGTCCGCGAGCAGGGTGGCGACCCCGTCGCCGCCCTGCCGGTCCAGCGCCAGCGCCCGGGGCGTGCGGAACAGGGTTTCCAGCGCGGCGTCGCGGGCGGCGAGCTGCGCGAAATAGCTGTCGGCGATGGTGCAGACCCAGCCGCGCGATTCGCGGTGCCAGGTAAAGCCATGAGCGATGCCCGCCGGCACCAGCAGCAGCGCCGGCGCGTCGAACGCCACCGTCTCGCCCTCGGCCGTCATCGATCCGCCGCCCTCGGCGATCAGGATCACATGGTGCAGATCGCGGTGCAGGTGCGGGCGGATCGTCCATTCGCTGGGGCGCGAGCGGTCGTCGAGGCTCTCCACGTGCACAAAGCCTTCGGCGACGCTGCGCTGCGGCTCGCCGTACAAGTAAAAGGCGGGGATGGGGCTGCGCTCGCGCATGGGCAAGGTCTCGCACGATCGGGCGAATCGTCCAAGTAAAAAGTTGACCCATCCCTCACCGGCGCCCCGCCGTTGCCGCAGCATGCTGCGCAACAAGAGGTTGGAGAGGCGGATATGCGTACCCAGGTTGCGATCATCGGTGCCGGCCCGGCGGGGCTGTTGCTCGGCCATCTGCTGCGGGCCGAAGGGATCGACGTGGTGGTGGTGGAGCGGGCGACGCCGGACTATGTGCTCGGCCGCATCCGCGCCGGCGTGCTGGAGCGCACCGCTACGATGCTGATGGAGCGGGTGGGGCTGGCCGAGCGCATGCACCGGGAGGGCCTGCCGCATGACGGCTTCGCGCTCGCCGATGGCGACCGGCTGATCCGCATCCCCGTCACCGAGCTTACCGGCCATCACGTGCTGGTCTATGGCCAGACCGAACTGACCCGCGACCTAATGGATGCCGCCCCCGCGCGCGGCCTGCAGGTGATCTACGCCGCCGCCGACGTCGCGCTGCACGATGTCGACACGGACGCGCCCTTTGTCACCTATACCAAGGACGGCCGCGAGGCGCGGATCGACGCAGCGTTCATCTGCGGCTGCGATGGCTTCCATGGCCCCGCGCGCAAGACGATCCCGGCGGGCGTCGGCGCGGCGTACGAGAAGGTCTATCCGTTCGGCTGGCTCGGCATCCTCGCCGATGTGCCGCCCTGCCACCACGAGCTGATCTACGCCAACCATGATCGCGGCTTCGCGCTCGCGTCGATGCGCTCGGAGACGCGCAGCCGCTATTACATCCAGGTGCCGCTGGACGAGAAAATCGAGGACTGGCCCGACGATCGGCTGTGGGACGAGCTGGCGGTGCGCCTTGGGCCCGAGGCGGCCGCCAACCTCACGCGAGGTCCCTCGATCGAGAAGTCGATCGCGCCCTTGCGCTCCTTCGTGTTCGAGCCGATGCGCCACGGGCGGCTGCTGCTCGCCGGCGACAGCGCGCATATCGTGCCGCCCACCGGCGCCAAGGGGCTGAACCTCGCCGCCTCGGACGTGCACTATCTCTCCGAGGCGCTGGTCCGGTACTTCAAGGTGGGCGATCAGGACGCGATCGGCGGATATTCGCAAAAGGCGCTCGCGCGGGTCTGGAAATCCGAGCGCTTCTCGTGGCAACTGACCAAGCTGATGCATCGTTTTCCCGAAAGCGATGCGTTTGATCGCCGGATGCAGCTGGCCGACCTGGACTATATCGCCACGTCGCGCGCAGCCCAGACGACGATCGCCGAAAACTATGTAGGATTGCCGCTCTGACCATGCCGACACTTCCCACCCGCAAGATTGGCCCCTTCACCGTCTCGGCGATCGGGCTCGGCTGCATGAACCTCAGCCACGCCTATCTGCCGCGCCCCGACGCGGCCGAGGCCGAGCGGCTGCTGCTCCATGCGCTGGATGCGGGGGTGACGTTTCTCGATACCGCCGCGCTCTACGGCTTCGGCGCGAACGAGGAACTGCTCGGCCGCAGCGTCATGCACCGTCGCGCCGAGTTCACCTTGGCGAGCAAGTGCGTGCTGGGCGGATCGGACGGCAAGCGCGGGATCGACGGCAGCCCCGAGGCGATCACCCGCACGCTGGAGGATTCGCTGCGCCGGCTGAACGTCGAGCATATCGACCTCTATTACATGCACCGCCTCGATCCGAAGGTGCCGGTAGAGGAATCGGTCGGCGCGCTCGCCCGTGCGGTGGAAGCCGGCAAGATCGGCGCGATCGGCCTTTCCGAGATGTCGGCGGCGACGCTGCGCCGGGCGCATGCGGTGCACCTGATCGCCGCGATGCAGACCGAATATTCGCCCTGGACCCGCAATCCGGAGATCGCGGTGCTTGATGCCTGCGCCGAACTGGGCGTCGGCTTCGTCGCCTTCTCGCCGGTCGCGCGCGGACTGCTGGCCGGCGGCGTGGGGGCCGAAGGCGTGCCGCAGGGCGACCTGCGCGGCGCGATGCCCCGTTTTCAAGGCGACAATCTCGCCCGCAACCTGGCGATGGCTGCGCGCTTCCGTGCTCTCGCCGAGGCGGCGGGCTGCACCATGGCGCAGCTCTGCATGGCCTGGGTGCTGTCGCGCCGCGACTTCATCGTGCCGATCCCCGGTACGACGCGGATCGACCATCTCGACGACCTGCTCGGCACTTTCGCGCATCCAGTTTCGGCGGAGACGCTGTCGGCGGTCGACGCGCTGTTCCCGCCCAATGCTGCTGCCGGTCCGCGCTATGCCGCCGAGGCGCAGTCCCAGGTGGATACTGAAGTCTGGGCCGACGAACCGCTCGCCTGAGCGTCAGTCGGCGAGCATCCGGAACGCGCGGCGATTGGCGATCGCCACCGCCGCGTGCCCGCGCATCAGTTGCTCGGCCCTGGCGGAGTCGCCCGCGCGGATCGCCTCGAACACCGCACGGTGTTCGCGGTGCGCGCGGAGCAGGTGATGATACTCGCCCTCCAGATCGTCCCAGTCGAGCGCCAGCGCGGCAGCCGAGGCAAAGGGCAGGTGGTTGTTGCGGCCCAGCGCCAGCGCGATCGAGGGGTTGCCGCTGGCCGTGATCAGCGCGTCGTGAAAGGCGAGGTTGTAGCGATAGAACAGGTCTAGATCGCCGTCCGCCAGATGCCCCTTGGCGAACAGCGCGTCGCCTTCGGCGAGGATCGCGTCCAGCCGGGCCGTCTCGGCCGCGGTCAGCCGGCGCTCGCTCACCCGCCGCGCTGCCAGTCCTTCCAACACGCCGCGCACCTCGATCGCGCCGGTGATCGCATCCGCGTCGACCGCGCGGGGGGTGTAGCCACGCGCGCCGAGCTTCACCACCAGCCCCTCATGCTCCAGCGCCCGCAGCGCGGTGCGCACGGGCATGCGCGAGACGCCGAGCGCCTCGGCGGTCGGGATTTCGGCGATCCGGTCGCCGGCTTTGATCGTGCCGTCGGCAATCATGCGGCGGAGCGCGACCAGCACTTGCTGGCCCGGCTTGGCAGGCTTTTCCATCGCGTCGGCTTAAAGCACCCCGGACGCGATGGGCCAAGGGGCTGGTTTCAGGCGGCTTCCGCCGCGGGCGGGCGTTCGGCGGCAATCGCCCGGTCGATCGTCAGCCGCGAGCGCACGCCCCCGGCATCGATGTTGAGCTTCATCAGCCGTCGTTCGGGGTAGCGCAGCAGGTTCGCCTGCTGGCGCTCCAGCATCTCCAGATCCTCGCCGAAGATGGTGCCCTGGCCGGCGCGGATCGTGTCGGTGAGCGCCGCATCCGCCACCGCAAAGCGCCGCGCCATGCCCCAGAAATAATGATGCGAGGTTTCGGTTTCCGGCGTGATGAAGTCGACCACGATGCTCGAGGCCTTCCAGCGATCCTCGGCATGATAGCCGCCCTTGCCGGCCAGCGCGACCCCCACTTCGATCAGCACATGGCTGGGCAGGGTGAAGCGGCAGATCTGCCAGCGGTCGACCGGCTGGTCGTCGGGCAGCCCGGCACCGCGCAGCGCCATCTTCCAGAAGGGCGGCGCCTCGATCCCGTCCATGAAGCGACGGGTGACGACCTGTCCGTCCTCGACCAATGTCTCGACCGGCGCCTCGTCGATCTCCTTCTGGCCGATGCTGGTGCTGTGGACATAGGTCTCGTGGGTAAGGTCCATCAGATTGTCGACCATCAGCCGGTAGTCGCAGGCGATGTGATAATAGCCGCCGCCATAGGCCCATTCGGGGCTCTCGGCCCATTCCAGGTAGTGGAGCTTGGCGGGGTCGGCGGCCTCGGCGTCGCCCGGCCAGACCCAGAGGAAGCCGTAGCGCTCGATAACCGCGAAGCGGCGGACTCCGGCGAATTTCTCGACCCGCTGGCCCGGCATCGAGGTTGCCCGGCCGGCGCACCCCATGGTAAGCCCATGATAGCCGCAGACGAGTTCGCCGTCGCGGACGAAGCCGAGCGACAGCGGTGCGCCGCGATGCGGGCAGAAATCCTCCAGCGCGACGACCTCGCCGCCAGCCTTGCGGTAGAATACCATGGCCTCGCCGCAGATAGTGCGGCCGAGCGGCTTGTCCTGTACCTCGGCGGCGGTCGCCGCGACATACCATGCGTTGCGGGGCCAGGGGCGCTCGCCTCCGAGCGCAGAATCACCGTGCCGTTCCATTCGCCTCGTCCTCGGATTCTTATTATTGGATCCAATAGAGGTCGGAATCGTGCTTGCGTCAAGCGGCTATGGCGAAAATTCGACAGAGTGTTCCGGGACTGGGCTATGCGCGCGCCTCGGTCGCGCCGGCGTGGCGCCGCAGCCCCTCGCGCAGCCACATCAACCCGGAGTCGCTGGCGCGTGTCCGGCTGAACTGGATCATCTCGCGCATCCGGGGCAGCGGGAAGGGCGGGGGCGCCATGGCGAGCGGGAGCTTGTCCATGAACAGCCGGGCGAGCCGGGCATGGACCAGTGCGATCCGGTGGGTGCCGGGCAGCAGCCAGGGCACCAGCGTGAAGGAGGTGACGGTCACCTCGATCCGCCGCGTGTCGCCGCGGGCGCGGACGAACTGCTCGACAAAGGCCGGGGTGTTGGAAAGCTCGACCACCACATGGCCCGCGGTCTGATATTCTTCCTCGGTGATCGGCTTCGCGAACAGCGGGTTCTCGGACCAGCCGAGCACGACATGCTCCTCCTCGAACAGCAGCTCGGTCGGGTGGCCGTGCGCCTGGAACTGCTCAGGCGAGATGATGCAGTCGACCTCACCGCGCTCCATCTGTTCGGTGACGCCGCTATGCGGCGCGATCACGGAACAGCGGATTCCGGGCGCCTGCACCGCCATCTCGGCGAGCAGTGGCTGGACGGCGATCGAGGTGACATAGTCCGAGGCGGCGATCCGGAAGCGGCGCCTCGAGGTCTGCGGATCGAACAGCGTCGAACTGGAGATCAGCGCCTGCGCGTTCGCCACGATTTCGGCCACGCGGGGCGCCAGTTCCTGCGCGTGCGGGCTCGGCACCATCTGCTTGCCGTTGGCGACCAGCAGCGGATCGTTGAACGATTCGCGCAGCCGGCGCAGCGCCGCGCTCATCGCCGGCTGGGTGAGGCGAAGCCGCTCGGCCGCCCGGGTGACGCTGCGTTCCTCCATCAGGGTGTGGAAGGCGACGAGCAGGTTCAGGTCGAAACGATCAAGCCGCATGCATCAATCCCATGATTGGATAAGCATAAAATATTAGAATTTTGATTAATGTCAAAAGCGACCCATTCTCGTGCGCAGCGGACGATCGAAGATCTGCATTTCAGGAGAATGGATGTGAACCGGGCATGGAGGCGGACCAGTTCGATACTGGCCCTCACGATCGCAGGCATCGCGACGCAGGCGCATGCGCAGAGCGAGGGGCAGGCAGGCGGCGACGCGCAGCAGCAGCAAGCGGGCAGCGCGGCGGACCAGCAGGGGCTGCAGGAAATCATCGTCACCGCACAGCGCAAGGCCGAGAATCTGCAGCGTGCGGGTATTCCGGTCGCGGTCGTCACCGGCGATCAGCTGGTAAGCCGCGGCCTCACCAGCTCGAACGAGCTGGGCAACTCGGTGCCGTCGCTCAGCGCGCAGCCGCAGGGCGGCGCTAACACCGTCTTCTTCCTGCGCGGCGTCGGCAACTTCACCGTCAACGGCTATAGCGACCCGGCAGTCGCCTTCAATTACGACGGCGTCTATCTCGGCCGGGCGACCTCCACCTCGGGCATCTTCTACGATCTCGAGCGGGTGGAGGTGCTCAAGGGACCGCAGGGCACGCTCTACGGCCGCAACGCTACCGCGGGCGCGATCAACGTGCTGCCGACCCGCCCCAAGATCGGCGAGAACAGCGGCTTCGTCACCGCCAGCTACGGCAATTACGACGCGATCAACGTCCAGGGTGCGGTCAACATCGCGATGGGCGAGCATGGCGCGCTGCGCATCGCCGGGAACGTCTTGAGCCGCGACGGCTACCAGAAGGACGGTACCAGCGACGAGAAGACCCAGGCGCTGCGTGTCCAGTTCCTGACCGAGCTGACGCCCGACCTCACCGTGCGCATCGGCGGCGACTTCTCGCACAGCGGCGGCAAGGGGCCTGGCTCGACCTATGCCGGCCGGATCGTGTTCAACGGCACGAGCAACCAATTCGTCCCGTCGGGCCTCGGAGCGGACACCGGGCTGTTCTCGGCCGATGCCCAGGCCTATCGCCAAACGCTGTTCAGCGGGCTTGCGGGTCGAACGCTGGTGCCGCTCGACGTGCCGCCCTATCTCGACAACAATTACTACGGCGCCAACGCCGAGATCAGTCTGCGCACCGGCGCCGGCACGCTGACCGTGATCCCGTCCTGGCGCTATTCCAAGCTCGACAACCGGTTCGCGGTGCCGGCCTTCTATGGCGATGTCGCCGAGACCGACGAGCAGAAGAGCCTGGAGGTCCGCTTCGCCGGCAATCGTGTCGGCATCTTCGACTATATGCTGGGCGCCTATTATTTCGACGAGTCCGTCGCGGCGACCTATCTCTATGCCCAGCAGGCGCTGAACGCGTATCAGCAGTTCACCTCGGGCACCAAATCCTATGCCGGGTTCGGACGGCTCACCGCCAATTTCGGCGATCGCCTGCGGCTGATCGGTGGTCTGCGCTACACCAAGGACGACAAGGACTTCAACGGCCGCGCCGACGTGTTCCTCGTCCGCTGCACCGTCGTCGTGCAGGGCCGGCCGAGCTGTCCCACCGCGCCGCTGCTGCCCTCGACCGGGCGCTATCAGGATCTGACGTCGCTGGGCTATCCCAGCGTGCCGGACAACCAGGCCCGCCCGATCGGCACGACCGGCGCGCTGCTGATCCATGCCGTCACGCCGGTGAACACGCCGCTGTCGAACGACCGCTTCACCTACCACCTCGGTGCCGAATTCGACGTCGGCCCGCATTCGCTGCTCTATGCCAATTACGAGACCGGCTATCGCTCGGGCGGCTTTGCGCTTTCCGCCGGCTACGAGACGTTCCAGCCCGAATATATCGACGCCTACACGATCGGCATGAAGAACCGGTTCTTCGACAACCGGCTGCAGCTGAACCTGGAGGCCTTCCTCTGGAAGTATCGCAACCAGCAGGTCAACCACACCGGCATCGATCGCAACGGCAACCAAGGCCAGTTCACCGAGAATGTCGGCAAGTCGACCAACAAGGGCGTCGAGGTCGAGGCCCAGTTCCTCGCCACGCGCAACACGCTGCTGAGCGTCAACGTCCAGTATCTCGACGCGAAGTACGACAATTTCGTCTATCGCGAGCCGATCGGCGCCACGCCGCCGATCAGCGGCTGCCCCTATCGCGCCAGCGCGACTGCCGGCATGTACGACATCGATTGCTCGGGCCGTACCGCCTACCAGTCGCCCAAATGGACGATGAACCTCGGCGCGCAACAAACCGTGCCGCTGGGCGACTACAAGGCGGTTCTGTCCGCCGACACCCAATATAGGTCCAGCCGGGTGGTGGGGTTCGAATATATGCCCAACCAGCTGGTCGGCGCGACCTGGGTGAGCAATGCCCAGATTGCCTTCGGCTCGGCCGACGATCGCTGGTCGATCGCCGCCTATGTCCGCAACATCGAGGACGAACGCTACCAGGCGAGCGCGCAGATCTACAGCGCCGGCTCGGCCGCGCTTGCGGTCTACTCGCCGCCGCGGACCTACGGCGTGCGCGTGAGCTCGAAGTTCTGAGGGCGGGCACGATGCACCCCTTGCGCGCCCTGCTTCTCGCCGCCCTGCTGCTTTCGGCAGCAGGCACCGCCAGAGCACAGACGCCGACTGCTGCGCCGGCCTGGATAACCCTCGGTACGATGGGCGGTCCCGTTCCCGAACCGGCGCGGTCGCAGCCCGCGAATGCGCTGGTCCTCGGCCGCGACGTCTACCTCGTCGATGTCGGCGACGGAGCGGTAGAGCAGCTCGCCAAGGTCGACCTCCAGGCGCTGCAGGTGAAGGCGGTCTTCCTCAGTCACCTGCATTTCGATCATACCGGCGGCCTCGCCGCGCTGATCGGCCTGCGCTACCAGACCAACGCGCCCGGCCCGCTCCACGTCTATGGCCCGCCGGGCACCAAGGCGCTGGTCGACGGGCTGGTCGCCTCGATGCAGCCGGCTGCGGCTGCGGGCTATGGCCTGCCCGGCGCGCCGGTGATCGATCCGGCGACGACGGTGGTCGTCACCGAGATGGTGGACGGCACGACGGAGACGCTTGGCGGTTTCACCGTGCGCGCCGCCAAGAACAGCCATTACAGCTTCCCGCCGGGATCGGCCGAGGACAGCCACTACCAGTCGCTGGCGCTGCGGTTCGACCTGCCGGGCAAATCGATCGTCTACACCGGCGACACCGGGCCGAGCCCGGCAGTCGACGCGCTCGGCCGCGGCGCGGACCTGCTGGTCAGCGAGATGATCGACGTGCCGGCCACGATGGCGGCGATCGCGCGGATCCAGCCGAACATGCCCGCGGCGCAGCGCGACGCAATGGCCGAGCATCTGACCCGCCATCACCTCACCCCGCAGCAGGTCGGCGAAATGGCCAAGGCGATGGGGGTGAAGCAGGTGGTGCTGACCCACCTCGTGATCGCCCGCGCGGACCAGGCGGCGATCGATCGGGCCATCGCCACCATCCACCAATCCTTCCCCGGGCCGGTCACGGCCGCCCAAGATCTGGAACGATTTTAAGCCATGCAGTCTCTCAAGATCCTCGTCATCGGCGGCGGTATCGGCGGGCTTACCGCCGCGATCGCGCTTCGGAAAAATGGCTTCGCCGTCGAAGTGATCGAGCGCGATCCGAACTGGTCGGTCTACGGCGTCGGCATCATCCAGCAGGCCAATGTGCTCCGCGCGATGAAGGCGCTGGACCTGCTCGACGACTATCTCGGCGCCGGCGTCGGGTTCGATGCGGTGGAGATCTTCCGGCCGGACGGGGTGAAGGTCGCCCGGGTACCCGCGCCGCGGCTGCTGGAGGGCTATCCCGCCAATGTCGGGATCGGTCGTCCGGCGCTCCACAAGGTGCTGGGCGACCGCACGATCGCGCTCGGCGCCGACGTGCGGCTCGGCATCACCGCCGAGACGATCGTCGATGATGGTGAGCAGGTCGCGGTTACTTTCTCCGACGGCAGCAGCGGGATCTACGATATCGTGATCGGCGCGGATGGCGTCTATTCGCAGACCCGCGCGACCCTGTTCCCCGACGCCGAGCGGCCGCAATTCACCGGCCAGGCGGTGTGGCGGTACAATTTCCCGCGCTTCGCCGACCTGGATGCGCTCCAGGTCTATAACGGCCCGACCGGCGTCGGCTTCGTGCCGATCAGCGACAGCCTGATGTACATGTATGTAACGACGCCGGAGCCGGACAATCCGCGCTACCCGCGCGACGGGCTTGCCGCGACCATGCGGAGCAAGCTCGCCGCCTGCGCCCCCGCGATCCGCGACCTCGCCGAGCAGATCACCGACGACGACGGCGTGGTCTATCGCCCGCTCGAAGGCATGCTGGTCGGAGGCCCCTGGCATCGCGGTCGCGTCGTGCTGCTCGGCGATGCGGTGCACGCGACCACCCCGCATCTCGGCCAGGGCGCCGGCATGGCGATCGAGGACAGCCTCGTCCTCGCCGAGGAACTGGCGCGCGCCGAGACGGTGGACGAGGCGTTCACCGCCTATCGCGCCCGCCGCTTCGATCGCTGCGCCTATATCGTCCGCCAGAGCCTCGCCATCTGCCACGGCCAGCTCGGCAAGGGCCCACCGGTCGATAACGCCAAGGCGACGGCCGAGATGTTCGCCGTCACCGCTGAACCCATCTGACCCTCCCCAGGAAGACCGATCATGACCCGCGTTACCGAGATCCGCTATGTCGGCTATGCCGTCACCGACTTCGACGCCGAGAAGGGCTATTACGAAGAAGTATGGGGCTTGGAGCCCGTGCCCAGCGACGATGGCCTCGCCTGGTTCAAGGCGCAGGGGCATGACGAGCACCATGTCGTCCGCCTTCGTCCCGCCGAGGAGAACCGGATCGACGTGATCGCGCTGGCCGCCGACAGCCGCGCCGACGTCGACGCGCTGCACGACCGGGTGACGACAGCCGGGTGCAAGGTCGTGCGCGCACCCGCGGCCCTCACCACGCCGGGCGGCGGCTATGGCTTCCGCTTCTTTTCGCCCGACGGCCTGCTGTTCGAAATCTCCAGCGACGTCGCCCGCGGCCAGCGCCGCGAGATCGCGCGCTGGGACGGCGTGCCGGTCAAGATCAGCCACATCGTGCTGCACTCGCCCGATCACCAGGCGGCGGTGCGATTCTTCACCGACGTGCTTGGCTTCAAGGTGAGCGACTGGCTCGGCGACTTCATGTGCTTCCTGCGCTGCAACTCGGCGCACCACCGCATCGCGCTGCTGCCCGGGCCCGCCTGCCTCAACCACGTCGCCTACGACATGGAAGGCATCGACGGCATGATGCGCGGCGCCCACCGGCTGAAGCTCAACGGCATCAACATCGGCTGGGGCCCGGGCCGCCACACCGCCGGCAACAACACCTTCAGCTATTTCGTGACGCCCAGCGGCTTCGTCACCGAATATACCTCGGAGCTGGAAGAGGTCGATTTCGAGGCGCATCAGCATCAGGTCTACACGCCCGCGCCGCTGATCATGGACCAGTGGGGCATCGGCACCGGCGGCCCGCAGACGCTGCCGCACCCGGCGCCGAACCCCGGTCTGTTCGTGGCGGTGGAGGCCTGATCCAATGGCATTGTTCGAATATTTCCCGAACTATATCTGGAACCTCTCCGTCGCGATCGCGATGGAGAGCGGCGGCCAGATCGGCGAGCTGGTCGACATGTGCCAGCCGATCAAGGACGCGGCCGCCGCCGGTGCGGATGCCGGGACGCCTCAGTTCATGGCGCAGTGGGTGGCGATGGCCGACAAGCTGATCGACCTCGCCGCCGAGGACGAGGCGCGGGGCCGCGCTTTTTCCGCTTCGACCAAGCTGGAGCGCGCGGCGCTCTACCTGTTCACCGGCGAGCGGATGCAGGGCCATGGCCATCCCGGCCGCAAGGAGACCTATGCCAAGGCGCGGGCGACCTTCGATCGCTCCACCGTGCTCGGCAAGATCAACCGCGAGCGGGTGGAAATCCCGCTGGAGACCGGCACGATGCCGGCGCTCTATACTCGCGCGCCGGGCGAGGGGCCGAAGCCCGTCGTGGTCTATTGCAACGGTCTCGATAGCTGCAAGGAGCTGCTTTATTGGTCGCGCCTGCCCGAGGCGCTCGCCCGCCGCGGCATCTCTACCCTCTGCGTCGACCAGCCCGGATCCGGCGAGGCATTGCGCCTCCAGAACCTGCCGGTCGACCCGCATTCGGAGCATTGGGCCTCGAAGGCGGTGGACTGGCTGGAGCAACAGCCGGACGTTGACCCCAAGCGCATCGGCATGACCGGCATCTCGCTCGGCGGCCATTTCGCGCCACGCGCCGTCGCCTATGAGCCCCGCTTCGCCTCGGGCGCCTGCTGGGGTGCGAACCATAACTGGGCCGAGGTGCAGCAGAAGCGCCTGAAGCGCGAGGGCGAGAACCCCGTGCCGCATTACTGGGCGCATGTGATGTGGGCGTTCGGCGCCACCGACATGGACGATTTCTTCGCCAAGGCGGCGGAGATGAACCTCAACGGCCATATGGACGGGGTGAAGGTGCCCTTCCTCGTCACCCACGGCGCCGAGGACCGACAGATCAGCGTCCAGTACGCGCACGACTGCTACGACCAGCTGATCAACAGCCCGAAGCGCGAGCTGAAGATCTTCACCGCACGCGAGGGCGGGGTCGAGCATGTCGGTGCCGACAACATGTCGTACGGCCGGGACTATATCGCCGACTGGTTCGCCGAGACGCTGGACGGGCACGTCGCATGAGCCGGGCAGCAGGAGCGCAGGTCGCGTCCAGCCGGCACGCGATCCTGCTGATCCTCACCGCGATCATGCCCACCATGGGCATTGTCGCGCTGGTGCCGGTGCTGCCGATGCTGCTGCGCGAATTTGCCGCCGTGCCGGGATCGGCGGTGCTGGTGCCGGTGGCGCTGACCATCCCGGCGCTGTGCATCGCGCTGTTCTCGCCGGTGGCGGGCGCACTGTCCGACCGGCTGGGGCGCAAGCCGGTGCTGCTCGTTGCGATGCTGGTCTACGGGCTGGTCGGCGCGCTGCCGCTGGTGCTGCACGACCTGATCGCGATCATCGCCGCTCGGGCGGTGCTCGGCCTTGCCGAGGCGGCGATCATGACGGTTTCCACGGCGATGCTCGGCGACTATTTCGAAGGGCCGCGCCGCGAGCGCTGGATCGCCACCCAGATGGCGTCGGTGAGCGTCAGCGCGATCGCCCTGGTGGCGATCGGCGGCGCGCTCGGCGAAGCGCTGGGATCGCGCGGTCCGTTCCTGCTCTATCTTGTCGCGCTGCCAATCGCGGCTGCGGTCGCGGCGATGCTGTTCGAGCCGGTCCAGCGCGCCCGCGGTACGGCCCCGAAGGTCCGGCTGCCGATGGGGACGATCCTGCCGGTGCTGCTGATCACGGTGGCGGTGGGCGTGCTGTTCTACACCATCATCGTCCAGGTCGGACCGATCATCGAGCGGAGCGGCGTTACCTCGCCCGCGCTGATCGGGCTGGCGGCGGCCGGCACCAACCTCGGCGTGGCGATCGGCAGCATCCTGTTCGGCCGCCTGAAAGCCCATGCCGGGCCGCGGCTGCTGGCCGCAGGGCTGGCGCTGGTCGGGCTGGGCTATGCCGGCGCGGCGCTGGCTCCGGGCTTCGCGGCGATCACCGGCTTTGCCGTCCTGGCGTGCGTCGGCAGCGGCCTGATGCTGCCCAACATGCTCGCCTGGGTGATGCGTCGCCTGCCGGCCCCGGCGCGCGGATCCGGTACCGGCGCCTGGACCGGCGCCTTCTTCCTCGGCCAGTTCGCTGCCCCTCTGATTGCCTCCCTACTGGCGCCTGCCACGGGCGGTCTGTCGCAAACCCTGCTGCTCTACACCGGGCTGGCGCTGGCGGGCGCGCTGGCCGCGCTGATAGCGAGCAGCCGGACCTCCGCACTCACCCCCGCTTGAAGGATCTGTTGATGGAAAAGTCCGTTCGCCGCGTCGTCACCGGCCATGATGCCCAGGGTCGCGCGATCATCCAGGAAGACGGCGCCGTGCCGCGCGTGCAGCGCGTCGGCGGCGACATCGGCCCGATGTTCCACGAGGTTTGGAATACCCAGGCGACGCCGGCGCCGATCGATGCCGCATCGGGCGAGCCGCACGAGGACGGCATCGTGCTCGCGCCCCCGAAGAACGGCACCCGCATCCGCGTGCTCGACATTCCGCCCGAAGGCGACGGCATCCGCAACATGACGCCGGAGGAGGCGCGTGCGCATTTCGCCGAGATCGGCGCCGGCGATGCCTCCGCGCATGGCGAGGGCTCGCGCCACGCGCTGATGCACCGCACCGAGACGATCGACTATGGTATCGTCCTCGAAGGCGAGCTCGTGCTGATCATGGACGAAGGCGAGACGACGGTGCGCGCCGGCGACATCGTCATCCAGCGCGGCACCAACCATGGCTGGGCGAATCGCTCGGACAAGAATTGCCGCATCGCCTTCATCCTGATCGACGGCGCGTTCGACGAGAGCCTGAAGCGCTGACCATGCGGCTGACGATCACCGGCGCAGACGGCTTTGTCGGCCGGGCGGTCGTCCGGCGGCTGCGCGAAACCGGCGCGGCCGCCGCGCTGCTGCTGGTCGACCGGACGTTCGCCGAGGCGGGTCCGGAGCGCCGGCTGGCGGGGGACCTCACCGATCCCGCCGTGCTTGCGGCCGCGACTCGCGATTGCGATGCGCTGCTGCATCTGGCTGCACTGCCCGGCGGCGCCGCCGAGCGCGATCCTGCCGCCTCGCGGGCGATCAACCTCGACGTGCCGCTGCGGCTGATCGAGGCGATGGCGGGCCGCCGGCTGGTGCTGGCCGGCTCGATCGCGGTGTTCGGCGCTGCCCCGGCCGGGCCGGTCGACGACCGCACCGTGCCGGTGCCGGACAGCGTCTATGGCACCCACAAGCGCATGGTCGAGCTCGCCTTTGCCGACGCGGTGCGCCGCGGCGCCATCGTAGGCGCGGTGCTGCGCCTGCCGGGCATCGTCGCACGGCCTGCGGGGGGAAGCGGCTTCGGCTCCGCCTTTCTGAGCGACGTGTTCCATGCGGCAGCCGCGGGGCGGCCCTATGTCGTCCCGGTCGGCTCCGATGCGACAAGCTGGCTCTGCTCCGTCCGCGCCTGCGCGGCGAACCTCGTCCATGCCCTGCTCGGCGAAGGCGCCGAGCAAGCCCCGGTGACGCTGCCGGCACTGCGGGTGCGGATGGGCGATCTCGTCGACGCACTCGAAGCCCGTCTGCCGGGAGCGGCGCTTTCCCACGCCGAGGACGTGGCGCTGCGCCGCACCTTTGGCAGCTATCCGCCGCTCGTTACCTCGCGCGCAGCGGCGCTGGGCTTCACCGCCGAACCCGACGTCGACGCGCTGATCGACGCGGTTCTGGCCGATCTCTCCCCGAACTCGACACAAGGATATCCCCGATGCGCCTAGCCACCCGCGACAATGGCACGCCAGACGGCGAACTCGTTCTCGTCTCCGCGGACGGGACGCGCTGCGTGCCTGCCGGACCCGACAGCCCGACGCTGCTCGCGGCGCTCGAGCGCTGGGACACCGCACGGCTGGCACTGCACGCTGCCGGGGCCTGCCTGGCGGCCGGGGCAGGCGAGCCGCTCGATCCCGCCACCCTTCGCGCCCCGCTGCCGCGGACATGGCAGTGGCTCGACGGTTCCGCCTTCCCGACGCATGGCGAGCTGATGCAGCAGGCGTTCAACCTGCCACCGATCGAGACCGACATGCCGCTGATGTACCAGGGCATGAGTCACCAGTTCCTCGCCCCGACCGAGGATGCCCCGTTTCCCTCTGCCGCCGACGGCATCGACTTCGAAGGCGAGTTCGGCGTGGTCACCGGCGCGGTGCCGATGGGCTGTTCGGCCGAGGAGGCGCTGGCGCATGTCCGGCTGATCGTGCTGATCAACGACTGGTCGCTGCGCACCATCGCGCCGATCGAGATGAAGACCGGCTTCGGCTGGGTCCAGGCCAAGCCCGCCTGCAGCGTCGCGCCGTTTGCAGTGACGCCCGACGAACTCGGCGATGCCTGGCGGGATGGGCGCGTCTGCCTGCCGCTCACGGTGACGGTAAACGGCGCGTGGTTCGGCAGCCCGAAAGGCAGCGCCATGGCCTATGGCTTTCACGAGCTGATCGCGCATGCCGCCCGTACCCGGAGCCTGCCGGCGGGAACGATCATCGGTTCGGGCACCGTTTCCAATGCCGATCATGCGGTGGTGGGGTCGACCTGCATCTCCGAGCGCCGCGCCATCGAGAAGATCGCGCATGGCGAATTCCGCACGAGCTTCCTGCAGGAAGGCGACCGGGTGGAGATGCAGGTGGGCGAGAACGCGGCGCTTTTCGGCCGGATCGACCAGCGGGTGCGGCTGACGGCCGGCTAGGCCGCCGGCCAATGGCGGCCGAACCAGTCGTCGATCAGCGCGGCGACTGCCTCCGGCCGCTCCACCGGCAGCATGTGCCCGGCCTCGGCCAGCACATGCAGTTCGCCCTGCGGCGCGAGGTCCCGCATCGCCTCGTGCTGCGCCGGGGGCGACCAGCGGTCCCGATCGGCGGCAAGCAGCAGCAGCGGTTTCTTGTAGCTGCGGAGCGGCGTCTCGGCATCGGGGCGGGCCAGGAGCGCGGCGATCTGGCCTTCATAGCTCTCGCGCGTGTTGGCGGCGACCATCGCGCGGAGCTCGGGCATCAGCGCGGCTACGCGATCGTCCGGTGCGCCCATCATCGGCGGCAGCCAGGCATCGGCCAGCGCTTCCATGCCACGGGTGCGCGCGCAGTCGATCAGCGTCTGGCGACCGGCCGCCTCGCCCGGCGCCGGGGGGTGGATGCCCGTATTGGCAAGCCCGAGCCCCACCACGCGGTCGCCCGCCTGGCGAACGACGTCCAGCGCAACGCGGCCACCCATCGAATGGCCGATCACCACCAGCGGTCCGGGAACGCGTTCCGCAACGTCTGCAGCCATGGCTTCGATCGTACGAAAACCGGGGAAAGCGAGGATCCGCGCATCGAGCCTGGGCGACAGCGCCGCGCGAACCGGCTCCCAGATGCGCGCGTCGCACAACAATCCGCACAGCAGCACCAGCGTCGGCCGCGTCATCCTGCTCTTACCCCTCCGTATCGTTCGATCCCGCCCGCCGGTGGTCTGGAGCGGATTTTGGATCCAATGCCAACTACGGGACTTTCGACGTCCGCTCCACCGGAATCGCGCTAGAGGCGCGGTTTCGTCGACAGAACGAGGGGAAGGCTTTCGGCGTCCTTGACGGTCTCCATCACGATCGAAGCGCAGACCACGTTCATCTCGATGCGCGAGACCAGCGCCTTGTAGACGGTGTCATAGTCCTCGACCGAGGGCAGGATGATCTTCAGCAGATAATCGATGCTGCCGGTCAGCCGATAGACCTCGACGATCTCGGGGATCTCGCACACCGCCGCCTTGAAGCGCTCGGTCCATTGCGCGCTGTGCACCGTGGCGCTGACGGTGACGAAGATCGTCGTCGTCAGGCCCAGCGCCTCCCGATCGAGCACCGCGACGTTGCGCTTGATCACGCCCTCGTCGCGCAGGTTCGAGATCCGCCGCGAGCAGGCCGAAGGCGACAGGTGGACGCGCTCGCCGACCGTGGCGAGCGGGGTGTCGCTGTCCCGCTGCAGGATGTCGAGGATGGCCCGGTCTCGTGGTGTCAGCATCGGCGCGCTCCGTCCGTCGATGATCCGCGACGCCCTCAGGCGGCGATTCCCCAGGCTTCCAGCAGGGCGGTTTCCGAGGGCTCGCGTCCGCGGAAGGCGACGAAATTCTCGATCGCCGGCCGCGACCCGCCCGGCGACAGCACCTCGTTGCGGAACCGCGCGCCGAGTGCGGGGCGATCGGCCAGCGGCGCTTCCTCGAAGGCGGCATAGGCGTCGCTGGAGAGCAGTTCCGCCCAGAGATAGGAATAATAGCCGGCCGCATAGCCGCCCGCGAAGATGTGGCTGAAGGCATGCGCGAAGCGATGCCATGCGGGTGGCCGGACCAGGGCGACTTCGTCGCGCACTGCCTCCAGGATCGCCTGCGGATCGGGCGCGTTCGGGCCACCGGCGGCGCGGTGCAGCCGCAGGTCGAACAGCGCGAATTCCACCTGGCGCAGCAGCAGCGGTGCCAGCTGGAAATGGCGCGCGCCGAGCATCCGCTCGATCAGCGCGTCGGGCAGCGGCGCGCCGGTTTCGACATGGGCGGACGCGGCCTTCAGCACCGCGGGTTCCCAGGCGAAATTCTCGAGGAACTGGCTGGGCAGCTCCACCGCGTCCCACTCCACCCCCGAAATGCCCGAGACGCTGGGCACCTCGACCGCGCTCAGCAGGTGGTGGAGCACATGGCCCATCTCGTGAAACAGCGTCACCATCTCGTCATGGTTGACGGTCGCGACCGCGCCGGGGGCCGGGGGCGCGAAGTTGGTGACGAGATAGGCGATAGGCCAGATCGCGCCGCCCTGCTGATAGGCGCGGCAGGTATTCATCCAGGCGCCGCCGCGCTTGCCGTCGCGGGCGAACATGTCGGCGAACAGCGCGGCGATCGGGCGGTCCCCGTCCGTCGCGCCGCGGCGGTGCAGCTCGAAATGCCGGGCGTCGGGGTGCCAGAGCGCGGTGCCGGTTACTTCCCGCACCTCGACGTCGAACAGCTCGCCGACGACTCCGAACAGCGCCTCAAGCACCTTGGCGAGCGGCAGATGGGCGCGGATCTCGGCGCTGTCCAGCGCATGCCGCGCCTGGCGCAGCCGCTCGGTGACGAAGGCAATGTCCCACGGCTCGAGCGTCTCGATGCCGAGATGCTCGGCCGCATGGGCCCGCAGGTCGCCGAGGTCCGCCTCCGCCTTCTCCCGGGCGAGGCGCGCGAGGCGAAGCAGGAATGTCTCGACCGTGTCCGCGTCGGGCGCCATCTTGGTCGCCAGCGATTGCGCGACCGGATCTTCGAAGCCCAGTGCCAGCGCCTGGGCAGCACGCAGGCGGAGGATTTCCCGCATCGTCGCGCTATTGTCGAACTGGCCGGCGTTGGGCCCCTGATCGGAGGCGCGCGTGCCGAACGCGGCATAGACCTGCCGGCGCAGGTCGCGATCCTCGCCGTGCGACATCACCGCGAGAAACGAAGGCGCGTGCAGGGTGACGAGCCAGCCGGGCAGTTCCGCCTGCTCGGCCGCGGCGGCCATGCCGGCGCGCGCTGCCTCGGGAATGCCGCGCAACGTTTCCGCATCCGTCACGTGCAACTTCCAGGCCTCGGTCGCATCGAGCACCGCGTTGGAGAACGCGGTCGACAGGCGGCTGAGCTCCATCCAGCGCGCGGAGAACTGGCTTGCGGCTTCGCCTTCCAGCGCCACGCCGGAAAGCTCGAATTGCTGGAGGGCGAGGGCCAGCGCGCGGCGGCTGGCGGACGCAAGGCCTTCGGTCGGAATCTGCGCCATCGCCGCGTGCAGCACCTTGTCCTGGCCGATGGCGGCAAGATGCGCGTCGACGATCGCCTGTGCTTCTGCGTGCGCGGCCCGAAGGGCAGGCGAGTTGGATACGCTGAGCAGATGACCGACAAGACCCCAGCTCTGCTCCAGCGCCAGATCTGCCGCTTCCTTGTGCGCGAGCAGCGCCGGATCCCCCGGCATGGCGCGGCAGGCGGCCATCGCCTGGGCATGGTCCTCCACGGCAGTGCGAACGCCTTCCACCACATCTTCCGGCCGGATCGCGTCGAAGGCGGGAAGGGCCGCGCTGCTTCGGCCGAAGCGGACCAGCGGGTTGGGGTGGGACATACGAACTCTCCTGCGAACGGTTCCGCCAACGTGGCGAAACACGCCACCCGGTGCAATTCGAATTTGCACGGTGCCGAGATAGTGCATCAGGCGTGCAGGAAAATGGGCGTTTGCCGAAAACTTTGCACCCGGATCGGTCTATAAAGCTGCTATTCCTGCGCTTATCGGCAAAAAGGGTGGCGAGGCAGCGTGCACGGGCGGTTTTCGGAGGAGACGATGGTCGGGGGCTGCATCGGCGAGCGCTGGACGGACTGGGCGATCGGCCGGATCGAAGCCGACTATACCCGGTCTGCCGACACCCATCTGATCCCGCTGTCGCTGCCCGCGCTGCCGGGGGTTGCGATCTATCTCAAGGACGAGAGCAGCCACCCGACCGGCAGCCTCAAGCATCGGCTTGCGCGCTCGCTCTTCCTCCACGCACTGTGCAATGGCTGGATCACCGAGCAGACAACGGTGGTCGAGGCGTCGTCCGGCTCGACGGCGGTATCCGAGGCCTATTTCGCCCGCATGCTCGGGCTGCCCTTCATCGCCGTCGTGCCGCACAGCACCGCGGCGGAGAAGATTGCCGCGATCGAAGCGCTGGGCGGACTGTGCCACCGCGTCAGCGAACCCGCCGCCGTCTATGGCGAGGCGGAACGGCTCGCCGCCGAGCGTGGCGGGCATTATATGGACCAGTTCACCTTCGCCGAACGCGCGACGGACTGGCGCGGCAACAACAACATCGCCGAGAGCATCTTCGCGCAGATGGTTCGCGAACCGTCGCCGGTCCCGGACTGGATCGTGTGCGGTGCGGGGACCGGGGGCACGTCGGCCACGCTGGGCCGGTTCGTGCGGTACCATCGCCATCCTACCCGTATCTGCGTGGCCGATCCGGCAGCATCGGTGTTCCACCGCCATTGGCGGGATCGGACCATATGCGGCGCTGCCGGTGGCTGCAGCCTGATCGAGGGGATCGGCAGGCCGCGGGTGGAACCCTCGTTCGTGCCCACGGTCATCGACCGCATGGAAGTGGTCGACGATGCGGCCTCGATCGGGGCGGCGCGGGTGCTCTCGCAGCACCTGGGGCGGCGTGTCGGGGGCTCGACCGGCACCAACCTCGTTGCGTGCGCACGGCTCGCGACCGAGATGGCGACCGCCGGGGTCGACGGCTCGATCGTCACCCTGCTGTGCGATTCGGGCGACCGCTATGCCTCGACCTATTTCAACGATGCCTGGATCGAGGCGCGCGCGCTCGCGGTTGGCGCGGAGGAAGCACGGATGCGGGACTTCCTCTCGACCGGCGTCTATCGATAGGCCGGCAGGGCATCGAGGCTAGATCGTGATGACCGCCTTCAGAACGTCCTCCTGCGCCGCGATCAGCCCTGGCAGGGCCTCGGGCGCATCGGCCAGATCCACCCGGTGGGTCAGGAATCGGTCGATCGGGACGCTGCCGTCGCGGATTGCTGCGACCACCTGCGCGAAATCGGCCGACAGCGCGTTGCGGCTGGCGAGCAGCGTTGTCTCGCGCTTGTGGAATTCGGGATCGGGGAAGCGGAGTTCGTCGCGGTTGAGTCCCACCAGAACGTAGGTGCCGGCATGGGCGACGTGCGCAATGCCGGCATTCATCGCGTGAATGTTGCCGGTGGCGTCGAACACATAGTCGAACATCTCGTCGTCGGTGTGCGCGGCGAGCGCGGCCGTGGCGTCCGGCCCCGCCACAACGCCGTGGTCGAAGCCGAACGCCTGGGCTGCGGTGGCGAGCCGACCCGGGCTGCGATCAAGCAGCACTATCTCGGCCGCTCCCGCAATCCGCGCGAACAACGCGCAGCCGATCCCGATCGGGCCGGCGCCGGTGATCAGCACCCGCGCACCCGGCTCGATGCGTGCGCGGCGTACCGCGTGCGCGCCGATGGCGAGGAATTCCACCATGGCGGCATGGTCGAGCGACAGGCCCGGGGTGGGGATCACCGCGGCAGCGGGGACGGCGATATATTCGGCCATGCCCCCGTCTGCGTGGACGCCCAGCACGCTGATCCGGCTGCAGCAGTTCGGCCGTCCCCGGCGACAGGCGACGCAGGTGCCGCAGGGCAGATAGGGGTTGACCGTGACCACGTCGCCGATCGCCAGTCCGCTGTCGGCCGGTGCATCGGTAACCTCGCCCGACAGCTCATGGCCGATCAGGCGGGGATAGGTGAAGAAGGGCTGGCTGCCGTCGAAGATATGATAGTCGGTACCGCAGATGCCGACGCGGCGCATCCGGATCAGCACCTCGCCCTCGCGCAGCGCCGGCACCGGCCGCTCTTCGATACGGGCTTGATGGGGACCGACGCAGACCAGTGCCTTCATGCTATCTCTCTTTTCACCGGCGCCCAACACGCCGCTGTTTCGCGCAGGCGATAGTGCTTTTTCATATGCGAAAGCAAGCAGGATAGTCCGGGCCACCTTGGCGCCCGCGCGCTTTTGTGAGACCGGGTTTTCATGGGTGCGACGAATCATCGCAGGCAAAAGCGGAAGGACCGGACGCGGTCCTATGCGGGTGCGCCCTGCCGTGCCGTCGCCGCATCCCAGGCCCTTTCCCTTCGACACGCATAAAGGAATTCGCATGAAGCTTTGTCGCTATGGCGCTCCCGGCCACGAGCAACCCGGCCTGATCGATGCCGACGGCAACCTGCGCGCGCTTGCCGGCATTGCCGACATCACGCCCGAGACGCTGGCGCCGGACGTGCTGGCAAAGCTCGCCGCGATCGATCCCGCCAGCCTGCCGCTGGTGGAGGGCTCACCTCGCTACGGCGTGCCGGTGTCGGGCACGCGCAAGTTCGTCGCGATCGGCCTCAACTATGCCGATCACGCCGCGGAATCGAACCTGCCGATCCCCGCGGAGCCCGTGGTGTTCAACAAATGGGTGAGCTGTCTGCAGGGCCCGAACGACCCGGTCGTCATCCCACGCGATTCGAAGAAGACCGACTGGGAGGTCGAGCTGGGCGTCGTGATCGGCACCCGCGCCGAATATGTATCGGCGGAAGAGGCGCTTAGCCACGTCGCCGGCTACCTCGTGATCAACGACGTGTCCGAGCGCCACTGGCAGATCGAGCGCGGCGCGACCTGGGACAAGGGCAAGGGCTTCCCGACCTTCGGTCCGGTCGGCCCCTGGCTGGTCACCGCCGACGAGGTGGGCGACCCGCAGAACCTGTCGATGTGGCTCGAGGTCAACGGCAAGCGCGTGCAGGACGGCAACACCAAGACGATGATCTTCACCGTCGCCGAGATCATCGCCTATTGCTCGCAGTTCATGACCCTGGAGCCGGGCGACATCATCACGACGGGCACGCCCCCGGGCGTCGGCATGGGCCAGAAGCCCGAGCCCTGGTATCTGAAGGCCGGCGACGTGGTGACGCTGGGCATCGAGAAGCTCGGCGAGCAGCGCCAGGACTTCGTCGCCTGTACGCCGCGGGGCTGATGCCCGTGCGGCCGACGTTCGTCGATGCGCATCTCCACCTCTGGGATCGGGAGCGGCTGCGCTACCCGTGGCTGGAAGAGGCGGACAAGGCGTCGATCGCCGCGACCTACAGGGTGGCGGACCACCGCGCGGCGGCGGCCGACTGGAACCTGGTGGGCGCCGTGCACGTCGATGCCGGCGCCCATCCGGAGGACGGCGAGCGCGAGACCGACTGGCTGAACGGCGTCGCCGATGCCGAGGGGCTGCCGAGCGCGATCGTCGCCCGGGTCGAACTCGATGCACCGGATGTGGCGGAGGTGCTTGCCCGCCAGGCGGTGCGGCCGCGGGTGGTGGGCATCCGCCATCTGATCAACTGGCATCCGGATCCTGCTCGCCGGGCCTATCCGCGCGATCTGACGGTGGATCCGGCCTGGCGGCGCGGCTTCGGGCTGCTGGCACGGCATCGCCTCAGCTACGACTTTCACGGCTTCCCGCCCCAGCTGGCCGGGTTGGCCGACGTGGCGGCGGCACATCCGGACGTACCGGTGATCGTCAATCATCTCGGGCTGCCGATCCTCGCGGACGGGCTGGAGGCATGGCGGGCCGGGCTGACTGCACTGGCGGCGATGCCGCAGGTGGCGATCAAGCTGTCGGGCGCAGGCTTCGTGGCCGCCCCCTTCGACCCCACCGCCTTCGCGCCGATCGTCGCGGAGGTGATCGACCTGTTCGGGACCCAGCGGGTGATGATCGCCAGCAACTTCCCGACCGATCGCTTGTTCGCGCCGCTGGACACCACGCTCGCCGCCTATGAGGCGCTGCTCGCCGGCTATTCCGACGACGAGCGCCGCGACCTCTGGGGCCGCAACGCCGCCCGCATCTATCGACTGGATCTCGACCTGTGACTGCCATTCCTCACCGTGCCATCGGCCGCACCAGCCTGACCGTTCCCGAACTCGGCTTCGGCGCGGCGTCGCTCGGCAATCTTTACGCGCCGGTCAGCGATGCCGATGCGCGCGGCGCGATCGATGCGGCGCTGGCGGCGGGGCTCCGCTATGTCGACACCGCGCCACATTATGGCCGGGGCCTCTCCGAGCGCCGGGTGGGCGAGGCGGTACGGCTCCAGCGCGAGGTGGTACTCTCCACCAAGGTCGGCCGCTTGATGGACCCGGACACCAGCGTCGTCGACGATCGCGAGCGCGATGGCTTCCGCTCGCCCATGCCTTTCCGCATGCGCTACGACTATACGCATGACGGCATCCTGCGCAGCCACGAGCACAGCCTGCAGCGGCTGGGCGTGGCACGCGTCGATCTGCTCTACATCCATGATATCGGCAGCTACACGCATGGCGATGCGGCGGAGGGCTATTGGCAGCAGCTCACCACCGGCGGTGGGCTGAAGGCGCTGGAACGGCTGCGCGAGGAAGGCAGCATCGCCGGCTTCGGCGTGGGCGTGAACGAGATCGCCGTGTGCCTGGATGTCATGCGCGAGGCGCGCCTCGACGCGATCCTGCTCGCCGGGCGCTACACGTTGCTCGAGCAGAATGCGCTCGACGCGCTGTTCCCGGCCTGTGCGGCAGCGGGAACCTCGATCGTGATCGGCGGCCCGTACAACAGCGGCATTCTCGCCACCGGCACCAAGCGCGGCGGCACGCTCCACTATGATTACGGGCCCGCGCCCGAAGCCGTCGTGGCAAAGGTGCGCGGCATCGAGGCCGTCGCCGATCGCCACCGCGTACGGCTGCCGGCGGCGGCACTCGCCTTCGTGCTGGCGCATCCGCTGGTCGCCAGCGTCATTCCCGGCATCGGCAGTGCGGCGCGCGTCGCGCAGACGGTGGATCTCTACCGCGAAGCCATCCCCGCCGCCTTCTGGCAGGAGCTCCGCGCCAAGGGTCTGCTGCGCGCCGACGCGCCGGTGCCCGAGGACGCCGCCTGACGCCGGAAACCGCCTTGCTCGGGTTCGTCGACCGGCTGCTCGCCAAGGCGACCGGGCCGGTGGTGCTCGGGCTCTGCGGCGCGCAGGGCAGCGGCAAGTCCACCCTGGCGGCAGCGGTTGCGCGGGCGGTGCCGGACACGGTCATACTCTCGCTCGACGACCTCTATCGCACCCGTGCGGCGCGGCGTGACCTAGCCGCCACCATCCATCCACTGTTCGCGACACGCGGCGTGCCTGGCACCCACGACGTCGACCTGGGCATCGCGACGCTCGACGCGCTGCGTGCCGGTGCCCGCATCCGGCTGCCGCGCTTTGACAAGGCGGTCGACGATCGGGTGCCCGACGGCGACGTGGCAGAGGCCGGGGCGGTGCGACTGATCCTCTTCGAGGGCTGGTGCGTCGGCGCCCGCCCGATCGCCGACGCGGATCTGGCCGAGCCGATCAATGCGCTGGAACGAAACGAGGATGGCGACGGCCGCTGGCGACGCAGCTGGAATGCCGCGCTCGCCGGATCCTATCAGGCGCTGTTCGCGCGCGTCGACCGGCTGGTGCTGCTCGAAGCGCCCGGCTGGGAGACGGTGCTGCGCTGGCGTACCGAGCAGGAACAAACGCTCCGCGCCGCCGGTGCCAGCGGTCCCGGCGTAATGGACGACGCCGCCGTTGCCCGCTTCATCCAGCATTATGAGCGACTGACCCGGCATATCCTCGCGGAAATGCCGGGCCGGGCCGACCTCGTGCTGCCGCTCGACGAACGCCGCAGCCTGCGCGCCGCCTAGTGGCAGGCGGCGCTGCCGAGCGGCGTGGTGCGGGTAAGGTCGGGACGCGTCGCCAGCACCTTGTCGGCGATCGGCAGCTTCAGGCTCTTCAGCTCCTGCGCGACGAGTTCGGCCATGGCGCGGGCGCCGAACTCGCTGAAATGGGTGTCGTCGTCGATCCCCTTGGGGAAGCCGATGGCTTTGTCCTCGGGCGTATAGTGCAGGTAGAGCTTCCGCGACCCGTCCGGCCCCAGCCGCTGGAGCAGATCGGCCGAGCGCGCCTCCAGGTCGAGCAGCGGCGTGTTGGTGCTGGAAACCAGCGCGCGCATCACCTCGCTATAGGCGGCGAAGTCGGCCTTCACCCGGGTGCCGTCAAAGCTGCGCCGCACCGGCGGGGTGACCAGCACCGGGACCAGCCCGTGTCCGCGCGCTTCCCAGATCATTCGCAGCAGATTGTCGCGGTAGAGCGTCGCGGCAGGGGCATAGCGTTCGGGCTTGCCCGTGCTCGCGTCGTTATGGCCGAACTGGATCAGCACCACGTCGCCCGGCTTGGCTTCGGCGAGCAGCGAATCCCAGCGGCCCTCGGCGAGGAACGACTTGGTGCTGCGGCCGCCGATCGCGCGGTTCACCACCACCGCGTCCGGCGTCATGCCGCAGGGGAGCATCTGCCCCCAGCCGGTCTGCGGATAGCGATCGGCCGCGTAGTTCTGCGCGGTCGAATCGCTCGCGATGAACAGGCGGGTCTGCGCGGCGACGGGCGAGGCGAGGGCGGCGAGACACGCTGCCGCGGCGAACAGCGCCCCCCTCATTGCAGGTTCACGAAGGCGCCGCCGTCGACCAGCAGCGCCGCGCCGGTGACATAGGCCGCCATGTCGGAGGCGAGGAATATGATCGGCCCGGCAAGATCCTCGGGCTGGCCCAGCCGGCCGAGCGGCACCCGGCCTTCCATGTATTTCCGCTTCTCGTCGTCGGCGAGATCGTCCTTGTTGATCTCGGTGAGGATCGTGCCCGGCAGCACCGAGTTGCAGCGGATGCCGTGCCGTCCCAGCGCGATCGCAGCCGACTGCATCAGCGAGTGCAGGCCTGCCTTGGTGGGGGTGTAGTGCGTCTGATATTCGCCGCCGACCAGCGCCGAGATCGACGAGACCGCGACGATCGCCCCGCCATGGCCCTGCGCGACCATCTGGTTCGCCGCCGCCTGGCACATGAAATAGCCGCCGAGCAGGTTGACCTGCATGGTCCGCTGCACCGTTTCCACCGGCATGTCGAGGAACGCGTGGAAGGGGCAGATACCGGCGTTGGACACCATCACGT
This sequence comes from uncultured Sphingomonas sp., assembly GCF_913777625.1. GTDB lineage: Bacteria > Pseudomonadota > Alphaproteobacteria > Sphingomonadales > Sphingomonadaceae > Sphingomonas. Next base: position 54,425 of record NZ_CAJYTI010000033.1, read on the forward strand.
CGACCTTGCCGAATGCCGCCACCGCGCGCGCGACGAAGTCGGTGGCGGTGGCGGGATCGGCGACGTCGCCCTTCACCGCCAGCCCGCGCCGGCCCTTCGCCTCGATCGCGGCGACCACCGCCGCGGCATCCTCGTCGCGGCTGTGATAGTTGATCGCCACGTCCGCACCGGCTTCCGCCGCACCGATCGCCGCCGCCCGGCCGATGCCGGTCGACCCGCCGGTGACCAGCACCGTCTTCCCCTCCAACAGCTTCACGGGTATCCTCTCCTTGTTATCGTCGGTGTTTGCGCGCCGGGCGCATCTCCGCGCTCCAGCCGAGATCGGTGCTGATCGCCTCCGCGGTGCCGCGCACCTGCGCACTCAGCGCCGCCATGCGATCGTCGTCCATGTACTGCGCCGCGCTCGACACGCTGATCGCCGCGACGATCCGGCCCGAGACGTCGCGCACCGGTGCCGCCACGCAGCGGATCAGATCCTCGTTTTCCTCCAGGTCGAAGGCATGGCCGGCGCCCGCATAGCTGCGCATCCGCTCGAACCAGAGGCCGCGATCGGTATGCTGCTGGCCGCGCGCTTCGTCGGCGGCGTAGAGCCGTTCCCATTCGCTCTCGCCCGTGTCGATCAGGAGGGCCTTGCCGAGCCCCGTCGAGGTCAGCGGCTGGCGGTCGCCGATTCGGCTGGAAATTTCGACGCGGCGGCGGCCGGAGATCTTGTCGAGATAGAGGGCGAGGTCGCCGTCCATCCGGCCGAGATGCACCGTATCCTCGGTCTCCGCCGCAAGCGCTTCCATGCGCGGGCGCGCGATCTGGACGATGTCCGCCTGGCTCTGCGCGAGGAAGCCGAGCTGGATCAGCTTCGGCCCCAATTGATAGCCGTCGCGCGGCAGGTAGCTGAGGAAACCACGGTCGATCAGCGCATTGGCAAGGCGGTGGGTGGTCGAGCGGGTGAGCCCCATCCGCGCCGACAATTCCGCCAGCTTCACCGGCCCGTCGATCACCTTGTCCAGCATGTCCAGGCCCCGCAGCAGCGTCTGGCTGCCCTGGATCTTGGCGCCCCCGCCGGCCGGTGCAGCGCCCTCCGCACTTTCAGCATTTGACGTGGATCGTTCCATCAATTAACATCCTATCCCATAAAGTGAGAAAGTAAAGCATATAGGAGGATGCCGGGCAGCCGATCGCGGCTGCGACCCACCCGAACCTCTTGGGTGCGAACGTACCACATGCTGGCACGCCGCGCGCCCGAATTTCACATTGTCGGAAGCCGTCCAGCCATCTGGGATGGACGTCAGAAGGGAAGCGTCGAGCCGTGATAGCCGGACTCTCCAAGATCAAGCAGGTACGCGCCTATACCGTCCGCGGCGGCGGCGCCGATTATCACGACCAGGGCGAAGGCCATTGGATCGACGACCACATCGCGACGCCGATGGCGCGCTATCCCGACTATCGTGCAAGCCGGCAGAGCTTCGGCATCAACGTGCTCGGCACACTGATCGTCGAGATCGAGGCCGAGGACGGCACGATCGGCTTTGCGGTGACCACCGGCGGCGAGCCGGCCTGCTACATCGTCGAGAAGCATCTCGCGCGCTTCCTCGAGGGCCGCAGCCCTACCGAGTATGAGAAGATCTGGGACCAGATGTACTTCTCGACGCAGTATTACGGCCGCAAGGGGCTGGTGGTGAACGCCATTTCCGGCGTCGACCTGGCGCTGTGGGACCTGCTGGGCAAGCTGCGTGGCGAGCCGGTCTATCACATGCTCGGCGGCGCGGTGCGCGACGAGCTGCAATTCTACGCGACCGGCGCGCGGCCGGACATCGCCAAGGAACTGGGTTTCATCGGCGGCAAGCTGCCCCTCCACCACGGCCCCGCCGAGGGGATCGAGGGGCTCAAGAAGAACATCGCCGAACTGGCCGAGATGCGCAGCCGCGTCGGCCCCGATTTCTGGCTGATGTGGGACTGCTGGATGGCGCTCGACGTCGACTATGCCACCCGCCTCGCCATCGCCGCGCACGAGCATGGCCTGAAATGGATCGAGGAGGCGATCAGCCCCGACGATTACTGGGGCTATGCCGAGCTCAAGCGCAACGTGCCCCGCGGCATGCTGGTCACCACCGGCGAGCATGAGGCGACCCGCTGGGGCTTCCGCATGCTGCTGGAGATGGACTGCTGCGACATTATCCAGCCGGACGTGGGCTGGTGCGGCGGCGTGACCGAGCTCTTGAAGATCTCGGCACTGGCCGATGCGCGCGGCAAGCTGGTCGTGCCGCACGGGTCGTCGGTCTACAGCTATCACTTCGTCATCACCCGCCACAACTCGCCCTTCGCCGAGTTCCTGATGATGCATCCCGGGCCGACCGAGGTGGTGCCGATGTTCCACCCGCAGCTGCTGGGCGAGCCGGTGCCGCAGAACGGCCGCCTCCGCGCGAGTGCGCTCGACCAGCCGGGCTTCGGCGTCGAGCTCAACCGCGAGCTCACCATGCATCGCCCCTATACGCACTGAGAGAGACCCGCATGAAATTCTGCCGTTTTGGAGAACGGGGCCAGGAACGCCCCGGCCTGATCGACGCCGAGGGCCGCGTTCGCGACCTGTCCGGCCACATCGCCGAGCTGACGATCGAGGCAATCGCGGGGCTCGGCACGATCGACGCCGCGAGCATGCCGCTGGTGGAGGACGGCGTTCGCCTCGGCGTGCCGCTCAAGGGCATCGGCAAGATCGTCGCGATCGGCCTCAACTATGAGGACCATGCGATCGAATCCAATCTGCCGATCCCGACCGAGCCGGTGATGTTCATGAAGGCGTTGTCGAGCCTGACCGGCCCGAACGACGAGGTGATGCTGCCGCGCGGCTCCACCCATAGCGACTGGGAAGTCGAGCTGGCCGTCGTGATCGGCAAGACCGCCCGCTATGTCGACAAGGCCGACGCGCTTTCGCATGTCGCCGGCTATGCGGTCGCGAACGACGTGTCGGAACGCTTCAACCAAAAGCAGCGCGGCAGCCAGTGGAGCAAGGGCAAGGGCCACGACAGCTTCTGCCCGCTCGGCCCCTGGCTGGTGACGGCGGACGAGATCGCCGACCCGCAGGCCCTCGACATGTTCCTGGACGTCAACGGCGAGCGGATGCAGACCGGCAACACCCGCACGATGATCTTCGACGTCGCCGAGATCATCGCGTACGTCAGCGAGTACATCACCCTCTATCCGGGCGACGTGCTGATCACCGGGACCCCGCCGGGCGTGGGCGAGGGCAAGAAGCCGGAGTCGATCTTCCTCAAGGCAGGCGACACGATGCGGCTGGGCATCGCCGGCCTCGGCGAGCAGCGGCAGAACGTCGTCGCATGGCGCCACCTTGGCGACACGGTGCTCGGATGAGCGGCTTCGCGGGACGCTTCGCCGGGCGCATGGCGGTGATCACCGGCGGCGCCTCGGGGCTCGGCCTCGCGGTCGCCCGGCGGATGGTGGCAGAGGGCGGCCAGGTCGCGCTCTGGGATCTCAACCCCGATCAGCTCGCCGTGGCGGCGGCCGAACTGGGCGGCGCGCATGTCGAGCAGCTCGACGTCTCCGATGCCGAGGCGGTCGCCCGCGCGGCGGAGGCGACGGCGGCGACACTGGGCAAGATCGACATCCTCGTCTGCTCGGCCGGCATCACCGGCGCGACCGTTCCGGTGCACGAATTCCCGCTCGATAGCTGGCGCCGGGTGATCGACATCAACCTGAGCGGCCTGTTCTATTGCTGCCGCGCGGTGGTGCCGCACCTGCTGGCGAACGGCTATGGCCGGATCGTCAACGTCTCCTCGGTCGCGGGCAAGGAGGGCAATCCCAACGCCTCGGCCTATTCGGCGTCCAAGGCGGGCGTGATCGGCTTCACCAAGTCGCTCGGCAAGGAACTGGCCGGCAAGGGCGTGATCGCCAACGCGCTGACGCCGGCAACGTTCGAGAGCCCGATCCTCGCCCAGCTGCCGCCGAGTCAGGTGGAATATATGCGCTCCAAGATCCCGATGGGCCGCCTCGGCGACGCCGACGAAAGCGCCGCGATGATCTGCTTCATGGCCAGCGAGGAGTGCAGCTTCACCACCGCCTCCACCTTCGACACGTCGGGCGGCCGCACGACCTATTGAAGGCGCTCAGAAGGGGAGGAAGACCGATGGCCCGTGATCTGCCGTTCGTCGATGCGCATGTGCATCTCTGGGATCTCGACCGGATTTCCTATCCCTGGCTGACGCCGCCGTTCGCCGACGACGGACCGAACGGCAGCGTCGAACCGATCGCGCGGACCTACCTGCTCGACGACTATCTGGCGGATGCCCGCAGCTGGGACGTGCGCGGCATCGTCCATGTCGACGCCGGCGCGACGCCAGAGGCGGCGCTTGCCGAGACCGAATGGCTGCAGGCTATGGCGGACGCGCGCGGCATGCCGAACGCGATCATCGCCTTCGCCGCGCTGGACGATCCGAACCTCGACGCGCGCCTCGCCGCGCACGCATCCCATCCTGCGGTCCGCGGCATTCGCCACATCGTCAACTGGCACCCCGATCCTCGTCGCAGCTACACCCCGCGCGACGTGACGCGGGACGAGGCGTGGGCGCGGGGCTTCGCGCTGCTGGGCAAATATGGCTTGAGCTTCGATCTCCAGGCCTATCCGGGCCAGTTCGAAGCGCTCGCCCGGCTGATCGCGCGGCATCCCGAGGTGCAGGTGATCCTCAATCACACCGGTATGGCGGTGCCTGGGGAATGGGAGACGTGGCGCGCGGGCATGCGCGCGCTCGCCGCGCTGCCCAATGTCGCCACCAAGATTTCGGGCATCGGCTTCACCCACCGGCCCTGGCGCCTTGCCGAACTCCGGCCATATGTGCTCGAGGCGATCGCGATGTTCGGGGCCGACCGCGCGCTGTTCGCCAGCGATTTTCCGACCGACAAGCTGTTCGGCAGCTTCGCCGCGCATCTGGATGGCTATGCCGAAGTCACCGCGGCCTTTTCCGAAGACGAGCGGCGTGCGCTCTTCGCCGGTAACGCCAACCGACTCTATCGGCTCGGCCTGAACCTCTAGCGCGCACGGCCGGCCCATCGCGGTCGGCCTGATCCCCGAAGAAAAAACTTGCAGGTACCGCGCCGACAATTTGTCGGTGTGATTGTCAGCCCCTTGCGCACCGGTCAAAAGCTGATAACGTTGCATTAAGTGAAGCGTCCATTCACAATGTGGGAATAGCGGACATAGACCCGCATTCTCGGGGAGCAGGCGGCAGGGGAGGGGATCCCCAACGGGTGCCGCCAGCCAGAACAGGAGAGGGAATGCCATGAACAGGGGACAGGTTTCACGCCGTCATATCGCTGCGACCGCCAGCTTGGCGGCGTTGGCGGTCATGCTCGGGGGCGGTATCGGCACCTCAGCGGCGCAGACCGCGCCGGCCAAGCAGGATACGCAGGCGCCCGACATGGAAAGCCAGCTGACCGTCGCCGACGAAGAGGCGATCGTCGTCGTCGGCTCGCGCGCCAGCCAGCAATCGTCCAACGCCCGCAAGAAGAATGCGCGCACGGCAACCGACTCGATCGTTGCCGATGACATCGGTTCCTTTCCCGATCGGAATGTGAACGAGGCGATCTCGCGCATCCCGGGCGTGGCGCTCGGCCGCAACGAATTCGGCGAGGGCGACAGCGTCGCGGTGCGCGGCAACGGCCCGGATCTGACCCGCGTCGAGCTCGACGGCATCGGCGTGCAGAGCACCAACGGCCTGGCGATCGGCGCCAGCAACGGCCGCAGTGCCGATCTGCGCGAGCTGCCGGCCGAGCTGGTCAAGAGCGTCGACGTGGTCAAGGGCTCCACCGCCGACATGACCGAAGGCGGCCTGGGCGGCACGGTGCAGATCAAGACCCGTACCGGCCTCGACTTCAAGAAGCCCTATTTCTCGCTGCGCGCCGGCGCCGGCGAGAATTCGCTGGGCAAGAAATGGACCCCGGATTTCAATGCCGTCTACGGCCGCCGCTTGTTCAACGACCGGGTCGGCGTGATCGTCAGCGGCAGCTATTCGAAGATCCAGAACAACGGCCATACCTACGAGACGACGACCAGCAACAATCGCGGCTATTCGCGCCTGTTCGACTTCGACCAGTCGCCGGACAAGACCTTCACCTTCAATCCCGCGACGGTGGGCACCGACGCCGCCGACGTCCCCTTCGCCAACAGCACCGCGCCGGGCGGCGGATCGCTCACCCCGCGCCAGCTCGTCACGCTGTCGGCGGGCGCGAAGAGCAAGGCCGAGTGCCTGCAGATCTTCCCGAACAATGCGACCGCCAGCGCCGCTTCGCGCGCGCAGCGGATCCTGGAGCAGCAGACCTGCCTCAACCAGTGGAACGACTATACCCCGTCGCTGATCCGCAACTTCATGCTGACCCAGACCGATCAGCGCTACGCGTTCGACGGCCGGCTCGACTATAAGGTGACCGATCGCCTGACGATCTTCGGCAAGGGCACGATCGCCAACCGCAAGGTGCACGACCAGAACCGCAGCCGCACGCCGGTCACGCTGTTCGGCCAGAACCTCACCGGCACCTTCCTCGACAGCACCACCGGCTATCCGCGCACCCGCACCGTCTCGCCCAACGCGCCGGCCGGCTATTATCTGTTCGACGGCCTCAACAACGTCGGCAACAACGCGACCCTCGGCAACGTGCTCAACATCGTGCCGGGCAGCGTCAAGGTCGACAGCGCCCATAACGTCACCGCGATGACGCTCACCAACAATGCGGTGACGATCGACCAGATCGAGAACACGATCGACACCAAGACCAAATATTTCCAGGGTGGTGCCGAATATCGCGGCGAGCGCCTCGACATCGATGCGATGGCAGGTCTCACCCGCGCCACCACCAGCCGCGGCGACATGCGCACCGCGCGCACCTATAGCTATGGCACGGCGGCGCTGCAGCTCCAGCCCAACGGCCTGTGGGACGTGCAGCTGCCCGCCGGCTATGACGAGAACAACCCGGCCAATTATGTCCAGCTCTCCGCGCCGCCCTGCATCGGGGCCGGGACCGCGCCGAGCTGCACCGGCCAGGCGGCGGTGGCGGCGGGCCCCAATGGTCCGGCGACGCCCGCCTATACCGTGGGCCAGATGCCGCTCACCACACCCAGCTTCAGCGTGCAATATACGCCGGCGCTGGGCGAGGCCTCGGAGAAGATCGCCAAGCTCGACCTTACCTACCGCACCGACGGCATCCTGCCCTTCATCAAGCGGATCAAGATCGGCGGCCAGTACCGCAAGAACGATCTCGATCGCTGGGGCAATGGTGGCTACACGGCGAAGAGCCAGGTCGGCACCTTCGGCCAGCCAGGCTATCAGGCAGCGGTGATCGTGCCGACCGCGATCGTGCGCGGCACCTATCGCGCCTGCCAGCCGACCGCGACCTCGACGCTCTCGTGCAACTATGGCTATGTGCCGAGCACCAACCCGGCCAATGTCCGCTCGGGCGTCGACACGCTGACCCCGCAAGCGCTCCAGGACCTGTTCGCCCGCACCTTCGAGGCCAGCGACAGCGCCTATTTCGGCGATCTGCCCAATCGCGGCAATCTGCCGGCTGCGTGGCAGGGCCTGCGCACCGACGAGCTGTTCGCGGCACTGGGCGCCGGGAACTATATGAACTTCGACTGCCTGAAGACCTGTGTGGGCAGCGACGGCAACACCTATGCCCAGCCGGTCAGCCGCACGCGCGAGACGATCAAGAACCTCTATGCGATGGCCGATTTCGACCAGGATCTGCCCTGGGGCCTGCGCCTGGACGGCAATGTCGGCATCCGCGGCGTGTTCGCCACCACCAAGGGGTCGGGGCTGCTCACGCTCACCTCGATCCGGGTGACCAGTCTCTACAACCCGAACGATCCGAACAACGCATCGGGCATCAACAGCATCTCGTTCAGCCAGAACACGACGCTGAACGCCAAGACGACCGACTGGCTGCCCAGCTTCAACGTCAATCTCTGGGGCTTCCACGACCGGCTGGTGCTGCGCCTCTATGGCGGCAAGACCGTCGCGCGGCCCAACCCGACGCTGCTCTATCCGGGCGGCACCTGCAATATCGACCAGCGCGTCGAGCTCGATACCAATCCGGACGACGTCTATGGCTGCTCGGGCCGCGTCGGCAATCCCGGGCTCAAGCCGTTCACCGCGTGGAGCTACAACACCAGCCTCGAATGGTATCCCAACGCCGACACCGTCTTCTCGGTGGCCTATGGCAAGCTGGACGTGAAGATCGGCAACCCGATCGCGGTGACCGAGAACCGCAAGCCGTTCGCCGGCTCCGACCTGAAGGATCCGGTCACCGGTGCGGCGCTCGCCGACCTCGAGTTCGCGGTGCCCACCTACACCAACGGCCCCGGCTACAAGCGCGACATCTGGGAGTTCCAGGCCAAGACGGCGTTCACCTTCCTGCCCTGGTTCCTCAAGCATACCGGTGCGGACGTGAACTTCTCGATCCTCGCCTCGTCGGTGACCAGCGGCCAGCGCGATCCGCTGACCGGCGACGTGATGCTGCCGCCGAACGAGTCGAAATACTATACCAACGCCTCGCTCTGGTATGACGACGGCAAGTTCAACTTCCGTGTCGCCTATCAGAAGCGCAGTTCGCTGTTCACCTGCATCACGCCCTGCGGCGGCAACACCACCGACATCAACTATCCGGGCGAGCAGTGGACCAATGTCCGCCTCGTCGCGCCGGGTTACAATCCGGGCGTGCCGCGGTTCATCGACGGGTCGACGTTCATCGACGCGAAGATGTCGTACAACATCAACCGCAACTTCCAGATCTATCTGGAAGGGCGCAACATGACGCGCGAGATGTCGCAGTCGGTCTCGACCGGCCAGTATGTTCCGTTCGCCGACGGCACCCCGCGGGTGATGCGGGTTGCCTATGGCGGCCGGCGGATCATGGGCGGCGTGCGCATCCAGTTCGGGCGCTGAACCGCCCGCGGGTCACCCGGCCGGTGTCGGGTGGCCCAGCGCGGCGCTGATGTCGGCGGCCGCGGCGCGGACCTCCATCACAATGCCGTCCAGCGCGCCGTCCTCGACATATTGGGCCGGGCTCACCACGCTGATCGCCGCGACGATCCGGCCGGCGGCATCACGGATCGGCGCCGCGACGGCGCGCAGATCATCGGGCGGCGGGCTGCGGTGGACAACCACACCGCGGCCGCGATCGGCAGCCAGATCGGCGAGGAAGCTCGGCTGCGGAGACGGGCGGCGGCCGAGCAGCGCGTCGAGCATGCCCGGGGCCTCGTCGAGCAGCAATGCCTTGCCGAGACTGGTTTCGGGCAGCGGCCGGCGCGTGCCGACCGGCGTCGTCACCACCACGCGCTGCCCGCCGCCGACGCGGTGAAGGTGCACCGAATGGTCGCCGTCACGCTCGCCGAGAAAGGCCGGCATGTTGGTCGCATCGGCGAGCAGGCGCAGCCGATCGCGCGCCAGTTCGACCACGTTGAGCCGTTCCTGCGCGCGCACCCCCAGCTGCATCAGCTTGGGACCGAGCCGCAGGGTGCCGTCGCGCTCGCCGACCGCAAAGCCGCGATCGATCAGCGCCAGCGCCAGTCGGCGCGCCGTCGACACGGTGAGCCCCGATCCCGCGGCCAGCTCGCGCACGGTGTGCGGCCGCTCCGCAAGCAGGTCCAGCAGGTCCAGTCCGCGTTCGAGCGTCTGCGTCCCAGCCCGTCCGGCGGCCTTTTCGTCGGTCATGCGATCCCTTTGCCTGCGCGTCTCAGGCGCAGGACTAGGCAGCTGCGGAGGCGCGGTAAAGTGGCTTGGAACGGCCAATGCCGTCCATCTGTCAGCTACCGTCTGCAAGCCGTTGATCGTAATTTAGGATTTCGCGGCCAGGAATGTCGGGACGCGCCCGCGGGGCGGCGCGGATCGACAGGGGATGGGGATGCGGTTTGCACTGATCGCGGCGGCGCTTTGCGCGCTTGCCGCACCGGCCTGGGCACAAGGCCGGCTGGAGACACCGGCGGGCGGCGTTCGGCTCGAACTCGTCGCCGGATGGGATCGGCCGGTGCTGCGTGTCCAGTCGGACGGTAGCGGCGCGATCGGCGCCGGCGAGGTCACCGGCGGCAAGAGCGGGGTCAGCTATGGCGGCGAGATCGGCTATGACGTCGCGACCAGCGCATCGACCTTCGTCGGCGGCTATGCCGGCGTTGCAGGATCGACCGCAGCGTTCTGCACCGCACCCTCGGCCATCCTCCAGAGCTGCCTCGATGCCGGCCGCAACCTGACGCTCGGCCTGCGCGCCGGGTTGATGTCGCGCGGCGTCGCCTTCTACGCCAAGGGCGGCTGGTCGAACGCGCAGATCAACGCCGAGACGAGGAGCAGCCTGGTGCCGGCGTTCAACGCCGCAGGTTCGGATACGCTCGACGGCTTTCATGTCGGGCTGGGCCTGCAGGCGCGCCTGCCCGGCCGCGCCTATGCCAAGCTGGAATATGTGTTCACCAACTATAACGGCTACGAATATGTGGTCGGCGGGTCGCGGATAAAGGCGGACTTCGATCGCCACCAGATCAGCGGCGGCCTGGGCGTTCGTTTCTAGCCCGCGACGGCCGGGCCGCTGCTCTCCCGCAGGATCAGCGTGTAGGGCAGGCGGCGCGTGCGGTGGCTGGTCGCCGCCTCGTCGCTGCGCGCGGCGCCGTCGAGCAGGTCTACCGCCGCGGCCGCCATTTCGACATGCGGCTGGCGGACGGTGCTGAGCGGCGGCCAGGCCATGCGGGCGAGGGCGGCGTCGTCGAAGCCGGCGATCGAAAGCTGGTCGGGCACGGCGATGCCGGCACGCATCGCCGCCACCAGCACGCCCAGCGCCATCTCGTCATTGGCGGCGAAGATCGCGCTCGGCCGCGGCATCGCCGCCAGCAGCCGTTCGCCGGCATCCAGGCCGGAGCGGAAGGTGAAATCGCCCTGCAGCGTGCGCTCGGGCGGGACGGCCAACCCCGCCGCCGCCATCGCCGCGTGGAACCCCTCGAGGCGTCGCGCCGCGGCGTGGTGCTCGGGATTGCCCTGGATAAAGCCGATGTCGCGGTGGCCGAGGGCAATCAGCGCTTCCGTAAGCTCACGGGCGGCGCTGCGCTCGTCCATCTCGACCGCGGCGGTGCGCTCGGGGAAGTCGCCCGGCGAGATCCGGACCACCGGCACCGCCATGCGCGCGAAGAGGTCGAGCAGTTCGGGCCAATCGCACAGCGGCGGCGTCAGGATCGCGCCGCCCAGCCGCATCGAGCGCAGCGATGCCTCGCACTCGGCGAGCCAGCTGGCTCGGTCGCGCGTCACCTGCTCGACGACGAGATGATAGCTGAGCGCCCGGCAGCGGGCGAGGGCGCCGCGCTGCAGATCGGCGGCATAGGCCGAGGCGGGATCGTCGAAATAGAGGCCGATCAGGAAGGACCGGGAGCTGGACAGCTCGCGCGCGAACGCGTTGGGGCGGTAGCCGAGCGCATCGACCACCCGCTGCACCGCCTCGCGGACCTCCGGGCGGACATAGGCTTCGCCGTTGATGACGCGCGACACGGTCTTGGGCGAAACGCCAGCCTTGGCGGCAACATCCTTTAGGGTCAGCGGCTTCATGGTTTCGCCAGCTTACCGTCTTGCAGGCGATAGCGCTATCACGCCTGCAAAGGCCGCGATCCCCAGATAGCACAGCAGCGGCAGCCCCAGCGCGGCGGCGAGCCCGAACCGGTCGGCGAGCGCGCCCGTTGCCAGCGGCACCACCGCGCCGCCGACCACCGTCATGCACAGGATCATCGAGGCATAGGCGGCCGCGCCGCGATCCTCCGGCAGCGCCAGCGCGAAGATCGTCGGATACATGATCGCGTTGCACAGTCCGACCGCGATCAGGGCGGCGGCGCCGACCGGGCCATGGGCCTGGGTGGCGACGGCAACCAGCAGCACGGCACCCAGCGCAACGCCAGCAAGGAGCCGCGCAGGGGCGATCCGGGCGAGGCCGAAGGCCCCGGCGAAGCGTCCCAGCATCGCGCCGCCCCAGTACAGACTGACCAGCCGGCCCGCGCTGGCCGGGTCTGCCGCCAGGATCGCCGGCAGCGCAAGATAGTTGGCCAGCAGGCTCCCGATCGTCACTTCCGCCCCGACATAGCCGAACATCGCCACGCTGCCCCAGGCCAGCCGCGGCTCCGCCAGCACGCGGCCGAGCTGGGCCAGCGGCAGCCGGCGCGGGGCGGGATGGTCGGCGAGCAGGTCGCGGGCGCGCCAGAAGACGAGGCAGAGCCCGGCCAGCACGCACGCGCAACCGAAGAAGGGCAGGGCGAGCGGCAGGCGCCCCAATGCGCCGGCATAGAGCAGCAGCCCTGCCCCGAGCAGCGGCCCGAGCACCGTGCCGATCGAATTGAACCCCTGCAGCAACGTCAGCCGTGCCGCGCCGCCGCCTTCGGTCGCAACCAGCGGCTGAACGACATTGGCGGCGATCTGGAGGAACGTGATCCCCGTCGACAGCGCGAGCAGCGCGGCAAGGAGCAGGGGATAACTGCCGATCCATGCCGCCCCGCCCAGGGCGATGCAGGCCAGCGTCATCACCGCGAGGCCCGCGGCGATCGCCCGCATATAGCCGGTGCGCACGAGCAGCATCGTGATCGGCAGCGCGAACAGCAGATAGCTGGAATGGAAGGCAAACTGGACGAATGCCGCGCGCGTATAGTCGAGTCGGTCGATCAGCGTCAGGCGGGGCACCAGCAGGCCGACCAGCGCGGTGACGAAGCCGCCCATGAAGAAAATGCCGATCGAGCGGCGGAAGAGCCGCGCCACCATCGCGGCGCGCGCTGGGGAGGGGGAGGAAACGTGCACCGCGGCACCTTAGCGGGGCGATGCGCGTGCGCAATCGCCAGACATGTCTCGCTTGACATCGATGTCAGATTACGACAGACATCGATGTCAGAAACAGACTCCGTAAAAATACGGATCGTACGGGAGAGGGGACATGCCGGGCATTGCTGCCGTTCGTCGCGCATTCGCGTCGTCGCCTCTCGCGCGCGCCACATCCTTTCGTTTCCTCCCCTTTCCGGCCCCCTCCTCAAGGGCGGATTACCTGCGGCCGTCGCCTGCCCGATGGGCGACGGCCGCATTTTTCGACGTCTTCACGCGCCGCTCCACCTCGCTCGTGCTGCGCGCGGCGAGCGGTGCTGCGCGTCTTCTGCCACAGGAACGCCCCGCTCGATGATCGCTGCCCGCACGCTTGCCCTGCTCCTGTTGTCGGCGACGGCGCCGGCCGCTCTGGTCGCACAGAGTGCGCCGCAAACGGCCGCCGAGCCCTGGCGGAACCAGAAGCTTTCTCCCGAAGCGCGTGCAGAAGCTCTCGTCGGCGCGATGACGCGTGCCGAGAAGCTGCAACTGATCCACGGCCTGTTCCCTCCGCGCGCGACGCCGGCGCCCGCCGACATGATCCCCTCGGCCGGCTATGTGCCGGGCATTCCCCGGCTCGGCATCCCGACGCTGCGGGAAAGCGACGCCAGTCTCGGCGTCGCCAACCAGGTCGAGCAGCGCAAGGGTGATGTCGCCACGGCACTGCCCTCGGGCCTCGCCACGGCCGCTACATTCGATGCGGACTTGGCACGCGCGGGCGGCGCGATGATCGGCGCGGAGGCGCGCGCCAAGACGTTCAACGTGCTGCTCGCCGGTGGCGTGAACCTCACCCGTGACGCCTGGAACGGCCGCAACTTCGAATATCTGGGCGAGGATCCGTTGCTCGCCGGCACCATGGCGGGTGCTGCGATCGAGGGAGTCCAGTCCAATCACATCGTCTCGACGATCAAGCACTTCATCCTGAATGCGCAGGAGACCGGCCGCGCCGTGCTCAATGCGCGGATCGACGAGACCGCGTTGCGCGAAAGCGACCTGCTCGCCTTCGAGATTGCGATCAAGGCGGGCAAGCCCGGCTCGGTGATGTGCGCCTATAACCGGATCGAGGGCGATTATGCCTGCGAGAGCCACCGCATGCTCACCGACGTGCTGCGCGGCGACTGGCGCTACACCGGCTGGGTGATGAGCGACTGGGGTGCGGTGCACTCTACCGTCAAGGCGGCGTCCGCCGGGCTCGACCAGGAATCGGGGCAGGAGCTCGACCGCGACATCTATTTCGCGCCGGACAAGATCGAAGCGGCGATCAAGGCAGGCGCGATTTCGGAGGCGCGGCTGGACGAGATGGTACGCCGCATCCTTACCGGCGTGATCGCCAGCGGACTGTACGATCATCCGACCCCCGCCACGGCGCAGCCGATCGACTATGCCGCACATGCGCTGGTGGCGCAGCACGTCGCCGAGGCGGGCATGGTGCTGCTCCGCAACCAGGGCGACCTGCTGCCGCTCGCCCGGACTGCGAAGAAGATCCTGCTGATCGGCGGCCATGCCGATGTCGGCGTGCTTTCCGGCGGGGGGTCGAGCCAGGTGCGCTCGGTCGGCGGCGCGCCAGTCGAGATCCCGCTGACCAGCGGGGCGGCGGCCTCGTTCGCGCGGGTGACCTGGCACGCCTCGTCGCCGCTCCAGGCGATCCGGGCCAAGGCGCCCGGTGCGCAAGTGACCTATGTCGACGGCCGCGACCCCGCCGCCGCGGCAGCCGCCGCCAAGCGCGCGGATGTCGTTGTGGTGTTCGCGACGCAGTGGACGACCGAGGCGCAGGACGTCGACTCGCTTGCGCTGCCGGACGGGCAGGATGCATTGATTGCCGCCGTCGCCAAGGCCAATGCGAAGACCGTCGTGGTGCTCGAAACCGGCGGGCCGGTGTTGATGCCCTGGCTCGACCAGGTGCCCGCCGTGCTCCAGGCCTGGTATCCGGGCCAGCGCGGCGGCGAGGCGATCGCCGGCATCCTGTTCGGGGACGTAAACCCCTCCGGCCGCCTGCCGATCAGCTTCCCGAAGAGCGCCGAGCAACTGCCCCGGCCGAAGCCGGTGGTGCCGGCCGGGCTCAACGCCAATGCGGCGAGCGACGCGGGCGCTGGCGACGGCAGCACGCTGCCGAGCTGGGATGTGACGTATAGCGAGGGCGCCAATGTCGGGTATCGCTGGTACGCCGCGCAGGGCACCAAGCCGCTGTTCCCGTTCGGCTATGGCCTCAGCTACACTCGCTTCGCCTTCTCGGCCGTGCGTTTTTCGGGCGGTGCCACACCTGCGGTGACGTTCACCGTCCGCAACCAGGGCGCGCGCGCCGGCGCGGTGGTACCGCAGCTCTATGTCACCGATGCGCAGGGCGGCGCGGCGCGGCTGGCCGGCTGGAAGCGCCAATGGCTGAAGCCCGGCGAGGCCGCGCAAGTGACGCTGGCGGCCGCACCGCATGCGCTCGCGCACTGGCGGAACGGGCGCTGGGTGATTGCGCCCGGCCGCTACCGCTTGGCGCTTGCCCAGGATTCCGCCGCCCCCGCGTTCCAGCAGGCGGTAGATGTACCCGCAGGAGAAGTTTCCGATTGAAAACAAAACGAAAGGGGTGAATGTGAAGAAAAGACGGACAACGTTGTCGCCGGAAGCTGCCGGTATTCAGCGGACAAATCGGGCCTAAGGGCCGGTTCAGGAGGGGAGAAAACCCAATGCGTATGACCTACGCCGCGCGCCTTCGCGCGGCTTCCATGCTTGCCGTTGCCACGGCGCTCGCCGTGCCCGGCATC
The DNA here is from genome assembly GCF_913777625.1 of uncultured Sphingomonas sp. Classification (GTDB taxonomy): domain Bacteria; phylum Pseudomonadota; class Alphaproteobacteria; order Sphingomonadales; family Sphingomonadaceae; genus Sphingomonas. The sequence continues at coordinate 70,038 of NZ_CAJYTI010000033.1, forward strand.
GCCGCGGCGCAGACCAGCGGCGCCACCGACTCGCCCGCCGCGCAGGACGCGCCCCAGGATGGCGGCGAAATCGTCGTCACCGGCATCCGCGCCTCGCTCGAGCGCTCGATCGCGATCAAGCGCGACTCGACCGGCATCGTCGACGCGATCTCGGCCGAAGACATCGGCAAGTTCGCCAATACCAACCTGGCGGAATCGCTCCAGCGCATCACCGGCGTCTCGATCGACCGCGTCAACGGCGAAGGCTCGACCGTCACCGTCCGCGGCTTCGGCGCGCAGTACAACATGGTGACGCTGAACGGCCGCCAGCTCGCGGCTTCCAACATCGTCGCGGTGGGCGGCGACCAGGGCGGTGACGGCGCCGGCGGCTTCGGCCGTTCGTTCGACTTTGCGAACCTCGCCTCCGAAGGCGTGAAGACGCTGGAGGTCTACAAGACCGGCCGCGCGGCGATCCCCTCGGGCGGCATCGGCGCGACGATCAACATCGTCGGCGTTCGCCCGCTCGACCGTCCGGCGGGCTTCACCGGCTCGGTCGGCGCCAAGGCGAGCTACGACACCTCGGCCGACGATTGCATCAGCTGCGGCGCGCATGTGACGCCGGAATTCTCCGGCATCGCCAGCTGGAGCGACGCGGACCAGAAGTTTGGCGTGAGCCTGTTCGGCAGCTACCAGAAGCGCAATTTCAGCTTCCCGAGCCAGGCGAACAACTATTGGAACATGCCCCGCCTGTCCGACTTCCTTGATCCGTCCAAGGGCTATGTGACGGCCGGTACCAAGATCAACAACAAGCCGGCCGATGGGAACACGCTGGTCGCGGTGCCGGACGACTATCGCCACCACTTCTCGGAAGCGAGCCGCGAGCGCATCAACGGCCAGGCCGTGCTGCAATATCGTCCGTCGGACAGCATGACCTTCACGGTCGACGGCCTGTTCGCCCAGCTGCGCTCGTCGGAGCGCCGTTCGTCCCAGTCCAACTGGTTCTCCAAGCCGTTCGACGAAGTCACCTTCGACGATTCGAGCAACGGCATCGCCACGACCAAATATCTCCACGAGACGCTGCCGGGCGTGAAGGACGAAGGCTTCGAGAACGCCTATCGCGCGCAGAAGAACCGGCTGTGGGATATCGGCGGCAACCTGAAGTGGCAGCTGGCCGACAATTTCACCGTCAACATCGACGGCCATTTCGGCAAGGCCGAGAGCCTGCCCGACAACCCCAACGGCCAGACCTCGACCACGGTCGCCTTCAACGGCAACATCGTGACCTCGCACGGCCTGACCTGGGACAATGACGGCTTCCCGACCCAAACGCTGACGATCAACGACTGCTACAAGCAGACGACGCCGAAGGGCGTTCCGTTCACCAACGGCAATTGCAATGGCGTGTTCGACGCGGGCGATCTCTCGGCCGCGGTGCAGCGCCAGTTCGCGTCGACGCAGACGCAGAAGATCAAGGAGGGCCGCATCGACGCAGGCTGGGATCTGGGTGGCGGCAGCCGCTTCGACTTCGGCGGCGACTGGCGCAGCACCGACACGCGCCAGACCCAGTATAATACCCGCCAGGTGCTGGGCGACTGGAACAACGCGCTGCCGCCGGACGTCGCGGCCTTCGCGCCGGGTACCGTCCAGCAATATTGCCTGGTCTGCCAGTTCCACCACAACAACGCGACCGCCGATGCGGTGGGCAAGGTCGCCTGGCGCGCCGAGGATACGACCAAGCTCTACAACGCGCTGTACAACCACTATGTCGGCATCACCAACGACGGCATCAATCACCAGAACATCATCGATGCCAACAACGACAACCGGGTGAAGGAAGACATCTGGGCGGCCTATGGCCAGCTCACCTGGAAGGGCGAACTGGGCGGCCGCAACGCAACCCTCGTCGCCGGCATGCGCTACGAGCACACCAAGGTGAAGTCGGTCTCCTACCAGACGGTGCCGCTGGCGATCGTGTGGGAAGCGGACAATGACTTCTCGGTGCTCAACTCGGCGGACCAGCAGGCGGTGAACGGCCGTGGCAGCTACGACAATCTGCTGCCGCAGATCGACTTCCAGATCGAAGCCGCCAAGAACCTGATCGGCCGCGTCTCGTACAGCAAGACGATCTCGCGTGCGCCGTACGGCAACCTGTTCGCCTCGACCGGTGCGGGTGCGCTCAACAACCCGACCTCGCTGGGCGGCGTTGCGACCGGCAACCAGAACAATCCGGCGCTCAAGCCGCTGGATTCGGATAACTTCGACATTTCGCTCGAATGGTATCCGCGCCGCGACGTGTATCTGTCGGTCGGCTTCTTCGACAAGCGGGTGCACAACTTCATCGGCAACACGGTGGTCCAGCGCAACCTGTTCGGCCTGCGCGACCCGACCGCGGGTCCGCTGGCGACGTCGGCGCGCAACATCGTCACCGGGCTCGGCGGCGACATCAGCAACGTCAACCTGTTCACCAGCGCGGCGATCCTGCAGAAGTACGGCGGCAACGTCGCCCAGGCGACGCAGGAGCTGCAGGCCAACTACGTGCCGGCGACCCGGACCTTCGGTTCGACCTATATCAGCAACACGCTCGCCGCGATCGACGTGCTGCCGACGGCGGCCGACCCGCTGCTCAACTTCGCGGTGAACACGCCGATCAACAACAAGGACGCCGAGATCTACGGCGTCGAGCTCGCCGGCCAGTATTTCCTCGGCAATACCGGTTTCGGTATCGCCGCGAGCTACACGCTGGTGCGCGGCAATATCGGCTTCGACATCACCGCCGATCCGACGGCCAACCAGTTCGCGCTGGTCGGCCTGAGCGACACCGCCAACGCCACGCTGATCTACGACAAGCACGGCATCTCGGCACGCCTTTCGTACAACTGGCGCGGCAAGTTCCTGAGCGACGTCAACCGCGGCGCGGCGCACAACCCGGTGTTCAACGATCCGTACGGCCAGGTCGATCTCAGCATCAACTATGACCTGACCAAGAACATCGCGCTCAGCTTCGAAGGCATCAACCTCCTCGAGGAGGGCGTTCGCAGCTACAGCCGTGATTACATCAACACCTGGTACGAGTCCGAAGGCTCGGCCCGGTATCTGGTCGGCGCGCGCTTCCGCTTCTGAAGCCCGCCTGTACACCTCTAGGAAAGGCCGCTCGCCTCGGGCGGCCTTTCTCGTTTAAGGTCCTGCACATCATGCCCCGCGCCGTGCTCAACAATATCGACCATGCCGATCTGCGGATCCGGCTCGACCGTGGCGCCGCGTTCGGCGATGCGGTGAACCAGATGACCGTCTTCCCGACGGAATTCGAGGCGCTCAGCCGCGACTATGTCCTGATCTTCCGCCGCGACGACGCCGGCAGCTGGCGCTCGACCGTGTTGCTCGGCCTCGATCCCGACGAGAATCTCTACCTCGAGGGCGATCGCTGGACGGCGGACCAGCTGCCCGCGCTGATGGAGATCGGCCCCTTTTCGATCGGCCTGCCACGCCCCGGTGCGGCGGGCGAGCCGATGATCCATATCGACACCGATCATCCCCGCATTTCGACGACCGAAGGCGCCCCGCTGTTCCTGGAGCAGGGCGGCAATGCGCCCTATCTCGATCGCGTCGCGGCGACGCTGCAGGCGGTTTATGTCGGTGACCAGCTTTCGGGGCCGATGTTCGCCGCGTTCGAGGCGGCAGGGTTGCTCGAGCCGGTGACGTTCGACATCGAACTCACCTCCGGAAAACGCTACAAGGTGCCCGATTGCTGGGTGATTGAGGGCAGCCGTTTCGCCGCCCTCGACGGAGACGCGCTGGCCGCCTTGCACGCCCAAGATTTCCTGCGCTGCGCGGTGTGGCAGCTTTCCTCGCTCGGCAATCTGCCGCGACTGATCGCGCGCAAGGAACGCCGCGAAGGCTGAGGCGAGAACAACGAAAATCCCTGGGGAGGAAGCGATGGGCGAGCAGAAGTTTCGGGTGGTGATCGCCGGCGGCGGCACCGCGGGCTGGGTGGCAGCGGCGGCGCTGGTGCGACATCTCGGGCCCAATCTCGACATCACGCTCGTCGAGTCCGACGCGATCGGCACGGTGGGGGTGGGCGAGTCCACCATCCCTACCGCCTGGACCTTCCACAAGCTGCTCGGCATCAACGAGCAGGTCTTCCTCCGCGAGACCAACGCGACCTTCAAGCTGGGCATCTCGTTCGAGAACTGGCTGCGCGACGGCGATCGCTACTTCCACCCCTTCGGCTCGATTGGCCGGGCATTGCCGCTGTGCGACTTCCAGCATTTCTGGCTGGAGGCACAACGGCGCGGCTTCGGCGGCGCGCTGGGGGACTATTCGCTGGAGACCCAGGCGGCGCTTTCCCAGAAATTCGCCACCGGCGACCCGATGCCGCTCGCTTATGCCTATCATCTCGATGCGACCGCCTATGCCGCGTTCCTGCGCGGGCTCGCCGAGCCGGCCGGCGTGCGCCGCGTCGAGGGCCGCATCACCGAGGTGGAGCAGGCGGAGAGCGGCGACATCGCCGCGCTGGTGCTGGAAGGCGGGCTGCGCATCCCCGGCGACCTGTTCATCGACTGCACGGGCTTTCGCGCGCTGCTGATCGAGGAGACGCTGAAGACCGGTTTCGAGGACTGGAGCCACTGGCTGCCGACCAACCGCGCCTTCGCCGTCCAGTCCGAGACGACCGAGGCGCCGGCGCCCTATACCCGCGCCATCGCGCACGGCGCCGGCTGGCGCTGGCGCATTCCGCTCCAGCACCGGATGGGCAACGGCTTCGTCTATGCGAGCGACTATCTCTCCGAGGACGAAGCCCGCGCGCAGTTGCTGGCGGCCGTCCCCGGGCGCGCCCTGTTCGATCCGCGGCTGATCCGCTTCACCACCGGCATGCGCAAGCAGGCATGGAACCGCAATTGCGTGGCGCTGGGGCTGGCGAGCGGCTTCATCGAACCGCTGGAGTCGACCAGCATCCATCTGGTGATGATCGCGGTGACGCGGCTGCTCCAGAACTTCCCACGCCACGGCGACATGGCCAGTTTTGCGAAGCGCTTCAACGCGCAGTCGCGCGCGGAATCGGAGCATATCCGCGACTTCATCATCCTCCACTACAAGTGCAACGATCGGCCCGAACCCTTCTGGCGCGACCATGCCGCGCGGACAGTGCCGGACAGCCTCGCTGCACGCATCGCGCTGTTCGAGGAGGGGGCCGCCGCCTATCAGGAAGGCACCGACCTGTTCCGTATCGACAGCTGGGCCTCGGTGATGCTGGGGCAGGGGGTTCGCCCGCGCGACCATCACCCGATGCCCACCCAGATTCCCACCGCCGATCTGGAGCGGGCGTTGGCGGATCTGCGCGCCGGTATCGCCGCGCAACTGGCGAAACTGCCCGGCCACGCCGACTTCATTGCGCGCTACGCCGCCGCAAAGGTTCCTGCCGCGGCCTGAGCTACCCGGCAAATTTTTCCTAGCCGCGATGAACCTTCGGTCGCGCCCCCGCCACTGATGGGGTGCGGCAGATCGTGGCTCGGGCTTTCCCCCTGTTCCCGGGCGAGCGGCTGCCGTGCGTGCCCGGCCCGGTGCACCCCTGCACCGGGCCGGGCCAATACGGGAGAACCAAAGCATGCGTATGTTCCTCAGCGCCGCGGCGCTTGCCTGCCTCGCCTGCGCCGCCCCGGCGCTGGCGCAGACCCAGACCGTCACCGACGCCACCGGTGATTTCCTCGCCGGCTATACCGGCCCCAAGCTCGCCGACCTCGACGTCACCAGCTTCTCGGTGAGCTACGACGCTACCGACAAGCTGTTCACGCTCGGCGCCACCTTTGCCGGCGCGATCACCGCGGGCACGCCCGGCTTCTACGTGTACGGCGTGAACACCGGAAAGGGCGCAATCCGCCCGTTCGGGAGAATCGGCCAGGGCAATGTGATCTTCGATCAGGCGATCGTCGTGCAGAAGGACGGCACCGGCTCGATCGGCGGCACCCCGCTCGATTCGAACTGGATCGCAATCGCCGGCAACATCCTCACCGTGAAGGTGCCGCTGTCGCTGCTGCCGAGCACCGGCTTCGCGCCGCAGCGCTACGGCTTCAACCTGTGGCCGCGTGCGGGTGCGGGCAATGCGGCGATCAGCGACTTCGCACCCGAGAACGCCACGCTCTCCGCCAGCGCCGCCGTGCCGGAGCCGGCGACCTGGGGCATGCTGATGGTCGGTGCCGGCCTGGCGGGCGGCACGCTGCGCTATCGCCGTCGTCGTACGACGCTGGCGCTCGGCTGAGGCCGTTTTGCTGCCGGTCGGGGCGTTGTCCCGCCTCGACCGGCAAAAAATTTCGCGCGCGTTGAACCATCGTGCCCCTGCGCTCCACTAAGGTGCGAGCGAAGGAAGGCTGTGACACAGATCGATCCGCAGGGCCGGCACGTGCTATCGGGCGCGCACGAGGAGGAAATGGGTCTCGTCGTCGCCGTGCGTGCGCGCGATCTTCGGGCGTTCGAACAGCTCTATCGCCGCTACCAGCCGCGGCTCGCCCGCTTCGTCGGCACGCTGGTGCGGCGCCCGCCGCTGGTCGAAGAGGTGGTCAACGACACGCTGATGGTGCTGTGGCAAAAGGCCGGCGACTTCACCGGGGCGAGCAGGCTCTCGACCTGGCTGTTCGCCATCGCCTATCGCAAGGCGGTCCGTGCGCGCAGCCGCGACGAGGCGCCTGTCGACGATGCCGGACTGGCAGAGCAGCCGGATCTGGACACCCCCGATGCGGCGCTCGCGCAGGATCGCACCCACCGGGCGCTTCGTCTGGCGATGGCGAGCCTGTCGGCGGACCATCGCGCGGTGGTGGACCTCACCTATTTCCACGAGATCGGCTATCGCGAGATCGCCGAAATCCTGGGATGCCCGGTGGATACGGTAAAGACACGGATGTTCCACGCCCGGCGCCATCTGCGCCGGGCGATGGCAGGCGAATTGGCGGACTGGATGTGACGATGGGCGAACTCCACCATTTGCGCGGCGACCCGCATGAAGCGACCATGGTGCTGCTGCCCTGGTATGTGACCGGCGCGATCGAGCCCGGCGACCGGCTGCTCGCCGAAACCCATCTCGCCAGCTGTGCCGAATGCCGTGCGGAGCTGGCGGCGGAACGGCGGTTGCACGCGGCCTTTGCCGCACTGCCACCAGCCCCTACCCAGGGGTGGGAGCGCTTCGCCGCCGATCTCGGCACGCCGGCACCGCAGCGGCTTCCGCGTCGCTTCGCGATCCGCGCCGGCTGGATGCTCGGGGCGCAGGCGGCGCTGCTGCTGTTCGGGCTAGGCTTCGTCCTCCATCTCCAGCGCCAGTCGCCGGTGCCGGGGGCGGAGCGCTATCACGCACTCGGTTCGCCCGAGGCGCGGCCGGTCGGCAACCTGCTGGTGATGTTCGCGCCCGACACCCCCGAGGCAGCGATGCGCGAGGCGATCGCCGCGTCGCATGCCCGGCTGGTCGACGGCCCCACCGCCGCCGGCGCCTATCTGCTCGCCACCGCGCCTGAGCAGCGGGCGGCGGCGCTGGCGCGGCTGCGCGCCGAGCCCAAGGTCGTACTGGCGCAGCCGGTCGATCCCGCGCCATGAGACTGGCCGGGCGCCTGATCGGATCGCTCGCGCTCGCGCTGACGATGTTGTTCGCTCCGACCGCGCCGGCGCAAACGCCCTCGGGCCCGCGCATCCTGGTGATGCTCCGTCTGGCGTCACCGCATTTCCGGGCCGGCAGCGGCTATGGCGGCGGGTATGGCGAGGACGGGTCGGCGGCGGGACGTCGGCGGATCGCGGCGGCAGTGGCGCGGCGGAACGGACTGCATCTGGCCGGCAACTGGCCGATGCCGATCATCGGGATCGACTGTTTCATCATGGACGTGCCTGCCGGCCGCGCGCCCGCCACGGTCGCCGCGCAGGTGGCCCGCGATCCGGCGGTAGAATGGTCCGAGCCGATCGAAACCTTCCAGGCGCAGGGCCACGCCCAGCCCAACGATCCCCTCTATCCCGCCCAACCGACGACTCGGCTCTGGCACCTCTCGGCGCTCCACCGGATGGCAACCGGCCGCGGTGCCAGGGTCGCCGTCATCGACAGCCAGGTGGACACCCGCCATCCGGATCTTGCCGGGCAGGTGAGCCTCGCCCGCGATTTCCTGGGAGACGGCGCGGCTCCGGGGGAAAGCCATGGCACCGGCATCGCCGGGGTGATCGCCGCCCGCGCCAATAACGGCATCGGGATCGTCGGGATCGCACCCGACGCCAAGCTGCTCGCGCTCCGGGCCTGCCGGCAGGAAGGCGCCGGGGCCGCGATGACAACCCGGTGCGACAGCCTGAGCCTCGCCCGCGCCGTGACCTTCGCGGTCGAACAGCGTGCCGACGTCATCAACCTCAGCCTCGCCGGCCCGCCCAGCCGCTTGCTGGAGACGCTGCTGCGGGTGGGCATGGATCGCGGCGCGACGGTGGTGGCGGCGGTCGATCCGAAGCTCGCCGGCGGCGGCTTTCCCGCCTCGATGCCCGGTGTGGTCGCCGTGGCCGAGGCGCCGATGGGCAGCGCCTTTGTCGCGCCCGGCCGCGATGTTCCCACCACGCAGCCGGGCGGCCGGTGGTATCTGATGGGCGGATCGTCCTATGCTGCGGCCGAAGTGAGCGGGCTGCTGGCGCTGCGGCGCGAGCGCGATGCCAAGCCGGGCAGGCGCATCCCGCCGATTTCTGCTAGGCCGGGGGGCGGGGAGATCGACGCCTGTGCGACCGTGGTGGGAAAGACAATGTGTCCGGCAGAGGCGGGGGGGCGCTAGCATCCGCGCCGCCGTCGCAACGGCCCTGCTGCTCGCCACCGCCTGCGCGCCGGACCGCGCGGGAGCGCAGTGGAGCGGCGAGGTCAGCGCGACCAGCGACGAGCGCTGGCGCGGCCGCAGCCTCAGCGCCGGGCGACCGGCGGCGACGCTGTCGCTCGGCTATGACGATCGCTCCGGCCTCTATGTCGATGGCGCTGCGACCGTGGCGGCGCTGCGCAGCGGGCCGGACCTCGTCGCGTTCGGGGTCGATGCCGGCTATGCGCGGCGGCTGAAGGGCGGCCTGGTGCTCGACCTCGGCCTTACCCGGCGCGAGTTTCGCGGCGCAGGTTCCGGCGCGAGCGGTGCCGGCTATACCGAGCTCTATCTCGGGGCAAGCGCGCGGAGCCTCGCGGCCCGCCTCCTCTATTCCCCGGACTATCTCCAGCGCGACGTCCATACGCTGTACGGCACGCTCGACGGCGTGGTGCGGCCGCTGCAAGGCTGGCGACTGCTGGGCCATGCCGGGCTGATGACGGTGCTGCGTCAACGTCCCTGGGGCGGCATGACCGGTACCCAGTTCGACTATAGTCTGGGCGTCGCACGCCAGATCGGCAAGGTCGATGCCCGGCTCGCCTGGAGCGGCGGGGGGCCGGGCAAGGATTTCTATGGCGACCGCGTCCGCAGCCGGCAGGCGATCACCCTGTCGGCATCGATCGGATTCTAGCGGTCCAGCCGTACGCGGTTGTTGTGCAGCGTGACTTCCGGTGCATCGCCGGGGAGCGCGACGCGGACCTCGATCGGGATCGCCGTGCCGCCGAGGCGGACCTGCACGGTCGCGGTGCGCGGCGCGAGATCGGCTGGAGCGGCCAAGGCGGGCAGGGAGGCCCGGCCAAGTTCGCCGCTGGCGCCCGAGACGATCACCGTGCCGCCCAAGGTTGCCGCATGGCCGAGGCTGTGGACGGTCACCGTGACGCGGCGCCTGCGCACCACCACATCGTCGCGCCCGATGCCGAGGTCGGGGCGGAGCTCGACCGGGTCACCGGCTTTCTCCAGCACGAAAGCCCAGCGGCTGGCGCCGGCGGGGAAACGGATCGCGACATCGCTTGATCGGGCGAGCTCGAGCGTCTTTACCACGCCGTCGGGACCGCGCATCGTCCAGCGGCCAGCGGTGACGTTCCAGGTCGTCATCGTCGCATCCAGCGGGGTGCCGGCCGTGTTGAAAGCGTCGACCGTGAAGCCCGAGGGCGTGGCACCCGGTACCAGCAGCGCGACCTGTTCGGCCGCGCCCTCCGCAGCGAAACGCCAGCTTACCGCATGGCCCGGATAGGTCTGGTTGCGGCGGAGCGCGATGCCGCCGAGACGCTCGCGCTGGAGCCACTGGTTCTCGCTCTCGACGCGATCGGTCCACCAATGGCCCTCGGTCATCATGTAGAGCCGTGCGGCCTTCTCCTGGATCGACGCCTCGTGCAGCGGCACCAGACCTGCGGGATCGCCCGTGCGCGTCCAGGCCGCGATCCGCGCCGCCTCGCTGTCGCCCTTCGCCGCGACCATCGCTTTGGTCTCGGGCAGCAGCGCGCCGTTTTCGTTGAGTTCGCCGATCGAGCCGGGCCGGGCCTGGAGCGGGCGCAGATATTTCGCGTCACCGGTGAAGCGATACGCACTCCACGCGGTCTGCAGCGGTGTGCTGACGCCGCCGCCGTCGCCGGCGCGGGTGGCATCGGTGCGCCAGTTGATCTCGTTGGGGAAGCTCCAGCGGCCTTCGCCATCCTGCTTGCCATGGGCCAGCCAGCCATCAGCGAGACCGGTCACCAGGCCGCGGGCGGAAGGACTGGCATTGAACAGGCCCAGCAGGATCGGCGCGTGCATCACCGTGTAGCTGTAGGGCTTCTGCCATTCGAACGCGCCTTCGCGGTACATCTTGCGTGCGCCGTACCAGTTGCTGGCGAAGTGGAGATGGCCGGCGGGGTTCGGCAGGATCACCTTGCCCAGTGCCCGCGTGGTGGCGAACAGCCGCTCGACTGTCCTGGGCTCGCCCCAGTTGAGGTAGAGGCGCGCCGCATCGGCATTGAGACCCTCCTCGTACGCGTGGAGCTCGTCGGTGGTGATATAGCCCAGCCCATCGACGATCATGCCGTTGCGATAGGCGGCATCGTCCAGCGCCCGGAGCGAAGCGTTCACCTTGTCCGGGATCACCCCCATCAGCGCGAGGCCGGGCCACTGCGCCATCAAATCGGAATCGTCGCTGATCCCGCCGCCGAAATCGCCATACGGCACCTGGCGATTGTCGATCCACCATTCGACGAAGCGACGGGTGAGTGCCAGATCCTGCAGCTGGCGCGCCGCCCAGGCCGGCACGCCCGCGGGAATGGGGGGCAGGGCCTCCACCGGCATGTTCTCCGGCCGATAGTCGATGTCCGCCCAATAGGCGCGCATCGCCCTGTTCTCGGGATCGACGCGGAGCAGGTCGCTCGCATCGGTACGCACCCGACGATACAGCGCGGCGCGTTCGGACGAGGTATGCTCCTCGACCAGGAAGCCCCAATTGTCCTTCACCTGGTTGAAGCGGTCGGCGACATGTTCCTTGAGCGCTTCGGCGCGCGGCTTGAAGACGAGGCGGATCTCGGCCCCGTCGAGGGCCTCGGCATCGAAATCGGGGGCGGCGGAGGCGATCGTCAGGAACAGGCTGTCGTCGCTGAGTATGCGGTCACGCAGGTCCAGCCAAAGGGTACGCGCCTCGCCGGGACGGACCGAGACCGACAGGTCGATCAGGTCGCGCTGCGGCCAGATCGGGTCATGGACACGAAGATTGAGCGGGATCAGCCCGTCTGCGTTCGGCTTGGCCTGGAGGGCGGGGAGGTCGATCGCAATGCCGTCCAGCCCGTCATGCAGGTTGCGCCAGCCATAGTTGAACGCGCGGGCGAGCGGCTGGTCCGGCGGCGCCTGGTTGAGGTTCGACGGGATCAGGACATGGACGATCGGCTTGGCATTGGGTGGCCGCACCGCCGCGCCGCTGCCGCCCGCGGCTCCAGCTCCCACCGCCGCGCGGACACCCGACTTGGGCATCGCCAGCACCGTGCTGCGTTCCTCGGGGGCGAAGCGGCCGGCGATATAGCGGTTCAGCCCGTCCAGCGCGGCGAGGTTTGCCGCCGCCTTGGCGTTGATCCGATAGCTGAGCTTGAAGCTGCCTTCGGGCTCGGGTGCACCGTCCACTTGATACGCCCAGAACTCCTGGATCGGCTGTTCCTGCATGATGTTGGTGAAGCGCAGCACCCCACCCTTGTGCTCGGGCAGCGTATCGACGGAGCGAACCACGCCCTTGGCCCGATCCGCCACCTTGGCGAAGCGCGCGCCTTCCGCCGACCAGGCGAGGTCGCCATAGGCGGCCCCGCGGATCTCCACGCGGTTGAAGGTCTCGCCGGCGGGGACGGTCAGCGTATAGGCCTTGCCGCCTTCGACATAGGTGTTCCAGTCGGGCAGCTCGAAATAGTCGTCCCGGCCGGGCAGGCGCGAGCGGTTGTAGACGCCGGGCCAGGTCGTCTCGGCGATGCCGTCGACGCCCTTCCACATCCATTGCTTCTGGTCGCGCGCATCGGCGAACTCGACCTTGCGGATGCGCGTCACCTTGTCGGCGAGGACGGGCGGCGAGGCCTTGTCCCAACCATAGCGATGCAGCCACGCCGTGCGCTCGGCAGCGGTATCGCGCGGGGGTGGGGCGCCGGGCAGGCGATGCGCCGCCAACGCCGCGACGTCCGCCACGTCCAGCATGTGGTCATAGACGCGGATCTCGTCCAGATCGCTGCCGCGCATGAAATGATAGCGGCTCTGCACCTGGTGCGGGCTGATCACCCGGCCCGCCATGCCGAACTGATCGAGCCCGGAATCGAGATCGGCCACCTGGTTGCGCCGCGCAACTTCGCGGCCGTTCAGGAACAGCCGAACTCCCGCAGTCTCGTCCCAGGCAAAGGCGAGGTGCTGCCATTCCTCGGGTGCTGGTACCCGGTCGAGCCGAATGGAGACGCGGATCCGCGACAGGTTGGCGTCGGTGACAAAGGCATCGAAGCCGTGCCCGTTCCAGTCGATCCGCAGGAACGCCATGTCCCAGCTCGAATGATCGGCAAAGCCGGCGCGAAAGAGCACGAAGGGTGCCTCGCCGAGCGGGGTGCGCGCCCGCCAGAAAAAGGCGAGGGTGCCGCGCGCGGCGCGCACGTTGCCGGGGGCGTTCCAGGCGACATAGCCATCGTCCGCCCAACCCGCCGCGCCGCCGGCCGCACCATCCGGGATAACCGTTACGCCGGAGCGAAAATTGGGGACGGGATCGCCCTTGGCGATATCGGCAGTGAGGCTTTTATCGGCCGACAGGTAGAAGAGCAGACCGTCCTCCGGCGGGGTGGTCTGGGCGACGGCGGGACTGGCGAGGGCGAGTGCCCAGATCGAAATGCCCCAGCGTCGCATGCAATCCCTCCCAACCCGTTGTTTTGTCGGGCCGCTTGCGATTCAAAGCCGCAATCGTGCCCGCAGACTGACACCGGTAGCAACTCGGCGCGTGAATGCCAATGGGGGAGCGTCCTTCGGTTAGCGTCGGCTGCCGAGCAGGGCGATTTCGGCGACACGGCGGCTGATCTGGTCGGCGGCGTCCGCATTGCCCCAGGCAAAGGCGGAACGCTCGCCGCCGAGATCGGCGCGGACCCGCGCCGCCACGCGTGCGACTTCCCCGGGTGTCGGCGGGCGACCCTCGGCAATGCAGGCGATCACTTCGGGTGCGATCGTGCTGGGCATAAACGACATCCTTCCCCTCCCGGTCTTGTGGCGGAAGCTGGGGACGAACGAAGGACAAAAAAGGTCCATGCGGGGGCGCTTGCGACGAAGCGCGCTGCCGCTAGGATCGGTGCCGATGTCCATTCCCGCGCTACGCATCGCCGGCCTGCAAAAATCCTTCGGCAAGCCTGTCATCACCGGTCTCGACCTCACCGTGGGCGCGGGGCAGCTCTATGCGCTGCTCGGGCCCAATGGCGCGGGCAAGACCACCACACTGCGCATGGCGGTGGGCCTCACCGACCCCGATGCCGGCGAGATCGAGATCTTCGGCGTGGATGCGCGCCGGCAGCCGCAGGAGGCCAAGGCGATCACCGCCTGGCTGCCCGACGAACCGATGCTCTACGACAAGCTGACTCCGGCCGAATATCTCGGCTTCGTCGCCGGGCTCTGGCGGATCCCGCCGAATCAGGCGGCGCCCGAGGCCGAGCGGCTGCTGCGCTGGCTGGAACTGTGGGAGGTACGCGACACGCGCTGCGAAGGCTTTTCGCGCGGCATGCAGCAGAAGGTGGCGCTGGCCGGCGCGCTGATCCACGATCCCCGGCTGCTGATCCTCGACGAACCGCTGACCGGGCTCGACGCCGCAATGGCGCGGTCGGTGAAGGATGCGCTGCGCGCCGCGGTCGACCAGGGCAAGACGGTGATCGTCACCACCCATATCCTCGAAGTGGCCGAGCGCCTCGCCGACCGGATCGGCATCATCGCCGGCGGCAAGCTGCTCGCCGAGGGCACGCTCGAGGAGCTGCGTACCCTCGCCGGCGCCGAGGACATGACGCTGGAGGACACCTTCATCCGCCTGACGAGCCGCGCATGATCGGCTGGGCGATGCGGCACCTGCCGCCGGGAAGCCTGGGCTGGCTGACGCTGCACGAGCTGCGCGGCAACCTGCGCAACGCCGGGCGCAGCCGGGTGGGGCAGGTGGTGGGCCTGCTGTTTCTGCTCGGCTATACCGGGCTGGGCGTGTTCTTCGGAGTGATGCTCGCGGACGCGCCGTTCCATGCCGGCCCGATCGCGTGGCTGGCGGTGCTGACCGCCAGCCTGCTGGTCTTCACCTTCATGACCACCCAGTCGCTGCTGGCCAGCCAGCGGACGCTGTACGAGGCGGGCGATCTCGATCTGCTCTTTACCGCGCCGCTCGATCCACGCACGGTGCTTTCGGCCAAGCTGATCGGCATTGCGGCGGGGGTGATGCTCACCTTCTCGATCTTCCTGCTGCCGATCCTGCTGCCGGTCGCGGTGCTCGGCCATCCCGAGCTGCTGGGATCGGTGGCGCTGCTGGTCGCGCTGGCGCTCACCGCCGCGTGTCTCGGGCTCGGCGTGACGCTGCTGCTCGCCCGCATCGGCGGCCCGCGCGCGGCAAAGACGGTGGGACAGATCCTGGCGGCGCTGGCCGGCGCCAGCTTCTTCCTGGTGACGCAGATCTTCAACCAGCATGACGAGAACAGGCAGTCCGGCTTCGTGCTGCTGTTCGAGGCGATGCGCGCGCGGGGCTATGGCAGTGGCCCGCTGACCAGCCTGCCGGGCCGGGCCGCGTTCGGCCAGCCGCTGGCGATTGTGCTGCTGCTCGGCGGCGCCGTGCTGCTGTTCGCGGGCACGAGCTGGGGCATGCGGCAGGTCTTTCTGCAAAGCTACCGCGCCGGCGGCGCACGGCCCGCCGCCAGGCGCGCGGCCCGCGGCGGGATTGCGCGGCGCTTCCACCGCAGCCTGTTCGCGGCGATCTTCGCGAAAGAGCTGCGGTTGCTGGTGCGCGATCCGGCGCTGATCTTCCAGATGCTGCTGCGGATCGTCTATCTCGCGCCGATCCTGCTGGTCGCCTTTCGCGATGGCCGTTCGCTGCCGATCGGTCCGACGCTGGCGTTCGCCAGTGTGGTGGTGGCGGGGCAGCTGGTGTCCAGCCTCGCCTGGCTTGCCGCGTCGGCGGAGGACGCACCGGACCTGCTGAAAGTGGCGCCGGTCGCCAAGGACGATCTCGATTTCGCCAAGCTGCTCGCGGCGATGGCGCTGGCCGCGCCGCTCGGCGTGCTGCTGCCGATCGCGATCGCCTTCCAGTCGATCCTCGGCGCGTTGGTGGCGCTGCTGTTCACCGCCGGCTGCGGCGCGACGGTCGGCTATCTCGAGGTGGCGCACGCCCAGCCGGCTCCGCGCGCGACCTTCCAGCGCCGCCAGAAGGGCGGCGGCGTGGTCCGCAACCTGTTCGAATTCTTCATCGCGGTGATCCTCGGCCTGGTGGCCGGCGTGCTCGTCTATCTCGTGTGATTCCGGACTTGCGCGCGCGCGTTGCAGAAATTTCTGCAATCGATTGTTGCCCTCCCTGCGGATCCGCCGCATAAGAAGGGTAGAGCGGAGAAACTGCCCGGCGGAGAGGCCCGAAATGACCCCAGCAAGCGGCAAGCCGCATCTGCCCTTGTGGCGCATTCTGGAAATGAACCTGGGCTTCCTGGGGTTGCAGTTCAGTTTCGGCCTGCAGCAGGGCAACATGACGCCGATCTATTCCTATCTTGGCGCCTCGGAGGCCTCGATCCCGCTGCTGCAGATGGCCGGGCCAATGACCGGACTACTGGTCCAGCCGATCATCGGGGCAATGAGCGATCGTACCGACAGTCGCTGGGGCCGCCGCACGCCCTATTTCGTCACCGGCGCCGTGCTGTGCGCACTGGGGCTGTTCTTCATGCCGCTCAGCAGCTCAATCCTGATGGCGGTATCGCTGCTGTGGATGCTCGATGCGGGCAACAACATCACCATGGAGCCGTACCGCGCCTATGTCTCGGATCGGCTCGATAGCCGCCAGCATGGGCTGGGGTTCCTGACGCAAAGCGCGTTCACCGGGCTGGCGCAGATGCTGGCATTCCTCACCCCCTCGCTGCTCGTCTGGGCCGGGATGAACCGCGACTGGGTGGATTCGCACCATATCCCCTATACCGCACGGGTCGCGTTCATGGTCGGGGCGGTGCTCTCGCTGGGCACGATCCTCTGGTCGGTGCTGCGCGTGCCCGAGCTGCCGCTGACGGCGGCGGAGCGCGCCCATATCCGTGCGCAGCCCAAGTCGGCGCTGGCGACGCTTAGGGAAATCTGGGACGCGATCCGGGTCATGCCGCTGGCGATGCGCAAGCTCGCGCTGATGAGCCTGTTCCAGTGGTACGCGATGGCGGCCTATTGGTACTACGTCATCTATGTGATCGGCCGCTCGGTCTATGGCACCACCGACCCTGCGTCGCAGGGCTTTCGCGCCGCCGTGCTCACCAATGGCGAGATGGCCGCCTTCTACAACGCGGTAGCATTTGTGGCCGCCTTTGCGATGGTGCCGATCGGCCGGCGGATCGGCGCGGCGCGGCTGCATGCGGCCTGCCTCACGCTCGCCGGAATCGGCATGCTCTGGCTGCCGCATGTGCAGGACAAGGCGCTGCTGTTCGCGCCCGCCATCGGCGTAGGTCTGGGCTGGGCGAGCATCATGGGCAACCCCTATGTCATCCTGGCCGGCGCCATCCCGCCCGAGCGGACCGGCGTCTATATGGGCATCTTCAACATGATGATCGTGATCCCGATGCTGCTCCTCGCGGCGACCCTGCCGTTTCTCTACGGACCGCTGATGGGCGGCGATCCGCGCCACGTGCTTACCCTGTGCGGCGTGCTGATGTTCGCTGCTGCACTCGCCGTACTGACCGCACGCGACCCCAAGCCGGCGGCGTGAGCCGCGCCATTTTGTATTGCTTCTATCCGAAAGGTCTTTCGTGACGTCTGACGCCCTCGCAGCCGCGCCGCGCGCATCCTGGACCCGCGCGGCCGTGGCCGGCATCGCCGCCCAGTCCGGCGCGGCCCTGCCGGTACTGGCGCCCGACCGCACGCCGCTGATCCCTGGCATGGACGTGTGGGACATGTGGCAGATCGCCGATCCCGCGGGCGCCACCGTGCGGCGCGACGGACGCAGCTGGTGGTTCTTTCTTGCCGCGCCGCGCGGGGACGACCCGGAAGCGCGGCACGATGTAGCGCGCATCTGGCTGACCAGCCATGGCCCCGATGGCTGGCGCGCCCATGGCCCTGCCTTTCCGGACGGCTTCAGCCCCGGCTCGCGCGAATGGTCCGGATCGGCGGTACTGGCGCCGGACGGGGTGACGCTGACTCACTATTTCACCGCGGCAGGCCGCCGCGGCGAGCCGACGACCTTCGAGCAGCGGCTGTTCGTCACCGAAGGCCGTTTCGTGTCCGCAGGCGGGACGCCCCGCCTGGAGGATTGGACGACACCACGCGAGATCGTCGCGGCGGACGGGGCATGCTATGCGATCGCCGACGAACGGGTGGCGCAGCCGCACGGTATCAAGGGATTTCGCGATCCCGGCTATTTCCGGGATCCGGCGGATGGCAGCGAGCACATCCTGTTCACGGCCAATGCCGCCTGGGTCGCCGACCATGTCAGCGGCGTGATCGGCATGGCTACGCGGACGGGGGATCGCTGGCAGCTGCGTGCGCCACTGCTCGATGCGGTCGGCGTCAACAGCGAGCTGGAGCGTCCGCACCTCGTCGTGCAGGGCGGCCGCTATTATCTGTTCTGGAGCACCCAGGCGCGCCGCTTCGCCGAAGGAATCGTAGCGCCTACCGGCCTCTACGCCATGGTCGCGGACTCGCTGTCGGGCGCGTGGCGGCCGGTGAACGGCACCGGTCTGGTCGCCGCCAACCCGGCGGCGGAGCCCGGCCAGGCCTATTGCTGGTGGGTGACCGGCGACGGCGAGGTCCTCAGCTTCGTCGACTATGCCGAACTCGCCGGGGCGGGCATGCCCGGCGACGTGGCGGGGCGCCGACGCCATTTCGGCGGTGTGCCTGCGCCCTTCTTTACGCTGCGCTTCGACGGCGATCGGGTGACGATCGCCGGCTGATCCTGCCGTTCAGGCGGAATCGCGCACCACCAGCTGCGGCGGCATCACCAGCGAGGGCGCATCCTCGCCGGCGATGCGGGCGAACAGCGCATCGACCATCGCGCGCGCACCGCGCGCGATGTCCTGCTTCACGGTGGTGAGCCGGGGCACGGTCTGCAGCGCGAGCGGCAAATCGTCGAAGCCGACGACCGGCACATCGCCCGGCACCGCCATGCCGTGATCGGCAAGGACACGGAGCGTCGTCATCGCCAGCACGTCCGACCCGGCAGCGATGCCGTCGATCCGGTCGAGATGCCGAACCATGTGCGCCGCGATCTCCTGCTCCATCATGTCCGAGGCGAGATGGGCATCGAGCTGGAGCGGCGCCGGCAGGCCCGCGCTGTCGGCCGCAGCGCATACGCCCGTGTACCGGGCGCGAATCTCCGGCGCACGAAGCTCGCCCAGGAAGGCGATGCGCCGCACCCCGCGCGCGATCAGATGCTCGCCCGCGAGGCGGCCCCCGGCGACGTTCTCCGTCCCGACTGCACAATGGATCTGCCCCGGCAGCACGCTGCCCCAGGCGACCAGCGGACGATAGCGCTGCGCAACGCGCTCGATCGCCGCCATCTGGTCCGACTGGCCGATCACCAGCACGCCGTCGAGCATGCCCGAATCGACGATCCGCTCGAGCCAGTCGGGCGCGTCCGGAATCACCCGCGACAGCATGATGTCATAGCCATTCTCGGTCAGCGCATCGGCGAGGTGGCCGAGAAGCGTCATGAAGAAAGGATCCGACAGATGCTGCCGACGCTCATGGCCGAGCGGCACGACGACGCCGACCACGCCGGTCTTCTGCGTACGCAGCCGGCTCGCCATCTGGTTCGGGCGGAAGCCGTGCTCTGCGGCCAGTTCCTGGATGCGGCGGCGCGTCTCGGGGTTCACCAGGCTCTTGTCGGCCAGCGCGCGCGATACGGTGCCGGCGGATACACCGGCCAGCCGCGCGAGATCGGCAAGCGTGCGGACGGGTCGGGCGGGGGGCTCGGTAGTCACGCAATCTCTCCTGATCCTTCCACGCACACAGGGCAAGAGGAGCAAAATGCAATCGATTGCGAAATCGTATTGCAAACGATTGTTGCGGTCGTTATGCCTGGGGATGAGAAGGCGCCCCCACAAGAGGGATCGCCACAGGTCCGGGAGAGAGGTTCATGGCACGTCGCTATTCGCGTTCGCTCGTTTCACTGCATGCGGTCGCGTTTGCGACGCTCGGCGCGGGCAGCGCCTTCGCCCAGGATGCCGCCGCTCCGGCGCCCGCCGACCCCGCTGCGGCGCAACAGCAGGGCAGCTTCCTCGACGAGATCGTCGTCACCGCCGTGCCGACCAGCCGCAGCAAGATGCAGAGCTCGGTCTCGGTCACCGACATTTCGGCCGAATCGGTCCAGAACCTCGCGCCGCGTTCCGAAGCCGAAGTCTTCCGGTTGATCCCCGGCATCCGCGCCGAATCGACCGCCGGCCCGGGCGGCAACTCGAACATCACGGTGCGCGGCCTGCCGCTCGCCTCGGGCGGCTCGAAGTATGTCCAGCTGCAGGAAGACGGCGTGCCGGTCGTCGAGTTCGGCGACATCGCCTTCGGTAACAACGATTACTGGACCCGCTACGACCTGACCGTCGATCGCGTCCAGGCGATCCGTGGCGGCTCCGCCTCCACCTTCGCCAGCCAGGCGCCCGGCGCGGTGATCAACTATGTCTCGAAGACCGGCGAGAAGGCCGGCGGCGAGGTGCGCGCGACCACCGGCATCGGCTACAACGAGAGCCGCCTGGACTTCAACGTCGGCGGCCCGATCAACCAGACGCTGCGCGCCAATGTCGGCGGCTTCTACCGCACCGGCGACGGCCCGCGCGACACGCCGTGGCACGCGCTCGAAGGCTATCAGATCAAGGGCAACGTCACCCAGACCTTCGACGCCGATCGCGGCTATGTCCGCCTGCTGTTCAAGGTGCTGAACGATCGCGCGCCGACCTACACCGCCTCGCCGATGCAGGTGTCGGTCGAGGGCAACAAGATCACCGGCTACAGCGCGCTGCCCGGCTTCGATGCCCGTTCGGACACCAACTTCTCCAACTACAACCGCTACTTCACCACGGTGAACCCGGACGGTTCGGTCAAGCGCGGCGACAATGCCGACGGCATCCACGTCAAGTCGCGCAGCATCGGCGCGCAGTTCCACTGGGGCAGCGGTCCGTTCGAGATCGACGACAAGTTCGCCTATAGCTGGAACAGCGGCACCTTCTCCGCGCCGTTCCTCGGCAGCCTGACCAACGTCTCGGCGCTGACCAGCGGGGCGAGCGCCTACAGGATCGCGGCAGGCGGCACGACCTACACCGCAGCGCGCGCCGTCTATGCCAGCGGCCCCAAGGCGGGCCAGGCCGTCGCAGGCTCGGCGGTGATCAACCAGAACCCCAATCTCTATACCGACATGACCGGCATGGACCATTGGGCCAACGACCTGGGCGTCACCGGCAAGTTCGACCTCGGCACCGGCAAGGTGACCGGCCGCGCCGGCTGGTATCATTCGCGCCAGCAGATCGCGATGAACTGGCACTGGAACACGAGCCTGACCGAGGCGGTGCCGAACGGCGCGCTGGTCGACCTCTACAGCGCCAACGGCACGCGGCTCACCGATGCGGGCCTCACCGGCTACAACAACATGTGGGGCGGGACGAGCCGGCAGTACGACCTCAACTACACCACGGACGCGCCGTACCTGTCGCTCAACTATGCCGATGACGCGCTCGATCTCGACGGCAGCGTGCGCTTCGACAACATGAAGGGCGGCGGCACCTTCTATCCCACCGGCGCCCGCACCAGCCGCGACATCAACGGCGACGGCGTGCTGAGCATCGCCGAGCAGAATGTCTATCTGACCAACTTCGCCGCCGCGCAGCCGATCAACTACAAGATCGACTATACCAGCTGGTCGCTGGGCGGAAACTATCGCTTCACCCCCAGCACCAGCGCGTTCGTCCGCATCTCGCGCGGCAACCGCGCCAATGCCGACCGGGTCGTCTCGGATTTCGCCGGCGCCTTCACCTCGACCGGCCAGCTGACCTCGATCGGCCAGGCGGTGGTGGTCAATCCGGTCACCCAGCAGGAGCTCGGCATCAAGCAGCGCGGCCGGCTCGCGGGCGGCAATTACGGCCTTTTCGTCACCGGCTTCCGCAGCCAGGCGACCGAATATAATTTCGACCTGACCACCCAGCGCCAGACCTTCCAGCGGTACAAGACCTGGGGCATCGAGCTCGAATCCCAGTATACCAATGGCGGCTTCTCGCTGCTCGCCAATGTGGTCTACACCCATTCGCGGATCGCCGAGGACCTGATCAGCGGCAACGCCGGCAAGACGCCGCGCGCCACGCCCGACCTGATGTACACGATCGCCCCGACCTATGATTTCGGCAAGGCGGCGATCGGCTTCACCCTGATCGGCCAGACCGACAGCTATCCGCAGGACGACAATCTGCTGAAGCAGAAGGGCTCGAACATCGTCAGCGCCTTCGTGCGGGTGCGCCCGCTCGACCGGCTGGAGGTCTCGCTCAACGCCAACAACCTGTTCAACGCCTGGGACCAGGCGGGGCGACTCGACCAGGGCAGCGTTGCGGATCTGGCGGCGCTCGGCAAGCTCTACGGCGTGCCCTATGCGGCGACCAACCGCGTCGGCCAGGGCCGCACCGTCTCGGTCTCGGCCGGCTACCGCTTCTAAGGGGCGCCCCTCGGAACCCGGTGCGGCGGTATCCCCCCTTCCGCCGCCGCGCCGGGCTTGCTTTAAGGTACCGCGATGACCGACGATCGCCGCATCCGCTCCATCCTGATCGCCGGCGGCGGCTCGGCGGGGTGGATGACGGCAGCGGCGCTCGCCAATGCGCTCGGCCGCGGCGTGGCGATCACGCTGGTCGAATCGAGCGACATCGGCACCGTCGGCGTCGGCGAGGCGACGATCCCGCCGATCCGCCTGTTCAACCGCACGCTCGGCATCGACGAGGCCGAGTTCGTCCGGCGCACCAAGGGTTCGTTCAAGCTCGGCATCGAGTTCGTCGACTGGGGGCGGATCGGGGCACGCTATTTCCATCCGTTCGGACCGTTCGGGCGCGATTTCGATCTCGTGCCGCTCCACCAATATTGGCTGGAGGCGGCGGAGAAGGGCGAGGCGCCTGCGCTCGACGATCTCTCGATGGCGTGGGCGGCCGCCAAGCGCGGCCGCTTCTCCCCGCCGCTGCCCGACCCGCGCAGCGTCGGCTCGACCTTCGACTATGCCTATCATTTCGACGCCGGGCTCTACGCCGCGCTGCTGCGCGACTATGCCGAGGCGCGCGGCGTCACCCGCATCGATGCCCGCATCGCCGGAGCGGAGCGCGAGGGCGAGAGCGGCAACGTCGCGGCGGTGCTGCTGGAGGGCGGGCGGCGCCGCGAGGCCGACCTGTTCATCGACTGCTCGGGCTTTCGCGGGCTGCTGATCGAGGAAGCGCTCGGCGCCGGCTACACGGACTGGCGCCACTGGCTGCCCTGCGACCGCGCCGTCGCGGTGCCGTGCGAACGCGGCGACTTCACCCCCTATACCCGATCAACCGCACGGGCCGCGGGCTGGCAGTGGCGCATCCCGCTCCAGCACCGCACCGGCAACGGCCATGTCCATTGCAGCGCCTTCATGGACGAGGACGAGGCGACCGCGATCCTGTTGGCAAACCTCGACGGCGCCCCGCTCGCCGATCCGCGCACGCTGCGCTTCACCACCGGCCATCGGCAGCGCTTCTGGAGCCACAATGTCGTGGCGATCGGACTGTCGAGCGGGTTTCTGGAGCCGCTCGAATCGACCAGCCTCCACCTGATCCAGGCGGGCATCTCCAAGCTGCTGGCGCTGTTCCCGACGCGCGACATGGACCCGCTGCTGCTCGACGAGTTCAACCGCCTCTCGATCGCCGAGTTCGAGCGAATCCGCGACTTCCTGATCCTCCACTACAAGCTGACCACCCGCGACGATTCGCCGCTGTGGCGCTACTGCGCGGCGATGCCGGTGCCCGACACGCTGCAGTGGAAGATCGACCATTTCCGCCATGCGGGCCGGCTGGTCGCGCGCGAACATGACCTGTTCGCCGCCCCCTCCTGGCTGGCCGTGCATATCGGCCAGGGCAACCGCCCGCAGGCGCGCGATCCCCTGCTGGCAGCGCGCGGACTCGACGGGCGCGCGCATCTCGCCAAGCTCGCCGACGCGATGGCCCGCGCCGCCGAAACCATGCCGACTCACGCCGACTACGTGGCAGCGCGGTGCTCGGCGGCCGGTACCGGCCGCGCCTGAGTCGTCGCAGATTCCCCGGCGCTGGTCCCGTTCCGGGACAGCAAAACCGCGCCGTTTTTGACCTTCTCGCCGATTGCTGCTAGCCGCCGCGCCTCGTTCAGCCCGCCATGATGTCGTCCGGAGCCGCCTGTCGGCGCAGACCACGCATGGGGGCGAGACGTGGGGGTTACCCGGCGCATCTTCTCCTGCTTGCATTTCTTCGATGCGCAGGGCGCCCCCGCGCACAGAAGAAAAGCTAGATGATCAAGCGTCTCCCGATGGTTCTATGTCTGTTGCCGGTCATGCTCGGCGGAACGACGAGCATGAAGCTATCCGCGGCAAGCCTGGCCCACCCGCCGGCTGCCCCCACCGGACAAGACCAGTCGGTCGAGGCCCTTCCCACCGCCCAGCCGGCGGTGGAAATGCCTGCACCCGAACCCAATCCGCGCGACGTCGCCTGCGTCGCCAAGGTCATCATCCACGAAGCCGGCAACCAGCCGGTCAAGGGCCAGGTCGCGGTCGCCCAGGTGATCCGCGCACGCATGGAAGACGGCCGGTTCGCCAAGAGCGCCTGCGCCGTCGTCAAACAGCCCGGCCAGTTCTTCGATGTCGACGCCTATCATCCCGAGCGCGGCGACGAGCGCTGGGACGGCGCGGTCGAAATCGCCAAGCAGACGCTGAAGGGCGAGGGCGACGACGTGGTGCCGGGGGCTCTGTTCTTCCACACCGCCGGCTACGACATGCCGAACCGCACGCGCGTGGCGCGCGTCGCCGGGCACGTCTTCTACCGCTGAGCGATCAGGGGGCGTCCGCCGCCCCTGCTTCGCCCGGTGCCTCGCTGCCGAACCGCGCCTTTTGCACCGCCTTCCAGCGCTGCCGCAGCCATACGGCGGGCGCGTCGAGGCGCCCGCGGGCGGTAAGGTCCGCCCAGCCGTGCGCCGGCGGCTGCAGCGCCGCCGCGACAGGCCCGGGGGGCAGGTCGTCCGCCCAATCCGCCATCGCGCGGCCCTCGGCCAGCGCGAGCAACATGGCGGCGAGCGCGATGCTGGTCGTCGTCCACCGCCAGGGGCGGCGGCGATCGACCGGCGCGGGGGGCAGCGCGACCGGCGATCCGATCTCGGCGATTTCGCCCTGTTCGGCACCCACGGTCACGCCGCCTCTCCTCAGAACTGATAGTAGATGAAGGGCGCAACGCCCTCAGGCTGCATCGCACCGATCAGCACCAGCCCAGCCGCCACCAGCGCCCCCACCAGCGGCGCGGGCCAGTGGCGTACGCGCTCGGCGATCTGCTGCAGCCCGCGCGGCGGCAAGGCGTGGAGCGCGAGGCCGAGCCCGACAAGCGCCAGCGACAGCGGCGTGACCAGCGTGTTGTGCCAATCCCCGGCCGCCAGGCCGCGCAGATAGGCGATCGCCTCGCCGAAGCCGGGGGCGCGGAAGAAGATCCAGCCGAGCACCACGATATGGAAGGTGATCAATATGCCGAACATGCGGGGCAGGGCGATTCGCCCGCGTGCCGCGCGGACCAGCGCCCGCTCGATCGCCAGCCAACCACCGTGGAGCGCGCCCCAGAGCAGGAAGGTCCAGTTGGCGCCGTGCCACAGCCCGCCGAGCAGCATGGTCAGGAACAGGTTGAAATAGGTGCGCAGTCGCCCCTTCCGGCTGCCGCCCAAGGGAATGTAGAGATAGTCGCGCAGCCAGCTCGACAGGCTGATGTGCCAGCGCCGCCAGAAGTCCTGCAGCGAGGCCGCGCGATAGGGCTGGTCGAAATTGCGCGGGAAGCGATAGCCGAGCAGCATGGCGAGGCCGATCGCCATGTCCGAATAGGCCGAGAAGTCGCAATAGATCTGCACCGCATAGCCATAGGCGCCGAACAGCAGGTCGAAGCTCGAGCGGTGCAGCGGATCGCGGAAGGCGGGATCGACCAGCGCGGTCGCCAGCTCGGAGGCGATCACCACCTTCTTGAACATGCCCCACAGGATGAGCAGCAGCGCAGCGGCGACCGCGCCGCGTTCCAGCTTCGGCGCGGTGCAGAACTGCGGCAGCAGGTCGGATCCGCGCACGATCGGGCCGGCGACCAGATGCGGGAAAAACGACATCAGCAGCGTCAGATCGAGCCAGCCCGCCGGCGCGATCCGGCGCTGCTGCACGTCGACCAGGTACGACACCGCCTGGAAGGTGAAGAACGACACGCCGACCGGCAGGAAAACCTGCAGCAGCGGCAGGTCCCGCCCGAAGCCGAGCGCCAGCAGCAGTGCGTCGAGCTGTTCGAGGAAGAAGCCCGCATATTTGAAATAGGCGAGTACGCCGAGGTTCAGCACCACGCCGAGCGCCACCAGCGCCCGCCCCCGCGCCGGATAGGCCGCGATGCTCCGCGCGAGCAGCCAGTTGCCGCTCGCCGAGAGGAACAGCAGCAGCACGAAGCGTCCGTCCCAGGCGCCGTAGAAGAACCAGCTCGCCATCAAGAGCGCGATCTTGCGCCACTCGTTGGAGCCGTTGAGCGCCCAGGCAACCGCATACACCGCCAGGAAGAAGAGCCCGAAGCTCAGCGTGGGGAATTGCATCGTCCTTAGCGGGCGGTCTGGGAGGAGGCGGGGGTCTCCGCCATCGCGGCTTCGAGATCCGCCTCCAGCCAGCCGGCGATCCGCGCCGCGCCCGGGCTGGTGAAATGCACCCGGTCGCCGCGCATCAGCGGCGGCACCTGGGCCGCCCAGTCGGTGGCGGTGCAGCGCCCGCCCATCCGCTGCGACCAGTCCCAATAGGCAAGGCCCAGCTGGTGGGCGCGCGCGCGCTGGATCGACTGGACGGTGGCCAGCGCCGCGGTCGGCCGCCATTCGCCCGCGCCGCAGGGCAGCGAGACACCGGCCGGGCCGGCCTGCAGCGAGGGCAGCTTGGTGGCGGAATCGGGCGCACCGATCAGCAGCATAGGCACGCCGGGCGCCAGCCGCTGGAGCCGGCGCAGGCTCGCCTGGAGCTGCGCGTCATAGCCGGCTGCGGTGAAGCGGGGATAAAAGGCCTCGTTGGTGCCGAAGGCGATCACGATCAGGTCCGGCCGATACTCGGCCAGCTCGCGTGCCACCACGGCATCGTCGGTGCGGTCATAGTGCAGCAGCTGCGCGCCGACCGCGCCGAGGTTGGAGAGCGTCACGCCGCCCGCCCGGCTCGCCTCGGTTGCCCAGGAGGTGAGTGTCACCGGCCCCTGCACCACGGTCACGCCGGCGATGGAGACGGGGAGAGGGCTGGTGAGG
The DNA here is from genome assembly GCF_913777625.1 of uncultured Sphingomonas sp. Classification (GTDB taxonomy): domain Bacteria; phylum Pseudomonadota; class Alphaproteobacteria; order Sphingomonadales; family Sphingomonadaceae; genus Sphingomonas. The sequence goes on from NZ_CAJYTI010000033.1 coordinate 96,995, forward strand.
GTGGTGCAGTCGCTCCCCGCCACCGGCGCGGCGAGGGACCACAGCTTCTGCACGCCGCCGATCGTCAGCGATACCGATCCCGCGCTCGGCCCGGTCAGCGCGCAGACGGTGAAGCGATCGAAGCTGAGCTCGGCGCGATCCGCGCGCAGGCCGATCGCGGCGCCCGGCAGGTCGGTCGACAGGGTATAGCCGGTCAGGCCGAGCGGCCCGCCGCCCGGGTGCCAGGCGGCCCCGAAGATGCCGCTGGTGGCCCAGGGCCCGGACTGGGTCGCGGTAATGTCGCGGGTGAGGTACCCGGCATAGGGCCGGCCGGGCGGCAGCACGCCGCGTCCGCCGCGGCCGAAGCGGGCCTGGAGCAGCGTCCGCCAGCTTCCCGTCACCTGATCGGCGGCGGTGTGGCTGTCACCGATCTGGAGGATGCGCACGGTGCGGCCCGTCCGCCGTGCCTCGCCCAGCTTGGCGAACACCGGGGCCAGCCGATCGGCATCGCACAGCGCCTGGGTGCAGGGCGCAGGCGTGGTCACCTGCAGCAACGCGGCCATCAACGCGGCGATCATTTGGCGGCCGCCTCGGTCGCGCCGTCGCGGCGCATCTTCTGCGCCAGCATCTCGATGCGCCCGGCCAGCGGCGCCGTGATCCGCTGATAGCCTACACCGAGCATGTGCAACCCGTCATTGGTGCGCACCAGCTTGCGCGCACCGGTCTTGTCGTCGGGCAGATAGGCGGCATAGCGGCCCTGTTCGTCGACCGAGCGGCTGCGGGTTTCCAAGAAGGGCACGCCCAGCTTGCGCATATGCTCCGCATAAAAGGCGTTCATCGCCTGGATGGAGGCATCGAGGCTTGGGTCCCGCATTGCCGGCAGGCCCAGCCAATAGACGCTCGCACCGGTCGAGCGCGCCACCGCCACGAACCGATCGATCCGCTCGCCCACGACGCGCTTCCAGCCGTCGCTGAGCAGCGTCTGTTCGTGGCCTTCGGCGTAGAAGGGCACCGCGTCGTTCGCGCCGAAGCAGATCACCGCGATGTCGACCGGATCCGCCGCCAGCTGCTCCTGCGCGCGCGTTTCGAGATTGAGGCGGTGATATTGGGTGAAGCCGGTCGCTTCCTTGGCGAAGCGCAGCACGTCATAGCCGGATTCGCGCGGCAGCTGGTGATCGAGCGCTTCCCACACGCCCACACCGAAGCTGTCGCCGAACACGCCGATGCGGACCTTGCCGCTCTGGTGGACACGCGCGACCGCGGCGGCACTGGCGACATCGTCGCGCACCGGTGCGGGCGGTGCCGTCGCGGGTGCGGCGCTCGCTGCGGAGGACGCAGGCGCGGTGGGAAGGGGAGCCGCGCGGTGGAACTCGAAGGAAAGGCCTACGCCCAGCCCGGCGACGAAGCCCACCACCAGCACGGCGCTGCGATCGAACGCCAGCGGCATCCACCCAAAGGGCCGGCGGCGGCGCGGCGCGGCCGGCTCCCGGGCGCTCCCTGCGCCTTCCCGGCCGTCGCTCCCGGCCTCGTCGTGGAGGGAAAGATATCTCACCGTCGGTCCTGTCCGTCACGCTCCACGACGGCCATGGTCGCCCCGACCGGGGTGGCGACGGCCCTTCGTTTCGGATGTTCCTTGTGTCGGGCCGGCGGCGGCGTTGCCGCCCGTCTGCCCGGATTCCGGATGTGCAGCCCCGCGCAGGGAAAGTCGAGAGCGAAGGCGCGAAAAAAGCGCACAATCCGTCCACCTTGCGGCGGATTTCGCAGTCCTCGACGCAGGTGCTTCCGGGTCCGGGCTTCGGGCGGTACTTCCGACCCATTCGATCGGAGGTATCCTCCGGCCGAACACCGCCACGACGAGGACATCGCCCAATCCTAGGAATCCTTCGTGCCTGCGGTCGATCCCGCCGCTCCGGTGGCCGGCAGCGTCGTGGAGCCGCACCCGCTCCGGATCGGCGGCCCGGTTTCCTGCTAGCGGCGCGATATGGCCGCCCCGCGCTCGAGGCGGGGAAGGCAGGCAATGCGCACCTGCCTCGGCGACACATTTACGCGAGGAGCGTGTTGCCGCCAGTTAGAAAAGGCACATTCCGCAGCCAGATAGAAATGGCACAACCCGCCCGAGGCAGCGGGGGCTGCGTGGAGCCCTCCTCGTAGCGCAACGCTGCCCCCGCTGATGCCCCACACTTCCGGCTCCTGACCCCGGACCCGCTGCGCACGCAGCGGGCCCGGTCACATCGCCTCAGCGGCTGATGCTCGTGCATCGGGTAGGGTGTCGATGGCAGCTTCGGGAGAGAAAGCGGACCGGCAGCTCGCGCCCAGTTGTCGCCATTAAGCGTGTTCGTAGCTGCACCTGAGAGCGGACGTTCGTTCATCAGCTTTGGAGTGTAAGCTAGCGGATGTTCGCCTAGTAGCGTAGGAACGACGCGTGAAACGCCTCAAGGATATCCCGCCCGCTTTCAACCTCTACGACAAAATAGGGGTGATGGATTTCGCGATATTTGAGAATGCGGGCGGCACTGAGCAAGAAATCGTAGCTGCGATTCCTCAGACGCTAAGGCATGCCCGGACATTCGACGAGGCAAGGCTTCGAGCTTTAGGTTGCAGGCCCATTGATAGGCGAGCGTTTTTCGGCGACTGGTATGATCTCGAAAGCGGAACGTTGCTGAAGGCAGGCAGCTACAGAACGGCTGACGGATCAGTGTTGCACAATCCAAAACTCACCCGACTCGACGGTGTAGAGATCATGTCTGGAGCCACCCCTATCCCTGAAGCCGGAGCGGGGGGACAATTCGCATACGCCTTTTCAAACTCTGTTTTCGGGTTCGAAGGAAAGCCAAGCGAATTCCAATCGTTTTTCGAGGAAATCAGGGACTTCATCTTGCCGGAAGGCGAGCGAAGCGAAATATTGGACTGGGCTAGCCCGAACCTGCCGGACGTTTCGGACTACTTCACCGACGGAATGGAATGGTGGGGAGTCTTCCTGTTCAGCATACACGTGCCGAAACTCCGGCAACTCACAATCATCGCGGGTTCAACCACGGACTAGGTGGCAACGCTCGCCCTTGCAATTCAGCGCCTGCTCACTGCCGGTCATGGATGGTCCGCAGAACGGCGGTACAGGGATGGTCTGCCTTGGAAAATCCGGTCCATTTCTGAAGAGAGCCCGCGAGGGTATCTGGAATGGAGAATGGCATGGGACGTCAGCGGTTTACGCCGGAGCAGATCATCGCGAAGCTGCGTGAGGTTGAT
>NZ_CAJYTI010000034.1 GCF_913777625.1 uncultured Sphingomonas sp.
CTTTCGTCCCCATGCCGCCGTTGACGCCATGCGTTACCGCATATAGTCAGACAAAATCGAATAGGGCAAGCGATGCGACGGAACAAACCGTCCCGCGGTGCCAAAGCACAGGGAGAAGACCAGGATGCCGGCCCCGATTTCCGCGCGCTCCGCCGGGGGTGCGACCAGCCCCGCCGGGGCCAGCTACGCGCCCGCGCTGACGCTGCTGGCCAGCCTGTTCTTCATGTGGGGGTTCATCACCGTCATCAACGGGACACTGCTGCCCCACTTACGCAGCGTGTTCGACCTCAGCTATTTCCAGGCCTCGCTGATCGAGAGCGTCTGGTTCATCGCCTATTTCTTCGCCTCCATCCCCTCGGCCAAGCTGATCGAGCGGATCGGGTATCAGAAGTCGCTGGTGACCGGCCTGCTGATCATGGCGGCGGGGGCGGTCGGCATGATGCTGGCGGCATCGCTGCCCTCCTACGGCGTCACCCTGCTGATGCTGTTCGTGATCGCCAGCGGCATCACCCTGCTCCAAGTCGCGGCCAATCCCTATGTCGCGGTGCTCGGCCCGGCGGACACGGCGTCGTCGCGCCTGAACCTCGTCCAGGCGATGAACTCGATGGGCACGATGCTCGCCCCGCTGTTCGGCGCGTACCTTATCCTCGGCCGCTCGAAGGGCGGCACGGCGGAAGCCGGTAGCGCCGCGCTGACCCAGGCGGAGCGTCTGGCCGATGCCCATGCCGTCGTCCTGCCCTATGGCCTGGTCGCGGTCGTGCTGGTCGTCCTTGCCCTCGTGATCGCGCGCTTCCCGCTGCCCGCCATGGGATCAGCGACCAGCCGCGTCGCCAAGGAGGATCGCAAGAACCACTCGCTGTGGAAGCATCGCAACCTGGTGTTCGGCATCGGCGCGATCTTCATCTATCTGATCGCCGAGATCGGCGTCGGCAACCTGTTCGTGAACTTCGTCAGCCGTCCGGAAATCGGTAACATGACCACCGAGCAGGCGGGCCGCTACCTCACCCTGCTGTGGGGCGGGATGATGGTCGGCCGCTTCGTCGGCTCGGCGATCATGCAGAAGGTGCCCGCGACGGCCGTGCTCGCCGCCTTCTCGATCGGCGCGTTCATCGTGATGATGGTGACGGTGTTCACCCAGGGCGAAGTGGCGATGTGGTCGCTGATCCTGGTGGGCCTGTTCCACTCGATCATGTTCCCGACGATCTTCACCCTCGGCATCCGCGGCCTCGGTCCGCTGACCGAGGAAGGCTCGGGGCTGCTGATCATGGCGATCGCCGGCGGCGCGCTGGTGGCGGTGCAGGGCTGGCTGGCCGATACCTATGGCCTGCAGCACTCCTTCATCCTCACCGCGATCTGCGAACTCTACATCCTGTTCTACGCGCTGTGGGGCGCCAAGCCGACCAACGCGATCGAGGACTGATCCGGTGTGCGCCTCCCTCGGACCCGGTCCGGGGGAGGCGATGCCGGTTGGGACGCGACATCGCAGTCTGCGCGGGCCCCGCACCCGATCACCGTCGCGCCCGGGCCGGGCGTCGAAAGTTCCGAAAGTTCCGGGAAAACGACACAAGCATTGCCCTCCGCACCGATCCTGGATCGACAGGCATAGAACAAAGCATAAACATCGTGTGTAGGAAAGCCTCGCCGGGTGCCGTTGGCAAGGCAACGGCCCGCCGACCCCTATGCTCTCACATCGAGAGCTGGGTGTCTTCCAGCGCGAGGTCGACCAGCGTGCGCATCGCGGCCGCGGCGGCATCGGCATCCCCGGCAGCGATCGCGTCGAACACCTTGATGTGATCCGGCACCGGATCGCGGGGCAGGGCGCGGGCGCGCTGCTTGTACTTGGTCGTCCAACTCACCGCCGCGCCGATGCTCGCGCTCAGCGCGATCAGCGCATTGTTGTGCGTGGCCTCCAGCAGCGCGTCGTGGAAGTCGCGGTCGGCGGCGCGGCCGGCGTCGGTCGCCAGCGTGTGGCGGCGCATCTTGGCGAGCGCGTCGCGCATCGCCTTCACGTCGTCGCGGTCGCGGCGCTCCGCGGCGAGGCGGGCGGCGGCGGGCTCCACCACCGCGCGCAGCTCGAACAGGTCGCGGACGAACTCGACATCGGGCTCGCCGGAAAAGGCCCAGGCGAGCACCTGCGGATCGAGCATGTTCCAGCGCGCGCGCGGCAGCACGCGGGTGCCGGCCTTGGGGCGGCTTTCCACCAGCCCCTTGGCGGTGAGCACCTGCACCGCCTCGCGATAGGCGCTGCGCGACACGTCGAGCGCCTCGGCATTGGCGACTTCGCCGGTCAGCTTCTCGCCGGGCGCGATCGCGCCGGAGACGATCTGGGTGCCCAGATAATGCGCGATTGCTCCGCGCAAACGGCGGCCGGATCCCTTGGGCGTGCGGGTGATCGGCTGCACGCCAGCCTCGTCCACGCCATCCGCCTGATCGTCCAGTGCCATCCGTTCGCTCTCCTGCATAGATCCATGTGTAGCGCGAAGCGGGGCAGTCCCGCAAACGATGTGCGTTGCCATTCGCGACAGACCCGAATATGTCGGACTAAACCGAGGTTGAGGAGCAGTGGAATGGCGTTGCGACTGATGCAGTATCGTGGGGCGGACGGCGTGCGGCGGGTGGTCGCCGCCGACGAATCGGGCGCGGGGTTCGTGCGCGGCGCCACCGATGTCCGCAGCCTCGCGCTCCAGGCGATCGAAGCGGGCCAGTCGCTCGCGGAAGCGGTGGCCGCAGCGGGACGCGAAGGCGCGGTGGATCCGGCCGAGGCGCTGGCGGCGGGCCTGCTGCTCGCGCCGATCGACCATCCGGACGGCGCGCATCTGGTGCTGACCGGCACCGGCCTGACCCATCTCGGCTCGGCCGAGGGGCGCGACAAGATGCACCGCGACGCCGCGGCGGCCGAGCACAAGACCGATTCCATGCGGATGTTCCTCGAAGGCGTCGAGGGCGGCAAGCCCGCCGCCGGCGCGATCGGCCAGCAGCCGGAATGGTTCTACAAGGGCAATGGCCATCATCTCGTCGGCCCGGGCGCGCCGCTGGTGTCGCCCGGCTTCGCGCAGGACGGCGGCGAGGAGCCCGAGCTGGCCGGCATCTACCTGATCGGTCCGGACGGCACCCCGTATCGCCTCGGCCTGTGCCTCGCCAACGAGTTCAGCGACCATGTGACCGAGCGGCACAATTATCTGTGGCTGGCGCACTCCAAGCTGCGCCAGGCAGCGCTCGGGCCGGAACTGCTGGTCGGCGAGGCGCCGAGCGACGTGCGCGGCACCAGCCGGATCGTGCGGAACGGCGACACGCTGTGGGAAAAGCCGTTCCTGTCGGGCGAGGCGAACATGTCGCACACCCTCGGCAATCTCGAGCATCACCACTTCAAGTACGACCTGTTCCGCCAGCCGGGCGACGTGCACGTCCATTTTTTCGGCACCGCGACGCTGTCGTTCAGCGACGGGGTGAAGACGGAAGTGGGCGACACGTTCGAGATCGAGGCCGCGCCCTTTACCCTGCCGCTGCGCAACCCGCTGGCGCAGGTGGAAGACACCGGGCTGATGACGGTGAAGACGCTCTGACCTGAAAATCCTCCCCGTACCGGGGAGGGGGGACCATGCGCAGCATGGTGGAGGGGGATCGCAGCGAGCGAGTCCGGTGAGGAAGCTCCCCACCACCACCGCCTTCGGCGGCGGTCCCCCTCCCCGTACCGGGGAGGATCTTTACCCCTCGATTTCCACGACCGCGACCGACTTGGCCGGCAGCTCCAGCGTCACGGCGCCCTTGGCCACCGCGCCGCTGATCGGCTTCGGGATCACCGTGTTCGGCGCCGCGAAGCTGTTGACCGCATCGACCTTGGCCGCGGTCAGCACCTCGCCCTTGGCGCTCTTCGCGGTCAGCCCCGCGAACGTCACCGCGATCCGCGCCGGCTTGGCCGCATCCAAGTTGGTCACCGCCAGCCACAGCTTGCCGTCCTTGCCCCGCGCCGCGATCGCGTCGACGCGCGGCATCGTCACGCCGTCGTGCGTGTAGGTACCCGCGTCGAACGACACCGGCACCGCCTGCGCATCCTGGAACGGCACGTACATGCGGAACACGTGGTAGGTCGGGGTGAGGACCATCTTCTCCTTGTCGGTGAGGATCATCGCCTGGAGCACGTTGATCATCTGGGCGATGTTGGTCATCCGCACCCGATCGGCATGGCGGGCGAAGATGTTGAAGTGCAGCGCGGCGATGATCGCGTCGCGCAGCGAGTTCTGCTGGGTGAGGAAGCCCGGGTTCGAGCCCGGCAGCGGCGCCAGCCACACGCCCCATTCGTCGATCGCCAGCGGCACCTTCTTCTCGGGATCGTACTTGTCCATGATCGCCGCGTGCTTGGCGATCATCCCGTCCATCGCCAGCGCGGCCTTGACCAGCTTGGCATAGCCGGTCTCGTCGAACCCGACGCTCGGATAGGAGGGCGGCCAGCCGCCGGTGGTATAGGCGTGCATCGACAGGCCCTCGATGTTCCAGGCCCAGTCATGGCCCTTCCACGCCGCCATCACCGCCTCGGTATAGCTGGTGTCGTTGTCGTTGGGCCCGACGGCGATGCGCTGCATCGGCTCGGGGCCCTTCTCGCCCTGCCTGGGATCGAGATTGTGGGTGAAGCGGGCGAAGCGCTTCATCAGGTCGATATAGGCCTCGGGCCGCATCGATCCGCCGCAGCCCCAGCTTTCGTTGCCGAGGCCGAGCCACTTGACCTTGTAGGGCGCGACATGGCCGTTGGCGGCGCGCTCCTTGCCGGCGGTGGTGGAAGCGTCGGCGGTCATATAGGCGAGCCAGTCGGCCGCCTCCTGGATCGTGCCCGAGCCGACGTTCACCGAGACATAGGCCTCCGCGCCGACCTGGTCGGCGAAATCCATGAACTCGTCGGTGCCGAAGCTGTTCGGCTCGCCCGATCCGCCCCAGTTGGTGTTGACGCTGCTGCGGCGCTTGTCCTGCGGGCCGATGCCGTCGCGCCAGTGATATTCGTCGGCGAAGCAGCCGCCCGGCCAGCGCACCACCGGCACCTTGATCGCGCGGAGGGCGGCGACCACGTCCTTGCGGATGCCGCGGGTATTGGGAATCGGCGAATCCTTGCCGACCCAGATGCCACCATAGATGCCGTTGCCGAGATGCTCGGCGAACTGGCCGAAGATGTGGCGGTCGATCGTGGTGCCCGGCTTGGCGGCGTCCACGGTAACGTTAACGTCCTGCGCCAACACCGGCATGGGCGTGAGCAGCAGCGCGGCTCCCACCAGCAATGTCTTTCGAAGCATGGAATCCTCCCTGAGATTTTCTCAGGGGATCAATGCCATGGATTCTACTCCGACAAAATAGGCGATGTTCAGAGCGGTGGCATCGCCGGTGGCAGGGTCGCGCGTGCGAGGATCAACACCGCCGCGACGATCGCCACGCCCAGCGCTGCGAGCAGGGCGCGGCGCGGCGATACGCGGGTGCCGGTGGCCGCGAGAAGCCCCAGCCCGGCGGCGAGCATCCCCCAGATGTGATAGCGATAGTCCGAGGCGACCCCGACCACGCCGAAGGCGAGTTCGGTAAGGATGGCGGAGAGCGCCAGCGTCACCGCGACGCCGCCGGCACCGTCGCGTGCGGGCCAGGTGCAGAACAGCACGCCGATCGCCACCGCGAACCACAGGATCGGTGCACCGGCCGCGCTGCTCGCCAGCGTGTAGCCCGCCTTCTGGAAGCCGGTGATCCGCTTGTCCGGCGAGCCCAGGCCGATCGTGTTCGGCTCGGAGCGGGCGAGCGGACCGGTGCCGGGCATGGTGGCGGGCATCCAGATCCGCATCTCGCTGTTCCAGTGCGCGACGCGGTGCTGGGCATAGGCGAGCGGGTGGGAGGCGATCGCCTGCAGCCAGGCCGTGCGCAGCTTGGCGCCGGGCGCGGTGCGCTGCATCGTGTCGACGATATAGCCGCACGCCGCCTCGTCGCCGATCGGGTCCCACAGGATCGGGGTGAGGCAGCCCTTGGCCTCGGCGCGGCGCCAGAGGCGGGCAGGGACGAGCGGCACGGCCTCCGGCCCGGCATGATGGGCGATGCCGGCAAGGTCGAACAGCGGCAGCGAGCGTTCGACCCCGCTCGGCTTGGCCTGGAGCAGGCGCTGGTTGATCGGGGTCAGCAGCCCGATCACCGCCGCGGTGGCGGCGAGGACCAGGACCGCATGGAACAGCGGCCGGTCCCAGCGCAGCCCGCCGAGCAGGCCGAAGGCGAGGGGCACGGTGGCGAAGGCGGCGTTGAACCGGACCAGCGTCGCATAGCCGAGCAGCAGCAGGACGAGCGCCGCCGCCGGCAGCGGCAGTCGCCGCCCGTCGAGCCGCCACCAGCTTGCCACGCCGACGGCCGCGACGATCGCGCCGGTCATCTGCGAGTCCTTCAGCACCGCGATCTGCCAGCCGAGCAGCGGCGGCCAGAGGCCGATCAGCAGCACGACGAGCGCGGCGATCGCCTGGCGGCGGCGCGCCAGTGCGCCGGCAAACAGCGTCAGGCCGCCCCAGTAGAGCAGCAGCTGGAGCACGAACAGCGGCGCCTGGCCCTGCCAGCCCGCCCCATGCACCACCGCCCATAGCCGCGCCATCGCCGGAGGATGCCAGTCGTCAAAGTCGCCGGTCAGCACCTGCTGATACTGGACGACGCTGTCGTAGCTGGCGACGCCGGGCCAGAAAAAGGCGAGGCTGATCGCGGCCAGCAGCGCGCCGACGATCAGCGCCGAGATCGCCTTGCGACGGGGCCCGATCGGCTTTCGCTGCAGCGCGCGCCCTCGCGAGGAGTTGCCGAAGGAGGAACGCGAGAAGCTGCTGGACATGCGCTGGCGGGGACCTGTGGGCTCCAGAGGGGCAGGAGCGCCGGTCTAGCCCAGCGGCGGCGCATGCGAAAGCGGCAGGCGGAACGATCCGCCTGCCGTCATGCGGCATCCGCCGCAGGGAAGGGGCGGGGGAAGCGGTCCCCCGCCGATGTCGCTCACATGTGGAGCATGCGGCCATAGGCGCCGAGCACGGATTCGTGCATCGTCTCGCTGATCGTCGGGTGCGGGAACACCGTTTCCATCAGCTCGGCCTCGGTCAGCTCGCCGGTCTTGCCGATCGTGTAGCCCTGGATCATCTCGGTCACTTCCGCGCCGATCATGTGGGCGCCGAGCAGCTCGCCGGTCTTGGCGTCGAACACCGTCTTGACGAAGCCTTCCGGCTCGCCGAGCGCGATCGCCTTGCCGTTGCCGATGAACGGGAAGTTGCCGACCTTCAAGTCATAGCCGGCTTCCTTGGCCTTCGCTTCGGTGAGGCCGACACTGGCGATCTGCGGGTGGCAATAGGTGCAGCCCGGGATGTTGCGCGGGTCCATCGCATGCGGGTGGCCGCCGTTGATGGCTTCGGCCGCGATCACGCCCTCATGGCTGGCCTTGTGCGCGAGCCACGGCGGCGCGGTGACGTCGCCGATCGCCCACAGGCCCTCGACATTGGTGCGGCAGGCGCCGTCGGTGACGATATGGCCGCGCTCGGTCTTCACGCCCAGCGTCTCGAGCCCGATATTCTCGGTGTTCGGCACGATGCCGATCGCGACGATGACGTGGCTGAATTCCTCCACCGTCACCTTGCCGTCCTTGTCCTTGATCGACGCCTTCACGCCGGTCGCGGTCACGTCGAGCTTTTCGACGCCGGTCTGGGTGAGGATGGTCATCCCCTGCTTCTTGAACGCCTTTTCGAGGTGGGCGGAGACGTCCTTGTCTTCCACCGGCACGATCCGGTCGAGCATCTCGACGATCGTCACCTTGGCGCCCATGTCGTTGTAGAAGCTGGCGAACTCCACGCCGATCGCGCCCGAGCCGATGACCAGCAGCTTGGTCGGCATCTCGGTGGGCGTCATCGCGTGGCGATAGGTCCAGATGCGCTTGCCGTCGGCCTTGGCGAAGGGCAGGTCGCGGGCGCGCGCGCCGGTCGCGACGATGATGTTCTTCGCCTCCAGATCGGTCTTCTTGCCGTCGGCGGCGGTGACGGTCAGCTTGCCCTTCGCGGTGAGCACGCCGGTGCCCATGTGGACGGCGATCTTGTTCTTCTTCATCAGGTGCGTGACGCCCTGATTGAGCTGCTTGGCGACGCCGCGCGAGCGCTTCACTACCGCGTCCAGATCGGCGCTGATCTGGTTGGCGATCAGGCCGTAATCCTTGGCATGCTGCATATAGTGGAAGATTTCCGCCGAGCGCAGCAGCGCCTTGGTGGGGATGCAGCCCCAGTTGAGGCAGATGCCGCCGAGCAGCTCGCGCTCGACAATGGCGGTCTTCAGGCCCAGCTGGGCCGCCCGGATCGCCGCGACATAGCCGCCGGGGCCCGAGCCGAGAACGATGACGTCGTAGGATTCAGCCAAGGTGTGCTTCCTTCTGCTCCCTCCCCCCTTGCGGGGGAGGGCTGGGGAGAGGGGTGCGGGCGGCGGGGCTCGATGCCCCGGCGGCCGCGTTCAGGGCCGACAGGATGGCGGTGGCCACCGCGTCCGTGTCGGCGAGGATGTCGTTGTTGTAGAAGCGCAAGATGGTGAAGCCTTGCGCCTTTATCCATGCGTCGCGGGTGGTGTCGTAGTCGCTGCCGATATGCTGCGATCCATCGGCTTCGACGATGATCCGCGCCTCAAGGCACACGAAGTCGACGATGTAGCGCCCCAGCTTCTGTTGGCGCTTCCACTTCCAGCCTGCGAGCCGCTTGGCGCGGAGGAGCGACCAGAGGCGGCGTTCGGCTTCGGTCGGGCTCTTGCGCATTTCGCGCGCTCTAGCGCGCGCGCGCCCTCTCCCTCCCACCGCTGCGCGGCGGGCCCCTCCCTCCCCCGCAAGGGGGGAGGGGGAAGAAGAAGATTGCGCTTCGAGACTGCGCTCCCTCCCTCCTTTCGGGGGAGGGCCGGGGAGAGGGGGCAGCGAAGGGACGGGCTCGATGCCCGTTCCTTCGCTATCCATTCCCATCATCACGCAATCGCCTCCACCGGCCGCGGGCGCTTGTGCTCGTCGATCGCGACGAACACGAACTGCGCCTGCGTCACCAGGCAGCTTTCCTCGACATGCCGGCCGCGCCGCCAGGCCTGGATCTCGATGGTCATCGAGGTGCGGCCGACCTTGACCAGTTCGGCATAGACCGAGACCTCGTCGCCGACCGAGACGGGGGAGTGGAACTTCATCCCCTCCACCGCAACCGTCACCGCGCGGCCGCGCGAATAGCGCGAGGCGAAGAGCCCCGCCGCCATGTCCATCTGGCTCATCAGCCAGCCGCCGAAGATGTCGCCATAGGGGTTGGTATCGGCCGGCATCGTCGTCACCCGGATCGCCGGCTGGCGATCGGGCGGGCCGCCCTGTTGGTCAATCATCGCGAGCCTCCTGGCTGCCGTGCAAGCGGGCGCGGTCTTCCGCATAGGCACGGCGGAGCGGACCGATGCCCATCGCCACCACCGCCACCATCACGACATAGGCGACCAGCCAGATGTCGTGGGTGGCGCGGCGGTACGACCAGGCGGCGAGCGACGCGATGATGCATGCCGCGATCAGTCCGACCACGATATGGATCACTTCTACGAGAACGCGCACCGCCCGGCTCCGATCAGGCGATCATGCCCATCGGGGCTTCGACGAGTTCCTTGAAGATCTTCATCATCTCGGCCCCGTCGGCACCGTCGATGGCGCGGTGGTCGAAGCTGCCGGTGGCGCTCATCACCGTCGCCACGCCGAGCGCGTCGTCGATGATGTAGGGGCGCTTCTCGCCCGCGCCGATCGCCATGATCATGCCCTGCGGCGGGTTGATCACCGCTTCGAACTGCTTGATGCCGTACATGCCCATGTTGGACAGGCTGGCGGTGCCGCCCTGATATTCGTGCGGCTGCAGCTTGCCCTCGCGGGCGCGGGCGGCGAGGTCCTTCATCTCGGTCGCGATCGCCGAGACGCTCTTGTTCGCCGCGTCCTTGATGATCGGGGTGATCAGGCCGGTGGGCGTCGACACCGCGACCGACACGTCGGCGCGGCTGTACTTGATCAGCTTCTCACCCGTGTAGGTGACGTTGCACTTGGGCGTGCGGGCCAGCGCCACGCCGAGCGCCTTGATCAGCAGATCGTTGACCGACAGCTTCACGCCGCGCGCCTCGAGCGCCTTGTTGAGCTCACCGCGCAGCTTGAGCAGCGCGTCGAGGCGGATGTCGACCGTGAGGTAGATGTGCGGAACGGTCTGCTTCGACTCGGTGAGGCGACGCGCGATCGTCTTGCGGATGTTCGAGAGCTTCTCTTCCTCGTGCGGGATCGAGTCGTCGAACCAGACGGCCTTGGTTTCGGCTGCGGCAGGCGCAGTAGCCGTCGGGGCAGGGGCGGCGGCGGCAGCGGCCGGCGCGGCGGCCGGAGCGGCACCCGGCTTGGCGCCTTCGACGTCGGCCTTGACGATGCGGCCGTTCGGGCCCGAGCCGGTCACGCCGGCGAGATCGACGCCCTTGTCGGCGGCGATGCGGCGGGCGAGCGGACTCGCCTTGACGCGCGAGCCTGCAGCAGCGGCGGGCTGTGCGGCCGGGGCGGGAGTCGGTGCTAGGGCGCTGGCAGCCGGAGTCGGCGCCGGTGCGGAGGCAGGGGTCGGGCTCGGCGCGGGCGCGGCGGTGGCGGAGGAGACGTCCTCGCCTTCGCCGGCGATCACCGCGATCACGGTGCCGACCTTAACGTTATCGGTCCCTTCGGCGACCAGGATCTTCCCGATCACGCCTTCGTCGACCGCTTCGAATTCCATCGTCGCCTTGTCGGTTTCGATCTCGGCAAGCAGGTCGCCGGATTTCACCGTGTCGCCTTCCTTGACGAGCCACTTGGCAAGCGTGCCCTCCTCCATGGTGGGAGAAAGTGCCGGCATCTTGATTTCGATTCCCATGAAGGTTCCCGTCGTTGGTCCTGGGGGTGGCTTGCCCCTCCTTTGCCGCCGTAAACTTTAGGGTCAAGCCCCGCTCTTGCGCCGGAGGCCGCGGCAGTCCACTGAACGCAGGACTGCGAGGAAGCTTCCCATGCGCACCTATCTGGTGGTGATCGACGATTCGCCCGAGGCCGAGATCGCGCTGCGCTTCGCCGCACGGCGGGCGACCAAGACCGGCGGCAATGTCGAAATCCTCGCGCTGATTCCCCCGGCCGAGTTCGTTCAGTGGGGCGGCGTGATGGCGACGATCGAGGAGGAAGCGCGCGAACGCGCCGAGGCGCTGGTGATGCGCGCGGCGGGCACGCTGTTTTCGGAGTCCGGGCTGACACCCTCGATCACGGTGCGCGAGGGCGACGGGCCGAAGGTGGTGCGCGAGATGCTGGCGGCCAATAGCGCCATCGCCGCGCTGGTGCTGGGGGCCGCCCCCAGCGGCGCACCGGGCAAGCTGGTCGCCCACTTCACCGGCGCCGATGCCGGCAAGCTGACCGTGCCGGTGATGATCATCCCCGGCTCGCTCGACATGGATGCGATCGATCGTCTGAGCTGATTGACCCGCGCGGCCGGGCGCGCCAGCATAAGCCTATGCGCATCCTCGCCCTTTTGCCGTTCGCCCTGCTCGCCACGCCTGCCGCCGCGCAGGAGCGCCCCGATCCGCAGCGGCTGAAGGCGACGGTGGAGACGCTGGTCGGCTTCGGCACGCGCCACACGCTGTCCGACCCCGACAACCCCACGCGCGGCATCGGCGCGGCGCGGCGCTGGTTCGGCGGCGAACTCCAGAAGATCGGCGCGGCCTGTGGCGGCTGTATCGAGACCAGCGAGGTCGCACGCGAATTCAAGGGCCCCCGTGCTCCCGGCGGCGTGCGGATCGTCGACGTGCTCGGCATCCAGCGCGGCAGCGAGCCCAATCGCGTGGTGATCGTGATGGGCCATATCGACAGCCGCGTGACCGATGTGATGAACGCCACCGCCGATGCCCCCGGCGCCAATGACGATGCCTCGGGCGTGGCACTGGTGCTGGAATCGGCGCGGATCCTGTCGAAGCACAGGTTCAAGGCGACGATCGTCTATGCCGCGCTCTCGGGCGAGGAGCAGGGGCTGTATGGCGGCCAGCTGCTCGCCGAGACCGCGAAGGAGCGTGGCTGGGTCGTCTCGGCGGTGCTCAACAACGACATCGTCGGCAACACCATCGGCCAGGACGGTCGCCGCGTGGCGGACCGGGTCCGCATCTTCTCGGAAGGCGCCCGCGATTCCGAGACGCTGGCCGAGACCAAGGCGCGCCGTGCCGATGGCGGCGAGGATGATGGCCCCAGCCGCGCGCTGGCCAAGGCGATCCGCGGCGTGGCGGCCGCCGATCCCAAGGGGCTGAAGGTGCTGATGGTCCGCCGGCCGGACCGCTTCGGGCGCGGCGGCGACCATTCGCCGTTCCTCGCGCTCGGCTATCCGGCGGTGCGCTTCTCGGTCGGCGTCGAGAATTACGACGCGCAGCATCAGGACCTGCGCACCGAAGCAGGCAAGGTGTACGGCGACACGGTCGACCGGATGGACTTTCCCTATCTGGCGAAGGTGACCGCGCTCAACGTCGCGACGCTGCGCCGCCTCGCCAGTGCACCCGCCGCGCCGGAGCCGGTGATCCTCAGCGGCGCGCTGGCTACCGACACGACGGTGAAATGGCCCGCGGTGCCGGGCGCGGCCAAGTACCGGGTGTGGTGGCGCCCGGCCGACAGCGCGGCCTGGACGGCGCATGTCGACGTCCCCGCCAGCCAGACCGAGACGGTGCTGAAGGGCATCATCGTCGACGACACCTTTGTCGGCGTGTCGGCCGTGGCGGCGGACGGCGCGGAGAGCCTGGTCAGCTTCGGCGCCCGCCCGGTGCGCGAACGTTGAACCGCGGCGCGTCCGGGTCCATAGGGTCGGCGAGCGGGGGCAGCATGTTTCAAGAGTCGAGTACAGTCATGGCAACCCATCCCGCGTCCGACGATCCCGCAACGCTGCTCGTGGTCGATGACGATCGCGACATCCGCCTGCTGCTGGCGAACAGCCTGGGCGCGCGCGGCTACCGCGTCGAGACCGCGTCCAACGCCCGCGACATGGATGCCATCCTCGAGAAGATGCCGGTCGATCTGGTGATCCTCGACGTGATGATGCCGGGCGAGGACGGCCTGTCCGCCTGCCGCCGCATCGCCACCGCCGACGGGCCCGACGTGATCCTGCTGAGCGCCCTGGGCGAGGAGCAGGACCGGATCCTCGGCCTCGAAGTGGGCGCCGGTCACTATCTTCCCAAGCCGTGCAGCCCGCGCGAGATCCTCGCCACGGTGCGCGCGGCGCTGCGCAAGCGCGGCAGCACGGCCACGCCGCCCGCCGGCGACGTCTATTCCTTCGAGGGCTGGCGCATCGATCTGGGCAGCCACGAGCTGTTCGACCCCGAAGGCGTGCTGGTCGGCCTCACCGACGGCGAGTTCGCGGTGTTGCGCGTGTTCATCGAACGCCCGCGCCGGGTGCTGACCCGCGAGGCACTGCTGGCGGCGGCGCGCGGCCCCGATTCGGATGCCTATGATCGCGCGATCGACGTGCAGGTCAGCCGCCTGCGCCGCAAGTTGCGCGCCGGTGCCGACGAGATCATCCGCACCGTGCGCAACGAAGGCTATCTGTTCGTCCCCCGTGTGACCCGCGCATGAAGGCTGCCGCGGCGGCACCCCGATCGCCGCTGTTCGTACGCATTTTCGTTCGCATGCTCGCCTGCGTGGTGGTGGTGCAGCTGCTCAACCTGGGGCTGCTGTTCGCCATCCGGACGCCCGATGCCCGGCTCTATTCGGTGGGGCAGATCGTCCAGGCGATCCGGAACCCCGCGAAGCTGCCGCTCGACTTCGATACGCGGGTCGTCGCCCGCCCGCCCGTCGCGACGTGGAGCCCGCGCGGCGAACGCACCCAGGTTGCGATCGCCATGGCGCTGGGCATCCCCGCCGAGCAGGTCGTCGTCGACTTTCCGGTCGGCTTTCTGCAGCGCCACCCTGTCTATGATCGCGCCAGCGTGCCGCCCAACCCGCCGCCACCCACCCGGGCAGCCGCGAACGATGTCGTCATCGTTGGCGGCTTCGAGGCCTTTGTCCGCCAGCCCGATGGCCGCTGGATCGAGATTTCGGCCGGCCCGACGATCGAGCCGTGGCGGCTGTTCGTCTTTGCCTGGCTGATCCTGTCGGCGCTGGCGGTGGCGCCCTTCGCCTGGGCGCTGGCGCAGCGCTTCGCCCGCCCGATCGGTGCCTTTGCCCGCGCCGCCGAGCGGCTGGGTCGGGATCCCCGCGCGCCGCCGATCGAATTGGACGGGCCGACCGAAATCGCCGAGGCGGCGCGGGCGTTCAACGACATGCAGGCGCGGCTCAATCGCTATGTCGACGATCGCGCGACGATGATCGCGGCGGTCGCACATGATCTGCGCACCCCGCTGATGCGGCTGGGCCTGCGCATCGAGGATGCCGATCCGGCAATCCGCCAGCCCTGCGAAGGCGATATCCGCGAGATGCAGGCGATGATCTCGGCGGTGATGGCCTATGTGCGCGATGCCAGCCGCATCGGCGTGCGCCGGCCGCTCGACCTGCGCTCGCTCGCCGAGACGGTGGTCGACGATGCCGCCGATCGCGGCGCCGCGGTGACGCTGGAGGCGGGCGACCCGCTGGTGGTGGAGGCCGATCCGGTGGCGCTGAAGGCGATGCTCGCCAATCTGGTGGGCAATGCCATCAAATATGCCGGCGGTGCCGAGCTGGTGATCTTCCCGCGCGAGCACGAGGCAGTGATCGCGGTACGCGACCGCGGCCCGGGCATCCCCGACGAAGACATGGAGCGGGTGTTCGATCCGTTCTTTCGCGGCGAGCGCTCGCGCAACCGCGATACCGGCGGCATGGGGCTCGGTCTCGCCAGCGCCCGGGCCACGGCGCGGGCGCATGGCGGCGACATCACCCTGCATCGGCGCGATGGCGGCGGGCTGTGCGCCACGGCGACGCTTCCGCTTTGATTTCAATATCTTCGATCTAATACCCTGAGCTACTGGCTCCCCTCCGCCAATATTGATACCGCTGTCGGCCACGCGGCACCCACAGGCCGCGGGGGACGAGGAGGAGGATCATGGGAACGCGACGCGACGTGCTCGGCGGGATCGGCGCCGGGGTAGTGGCCAGTGCGCTCGGCGGATCGGCGGCGGCGGCCCCCAAGCGCAAGCTCGGCTATGCGGTGGTCGGCCTCGGCTATTACGCCACCCAGCAGATCCTGCCCAACCTCAAGGACTGCGAGTTCGCCGAGCTCAAGGCGCTGGTGAGCGGCACGCCCGCCAAGCTGGCGAAATATGGCGCCGAGTACGGCATCCCGAAGACGCACCAGTACAGCTACGAGACGTACGACCGGATACGCGACAATCCGGACATCGATATCGTCTATGTCGTGCTGCCCAACTCGATGCACGCCGAATACACGATCCGCGCCCACCAGGCCGGCAAGCATGTGATGTGCGAGAAGCCGATGGCGGTGTCGGTCGCCGAATGCCAGGCGATGATCGCGGCCGCCAAGAAGGCCGGCAAGAAGCTGATGATCGGCTATCGCTGCCATTTCGAGCCGTACAATCTGAAGGCGATCGAGACGGTGAAGTCCGGCGCGCTCGGCAAGCCGACGCTGATCTTCGCCGAGCATGGCTTCTATGCGTCGCCGGACCAGTGGCGGCTCGACAGGGCGCTGTCCGGCGGCGGATCGATGATGGACATCGGCATCTACAGCCTCAACGCCGCGCGCTATCTCTCCGGCGAGGAGCCGGTCGAGGTCAGCGCGATGGAGTTTACCGATCGCAGCGATCCGCGCTTCAAGACGGTGGAGGACCGGATCGACTGGCAGTTCCGCTTCCCCAGCGGGCTGATCGCCGATTGCGTCTCCAGCTACAGCTCGAACCATAATCATTACCGCGTCACCGGCCGGAAGGGGTGGGTCGAGCTGGAGCCCGCCACCAATTACGAGGGGCAGGAAATGTGGACCCGGCTGGACGGCAAGCGCGAGCAGGTGGTGCTGCCCAAGCCGGCCAAGAACCAGTTCGTCCGCCAGCTCGACCATCTGCCCGAATGCATCCTGAGCGGGCGCGAGCCCATCGTCTCGGGCGAGGAAGGCCTGCGCGACATGCGGCTGATCGAGGCGATCTACCGCGCGGCGCGCGAACACCGGGCGATCCCGCTGGCATGAAGCGCCGCGATGTACTGGCGGCAGGCGCGGTGCTGGCCGCGTCTGCCTGGACCCCGCTCGCCCGCGCCGCCCGGCCGCTCGGCGCCGACCACCGCGCCCGCATCCAGGCGCTGATCGGCCAGATGACGCTGGCCGAAAAGGTCGGGCAGATGAACCAGATCGCCGGGGGGCGGCAGAAATCGCTCAACTCGAAGCTCGACGCGGCGATGCTCGACCGGGTGCGCAAGGGCGAGATGGGCGCGTTCCTCCACGTCGCCGGCGCCGAGCCGCTGCGCGACCTGCAGCGGGTGGCCGTCGAGGAATCGCGGCTCAAGATCCCGCTGCTGTTCGCGATGGACGTGATCCATGGCTATCGCACGATCCTGCCGGTGCCGATGGCACTGGCGGCGAGCTGGGACCCCGAGGTTGCCGAGCAGGCGGCGCGGATCGCGGCGGAAGAGGCCTGGGCGGCGGGGCTGCACTGGACCTTCACGCCCATGGTCGACATCGCGCGCGATCCGCGCTGGGGCCGGGTGGTCGAGGGCGCGGGCGAGGATGCCTATCTGGGCAGCCGCATCGCCGAGGCGCAGGTCGCCGGCTTCCAGGGCGCCGATTTGGCCAAGGGCATGCGGATGATTGCCTGCGCCAAGCATTTCGTCGGGTACGGCGCGGCGGAAGGCGGCCGGGACTATGACAGCGCGGAAGTGGGGCCCCGGACGCTCAACGAAGTCTATCTGCCGCCCTTCCATGCGGCATCACGGGCCGGCGCGGGCAGCTTCATGACCGCGTTCAACGCGCTCGACGGCGTGCCGATGACCGCGAACGCCGATCTGGTCCGCGGCTTCCTGCGCGCCCAGTGGCACTATCAGGGGCTGGTCGTGAGCGACTGGAACGCGATCCGCGAGCTGGTCAACCACGGCATCGCCGCCGATGCGCGCGAGGCCGCGGTGCTCGCGCTCAAGGCGGGCGTCGACATGGACATGGCGAGCGGCAGCTACGCGACCTACCTCGCCGAAGCCGCGACGGCCGATGCCAGCCTCGTGCCGCTGATCGACGAAGCAGTGGGGCGCATCCTCGCCACCAAGGCGCGGCTGGGGCTGTTCGACGATCCCTATGGCTTCGGCGATCCGGCGCGCGACAAGGCGCCGCTGCGGCGGAGCGAGGCGCGCGACCTCGCCAAGCGCTCGGTGGTGCTGCTGCGCAACGACGGTGCGGTGCTGCCGCTCAAGGCGGGCGCCAAGCTCGCGCTGATCGGCGCGCTGGCGGACGATGCGTCCTCGGCGATCGGTTCGTGGCGCGCGCGGGGGCAGGCGACTGACGCAGTGACGCTCAAGGCGGCGCTGGCGGGTGCCGAGTATCAGTCGGGCACCGATGTCGCCGCCGCCGTCGAGGCGGCGAAGCGCGCCGATGTGGTGCTGGTCGCGCTCGGCGAGGACTATGACCGCACCGGCGAGGCGCGCAGCTATGCGGAGATCGGACTTCCCGACGGTCAGGCGGCCCTGCTCGAGGCGCTGAAGGGCACCGGCAAGCCGATCGTCGCGATCCTGATGGGCGGCCGTCCGCTCGCGCTCGAACGCGAGCTGGCCGGCGTGCCTGCCGTGCTGCAGACTTGGCTGCTCGGCATCGAGAGCGGCCCCGCCATCGCCGAGATCCTCACCGGCAAGGCCGCCCCCGGCGGTCGCCTGCCGATCGGCATGCCGCGCCGCACCGGCCAGTCGCCGCAGAGCTATGCCCATCTCCCCACCGGCCGCCCGGCCAATCCCGATCTCGCGGTGGACAGTGCGCGCTATCACGATACCGAGATCGGCCCGCTCTTCGCCTTCGGCCACGGCCTGACCTATGGCGAGATTGCCTATGGCCCCCTGACGCTCGGCGCCGAGACGCTCGCGCCCGGCGGCCGCATCACCGCCTCGGTGCAGGTCACCAATCGCGGCACGATGGCGGTCGAGGAGGTGGTGCAGCTCTACGCCAACGATCCCGTCGCTTCGGTCTCGCGGCCGGTGGCGGAGCTGCGGGGCTTTGCCCGTATCACCCTCAAGCCCGGGCAGACGCGCACCGTGCGCTTCACCCTCACCCCCGAGCAGTTCGCCTTCTGGCGCGATGGCAAATGGATCGTCGAGGCAGGCGAGATCCGGCTGATGGCCGGCGCCTCCTCGGCCGATCTGAAGAGCGAAGCTAGGTTCCGTATCACCGCAGGCGCCGAAGGGCAGGTGCCCGCTGCCTCGCTTGCCACCAGGGTGGAGGTCGCGTGATGGGCGAGCCCTGGCATACGCTGCTCATCGTCGCCGGCAGCATCGCGACGGTGATCCTGCTGGTGCTGCGCCTCAAGCTCCAGCCCTTCGTCGCGCTGCTGCTGGTGGCGCTGGCGACCGGCCTCGTCTTCGGCAACGATCCGCAGGCGGTGATCGCCGCGATCAAGAAGGGCACGGGCGACGCACTCGGCTCGGTCGCGGTGGTGATCGGGCTCGGCGCGGTGCTGGGCGGGATGCTCGAAGCCTCGGGCGGCGTGCAGGCGATCGCGCGGCGGCTGCTCGATTGGTTCGGCGAGAAGCGGGTGCCCTGGGCGCTCACCGCGATCGGCATCGTCGTCGGCGTGCCGCTGTTCTTCGACGTCGCCTTCATCATCCTTGCGCCCTTGCTCACCACGCTGGCGGTGCGGGCCGAGCGGCGGATCACCTACTTCGCGCTGCCGCTCCTTGCCGGGCTGATGACGATGCACGCGCTGCTTCCGCCGCATCCGGGGCCGGTCGCCGTCGCCGAGCTGCTCCACACCGACTATGGCCGGATGGCGCTCTATGGCCTGATCTGCGGCATCCCCTCGGCGATCCTCGCGGGGCCGGTCTTCGCCAAGCTCGCCCATGGCGCGCCCGGCCACGGCGCGATCGGCGCGCCGCCGATGCTCGACGAAGGTGCGCCGCAGACCGGGGCGGTCGGCTTCGGCCCCGCGCTCGCCGCGATGCTGCTGCCGCTGGCGCTGATCCTGATCGGCACCGTCGCCAGCGAGGCGATGGCGCCGGGGCCGGCGCGCACGGCGCTGGTGTTCCTCGGCCACCCCTTCACCGCGCTGATGCTCGCGGTGCTGGGCGCGATGGCATGGCTGCGCTTCAAGGCGGGGGCGGGGTTCGAGACGCTCTCGAAGATCAGCACCCGCGCGCTGGAGCCGGCCGGGCTGATGGTGCTGATCATCGGTGCGGGCGCGGCCTACAAGGAAGTGCTGATCGATTCGGGCGCGGGCAAGCAGATCACCCTGGCGGTGCAGGCGGCGCAGGTCTCGATTCCGGTCTTCGCCTTCCTGCTCGCAGCATTCGTCCGGGTGGCGCAGGGCTCGGCCACGGTCTCGATGGTCACCGCCGCCGGGCTCGCCGCGCCGCTGATCACCGCGGCCGGGTTGGGGCCGGACCGGATCGCGCTGGTCACTGTCGCGATCGGTGCGGGCGCGACGGTGGCGAGCCATGTCAACGACACCGGCTTCTGGCTGGTGAAGCAATATCTCGGCCTCACCGAGGCGCAGACCTTTCGCAGCTGGACCATCGGTGCCACCATCGCCGGATTGACCAGTTTCGGCATGGCGCTGCTGCTGTGGCCGTTCGTCTGAGAGGATGCTGACCATGATCGCCACCACCCGCCGCACCCTGCTGGGCGGTATGGCCGCGCTGCCGCTGTTGCCCGGCATCGCGCATGCGGCGGGCGAGGGCACGATCACCCGGTTCGATCCGGAACTCGATACGCTGCTCGATGTCGAGTCGCCGCTCGAGGCGATCGCCAGCGGCATCCAATGGGCCGAAGGGCCGGTGTGGATCCGCGACGGCGCGGTGACCGGCGGCGCCTCGGGCGGGGCGAGCGCGTTCGATCGCAGCTATCTGCTCTTCTCCGATCCGCCGGCGAACATCGCCTATCGCTGGGACGGCAAGGAGACCAAGCCGTTCCTCGTCCCCTCGGGCCTCGCCGGGCCGATCCCCAAGGGCGTGCGCGAGGCGGGATCGAACGGCATGATCCAGGGCCGCAAGGGCGAACTGCTGATGGCCGACAGCGGTACGCGCGCGATTGCCGCGGTCGACCTGGAGACCAAGCAGAAGACGATCCTCGCCGGCAAATACGAGGGCAAGCGGTTCAACAGCTGCAACGATCTGGTGCAGGCGAAGAACGGCGCGATCTATTTCACCGATCCGCCCTATGGCTTCACCGAGGGCGACGAGTCGCCGCTCAAGGAGCTGCCGTTCAACGGCGTCTACCGGCTCGATCCCAACGGCACGGTGCACCTGATCGAATCGAAGCTGACGCGGCCGAACGGAATCGGCCTGTCGCCGGACCAGCGCACGCTCTACGTGTCGGTATCGGATGATGCGGCGCTGTTCACCTGGGCCTACAGCCTGGGCGAGGACGGGCTGGCGACCGGGCGCACGCTGTTCCTCGACCACCGTGCCGCCGCCGCCCGGGGTCTGCAGGGGCATCCCGACGGGATGAAGGTGGCGGCGAGCGGGCATCTCTATGCCAGCGGCCCCGGCGGCATCTACGTCGTGGCACCGGATGGACGCCGCCTGGGCCTGATCTCCACCGGCAAGAAGGCGGCGAATTGCTGCTTCGGCGAGGATGGCAGGACGCTGTTCATCACCTCCAGCGACCAGGTGTTCCGCCTGCGGCTGCGCGCCTCCGGCTGGTAAGCCGGGCCGCCGCTGCGTAGAGCCGGGGCAATGTCGCACGTCGAAGCCATTCCCGCTGCCACCGTCGTCGTGATGCGCGAGGGCGGCGGCGGGGCACCCGAACTGCTGATGGTCGAGCGTTCTCGCGCGATGTCCTTCGCGGGCGGCGCGCTGGTGTTTCCCGGCGGGCGGATCGATCCCGGCGACCACCTGCTCACCGACCGCCACGAAGACGCCGCCGCGCGAGTCGCCGCGATCCGCGAGACGATCGAGGAAGCCGGGCTGGCGCTCGGGCTGGACTGCGACGCCGCGACGCTCGCCGCGCTGCGCGACGACCTCCACGCCGGGACGCCCTTCGCGCAGCTGCTCGCGGGCGCCGGACTTGTCCTCGACCTGGACGTGCTGGTGCCCTTCGCGCGCTGGCTGCCCTATGGCCTGCCGCACCGCGTGTTCGATACCCGCTTCTACCTCGCCCGCGCGCCGCAAGGCGCCGCACCGCTCGTCGACGGCAGCGAGAATGTCCGGCTGTG
The DNA here is from genome assembly GCF_913777625.1 of uncultured Sphingomonas sp. GTDB lineage: Bacteria > Pseudomonadota > Alphaproteobacteria > Sphingomonadales > Sphingomonadaceae > Sphingomonas. The sequence continues at coordinate 21,283 of NZ_CAJYTI010000034.1, forward strand.
CTGGATCACCGCGCAAGGCGCGCTCGATGCGGCGGATCGCGGCGAGGCGATGCTGATCTATCCCACCCGTCGCAACCTGGAACGGCTCGCGCTGTTCGACGGTTTCGAGTCGGCGATGGCCCAAGCTCGCCGATTTCCGATCGAGACGATCACGCCGTTCGTCGAGTCGCGCGGCGGCGTCGACTGGCTCTGCATTCCCGAAGGGCTGGGCTACCCCGTCACCGCCGAACGGATGGACCGCGCGGTGCGGGCGTGAAGGCACTGAAGCAGACGCTCTGGGTGCTGCTCGTCTTCGCGCTGATCGCTGGCGGCGCGCTGCTGTTGCTGCTATGGACGCGCAGCCGCCCGCAGGACGTACCCTGGACGCCGCTCGACCTGTCGCAGCCGATCGGCGCCTTCACCGGTCGCAAGCTGGCAGGACTCGGCACCGACGATGGCCAGTGCCGGGCGCTGCTCACCCGGGCGGGCGTTCACTACGAGAAGCTGGCCCCGGTCGAGCGGCAGGGCGAATGCGGCTATGCGAACGGCGTGCGGTTCACCGGCGGCGGATCGCGGACGATCGGCTTCAGCCCGGGGCTGGGCACGGCCTGTCCGGTCGCGGCGGGGCTGGCGCTATGGGAGTGGAACATCGTCCAGCCCGAGGCCCAGAAGCAGTTCGGATCCCGCGTCGTGCGGATCGAGCATTTCGGCAGCTATTCGTGCCGCCGCATGTATGGCCGCACCACCGGCGACTGGAGCGAGCATGCCCGCGCCAATGCCGTCGACATCGCCGCGTTCGTCCTGGCGGACGGACGGCGGATCAGCGTGCTGAACGACTGGAAGGGGGAAGGCGACAAGGCCGTCTTCCTGCGCGCGGTGCGGGACGGCGCGTGCCGGCTGTTCGCGACGGTGCTGTCGCCCGACTATAACGCCGCCCACCGCGACCACCTCCATCTCGACCAGGCTGCACGCGGCGAGATGGGGTGGCGGGCCTGCCGCTGACGCCTTTTGGCGCCTTCTCGCTGCCTCCCAACCGTCACCCCGGCGAAAGCCGGGGTCCATTGGGGTCTTCGTATCGGCTCTTGCTGTGAAGGGGAGGCGAATGGATCCCGGCTTTCGCCGGGATGACGGGATGAAGCAGCGCGCATTCCCGTCAGCGCATCCCCGTCTCAGTTCGGCAGCGCGTTGGTGTCGATCTTCTCGACCCATTGCGGGAAGAAGCTCGGCTGGCGATTCGACCAGCCCGAGGCGGTCGCCGCGGCTTCGCTGATCGACTGGAGCAGCTTGCGGCGCAGGTCCGGATGGAGGTGCGGCAGCGCCGAGGCCGAGCAGAACGCCGCCGGCAGCCATGGCCGCACTTCCGCGCCGAGCAGCCGCTCGTAGAGGAAGCGATAGGCCGAGAAGCTGGTCAGCCGGCCCTGGCCGAGATCGAAGGCGGAAAGCGTCACCAGCGGCGCCATGAACGGCTCGATCGCATTGAGATCGCTGTCGTTCGGCAGCAGCGCGCGGATATCACCGAGGCGCTCGTAGACGCGTGCCTGGGCGCGGATGCTGGCGGCCTCGACCACGTCGCGCGACCAGCGCGAGAGGGCGTCATCGCGCTCCAGCCCCACGTCGAGCGACCGGCGCACATAGCGCTGGGTCGCCGCGGTGAAGCCCGCAAATTCCTTCATCTCTGCCAGCGTCATCGCGCCTTCGGCCGGTTTTGCTCGTGCAGCCATCTCGTCGTCTCCCGATCGGTTCCTTCTCGACCCGTGGGAGGGATCATGCTCCGTACTGGTTAACGCAGAGCTTAATGACCCCCTCCGTATCCCCACGAGGCATTGGAACCTAAATCCTGCTGCGACGCAACATGGGTTTGCGACGAGTTGATGAGGCTGCGCATTCCTCCATAGGTCGCTGATATACCTTCGTATTTTCCCGTAGGCGGGTACGTTTGCACCATAATGGGCAATCGGTTGTCCCTTGCGGGGCAAGGCGCCCTGAAACGAAGGTTCCCGCCGTTCACAAACGGTTCAGCGCACCTCGTCGGCGCATTCCAACGGTTCGTCGGATCGGCGTGCCGAGGGGCTGTACGAGCGTCCTATAGTTTGGCTAGCAACCCTCAACCGCTTCGTTTCTGACCGGGGGGTCCAAAACTTGTTCACGCGTTTTGCAGTGCGTTTCGCGCTGATGGCGTTCTGCGCCCTGATGACCACGGCCCCCGCCCAGGCGAAGGCGCCCTTCTGGCAGTGCGTGACCTTCGCGCGCCAGGCGACCGGTGTCGATCTCCACGGCAACGCCTGGACCTGGTGGGACCAGGCCGCCGGCCGCTACCAGCGCGGCGAGACCCCGAAGGTCGGCGCGGTGATGTCGTTCCAGCGCACCGCCCGCATGCCGATGGGCCATGTCGCGATGGTGTCGCAGGTGATCAGCGATCGCGAAGTGCTGCTGACCCACGCCAACTGGTCGACCCCCGGCGCGATCGAGCGCGACGTCCGCGCCGTCGACGTTTCGGCCAAGGGCGACTGGAGCGAAGTCCGCGTGTGGTACGGCCGCACTGCCGGCCTCGGCACCTCGAGCTATCCGGTCAACGGCTTCATCTATCCGGGTTCGGCGCCGGCGACCGACTGGGCCAATGTCCAGGTCGCCGCTCTCAGCCTGCCGACGCTCAGCTTCTCCAACTGATCCGGCTGCCGCGCATCACGCCCTGGGCGTGAAACGCAGCGCCACCCCGTTCATGCAATAGCGCTTGCCGGTCGGCTTGGGCCCGTCGTCGAAGACATGGCCGAGATGCCCGCCGCAGCGGCGGCACAGCACTTCGGTGCGCTCCATCCCCAGGCTGCGATCGCTCCGCGTCAACACCGCATTGGCGAGCGGCTGGTAGAAGCTCGGCCAGCCGGTGCCGCTGTCGAACTTGGTCGCCGAATCGAACAGCGGCAGGGCGCAGCCCGCGCAGCCGAACACGCCCTTGCGATGCTCCTTGTTGAGCGGGCTGGTGAAGGGATATTCCGTTCCGCCGTTGCGCAGCACGTTATAGGCGGCCGGCCCCAGCTTCTTCTTCCACGCCGCGTCGCTCAGCTTGAACGGGAAGTCGGGCAGCGGCGCGGCGGGGGCGTTGCTGCACGCGAACAGCGGCAGGAGAGCGGCGCCCGCGCCGGCGGCGGCGAGCAACTGGCGGCGATCGATCGGCATGGTGGACCTCGTGGACATGTGGGGTTCGATATAGGTTCGGGCCAGCCGGCCGAAAGGTTGCGAACGTCCGCGAATTTTCTTCAACGCATATGCGGCAGCCAGCCCCGGCGGCGGACCTCGGGCAGATAGGTCGCGCTGACCGGCACCGCGCTGCCATCCGCCAGTTGCAGCAGCCAGCGTCGCCCCTCGCGCCGAGCGCCGGTCACCGCCTGCGCGGCGACCCACGCGCCGCGATGCACCTGCGCGCCGTCGAGTGCGGCGAGTTCCGCCAGCGCGTCGCCGAAGCGGTAATGGTGCAGCCCGCCGCCCCCGTGGGCGCGGATGCGGCAATAATGGTCCTCGGCCTCCACCGCGAGCAGGGCGTCCGGCGCTATGCGGGCGCGGGCAAGAAGGCATGGCGCTGCCGTGCCAAACGCTGTCGCTTCTGCGTTCCCCTCCCGCTCGCGGGAGGGGCTAGGGGAGGGGATGGCCTCAGCGGAGTCCGGCGCTCCCACATCAGCCCCTCCCCCGACCCCTCCCGCAAGCGGGCGGGGTGCGCTGGCTGCCGGGCGCATCGCCCGTACGGTCGCTACGCATACCGTCAGCGCCATCAGCCCGATCGCTGCGGCATTGGCCCACACTAGTCCCGGCATCGCCACCGTGCCGACGCCCACCGCTGCCGCGCTCCAGCCGATCTCCGCCGGCAGCGGCAGGTTGAGCAGCACGGTGCCGATCACCGCAACCCGCGGCCAGTCCTGCGGCTTACGCACGAACCACGCGAACAGCAGCTGCCATTTGACCGCGTTCCACCCCATCAGCAGCAGCCAGAAGCCCGCGCGCTGCGGCAGCGGCAGGCTGTCGGTACGGAAGCCGCCGGTCACGATCATCAGCCCGGCGATTCCCGCGCAGGCGATCCACAGCAGCGGAAAGCCCGGCAGCCGCCCGCGTGTCGATTTCACGAAGCGCCGCGCTGGTTTCGCGAAATCGCCCTTGTCGCGGGGCGATGCGCGGCGAAGCACGGGGGCGAGGATCGCGGGCATGGCGGCAGGCTGCCACTGCGCGCGTTCCCGGACAATCCTTGTTGGGGGAGCAGGAATCCGATGCGCCGTTTCGTCATGCTGCTTCTGGCCATCGCGGCACCGATGGCCGTCACAACCGCCGCCCGCGCCCAGGCGGCCGACACCGCCGCGATCGCCGCGCAGCAGGCGGCGCTGAAGAAGCTCGACTGGATGCGCGGCCTCTGGCGCGGCACGGCCGAGACGATGACGCCCGCCGGCCCGCGCAAGATGATCCAGACCGAACGGATCGGCAGCATGCTCGACGGCACGCTGCTGGTGATCGAGGGCAAATCCTATGGCGCGGACGGCACCGCGCCCTTCCACGCCTTTGCCGTGCTCTCGTACGACCAGGCGTCCCAGAAATACACGCTTGCCAGCCATGCCCAGGGCCGCGCCGGCGCCTTTCCCTTCGCCCTCACCGATACCGGCTACACCTGGGAGACCCCGGCCGGGCCGAACGCGGTGGTGCGCTACACCGCCACCTTCGCCGGCGGCAGCTACACCGAAGTCGGCGACTATGTGATGCAGGGCCAGCCGCCGCGCCGCTTCTTCACGATGACGCTGAAGCGGGTCGGCGATACCGACTGGCCTGCGGCGGGCGGCATGCCGAAGGATTGATTTCCCGGCGCCACTGTCACAAGGCTGCAAAGCTTTTGTCACAGGGGGTGGAGAGCAGGTTCGGCGGGGCGCCGGGCAGGCTCGCACGCCGGGAGTCGTTTCGAATGTCATCTATCGCCAAGGCGCCGAAGAACGATGCGGTTCGCGGTGCGGTGCACCGCCACGAGCATCTTTCGAAGGAAGGTATCCTCGAACGCGCCTTCACCTTCGCGTTCCGCGGCTTGGTCTATGCCCAGATCTGGGAAGACCCGGTGATCGACATGGAAGCGCTGCAGATCACGCCGGACAGCCACATCGTCACGATCGCCTCGGGCGGCTGCAACGTGTTCTCCTACCTGACGGCGAACCCGGCCAAGATCACTGCGGTGGACTTGAACCCGGCGCATATCGCGCTCAACAAGCTCAAGCAGCAGGCGGCGCTCCGCCTGCCGGACTATGAGTCCTTCCACCGCTTCTTCGGCCTCGCCAACCGGCCGGAGAATGTCGACGCCTACAAGACCTATCTGCGTGGCAGCCTCGACGAGACCTCGCGCGCTTATTGGGAAGGCCGCGCGCCCAACGGCGTGCGGCGGATCAACGGCTTCAAGACCGGCTTCTATCGCCAGGGCCTGCTCGGCCGGCTGATCGGCTTCGTCCACTGGCTGGCGCATCGCTACGGCATCGATCCCAAGGAGATCCTGCAGGCCAAGTCGATCGAGGAGCAGCGCGAGATCTTCGAGACGCGCTTCGCGCCCTTCTTCGACAAGAAGCTGCTGCGCTGGATGGTCGATCAGCCCGCCGCGCTGTTCGGCTTCGGCATCCCGCCGGCGCAATATGACCTGCTCAAGGTCGACGACAACGAGGGCATCACCGGCGCGCTGCGCAGCCGCCTGCGCAAGCTGGCCTGCGACTTCGACCTCAAGGACAATTTCTACGCCTGGCAGGCGTTCGGCCGCGGCTATGGCGAGCATGAGGGCGCGCCGCTGCCGCCCTATCTCGAGCGCAAGAACTACGAGCTCGTGCGCGACCGCGCCGACCGCGTCGAGATCCGCCACACCAACTATGCCGATTATCTCGAGTCGATGCCGGCCCAGTCGCTCGATCGCTACATCCTGCTCGATGCGCAGGACTGGATGACCGACGAGCAGCTGACCCGCATCTGGACCGAGATCACTCGCACCGCTAAGCCCGGCGCGCGCGTGCTCTACCGCACCGCCGCGGTGCCGGACGTGGTGCGCGGCCACATCCCCGACGAGCTGATGAATCAGTGGCAGTATGAGGACCAGGCCAAGCTCGACGACTGGACCCGCCGTGACCGTTCCTCGGTGTACGGCGCGACCCATGTCTGGACGCTGAAGCCGCACGCATGAGCGGGAACGCCGGGGCGGGCGACCAGAAGGGGCTGATGGATGCGACCTATGCGCTCCATCGCCACTTCTACGATCTCACGCGCAAATTCTATCTGCTCGGCCGCGACCGGCTGATCCGCGAACTCGCGCCGCCCCCCGGTGGCACGGTGCTGGAGGTCGGCTGCGGCACCGCGCGCAACCTGATCGTCGCCGCCAGGCGCTGGCCGAACGCCCGCTTCCACGGCTTCGACATCAGCGAGGCGATGCTGGATACCGCGCGCAAGTCGGTGGCGAAGCATGGCCTCTCGGACAAGATCACGCTGGCGCAGGGCGATGCCGGTGCGTTCGACGTGGGCGCGCTGTTCGGGCTGGAGCAGGTCGACCGCGTGTTCATGAGCTACACGCTGTCGATGATCCCGCCCTGGCGGCAAGCCATCGCCCTGGGCGCCAAGGCGCTGGCGCCGGGCGGGAGCCTGCATATCGTCGATTTCGGCCAGTATGAGCGCCTGCCGGGTTTCGCCAAGCGCTTCCACTTCAAGGAACTGAACGCCTTCCACGTCTATCCGCGGGCAGACTTGCGCGAAGTGGTGGAGGCGATCGCCGCCGAGCAGGGGTTGGCGGCGGAATTCCGCTCGTCGCTGCGCGGCTATACATGGAGCGCGGTGCTACGGCGACTGGCCTGATGCTGGCGCCTGGTTTGGCCAGGTGGTAGATTACCCATCATGAACCAGCCCTTCCGACTTTCGGAGCTTCAGGAGCCGTGCGTCGCCTTCACGGCCGCCGATTTCGAACGGATGCTGAAGCTGGGTGCGTTCGCTAATATGCGCGCCGAGCTGGTGGGGGGAGCGCTCGTAAAGATGATGCCGGCACTGCCAGGTCATGGCGAGCGAAACGCGACCCTCGTCTTGCAGCTGCATGCGACGTTCGGCGGGAAGCCGCTCGCGATCGCTACCGATCTCGCGATACGGATCGACGAACTCAGCGTCCGGGCGGCGGACATCGCCGTTTATCCCAAGACGCTGGAAGCGAACGCCGTGCCGAGCGGGGCGAATATTCTTCTAGCCGTCGAGATCGCGGATACAACGGTTGCGCGCGACCTTGGCGAGAAGCTCGCCGATTACGGGAGAGCGGGTGTCGCGCAGTACTGGGTCGTCGATTCGGCGGCGCGGATTGTTCACGTCATGGGCTCCCCCAAGGTGGATGGGGGATACGTCGACCGTCAGGTCGTGCGCTTCGGCGATCCGATCTCCGTTCCTTGGTCGGACGCTATTGTAATCCTCGACTGACGGGCCTCACGCCGCCCGCCGAAGCTCCAGCCGTCCCCAGATCTCGACCAGCGCGTCGACCAGCTCGCGCATCATCGCCTCGTCGTGCGCCGGGCCGGGGGTGAAGCGCAGCCGCTCGGTGCCGCGGGGCACCGTGGGATAGTTGATCGGCTGCACGTACACGCCGTATTCGGCGAGCAGCACGTCGCTGATCTTCTTGGCCTTGACCGGATCGCCGACCATCAGCGGCACGATATGCGTGGTCGACGGCAGCACCGGCAGCCCGGCATCGGCCATCAGCCGCTTGAGCGTCGCCGCGGCGGCCTGCTGGCCCTCGCGCTCGACGCTCGAGGCCTTGAGGTGCCGCACGCTCGCCAGCGCGCCGGCGACCAGCACCGGCGACAGCGAGGTAGTGAAGATGAAGCCCGGCGCATAGCTGCGGATCACGTCGATGATCACCTGATCGGCGGCGATATAGCCGCCCATCACCCCGAACGCCTTGCCCAGCGTGCCCTCGATGATCGTCAACCGGTGGGCGAGCCCCTCGCGGTCCGAGATGCCGCCGCCGCGCGGGCCGTACATGCCCACCGCATGGACCTCGTCGAGATAGGTCAGCGCATTGTACTTGTCCGCCAGGTCGCAGATTGCGGCGATCGGCGCGATGTCGGCGTCCATCGAATAGACGCTCTCGAACGCGATCAGCTTCGGGACCGAGGGATCGTCGGCGGCGAGCAGTTCCTCGAGATGGGCGACATCGTTGTGGCGCCAGACGCGCTTCTCGCAGCCCGAATTGCGGATGCCGGCGATCATCGAGGCGTGGTTGAGCTCGTCCGAATAGATGATGCAGCCCGGCATCACCTTGGCGAGCGTCGCCAGCGTCGCCTCGTTCGAGACATAGCCCGAGGTGAACAGCAGCGCGTTTTCCTTGCCGTGCAGGTCGGCCAGCTCGCGCTCGAGATCGATGTGATAGTGGGTGTTGCCGCCGATGTTGCGCGTGCCGCCCGAGCCCGCGCCGACATCGTGCAGCGCCTCTTCCATCGCCGCGATCACCTTGGGGTGCTGCCCCATCGCGAGGTAATCGTTCGAGCACCACACCGTGATCGGCTTCGGCCCGTTATGCCCGGCGAAGCAGCGCGCATTGGGGAACATGCCCTTGTTGCGCAGGATGTCGATGAAGACGCGGTAGCGCCCCTCGGCGTGCAGGCGATCGATCGCCTGGGTGAACACGCGCGAATAGTCGACTGCCCGTGCATCAACTGGCCGTGCGTCAACTGCCTTTGCGTCAACTGGGCGTGCGTCGACCTGTGTGGCCCGGCGCGCTTCGCTGCTCTCGCTCATCATGCGAGGCGACTTAGCCTGCTAACCCACGTTTTTCCAGCGCATTTGGTCGATCACAGTGCCTCGGGATCGGCAAAACCCTGCGCACGCAGGTGGTTGCCGATCCTCGCCTCGCGCGTACCCAGCCGGGTGAACACCAGCC
>NZ_CAJYTI010000035.1 GCF_913777625.1 uncultured Sphingomonas sp.
CGGAAGAGAAGAATCCGGAGCTGGTGTTCGACTTCGCAACGCTGACCGGCGCCGCCCGCGTGGCGCTCGGCGCGGACCTGCAGGCGCTGTTTGCCAATGACGACACGCTGGCAGCCGAGATCCTTGCGGCCGGCGAGGAAGAGGCCGACCCGATCTGGCGGATGCCGCTCTACGATCCCTACAAGGATCTGCTGAAGTCGGATGTGGCGGACATGGTCAACGCGGCCGAGGGTCCGTTCGGCGGCGCCATCACCGCCGCGCTGTTCCTCAAGGAATTCGTGCCGGCCAAGGCCCAGTGGGCCCATTTCGACATCTTCTGCTGGAACGGCAGCGCCAAGCCGGGCCGTCCCAAGGGCGCGGAGGCGGTAAGCCTCCGCGCCACCTGGAAGGTGCTCAAGGACCGCTACGGCGGATAAGCGCTTCGGCCGCCGGCGGCATCGTGCCGTCGGCGAGCCAGCGTTCGACCTCGTCCTTGGCCATCGGGCGGCCGAACAGATAGCCTTGTCCCTCCGCACAGCCGAGCGCGCGCAGCATCTCGGCCGTCTCCAGCGTCTCGATCCCCTCGGCCACCACCGGCATCTCCAGCGTCGCTGCCAGGCCCAGGATCGCGCGCACGATCCTCAGCGCTTCCTGGTCCTCCGCGAGCGTATCGACGAAGGACCGGTCGATCTTGATCTTGTCGAACGGCAGCATTCGCAAATGCTGGATCGAGGCATAGCCGGTGCCGAAATCGTCGAGTGCCAGCTGCACGCCCTGGTTCTTCAGCGATTCGATCGCATGATAGGCCTTGTCGGCATCGACGATCAGGGCATTCTCGGTGATCTCCACCGTCAGCCGCTGCGGCGGGAAGCCGGTGCGGGCGAGCACCGACAGAATCTTGTGGCTCAGCCAGTCGTCGCGGAGCTGGCCCGGCGAGATGTTGATCGCGATGCTCACCGGCACCGGCCAGTCGCGCGTCTCGATGCAGGCGCGGTCGAGCAGATCGAGCATCAGCGTGTTGAGCAGCCCGCATTCCTCGGCGATCGGGATGAACTGGTCCGGGCCGATCTCGATATCGTCGCGCCGCCAGCGAGCGAGCAGCTCAAACCCCGCCACGCGTCCGGTGCGGAGGTCGACGATCGGCTGGTACCGCGGGTAGAAGCGCCCCTCGTCGAGCGACACCCGCATTTCGGCCTCGATCGACGAGCGCCGGCGGATTTCGGCATCCATCCGCGCGGCGAAGGCACAATAGCAGCCGCGGCCTGCCTCCTTGGCCTGATAGAGCGCGACATCGGCGCGGCGCATCAGCGTATCCGCGTCGCCTGCGTCCTCGGGATAGAGGGCGATGCCGACGCTGGCGCCGATATGGTGCATACGATCGTCGATCAGGAAGGGCCGGGCCACCTCACGGACGATCGTATGGGCGATGGCGCGGACCCGATCGACGTCTCCTTCCCCGTAGGACAGCGTGATCGCGAACTCGTCGCCGCCCAGCCGGTAGCTGCGCCCCTCCTCGCCCACCACCCAGCGGAGCCGCCCTGCCACCGCGCGAAGCAGCTGGTCGCCGATCGGATGGCCGTGGACGTCGTTGACGGACTTGAAACGATCGAGATCGACCAGCATCAGCCCGAACTGCGCGGGCTCGGCGCGGTGCAGATATTCCGTGAGGGCACGCCGGTTCGGCAGCCCGGTCAGCGGATCGTGATAGGCAAGCTCATGCGCGCGCCGCTCGGCCAGGCGGGCGCGGCGTTGCCCTGCGGCCATTTCCGCGCGGGACGCCAGCACCTCGACAAAGACGGTATGACTGGCCCCGAACATCCGCAGCACCACCGCGGATACCAGTACGATGTTCACGCCCAGGCCGACGAGGAACAGGTCCCCGGAAGCGAGCAGGCACACCACGACCGGGTAGGCGCCGCACATCATCACCAGCCACGCCGCGATCGGGAACGTCTGGAGACAGTAGCAGCAGGTGATCGCGCCGATGAAGATGTAGAGCGCAATCGAAGTCCGCCGCGCCAGGTCCACTTCGAAGAACAACATCAATGCCCAGCCGCCAAAGGCCAGGCTGAGCACGGCCGCAGCGATGATCGTCCCGTTCAAATAGCGCCGAATCCGACGAAGATTGGGAACCGAATTGCGCTGCCGCCGAACCCACAACAGGCTGCGCACCAGCGCCGCGACCCCAAGCAGCGCCGGCGCTGCCACGCTGAGTCGCGTCGACACGGCACCATAGGAGGCAAAGCCCAGGAACACCGCGTCGAGGAAGACGAGCATGTACATCAGCGGGATCTGCTGACCCAGCACCCGATATTGTTCGGTCAGGATCGCCCGGTCGAGCTGTGTCCTTCCCGATCGGACGAGGTTGATCCGCTGCAACATGGAGGCCTTGTAGCGCGAGACCTCCGCCAAGTGGTTAATTACAGCGCTGCGATTTTTGCCGCGGCTTCGATGATCGGCACGAATTTCTCGGCGGTGAGGCTGGCGCCCCCGACGAGAGCCCCGTCGACATCGTCCACCGCCAGGATCGAGGCGGCGTTGGCACCGCTCACCGACCCGCCATAGAGAATCCGCATCTCGTTCGCCTGGAACCCGATCATGCCGCGCAGCTTGGCGCGGATGATCGCGTGCATCGTCGCGATCTCGTCCAGCGTCGGGGTCTTGCCCGTGCCGATCGCCCAGCGCGGCTCATAGGCGATCGTCAGCCAGTCGGGTGCCGCGCCGTCGGGCAGCGACTTCTCGATCTGGGACTGGACGATGCGCTCGGCGCGGCCGGCGTCATGTTCCGCCTCGGTCTCGCCGCAGCACAGGATGACGTCCAGCCCGTGTCGGCGCGCGGCCGCGGCCTTTGCCCAGGTATGATGGCTCGTCTCGGCGTGATCGGCGCGGCGTTCGGAATGGCCGACGATCACCACCTTGGCACCGGCCTCCACCAGCATCGGCGCGGAGACGTCGCCGGTATGGGCACCATGGTCATTCTCGTGCACGTCCTGCGCGCCGATCGTGAACCCTTGGGCGATTTCCACCGCCGCCGCGATCAGCGTGAACGGCACGCAGAGCAGGGCATCGACTTGCGGATGCGCCTTGGCGGCAGCGGCGATCGCATCGATCTCGTGCAGTTGCGCGCGCATGCCGTGCATCTTCCAGTTTCCGGCCACCAATTTCCGACGCATCACCACTCCCTTTCTGTTTCGGTACAGCCGATACCGATCGCGCCGCACGGCACAAGCTTGAAGGCGCGCGGCACCCGCCCTAAAGCGGGCCCAAATTCCTCGAACGAACGGCTTTCCATGCTCAACGCCTTCCGGAACTTCACCAAGTCGCGCTACGGCCTGATCATCGTCTTCATTTTCCTGGGCCTGCTCGCGATCGCCTTTGCGGCGAGTGACGTCACCGGCATGCGGGCGGGGATCAGCGGCGCCAACAGCACGACGCTGGCGACGGTGGCCGGAAAGGATGTGACCGAGCGCGACGTGCGTGACCGGATCGACCGGATCATCCGCAATGCCCAGGCGCAGCGCCAGAACGTCACCATGGCGCAGCTGCTGGCGGAGGGCGGGTTCGAGGCCGCGCTGAACGACGCCATTTCCTCGGCCGCGCTGGAGTCCTTCGCCAACCAGAACGGCATGGCGGTCGGCAAGAAGCTGATCGATTCCGAAATCGTCAACAATCCGCAGTTCGCCGGCATGGACGGCAAGTTCAGCCAGCAGACCTTCGAGCAGTTGCTCGCGCAGAACCGAATCAACCCTGCGCAGTTCCGCGAGGGCATGACCGTGCAGCGCTATGCGGTGTGGCTGGTCGGCCCCGTCGCGCTGCCGGCACCGGCGCCCACGGGCGTCGTGACGCCCTATGTCTCGACGCTGCTCGAGCGCCGGACGGGCATCGTCGGCTTCGTCCAGTCGCTGGCGATGGATCCCGGCCCCGCCCCCGACGCCAATACGCTGGCCGGCTATTACGCGCAGAACCGCAGCCGTTACCTGGTGCCGGAACGCCGCATCGTCCGCTATGCGCTTGCCCAGCCCGATGCGCTGAAGGCGCAGGCGACCCCGACCGACGCCGAGATCGCCGCCGCCTACAAGAAGGATGCCGCCAAATACGCCGCCAGCGAAAAGCGTGGGCTGCAGCTCGTCCAGGCGATCAGCCAGTCGATTGCCGCCAAGGTCGCCGACGCTGCCAAGGGCGGTGACCTCGCTGCCGCCGCCAAGGCCGCCGGCCTGGAGGCTCGCACGATCGACGCCGCCGACAAGGCCGGCATCGCCAAGCAGGTTTCGGCGCCGTTCTCAGATGCGGCCTTCGCGGCGCCCGCCACCGCCCTGCAGGGCCCGGTGCAGCTCGGCGGCGCCTGGTTCGTCTACAAGGTGAGCAAGGTCGAGAAGATCCCCGCCCGCACGCTGGAGCAGGTCCGCGGCGAGCTGGCCGACGCCGTCGCCAAGCGCAAGCTGGCGTCGCTGCTCGGCGATCTGCGCCAGTCGATCGAGGATTCGGTCGGCGACGGCGCGACGTTCGACGAAGCCGTCGCCAAGGCCAAGCTGACCGCGGTCCGCACCCCTGCGCTGATCGCCAACGGCACCGATCCGGACAAGGCCGATTCCCAGCCCGACGCCACCACCGTCGCGGTGATGAAGGCCGGCTTCGGCTTCGAACAGGCCGGCGACGAGCCGCAGGTCGTGCCGGTAGGCCAGGATGGCGGCTTCGCGGTCGTCTCGCTCGAGAAGACCGTGCCGGCAGCGCCCCGCCCGCTCGCCCAGATCACGGACAAGGTGAAGGCCGACTATCTGCTCGACCAGGCGCTTGCCAAGGCGCGCACCGCCGCCACCGCGATGCTGCCCAAGCTGCAGAAGGGCGTGCCGATGGCGCAGGCGCTGGCGGAAGCGGGCGCTACCAAGGGTGCTCCGCCCAAGCCGTTCGACTTCAAGCGCAGCGAACTGCGCGGCAAGGAGAACTTCATCCAGATGGCGTTCGACATGCCGGCCAAGACTGCGCGCCTCGTCGAGGCGCCGAACCGCGGCGGCTATTACGTCGTCTATGTCGACACGATCCAGCCGGGCAACGTCGCAAGCGATCCCCAGGGTCCGCAGATCCTGCAGTCGATCACCCAGGCGCTGGGCCAGCTGAGCGCCCAGGAATATCAGCGCCAGTTTGCCAACTCGGTGGTCAGCGCGCTGAAGGTTCGCCGCAACGAGGCTGCGATCGCCCGCCTGCGCGCCGATCTGCAGCGCAACGGCGGCCAGTGATCCAGGGTCTCGACACCGCCCGCGCCGCGCTTGCGGCCGGGCGCCCCGCCTTGGTCTGGCGTCGGCAGGTCGCGGATACCGAGACGCCGGTCGCTGCCGCGCTCAAGCTGATCGAGCCCGGCCGCGGCGACTTCCTGCTGGAGTCGGTCGAGGGCGGCTCGGTTCGCGGGCGGCACAGCCTGATCGGCCTCGCGCCCGATCTGGTCTTCCGCGCGACCGGCGCCGCTTGCGAGCTGAACCGCCACTGGCTCACCGATCGCGACGCGTTCGAATCGTTGGCCGCAGATCCGCTGACCGCGCTGCGTGGCCTGGTCGCCGATTGCCGGATGGACGTGCCGGCCGAGCTGCCCCGCGCGCTCGCGTGCTTGGTCGGCTATTTCAGCTACGAGACGGTGGGGCTGGTCGAGAAGCTGCCGCGCCCGCCGCAGAGCCCGGTCGGCGTGCCGGACATGATCTTCGTCCGACCGACCGTATTGCTGGTATTCGACCGGCTGGCGGACACGCTGTTCATCGTCGCGCCGGTATGGCCGGGCGCCGGCCCCGAAGCCGCAGCCGAGCGCATCGACGCGGTGGCCGCGCAACTCGCCAGCGCCGCCCTGCCCGCGCCGGTCCGCGCCGATCCGGTCGCAATCCAGCCGACGCCGGTGCTGCCCCAGGGCCGCTATGGCGAGATGGTCGCCGCGGCGAAGGATTATATCGCGGCGGGCGACATCTTTCAGGTGGTGCTCGCCCAGCGCTTCACCGCGCCCTTCCCGCTGCCGCCGTTCGAGCTTTATCGCGCGCTGCGGCGGATCAACCCCTCGCCCTTCCTCTACCATCTCGACCTGCCGGGCTTCGCGCTCACCGGATCGAGCCCGGAGATCCTGGTGCGCGCGCGCGACGGCGAGATCACCATCCGCCCGATCGCCGGCACGCGCCCGCGCGGCCGCACCGCCGCCGAGGACGAGGCCAACCGCACCTCGCTGCTTGCCGACCCGAAGGAGCGCGCCGAGCATCTGATGCTGCTCGATCTCGGCCGCAACGATGTCGGCCGCGCTGCGGCACCGGGCAGCGTCAAGGTGACCGACAGCTATACGGTCGAGTTCTACAGCCACGTCATGCACATCGTGTCGAACGTGGTCGGCACGCTGCGCAAGGACGCGGATGCGATCGACGCGCTGTTCGCCGGCTTCCCCGCCGGCACGGTCAGCGGCGCCCCCAAGGTGCGCGCGTGCGAAGTCATCGCGGAGTTGGAGGCGGAGACGCGCGGCCCCTATGCGGGCGGCGTCGGCTATTTCTCGCCGGACGGATCGATGGACTCGTGCATCGTGCTGCGGACCGCGCTGGTGAAGGACGGGGTGATGCACGTCCAGGCCGGTGCCGGGATTGTTGCCGATTCGGATCCGGCCTATGAGCAGCGCGAATGCGAGGCCAAGTCCGGCGCGCTGTTCGCCGCCGCGCGTGAGGCAATCGCGCGGGCAAGCGAGGCGGGCTTCGGCCAATAGGCCGGGCCCGCCCGTTGGATCAGGGAACCCGCGAAGCCTTGGCTTCCCTGTCGAGCTTGTCCTGATACCATTGCTGCAGCATTTGCCGGGTGCAGCCGGTCTGGCCGCCGGTACCCACCGGCGAGCAGCTGTTCGGCATGCCGCGGCTGTTCACTTCCTCCACCACTTCCATGCGGCGGGTCCAGCTGGTCGACGGCGCGTCCTGCTTGGGCTGGTCGCGGAAGCGCTTGGGGATGCGATAGGGCGATTCGCCCGCGTTCGAGCAGACCACGATCTCGTCCGCGTTCGCCGGCTTGGGACAGCTTTCCTCGCCGTAGAGCAAAATGCTGCGCACCCGCTTGGGCGGCCCCTCGGCGGCGCTCTGGTCCTGAGTCTGGGCGAACGCCGGTGCGGCGAGCAGGGCGGCGGCAATCATCAAGCGGGCAAGCATCGCATACTCCTTGGGGCAATAACGTCCCTGCATCACCAGCGTTGCCGCTGCACTGTGGCGTCCGCAAGGCCGGATTGTGCAAGGCCGCGCGAGCGCCTAGGTGGGCGGCATGATCCTCGTGCTCGACAATTACGACAGCTTCACCTGGAACCTCGTCCATTATCTGATGGAGTTGGGCGTCGAGGTGCAGGTGGTGCGCAATGACGCGCTGACCGCGAACGAAGCGATCGCCAGCAATGCGCAGGGCTTCCTGATCTCGCCCGGCCCCTGCACGCCGAACGAGGCCGGTATCAGCCTGGATCTGGTCGCGGCCTGCGCGGATCTCGGCAAGCCACTGCTTGGCGTGTGCCTCGGGCACCAGTCGATCGGCCAGCATTTCGGGGGCAAAGTCGTGCGCGGCGGGCTGATGCACGGCAAGACCTCGCCGGTTTCGCACGACGGCACCGGATTGTTCACCGATCTGCCCTCGCCCTTCACCGCGACTCGCTACCACTCGCTGATCGTCACCGACATTCCCGACAGCCTGGTGGTGAACGCCACCGCCGAGGACGGATCGGTGATGGGTTTCCGCCACCAGTCGCTGCCGATTCACAGCGTCCAGTTCCACCCGGAGAGCATTGCCACCGAGCACGGCCATGCCATGCTCGCCAACTTCCTGCGCCTGGCCGGCATCAAAGCAACGGCAACCGCCTGACCTGCTTCAGCGTCGGTTCATCGCAGCCGTGATAGGAGAGGTACCATGAAGACGATCCTCGCCACCCTGCTCGCCGGTGCCGCGCTGCTCGCCGCACCCGTTGCCAACGCCCAGCGCCATCGCCCGACCCCGGACGAGCGACTCGCCAAGCTGCTGGAAGGCCGCGTGGCCGGAAAGCCGGTCGACTGCATAAGCCTGACGATGACGGGCTCCAGCCAGGTCATCGACGGCAAGGCGATCGTCTACACCGTGGGCAATACCCTGTACGTGAACGAGCCGCGGAACGGCGCCGACCAGCTCGACGACAACTCGATCCTGGTGACCAACACCTTCGGCTCGCAGCTGTGCAGCATCGATACGGTGCGGCTGATCGACCGGACCTCTTATTTCCCGCGCGGCTTCGTCTCGCTCAACCAGTTCGTGCCCTACACCCGGCCGAAAAAGAGCAACTGAGGCGCCCCAAGCAGGATTTGCTCGACAGGCTGGCCGCACCCCGGAATAGAGGCGGCGTGACCAGTCTGCGCCTGCTACCCGATCCGTCCTCCCCGCTTGCCCGCGAAACCGCCGCGCAGGCCTTCGCCGACATTCTCGACGGCACTGCGCCCGAAGCGGAGATCGAGGCGTTCCTGATCGCGCTATCGGTGCGCGGGGAGACCAGCATCGAGATAGCCGAGGCCGCGCGGGCGCTGCGTGCCCGCCTGATCCCCGTTACCGCCCCTGAGGGCGCGATCGATGTATGCGGCACCGGCGGCGACGGGCATCATACGCTCAACGTCTCCACCGCCGTCAGCCTCGTCGTGGCGGCGGCTGGCGTGCCCGTGGCCAAGCACGGCAACCGCGCTGCCTCCTCCAAGGCTGGCGCGGCGGATACGCTGGAAGCGCTGGGGCTCAACCTCGACCGCGCCGCCGCGCGCGCCGAGGAAAGCCTGAACGAGATCGGCATCGCCTTCCTGTTCGCCCAGCACCACCACCCGTCCCTGGGCCGCATTGCGCCGATCCGTCGACGCATCGGACGGCGGACGATCTTCAACCTGATGGGCCCGCTCGCCAACCCGGCGCATGTCCGCCACCAGCTGATCGGCATCGCCCGGCCGGACTATGCGCCGGTCTATGCGGAGGCATTGGAACAGCTGGGCGTCGAGTCGGCTGCCATTGTCTCGGGCGAGGACTCGCTGGACGAGCTGTCGACCGAAGCGGCGAGCGTGGTCGTCAATGTCGGTCGCGCCAAGCTGCCGACCCGTATCACCCCCGAGGATGCGGGGCTGCCCCGCCACCCGCTCTCCGCCATCCGCGGCGGCGACCCCGCGTACAACGCCCTCGCGCTTCGCCGCCTGCTGCAAGGCGAGGAAGGCGCGTATCGCGACGCGGTGCTGCTCAACGCGGCCGCCGCGCTGATGGTCGCGGGCCGCGCCGATGACCTTCGGGACGGGGTGGAGGAAGCCATCGAGATGCTCGACAACGGGCTTGCCAACACCCTTCTCGATTGCTGGATCGCCTTCGCATGAGCACTATTCTTGACAAGATTCTCGACACCAAGCGCCGCGAAGTCGCCGCCCGCAAGGCAGCGCCCCGCACCTGGCCGGCGCCCAGCGCGCCGCGCGGGTTCAAGGCGGCACTCGATGCCCGCGCCGCGGCAGGCGGCTATGGCGTGATCGCCGAGATCAAGAAGGCCAGCCCTTCGAAGGGCCTGATCCGCGCGGATTTCGATCCGCCCGCCCATGCCAGCGCCTATGCCGCCGGCGGGGCAGCCTGCCTGTCGGTGCTGACCGATCGTGACTATTTCCAAGGCGACGAAGACTATCTGATCGCTGCCCGCGCCGCCTGCGACCTGCCGGTGATCCGCAAGGACTTCCTGATCGATCCCTGGCAGGTCGAGGAATCGCGCGCGATGGGCGCGGACGCGATCCTGATCATCGTCTCGGCGCTCGACGACGGCCAGATGGCCGAGATCGAGGCGGCGGCGTTCGAGCACGGCATGGACGCGCTGGTCGAGGTCCACGATGCCGACGAGCTGGAGCGCGCGCTCAAGCTCCGGTCCCGGCTGATCGGGGTGAACAACCGCAATCTCAAGACCTTCGAAGTCGATGTGCAGAAGACGTACGACCTTGTTGCCCATGCACCCAAGGACTGCACCTTCGTCGCGGAGTCCGGCTTGAACAGCCGCGCCGATCTCGATGCCATGGCCGCGCACGATATCCGCTGCTTCCTGATCGGGGAGTCGCTGATGCGGCAGGCCGATGTCGAGGCGGCGACCCGCGCGCTGGTCGGATGAGCGGCCTCACCCATCTCGACGCAACCGGCGCCGCGCACATGGTCGATGTCGGCGGCAAGGCGGTCACCGCGCGCGAGGCGGTGGCGCGGGGCCGCATCACCATGTCCCCGGAAGCCGCCACCGCGATCCGCGACGGCAGCGTGAAGAAGGGCGACGTGCTCGCGACCGCGCGCATCGCCGGGATCATGGCGGCGAAGAAGACGTCCGACCTGATCCCGCTCTGCCACCCCCTGCCCCTCACCCGCGTCGCAATCAGCCTGGATCTCGACGATACCGGCGTGACGGCCACCGCCACCGCCGCGACCGAAGGCAAGACCGGCGTCGAGATGGAAGCGCTCACCGCCGTGTCGGTAACGCTGCTGACGCTCTACGACATGGCCAAGGCGCTGGATAAGGGCATGGTGCTGAGCGACATCCGCCTGCTCACCAAAACCGGCGGAAAATCGGGCGACTGGCGCGCCAACGGCTAAGTCCTCCCCTCTACCGTCATGCCAGCGAACGTTGGCGTCTCCACTAGTCGCGTGCCAGCGTTGCCAGGCCACCGGAGACCCCAGCTTGCGCTGGGGTGACGGCCCTCGATATGCGCGAACCGGAACCCCGAAAAGAATCCCTTAGCCGCCCCAAACCGATCCTCCATTGCTCCGCCTGCGCCATCGGCCCATGTGCGGCACCATGGCAACGCTTCTCGATCCCCATTCGCGCGGCCGCGTGATCCTTGTCGGCGCGGGTCCCGGTGACCCTGGCCTGCTGACCGTTCGTGCCGTCGAGGCGCTCAAGGCGTGCGACGTGCTCGTCCATGACGGGCTGGTCGACGACCGCGTCCTCGATCTCGCCCCCCAGGCGCACCGCATCTCGGTTGCCAAGCGCCGCTCGAAGCACACGCTGCCGCAGGAATCTATCAACGCGCTGATCGTCGCGCATGTGAAGACCGGCGCGGTCGTCGTCCGCCTCAAGGGCGGCGACCCGTTCATCTTCGGCCGCGGCGGCGAGGAAGTGGAGGCCGTGCGCGAAGCCGGGCTGCCGGTGCAAGTGATCCCCGGCGTATCCGCCGCACTCGGCGCCGCGGCCGAGGCGATGCTGCCGCTCACCCATCGCGACTGGTCGAGCGCGGTCAGCTTTGTCGCCGGCCAGTGCAAGGGGCTGACCGATCAGAACTGGTCGGGCCTCGCCGGCAAGGGCCGCACACTGGTGATCTACATGGGCGTCGCCACCGCCTCGGCGATCGCGGACAAGCTGATGGCCGACGGCGTCGCGCCCGACATGCCGGTCGCGGTGCTCGAGCGCGCCACGCTGGAGGGGCACCGCGCGATCCGCACGCTGCTCGCCGACCTCGGCCCGATGGTCGAGCGTGAGAATGTGCAGAGCCCGGCGATCATCGTGGTCGGCGAGGTGACGCTGCTCGCCGATGCCGAAGACAAGCTCGCCCGCTGGGCGCGCACGGCCGAGACTTTGGGAGAAGATCAGGCATGAAGCTGTTGACGGGCAACGACCTTCCCACCGGCGACGTGGTGTGGTGGACCGGCGAGAGCTGGTCGCGCCACCTCGCCGAGGCGGTCGACGTCGGCGACAAGGGCGACCTGATTGCCGCCACCGAGGTCGCCGCGCGCCGGGTCATCGTGCCCTATGTGATCGATGCCGAGGCGACGCCCGAAGGCCCCCGCCCCGCGCACATCAAGGACCGCATCCGCGCACTCGGCCCGACCGTGCGCCCGGACCTGACGCTGAAGCCCGCCGACCCGGTAGCGGGAAGCTGGGTGATATGAGGGCGGCGCTACTATCGATCCTCCCCGGCGCGGGGAGGGGGACCGCCGCCGAAGGCGGTGGTGGAGGGGATCTCCACAAGGGGCTCGCCCGCTGCGCTCCCCCTCCACCATTCGCTACCGCGAATGGTCCCCCTCCCCGTTCCGGGGAGGATCTTGGTTATCCCCCGCGCGCATCGACTGAGACCGACCATGTACAAATATGACGAATATGACGCCTCGATCGTCGCCGCGCGCGTCGAGGAATTCCGCGACCAGGTGCAACGCCGCCTCGCGGGTCATCTTACCGAGGACCAGTTTAAGCCGTTGCGGCTGATGAACGGGCTCTACCTCCAGCTGCACGCCTATATGCTCCGCGTCGCGGTGCCCTATGGCACGCTCGACGGCCGGCAGATGCACCTGCTCGCCCACATCGCCCGCAAGTACGATCGCGGCTACGGCCATTTCACCACCCGCCAGAACCTCCAGTACAACTGGATCAAGCTGGAGGACGCACCGGACATCCTCGCCGAGCTGGCGACGGTGGAAATGCATGCCATCCAGACCAGCGGCAACTGCATCCGCAACATCAGCTCGGACCAGTTCGCCGGTGCCGCCGCCGACGAGATCACCGACCCGCGCCCCTGGGCCGAGCTGCTCCGCCAGTGGAGCACCTTCCACCCGGAATTCAGCTATCTGCCGCGCAAGTTCAAGATCGCGGTGATTGCCAGCGATACCGATCGCGCGGCGATGCGGCTGCACGACATCGGCATCCAGCTCGTCCGCAACGACGCGGGCGAACTCGGCGCGCGCATCTATGCCGGCGGCGGCATGGGGCGCACGCCGATGATCGCGCATCTGATCAAGGACTTCGTGCCCTTCGCCGATTTCGTGAGCTATCTGGAGGCGTGCCTGCGCGTCTACAATCGCCATGGCCGGCGTGACAATATTTACAAGGCGCGGATCAAGATCCTGATCCATGCCCTGGGCGCCGAGGAATATGCGCGCCAGGTGGAGGAGGAATTCCAGGCGGTGAAGGCGCTGGGCATCGATCCGCCCCAGGCCGAGTTCGACCGGATCGCCGCCCATTTCGCGCCCCCGGCTTTCGAGGCCGACGCGATCGACACGGTCGACCGCAGCGACCCCGATTTCGCGGTGTGGCTCGACCAGAACGTCCACGCCCACAAGGCACCGGGCTATGCCGTGGTCACGATCAGCCTCAAGCCGATCGGCGGCATCCCCGGCGACGCCTCGGCCGACCAGATCGACGTGATGGCCGACCTCGCCGAGCGCTACAGCTTCGACGAGCTGCGCGTGACCCATGCGCAGAACATCGTGCTGCCGCACGTCCGCAAGGCCGACCTGTACACCGTGTGGACTGCCCTGCGTGAGGCCGGCCTGGCCGAGGCCAATCTAGACTTGATCAGCGACATCATCGCCTGCCCCGGGCTCGACTATTGCAGCCTCGCCAATGCCCGCTCGATCCCGCTCGCCCAGAAGATCAGCGAGCGTTTCGCCGATCCGGCGCGCCAGCGCGACCTCGGCGAATTAAAGCTCAAGATCTCGGGCTGCATCAATGCCTGCGGCCACCATCATGCCGGCCATATCGGCATCCTCGGCGTCGACCGGAAAGGCACCGAGAACTACCAGCTGCTGCTCGGCGGCTCGGGCGCGGAGGACGTGAGCCTCGCCGACATCACCGGCCCCGGCTTCAGCGAGGACGGCGTGGTCGACGCGATCGAGCGCGCGACCGACGTCTATGTCCGCGAGCGCACGCCCGGCGAGCGCTTCGTCGATACCTATCGCCGCATCGGCATGGCGCCGTTCAAGGAGGCCATTTATGGTTGAGTTCCTGCGCTACCGCGACGACGAGGCGCATGACGAGCCGGCGGTCACGCTCGACAGCTTCTTCGGCCAGTCGAATGCCACCGCGGTGCGGATCGAGGCCGGCGAGGATGCCCGCGCGCTGCTGCCGTATCTCGATCGCATCGCGCTGGTCGAGGTGAGCTTCCCGAGCTTCCGCGATGGCCGCGGCTATTCCAGCGCGCGGATCCTGCGCGAGGCGGGGTACAAAGGCGAGCTTCGCGCGCAGGGCGACGTACTGGTCGACCAGATCCCGCTGATGCGCCGCTGCGGCTTCGACAGCTTCGCGCCTGACGCACCGATCGACGAAGCGACGCTGGAGGCCGCACTCGCCCGCTACGATTTCCGCTATCAGGCGGCGGCGGACAGCGTCGCGCCGGTGTGGAAGCTGCGGCATGGCTGAACCTGCGCGCCAGATCGACCGGATCGACGTGACGCCCCGCTTCACTGAGGCGGACGCGGTGCGGCTGAACACGCGGTTCCTCGGGGTGCCGACGCTGGAGATGCTGCGCACGGTGCTGTCCGAGAAGCTGACCGGCGATACCGCGATCGTCTCCTCGTTCGGCGCGGAGTCGGCGGCGCTGCTGCATCTCGTGGCCAGCGTCGATCGCTCGGTGCCGGTGCTGTTCCTCGATACAGCCAAGCACTTCCCCGAGACCCTCGCCTATCGCGACCTGCTGGTCGAGCGGCTGGGCCTGACCGACTTCCGCAACCTCCAGCCCGATCCCGCGCTGCTCGCCAAGCGCGATGCCACCGAACTCCGCTGGTCCTATGATCCGGACGGCTGCTGCGAGATCCGCAAAGTCCTCCCGCTGGAGGCTGGCCTTGCCGGCATCGACGCGACGATCACCGGGCGCAAAGCGTTCCAGGCGAGCACCCGCGCCGCCCTGCCCCGCTTCGAGCTGGACGGCGCGCGGCTCAAGATCAATCCGCTGGCGGACTGGACCAAGGCCGATCTCGATACCTATTTCGCGGCGCACGACCTGCCCGTGCATCCGCTGGTCGCGCAGGGTTATCTGTCGATCGGCTGCGCCCCGTGCACCAGCGTGGTGAAGCCGGGCGAGGATCCCCGCGCGGGCCGCTGGCGCGGCTGGGACAAGACCGAATGCGGCCTCCACACCCCCACGGACGACGACGACGCGAACCAGCCGGTATTCTGAACCCGCCTCAGAACCCGCCGTGCAGCCGTAGCGCCAGCACATTGGCAGGCCCGCGGTCCCGGTTGTAGCCGGGATTAACGATGAACTGATAATCGAGCGTCACATCGAAGCCCTTGCGCGGCTGCCAGTCATAATAGGCCTCGGCGATCGCCTCGCTGCCCGGGTGCGGCAACTTTCCGTCGCCGACCAGCACGCCCACGCCCCCGGCGTCGAGATAGCGCTGGTGCTCGCGCGAAATGCCGTTGATGATGCCGACTAGCCCGATTCGGTCATTGGCACGGCCCCAGCCGGCGCCGTTGAGCGATGCGCCGATCTGGGCGGTGCGATCGATGTCGGTGAAGTCATACGGCTCGATCGATCCATCCGCAAAACCGGCGCGCGCAAACAGCCCGAGGGTGGCGGTCACCGCCTGCTCGACGTTCACGTCCGCCCCCATGCGCGTGGTGCGTTGACGGACGAGCGCGGTATCTGCCGGCTGGCCTGACGCAGCGCCGAGCGCCAGCGCATCGTCGAACCGTCCGAAGCGCCCGCGGTTGCGAAAGGCAGTGACCCGGATCGCCCCCGGCTGCCCGTCGATCAGGTGGCGATGCTCCACCTCGACATCGATCTGATACTGTCGGAAATCCCGCTCCAGCGTCTCGCCGTTCGGCACCTTGGAGAGGTTGAACAGGCCGCCACGCAGCGTCCAGGCTCCCTGATACCATTCGGCGGCAATGCCGGTGGAATAGCCCCAGGCATCGGCGGCATAATCGAAACTGCCGGTATCCACCGCCGACCAGTTGAGGAAGTCGCCCCGCGGATCATGGGCATAGCGGTTGGTATCGAACACGTCGCCGACGCCGAACTTGCCGGCGGTCAGCACCAGCCGGTTGGCGGTCTGGGTGCCACCCAGCACGTTGATCCCCGGCGCGACGGCGCTCTCCTCGCCGCCCAGCGCGATCGTCTGGCGGAACAACAACCGCTGCAGCCGCAGATAGGGCTCGTCCTTGCCGACCTTGTATGCCTCCGCACTCGGGAAGCCCGCCACGCCCAGCGTGTTGGAGAGGCCGAAGCCCTGATCGATCTCCGGACTCACCCACAGCTCGCCGCCCGCCCAGGGGCGCACGCCGACATATAGCGTCACGTCGACCGTCTCGCGGACCTGCTTGGGCGCCAGGCTGTTGGGCCCGCGATAAGGATCGGTGAAGCCGCCCACGCCCTGCACCACCATCGTCGCCTGCCCGTGGACCCCAAGGGTCTGCGGGTCGCCGGTGTCCTGCGCCTGCGCTGCGATCGGCAGCAGGAAGGACAGCGCCGCCGCGCATGCGGCAGCCTTGGGGAAGGCATGGACCATGAATGTGCACCCCGAAACCCGGCGGACATCGCCGACTCGACGGGGGCGCCCCTATACTCTAGGGGGGTATCAGGCAAGCAAAACGGAAGGACCGAGTATGAGCCATGTCGCGCGCGAGAAGCAGAAACTGCTCAACCGCTTGAAAAGACTGCGCGGTCAGATCGAGGCTATCGAGCGCGCCGTCGATGCGGACGCCGAATGTGCCCGCGTGCTGCAACAGGCGACCGCCTGCCGGGGCGCGCTGGACGGCTTCATCGCCGAGGTGATCGAGGATCATATCCGCGAGCACATGCTGGAACCCGATGCCGCGCCGGACGATCCCAAGGTGCAGGCGGCCGAGGAACTCGTCGCGATCGTCCGCAGCTATCTGATCTGAACAGGGCCACCCATGCAAACCAGCCTCACCGAACGTGCCGCCGCCCTGCTGGGCACTCCCGTGCTGGGCGCGGCGGCGCTGTCGGGCGGCGATCTGTCCGCGGTGCATCGGCTGCGGCTGGAAGGCGGCGGCAGCGCGATCGCCAAGCAAGGACCGCTGGTTTCGGTAGAGGCCGAGATGCTGGCCGCACTGGCCGCGAGCGGCGCCCCGGCGCCTGCCGTGCTCGCACTGGGCGAGGATCTGCTGCTCATTGCGGAAATGCCGAGTGACGGCCGTCTCGCCACCAGTTGGGACAACCTGGCGGCGACGCTGCACCTTCTCCATTCTGCCACCGGGCACGGCTATGGCTGGCATGCCGATTACGCCTTCGGCCGCGTCGCCATTCCCAACGGCGCGACCGGCGACTGGCCGAGCTTCTGGGCCGAGCGCCGCTTGCGCTGCCACCTGCCCCATCTGCCGGCGACGCTCGCGCGGCGGATCGGGCGGCTTGCGGACCGCCTGCCCGATCTGCTCCCTGCCCAGCCGGCGCCGGCGTTGCTCCATGGCGATCTATGGGGCGGCAACATCCTGGTCGCGGGTGGCCGCGTGACGGCGCTGATCGACCCCGCCTGTTATCATGGCGACCGCGAAGTAGATGCCGCGATGCTCACCTTGTTCGACGCGCCCCCGGCCCGCTTCTTCGACGCACTCGCGCTCGAGGCCGGATGGCAGGGGCGCCAGCCGATCTACAGCCTGTGGCCGCTGCTCGTGCATCTGCGGCTGTTCGGCAGCAGCTATGCCGGCGCAGTGGAGGCAGCGCTGGCAGCGGTGGAGTAGATCAGCCGAACAGCCGCGCTAGGCTGCGCTCCAGCATCACCAGTTGCCACAACGTGCGGCCATGCTCGGCGCGGCCGGCACGGTGGTCCTCGGCAAGCCGGGCGATCGTGCGCGGTTCGAACCAGCCGCTCTGGAGCAGCAGCGGCGACTTCGCCAAAGCCGCCGCCTCCTCGGCCAGCGCATGGCGGAACCAGCCGCTGATCGGGGTGACGAACCCCATTTTCGGCCGGTAGAGGATCTCGCGCGGTAGCCACGGCTCCAACGCCTTTTTCATCAGCCACTTGCCCTGGCCGCCGCGCAGGCGGAGCGACGGCGGCAGGCTGGCCTCGAACGCCACCAGACGGTGATCGAGCAGCGGTTCGCGCGCCTCGAGGCTCACCGCCATGCTGGTGCGATCGACCTTGGTGAGGATGTCGCCCGGCAGCCAGTGGCGGATATCGGCATATTGCGCGCGGTCGAGCGCGTCCCGGGCAGGCGCGGCGCGCATCGTCTCGACATAGCGGGTCTCGGCCCGGTGCCCGTCCAGCGCCGCCCGCGCGCTGGCGCTGTAGAGCTGGTCGCGCAAGCCGGGGGTGGTGACGCCCACCGCCTTGGCATAGGCCCCCGCCCCGTCCTCGGCGAGCGCGAGCAGCGTCGTCTTGGCCCGGAACGGGCGCGGCGCCCAATCCGCTTTCGGGTACAGCGCGCCCAAGCGCCCGAATATCCGCGTTCTGGAATCCGGCGAGAACAGCCCGCGGACCCGCTCCTCGGCGGCAAAGAAGCGGTGGCGACGGTATCCGGCCAACGCCTCGTCCGCTCCATCACCGGAGAGCGCGACCGTCACGCTCTCCCGCGCCAGCTGGCATACGCGGTAGGTCGGCAGCGCCGAGGCATCGGCGAAGGGCTCGTCGAAGGCCGCGACCAGCGTATCGATCAGCCCGTAATCCTCGGGGCCCACCGTGCGGGTACGGTGGCTGGTGGCGAAGCGTTCGGCGACCTTGGCGGCATGGGCGGTCTCGTCCAGCCCCGCCTCGTCGAAGCCGATCGTGCAGGTCTTCACTGCCGCCTTGCTGCGCTCGGCCATCAGCGCGACCACCGCCGAGCTGTCGACCCCGCCAGAGAGGAAGGCGCCGAGCGGCACATCGGCGACCATCCGCGAGCGGACCGCGGTACGCATCCGCTCGATCAGCTCGGCCTGGAGGTCGCGGGTGCTGCCGGTGGCGCGGACGGTAAAGTCGATGTCCCACCAGAGCACCGGCTGCGGCACCGGCCGCCCGCGCTGGAGCAGCAGGAAATGGCCGGCCGGCAGTTTCCGCACGCCGGCGACGATACAGGCGTCGTCAGGCACATAGCCGAGCCCCAGATAGTCCTCGACGGCCCGGAAATCGGCAGCGCGGCGGAGCAGCGGATGGGCGAGCAGGCCCTTCAGTTCCGACGCGAAGGCGACCGCGCCGTCGGCCAGTTCGGCATAATGGAGCGGCTTCACCCCGAAGCGGTCGCGGGCGAGAAACAGGCTCTGGGCGGTCGCGTCGTAGAGCGCGAAGGCGAACATGCCGTTCAGCCGGGCGAGCAGGTCCGGGCCCCAGGCACGCCAGCCGTGGAGCAGCACTTCGGTATCGCTGTCGGTGAGGAAATGCGCGCCCAGCGCCTCCAGTTCGGCACGGACCTCGCGGAAATTGTAGATCTCGCCGTTGAAGGTCACGGCAAGCGTCTGGTCGGGCAGCGCCATCGGCTGCACCCCGCCTTCGAGGTCGATGATCGCCAGTCGCCGGTGGCCGAGCCCGACGCCCGCCACGCACCACACGCCCGAACCATCGGGCCCGCGGTGTGCCTGGGCGTCGCTCATCGCGACGATGCGGGCGGGATCGATCGGCTTGGGAAGTCCCGGGTAGAACAGGCCGGCAATGCCGCACATCAGCGCCGGCCCTCGGAAACGTCCATCCCCACCCTGTTCCTGTCCTTCGTACGCATCGTCGCGAGCCGGTACCAAGCATGGGGGCCGCGCGCTACCCCGCCCCGGCCGAAGCTCACGCCGAACCCGCCAGCAGCGCGTCGAGCGGCGCCAGTCGCGCATCCCAGCTGTAGCGGTCGAGTACGCGGTCACGGGCGGCCGCGCCCAGCGCCGCCGCAATTTCCGGCTCTGCGAGCAGGCTCAGCACGGCGTCTCCGAACAGGTCCGCCCCATCGGCGACGCGGAGCGTGCCGGCATGGTCGATTCCCTCTGCTGCGGCGGGCGAGGCGACGACGGCGCGCGCCATCGCCATGCCCTCAAGCACCTTGTTCTGGATGCCGCGCGCCAGCTGGAGCGGCGCCACCACCAGCGCGGCGGCGGCGAGCCAGTCGCGCACATCCGGCACGGCGCCGGTGACGAGAATGCCGGGCCGCTGCGCCAGCGCATGAACCGCCGGGGTGGGCGCGCGGCCGACAATGGCGAAACGCGCTGTCGGATGCGACTGGCGGATCCGGGGGAACACGGCGCTGGCGAACCACGTCACCGCATCGATATTGGGGCGGTAGTCCATCTGGCCGGTGAAGACGAGCAGCGGCCCCTCCCCTGCCACTGCAGCGAAGCGCCGGGCAGGATCGTAGAATGTGGTGTCGATGCCATTCTCGATCGCATGGACGCGCGGCGCCGCCGTCTGCGCGCGGAACAGCGCCGCCTCGGCCTCGCTGACGAACAGGCTGGCATCGGCTCCGCAGGCAACGCGGCGCTCATGCGCCTGCAGCAGTGCCGCCTCGCGCCGATGGACCCAGGCCATCGGTCCGCGCCCACCCTTGGCATAGGCGGCGAACTTGGCCGAATCCACGTCGACGAAATCCATGATCACGCGCTGGCTGGGCCTGGGCGGCAGATATTGCGCCATCTGGCTGGAGAAGAGGAAGATCGTGTCGATCGGCCGCTCTGCCAGCACGCTGTTCACGGCCTGTCGCACCTCGCGATTGGCGAAGGCAACCAGCGATACCGGCCGGCGCTGCAGCACCGCACGCAGGCCGGTGAAGGCGCTGGGCGGCGACCGCCAGACGATCTCGCGGCTGGCCGTATAGGGGGCAAGGCCGCCCTTGCGCTGCATGTCGTCGGCATCGTCGGCAAAGGCGACGAGGTGGACGCGGTGATGCTTCGCCAGATGGCGCAGCAGGTGATAGGCACGGATCTTGTCCCCCCGATCCGGCGGATAGGGGATGCGGTGCGCGAGGAACAAGATCTCGCCCATCAGCCGAGCCCCCGCGAAATCCACGGGCCCACCCGGTTCGCCGCCCAGAGCGGCAGGCGTTTCCATGCGGCAATCTGAAGTCGATATTTGGGATTGAGCGGATTGATACTGCGCGGTGCGGCGCCCTCGGCGTGCCGGGAGAAATACACGAGGGGTTCGGGGGTGAACCCCCAGTTCTTCTTGAACGCCGCCGCGCCGGTGCCGACCTTGGAGCGGCCGAAATCGAAGCGCGTGCAGCCGCGCCCCCGGGCATGGCCCATCAGCGCGAAATACATCCGGTCGTTGGCGCGCAGGCCGCGCGCCGCCTCGGCGCCGCCACCCCAATAGGGATAGACCGTGCCCCGCCAGTAGAGGCTGAGCACGCTGGCCACCGGCGTCCCCTGATGCCGGACGGTGAGGATATCGGCCTCGGGTCCGAAGGCTTCCAGCACCGCCGCGAACAGGCTTGCGGGAAAGACGGGCGTGCCGAGATTGCGGACACTGGCGCCATAGACCGCCCGGTGCGCGGCCCGCGCGGCACGGTCGCTGCCGGTTTCCACCGTCAGGTCGGCCGCCAGCGCCTTGCGAAGCTCCGCCCGCTGCTTGCGGGGCACGGCAAGCAGTTCGGCCTCGTCGTCGCCCGCGAGCGGCCGGACGAAGCCGACATAGGTGCTGTCGTCGCAGTGCCAGTCCGCGCCAGGATTGGGGCCGCCGCGCAGGTCCAGGCTGGGGCAGCGCAAGCGCTGGGCGAGATCCCAGCCAGCCTCGGCGAGCGGCGCGACCGCAGCGCTGTCGCTGGCGAGAATACCGCCACCCACGCCGAAGCCCGCCGACACCAGGGCTCGGCCGAACAAGGGGGACGCGATCTCGGTCAGCGGCAGCACGCCGCCGATGCTGCCATCGCCGGCCTCGGCGACCAGATAGTGCCCCTTCTGCCGACAGCCCCGCGCCACCGCGATGCTCCATTCGGGCAGGTGAAAGGGCGTTGCCTCGGGCTGCGCGTCTACCCAGGCGCGCAGCCGGGCCTGTTCGCGCAGATCGGACAGGTCTGTGGTGCGAAGGGTGAGCGTCACGCCAGCCGCTCCGCTGCCGCCTGCGCGATCGCATCTACCCGGCCCCAAGCATGTGCCGCAGTCAGCACGCGCAGCTTGTCCGCCATCGCGCCGAGCCGTGCATAATGCCGCAGCCGTGACTTGAGCGGCGCGTTGCGCACGCGCGGCTGGCCGGGATCGATCTCCCAGGGGTGGAAGTAGAAGATCGCCGCCTCGCCGGCCGCATTGGCCTCGTGGATCGCGCGTTGCGTCACCCCCTGGGGCAACAGCCGGAAGAACCCGCCACCGGCGGTCACCTCACGCCCTAGCACGCGCGCGATGGTGATCGGCAGCTCGATCAGCCCAGCATCGGCCAGCGGCCGGAACGGCGCGCGCGGTGCGTCGGGCCAGCCATAATGATCGTGCGCGATCGGCGCGATGCTCGAGGAATAGGCATAGCCCGCCTCGGCCAGCACCGCATGCGCCCAGGGTGTTCGGCGGTCGATCGAAAAGCTCGGTGCGCGATAGCCGTTCACCGCGACGCCACCGGCATCCTCCAGCGCGGCGCGGGCGCGGGCCAGGTCCTCGCGGAACTGGTCGGGCGTGAGGGTGAAGACGCGGGCATGGTCCCAGCCATGGCTGGCGACTTCATGCCCCGCCGCGGCGATGCGGCGAATCAGTGCCGGGTGGCGCGCCGCCACCCAGCCGAGCGTGAAGAAGGTCGCCTGCACGCCTGCCTCGGCAAACAGGTCGAGCACGCGATCGGTATTGGCCTCGACACGGCGTTCCAGCCCGTCCCAGTCGGCACGCGCGATGGTGGTCTCGAAGGCACCGACCTGGAACCAGTCCTCGACATCTACCGAAAGGCCGTTCTGTACCGCCATGGCTCAGGCCATGCCCCCGCGCAGCGCGGCGAGATCGATCCCGCTGCGCCCGTCGTCCTTCTCGACCCAGTCGACCAGCAGCGCCAGCACCCGGCGCAGCGCATCCGACTGGGAGGCGACCTGTGCCTCCAGCTCCGCCACCCGGCGTTCCAGCGCCCGCGTCTCCGCGGAGCCGGCAGGCACCGCGCGCAGCTCGGCGACCCGGCTGGGGCGTGCGGGTTCCGGCACCGGTGCCGCCACGGGCACGTCCTCGACGACGCTCTCCTGCTCGATATCGTCGATCACCGCGGCGACGTCCGGCGCGCCGAAATTCTCGATCTGCTCGACCGCGCCGTAGAGCAGTACCCGGCTCGCCAGCTGGTTGAGACGGCGCGGGATGCCGCCCGACCAGCGATGCATCGCCGCCAGCGCCTCGGCGGTGAAGCGCGGCCGGCCGTTCCAGCCGACGCATTGCAGCCGGTGCATCAGATAGGATTCGACTTCCTCCACCTCCATCGGCGCGAGATGGTGCATCGCGATCACTCGCTGGCGGAGCTGCTCGAATTCGGGCTGCTGCAGCACCAGCCGGAACTCGGGCTGGCCGAGCAGGAAAATCTGCAGCAGCGGATAGCCGCCGGCCTGGAAATTGGAGAGCATGCGCAGCTCGTCCAGGCTCTCGCCCGGCAGCGCCTGTGCTTCGTCGACCACCAGCAGCGTACGGCGGCCGGCGCGCGCGGTGGCGTTCAGCCCCTGCTCGATGGCGGAGAGCAGCGCCGCCTTGGAGAGGCCGTCCCCCGGCAGCCCCAGCCCCTGTGCCACCAGCCGCAGCAGATCGTCGGCGCGGAGATGGGTGGAGACGATCTTGACGACGTTCAGCCGCTCGGCGTCGAGTTCGCCGAGCAGATGCCCCATCAGCGTCGTCTTGCCCGCGCCGGGATCGCCGGTGATCACGACAAAGCCCTCGCCCTGGCTGAGGCCATAGCCGAGATAGGCCATCGCCTTCCCATGCGTGGCGGTATCGAACCAGAAGCGCGGATCGGGGGTCAGCTGGAACGGCCGGCCGCTCAGTCCATAATGGTCGTCCATCATCGTTCCCGTCCCCGGAGCGCCGCCGCTCCCCTCCTTTTAGAAGCCATAGCGCGCGCCGAGCAGCGCCTGCGCCGAGAGCTGGTCCGGTCCGGACCGTTGCGAGCCGTACAGGCCTGCCGTAGCGGTGAGACTCAGCGATCCCAGGCGGCGGGTATAGGCGGTGTTCGCGCCCCAGCCGAACACCGCGCTACTGCCGGGGATGTCGCCGTTATAATAGCTGGCGAGCAGGTTCAGCCCGATCGTGCCATCGCGTCCGGCAGCGAGCTGGGCAAAGGCTTGGGCGTAGAGGCTCTCGTCCCAGCTGCCGCCGATGACCGCACCGCTGACGGGGGTCAGGAAATCGCGGCGGGCGAAGCCGGTGCCGACGCCCAGCCGGGTGGTGCCGCGGCTCCAAACCGCATTGGCGGTGAGCCCCCGCCCGCGATAGGCCGCGGTCGCTGCCGAGGAAAAGGCGCCGGCCACGCACCCGCCCGCGGCTGCACCGCTGGTGCCGTAGATGCAGGCGCCGGCCTCGTTGCCGAAGCGGTCGGCCGTGGTGACGAAGCCGACCGGCAGCGCGGCGAGGCTGCTGCCCACCTGCTGGCCATAGGTCTCCACCGTGTCGTACACCGCCACCTGGACGCCGCTGCCGCCGTTCCGCTGGAAGGTCAGGCTGCCGGTATAGCGCATCGCGCCGTAACGCCGGCCGATCCGCACCTCCAGCGCCATGCGCCGGCTCGGACGCCAGACGACGCCGCCGTCCCAGAACAATCCGTCGAAATCATAGGCGAGCCGCAGCGGCGAGACCCGATCGGTGACATAGCGCCCCGCGCCGTCGAGCACCGGCAAGCCGGTTTGCAGGTCGAGGACCGGATCGCGCTGGCGCACGGTGATCCGCTCATACCCCGCCCCGGCGACCAGTGCGACGGTGCGGCCGATCGGCGCGATCGTGTCGCCCCGCGCCGAGCTGCTGGCGAAGTGCTGGTCGAGCTGGCTCGCCGCTTCGCGCACCAGCCCACCGGTCATGCTCAGGCCGATCGGCAGCACCGCGCCAGGCTTGACCCCGACGCTGGTGTTCACGGCATGCGAGGTCGATTGCGAGAAGCGATCGACGCTCGGCAGGGTGGCGGCAACGTCCGTCGCCGTCCCGTCGTCCAGGCTGGTGAAGCCGAAGCGATAGGCGCCCTGCACGAACAGCGACCCCATATGGCTGTCGAGCTTCGGCCCGGCATAGGCCGAATAGAGCTGGCTCAGGTTGCGCGCCGTGCCAGTGTTGGCGGTCAGCGCGTCGCTGCGGGCATCGGTGCGGGTGCGGGTGGCGATCGCGCCGGCCTCGAGCGTCAGGCCGCGCGCCGCCTTCACCTGCGCGCGGGCGAGGCCGTTATGGCTGTCGCTGGCTTGCAGGCTCCCCTTCTCGGTGAAGCGACGCTGATACTGGTAGCTGACCTGCACCTGCACGCGCCGCGTGCGGATCTGCCCGTCAAGCCCCGCTCCCAACTGGGAGTAGGTAAGCGACTCGCCGCCGTTCAGCTCGGCGAGCGCGACCTGGCTCACCTCGATATAGGGGGTGATCGAGGCATGGCGCTGAGCCGCTGCGGGCACGATCGCAGCGGCGCAGACGGCCAGCACGATCGCGCCACGGATCACCGGCCGCCCTGCGCGTAATAGCTGCCGAAGCGACGGCCCGAAGGCTGGAACGACACCGCATTGAGGACGAGCTGGATATGCTCGCAGCCATCGAGCGCAGCGACGGCAGCGCGCAGATCCTCTTCGCTGGTACGATCGGCGCGCACCACCATCATCGTTTGGCCGACATGCAGCGCGAGCACCGAGGCGGGCGACGCCGCCAGCGCCGGGGGCGAATCGAAGATCACGATGCGGCGCGGATTGGCGGCGGCCAGCCGATCGAGCATCGCCCGCGCGCCATCGCTCGCCAGCAATTCGGTATCGCTGACGCTGCGCGTACCCGCCGGCAAAATGGCGAGCTGCGGGACATCGGTGTCGACGATGCAGGCCTCGACGTCGATCGTGCCGGCCAGCGCATCGAGCAGCCCCGGCCCTTCGTTCATGCCCAGCCGCTTGGACACGTCCGGCTTGGCGAAATCGGCGTCGACCAGCAGGATCTCGACGTCCGTCTCGGCAGCCATGGAAAGCGCGAGGTTGATCGCGCAGAAGGTCTTGCCTTCGTCCGGCTGTGCCGAGCAGACCAGGATCATCCGCGCGCGATCGGCGTCGACGCCGGCAACCCCGCGCGCGGTGAGCAGCAGCTGCCGCTTCACCATCCGGAACTCCTCGGCGAGCGGGGTGATCGGGCCGCCGGGCACCAGCATGCCGGCGTCGGCGAGGCGCCTGCGGTCGATCGGCACCACGGGGCGGTCCACGACAGGCGTCGGAACTCGCGCGGCTGTCGCGGCGGTCTCCTGCCGCCCGGACGGCTCGCTCGGCAGGTCCGGCATCATCGCGAGGGCGCGCTGGATCAGCGACCCGTAGAAGCGCTTGGGGCTATGTTCGTTCATCGCTCAGGCCCCCGCGCCGTGGTGAAGCATCGCGACCAGCAGGATCGCGGCATAGGCAGCCCCAAGCCCGGCCGCGGCGCCGAGAAACTGCTTCAACTGCCGGCGGCGTAGGGCTGCCTGAGGGCTCGTGATCACCTCCCCGATCGAGCCGATCACCGGCATGCCACTTGCTTTCTCCAGCCGGCCCGCAGTGTCGAAGGTCGTCCGCAGCTTGGAGAGCAGGAAGGCGGCGGCGACGCCTGCGCCGATCCCGGCGACCAGCACTGCCGTCAGCAGCATCGGCCGGTTCGGAGAGGTCGGCGCGCGCGGTTGGGTCGGCGGATCGATCACGCTGAACTTCACCGCATCGGTCTGGCTCTGCGCCTGGCTGCTGATTCGCAGCTGCTCGCGGTCCGCAAGCAGCTTTCCATACTGGTCCTTGAGCACCTGATAGTCGCGGTCGATCTGCCCCTGTTCGGCCGCTACCTGCGGCGCCTGGCCGAGCTTGGCACCGAGTGCGGTGAGATCGCCCTGGATCTGCGCGCGGCGCTGGGTGAGCGCAGCGACGGTCGCCGCCTTGTCCGCCTGCATCGAGCGCAGACTCAGATACAGCGGATTGGCGAAGCTGCCGCCGCCCCCGCCGCCGGTCGGTTCGCGCGTCACCGCTGCCTGGGCGCCGGCGATCTGCTGGCGGAGCGCGATCACGTCCGGATGCGCTTCGGTGAAGCCGCGCGCGCGGGCGTCGGAGAGTTGCGCCTGCAGGTCCGCCAGCCGCGCGCGCGCCGGGCTGACGCCGGTCGCGACGCCGCCCTGCCCCGCAACGCTCGCCGGGGTACCCGCCATCTGCGCGTTGACCGCGTTGAGGCTGCTCTGCGCGGCGGCAAGATCGCTTTCGATCTGCGCCAGCTGCTGCTGCGCCGCGCCGATGCGGTCGTCGAGCGAGCCGGTGCCCGGCAGGCTCCCGAGGAACTTTGACTGGAAATCCGCGCGCTTGGCCTCGGCCGCCTGCAGCGCCTGCTGGCGCTCGGCAAGCTGCTGGTCCAGAAAGGCGAGCGACTGGCTGCTCTCGTCGCGGCTGTCTGCGAGCTTGTTGTCGCGGAACAGCGCGATCAGCTTTTCGACGACCTGCTTGGCGATCGCCGGGTCCGCGCCGACCACGGAGATCTCGAACAGATTGTCCTGCTGCGCGGTGAGCTTGATCGCCTTCTGCAGCCCCGCGACGCGCGCGCCGAGATCGGCCGGCTTGGTGATCGTCTTAGCGAGATCGGTGCCGCGGACGACCTTCTCGAGGTTCACCGCGCTGGTCAGCGTCTGGCGGATCCTGTCGATGTCCTGCTGCTGGCCGGCGGTGCCCGCACCGCCGTCGCTCGGCAGCACCTGGCGCAGTTCCACCAGCACGCGCGCCTTGGATTCGTAGCTGTCCGGGATGCGCGACACCGCCGCCCAGCCCACGAGGCACACGCCCCATGCGATCGCCAGCGCCAGCATGCGGCGCATCCACACGGCGTGGATGGCGCTGCGGACCTCGTCGAACAGGCCCCCCATCAGAACATGCTCTGCGGGATGATGATCACGTCGCCCGGTTCCAGCCGGACATTGGCGGAGGTGTCGCCGCCCTTCAGCAGGTCCGACAGGCGCAGTTTATATTCCTGCTGCTTGCCCGTCTGCGGATCGTAGCGCACCAGCCGGGCGCGGTTGCCAGCGGCGAATTCGTTGAGGCCGCCGACCGCGATCATCGCGTCGAGGATCGACATGTTGGCACGATAGGGCAGCGAGGCGGGCTTCTCGGTCGCGCCGACGACGCGGACTTGCTGGGCGAAGGTGCCCGAGAAATTCTCGACGATCACCGAGACGATCGGATCCTTGATGAATTCGCTGAACGCGAGCTTCAGGTCGTCTGCCAGCATCGCGGGGGTCTTGCCCACCGCCGGCATGTCGTTGATCAACGGCGTGGTGATCCGGCCGTCGGGGCGGACCTGCACTTTGGTGGTCAGCTCCGGGTTGCGCCAGACGAAGATGCTCAGCTGGTCGAGCGGGCCGATGACGTACTCGTCGCTCGGCGCCTGCTTGGCGCCGACAAAGCCGGCCGCGGGCAGCTGGGGGCGCGCGCCCTGGCCGCCGCATGCCGAAAGCACTGCCGCCAGCGCCAGCGTCGCCGCCGCCTTGAACCCGAACGAAACCGCCATTCCCGTGCCTCCAAGCGGCAGGCTGGCGAACTCGTCGCACGCCGCTGCCGGTCGGCTCGCTATGGCGCAGGACGCGTAAATTTAGCGTTAGGCGTCAGAGCCCTGCCAAAAGCTCGCGTACCGCCGGGTGCCCAAGAAAGGCCTGCGGGCTGGCGCTTGCACCATACGCACCCGAGGCGAAGATCGCGATCAGATCGCCAATCTCGGCTCGGGGCAGCGCGACGCGGTCGGCCAGCCGGTCGAGCGGGGTGCACAGGGGGCCGACGACGGTCACCACCTCCTCGGCCGGATCCTGCATCCGATGCGCAACCGCCACCGGATAGTTGCGGCGGACGACGGTACCGAAATTGCCGGTGGCGGCGAGATGATGGTTGAGACCGCCATCGACCACCAGGAAGGTCTCGCCCTGGCTCTCCTTGCGGTCGATTACCCGGGTAAGGTAGATCCCGGCCTCCCCCACCAGCCAGCGGCCCAGCTCGATCGCGTACTGGGTATCGAGCCGGTCGAGCTCGCCCGCCAGCGCTGCACCCACGGCCTCGACCTCCAGCGGCACGTCGCCAGGGAAATAGGGTATGCCGAAGCCGCCGCCGAGATTGACCAGCGGCGGCAGGGCGCCCGCCTCGTCAGCCAGCCGCGCGGCAAGCCCGATGGTCGCCGCCTGCGTTTCGATCACCGCCTCCGCCGAAAGCGCCTGCGAGCCCGCATAGATGTGGAAGCCGCGCCAGTCCGCGCCCGCCGCGATCAGCCGGCGGACCAGCGCGGGCACCCGTGCCGCGTCGATCCCGAACGGCGAGGCGCGGCCACCCATCTTCATGCCCGAGCCGCGCAGCTCGAAGTCCGGGTTCACCCGCACGGCGAGGCGCGGCGCGATGCCCAGCCGGTCGCCGATCGCCAGCGCGCGTTCGGCTTCGCCCTCGGATTCGAGGTTGAGCGTCACGCCCGCGCGGATCGCTGCCGCCAGCTCGGCATCGCGCTTGCCCGGCCCCGCGAAGCTGATCGTGTCTGCGGACATCACCGCCAGCGCCTTGTCCATCTCCCCCGCCGAGGCGACGTCGATCCCGTCCACCTGAGGCGCGATGGCGGTGATCAGCGGCGGAAAGGGATTTGCCTTGATCGCATAATGCAGCGCCACCCGCGCCGGCATTGCCGCACGAAAGCGGGCGATCCGCGCCTGGACCGCTGCAACATCGTAGAGATACAGCGGCGTTCCGGCCGCTGCCCAGTCGGCAGCGGATCGGCCTGCAACCTCCAGCGCCGGCTGCCCGACATAGTCGGCCGGAATGGGGCCGATCGGCTTCGCGTTCATAGAATCTCCGTCTTCAGCCCGGACCGGTCGAGCTTGCCGTTGGCGTTGCGGGGCAAGCGCTCCCGCCAGACATAGCGTGCCGGCTGCTGGAAGCTCGGAAGCTCCCGCCGCAGCCGCGCGCGCAACGCCGCTTCCTGGCTGCCGTCGCCGCGCGCAATCACGAGGATCGACTGCCCCAGCCGCGGATCGGGAACCCCGAACGCCACCGCCTCGCTGGTCTCGCCACCGGCCACCACCGCTTCCTCGATCTCGGTGGGGCTGATGCGGTTGCCCGAGGACTTGATCATCTCGTCATCGCGCCCGACGAAGCGCAGCAGCCCATCGGCGTCCGCCGCCACGGTGTCGCCGGACCATACCGCCATGCCCTGATGCGCGGCAAAGGCCGGCGCGGGGCGGAAGCGCTGCGCCGTCCGCTCGGGATCGCGCCAATAGCCCTTGGCGACCAGCGGCCCGGCATGGACCAGTTCGCCCTGTGCCGCGCGGTTGCCTTCGGCATCGACGATCAGGATCTCGGCGAAGGGAATGGCGCGCCCGATGGAGTCGGGGTGCGCATCGACCAGCGCGGGCTCGAGATAAGTCGAGCGGAATGCCTCGGTGAGGCCGTACATCGGGTAGAGGTCCGCGTCCGGGAAGCGACTGCGCAGCCCCTGCACCAGCGGCCGGGTGAGCGCGCCGCCGGAATTGGTCAGCCGCCGGAGCCTGGCTGCGGTTTCTGCGGGCCATTCCGCCTCGAGCAACTGCACCCAGAGCGGCGGCACCCCCGCCAGCGTGGTGATGCCGAAGCGCTCCACCGCTTTCACCACGTCCCGCGCGGTCAGGTAATCGAGCGGCACCACCCGTGCACCCGCCGCCCAGGTCGAGAAGAGCTGGTTCTGGCCATAGTCGAAGCTGAGCGGCAGCACACCGAGCACCCGATCGTCGGGCAAGATCTTCAAATAGTGCGCGACGCTGATCGCCCCGAGCCAGAGATTGGCGTGGCTGAGCATCACCCCCTTGGGTCGCCCGGTAGAACCCGAGGTGTAGAGGATCGCCGCCAGCCCCTCGGGATCGCCGCTGGCGGGCGGCAGCATTTCGGCACCGGCCAGCTCCTCCTCGGTGACCACGCGGCAATCGGCGGGCACGTCGCCGGGTTCGAGCGCCGCCAACCGCGCCTTCTGCGTCACCAGCAGCCGTGCGCCGCTATCGGCCAGGATATGCGCGACCTGCGCGCGCTTGAATGCAGGGTTGATCGGCACATGCACCAGCCCGACGCGGGGGCCCGCGAGCGGCAGCAGACAAGCGGTGCGCGTCTTGGGCAGCCAGCTCGCCACCCGCTCGCCGGCGGGCAGGCCGTGCGCGGCGAGCGCGTGCGCCATGCCGCCGACCGCCACTTCCAGCGCGGCATAGGTCAGCGTGCCGGCCTTGTCTTCCAAAGCAACGGCGTCCGGCGCACCGCGCAGCGGCAAGCCGTCTATAAGATGGGGCGTGGGATCCAGCGCGATCATGCCACCACCCATAGTCTTGGCAGCGCCGCCGCCAAGCCTTACGGAAGCGCAAAGTTTATGCAGGGGATCCTCATTGCGGCCTGAAGCCATGCTCGACATCGAAACCACCGTGCGCGCCGTGCTGCGCGACGTGCTGGGATTGAGCGACGAACGGGTCGCGGCCTTCGATGCGGATACGCCGCTGTTCGGCGCCCTGCCCGAGCTGGATTCGCTGGCGGTGGCCGGCGTGCTCACCGAGATCGAGGATCGCCTCGGCATCCTCATCGAGGATGACGAGGTCGATGGCGAGATGCTGGAAAGCTTCGGCACGCTTACCCGGTTCGCGGCGCAGAAGTCGCTGGGGTGATCGAACCTTATGACTGGGCTGGCGGCCGGGAAGCGATGCTCCGCTTCGGGCCCGGCAGTGGCCCGGTCGTCGTGGTCGCGCTCCCGCTGTTCGAGGAGGCGAATCGGATGCGCGCGTTCGCCGTCGCCATCCTGCGCGGGCTTGCCGATCGCGGCATCGCCGGCGTGCTGCCCGAACTTCCGGGTACCGGCGAAAGCCTGATCCCCAGCGAGCGCATCGCGCTTTCCGATCTCCGCGCAGGGCTCGGGGCCGCCGCCCGCACCGCCGGCGGCCGGGCCTATTCGATGGCGCTGCGCAGCGGCGCACTGCTCGACGGCAGCGTGGCGCTGCGCCGCCGCTGGCATTTCGCGCCCCAGACCGGCGAGGAACTGCTCCGCGCGCTTCGACGGCTCCATCGCCACGGCGACGCGCCGGGCTATGGCGGCCACCGTCTGCCCGACACCTTCCTCGACGAACTGCCGGACTGCCATGTCGAACCCGCACGCACGCTGCGGCTGGAAGACGACACCCGCCCGGCGGACCACCGCGTGCCCGGCCGGGCGCTGTGGCGCGACGCGGCGCCCGACAACGACCTCGCGCTCGCTGCGCTGCTCGCGGCCGATCTCGCCGCATGGGTGCGTGCGTGCGAAGCCTGATCAGCTTCCCCTGCCTGGGCGATCTGCTGATCGGCACGCTCGACAGCGCTTCCGGCAACACCGGGCTGATGATCGTTTCCGAAGGCAACGAGATCCGCAGCGGCCCGCACCGCAGCATGGCGCAGCTGGCGCATCGCATCGCCGCGGCCGGCTACCCGGTATTGCGGTTCGACCGACGCGGCGTGGGCGATTCGGGCGGGAGCAATGGCGGCTTCCTGGAAAGCAGTCCAGACATCGCCGCTGCGGCCGTGACCTTCCGCCGCGAAGCGCAATTGCGACGGCTCGTCGCGTTCGGCAACGGCGATGCTGCGTCGGCGCTCATGCTGTTTCATGCCGATGCCCGTATCGATGCACTCCTGCTTGCGAACCCGGTGACGTTCGGCCCGGTGGCACCGCAGGAAGAGGGCGACGGCGCAGAGCAGACCCCGCGTGGCTGGATACGGCAGGTCATCGGTCTTCGCGGGGCCCGCCGGGCGGACGCGCCCCCCAGCATCGCGGGCGATCTCGCCGACGCGCTGGTCAAGGCGGAAGTGCCGATCACCCTGCTGCTGGCAACCCGTGACGCAACCGCCGCCGCCTTTGCCGATGCGCTGCACAAGCCGGCCTTCGCCGCCGCCGGTACCCGCATTCGGCGCAAGCAGTTTGACACTGCCAGCCACGTGTTCGCCCGCACGGCGGACAAGGCCTGGCTGTACGAACGCGTGATCGAGGCGCTCGCGGAACAGCGAGCGCCCTGACCTTTGCTTATTCGGCCGCCTGAGCGACCGTCTCGAAGTCCGCCGCCGCAAGGAAACGCTCGGCGTCGAGCGCCGCCATGCAGCCGGTGCCGGCGGCGGTGATCGCCTGGCGATAGTGCTTGTCCATCACGTCGCCGCAGGCGAACACGCCCGGCACGCTGGTGTTGGTCGTACCCTTCTCGACCTGGATATAGCCATCGTCGTCGAGTGCGATATGGCCGCGGAACAGCTCGGTCGCCGGATGGTGACCGATCGCGACGAAACCGCCGTCCACTTCCAGCGTCGAAAGCGCGCCGGTCACCGTGTCCTTGAGCTCGATCGCCACCAGACCCTCGGGCTGGCCGCCGCCGATGAAGCGCGCGACTTCCTTGTTCCAGAGGACATTGATCCGCTCGTTGGCGAACAGGCGCTGCTGGAGGATCTTCTCGGCACGCAGCGAATCGCGGCGGTGGATCAGCGTCACGTCATGGCTATGGTTGGTGAGGTAGAGCGCTTCCTCGACCGCGGTGTTGCCGCCGCCGATCACGGCCACCTTCTTGCCGCGGAAGAAGAAGCCGTCGCAGGTAGCACAAGCGCTGACGCCCTTGCCCTTGAGCAGCTCTTCCGAGTCGAGGCCCAGCCAGCGCGCCTGCGCGCCGGTGGCGATCACCAGCGTGTCGCCCAGATAGACGGTGCCGCTGTCGCCGACCATGCGGAACGGGCGCTGGGTCACGTCGACCTCGACGATCGTGTCCCACAGCATCTGCGCGCCGACATGCTCGGCCTGGGCCTGCATCTCCTGCATCAGCCACGGACCCTGAATTACTTCGCGGAAGCCGGGATAATTTTCGACATCGGTGGTGGTCATCAGCTGGCCACCGGGCTGGATGCCCTGGACGACGATCGGGGCAAGCCCGGCGCGGGCGCCATAGATAGCAGCCGAAAGGCCGGCGGGGCCCGAGCCCAGGATCAACATACGGGTAGAATGGGTGGCGGTCATGCTCTGCTTTCCGACGAATCTTCGATGCCGCTTCTAGGGACAGGGCATCATCGGAAGCAACATGGCGTCGCGGGCCATATCTGCAATGTCGTGCCGGAACGGAAATGCTGTACCGGCAACAAGAGCAACTAGGGCCGGATCAGCGCAGGATCCACACCGCCACGCTGGCCCAGAACAATACGCTGCCCATCGCCATCAGCAACAGGCTGCGCGATGCGGCCGGATCGACCCCGCGGCCTTCGACCAGTTCCGGCGGCAATTCCCGCAAGGTACGCATTACGCAACTCCGTTCAGACAGACCCTCTTCCTGCCTTCGTTATAGCGGATCGCACCGGGTGTGCCGTTCAGGGAATATGCCTAGCTAGAGCTCTGAGTTTGCGAGCAGTTCGTGCGGACCGAGATCCAGGGCCGGGATCGGCACGGGCAC
The DNA here is from genome assembly GCF_913777625.1 of uncultured Sphingomonas sp. Classification (GTDB taxonomy): domain Bacteria; phylum Pseudomonadota; class Alphaproteobacteria; order Sphingomonadales; family Sphingomonadaceae; genus Sphingomonas. The sequence goes on from NZ_CAJYTI010000035.1 coordinate 34,108, forward strand.
GGCCTCTTCCCGCTCATAGCCGATGATCGCATCCTCCGGCTCCGGCCCGTCGAGCACCAGAACATGGGGCGGAAGGGCGCGTGCTTCAGCGAGCGAGTAGAACACGTGCAGGCGTGTGCGGGACGCACGCCGGCCATTGTCCAGCACGATCGCCAGCCGATCGGAGGCGAGCCGCACCAGCATGCCCGGGGGATAGAGCTGGAGACTGCGCATGAACTCGAACAGCAGGGGCTGATCGAAATGCCCGTCCCAGCTCCACATTTCGGACAGCGCGCGCGTGGGGGTCCAGGCGCGCTTGTAGGCGCGGTGCGAGGTCAGCGCGTCGTAGACGTCGCAGATCGCCCCCATCCGTGCGGGGAGGCTGATTTCCTCACCCGCCATCCGGTGCGGGTAGCCGGTGCCGTCCCATCGCTCGTGATGGTGCAGGCACACCTCGATCGCGAGCTCGGGAATCGCAGGATCCTCCCGCAGCAGTGTCGCCCCGTCCTCCGGATGGGTGCGCACCAGCGCCATCTCCTCCGGCAACAGTCGACCCGGCTTGTCGAGCACGGCATCGGGGATCGCTACCTTACCGACATCGTGCAGCAGGCCGGCCAGGCCCAGCGCGCGGACCCGCTCGTCCTCCAGCTCCAGGTGTCGGGCCAGATTGACCATCAGCGTGCAGACGGCGACCGAATGGAGGTAGGTATATTGGTGCTTGCTCTTGAGCTGGAGCACGCGGAGCAGCGCCGGCGCGTTGGAATCGAGCTGTGCCGCAATGTCGTTCACCAGGGTGGTGATTTTCTCTTGCGAGATCGCACGGCCGAGACGGACATCGTCAAACGTGCCACGCACGGTATCGAGCGCCTCGCCCACGACTCTGGCCGCTTCGGCCTGTTGCGCCTGCAGGTCGGCCGGATCCGGCCGAGAGGTGGTCCGCGACCTGGCCGGGGGCAGGGTCGTGGTCGCATTGCTTTCACGGTGCCCTGCTTCGCCTGCGCCCAGCGTGCCGGCCACCGAATCGGCGGGCTGTGACCTTGCGAGATCGACGATCACCCCGCCGCGAAACCGGCGGAGCTTCTGGAGATCCTGCGGCTCGGTGAGGAGGAATCGCGTTCGCCAGAAGGGGTGCTCCCACCAAGAGCCTTCAAAGCCGTGGATGAACATTCCGAGGCGGACGTCCCCCGACGGCACGGTCTTCAACGACCGCATCACACCCTGCCCTCCCGACTGACCGGGGAAGCGTCGTAACAACGCAAACCCAACGGCTTGGATACCCTCTTCGCGCCGCACGCCTGGCAGAACGGCGGCGGAAGCATCCATCGGTCATGCGGGGAAAACGTTAGTTTGGTCCTAACGGGCACCACGTGCACCGGGCTTGCCGTGCTGGGGGCCGACGGCTTCGACGCGTGCCGAAACGTGGACGGTTTTCGCCCGCGCGCATGCGGTGCAAGCATGCGGCGTCAGTCGCTCGGCAACGCCTGTCCCTAACCCAAACGCGCACAAAGCGCGCCGTGCGGCTTGATCTCATGTTCGCACTCGGTTGCATCGAGATATCGTCCGAACTGCGAACCACGGCGAAAGGGTACGGGCGCGATATCGATCCGCAGCCCTGACGTATCGTGGAAGCCGACATCACCTCGATGACCGTCGGAGCTTCACCATGGTGCTAGCTGGGGGCAGACGCTTGAATAACAGCCGCTTTGAAACGAGACACCCACGAGCGCGTGATTTTCGACGTCTCACCGGACGTTGACGAAAGAGCGGCACACCATGTTGTTTTTGGCACCAGATCGACAAGCACTTCGATGAAAGACGATTATTTCGCGAATAATCCGCACCATAATGAGAATCCCGCACCTTGCGCCGAAATTTGCTTTCACCCCGGTATTTTTCCAATAATAATTATCAAAATTCGACAGTTCAGCAGTCCGATTACCAAATTCCCCGGTCGTGTTATCCTGATGCCGATCGAAGTAGTGGGTGCAGCCTTAGCGCTGCATGCGCACTTCGTGATGCATGAGCAAACAGGGGGTTTAAACCATGAAGAGGATGATCAAGGTCGCGCTTGCAGGCGCGATGTTCCTGACCGCCTCTTTACCCGCGGCCGCGTGGTAACAATCGACTTTACTACCCACGCGCCTGGCACGAGCATCACCACGCAAATTCCAGGCGTCACCTTCTCGTTGCAGGGCGGCGCCGATAATGGCGCACCCCAGATCGCCTGGTATACGGGCCCGTTCTACGGCGGCGGCGGGCTCAGCAATTCGGCGAATTTCGGCTATTATCCGACGGCTTACCGGCTTGTCGCGACCTTCACTTCCACTGTGAAGAACGTCAAATTCAACTTCGACAACGAAGGCTATAACGGCGGAAACTACTTCTCCGCTCTGGACGGCCTCGGCAACGTGCTCGTCACTGGCGCGCTCGACACGTTTGCCCCGGTGACGGGACAAGCGTTCGATCTGACTGGGATCACGGGGATCAAGACGATCTTCTGGGATAACGGACAATCGAGCACCGGCGGTGACTGGACCCAGTCCCTGGTCTCGATCAGCTTCGATGCCTCCGGGGTGCCGGAGCCTGCTGCGTGGGCGACGATGGTGCTAGGCATGGGCGCGATCGGCGGCATGATGCGCCGGCGCGCGAAGACCGCCGTCCGTTTCGCCTGAACACAAATGCCTGAAGGGGCCGTCGGCACACATGTCGACGCCCTTTTTTTTCGCGTCCGCACAAGGGGCGTGGGCCGAAGCCACAACGCGCTGCCAATTTGCTCGCCCTCAAGCCTAACGAGGTGCCCCCCCCCCCGCAAGCAACCCCTGGCAGCGGCAAAACCGAGCTGGCCGAACCCCAGGGGTTGCGCCCGGTCGTGCTGCATCCGCAGATCGTCGAGTCGTACCGCCGACGAAACGTCTTGCTGGACGGCGTTTGCCGCAGGCGATCGCCCACGGAAGTTCCTACCGATGGTGCGGTCGCTGAGCGGCTATATCATCGTGCACAACGCACGGACGACGCCGGATCAGGCGCGGATCGACGGTACGGGGAGCTTGGCCAATGTACTGGCACTCGCTACCGGGAAGGCACCGGCGAAGCAATCCACCCGGACTGCAACGCTGGTAGCGGAGGAGGGACTTGAACCCCCGACACGCGGATTATGATTCCGCTGCTCTAACCAACTGAGCTACTCCGCCCCGAAGCGAGAGCGGGCCATCTATGTCGGTGCGCGCGATCCGTCAAGCGACCATATGCAGGAATTTTCCGCCGCCGTGCGATGGCGCGAAGCTTCGCCGCGCTACGGAATAGGTGCAAAACGGAGCATTTATATTCACATCTTTGTATCTGCACGTTGACGAAGATATCGTCGTCGCCGTACCAGACGTGTGCCGGGCTCATCCGGCTTATCAACCAGATGGGGGTAATATGCGCACGCCTGTTCTTGCCCTACTCACCGCTGCCGCGATCGTGGCACCCGCCACTGCATCCGCCGCGACGATGATCGACGGAACGCTGGGGGCCGCGATCGTCGGCGTTCTGACCAATGACAATACGAAGCCGATCGGTGCAGGGACGACGTTCACGAACATCTTCACCTTCGTCTCGGGCACCGGCAAGCAATTCTCGGTGATCCCAGTGGGCATCGCGTCGCCGATCACGCTGAGCGCGGTGACCGCGACGAAGAACACCGCCGTCAACTTCTCCAGCAGCTTTGGATCGTTTCTGGGAACGATCAATTCTGTGGATGTTCAGAGCGCAACCGGCAGCGCCGCCGTAAAGCTGACATCGTTGGGCACGTTCACCCCGTTCGGTGCACTCTCGGGATATGTTGGCGGCCCCGCCTCCCTCACCTTCACCTTCAATCAGACCGGCGCCGCCGGTGCGACCGTTTCGGGCAGCTTCACGCTCGCCTCGCCGCCAGTAGCGAGCGCGGTGCCGGAGCCTGGCGTTTGGGTCATGATGATTTCCGGCGCGGGTCTGGTCGGTGCCGTGGCCCGGCGACGCAGGAAGAAGCCGAGTGCCGACGCCTGATCTGTCGCGCGAGCATAGGCGATGCGGGCGACGCCGACTACGGTGTCGCCCTCGGTGCTCCTGAACGCTCCCCAGTTTGCCACGAAAGGCCTAGTGCAAGCGAAGCCGAGCACCCAGCGCATGCAGATGATCGGGTCGCCTGCGCAACAGACCTTCAGGCAGGAACAGCGCCATTTTGGCCGCGTCGGCCTTCCCGATCCACACATCCTGTCCTTGGGGCGATCTTTCCCCGAGCGGGTAGTCTTCCGCTCAGATTTCGACTTGGCTACCCAGCTCGACCACCCTGTTGGTGGGGAGGCGGAAGAATTCCATCGCGCTCTCGGCGTTCCGCAGCATCCAGGCGAACAGCTTCTCGCGCCAGATCATCATCCCGGGTCGCGACGACGGTAGTAGCGTCTGCCGGGCGAGGAAGAAGCTGGTCTCCATCATCTTGAACTCCGCGCCGCAGGCATCGACCGACTTGAGCGCGGCCGGCACATCCGCCTCCTGCATGAAGCCGTAATAGAGGATCATGCGGTGGAACCCCTTGCCCAGGTCCTCCACCATCATCCGCTTCTCTTCGGCCACGTAGGGCACGTCGCTGATCTTCACGGTCAGCAGAATGACCCGGTCGTGCAGCACCTTGTTGTGCTTGAGGTTGTGGAGCAGCGCATGCGGCACGCCGTCCGGCGACGAGGTCATGAAGACTGCCGTGCCGCGCACCCGCGTTGCCGCGTTGACCGCTGACTCGATGAAGATCTGCACCGGCATCGCGCTTTCGCGCAGCCTTGCGATCATCAGCTTGCGGCCCTTCGCCCAGGTGGTGAGCAGCGTGAAGACAAGGAAGCCGACCATCAGCGGGAACCAGCCGCCATCGGGCACCTTGGTGAGGTTCGCCGCGAAATAGGCGAAGTCCACGGTGAAGAAGATCGCGAGCAGCGGGATCGCGTAGCGTTTCTTCCAGTGCCACAGGTTGAACAGCACCACGGCGAGCAGGCAGTTGTCGATCAGCATCGCGCCGGTGACCGCGATGCCGTAGGCGGCGGTGAGGTTCGACGAGGTCTGGAAGCTCAGCACCAGCAGGATCACCATGATCATCAGCGCCCAGTTGATGATCGGGATGTAGATCTGCCCCGCAGTCGAGGCACTGGTGTGATCGATCCGCAGCCGCGGCACGAAGCCGAGCTGGATCGCTTGCTGCGTCACCGAAAAGGCGCCCGAGATCACCGCCTGGCTGGCGATGATCGCCGCTGCCGTGGCGACGAACACCAGCGGCAGCCGCAATGCTTCGGGCGCGAGCAGGTAGAAGGGGCTGCGCAGTGCCTCCGCGTCGCGGATCAGCAGCGCGCCCTGCCCCATATAGTTCATCATCAGCGCCGGCAAAACGAACCACAGCCAGGAGACGCGGATCGGCTTGCGGCCGAAATGGCCCATGTCTGCGTAGAGCGCCTCGGCGCCGGTGACGGCGAGCACGATCGAACCGAGCGCGAGAAAGGCGCGCAGCGGATCAAGCGTGAAGAAGTGCACGGCGTGGTGCGGCGACAGCGCCTGCAGCACGGTGGGCGTCTGGACCATGCTGACCACGCCGAGCGTGGAGATGACCAGAAAATAGAGCATCATCACCGGCCCGAAGAACGCACCGACGCGCGAGGTGCCGGTCCGCTGGATCGAGAACAGCATGACGAGGATGACCACGGCGATCGGCACCACCAGGCGGTGGAAGCCGGGCGCGGCCACGGCCAGGCCCTCCACGGCCGACAGCACGGAAACCGCCGGGGTGATCATCGAATCGCCGTAGAAGAGCGCGGTAGCGAACACGCCCAGCAGCACGATGCCCTGCGTCCAGCGGCGCTGGCCGCCCCGACCCGAAATCAGCGCGAGCAGCGCCAGGCTGCCCCCCTCGCCCTTGTTGTCCGCGCGCATGATGATCGTGACATATTTCAGGGTCACCACCACCATCATCGACCAGAACATCAGGCTGATCGCACCCAGCACATGCGGCGTGTCGAGCGGCAGCTCATGATGCGCGTTCGCGAAGGTTTCGCGAAACGCATAGAGCGGGCTGGTGCCGATATCGCCGAACACGATGCCGATGGCACCGATGGCAAGCTTCCAGGTCGGGTCCTGGCCATGGCCATGCCCGTTCTCGGTTTGCGTATCGGGAAGGAGCGCTTCAGCGTCTCCGGTCGCGGCGGTGCTCACCGATGCGACTGACGCTGAAGGAAGCGAACCGACCTGGCCATAGTGACCTGTGTTCTCGTCATCATCAGGATGCGGGCCGTTAGCATGCGCAACATGCCCTATCAACAAGCGTATCAGGGGCGAAAGACGCACCAGCGGCCGCCCCGTTCCACATCCGCTAAATAGTTAGCGCGCCGCCCCAAACAAGGCATCGCCCTCGCCCCGCGTCGGCACCTCGCGCAGCACGAAGCTGCTGTTGATCGTCACCACGCCGGGCAGCCGGCCGAGATGTTCACGGTGGAGGCGCTCATAATCGTCGAGGTCGCGGCACAGGATCTTGAGGCGATAGTCCTGCCCGCCCGAAACCAGTGCGCATTCCACCACGCCGTCAATCTGCCCCACTGCGGCTTCGAACAGCGCAAGGTCCTCCTCCACCTGCGTGCCGAGCGTGATGTCAACCAGTGCGGTTACGCGAAAGCCCAGACGGCGATGATCGAGTCGCGCGCCATAGCCGCGAATCAGGCCCTGCGCCTCCAGCGCCTGAATCCGGCGCGTGCAGGCGGACTGGGAAAGCCCGACGACGCCGGCGACCTGGCTGACCGGGGCCCGCGCGTCCGCCGCGAGCAGCTTGAGAATTGCTGTGTCGATTCGATCCATTACGCATGGAATGCCGGTCACCTCGATCAAAATGCAAGATACATGCACCGCATCGGCTCCAGCACATTCGTTTTTGCAGGGATTCGCGCCCCGCCTTTGCGGTACCGTCCGCGCACAAGAATCAGGAGAGTTCGCATGCGCATCGGCGTTCCCAAGGAAATCAAGAATCACGAATATCGCGTCGGCCTGACCCCGGCTTCGGTGGCCGAGCTGGTCCATGCCGGCCACAGCGTGCTGGTCGAGACCAAGGCCGGCATGGGCATCGATTTCGACGATGCCGCCTACACCGCCGTCGGCGCGCAGATCGCCCCCGATGCGGCGGCCGTCTTCGCCAATTCGGACATGATCGTGAAGGTGAAGGAGCCGCAGCCGCAGGAAATCGCGCTGCTGGAGCCGCGCCACCTGCTGTTCACCTATCTCCACCTCGCCGCCGACAAGCCCCAGGCCGAGGGCCTGATGGCGTCGGGTGCCACCTGCATCGCCTATGAAACGGTGACCTCGAACTCGGGCGCGCTCCCCCTGCTCAAGCCGATGAGCGAAGTCGCCGGCCGCATGTCGGTCCAGGTCGCCTCACACTATCTCGAGAAGGAACAGGGCGGCCGCGGCGAGCTGCTCGGCGGCGTGCCCGGCGTGGCACCGTGCAAGGTCGCGATCCTCGGCGGCGGCGTCTCCGGCATCAATGCCGCGCAGATGGCGACCGGCCAGCGCGCCGACGTGACCATCTACGACATCAACAACGAGCGCCTGGCCGAACTCGACATGCATTTCGGCAGCCAGATCAAGACCGCCTATGCCAGCAAGGCCGCGATCGCCGAGGCGGTGCGCACCTCGCAGGTCGTGATCGGCGCGGTGCTGGTGCCGGGCGCGGCGGCGCCGAAGCTCGTTACCCGCGACATGCTCAAGACAATGATGCGCGGCTCGGTGCTGGTCGACATCGCGATCGACCAGGGCGGCTGCTTCGAGACCAGCCGTGCGACCACCCACGACGATCCCGTGTTCGAGATCGACGGCGTGATCCACTATTGCGTCGCCAACATGCCCGGCGCGGTCGCCCGCACCTCGGCCTTCGCGCTCAACAACGCGACGCTGCCGTTCGTCCTCAAGCTCGCCAACCACGGCGCCGAAGCCGCGATGAAGGCCGACCGGCATCTCGCCAACGGCCTCAACGTCTCGGGTGGCAAGATCCGCCACCAGGCGGTGGCCGACGCGCTCGACCTGCCGTTCGAAGCCTGGGCCGGCTGACCGGCTACTGGGCCGGAGCGGCCGGCGCCTGCCGCGCCGCTTCGGCCAAGCCCGGATCGAGCTTTAACATCACCGTGACCATGTCGTCGCGGTAGCTCGCATCCTTGGGCACCTTCTGCAGCGCCTTGCCCCATTCGCGGCGCGCGGCAGGCAGGTCGCCCGACCGCGCCAGCGCGATGCCGTAATAGAAGGCGGGCCCAGGATGGTCCGGCCCGAGTTCCTCCGCCTTGGCGAACGCGAAGCGCGATGCCGGCGAGAGCTGGTCGCCGTCATGGTCGGCCAGCGCCAGTCCCAGGCCTGCCCATAGTCCCGGATCGATCGGCGCCTTGCGCACCGCGCCCAGCATCACCGTCGCGGCGAGCTGCGGGGCGCCCGCGCGGGTCATCGCGTCGGCGGCCATGAAATAGCTATAGTCGAAATTGAACCGGCCGAAGAGGCTTTCGCGCACCGCGATCAGGTCCGGGTCGAGCGGGCGGACGTTCGCCACGCCTTCCACCGGGCGATCCGCCAGGCTCGGCTGCCCTTGCCAGGCATAGCCGGCGCCGGCCAGCATCACCGCCATTGCCGGCACGGTCCAGAGCCGGATCGGAAAGCGAATGAGTAGCAATAGCGCCACTGCCAGCACCGCGAACCCGCCGAACACCAGCCATCCCATCATCCCGCCCTCCGCTTGAACAGCCGCCGCGCGATCAAGAGGCCGAGGCCCAGCAACAGCAACGGGGCAATCCACAGCGGCGCGGTCACCCAGCGGAGCGGCGGATCATAGGTCACATAGTCGCCATACCGCTCGATCAGCCATGTGCGCACCTGCGCCGGCTTTTCTCCGGCGGCGATCCGCTGACGCACCAGCGCGCGCATCTCGCCGGCCATGTCGGCATCGCTGTCGGCGATGCTCTGGCCCTGGCATACGAGACAACGCACCGTCTCCATCAGCGCCTGGGCCTGCGCCTCCTGCTCGGCATCGGGCAGCTGGGTATAGGCAAGCGTCGAGGGCGGCACGCTCGAATCCGCCTGCGCGATACCCGCGACCAGCAGGGCCAGTGGCAGCAGCGCCTGTTTCACTTCGCCTTCTCCAGCGCCGCGAGCAGCTTGGGCACGTCCTCAGCGCGGATGTCGCCGATATGCTGGTCGACGATCACGCCGCGGGCGTCGATCACGAAGGTCTCGGGCACGCCCGAGGAACCAAGCGAGAGCTGGGCCCGCATCGCATGATCATCGCCGATGCGGGCATAGGGATCGCCGTTGCGGGCGAGGAACGCCTGCACGTCGGGTGTGGTGTCGCGCACCGCGATCGCGTCGATCTGCGCGCCCGCCGCCTTCAGCCGCATCAGCTGCGGTGCCTCGGCCACGCAGGGAATGCACCAGCTGGCGAAGATGTTGAGCAGCCGCGGCTTGCCCTTCGGCCAGGCGCTGGTGTCGATGCCCGGCCTGTCGGCGAGGATCGGGGACAAGCGCAGCTCGGGGAGCGGCTTGCCGACCATTGCCGACCGGACGATGCGGTCGCCCGGTTTGATCAGGCCGTTCACCACCAGCGCAAATACCAGCACGAACAGGCCGAGCGGCAGCCAGATCAGCAGCTTCTTCATGCCCATTCCTCCGCGAGTGCGCGCGCATCGCGGCGCGCGCGCAGCACGCGGCCGAGCAGAGAGAGCACGCCGCCCAGCGCGATCAGCCCGCCGCCTGCCCAGATCAGCGTGACGAACGGCTTCCACCACAGGCGCAGTTGCCAGCGCCCGGAAGCATCCGACGCGCCGAGCACGGTATAGACCTGCCCGTCCCAGAGCGTGGCGATCGCGGTTTCGCTGGTGTTGGTCGGCGGATTGGCGAAGAAGCGCTGCTGGGGGAAGAGCTCGAAGGGCTCGGCCGCACCGCGCTGCACCTGCAGCCGCCCCTCCATCGCCGACCAGTTGGGCCCGACGGTCGGCCGCACCTCGGCGAGCGTGACCTTGAAGGGCCCTACCATGAGATTGTCGCCCACCGCAATCGCGGCGAGCCGTTCCTGCTTGAACAGCGTATCGGCTGCCATGCCGCCGAGGCTTACCGCGACACCGAGATGGGCAACGACCATCCCGTAGATCGGCAGCGGCGTGCGAAGCAGCTTGCGCTTCCACAGCGGCGCGATGCTGGCAGCGGCGAGCCCGAAGGCGAGCGCCAGCACCAGCACCGCGACCGGCGAGGTGAAGCCGGTCATCGCGAAGAACAGCGCGAAGGCGACGCCGGTGATCGCCACCGGGATCGTGAGCCGCGCGAGCAGCGCCTGCGCCGAATCCTTGCGCCAGCGCAGCGATGGGCCCGCCGCCGTGCCCGCGACCAGGAACAGCGCGATCGGCACCGCAGTCTTCTCGAAGAACGGTGCGCCGATCGAGAGCTGGACGCCCATTGCCTGCGCAACCAGCGGATAGAGCGTGCCGATCAGCACGATTCCCAGGATCACGCTGAGCAGCAGGTTGTTGAGCACGAGCGCCGCCTCGCGGCTGACCAGCTGGAAGGTCGCCCCTTGCGTCACCGTGCCGACGCGGGCGCCGAACAGCACCAGCGCCCCGCCGATATAGAGGCCGAGCAGTGCGAGCAGGAAGGTGCCGCGCGTCGGGTCCACCGCAAAGGCGTGGACGCTCACCAGGATTCCCGATCGCACCAGGAAGGTGCCGACCATCGACATGGAGAAGGCGACGACCGCCAGCATCAGCGTCCAGGCGCGCAGCCCGTCGCGGGTCGCCAGCACGTTGACCGAGTGGAGCAGCGCGGTCGCCGCCAGCCACGGCATCAGCGAGGCATTCTCGACCGGATCCCAGAACCACCAGCCGCCCCAGCCGAGCTCGTAATAGGCCCAGTAGCTGCCGGCGGTGATGCCGATTGTCAGGAAAATCCAGGCGGCGAGCACCCAGGGCCGCATCGCCTTGGCGAAGGCCGGGCCGACGTCGCGCATCAGGAGCGCGGCGACCGCGAAGCTGAAGGCGACCGAAAGGCCTACATAGCCGAGATAGAGCGTCGGCGGGTGGAAGGCGAGCCCAGGGTCCTGCAGCAGCGGGTTGAGCCCCTGCCCGTCCGCCGGCGCGGGGTTCAGCCGCGCGAACGGGTTCGAGGCAAAGGCGAGGAACGCATAGAAGCCGATCGCAATCGCGGCCTGCGCGGCCAGCGTGGCGGAGAGCGTCTCCGCCACCAGTCGCCGCTCGAACAGCGCGACGCCCGCGCCCGCCACCGCCAGAACGGTGACCCAGAGCAGCATCGAGCCCTCATGGTTCCCCCAGGCGCCCGCGATCTTGTAGAGCAAAGGCTTCTGCGAATGGCTGTTCTCCGCCACCAGCAGGACGGACATGTCCGAGGTAACGAACAGCCAGATCAGGATCAGGAAGGCCGCCAGCGCGAACAGTGTCTGGACGAGCGCGATCTTGCGCACCCCCGGCAGCATCGCCTCGGGATCGGCCGCGCGCGCGGCGGCGGCGCCCAGCAGCAGCTGCGCGATGGCGAAGGCGGTGGCGAGCCACAGCGCCGCGAGCCCGGCTTCGGCGATCATTGCTCCAGCGACTCGCTCTTGTGCATCTTCCCCGCCACCTGGGGCGGCATGTAGCGCTCGTCATGCTTGGCGAGCAGATTGTCGGCGGCGAAGCTGCCATCGGGCTGGAACTGCCCTTCGGCGACCACGCCCGATCCTTCGCGGAACAGGTCCGGCGTCACGCCGCGGAAGCGCACCGGCACCACCGCCTGGCCATCGGTGACCTTGAAGGCGATCGAAACCCCGTCCTTGGCGTGGACCAGGGAGCCCTTCTCCACCATGCCGCCCAGCCGCACCGCCTTGCCCAGCGGCAGCGGCTTCCCTGCCACGTCGCCGGGGGAATAGAAGAACGCCGCCTGGTCCTTGAGCGCGGAGAGCGCCAGCAAGCCTGCGCCGACGATCGCCGCCAACGCCAGCAAGGCGAGCGTCAGCCGTTGATGCTTGGCCTTCATGCGCGGCGCCCCAGCGCGTCGGCCGCTGCCTCGGCGCGGCGCATCGCCCGCCAGCTCGCCGCGGCCAGCCCGAAGGTACCCATGCCCGCCACGACATAGGCGGCAGTCACGAACCACCAGTGGTTCATTGTGCCGCCCTCCGCCGCAGCCGTGCCTCGACCTTTTGCTGGGCGAGCAGCGTGCGCATCCGCATCAGCACGATCGCGCCGAACAGCAGCGTGAAGCCGGACAGGGTGAACCAGAGCGGCCACAGCATCGACGCGTCGATGGTGCTGCGGGTCAGCCCGATGCTCTCGCCTTGGTGCAGCGTGTTCCACCACACCACCGAATAGCGGACGATCGGCAGGAGCACCGTGCCCGCGACGCCGAACAGCGCCGGGATGCGTCCGTCGCCGCTCCGCTCCGCATCGGCACGGGCCAGCGCGATCCAGGCGATGTAGACAAAGAAGAGGAGCAGCATGCTGGTCAGCCGCCCGTCCCATTCCCACCAGGTCCCCCAGGTGGGGCGCCCCCAGATCGATCCGGTGATCAGGCACAATGCCGCGAACACCGCGCCCGTCGGCGCGATCGCACGTGCCGCGATGATCGCCAGCGGATGCCGCCAGACCAGATAGCCGAGGCACGCCGCAGCCAGCCCGCTCCAGCCGCCCATGCCTAGCCAGGCGGTCGGCACGTGAATGTAGAGGATGCGGACGCTGTCCTTCTGCAGATAGTCGGCCGGCGTCTGGGTCAACCCGGACCAGGCACCGAACAGCGTCAACGCAAGGCCTGTCCAGAACAGCGCCGGGGTCAGCGGGCGGGCGATCTTGAGGAAACGCGCCGGATTGGCGAGGGCGTGGAGCATCGGCACGTACGAAGGACTAACCTGCCTTGTCGGCAAACTCAAAGCACCGAATCGTTCAACACGCGCTTCGGCCGAACAGACTTGCAATATTTCGCACCTGCACCTAAGGGCGGCGCGTCATCTGGGGAGTAGCCAGTCGGTGCCATGCGCACCGGGCGCCCGCGTCAACATACTTGGTCGAGAGGCCATGGCGCAGGCGGAGCCGCAAGGTTCGGGCGAGACCAATGCCGTCGCATCTCCGCTCGTGCCGGGCGGGGAGATGCGATGTCGTTGGATTCGCGTTCCGCCCGGCCCCGGAGATTTTCTTGGAAGCCCTGCTCACCTCCACTGCCGTGGTCGCGCTTGCCGAAATCGGCGACAAGACCCAGCTGCTGGCCATCCTGCTCGCCACTCGGTTCAAGAAGCCGGTGCCGATCATTTGCGGCATCTTCGCCGCCACGATCGCCAATCATTTCCTTGCCGCACTGGTGGGTGCCGAAGTCGCCGGGCTGCTGGACAGCGTGTGGTTCCGCTATGCGATTGCCGCCTCGTTCGTCGCGATGGGCCTGTGGACGCTGATCCCCGACAAGCTCGATGAAGACGAAGAAACCAGGCCGGCGCGGTTCGGCGCGTTCCTCACCACGGCGATTGCCTTCTTCCTGGTCGAGATGGGCGACAAGACCCAGGTCGCCACGGTTGCGCTGGGTGCGCGCTTTCATGCCGTGCTGCCGGTGACTGCCGGAACCACGCTGGGGATGATGCTCGCCAATGTCCCGGCGGTGTTCCTCGGCAAGGCGGTGATCGACCGCGTACCGCTCACCACCGTGCACCGCATCGCCGCCGCGCTGTTCATCGCGATCGGCCTGTGGCTCGCGGCACAGACGGCAGGCTGGCTGTAATGGCAAAAGACCCTCCCCGTGCCGGGGAGGGTCTTTGGATCAGCGGCCGATCAGGCGCTGGGCAATTCGGTCGGCGACTTCGCTCGAGGGATCGCCGGTCGCTTCGCTCTCGTCCCAGACCTGGTTGAGACGCACCGGGATCTTTTCGACCCGCGCATCCACTTCGGAGCGGTCTCCCTGCCCCAGATATTCCAGCGCCACGTTGATGATGCCGCCCGCGTTGATCACATAATCCGGCGCATAGACGATGCCGCGCGCGTGCAGACGGTGACCGTCCTCGCGGGTCGCAAGCTGGTTGTTCGCACCGCCCGCGACGACGCCGACCTTGAGCGCCTCGATCGACTGTTCGGTGAGGATCGCACCCAGCGCACACGGGCTGAGGATGTCCGCCTCATGGGTCAGGATCGCGTCGGCGTCGATCGCATCGGCGCCCAGCTCTGCAGCCAGCGCCTTGGCGCGATCGCCATGGACATCGGCCAGGGTCAGCTTGGCGCCGTCCGCCGCGAGCAGCCGCGCCAGCCCGCCGCCGACCGAGCCGACGCCCTGGATCGCGACGCGAACGCCCGCCATCGAGTCGACGCCGAGGCCGCGCTTCGCCGCTGCCTTCACGCCGAGATAAACGCCGCGCGCCGTCACCGGCCCCGGATCGCCGCCCGCGCTGCCGGCCGCCACCGGCAGGCCGGAGACGTGCTTGGTCTGGGTGGCGACGACCTTCATGCGGGCCTCGGACATGCCGACATCTTCGGCCGTCACATAGCGGCCGTTCAGCGATTCGACCGCGCGGCCAAAGGCTTCGAGCTGTGCCTGGGTGACTTCCGCGCCCGGCTTGTCGGCCAGGATCACGCCCTTGCCGCCGCCCATGGGCAGGTCGGCCATGGCGTTCTTGTAGCTCATCCCGCGCGAGAGGCGGAGCGCATCGGTGATCGCGGCGCGGTGATCGGCATAGTGCCAGAAGCGTACCCCGCCAGCGGCAGCGCCAAGCGCCGTCGAGTGGACCGCAATGATCGCGCTAAGGCCGGAAGCCCGATCCGAGAAGAGGTGAACGCCCTCGTGGTCGTCGAAATCGGGAAAGCCCCAGTCGGTGATCATGGATGGATCCGCGCTGTTATGAAGGGGGAAAGTGGGGCGACCAACGGGAATTGAACCCGCAACCTCTGGTACCACAAACCAGCGCTCTAACCAATTGAGCTATGGTCGCCGTGAAGGAGTGCGCGCTTAGCGGGCTCCGAAGCGGAGCGCAAGATCCTTACGCGTCATCCGCGGGAAATTCTAACAGCCTCCTCGGGCGTCGTCACCCCGGTGCGTGCGAGCGCCCGCGCGGCAGAGCCCAGATTGGGGGTGCTGATAAAGGCGTGGCGGGCGAGAATCGCCGCGTCGCCGCCGTCGTTGACCAGCCGGCGAATCGTACCGTCGCCGCGAATCGATTCGAATACGCCGATCTGCCCCGCGAATCCGCTGCCGCCGCAGGCGGAACATCCGGCTGGCGCATAGACGATTGCCCCCGGATCGAAGCCGAGCAGCGCGGAGACCGACCCGGTCGCCTGCACCGGCTCACGGCATTCCGGGCACAGGCGCCGCACCAATCGCTGGCCGAGCACGAGCGCCAGCGTGGAGGCGAGCTGGAACGCTTCCACCCGCCAGCTCCGCATCTGCTGAATGGCGGCGATCGCATCGCCGGTATCGATGCCAGCGAGGACGAGGCGACCGGCTTGCGCCGCCTGCACGGCCGCGGCGGCGGCAGCGCGATCCGCAAGCGAATCGATCATCAGCACGTCCAGGTCCTGTTCCGCACCGGCACGCAGCAATTCGGCGGGCGCGATCAACGATCCGTCCGCCCAGGCCACGCCGGGCAGGGCGCGCGTGTCGCCGCCCGCCACCGCCAGCGCGGGCCGGCTGTCGTTCGCGGCAAGCGCCAGCAAGGTTCGCAGCGTCGTGCTGCGTCCGTGCCCCGCCGGTGCCGCTACCAGCACCAGCCCGGCGCCGGCCAGGACTTCCCGCACGCCTTGTGCAAGCGCGCCGCGCATCCCGAGAGCTTCCAGTTCGCGATATTCCGCCTGCAACGGCGTACGCGCCAGCACCACGCGGTGCCCTTGGACGAGCGGCAGCATGAAGACACCCAGTGCCTCGCGCCCCCAGCGCAGTTCACCGCGCTGGGGCAACAGCGGTGTAGGCGACAGCCCCGCCCCCAGCGCGATTTCGCGCAGGAGCAGCTCGCCCTCTGCCCATTGCAACGCGCGCGTTTGCTGCACGCGCCCGCCTGCGCGAAACGCGACTCGTACGCCGCCGTCACGCGGTTCAAGATGAAGATGCGATGCCTGCACTGCCGCCGCCTCCAGCAACAACGCCTCGAGCAACCGCGGCGCGTAACTGGCGTCGATCGACGCCTCCGGTGCAGGTGCGGGCGGGCGCGCTGCGCTGCGCGCCGCCTCGCCTTGCCGTTCGGCCTTACTAAGCACGTTTTGTCCCCCTGCTGGACGGCGCCGCGGTACGCAGGCTTCATGACAACAACAATGCAAATGGATGACGATTGCGTGTCATGCTGGCGAGAGGCCTCGGCTTTTGGCAAAAGCCCGCCATGCAGGCGTCTCCCCTCCCCCCTCTCGGCAGCGGCCATCCGTCCGAGCCCGTCGTCGAACGCATCCTCGCCTATCCAGGCGTCCAGAAGGTGCCGAGCCCCAAGGTGACGCTGTTCATGGCGCGGAATTTTCTCGATGCCGCCCAGTGCCAGGCGCTGATCGCGCGGATCGATGAGCATCGGCGGCCCTCTACGCTTGCCAATGCCGGCGACGACTATGCCTTCCGCACCAGCGAGACCTGCGATCTCGCCGCCGAGGATCCCCTGGCAATCGACCTGAAGGCGCGGATCCTCGAGTTCATCGGGCTCCACCCCGATCATGCCGAGCCGATGCAGGGCCAGCGCTATGCCGTGGGCCAGGAGTTCAAGGCGCACACCGATTATTTCGATCCCGGCAGCGCCGACTTCGACAGATATTGCAGCGTCGCCGGCCAGCGCACCTGGACGGTGATGCTCTACCTCAACGACGTGGAGGCAGGCGGCGCCACCCGATTCAAGGCGATCGACAAGATCGTCCAGCCCGAGGCGGGCAAACTGCTCGCCTGGAACAATCTGCGGCCCGACGGCAGCGTGAACCCCGCGACGATCCACCATGCGATGAAGGTGCGTGCGGGGTTCAAATACGTCATCACCCAATGGTTTCGCGAACGCCCCTGGGGCTGGTGAACGCTCGCCCGCTCAGAGACCGGCGGTCAGCACCACGCCTGCGCATACCGCGAGGCCGGCAATCGCCTGGCGCAGGCTGAGCGCCTCGCGGAACAGCCGGTGTCCGGCAATGGCGGCGATCGGCATCTCGACAACGCCGAGCGACCGTACGGCCGCCGCAGGCGAAAGGTTGAGCGCGAAGAACCAGCCCGTCGAAGCGAGCGCGCCGAACAGCCCGGCGCCGAGCGATCCCCGCCACCCTGCGATCACCGCCCGCAGCGCGCCGGGATCCCGCCACAACAGGAAAGCGCCCAGCCCCAGCGTCTGCACCGCCTGCACCAGCGTGACCGTGGTGACCGCCGCGAAGAAAGGATGCTCCGGCTCCAGCGCCAGCCCCGCATGGCGGAAGCCGTTAAGCGCCAGACCGAACAGCAATCCCGAAAGCGTACCGAACACCACACCGGGGAGCAGTCGCCCCTCCCCGCCCACGTCCCGCGGCCAGACGAGCACGGCAAGACCCGCGGTGGTCACCGCGACGCCGAGCCAGCCGAGCGGACTGAGCGTGTCGCCAAAGACAAGCAGGCCAGCGAGCGCGGAGAGCGGGACGGAGCTCTGTTGCAGCGCCGTGCCGACGGCGAAGCCTGCATGGTGCATCGCCTGGAGCAGCGCCGCCGTCGCCAGCACCTGCGCCAGCGCACCCAGCAGCGCCGGCCACCAGAAGGCGAGACCGAGATGCGGATGAAGTTGAGCCGCGCCTGCCAGCGGTATCGCCACGAGCATCAGCGCGGTCGAGAAAGGCAGGCCGAACAGGAAGCGCACTAGCGTCGCGCCCCAGGGGCCGCTGGACGCCATCATGCCGCGCTGAAACGCATTACGCGCCACCTGAAATGCCGCCGCCGCGATCGTCGCCCCTGCCCACAACATCGAACCGTCTCCTCCGCCTTCCCGGCGCGAAGATCGATGAAACCGGCGGTCGGGCGTACAGAAGCGACTAGCCATGCGCGCTGCACTGCACAACGAAAAAGCCCGTCGAACCGGAGGTCCGACGGGCTTATCTACATGGTGGGCGCGGCTGGGATTGAACCAGCGACCCCTGCGGTGTGAACACAGTGCTCTACCACTGAGCTACGCGCCCATTGGCCTGGCGGTCGAAACCGTGTCGGCCGAAACGGGAAGCGGGCCTTTACGGTGCCGATGCGGGCCTGTCCAGCCCCGTTTCGCACCCCGCCCGCAATTTTTTCGGTAATTAGTTCACCGAATCCTTCAGCACCTTGCCCGGCTTGAACTTGGGCTGGTTCGAGGCCTTGATCGTCATTTCCTCGCCGGTGCGCGGATTGCGGCCGGTCGAGGCCTTGCGCTTGCTGACCGAGAAGGTGCCGAAACCGACGAGACGAACTTCATCGCCCTTCTTGAGCGCCGCCGTGATCACGTCGAACACCGATTCGACCGCCTTGACCGCGTCGCCCTTGGCGAGGCCGGAAATATCGGCGACCTGAGCGATCAGCTCTTGCTTGTTCATGCTGGTGCAAACCCCCTAAAATCGTGCGGGATACCGCGTTGGATATGATGGATAGCCGAATGAGTCGCGGCGGCTGCGCTGGCGTGCGAGTCAGCACGGGCGAGCCGCCGGAGTCAAAGCCTTTCGGCGCGAATTGCGTCAGAAAAGTTACGCGTTGTCAATGATGCAAAGCATCTCCAATCGCCGGAACGCCGGCCGGCGGCTGCGTAGCGAGTTCGTCGGCATCCGACCAGTCGATCGCGGTCAGCGGCTCGGTCAGCGCCAGCCGCAAAACCTCATCGACGTGCGAAACCGGGACAATCTCGAGCCCTTCCCGAATGTTCGCAGGGATTTCGGCGAGATCCTTCTCATTTTCCTCCGGGATCAGCACCATCTTGATGCCGCCCCGCAGCGCCGCGAGAAGCTTCTCCTTCAGCCCACCGATCGGCAGCACGCGACCACGAAGGGTCACTTCGCCCGTCATCGCCACGTCCTTGCGCACCGCCACGCCGGTCAGCGTCGAGACGATCGACGTGACCAGGCCGATGCCCGCCGACGGGCCATCCTTCGGCACCGCGCCTTCGGGCAGGTGGACGTGGATGTCCTTCCGCGCGAACAGGCTCGGCTTGATGCCGTAGCTCGGGCTGCGCGCGCGGACGAAGCTGAACGCGGCTTCCACCGATTCCTTCATCACGTCGCCCAGCTTGCCGGTCGTCTTGATCGCGCCCTTGCCGGGCACGGTGACGCTCTCGATGGTCAGCAACTCGCCGCCCACTTCGGTCCAGGCGAGGCCGGTGACCGCACCGATCTGGTGCTCCTCCTCGCCCACGCCGAAACGATATTTCCGTACGCCAGCATAGTCCGCCAGGTTCTCGGGCGTGATGGTGACCTGGGTCTCCTTGCCCTCGAGGATCTTGCGCAGGCTCTTGCGGGCGAGCTTGGCGATCTCGCGCTCCAGCGTACGCACGCCGGCCTCACGGGTGTAATAGCGAATCAGGTCGCGCAGGCCCGCATTGGTGAGGGTGAACTCGCCGTCCTTCAGGCCATGCGCATCGACCTGCTTGGCGACCAGATGGCGCTCGGCGATCTCGACCTTCTCGTCCTCGGTATAGCCCTCCAGCCGTATGATCTCCATGCGGTCGAGCAGCGGCTGCGGCAGGTTGAGCGAGTTGGCCGTGCACACGAACATCACGTCCGAAAGATCAATGTCGATCTCCAGATAATGGTCGTTGAACTTGCTGTTCTGCTCCGGATCCAGCACCTCGAGCAGCGCCGAGGCCGGATCGCCGCGGAAATCCTGGCCGAGCTTGTCGATCTCGTCGAGCAGGAACAGCGGGTTCGAGGTGCCGGCCTTCTTGAGGTTCGACACGATCTTGCCCGGCAGCGAGCCGATATAGGTGCGGCGATGGCCGCGGATCTCGGCCTCGTCGCGCACGCCGCCCAGCGACTGGCGGATGAATTCGCGGCCGGTCGCCTTGGCGATTGACTTGCCCAGCGAGGTCTTGCCCACGCCCGGCGGGCCGACGAGGCACAGGATCGGCCCCTTCAGCTTGTTGGTGCGCGCCTGGACCGCGAGATATTCGACGATCCGGTCCTTCACCTTCTCCAGGGCATAGTGATCCTGGTCGAGCACGCCCTGCGCCTCGGCGATGTCCTTCTTGAGCTTGGACTTTTTGCCCCAGGGCAGCCCCAGCAGCACGTCGAGATAGTTGCGCACGACGGTGGCCTCGGCCGACATCGGCGCCATCGTCTTGAGCTTCTTCAGCTCGCCCTGCGCCTTGGCGCGGGCTTCCTTGGAGAGCTTGAGCGTGGCGATCTTCTGAGTGAGTTCGGCGACCTCGTCGCCCTCGCCCTCTTCGCCCTCATTGCCCAGCTCGCGCTGGATCGCCTTGAGCTGCTCGTTGAGATAGTACTCGCGCTGCGTCTTCTCCATCTGGCGCTTGACGCGGCTGCGGATCTTCTTCTCGACCTGCAGCACGCCCAGCTCGCCCTCCATGAAGGCAAACACCATTTCGAGACGCTTCTGCGGATCGTTCTCGACCAGCAGCGCCTGCTTGTCGGCGACCTTCACCGAGATATTGGCGGCGACCGCGTCGGCCAGGCGCGACGGGTCCTCCAGCTCACCCAGCTGGACGGCGGTTTCGGCTGGCAGCTTGCGGTTGAGCTTGGCGTAATTCTCGAACTGCTCGACAACGGAGCGCATCAGCGCCTTCAGCTCGGGGCTGAGATCCTCAGGGGTCAGCTTGGAGACGGCCTCGTCGACGCCTTCCTGCGCGGCTTCAAGCGAGGTGTCGCCCTCCTCCACCGGCTCGACATGGGCGGTGAGATACCCGCCAGTCTCCTCGATGGAGAGAAGGTTGCCGCGCTCCTTGCCGGCGACCAGCACGCGCACTGTGCCGTCGGGCAGCTTGAGCAGCTGCAGCACTTCGGCGGAAACGCCGGTATCGTAGAGATCCTCGCGGCCGGGATCGTCCTCGGCCGGATCGAGCTGCGCGACGAGGAAAATCTCCTTGTCGGCAGCCATCGCCGCTTCCAGCGCCGCAACCGACTTATCACGGCCGACGAACAGCGGCACGATCATGTGCGGGAAGACGACGATGTCGCGAAGCGGCAGGACGGGATAGGACTGCTTCATGAAAACTCCGGGTCGGCCCCAGCTGGGGCACCATAGGCCTTATATATGGGGCCCGGAACGGGCGCATCAATCTGGTGGCAGCATTAACCCAGATTGCGGTGGAAAACGCCAGCCCCCTGCGCCCGCACGCGCCCCCTCGCTTCGCGGTGCGGCATCGCTATCATGGCCTGGTCTTCGGGATCGATTCGCGGAAGCAATGGAGACGCCAGGAATTTGGGGGGTGGTTTGAACATTTCGAAACTCGCGGTCGCCGTGGCGGCGATGGCGGCGATGGCCGGCACCGCCGAGGCGCAGAAGCGCGGCGAGCCGCCGATCACGCCCACCACGCAGGCATCCGGTGGCCCGATTGATCCAGCCCGGGCGGCGCTCCACCTCGACCATGCCGATCTCGCCATCGAAGTGATGCCGGCCAACTACACCCTTCGCGGCACCGCCACGCTCAGCCTGCGCACCAGCGCGCCGCAATCGATACTGCAGATCGATCTCGACAAGAATCTGCCCGTTAGCGCGATCCGCATCGACGGCAAGCCGCTCAAGCCCGACCAGTGGCGCAACCCGGAGGGCCGGCTGTTCATCACCCTGCCCCGCCCGCTCAAGGCCGGCGACAAGGTCACCGCCGAAATTAGCTATGGCGGCACCCCGCACGTCGCAGTGCGCGCGCCTTGGGATGACGGACTCGTCTGGGCAACCACGCCGGGCGAGAAGAAGCCCTGGGTCGCCACCACGGCCGAGGGCTATGGCTGCGATCTGTTCTGGCCCTGCCTCGATTTTCCCCAGGGCGAACCCGAATTGGTCGACCTGCACATCACCGTTCCGGCAGGCCTCAAGGCGCCGTCGAACGGCAAGCTGCTGCGGGTGGAGACGCTCGCCGACGGCCGCACGACGTGGCACTGGCGCGCGCGGAGCCCCAATCCCTATGACGTGGCGATCAACATCGCGCCCTACCAGGAGTTGACCGCCGAGTATAAGAGCCGCTTCGGCAACAGCTTTCCGCTGCACTATTGGTATCTTCCCGGCCGCGAGGAGAAGGCGAAGGCGCTGTTCGCCGAATTCGCGCCCACGGTCGATTTCTACGAGCGGGTAATCGGCCCCTATCCCTGGAGCGACGAGAAGCTCGGCGTGGTCGAGACTCCGCACATGGGCATGGAGCACCAGACGATCAACGCGTACGGGAACAACTACCGCAAGACGCCGTCGGGCTTCGACGAGATCTTTCAGCACGAGCTCGGCCATGAATGGTTCGGCAACCAGCTGACCGCCGGCGACTGGGACGATTACTGGCTGCACGAGGGCTATACGCAATACATGCAGCCGCTCTACGGCCAGTGGCGCGAGGGCGATGCGCGCTATGCCGCGATGATGGACGAGTTCCGCCTCGCCATCCGCAACAAGGCGCCGATCGTCTCGGGCAAGAGCCGCATCGAGGAAGCGGTGTATGAGGAAGACAAGGGCGGCCCGGGCCAGGACATCTACTACAAGGGCGCCTGGGTCCTCCACACGCTGCGCTACCTGATCGGCGACGACAAGTTCTTCGAGGCGACCCGCCGAATCGTCTACGGGCGGCCGGATCCCAAGCCGGACAATTTCAAGCCGCGCTTCGGCACCACGCCCGAATATATCGGCATCGTTCGCCAGGTGACCGGCGAGGATCTGCAATGGTTCTTCGACGTCTATCTATACGCGGCGGCGCTTCCGGAGCTGAGCAGCACGCGGACCGGCGACCAGCTGGTGCTCCGCTGGAAGACTCCCGGCAACAAGCCCTTCCCGCTGCCCGTCGACGTCTCGATCGACGGCAAGCTACAGCGGGTGGCGATGCCCGGCGGTACGGCGACGCTTACCGTTCCGGCAGACGCGCATGTCGTGCTCGATCCGGATGCGCATGTGCTGCGGCAGTCCGATGCCGTGGATGCGGTCCAGCATCAGGGGAGGTTCCGGTGATCGCGCTCGTCGCCCCCGCGCCGATCGGCAAGCCGGCGCTCATCGTGCTGCTGCTGGGCATGCTGCTGTTCGTGGCGGCACTGCTCTTCGTCCGCGCGCGCTACACCCGCCGCGAGCGCGGCGCGCAGACCGCCCGGCGTGCGAGCATCGGCATCGGGCTGCAGGGAGCCGCCTTCTTCCTCGCGGCGGTCGGACCGGTCCAGGTTTCGCTGCAGAGTGCCGCCGCCACCGCGGTCGGCCAAGCGGTGATCGTCGCGCTGCTGATCGGTACCAGCATCAGCATGTTCCTCTCGGCTGCACTCGCCATGGGCCGCAACTGGAGCTTCGTCGCGCGGACGCGGCGCAACCACGACCTGGTCACCTGGGGGCCGTTCGCGACGATCCGCCATCCGATCTACACCGGGCTGTTCGCGATGCTGTTCGCCGTCGGCCTGGCGTTCGGCCATTGGCGCGGCCTGCTGGTTGGCCTGCCCTTGTTCGCGATCGGCACCTGGATCCGCGTGCGGGAGGAGGAGGCGCTGCTCCACGCCCATTTCGGCGCGGAATATGAAGCCTATGCCGCGCGCGTGAAGCGCTTCGTCCCCGGGCTGTTCTAAGGGCCTCTCGCGCCCCGCGGCATTCCACCGCTTGCGCCGGCTGCAGGGCTCTGCAACCGTCGCGTCGGGCGCACGAAGATGCCCACAAGCCTTGGGGTGAGGAAGCATGATCGTTCGCCGCCTGATCATCGGCGCAGCCCTGCTGCTGACGGCATTGCCCGCCCGGGCGCAGCAGGACCTGAATGTGGAAGGCGACTGGACCCATGCCGCCACCGGCATGGTGTTCCCCGAGCGTCTCGACAACGCATTGCGCACCAGGATCCACTGGTTCGATGCCGAAGGGCTCGATGTCAGCGCCGGCTACGCGCTGCGCCATGGCGGCGATCTGGGGCTGGTGACGCTGTACGTCTATCCGGCCCCGCCCGGCCGCGACTGTGCCGCCAATTTCTCCGAAATCGAGCGCAACGTCGTCGACAGCTATGGCGACGTACAGCGCGTGGAGAGCGATCGCTGGCCGTCCCCCTCCGGACGCGTCGCCGGCGCCGCCTATCATGCCCGCTTCACCCTTACCGGCACGCTCGAGGGCAAGGAACAGCCGCTTGTCTCCGAAAGCTATCTGTTCTGCCCGGCAGGCGGAACCTGGCTGGTGGCGGCGCGGGCGAGCTGGGCACGCAGCAGCGATCTGCGCCAGAGCTTCGTTGCGCTTCTGAGGGCACTACCCTGGCCGGCCACGCTCGACACGCCGGCCGAGTAATCAGGCCGCCGCGCGTCGAATCGACCAGAGCGGCGGCCCCTCGGGCACCCGCCAGCTCTCCGTGACGACAAAGCCAAAGCGCTGATAGAGGCCGAGATTGCGCTCGGTCGCCGTCTCCAGATAGCAGGGAACACCCGGCGCGGCGGCAAGGCCCGCGCGGATCGCAGCTCCGCCGAGGCCCTGGCCCTGCGCGGCGGGATCGCACCCGGCGATGTGGAGATAGTGGAAAGGCTCAGCCGGAAAATGCGCCTCGACCGCGGCGCTCGCCCGTAACGCTCGAAACAGCGATCCGCCGAGCGCGCGGACGAGGCCCGGCGCATTGGCCAGCATCTCCCCCCAGCCAACCTTGGCCTGCCCGGGCGATCACCATAGCGTCACCGCCGACCGGTCGCCGGCGAGCACCCCATAGCCGCCCCTCAGGTCCGACTCTGCCAGCAACGCAAAAAGACGCGGCAACTGGCGCTGCCGCGTCTTTTCATCCGGGAAAATGGAGAGAAACACCGGATCCTCGGCGAAGGCCTACCCGAGCATCGCAGCGATCCCCGCGCGGTCCTCACGAACGGCCGACCTGATATCGATCGGCCGCTCCATCGGATCAGGCGGCGCTGCCGGTCTTTTCCTTCTTGGCGTAGATGCGGACCGGCTCCTTGCGGCCCTCGACCACGTCCTTGTCGACCACCACCTCGTCGACGCCGTCCATGCTGGGCAGGTCGAACATCGTGTCGAGCAGGATGCCTTCGAGGATCGACCGGAGGCCGCGCGCGCCGGTCTTGCGCTCGATCGCTTTCTTCGAGACGGCGGTGAGCGCATCGTCGGTGAAGCCGAGCTTGACCGCCTCCATGTCGAACAGCTTCTGATACTGCTTGACCAGAGCGTTCTTCGGCTCGGTCAGGATCTTGATCAGCGCCTCGACGTCGAGGTCCTCGAGCGTCGCGATCACCGGCAGACGGCCGACGAATTCGGGGATCAGGCCGAACTTGAGCAAATCTTCCGGCTCGGTCTGGCGGAGCAGTTCGCCGGTGCGGCGCTCGTCCGGCCCGGCGACATGCGCGCCGAAGCCGATCGACTTGCCCTGCAGGCGATCGCCGATGATCTTCTCGAGACCCGCGAACGCGCCGCCGCAGATGAACAGGATGTTGGTCGTGTCCACCTGCAGAAATTCCTGCTGCGGGTGCTTGCGGCCGCCCTGCGGCGGAACGGACGCGGTGGTCCCTTCCATCAGCTTGAGCAGCGCCTGCTGCACGCCTTCGCCCGAAACGTCGCGGGTGATCGAGGGATTCTCGGCCTTGCGGCTGATCTTGTCGATCTCGTCGCGAAGGGCGGCGGGGTAGAAATCCCCCGCCCGCGCGCCCAGCCCGTCAAAGGCGGTATTGAACATACGGATGATCTCGGCCGATTCGTTGCTGACGATCGTGTCGCGCTGCTTATCCCATAGGACCGGCACCGTGACCTTGCCGCTATAGCCGTCCCGCGCGCGGGCATAGAGCTGCCATAGATATTCCGAGCCGTGCAGGGTGTCGCCGGTCCCACCCCGCTCGGTGGCAAAGGTCCAGCCATGCTCGCGCATCAGCGGATCGACCACCGACACATCGATCAGGTCCTCCAGACCCTTGAGCGCGCGGACGATCAGCGTGCGATGCGCCCAGGGGCAGGCATAGGAGACGTACAGGTGATAACGCCCCGCCTCGGCGCGGTGGCCGGTCTGGCCGTCGGGGCCGGGGCCGCCGTCCGCCGTCACCCAGTCGCTGAAACCGGAATCGGGGCGCTTGAAGCTGCCCTTATCGTCCGACTTGAACAGACCATCGGCGTGCCAGACGCCGTTCACCATATTGCCCATGCGTGTGTCTCCTTTGGGGAGGGTACGCATGGGGCAGAGGAGCGATCCCCTTGTTCCTCCCCGGCACGGGGAGGTGGCAGGGC
>NZ_CAJYTI010000036.1 GCF_913777625.1 uncultured Sphingomonas sp.
GTACGTCCGACCGGCCGCTGCTGCCGACGCTCCGGCGTTTCCTGCCCTATCTCTGGCCCGCCGGGGAGCCGATGCTGCGCGTGCGGATCGTCGGGGCGATGGCGCTGGTCATCCTGTCCAAGCTCGTTCAGGTGCTCGGCGCGGCCTATACGTTCAAATATGCCGTCGACCGGATGGCGGGGGGCGACCGGAGCGCGGTGACGCTCGTCATCCTGCTGGTCGTCGGCTATGCGGGCGCGCGGTTTGCGACCACCCTGTTCGACAATCTGCGTAATGCGGTCTTCGAGATGGTCGGGCAGGATGCGACCCGGCGGCTGTCGGCCGATGTGTTCCGCCATCTCCACCGCCTGTCGCTGCGCTTCCATCTGGAGCGGCGGACTGGCGCGGTCACCAAGGTGGTCGAGCGGGGGACCAAGAGCATCGACACGATGCTCTATTTCCTGCTCTTCAACATCGCGCCGACGGTGCTGGAGTTGGGCCTGGTGCTCGCCATTTTCGGGCGAAGTTTCGGACCCGTCTTGGTCGTTACGACGATGGCGATGGTGGTCCTCTACATCTGGTTCACGCGCAAGGTGACCGACTGGCGCAACGCCCTACGCAACCAGATGAACGATCTCGACACCGGCGCGGTGGCGCATGCGGTCGACTCGCTGCTGAATTTCGAGACGGTCAAATATTTCAACGCCGAGGAGCGCGAGGCACGGCGGTATGAAAATGGCGTCGCGGCCTATGCGCGCGCCGCCACCCGGTCGGAGAACTCGCTGGCGTGGCTGAACGTCGGGCAGGCGGCGATCACCAGCCTGATGCTGGGCTTCGCCATGGCCTGGGTCGTGCGCGAATGGAGCCGGGGGACGGCGTCGGCGGGTGACGTGGTGCTGGTGTCGACCCTGTTGTCGCAGCTGTTCCGGCCGCTCGACCTGCTCGGCATGGTCTATCGCACCATCCGTCAGGGGGTGATCGACATGGGGGCGATGTTCGACCTGATCGACACCCCCGCCGAGGTGGTCGATGCGCCGGGCGCCCCGCCGCTGAAGGTGACGGGCGGACACGTCCGGTTCGACGATGTCGTTTTCGGCTATGACCCGGAGCGGACGATCCTGAAGGGGCTGAGCCTCGACATTCCGGCGGGCACGACCTGCGCGGTGGTGGGCCCGTCGGGGGCGGGCAAGTCGACGCTCGCGCGGCTGCTCTACCGCTTCTATGAGGCGAAGGATGGCGCGATCACCATCGATGGCCAGGCGATCGAGTCGGTGACGCAGGATAGCCTGCGCGCCGCGATCGGCATCGTGCCGCAGGACACGGTGCTGTTCAACGAGACGATCGGCTACAACATCGCCTATGGCCGCGAGGGCGCCACGCCCGAGGAGATCGCCGAGGCGGTGCGCGGCGCGTCGATCGCGAACTTCATCCAGGCACTGCCCGACGGGCTCGACACCCGGGTGGGCGAGCGCGGGCTCAAGCTCTCCGGCGGCGAGAAGCAGCGCGTCGCGATCGCCCGCACGCTGGTGAAGAACCCGCCGATCCTGATCCTCGACGAGGCGACCAGCGCGCTCGACAGCCGCACCGAGGCGGACATCCAGGCAACACTCGAATCGATCGAGCAGGGCCGCACCACGATCGTCATCGCGCACCGGCTGTCGACGGTGGTCCATGCCGACCGGATCGTCGTGCTGGAGGCCGGCCGGGTGGTCGAGCAGGGCACCCATGCCGAGCTGCTGCGCGAAGGCGGGATCTACGCTGAAATGTGGGCGCGGCAGGCGCAGGAGCGCGAGGAAGGCGAAGCACCGGTCGCGGAGTGAAGTGCGACGAAGCGTTCTGCTCCATCGATGGACGGAGGCGTGCGCGCCCGATAGAGTTGCGGCGTTCCTCGACTCGGAGCCGCTGGATCCATGCGTGTGTCGTTGCTCGTGTCGGCACTCGTTGCCGCCTTGGCGTTTGCCGTGCCGGCTGTCGCCCGCTCGGGGCAGGCCGCGGTTCCGCCCGGGACCTTTCGGTCCTGGAAGCCCGGGGACGGGCGGGTCGCGTGGATCTCGGGCGGTGTTCGCATCGCGATCGAGCCCGCGCCCTGCGCCAAGCCGCCGCAGACCGAGGGCTGTCGTTACGATCCGGAAAACAACCAGCCGCTGGTGACGGTGCGGGCGCCCGGCCTGCCGGTGTATCGCGCGCTTGGCGATGACCAGTCTTCCTTCTACCGCGTAGCCGTCGTGCGGTTCGAGCGGGGCGACGCGCGGCCGGGCGTGGTGATCGAAAACCAGTCGGGCGGATCGGCGGGGAATGTGCGCGAGCAGCTGCTGATCCCGCGCGGCCGCGCTTTCCGGCAGGTGTGGCTGCCGGGGGAACTTCAGGGCGAGCTGCCGCGCCGGTTGCGCGATCTTTCGGGCGACGGTCGCATCGATTTCGTGCTGGGAGACGGCAGGTTCGCCTTCGCATTCGGCTGCAACGCCTGCACGCCGCGCCCTGCCGTCGTCCTTACCGTCCGCCATGGACGGGCAATCGATGTCTCGCGTGCGCCCGCCTATGCTGCCGTCTTCCGCAGGGACCTGCCCCTGTTCCGCAGGCGCTGCTTCGATCGACAGGAAGGCTATCGCAACGGCAGCTGTGCTGCCTATGTCGCGACGGCGGCGCGGCTGGGGCGCTATGCGGCGGCATGGCGGCAGATGCTCCGCCACTACAACCGGAAGGGCATCGATCTCTGGCAGGACTGCACCGTGCCTCCCGCACAGTGGGGCCGCGACGGTTGCCCGGCGGGCAAGCACACCCACTATGCGACCTTCCCGCAGTCGCTGGCAGCCTTTCTCCGCAAGACCGGTTATATCCGCTGATCAACAGGGGAGGGGCAGATGCTGATACCGTTCGGGCTGGCAGGCATCGGCATTCTCGGGCTGGCTGGATGGTCGGCCTGGGTGGGCCGCAAGGCCGAGGAGATGGTGCCGGCCGACGGCCGCTTCGTCGATGTCGATGGCGCGCGGCTGCACATCGTCGAGCTGGGGCCGAAGGATGCGGCGGGGCCGGCGATCGTGATGATCCACGGGCTGATGGCGCAGCTGCGCAACTTCAGCCATTCGCTCGCCGGCCGGATGGCGAAGGACCATCGGGTGATTCTGGTCGACCGTCCGGGCTGGGGGCATTCGCGGCTCACCGGGCCGCGCCCCGATCTTGCCGGCCAGGGCAGGATGATCGCGCAGTTGATCGAGGCATTGGGACTGGAGAAGCCGCTGGTCGTCGGCCATTCGATGGGCGGCGCGGTGTCGCTCGCGCTCGCCACCGAGCGACCTGAGGTGCCCGGCGCGCTGGCGCTGATCGCGCCGCTCACCCAGGTCGTCCACGCGCCGCCGGCGGTGTTTCGCGGGCTGATGGCGCCCGCCCTGCTGCGCGCGCCGATCGCCTGGACGATCGCGGTGCCGATGGCGGTGGCGATGGGCAAGCGCGGTGCCGAGGCGGTGTTCGCGCCCGATCCGGTGCCGGCCGATTTCGCCACGGCAGGCGGCGGGGTGCTGTCGGCGCGGTCGTCCGCCTATCAGATGGGCAGCTTCGAAATCCGCATGGCGGAACGGGCGATGCCGCCGCTGGTCGCGCGCTACGGCGCGATCCGGGTGCCGGTGTCGATCCTCTACGGCCGGGAGGACGCACTGCTCGATCCGGCGCTGCACGGCGAGCGGACCGCGGCGGAAATCGTCGGCGGCAGCATCACGCTGATCGATGGCGGGCACATGCTGCCGCTGACCCATGCGGACGAGACGGAAGCCTGGCTGCGCGGGGTGCTGGCGGCCCTTTGAATCCTCCCCCGGCGAGTTGGGGGAGGATTGGTTACTTCGCCTCGGCGATAAGCTTGGCGGCTTCGGCGCCGGCCCAGTCGAAATCGCCGGAGACGCGCCACACTTCCTTGCCGGCCGAATCGTAGAGGATCGTGGTCGGCAGGTTGGTGCCCATCTGCACGCTGAACGCGGTGTCGGTATCGAGATACGGCTTGAGGTGCTTGTAGCCGTTCTTCTGGAAGAACGGGCCGACGACCTCCATGCCCTTCAGGTCCTGGCTGAGCGGCAGCACGACGAGCTTCTCGCCGACGCGGCCCGCCAGCGTGTCCAGCGTCGGCATTTCCTTGATGCACGGCACGCACCAGGTCGCCCAAAGGTTGAGCAGCACCGGCTTGCCCTTGAAGGCGGCCAGCGTCGTCTTCTTGCCGGCGGTGTCGGTGAAGGCGATCGTCGGTGCCGCCTCGCCCTTGTGACTGCGGTCGACGGTACCGCCGCGCGCGGGCGCAGCGGCGTTTGACGCCGGGCTTGTTTCGTTCGCTTGCTGAGACGGCTGTGATTGCTTATCGCACCCCGCGACTGCGAGGGCGCCCAGAAGGAGAAGACCGATCACCGAGCGCAAGGACAGCTCCAATTCCATGTGGGGAGGGCGCTTCGCCGAAGGCCCGTCCGCGGTGATGCGCGAGATAAACGCCTCCATCCCCTTCGACAAGCGAATGTGGCAACAGGATCTGCGCGGCTCCAAGGCGCATGTCGCGATGCTGGGCCAGCAGGGGATTGTAGGCGCGGAGGATGCCGCGACGATCGGCGCGGGCCTGGACCAGGTCGCCGAGGATTTCGCCGCGAACGGCGTGCCCGAGGATCTGGCGCTCGAAGACATCCACATGCTGTCCGAAAGCCGGCTGGCGGAGAAGATCGGCCCGGTCGCGGGTCGCCTCCACACCGCGCGCTCGCGCAACGATCAGGTCGCGACCGACTTCCGCCTCTGGGTGCGCGACGCGATCGATCAGGCCGATGCGGCGCTCGGCGCGCTGCAGGACGCGCTGCTGGCCCGCGCCGAGCAGCATGCCGACAGCGTGATGCCGGGCTTCACCCATCTCCAGGTCGCGCAGCCGGTGACGCTCGGCCACCATCTGATGGCCTATTTCGAGATGTTCGCGCGCGATCGCTCGCGGCTCAAGGATGCGCGCGCCCGCATGAACCTGTGCCCGCTGGGCTCGGCGGCGCTGGCCGGCACCGGCTTCAACCTCGATCGCGAGGCGACGGCCAAGGCGCTGGGCTTCGACGGCCCGACGCGCAACTCGCTCGATTCGGTATCGGACCGCGACTTCGCGCTCGACTATCTCACGGCGGCGTCGCAGTGCAGCCTGCACCTCAGCCGGCTGGCCGAGGAATTCGTGATCTGGGCGAGCCAGCCCTTCGGCTTCGTGGCGCTCTCCGACCAATGGTCGACCGGCAGCTCGATCATGCCGCAGAAGCGCAACCCCGACGCGGCCGAGCTGGTCCGCGGCCATTCGGGGCGGATCAGCGGCGCGTTGTTCAGCCTGATGATGACGATGAAGGGCCTGCCGCTCGCCTATTCGAAGGACATGCAGGACGACAAGCCGCCGGTGTTCGAGGCGCACGACCTGCTCGGCCTCAGCATCGCGGCGATGACCGGCATGGTCGAGAGCGCGACCTTCCGGCTGGAGCGGATGCGCGCGGCGGCCGAGGCGGGCTTCTCGACCGCGACCGACCTGGCCGACTGGCTGGTGCGTGAAGGCGGCATCCCGTTCCGCGAGGCGCACCACATCACCGGCCGCGCGGTCGCCAAGGCCGAAGCGGCTGGCATCCGCCTCGATCAGCTTTCGATCGAAGCGCTCAAGGAAATCGATGCGCGGATCGACAGCCGCGTGTACGACGTTCTCAGCGTCGACGCATCGGTGAACAGCCGGGTGAGCTTCGGCGGCACGGCACCGTCGCGCGTTCGTGCGGCGATAGCGGCGGCCCGCAAGGGTCGCGAGGAGGAATCATGAGGAAGCGACTGCTGCTCGCCATTCCGGCCCTGGGGCTGGCGCTGGGCGGCTGCGGCGTGCGCGAGGCGCTGGCGCCCGCGCCGGGGGTCTCGCTGCCGGTGGCGCCGTACGGCGCCGCGGCGACGCCCACGCCTCCCGACCTTCTCAAAGCACGCGCCCAGACGCGCCCCTCGCGCAGCGACGACCTGATCCAGGCGTCCGAAGCGCGGCGGAGCGACGAGTTCGACCTGCCACCCAACTGATTTTGGCGGCCATTCGCGCCGCACCCAGAGGCTCATGACCGATTTCTCGATGATCGACGGCGAACTGCACGTCGAATCGCTGCCCCTCGCGCGCATCGCCGCCGAGGTAGGTACGCCCGTCTACGTCTATTCCACCGAACGCTTCCAGGCCAATGCCCGCGCCTTTCGCGACGCGCTGAAGCCGCTGGGGCGCATCCACCTCGCCTTCGCAATCAAGGCCAACCCCAACCTCGCGGTGCTCAAGCTGCTGGCGAACGAGGGCTTCGGTGCGGACGTCGTCTCGGGCGGCGAGATGGCGCGCGCGCTGGCGGCGGGCGTCGCGGCCAAGGACATCGTCTTCTCCGGCGTCGGCAAGACCCGCCGCGAGCTGGTCAAGGGACTGGAGGCCGGGATCGGCCAGTTCAACCTCGAGCTGGTCGAGGAAGGCGAAGTGCTGGCGGCGCTGGCGGCCGAGCGCGGCCTCACCGCGCGCGCGGCGTTGCGGGTGAACCCCGATGTCGATGCCGGCACGCACGAGAAGATCTCCACCGGCAAGGCGGAGAACAAGTTCGGCCTGCCAATCGGCGAGGCGCCCGAGATCTTCGATCGGCTCGGCAAGCTGCCCGGCCTCGATCTGCACGGCATCGCGGTGCATATCGGCAGCCAGCTGCTCGGCCTCGCGCCGCTGGAAGCCGCGTTCGAGCGGGTCGGCCGGCTGCTCGCCGAGCTGCGCGCCAATGGCCATACCATCACCCATGTCGATCTTGGCGGCGGGCTGGGTGTCGCCTATCGCCCGGGCGAGGTGCCGCCGACGCCGGAAGCCTATGCCGAGATGGTCGCGCGGGTGACCAGCGACTGGGATGTCGAACTGATGTTCGAGCCCGGCCGCACCATCGCCGGCAGTGCAGGCGTGCTCGTCACCGAAGTGCTCTGGGTCAAGCCGGGGCAGGTCCACCCGTGGGTGGTGGTCGACGCCGCGATGAACGACCTCGCCCGCGTGGCGCTGTACGACGCCTATCACGGCTTCGCGGCGGTGAAGCCCAATGGCGAGCGCTTCGTCGCCAATGTCGCCGGGCCGGTGTGCGAGAGCACCGACGTGTTCGTGAAGGCGCGCGAGATCGACGCGGTGAAGTCCGGCGACCTGGCGGTGCTGGAGACGGCGGGCGCCTACGGCGCGACCATGGCGAGCACCTATAACAGCCGCCCGCTGGTGCCCGAGGTGCTGGTCTCGGGCGACCGCTATGCCATCGTCGCCGGCCGCATCTCCGCCGAGGAGATCATGGCCGCCGAGGACGTGCCGGACTGGCTGAAGTGAGCCTCGCCGCGCTGCCCCTGTTCGTGAAGCTCGCGGGGCGGCCGGTGATCCTGGTCGGCGAGGGCGAGCCGGCGGATGCCAAGCGCCGCCTGCTCGATCGCGCCGGCGCGCTGGTGGTGGGCGAGGGCGACACCGCCGCGCTCGCCATCGTCGCGCTCGACGAACCCGAGGACGTGGTCGCGCGGCTCCAGGCGCGGGGCGTG
The DNA here is from genome assembly GCF_913777625.1 of uncultured Sphingomonas sp. GTDB lineage: Bacteria > Pseudomonadota > Alphaproteobacteria > Sphingomonadales > Sphingomonadaceae > Sphingomonas. The sequence goes on from NZ_CAJYTI010000036.1 coordinate 7,507, forward strand.
CTGGTCAATTGCGTCGACCGGCCCGAGCTTTGCGACTTCACGCTGCCGGCGATCGTCGACCGCGATCCGGTGCTGATCGCCATCGGCACCGGCGGGGTCTCGGCCGGACTCGCGGCGGCGCTGCGCCAGCGGCTCGAGGCCCTGCTGCCCGCGAGCCTCGGCGCGCTGGCCAGGGGGTTGGGTCGCAGCCGGGGCGCGATGAAGGCACGCTGGCCCGATCCCGGTGCCCGGCGCCGCGCGCTGGCCGATGCGCTGGGCGAGGGCGGGATGCTCGACCTGCTGGCGGAGGAGGGCGATGTCGATCGCTGGCTGGCCGAGGGCGCCGCGCCGGAAGCGCAGCTGATCACGCTGCGGCTGACCTCGCCCGATCCCGAGGATCTCACGCTCCGCCACGCCCGGCTGCTTGCGCAGGCCGACCGGCTTTTCCATCTTGGCGACGTGCCCGACGCCATCCTCAACCGCGCGCGTGCCGATGCCGCGCGCATCCTCGCCCGTCCGCCTGCCGATCCCGGCGAAGGCCTGTCGCTCTGGCTGGAGATGGCGGGTTGAGCGGCTTCGCCTATGTCGTGAAGGACGGGAAGGTCGAGCAGCCGACGATGCGCGCGGCGCTCGATGCGCGCGGTGGGCTCACCTGGATCCATCTCACCACCAATGACGAGCGGGCCCAGCTCTGGCTCGGCGGCGAGGCCAAGCTCTCGCCCTATGTCATCGATTCGCTGACCGCGACCGAAACCCGGCCGCGCTGCGATGCGGTGGGCGACGGCGCGGTGATCAACCTGCGCGGGCTCTCCGCCGATGCGACGACGGCGTCCGATCCGCTCGCCTCGATCCGGCTCTACGCGATGGGCGGCTGCGTGTTCTCGGTGACGCGCAAGCATCTCAACGCGCTCCAGCCGGTGCGCGAGGAAGTGGAGAGCGGCAAGATCCTGGATCCCGGCGACCTGATCGCCGCGATCGCGCAGGAGATCACCGAGGAACTCGATCCCGTCGTCGCCGAACTCGGCGATTCGCTCGACGATTGCGAGGAGCAGCTCTCCGCCCACCGCGCCTTCGAGCTGCGCCGGATGGTCAACAAGGTACGGGTGCAGGCGATCGGCTATCGCCGCTTCCTCAACCCCCAGCGCGCTGCGATCGAGAAGCTTGCCGGGCTGCCGGGCGACTGGCTGCGCGAGGACGACCGGCTCCACCTCTCCGCCGCCGCCGACCGCGCCGCGCGCATGGCGGAAGAAGTGGAAAGCATCCGCGAACGCGCCGCGCTGACCCACGAGACGCTCACCGATCTGCGCGGCGAGCTGCTCGACCAGCGCTCGCTGGTAATCGCCATCGTCGCGATGGTGTTCCTGCCGCTGACCTTCCTCACCGGCCTGCTGGGGATGAACGTCGACGGCATTCCCTATGCGCACGAACCCTGGGCGTTCTGGGGCGTGGTGGGGGTTTGCCTGGCGATGGCGCTGGGGATCACCGGCTATTTCCTGCGCCGGCACTGGTTCGAGTAGGGACTTTAGCCCGTCATCCCGGCGGAAGCCGGGATCCATTCGCCACGCCGTTGCAGCAGGAGCCTTATCGGCGACCCCAATGGATTCCGGCTTTCGCCGGAATGACGGCTGGCGGGGTGTTCCCGCGCCTCAGCGCCCCAAAAACTCGAAGATCTGCCCCACCATCACGTCGAGCGATCCCTGGCAGTGCGTCTCGACGTCCGGTGTCTCCACCGTGTTGACCGCGATCCCCATCGGCGTCGGCCAGCCGCGCAGCGCATGGGTGATCGTGCGCAGCGCCTGCAGCGTCGCGACCGAGGCCTGCCACCCCGCCGCCGTTGCGATCAGGCCGACGGGCAGCCCGTCGAAATAGACCCGGTCGTCGCGGCTGAGCAGCTCGACATAGTCGAGCGCCGTCTTCACCAGCCCCGACAGCGTGCCGTGATAGCCGGGCGAGCCGATGATCACCGCATCGGCCGTGCGCAGCGCCTCGACGAAGCGGATCACCTTCTCGTCGGTATCGCCATGCTCGGGCTCGAAATGCGGGAAGACGATATCCGGGCCGGTGAGCAGCGTGGTGCGTGCACCACGCGCCTCGGCGCGAGCAAGCGCGGCGCTGAGCAGCCGGGCGGTGCTGGACTGCGGGCGGAGCGTGCCGCCGAGCGCGACGATATGGGGGGTGGTCATGCTACCTCGTTCGGTCATTCGGGTTTGCCGCCGGGCTTCCATTCCGGCTTGGCGCCGCTGTCGGCCAGCGCGTGGAGCGGCTCGACCAGCGACTGGATCGCCTTGGTCATGAAGGCAATGTCGATATTGGCGACGGTGTCGTCCTTGCTGTGATAGGTCGGCACCACCGCCCAGCCCGAGATGGTGTGCGCGACGACGCCCTTCCTCGCGAGCGAATAATTGTCCGATCGCTGGAAGAAGTTCTGCTCCGGATACGGATCGGACGTCACCAGCGCGCCATGGGCCTTGAGCGTCTCGCCCAGGGTCGAGCGCTCATAGCCGGTCATCATCATCGTGCCGGCGGGGAGCTTGGGATCCTGCGCGCCGATCATCTCGACTTCGACATTGGCGACGATCTGGTCGAGCGGCACCGGCGGGTGGGCGCCAAAATAGGTCGAGCCATAGCCGCCGATTTCCTCCGCGCCGTACGCGACGAACAGGATGCCGCGCTTGGTCTTGCCCTTGGCGGCAAGGGTGCGGGCGAGTTCGAGCACCGCGGTGGTACCCGAGGCGTCGTCATTGGCGCCGTGCATCACCGTGCCGTCGGGCTGGACGCCGAGATGATCGAGGTGCGCGCTGAGCAGCAGCACCCCGGCCTTGGGGTCGGTGCCCGGCAGGAAGCCGATCGCGTTGGTGGTGGTCGCCACCTTCTCCTCGACCGGCACGGTCAGCGACACCTCGGGGTCTTTCTCCGCCGCCAGCGCATCGAAGGCGGCCGTCGGCAGGACGACGAGGGAGGGGCCCGGCTCGCGCGGTACGCTGCGCAGGCCGCCCGGCAGGCGCGGTTCGCCGTGCAGCGCCTGAACCATCGCCTGGGTGTCTGCGCTCTCGCGGATCAGCAACAGCCTCGGGCTCTTCAGCGCCCGCGCCATGCGATAGAGCTGCATCGCCGGCATGTCGCCCGTCACGAGCAGGATCGGGGCCGGGGCCATCTTCGACATCGCCTTGGCGGGTGTGAGCCGTGCCACGCCTTCGGTGCCCTGGCCGTCGCCGGCCAGCAGAACCGCACCGGGCACCGCCCGCCCGTCGACGGTGAGCGTGATCGGCGCCTTGAGCGTGAGCCGGACGATCTCCGCCTTTTGCAGATAGCCGTCCATGCCGGGCGCCGGCTGCAGGCCGAAACCGCGGAACTGCGCGGCGACATAGGCCGCGGCGATCGCTTCGTCGGGGGTGGCGCTGCCGCGGCCGCGCAGCTCGTCGCCGGCGAGGAAGGTCTCGTGCGCGCGCACCCAGTCGGCACTCACCTGCGCCTGCGCCCGCGCCGGCACTGCCAGCACGCTCGCGGCGGCCCATGCCGCCAGCAGCAATCCACGCTTCATCGATCATCCCCCCGGTTGGTACGGCGGGAGTGATGCGCCAGGCGGGCGCGGCGCGCAACCGGCGCCGTGCCCGCCGGGCGTCAGAAGAACAGCTTGCGGATGCTGAGGCGCACCGCGCGACCGGTGGGATCGAGCAGGTCCGGCTGGTAGTTGATCGGCACCGCGCCGGTCTGGTCGGTCACCCGCTGGCGGGTGTTGAGGAGGTTGGTGACCCCCAGGCTCACCCGCATGCCGCGCAGCCAGTGATGGTCGCGCACCAGCTTGAACTGGCGGCCGAGGTCCGCGAACAGCCGCAGGTTGAACGTGCCGAGGTCGCCGAAGTCGAGCCGGTTGGTGTTGTTCAGCCCGGTATAGACGGTGGTGCTGCTCTGCCACTTGAAGCCCAGCCGCGCGCCGAAGCCGTCCTTGGTGAAGCCCGCCTGCGCATCGATCTGGTGCGCCGGCTGGCCGCCATTGTTGCCGGCGGCATCGCCGTGGAGCAGGTCGAGCACCGGCACGCCGTCGCGGATACGGATCTGATCCTTGAAATACCAGGTGTGGTAGAGGCTGAACTGCAGCCGGCCGGCGAGCGCGCCGTTGGGCCCGCCAAAGCCGCCGCGGCCACCGCCGAAGCCGCCCGGACGGCCGCCGCCGCCAGCGCCCGGACCCGCTGGTGCCCCGCCGGGTGCAGCGCCACCCGGTGCCGCGGCGCCCGGCGGCGGGGACGGCGGACCGAACAGGCTGCCGCCGAACGGCGAACGCGGCGGCTGGCCGTTCTGGCCCTGCTGCTGGCCGAACAGCCGCGCCTGGCCTTCCGGCGGGAGCGGCTTGCCCGAGGCGATGGCGTCGGCGCGTTCCTTCTCGCGCTGGGCGCGCAGCGCGGCGATCTTCTTCTCGAGCGAAGACCGGACCGGCAGCGACAGGTTGAAGCCCCAGCGCAGCTGCTGGGTATCGTTCTCGGCGAAGTTCACCGCGCGATTGTCGATGCTCACCAGATCGCCGTCGGGATCGCGGACGAAGCGGCTGGGGAACGCCGCCTCGATCGCCGCGGTGGCAGCGGGGAAGGTGGCGATGTCGTTGCGGATGCGCGTGTTCACATAATCGGCGCGCAGCGAGAAGTCGGTCTTCTCCCAGGGCCGCAGCTCGACGCCGAGCTTGGTGACGTGCCGCTCCTCGGCGGTGAGCAGCGGGTTGCCGCCGGTGATCGTCGTCACCGTCACCGTCTGGCCGGTGCGATAGTCGAACACGCGGCTGTTGGGACTGGCGATCACCGGATTGCCGAGCTGGGCGGTGGTCGGCGCATCCTCGGCATTGGTCCACGAGGCGATGAACCGCACCGGCTTGAGCGGCGACCAGTTCACGCCGTAGCCGGTGGTGGTCAGCGTGCCGAAGTCGGAGAGCTGCTGCACCGCCACGTTGCCGTTGAGCGTCAGGTCGCCCAGCGGCTGGAGCACGGCGTTGCGGCGGCTGGCGATCGGCAGGTCGATGTTGAGCTGGGTGCTGGCGATGTTGCGCGACAGCGAGGCGCTGCTGGGCGCGCCGTTGCGGAACGCGGTGCTGTCGAAGCCGCTGAGCGAGCCGCCGATCCGCAGCGCGGTATTGACGTCGCCCGCCGGCAGCTTGAACAGCGGCCCGCGCAGCAGCGCATCGACATTGCCGGTGTTCGATGTCGAATTGCCGCGATCGGCCGGGCGCGCCGCACCCAGCACATCGAAGCCGCGATCGGTGATGGTCTTGCTCTCGACGCGATCGTAATTGCCGGTGAGCGACCAGCTCCACTTGCTGCTCCAGGGCAGCCCGTCGCCATTGAACGTGGTGCCGAGATGGCTGGTGATCGTGCGACTGCTGGCGGTGAGCGGGCTCGGATCGGCCGACAGCGTGATCGGCGCGCCGAGCGATGTCGGCAGGCCGCGCAGCGCCTCGCTCTGCTGCACCTCGAGCGTGCCGTTGACCGTCGCGCTCACCTTCTGGCTGAGGTTGCGCGCATAGGAGCCGTTGATGTTCAGGTCCTGGCTGGGCGAGACCAGCGTGCGGTACGGCGCCTGGTTCACCCCGCTGCCGTCGCTGGTGGTCGGCAGGATGTTGCGCTCGCTCTCCAGCAGCCCGGTGGTGCCCTGGTATTTCACGTCGAGATTGACGCGGCGATCGCGGTTGATCTTCAGAATGTCGGCCTGCACCTCCTGGGTGCTGTTGCCGCCCTCGGTCGGAACGCTGCCTTCCAGATCGGTGGTCAGCGCGCGAAAGCGTTCGCGCAGCACGAAGTTCACCACCCGCTGGTCGGCCGAATAGCCGTATTTCAGCGCGACTTCCTCGGGCAGGATGTCGACGCGCTCGATCGCCTCGGTCGGCAGGTCGCGGATTTCGGCAAAGCTCGAGATTCGGCGGCCGTTGAGCAGCACCACCGGCATCCCGCTGCCGCGGCCGCTGCCGGTCTGCGGCGCGAGCTCGGTCAGCAGGTCGGCGACCGAGGAGACCGCATAGGCGCGGATATCGGCCTGGTTGAGCTGGATCTCGGGCGGGATGTCGCCGGGGACGGCGCCGCGCTGCTGGTTGGAAGTGACGACGATCTCGTCGGTATAGGGATCTTCGGCGGCGCTGGTCCGGGCGGCGCGGCGGCTGCCGGCCTGCTGGGGCGCGGCCCCCTGCGGACGCGCCTGGCCCTGAGCCTGCGGCGTCGCCGGTGCGGACGGGGTGCCCGTCTGCGCTTGCGCCGTCGTCTGTGCCTGTGCCGCCAGCGGCGATACGCCCGCCAACAATCCTGCCAGGCTGGCCCCCAGTCGCTTCATCGTTGTTCCGTCCCTTGTTCGAATCGACAAACGGGCGCGCAGGCCCGCCTCATGGTTCGCCGGGTACGACGTACATGTCGCAAAACTGTGCCGAATTGTCGGAGGAATATCGCGTCTTTGTTGCAGATGCGAAAATGGGGGCCGGAGCCCCCATTTGTCTGTATTCATGGTGCGGTCGAGAAGACTCGAACTTCCACGGCCTTTCGGCCACAACGACCTCAACGTTGCGCGTCTACCAGTTCCGCCACGACCGCACGTGAATTTCCGCCGGAATTTTCAAACCAGCGGCTGGTAAGGCGGCGGCCTCTAGCAAAGGCAAATGGGGCTGGCAACCCGCTTTGTGCAGCTTTCTTGCGTGCCGGCTTGCGCCTATGCCCCGGCCCATGGTCCAGGCTTCCCCTCTCGCCGCGGAAACGCGCCGCCTGCTCGCGCTGGCCTGGCCGGTAATGCTCACCAGCCTCAACTGGACGATCCTGCATGTGACCGACGTCGTGGTGGTGGGGCTGGCGGGCAGCCACCAGGTGGCGGCGCTGGGGGCGAGCCGCACGATCACCTTCCCGGGAATCGTGATGGGGCTGGGCGCGCTGACCGGCATCCTCGTCCATGTGTCGCGCGCCGACGGGGCCGGGGACCTGCGCCAGACCGGCCGGGTGCTCCACGAAGGCGTGCTGCTCGGCCTGCTGCTCGGGCTGGCGAGCATGGGCGTGCTGTTCGGATTCGCCGCGCCGCTGCTGGCCGGCGTGGGCGTCGCGCCTGCGCTGGTGGCCGATACCGCGCCGGTGGTGCGAGTGATGGCGCTCGCCTATCCCTTCCAGCTCGTCACGATCGCGACCAGCTTCTTCCTGGAGGGCGTGAGCCGGCCGGCGCGGGTGACGGTGGTCAACCTCGCGGTGCTGCCGATCAACGGCGTGCTGGCATGGGCGCTGGCGACCGGGGCGTTCGGATTGCCGGCGCTCGGCGCGGTGGGCGCGGCTGCGGCGACCGCCATTGCCTCGGCGCTCGGCGCCATCGGGATGCTCGCGGCTGCCTGGACACTGCCCCGCGCCGAGGCGCGCGGGGTGCGCGACCTCACCGACTGGGGGCGGGCGGAGACGTGGCGCGGGGCCTGGGTGCTGGCGCGATTCGGGCTGATCCCGGCGATCGCGTCGGGGCTGGAGCTGGTCGGCTTCTCGATCCTCATCGCCTTGTCCACCCAGCTGGGCGAGGCGACGGCCCATGCCTTCCAGATCGTCTTCTCGATTCACAACGTCACCTTCGCGATCGCGCTGGGGTTGGGATCGGCGGCGGGGGTGCGCGTCGGCAATGCGGTGGGCGAGGGGGTGCCGCAGGCGGCGGGCCGGCGCGCAGGCATCGCCGCCGGGCTCGCCGCGCTGGCGACCGGGCTGCTGGCGCTGTGCCTGGTCTTCGTGCCGCTCGTCGTCGTGACGCCCTTCCCGGCGCCGGCCGGCGTCCATGCGCTGGCCGCGGCGATGTTGCTGCTCTGGGCGCCGTTCATCCTGTTCGACGGGGTGCAGGTGGTGTTCGTCTATGCGCTGCGTTCGCTCGGTGACCAGGTCGCGGCCGGTGTCAACGGCATCCTCGCCTTTTTCCTGGTGACCGGCGGGCTGGGCCTCGCGCTGGTCCAGGCCGGGCTCGGCGCGAAGGCGCTGGTGCTTGCCTCCGGCCTCGGCATGGTGGCGGCGGCGGCGCTGAACGGCGGCCGCCTCCTGCGCGTCACCCGGCGAGTTCGCTCACGAAGCTGAGCTGGACGTTCTTGGCGCCGCTCGGCACGTCGACCTTGGCGCCGTTGAACTCGACGCTCGCCTGCGGATCGAGCGTGCGCACCGATGGGGTGATCCGCCAGCTATAGACCTCGCCGCCCTGCGCATCGACGAGGCGGATGCGGATGTCGGGGACGTGCTGGCTGCTGGCGGTGGGGTTGAGCACCTTGCCCGAGACGATGAACAGCTTGCTGCCATCGGGGCGTGCCTGGAGCGCGACGTTCTTGTCGCTGAACACGAGCGGCGTGCTCGCGCCGCCGATCGGCAGGCCGAGCTGGGTGAGCACCTGCGGCGCCTTCCAGTAGAGCAACGCGGCGGCGCCGAGCAGCACCGATACCAGCGCGACAAGCGCGGCGATCGTCCAGCGCAGGCCGTGGCGCTTGGCCGGTGCGGGCTCGTCGAACGGATCATAGGCGGCTACCGGCTCCGGCGCGCGCGCCAGGCTGCGCGGGAGAGGCGCGGGCTCCGGTGCGGGCTCGGGCGCGACGACCGGCGATGGTGTGACCGGCGCCGGCTCGGTCAGCTCCAGCGGCGGCGGCGACTGGAACCAGCTATGCTTGCAGTTCGCGCAGCGCACCGTGCGCCCGTCCGGCCCGATCGCCGAATCCGGTACTTCGTAGCGCGACCCGCACTGGCTGCACTCCAAGATCATTCCGAAACCCCCTGGTACCCGCCCGAAACATCGGACGACCGAGTCTAGCGGCGCCGATTCGGGCCAGCAAGCGGCTTGCGGGCGGCTTGAGCGGTTGCAGGGCCTGTGCGATGGCGGGAGCGACCCCAAGCAACAGGAGGCCGGGCCGCACGGCGCATGGGCAATATCGTGCACTTCGAAAATGTCGGCCTGCGCTATGGGACCGGACCGGAAACGCTGTCGGACGTGAGCTTCACGCTGGCGGCGGGCGGCTTCTATTTCCTCACCGGCGCGAGCGGCGCGGGCAAGACCTCGCTGCTGAAGCTGCTCTATCTCGCCCAGCGGCCGACGCGGGGCGCGGTGCGGCTGTTCGGCGAGGATGCCGGCGCCCTGCCGCGCGCGCGGTTGCCCGGCTTTCGCCGCCGCATCGGCGTGGTGTTCCAGGATTTCCGCCTGCTCCCCCAGCTTTCCGCCTATGACAATGTCGCGCTGCCGCTGCGCGTGGCGGGCGTGCGCGAGAGCGAGATCGAGGCGCCGGTGATGGAGATGCTCGCCTGGGTGGGGCTGAGTGCGCGCGTCACCGCCCGGCCGCCGACGCTCTCGGGCGGCGAACAGCAGCGTATCGCCATTGCCCGCGCGGTGATCGCCCGGCCCGAAATCCTCGTCGCCGACGAGCCGACCGGCAACGTCGATCCCGAGATGGCCGACCGGCTGCTCCATTTGTTCGAGGCACTGAACCGGCTGGGCACCACCATCGTCGTCGCCACCCACGATCTGCACCTGATCGGCCGCATCCCGCGCGCGCAGCTGATGCGGATGGAGAAGGGACGGTTGATCGACCCGACCGGGCTGCTTCGCCACCCGCCGGGGGCGGCATGAACGGCTTCCGGCACCGTGCCGCGATCGACCTGCGGCTGCTGGGGCAGGGCCAGCGCAGCTGGGTGATGGCGGGGATCATGGCGATCATGCTGTTCCTCACCGTGCTTGCCGGCGCGCTGGGGCTGGGCGTGGCGCGTTCCGCGAACGGGCTCGATCGCCAGCTCGCCGGGCAGCTGACGGTGCAGCTGGTCGAGACCGACGTCACGGTACGCGACGCGCGGGCGAAGGCGCTGGTCGCGGCGATCGCCAGGGTGCCGGGGGTGACCCGGGTGCGCGAGGCCGATCGCGCCGAACTCGCCGCGCTGCTGAAACCGTGGCTGGGCGATGCCGGGCTCGATCCCGACCTGCCGATGCCGGTGCTGATCGACGTGACCGGCGCGCGCGACGTGACCGCCCCGGTCACCGCCGCCGCCCGCGCCGTGGCGCCGCAGGTGCGGGTGGACAGCAGCGCGCGCTGGCTTGCGCCGGTGCGCGGGCTGCTCTCCGCCCTGTTCTGGGTGGCGATCGGGCTGGTGCTGGTGATCGCGGCCGCAACCGCGGGCGTGGCGCTGCTTGTCGCGCGTGCGGGGCTGGACACGCACCGCGATACGATCGACGTGCTGCATATGCTGGGTTCGACCGATCTTCAGGTAGCGCGCCTGCTTCAGCGGCGCATCGCGCGGGACACGCTGCTCGGCGGTGCGATCGGCACGCTGGCGGCGCTTGCGCTGGTCGCCCTGTTCCAGACCAAGCTGGCGCTGCTGGGATCGGACGTGCTGGGCGGCGCCACGCTGGCGGCGATCGACTGGACGCTGCTGCTCCTGCTGCCGATCGGCTTTGCGCTGCTGGCGACGGTGGCGACGCGGCTCACCGTGCTGCGCACGCTGGGGCTGAAGCTGTGATCCGCCGGCTGTTCCAGCTGCTGCTGCTGGCGGCGGTCGCCTGGGGCGCGGGCTTCGCGCTGTTCCTCTACAATCTCGGCAAGCCGCTCGGCGCGCATCCGACCGACGCGATCGTGGTGCTGACCGGCGGCCCCGGGCGCATTCAGCGCGGGCTCGATGCGCTGCGCCGCGAGGATGCCAGGCGAATGCTGGTCAGCGGGGTCAATCCCACGGTGCGCCCGCGCGAGCTGGCGGCGCAGTTCCCCGCCGATCGCGCGCTGTTCCGCTGCTGCGTCGATCTCGGCCATGAGGCGGTCGACACCCGCTCCAACGCCGACGAGACCGGCCGCTGGGTGCACGAGCATGGCTATCGCAGCATTCGGCTGGTCACTTCCGATTGGCACATGACGCGCGCCCGGCTGGAGTTGCGCCATGTGCTGGCCGACGTCACCATCGTCGGCGACGGCGTACCCAGCCGCCCGGGCTGGCGAATGCTGCTGCGCGAATATCACAAATATCTGGTGCGCCGGGGGGCGCTCCTGCTGGGGGTCGATTGATGGACGCACTGCGTACCTGGGGGTTTCGGTTTTTCTTCTACGGCATGTCGATCGTGATGGTGCTGCTGGTGCCGGTGGTGGCGCTGTTCGGCACGCGGGTGCTGCGCGCCCATGCCGATTGCTGGGCGTGGCAGCTGCAATGGCTGGTGCGGCACATCGTCGGCGCGCGGGTGCGGATCGAAGGGGCGGTGCCGGACGGGCAGCTGCTGTTCGCCGCCAAGCATGAAAGCTATTTCGAGGCGCTCGAACTCACCCGGATGCTCGGCTCGCCCGCGACGGTGATGAAGCGCGAGCTCACCAAGATCCCGCTCTGGGGCTGGGCGGCGCAGCGCTACGGCACGATCGTCGTCGACCGCGAGGCGAATGCGGCGGCATTGCGCTCGATGATGCGCGAGGCGCAGAAGGCGCGCGCGACCGGACGTTCGGTGCTGATCTTCCCCGAGGGCACGCGGGTGCCGCCGGGCGAGATGCCGCCGCTGCGCTCGGGCTTTGCCGGCCTGTATCGCGCGCTCGACCTGCCGGTGGTGCCGGTGGCGGTGCAGAGCGGCGCGGTGTGGCCGCGCAAGGGGCTGATGCACAAGGGTGAGATCGTCTTCCACTTCGGCGAGGCGATCCCCGCCGGCCTGCCCCGCCGCGAGGTCGAGGCGCGGGTCCACGCAGCGATCAACGCGCTGAACGGCTGAGCCTCAGCGCGGCCGGGTCCACAGACCCGCGGGGCGCGGTGTCGGTGCGCGGCGGCGGGCGGCGCCCCAGGCCTTGAGGATCGCCGCGAGCTTCTCGCCGCCCGAGGTGGTGGTGCGGCTGTCCCAGGCGCTGGCCCCCCGTGCGCGCACTTTCCGCGCGATGCCGCCATAGATGTCCGCCGCCGCCAGCACCGCCCAGGCCGAGCGGAACGACAAGGCCGCCGCACCGCCGCGCGCGCTGATCTCGTAGCCCTCGGCGCGATCCGCGAGCCGGGTGCCGAGGATGGCGAGAGCGTTGCGGTCGGCCAGCGGGTTCTCGGCCGTCAGCCCCACTTCCGCCAGCCAGTCGGCGGGCAGATAGCAGCGCCCGGCCCCGGCATCCTCGCCGATGTCGCGGGCGATGTTGGCGAGCTGGAAGGCAAGGCCGAGGTCGCAGGCGCGGTCGAGCACCGCATCGTCGTCCGGCGCCACCCCCATCACCACCGCCATCATGCAGCCGACGACGCCGGCGACATGGTAGCAATAGCGCAGCAGATCGTCCTCGGTCCGCGGCCGCCAGCCGTCCGCATCGAGCGCGAAGCCGTCGATCAGGTCCCAGGCGAAGCGGTGCGGCATGCCGGTTTCGAGCACCACGATGCGCAGCGCATCGAACGCGGCATCGCCCACCCATTCGCCCGCCAGCGCCGCGGCGGTCCGCTCGCGGACTTCCGCGAGCCGTGCCTGCGGGTCCTCGACCACCGACATGCCATGGCCATGGTCCTGCCCGTCGGCGATGTCGTCGCAGCGGCGGCACCAGGCATAGAGCAGCCAGGCGCGCTCGCGGGTTGCCGGATCGAACAGCTTGCTCGCCGCCGCGAAGCTGCGCGAGCCGCGGGCGATCGATTCGCCCGCGGTCGCGACGATCGCATCGCGGCCGGGATAGCGCATTACAGCTGTTCGCGGCGCAGCTGCGCGATCGGCACCACCGGCTGGGCCTCGGCCATCTTGGTCAGCAGCCCGTCGATCGTCGAATCGACCAGCAGCAGCCCCTGGTGCTGCGGGCGGACGAAGCCGACCGTTCCCATATGCTCCCAGAACTCGACGAGCTTGTCGTAATAGCCGGCGATGTTGAGCAGGCCGATCGGATCGGCATGATAGCCGAGCTGCGCCCAGCTCATCGCCTCCCACAGCTCGTCCATCGTGCCGGTGCCGCCGGGCAGGTTGATGAAGCCGTCGGCCAGTTCGGTGAAGCGCGCCTTGCGCTCGTGCATCGTCTCGCAGACTTCGAGGGAGGTCAGGCCCCGGTGCGCGACCTCGGCATTGACCAGCAGCGTCGGGATCACGCCGATCACCTCGCCGCCGGCCTCGAGCGCCGCATCGGCGACCGCGCCCATCAGCCCCAGGCGACCGCCGCCATAGACGACGCCGATGCCGCGCTCGGCAAGGGTGCGGCCAAGGGAACGGGCGGCTTCGATATAGACCGGATCGGCCGGGCTGGCCGAACCGCAATAGACGGCGATACGCTTCATTTCATGCTCCTGTGGCGGGGCTGATAGCGTGTTTTGGCCGGGAGCGAGAGGGGTTTCGAAGGAGGGAATAGAAGCCCCTCCCCTTCAGGGGAGGGGTTGGGGTGGGGCTGTGTCTCACCGAGACCAACAAGCGTTCTGGAATCCCTCCACCCCTAACCCCTCCTCCCAGGAGGAGGGGCTGAAGTTGGTTCACGCCATCTCGCCCAGCATCAGCTCGGCCGTCGCCTTGGCGCTGCCCACCACACCCGGAATGCCCGCACCGGGGTGCGTGCCGGCCCCCACGAAATACAGGTTCGAGATCGCGTCATCGCGGTTGTGCACGCGGAACCACGCGCTCTGCGTCAGGATCGGCTCCAGGCTGAAGCCCGAGCCGTGATGCGCGGCGAGGTCGTCGCGGAAGTCGGTGGGCGCATAATGGAACTTGGTGACGATCCGCTCGGCCAGGTCCGGGATCAGCCGGCGCTGGACCTCGGCGAGAATGCGCGCCTCCAGGATCGGCCCCACCTCGCTCCAGTCGGCCGGGAACTTGCCGAGATGCGGCACCGGCGCCAGCGCGTAGAAGGTCGAATGGCCCTCCGGCGCCATGCTCGGGTCCGAGGCGCTGGGGTGGTGGAGGTAGAGCGAGAAGTCCTCGCTCACCACGCCGTTGGTATAGATGTCGTCGAGCAGCCCCTTATAGCGCGGCCCGAACAGGATCATGTGGTGCGGGATATCGGGGAAGGTGCCCCGCAGCCCGAAATGCACCACGAACAGCGAGGGCGAGAAACGCTTGTTGACCAGGCGGTTCGCCGTCCGCTGGGCGCTGCGCGAGTTGCGCAGCAGGTCGCGGTAGCTGTGGACGATGTCGGCGTTGCTCGCCACGGCATCGACCTCGACCTCGAAGCCGCTCTTGGTGCGCACGCCCACGACGCGGTCGCCCAGCGTCAGGATTTCGTCGACCGGGTCGCCGATGCGCACCGTGCCGCCCAGCCGCTCGAAATGCCGGATCATGCCGGCAATCAGCCGGTTGGTGCCGCCCTCGGCCCACCACACGCCGCCGTCGCGTTCCAGCTTGTGGATCAGCGCATAGATGCTGCTGGTCGCCATCGGATTGCCGCCGACGAGCAGGGTGTGGAACGACAGCGCCTCGCGCAGCTTCTCGTTCTTCACGAAGCCGGAGACGACCGAATAGACCGAGCGCCAGGCCTGGTGCTGCATCAGCGCGGGCGCCGCCTTGAGCATCGACTTGAAGTCGAGGAACGCCTTGGCGCCCAGCTTCACATAGCCTTCCTCGTAGACGCTCGCCGAATAGTCGAGGAACTTGCGATAGCCGGCGAGGTCGTTGGCATCGAGCTTGGCGATCTCGCCGGCCAGGATCGCGTCATCGTTGGTATAGTCGAAGGTCGTTCCGTCGGGCCAGGACAGGCGGTAGAAGGGCGTGACCGGCTTGAGCGTCACGTCTTCCGAAATGTCGTGGCCCGAGAGGCGCCACAGCTCCTTCAGTGCGTCCGGATCGGTGATCACGGTCGGGCCGCCGTCGAAGGTGAAGCCGTCGCGCTCCCAATAATAGGCGCGGCCGCCGGGCTTGTCCCGCGCCTCGATCACGGTGGTGTCGACGCCCGCGGATTGCAGGCGAATGGCGAGGGCGAGGCCGCCGAACCCGGCGCCGATCACGACTGCGCGGCGCATCAGCGGCCCCAGATCGCGGAAAGCGCGCGACCGACGGGTACCGGCGGCTTGCCCGAAAGCACCCGCACGCGATCGCCGAAGGTCGACTGGCCGGCATAGAAGCGCTGGATCAGATCTGCATCCAGACGGTAGAATCGTTCCAGCACGCGATAGCGCTCCTCGGGTTCGGCCGCCTTGAACAGCATCGCGGCGAGCATGCGATAGAAGCCGCGCTTGCGCCAGAGCGTGCGGGAATAGCCATACAGCATTTGGTGCAGCGCCTCGCCCGAATAGTCGCGCGCGTCGGCGATCAGCGCGGCGGTGCGGATCGCATCGGGGAAGGAATAGCCAGTCATCGGGTGGAAGAGCCCGGCCTTCATCCCCGCCTTGGCGATGCCGCGCCCGCCGGCTGCCCAATAGGCGGCATGGTCGCCGCCCATCGCGACCGGCAGGCTGCCCACTTCCTCGCGAAGCACCCGATCGACCTGCCAGCCGGCCGCGTCTGCGTACGCTTCGATCCGGTCGCCGGTGGCGAGGATGTCGAGCGACGGCGTGTCGCTGTAATAGGTATCCTCGACAAACATCCGCGTCGGGCTGAACGGCAGGCAGTAGACGAAGCGATAGCCGTCGATCTGCGGCACCGTCGCGTCCATGATGATCGGCCGGGTGACGTCGTGGAGGTCGGTGAGTGCCAGTTCCGCGCCGTGGAATTTCTGCCAGCCGAGCTGCAGCGCGCTGGTGTCGCCCACCCCGCGGCAGTCGATCACGCCCTCGGCCTCGACCAGGTCGCCGTCTGCCAGCGCGACCGCAGTGGGAGTGATGTCCGCCGCCTCGCGTTCGAGCAGCAGGCTCTTCTCGCCCAGCGTGTCGCGCACCACGCGATCGAAATGCTCGGAATCGACCGAATAGTAGCGCGCCGGCAGGCTGCGATAATGGCCGGGAAAGGCAACGTCATAGCCGTTCCAGCCATGGCCGATCAGCGGCGCGGCGAGCCAGCGATGCTCGGGCGCGACATCGTCGGCAAAGAACGACCAGAGGTGATTGCCGCCGATCCGCGCCGAGCCTTCGATCAGCCGGACGGTGCAATCGGGTTTCTTCTTCCGGATTGCCAGCGCGATAAGCCCGCCGGCAAGGCCGCCGCCGACAATGGCGACGTCACAACTGATGGTTGAAGGCATGTGCGTCCGCCTAGCCCAAGGCCGGGGGTGTGGGAACCCCGGCCGTGGGGGGGCTGCGGGGAAACGGTCGCTGGCCGGGGGCGCTCTGGCGCGCCGCGCAGGGTTCATTTTCTTTTAATACTCGTCACACGCCTTGCACACTCGGCCTCTAGGTCCGTCCCACCGCCCAGGCGGTTTGTGAACTAGGGGAACCAAAGCAATGTCGAACAAGCTCTTTGGCGCGACGCTCGTCGCTGCCACGCTGCTCGCCGCGTCTGGCGCGCACGCCCAGGTTGCGCTGACCACCAAGACCTACACGCAGGACTTCAACACCCTCGCCACCAGCGGCACCAGCAAGCTGCTGCCGACCGGCTGGCAGCTGGACGAGCGCGGCACCAGCGCCCCGGGGTCCGACGACGCCTATGCGACCACGAACGCCAACACCGGCACTGCCTATGCCTTCGGCAGCGGCACCGAGCGCGCGCTGGGCAGCGTCACCTCGGGTAATGCCACCCCGATCCTGTTCGGCGCCTTCTTCACCAACGCGCTGGGCGGCACGATTGAGTCGATCGCGCTCGACTATTTCGGTGAGCAGTGGCGCCTGGGCAGCGCCAAGACCGATGTGCTGAGCTTCGAATATTCGCTGAACGCCACGTCGCTGTCGAACGGCAGCTGGACCGCGTTCAAGGCGCTCGACTTCGCCAGCATCAAGAACGGCACCGGCTCGGGCAGCGCGAGCAGCGCGCTCGACGGCAATGCCGCGGCGAACCGCAAGGAAATCATCGGGACGATCACCGGCCTCACCATCGCCAACGGCAGCGGCTTCGCGATCCGCTGGACCGATCGCGACGTCGACGGATCGGATCACGGCCTGGCGATCGACGATCTGAAGCTTACGGCGGCGCTCGCGTCGCCCCCGCCGAGCGGCGTGCCGGAACCGGCCGCCTGGGCGATGCTGATCGGCGGCTTCGGCCTCGCCGGTGCAGCGCTGCGCCGCCGCCCGGCGCAGGTTGCCCGCGCCTGAACCCGCAGGAGGAGGCGCCGGGCCGACCGGCGCCTCCTTCGTCTTCAAAAGTCCAGCTTGGCCGAGAGCGACACGGTGCGGCCGTTGATCGAGCGGCCCCAGCCGATGCCGTTGGCCGGCACTTCGCTCTGGTTGAACTCGAAGAAGCCGACCTGGTCGAACAGGTTGCTCGCGTTCACCATCACCCGCACCCGGTCGATCGGCTTCACCACCAGGAAGGCGTTGACCACGGTGAAGCCCGGCATCTTGAGCAGGTTGCTGTCCTGCGCATAGCTGCTGGTGATCGTCACCACGTTCGCGCCCAGCGTGACGCGGCGCAGCTCGATCTGCGGCGTGGCCTCCAGCGTCCAGGCCGGCTGGTGGCGGGGCTCCTTGCCGGTCAGCGTCGGGTCGAGCTTGTCCTGGGTGATCTTGGCGGTGGTGTAGGTCGCGCCCGCCGTGATGCTGAAGATACCCCGGCGATAGCCGCCTTCCATTTCCACGCCGGTCGCACGGTAGCTGCGGATGGTCTGGTTGGCCGATCCGTTGAGGACATTGTGGTCGTCCGCCGTGGCGCGGAAGGCGGTGACGTTCAGCGTCGCGCCGGCGTGGCGGAACTTGAAGCCGCCTTCAAGCTGGCGGACCTCGTCATATTTGTCGCCCGCGTTGGGCACCCCGCCGGTGATCGCGCTCACCGCCGGCGTGAACAGGATCTTGTCGGCATTGGCGCGCGCGCCGCGGCTGTAGCGGGCGAACACCGAGAAGGGCTCGGCGACGCGGTAGTTGATGCCGCTCGAATAGCTCCAATAGCCGTAGTTATAGTTGACCGGCGCCGGCTTATCGAGCGGCAGATAGGCGACGCGGGTTTCCGGCGCGGAGATGATGCCGTTGCCGTTGATGTCGTAGCTGATCAGGCCCACCCGGCCGCCGCCCAGATCGGCGCCGACCAGCGAGCCGCGCACCCGCCCGCGATCATAGCGGACGCTGCCGCCGATCGAGAGCTTGCCGACATGGTAGTTCACCGAGCCATAGGGCGCGAGAATGTCGTACGACACGTCGAAGATGCGGCGGAACTTGCTGCCGTTGCGGCTGAAGGTGTAATAGCCGTTCTGGGTCTGGGCGACACCGGCCGCGCTGGTGATATTGACCATCGCGGTTTGGGCATTCCCTGCCACATCGGTGTCGATGCCCGAGTGCAGCCAGGTCGCGTTGAGCTTCTGGTTGGCCTTGTAGAGCCCGCCGGTGACGGTGAGGTCGCCCTTGCCCATCTTCCAGACCCGCGTCGCGCGGATGTCGTTGGTGAAGTTGTCGAGCGAACCGATCCGCGTCTGCGCCATGTAGTTGAACGAGAGCAGCCCGTTGCCGTTGGCGTTCACCGGCACCAGCTGGCCGATGTTCGGGCCGCTGGCATAGGTCGCCACCGCTCCCGCGCCGGCCTGCGAGGCGGCGATGGTGGCGATCGGTGCGACGTTCGACGGGAAGACGCGCAGGAAATCGCCAGAATTGACCGAGTAGCGCGCGCGCTCGCTGATCGTGAAGCCGGCGACGTCGAACTGCGCCTCGAGGCCGATCGACTTGCTCTTGGCGTGCATGCCGTTGGCGACGTCGAACCGGGCGAGCTGGTTGTTGGCGTCCAGCGTCGTCACCGGGCCGATAAAGGGCGAGAGCAGCGAGTCCTTGCGGATGTCGAAGCCGGTCACGCTGCCGACGACCGGGTTGTCGTTCGTGCCGGTGATCCGGATCGGATAGGGCGCGAAGGTCGGCGAGCGATCGTCCAGCCACTTGCCGCTGACGCGGACATAGCCGGTGGCGAACTGCTTGGTGACGTTGAAGCGGAACTGGCCGCCCTTGTAGCCGGTGAAGCCGATGTCGCGCGGGCCCTCGCCCGAGCGATAATAGCCGCCGACGTGGAAGCGCCAGCCATCGCCGATCGGCTGGCCATAATCCATGTCCACCCGCTTCTCGCCATAATCGAGGCCGGTGGTGAACTGGACCGCACCGCCGCGGGTCTCGCCGGTCTTCGAAATCAGGTTGATCAGGCCGCCCGGCGCGTTGGACGAGAAGGTCGAGCCCGAGCCGCCGCGAATCGACTCGATCGCGGCGACGTTGAAATCGGCGCGCATGAACACGTCGACGCCGACGTTGAAGATGTCGCCGAACTCGAGCACCGGCAGCCCGTCTTCCTGGAACTGCATGTATTTGGAGCCGCCGGCCGCGAGCGGCAGGCCGCGGACGGTGTAGTTGGCATTGCCCTCGCCGATGCCGCTTTCGACGCGCAGGCCCGGCATGGTGCGCAGCACATCGCCCAGCGGCCGGGGGCCAAGCTTTTCGAACTCGGCGGCGCGGAACGCGCTCGTCGAGGTGGCGCTGTCCAGCCGGTCGCGGCCCTTGGCGACGCCGGTGGAGAAGACCTCCTTCTCCGGCACCTGCGCGGCCTTGGCCGGCTTGGCATCCTCGCCGCTGGTCTGAGCGAGCGCAGGATGGACGATGGCGCTCGCGCCGAAGGCGAGCAAGAGATAGCGAAGTTTCACGACAACCACTCCCAGCGACCGTTGTTTTAGTCTTCCAGGATGCGACACTAGGAACGACGCGTTGCTAAAAGGAAACGATCGGGCTTCGTAAAACTACGATGGCATCCTATTCTGCTTGCTATTGTCAGGCCATCTTGACGGGGAGACGACGGAGTGCCCCTTCGATTGGATCCATGGTAGCGTTATCGTGAGAGGAGCTCGGCGGTACTGCGTTCCATCACCGGCGTCTCCCAGGGATGCGCTGCCAGGATTCGGCGGATGGTCGCATCGGCCGCGCTCGGATCCTCGCCCGGCACATGGATGCGGAGGATCACCGTGGGCGATCGGCTTTCGACATTCGGTGCGCCCAGGGTCGGCCGGGCGGAGTCCCCCGGCGTAAACAGTTCCCAACCAAGGCCAAGCTCGACGACGCCGTGATAGGCGCCGAAGTCGCCCAGCGGGTTTGCCTCGCGGACAATGGCCAGCATGGCCGACAGCGCCGGCTCGTCGTCGAGGCACGCTGCATCGCCCGCGGCCAGGCGACGCAGCGTCTCCGCCTGCACCGGCACGTGGAGGGTAAGGATCTGGATGCGGCGGATGCGCAGGGGCGGCGGAGACGGCGGAGGCGACATGGCAGTTTTCTCTCGTTCTGGCCGGCAACGCGGAAGGGTTCGCATTGCCGCGCGGGTTCCGAGGGCGTAGCAGGTTCGGCGATGAACATCGCGCTCGCCATCTTCGCCTCGGCGCTCGCCATGACGGTGATCGTCGGCGTGCGCTACCTTGCCGCCTCGGCCGGATTCGCGCTGGCCACGCGGCTGCGCCATCCGGGGCTCTATGCCGGGCTCGACCGGCAGATCGCCAAGGAGATCGGCTGGAGCCTCGCCTCCGCGGCGATCTATGGCATCCCCGCCGGCATCGTCGCCTGGGGGTGGAAGGCGCAAGGCTGGACGCGGATCTACGACGACGTGCACGCGATGCCGCTCTGGTATCTGCCGGTGTCGGTACTGCTCTACCTGTTCCTGCATGACAGCTGGTTCTACTGGACGCACCGGGCGATGCATGTGCCGGCGCTGTTCCGCCGCTATCACGCGGTGCACCATGCCAGCCGCCCACCCACCGCCTGGGCGGCGATGAGCTTCCACTGGGGCGAGGCGCTGTCCGGTGCGATCGTTCTTCCGCTGCTGGTCTTCGTAATTCCGATCCATGTCGGCGCACTTGGCTTGGTGCTGACGGTGATGACGGTTATGGGGGTGACCAACCACATGGGCTGGGAGATCTTCCCGGCCTGGATGTGGCGGGGGCCACTGGGGGCATGGCTGATCACGGCGAGCCATCATCAGCGCCATCACGAGCGGTACGGGTGCAATTATGGACTTTATTTCCGGTTCTGGGATCGGCTGTGCGGGACGGACCAGGGGCTGGGGCGGTTCGACCATGCGCCGGGCGGGCGCGGCGCTCGTCGCGCTGCCGCTGCTGACCAGCGCCGCGCCGCTGGCGACGCTGGAGCTTGATTTCACCAGCCTGCGCTCGACCCGCGGGCTGCTCCAGATCTGCATTGCGCCGGCCGCGAGCGAGTTTCCGGATTGCCGCGACGGCCGCGGCGCGATCAAGCGCACCATCCCGGCGAGCGACGCCAAGCTGCGCCTGACCGCGCTGGCGCCGGGCGACTATGCGGTGGCGGTGATCCACGACGCGAACGGCAACGGCAAGCTCGACACCTTCATGGGCATCCCGCGCGAAGGCTTCGGCTTTTCGCGCAACCCGGTGATCGGCTTCGGCCCGCCGCGCTTCTCCGCCGCGCGCTTCCCGCTGGAGGGCGGCAGCGACCGGCAGGAAGTGAAGCTGCGCTACCTGCTCTAGGAACTGCGCCAGCGTGCAGGCGTTGCCCGGGTTCTGATCCACACGATCCCGTTCCCGGAGTATTCCATGGTTTCGATGCGACCCGCCGCTGCCTGCGCTGCCTTTCTGCTGCCGCTGCTCGCGGCGGCCCCCGCCTTCGCGCAGCAGAGCGGCACCGACAGTCCGCCCGATCTCGACCGCGACAGCATCATGGTCGGCGTCGGCGCGGCGGTGGTGCCGAGCTACGAAGGCTCGGACAACAGCGTGATCACGGCGGTGCCAGGGGTACGCGGCCGCGTCTCGGGCATCAACTTCACGGTGCGCGGCAACCGCGCCTGGGCCGACCTGATCCCGACGCCGGGCGGCCCCGGCTGGGACTTCCAGGCCGGACCGGTAGTGAACATCAACCTCAACCGTACCTCGCGGATCGAGGATCGTCAGGTGAGCGCGCTCGGCAAGATCAAGGCGGCAGCGGAGCTGGGCGGCTTTGTCGGCATCGGCAAGCAGGGCGTGCTGACCAGCGACTATGACAAGCTGACGGTGAGCGTCGCCTATGTCCACGACGTGGGCGACATCCACAAGAGCTACGTCGTCACCCCCTCGATCGACTACGGCACGCCGCTCAGCCGCAAGGCCTATGTCGGCATCAACGCGTCGGCCGATTATGTGGGCGACGGCTATGCGCAGACCTATTTCGGCGTAACACCGGCGGGCAGCCTGCGCAGCGGCCTGCCGGTCTATAGCGCCGGCAAGGGCTGGAAGGACTGGGGCGTCACCGGCTATGCCAATGTGGCGCTCACCGGCGACCTGACCCATGGTCTCTCGGCGATCGGGGGCGTCGGCTACAGCCGCTTGCTGAACGATGCCGCGGACTCGCCGATCGTGCGGATCGCAGGCTCGCGCAACCAGCTCTACGGCCTGCTCGGTATCGCCTATACCTTCTGACGGGGGCATTGCCCGCGCGCGAACAAGTCTTTACACCACGCATCATTCCCCGGGGGACCGCTGGCGCAGCGGTTGAGAGGAGGGCTGCAGCCCTCGACCCGCTGAACCTGATCCGGTTGATACCGGCGTAGGGAGGGAGGGTCCGGTTTCCCGAGGTCCGTCTGCTCTCCGTACGTCCGCCAAGGAGTAGACGAGCATGGCCGACATCCCCGCCAAGACCGAAATCGGCGTTACCACCGGCCCCATTCGTGGCAGCCGCAAGATCCACGTCGGCAAGCACCGCGTCGCGATGCGCGAGATCCATCTCGAGCCGGGCAGCGGCGAGCCGCCGGTGCGCGTCTACGACACCTCCGGCCCTTACACCGATCCCGATGCCCGCATCGACATCATGGCCGGCCTGCCGGCGCTGCGCCGCGACTGGATCCTCGGCCGCCGCGATGTCGAAGCCTATGACGCGCGCCAGGTGCAGCCCGAGGACAATGGGCTGAAGGGCCCCGACCGCTCGGCGGGCGTGCCGCAGTTCCCGAACGTGGTGCAGCGGCCGCTGCGCGCCAAGCCGGGCATGAACGTGTCCCAGATGCACTATGCCAAGCGCGGCATCATCACGCCCGAGATGGAATATGTCGCCGAGCGCGAGAATCTCGGACGCGAGCGGCTCGCCGAATATGTCCGCGACGGGCAGGATTGGGGTGCCTCGATCCCCGATTACGTGACCCCCGAATTCGTCCGCGACGAGGTCGCGCGCGGCCGGGCGATCATCCCGAACAACGTCAACCACCCGGAAAGCGAGCCGATGGCGATCGGTCGCAACTTCCTGGTGAAGATCAACGCCAATATCGGCAATTCGGCGGTCGCCAGCGACGTCGCGTCCGAGGTCGACAAGATGGTCTGGTCGATCCGCTGGGGCGCGGACACGGTGATGGACCTCTCCACCGGCCGCAACATCCACGACACCCGCGAATGGATCCTGCGCAACTCGCCGGTGCCGATCGGCACGGTGCCGATCTACCAGGCGCTGGAGAAGGTCGGCGGCATCGCCGAGGAGCTCACCTGGGAGATCTTCCGCGACACGCTGATCGAGCAGGCCGAGCAGGGCGTCGACTATTTCACCATCCATGCCGGCGTCCGGCTGCCGTACATCCCGATGACCGCCAAGCGCGTCACCGGCATCGTCAGCCGCGGCGGCTCGATCATGGCCAAATGGTGCCTCGCGCATCACCGCGAATCGTTCCTCTACGAGCGGTTCGACGAGATCACCGAGATCATGAAGGCCTATGACATCGCCTATTCGCTGGGCGACGGCCTGCGCCCCGGCTCGATCGCCGACGCAAACGACGAGGCGCAGTTCGCCGAGCTCTACACGCTGGGCGAGCTGACCAAGCGCGCCTGGGAGCAGGACGTGCAGGTGATGATCGAAGGCCCCGGCCATGTGCCGATGCACAAGATCAAGCAGAACATGGAAAAGCAGCTCGAGGCGTGCGGCGAGGCGCCCTTCTACACGCTCGGGCCGCTGACCACCGACATCGCGCCGGGCTATGACCACATCACCAGCGGCATCGGCGCGGCGATAATCGGCTGGTACGGCACGGCGATGCTCTGCTACGTCACGCCGAAGGAGCATCTGGGCCTGCCGGACCGCGACGACGTGAAGGTGGGCGTGGTCACCTACAAGCTGGCGGCGCATGCGGCGGACCTCGCCAAGGGCCATCCGGCGGCCAAGGTGCGCGACGATGCGCTGAGCCGCGCGCGCTTCGAGTTCCGCTGGCGCGACCAGTTCAACCTGTCGCTCGATCCGGACACTGCCGAGCAGTATCACGACCAGACGCTGCCCGCCGAAGGCGCCAAGACCGCGCATTTCTGCTCGATGTGCGGGCCCAAATTCTGCTCGATGAAGATCACCCAGGAAGTGCGCGACTTCGCCGCCAAGCAGAACCAGGCGGCGGACAGCTTCCTGGCCGCGACGCCCGCAGCGGCACCCGCCGAGGCCGAGGCGGGCATGGCCGAGATGAGCAAGGTGTTCCGCGAGACCGGCAGCGAACTCTATATGGGCGCCGGCGGCCGCGAACACGACTGATCACCTGCCGATCTGCCGAATGCTGCAGGAATCCTCGCCCTCGGGCGGGTTCCTGCAGGGTTCGGCAACCTTATATTAACCATATCTCCCCAGGGTCCCCCCTCAAGCCGTGTCGCCCCCCAGACAGGGGAAAGGGCCAGCGTCGCACTGCCTCGCAGAGGCACAACAGGGGATGACATCATGCGTTGGATTGTTGCACTGATTCTCGCGTGCCTGGCCGTACCGGCCGCGGCGCAGACCTTCATCAACCCGTCGGCAATCGACATTCCCGACCAGGGCGCCGCGGACAGCGTCATCTCGGTCTCCGGCCTGCAGGGGCTCGTCTCGAGCGTTTCGGTGACGCTGAGCGATGTCACCCACACCTTCGCCAACGATCTGGTCTTCGGCCTGGTTTCCGAACGCGCCGGCATCGGCCTGATCTTCTGGAGCGAGGCGGGGGGCGCCTATGCCGTCGATCACCAGACGCTGACCTTTACCGACACTGCCTCGGCCTTCCTGCCGTCGACGGTTCTCGACGACAAGGCGATCACCGCCGGCAGCTACCTGCCCTCGAACTGGGGCAGCTACGGCTTCAACGGCCTGACCAACGCGATCTTCTTCGCCGGTTTCAACGGCATCAATCCGAACGGCGACTGGCGCCTGCTGGCCTTCGATCAGGCCGCGGGCGACACGGGCTCGGTTTCGGGCGGCTGGAGCCTGAGCTTCAAGACCACCGGCGGCACCGGCGGCGCGGTGCCCGAGCCGGCGAGCTGGGCAATGCTGATCGGCGGTTTCGCCCTGGCCGGCGCTGCACTGCGCCGCCGGCGCGGGGGGCGGGCGACGATCGCCGCGGCCTGAACGGATGGGGCGCCTGCTGCCGGCTCAGGAGAGCGGCGGCAGCGCCCAGTCGATCGGCTTCTGGCCGACGCTTTCGAGAAACGCATTCGCCTTGCTGAACGGGCGGCTGCCGAAGAACCCGGAATGCGCCGAGAGCGGCGAGGGATGCGGGGACTTCAGCACCAGATGCCGACCGCCCTTGTCGATCGACTCGACGAATGCCGCCTTCTTCTGGGCGTGGCTGCCCCAGAGCAGGAACACCACCGGCTCTGCCTTGGCGTTCACCAGGCGGATCACCGCGTCGGTGAAGCGCTCCCAGCCACGGCCCTGATGCGCGGCGGCGCGGCCCATCTCCACCGTCAGCACCGCGTTGAGCAGCAGCACGCCCTGCTGCGCCCAATGCTCGAGGAAGCCGTGCTGCGCGCGGGGGATGCCGAGATCGGTCTCCATCTCCTTGTAGATGTTGACCAGACTCGGCGGGGTGCGCACGCCCGGCTGCACCGAGAAGCACAGGCCGTGCGCCTGGCCCTCGCCGTGATAGGGATCCTGCCCGAGGATCACCACGCGCACCTGCTCCAGCGGCGTCAGGTCGAGCGCGCGGAACCAGTCCTTGCCCGCCGGGAAGATCCGCTTCCCCGCCGCCTTTTCGGCGCGCAGATAGTCGCGCAGCGCGGCCATGTAGGGCTGGGCGAATTCCTGTTCGAGCGGCGCCAGCCAGCTCGGATGCAGCTTGATCGTCGACATGGACCCTCTGTCCGGCCCCGGGGCAGGGCTGTCAATCGGCGGGTGTTGACAGCGTTGACGCCTGCGATAGCCTGCGCAGAACAACATAACGGAGGAGGGGTGCCATGAAATCCTGGCTGTGCATGGTCGTGCTGTGTCTGTCTGCCGTCGCGCCGCCCGCGTTCGCGCAGGCGCAACAGCAGCAGCCCGATATTTCCAAGCAGATCATCAATGCGCCGACGCCGGAGACGTTCAACGTCTATGGCCTCAGCGCCAAGCCCGCAGTGGTGAAGGACAAGAACGTCCAGGGTGGCCGCGCGCTGCGCGTGCCGATCGCGTCGGCCTCGGACCAGCCGTGGGGCGTCGGGCTGATCTCGTCGATCAACCAGCCGGTGAAGAAGGGCGACAAGCTGGTCGTCGCCGTGTGGGCCCGCGCGGAAAAGCTGCCCGAGGGTGCCACCACCGCCAGGATCGCGACGATCCAGGTCGGTCTCGCCAAGGAGCCCTACACGACCGTGTTCAAGGGCGAGGCCGAGGTCGGCAGCGAATGGAAGATGGTGCACGTCGTCGGCGTGGCCGACCGCGACTATGCGGCGGGCGACATCTCGGTCTCGCTGCACCTCGCCACCGCCAAGCAGGTGCTCGATATCGGGCCGATCCTGCTGCTCGATCTCAACAAATGATCCGGCGCAGCGTCTCGGGATCGCGGCTGCCGGCGTAGAAGGCATCGAGACAGGCGGCGAAGACGCTGTCCGTCTCGGTGTCGGCCGCCTCGAACAGCGTCATCGACGAGCGGACCTTCACCGCATCAATGTCGCCTAGAATGGCGATGGCGGCGCGGTTGCCGGCATGGGCCAGCAGTGCGGCCGCCGCCTCGCGCAGCCGCGGGCCCAGCACCGGATGCGCCAGATAGGCACGCGCTTCCGCCAGATCGGTGATGGCGTAGCGCTGCGCCATGTCGCTGCGGCCGAGCCCCGCGATCTGGGGAAAGACGTACCAGATCCAGTGGCTGGTCTTGCGCCCGCGCTGCAGCTCGGCCAGCGCGACCGCATAGTCCCGTGCCTGGGCGGCGACGAAGCGGTCGAGCGGGTCCATGGGCGTCTCCTGTCAGGCGCGGATCGCGGTCACCAGATAGTTGAGCGCCTGGTTCTCGCTGACCACGAAGCCGCGTGTGGGGGAGAAGCTGAGGCCCTGGCGATCGATCACCTTCATGCCCGAATCCGTGAGCAGCGCCTCGAGTTCCTCGGGCTTGAGGAAACGGCTCCAGTCATGGGTGCCCCTGGGGATCGCGCCCGTGCCTTCGGCCAGCGTGATCATCGCCAGGCGCGAGAGCGGGGTGCGGTTGGGGGTGGAAAGCACCATCAGCCCGCCCTCGGCCAGCGCCCCCACGAGGCCGCGGACGAAACCGGCGGGATCGCTGACATGCTCGATCACCTCCATCGAGGTGACGAGATCGAAGGTGCGGCCGGCCAGATCCTCGATGCCGCCATGGACATAGTCGATCGGCAGCCCGGAGAGTGCCGCATGCGCGCGCGCCGCGCCGATATTCTCGGCGGCGGCATCCACGCCGGTCACCCGCGCGCCGAGCCGGGCGAGCGGCTCGCAGAGCAGCCCGGCGCCGCAGCCCACGTCGATCGCGGTCTTGCCGGTCAGCGGCATGAAATCGGCCGAATCGCTGCCCCAATGGCTGTCGATCGCGCGGCGGATATAGCCGAGCCGCGCAGGATTCAGTCTGTGCAGCATGGCCGAGGAGCCCTTAGGATTCCACCAATCGGCCGCCAGACGACCGAAATGTTCCGCTTCACGGGGGTCAATCGTAGCTATTGTTGCGTTCGGCATCGCTGGCTCCTATCAGGCACGCCCATCTCTCCCAAGGGCAGGAAACAAGCAACCAGCCATGGCGCGTATCGTAATGAAGTTCGGCGGCACATCGATGGCCGGGATCGAGCGTATCCGCAGCGTTGCCGCCCGCGTCAAACGCGAGTGGGAGGCGGGCAACCAGGTCGCCGTGGTCGTCTCGGCGATGGCGGGCGAGACCGATCGGCTGGTCGGTTTCTGCCGCGAGGCCTCCTCGCTCTACGACCCCAAGGAATATGACGTCGTCGTCTCCGCCGGCGAGCAGATCACCAGCGGTCTGCTGGCGATCGCGCTCCAGGCGATCGGCGTGCCGGCGCGCTCCTGGCTCGGCTGGCAGCTGCCGGTGCAGACTTCGGACGCCTTCGCCAAGGCCCGCATCGAGGATATCGGCACCGACGCGCTGCTCGCCAGCATGGCAGGCGGCGAAGTCGCGGTGGTGCCGGGCTTCCAGGGCGTGCACGAGGGCCGGATCACCACGCTCGGTCGCGGTGGCTCGGACACCTCGGCGGTGGCGGTGGCGGCGGCGGTGAAGGCCGATCGCTGCGACATCTACACCGATGTCGACGGGGTCTACACCACCGATCCGCGCATCGTGCCCCGCGCGCGCAAGCTGAAGCGCGTGACCTATGAGGAAATGCTCGAACTCGCCAGCGTCGGCGCCAAGGTGCTCCAGACCCGTTCGGTCGGCCTGGCGATGAAGGAAGGGGTTCGCGTGCAGGTGCTCTCGTCCTTCACGGGCGACGACGCGCCGATGGCAGATACATTGCCCGGGACGATGATCGTGGGCGAAGAGGAGATTCAGGACGTGGAACGCCAGCTCATCACCGGCATCGCGCACGACAAGAACGAGGCCAAGATCACGCTGACCGCGGTGCCGGACAAGCCCGGCGCGGTGGCGTCGATCTTCACGCCGCTTGCCGATGCCAGCATCAATGTCGACATGATCATCCAGAACATCGCGCACCAGAGCGCCGGCAGCGCGAGCGCGACCGACGTGACGTTCACCGTGCCGGCGGCAGACCTCGCCCGCTCGCTGGAGATCCTGGCGCAGTCGAAGGAGTCGATCGGCTTCACCGACATCAGCCACGACACCCGCGTGGCCAAGGTGTCGGTGGTCGGCGTCGGCATGCGCAGCCATGCCGGTGTCGCCGCGACGATGTTCCAGACGCTGGGCGCGCGCGGCATCAACATCCAGGCGATCACCACCTCCGAGATCAAGGTCTCGGTGCTGATCGAAGAGGATTACACCGAACTCGCGGTGCGCGTGCTGCACACCGCCTATGGCCTCGACGCGGACGAGGTGGCGGCCTGAAGCCGTGGCGGCGCCGGGCTCCGTACCGGCGCCTCAGCGGCTGCTGAGCGTGCCGACGCCCGAGGCGTTGAAGCACAGCAGCCACGCTTCGCCAAGCGGCATCGTCCAGCTGTCGCTGGCGGCGACCGGGCTGCCAATCGTCCCCGAATTGCTCGGCTGGCCAAGGACATAGCCACCGGCGCCGATCTGGACGGTCGTCAGCGGCGACACCTGCGCCAAAAAGGCGGGAAAGGCATACGGGCTGCCGAGCCCGAAGCCGACGAATACCGAATAGACGGTGCTGTCGAAGCTGGGGATGCTCCATCCCGCTGAACCGTGATTCAGGACGATCTCGCCCATCCTCAGCGTGAAACTGTCGGTATCGGCGGTATAGGTGGCGACCGAGCCGCTGGCGGAGATGTCGCCGATCCGCAGCACCTGCGCCATCCACCAGAGCGGCAGTTGCTGGTTGTAATCGATATAGGCCTGGGTCAAGACCTGCTGCACGCCGGCGACCAGCTCGCCCGGATGCGGCGCGGCCGGGCCGGCGCCGGCAAAGCTTGCCACCAGATCAACCGAGGAGAGCCCGTCGAGCTGAATCAGCACGCTGGTGTGCGGCGTCGCCGTGGCTGCGGGTTCATGTAGTCGATTCCCGCCGGGCACAGGCACCGGCGGGAACCGCAAGGCGGGCAGCGAAGCCGTCGAGGACGGTATCCAGGAGCCGCTATCCGCCACGGGCCGGCCGGCTCAGTTCGCGCCGCCGAACACGATCTGCGCGCCGGCGACCAGCAAGTTCTGAACCGCCTGCGCCGACATCGTGCCGTTATAGGTGAAGTTCACCGTGGTCCCCTGCGGATTGCCGATCACCGTGAACTGCACGCCGGACAGGACGAAATAGGTGAACGCCGCCGTGAGCGCCGCCGTTACCGTGACCGTGCCGGTAAGGAAGGTGTTGGTCAGCAGCGCGGCCTCTCCCTCTTCCTCGGTTTCAGCATCGAGCGCTTCGGTGGTGTTCTTCCAGTAGACGGACTTGACCGTATCCTGCTGGATCTTGTTGGTGTCGATATACGAAAGCGCCAGCAGCTGGGCGATGTCTTCGGTGCCGAGCAGGGAGAGGTTTTCCTTGAACAGCATCTGGGGCGGTTTGCCGGGGGTGACGCTCCAGGTCCCGTTGTTGAGGTACGTGACGGTGCAGGCATTGGCCGAGAAGGAGGTCGGCACGCTCACCTGCGCGGCATTGTTGCTGACTTGAGTCCAGTCCGCCAGCTCGGAATCACCGAAGCTGCCGGCGCTCACGTAGAAGCTGAGCTTCGGCGTCAGCGTGCGGGATTGGTTGGGCGACGGCGACCAGGTCATTCCCATGAAGCCCGATTCCGTCTCGATGCCGAACGATTGGTTGCTGAACCAGTTCAGCGCCTCGTTCTGCTCTTGATTGAACGGGTTCGTGACGATCTTCAGGCTCTTTGGCCCCACCGAACTGGAGTCGAGAGTCAGCGACGGCCCCATTTTTGGCGGGGCGTTTTCGTACTTGGCTTCCCAGATTTGCCCCAGATCCGCATTTTGCGAAATGGACGAGTTGATCTGGACGTTGAGCCCGACGGCTTGATTACTGGCGCCGGCGGCCACGACATATTGTACCGGGATCGTGAAGGAATTGGTCGATGGGTCGTTCGAGCGGATCGCCAGCGAAGCGCTCGAATTGGCAAAAACATTCGGGTCCGAGGCGAGTTCCTGCGGGCGGGTCAGGAAGCACCAGAAGGTTTGTGTCGTCGAAGACTGATTCACGAGATAGATCGTGTAGTTGGTCGTCATGTCCCTCTCCATGTCTATGGCGGCATGTGTGGCCGTAATCTTCAGGAACGACAAAGGTGTTCGAAGAAAATGGTCGCACATAACTTGGATTGATTTGTTTTTATGGGCGACCGATTCGCAGTATCTCTTGCGCGATTGTGGCATACGCCCGAAGCTGCGGCCGCGGTATGCAGGTTTGATCCATCCTGAACGAGGTGCGGGTCACGTGTCGCCATTTCGGTGGAACCGGCAGGCGCGCCGCCGGGGGCGCTTGCGGACTTGCCGCGCGATAGCGGAAAGGATTAGGCGGCGGGCATGAACGCACTTTCTTCGATCGGCGCCGAGCGCCTGGCCCGCCGCATGGCGCGCGGCTGCGACTTCCTGGGCAGCGAGACCGCCATCCTCGGCGGCGCGATGTCCTGGGTGTCCGAGCGCAACCTCGTCGCTGCCATCTCGAACGCCGGCGGCTTCGGCGTGATCGCGTGCGGCGCGATGAGCCCCGAACTGCTCGACGCGGAAATCGCCGCGACCAAGGCGCTGACCGCGAAGCCCTTCGGCGTGAACCTGATCACCATGCACCCGCAGCTGTTCGAGCTGATCGACGTGTGCGGGAAGCACGGCGTCGGCCATGTCGTGCTCGCGGGCGGGCTGCCGCCGGCGGGGTCGCTCGATGCGATCAAGGGCCACGGCGCCAAGCTGATCTGCTTCGCGCCGGCGCTGAGCCTTGCCAAGAAGCTGATCCGCTCGGGTGTCGACGCGCTCGTCGTGGAGGGCATGGAAGCCGGCGGCCATATCGGCCCGGTCTCGACCAGCGTGCTGGCGCAGGAGATCCTGCCCGAGGTGGCGAGCCAGGTCCCCGTGTTCGTCGCCGGCGGCATCGGCCGGGGCGAGGCGATTGCCGGCTATCTCGACATGGGCGCGGCGGGCGTCCAGCTCGGCACCCGCTTTGCCGCGGCGACCGAGAGCATCGCGCACGCCAATTTCAAGAAGGCATTCATCCGCGCCTCCGCCCGCGACGCGATCGCCAGCGTGCAGATCGATCCGCGCCTGCCGGTGATACCGGTGCGCGCGCTCAAGAATGCCGGCGGCGAGCTGTTCACCGCCAAGCAGCGCGAAGTGGCGCAGGCGCTGGACCAGGGCGGCATCGAAATGGCCGAGGCGCAGCTGCAGATCGAGCATTACTGGGCGGGCGCGCTGCGCCGCGCGGTGATCGACGGCGATGTCGAGCATGGCAGCGTGATGGCCGGCCAGTCGGTCGGCATGGTCACTAAGGAAGAGCCGGTGGCGACGATTATCTCAACGCTGATGGCCGAAGCTGCGCACGCGCTGGAGAAGCGGGCGGCGTAAGACTGCGCGCGCTCCACAAACCCATCGTCCTCCCCGCGAAGGCGGGGATCCATTGGCGCTGAATCCGCGGTTCCTGCCCCCAGCGTTCTGGCACATGGATTCCCGCCTTCGCGGGAATGACGGTGGTTGGTTTGGCGCATATTCTCTGCTTTCCGCAGCGTCCGCGGTTCCGCTTTCGCGCTTTTGCCGCGCACGCGGCTTGGCGCGGGTGCGCACAATCTGTTAGCGCTGTCCTATGGCCCTGACCGCTGCCGCCTCCGCCCGGGAAATCCTCACCCGCCTTCATGACCTGATGGCGAAACGGCTGCCGGTCCAGTCGAAGCTCAACGCCGTCGCCAACATCATCGGCGAGGCGCTGCACAGCGAGGTCTGCTCGATCTATCTCCTCCGCGAAGGCGCGCTGGAGCTGTTCGCGACGCGCGGGCTGAAGCAGGAGGCGGTGCACGTCACCAAGCTGGGGATGGGAGAGGGGCTGGTCGGCACCATCGCTGCCCATGTCGAGACGCTCAACCTCGACGAGGCGACCAGTCACCCGAACTTCGTCCACAACCCCGAGACGGGCGAAGACCGCTTCCACAGCTTCGCCGGCGTGCCGATCATCCGGCGCGAGCGGGCGGTGGGGGTGCTCGCCGTCCAGCATGTCGACCCGCGGCGCTATGCCGATATCGAGATCGAGGCGCTGCAGACGGTCGCGATGGTGCTCTCCGAACTGATCGCCAATGCCGAGCTGATCGATGCCGCGGGCGGCACCTCGACGCGGCTCCAGCCGACCACCGCCGGCACGATCCGCGGCTTCCGGCTGGTCGAGGGCATGGCCCGCGGCGTGGCGGTGTTCCACCAGCCACGCATCGTCATCGAGCATACCGTCGCCGAGGACACCGAGGCCGAGCGCCACCGCGTCTATGCCGCGTTCGACAAGATGCGCGAGCAGATCGACCGCATGACCAGCCAGGCCGAATTCGGCGTCGGCGGCGAGCATGAGGAGATCCTCGCCACCTACAAGATGTTCGCCTATGACGAGGGCTGGAGCCGTCGCATCAACGAGGCGATCGATTCCGGCCTGACCGCCGAGGCGGCGATCGAGCGCGTCCAGCAGCGCACCCGCCAGCGGATGCGCGAGATCGACGATCCGCTGCTCCGCGACCGGATGCACGATCTGGAGGACCTCTCCAACCGGCTGCTGCGCATCGTCTCGGGCCAGCTCGGCACCGCCGCGCAACTGGGCCTGCGCCAGGATTCGATCCTGATCGCGCGCAACCTGGGGCCGGCCGAGCTGCTCGAATATGACCGCCGACGGCTCAAGGGCGTGGTGCTCGAGGAGGGCTCGCTCACCGCCCATGTCACCATCGTCGCGCGCGCCATGGGGGTGCCGGTGCTCGGCCGCGTCCGCGACGTGCGCCGCGAAGTGGCCGAGGGCGACCTGCTGCTGCTCGACGTGGGCGAGGAAAGCGTGTTCGTCCGCCCCTCGCTGGCGATGGAGGAGGCGTTCGAGGCCAAGCTCGCGCTCAGCCAGAAGCGCCGCGCCGCGTTCGCCCAGCTCAAGAACGTCGCGCCGGTCACCCAGGACGGGCACCGGGTGACGGTGATGGTCAATGCCGGGCTGCGCGACGACGTCTCGGCGCTCGACCTGACCGGCGCGGACGGCATCGGCCTGTTCCGCACCGAATTCCAGTTCCTCGTCTCCGCCACCCTGCCGCAACGCGAAGCCCAGCGGCGCCTGTACCGCGACGTGCTGGAGGCGGCGGGCGATCGGCCGGTGGTGTTCCGCACGGTCGACATCGGCGGCGACAAGGCGCTGCCGTACCTGAACCATGACGAGGATGGCGAGGAAGAGAACCCCGCCATGGGCTGGCGCGCGCTGCGCCTCGCGCTCGATCGCGACGGCCTGATGAAGGCGCAGGCGCGCGCGCTGATCGAGGCGGCGGCAGGGCGGACGCTCAACGTGATGTTCCCGATGGTTTCCGAACCCTGGGAGTTCGACGAGGCGCGGGCGCTGTTCGAGGCGCAGCATAGCTGGCTCGCTGCGCGCGGGCGCAAGATGCCGACCGAGATCCGCTACGGCGCGATGCTCGAAGTGCCGGCGCTTGCCGAAGTGCTCGACGTGCTGTTGCCCAAGCTGCAGTTCCTGTCGATCGGCACCAACGACCTGACCCAGTTCCTGTTCGCCGCCGATCGCGCGCATCCCAAGCTTGCCCTGCGCTATGACTGGCTGAGCCCGGCGATTCTGCGCTTCCTCAAGCGGGTGAGCGACGCGGCGCGTGCGGCCAACGTGCCGGTGGCGGTGTGCGGCGAGATGGGCGGGCGGCCGCTGGAGGCGCTGGCGCTGATCGGGCTCGGCATCGATCGCCTGTCGATCACGCCGGCCGCGGTGGGGCCGATCAAGGCGATGCTCCGCTCGCTCGATCGCGGCGCGGTGATGGAAGCGATGACGGCCATGCTGGCGCACCCGCAGGGCACGCTGCGCGACGAACTCACCGCCTGGGCGGAGTCCCAGGGGGTCGAGCTGGCCTGATCCGACGACGGAATGATTTCGCCGCGGCGTTGACAGCAGCGGCACCCCGGGGGCATCCCCTGCACGACAAGGCGAGCGACCCAGGGGTCCAACGCGCTCGCCGGAGGAAAGAATGCAAGGCGATACGCCCGACGATTCCGGCCAGACGGCTGCCCGCCCCGGCGAACGGCTCCGTGCCGCGCGCGAGGCACTGGGGCTGGATCTCACCGAGATCGCCGCCCGCACCCGCATTCCGCAGCGCCATCTCGAGGCGATCGAGGAAGGCACCTATAGCGGTCTGCCGTCGATCACCTATGCCAGCGGCTTCGCCAAGGCCTATGCCCGCGCCGTCGATGCCGACGAGGTGGCGATCGCCCGCGACGTCCGCGCCGAGCTCGGCCAGATCGAGCGTCCGGCGATCACCCCCGAATATCCGGTGCAGGAGCCGTCACGCGCCGCCCCCGGCGGGGTCGTGTGGCTGGGCGTGATCGTCGCGGTGCTGCTCGTCGCGGGCATCGGCATCTGGTACGGCACCAACTGGTTCCGCGGCGGCGCGAGTCAGGGCGATGGCATTGCGCAGCAGATCGAGCCGACGCCCACGCCGACGGCGGCGGCGCCCGCTCCGGCGCCGAGCCCGACCGTCCCGGCGGTGGAGCACGTCACCCTTGTCGCGCGCGGGCCCGCGTGGATCCGGATCACCGATGCTACCGGCAAGAAGCTGGCGGAGAAGGAACTGGCCGCCGGCGATCGCTACGAAGTGCCCGACGACGCCGATCATCCCCGCATCCGCACCGGCCGGCCGGACCAGCTGCAGGTGCTGCTGAACGGCAGCGAAGTCGCGCCGCTCGGCACCGAAGTGAAGGTGGTCGAGGCCGAGCTGACCTCGGCGGCACTGCGTGCCCGCGGCCAGCCCATGGCGACGCCGTCGCCCACCCCGAGCGCCAGCGCCGCGCCGGTGGTGCGCGAGCGTCCGCTGCGTCGCCGTCCGCGCACGGACGGGACCGATGCCGCCGTGCCGCCGGCCGCCTCCACCGGCGGCACGACCCCAGGCGGCGACACGCCGAATCCCTGAGGGGCTGGCGCGAGCGGGCGCCGCTTGGCTATAGCGGCGCCACGCCTCCGCTTCCCCGGGAGGCGCTGAGGGAATCTTCGACGATGCGTATTGCTCTCGCTGCGGCACTGGCCTTTGCCGCGTTCGGCTTCACCGGCACCGCCCAGGCGCAGACCCAGGGTGCCAGCGTCGACCAGCGGGTCGACAAGCTGGAGCGCGAGATGCGCGCTGTGCAGCGCAAGGTCTTCCCCGGCGGCGCCGGCATGACCGTCGAGCCGCAGATCACCCAGCAGGTGGACAATACCCCGCCGGGCGTGCCCGCGACGACGCCGCTCGCCGATCTCACCCAGCGCGTCGCCGCGCTGGAGAGCCAGATCCAGACCATGACCGGGCAGATCGAGCAGAACCAGTATCGCCTGCGCCAGCTGGAAGAGGCGTTCGGCGCCTACAAGGCCGCGACGGATGCACGCCTGAAGACGCTGGAGACGCCGCCGGCCCCGGCGTCCACCGACGCCGCGCCGAGCGATGGCGATGTCGCCGCTTCGGGTGATTCCGCGCCTGCCACGCCCAAGCCGGCCGGGGACCGCGCCGCGAAGGTCGCCGCCGTCCAGAAGCCGAGCACGGGCGACGCGGGCGAGGATCTGTACCTGTACGGCTACCGCCTGTGGCAGGCGAAGTTCTACCCGGAATCGGCCAAGGTGCTCGAGCAGTACAAGGCCAAGTTCCCCACCGGCAAGCGCGCCAGCTTCGCGCGCAACCTGCTCGGCCGTGCCTATCTGGACGACAACAAGCCGAGCCTTGCCGCGGTCGCGCTCTACGAGAACTACACCAAGGACCCGAACGGCGAGCGCGCGCCGGACAGCCTCTATTATCTCGCCCAGGCGCTGGTGAAGCTGAAGAAGCCGGCCAATGAGGTCTGCAAGGTCTATGACGAGCTGGACAAGGTCTATGGCGCGTCGCTCTCGGCCGAGATGAAGGCGGGCGTCGCCAAGGGCCGTGCGGATCAGCGCTGCAAGTGACGCGTCGCTGATCGACGCGCTGTCGGGCGAGGACATCGCCCGCTTCACCGCCGATTGGCTCGCGCTCGCAGGCCGGGCGCCGACCGCCGCCGAACCGTTGGGCATCGCCGTTTCCGGCGGCGCCGACAGCCTGGCGCTGCTGCTCCTCGCCCGCGCTGCGTTCCCAGGCGCAGTGATCGCCGCGACCGTCGATCACGGGCTGCGGGCGGAGTCGGCCGAGGAGGCGGCGTTCGTCGGAACGATCTGCGCGCGGATCGCTGTTCCGCACGCGATTTTGCCGCCTCGCCCGGAGATGCTCGCCGCCGGCAACCTGCAGGATCGTGCGCGGGCGATGCGCTATCGCAGCCTGGCCGACTGGGCCGAGGCGGCAGGTGCCCCCTGGGTGGCCGTGGCGCACCAGCAGGACGATCTTGCCGAAACCTTCCTGCTGCGCGCCCGACGCGGGGCAGGGCTGGGCGGGCTCGCGGCAATGCTGCCGTGTCGCCCGCTGCGAAAGGGCGAGCCTGCGCCGCTCCTGGTCCGCCCGTTGCTCGCCTGGTCGCGTGCCGAGCTTGCCGGGCGAGTCGCGGGTGCCGGAATCGAACCGGTAGAGGATCCTTCGAATCGCCACCCGCGCTTCGATCGCAGCCGGATGCGCGCATTGCTCACGGAAACGCCGGAACTACCGCGCGCACGGCTGGCGCTCGCCGCCGCCAATCTTCGCGACGCGGAGGCGGCGCTCGTCTGGGTGGCCGAGCGCGAATGGGCGGCGCGCGCCCGAATCGCTGGCGGCGAGGTGATGCTGGATCCCGCCGATCTGCCGCGCGAACTACGCCGCCGGCTCGTCGCGCGCGCGCTCGCGATGGTGGCGGACGCCGCGGCCCCGCGCGGTTCCGGGCTTGACCGGTTGATCGCCGCAGTCGATGCCGGGCGGGTAGCGACATTGGCCGGAGTCGTGGTGCGGCCGGGGACCCGCTGGCACTTTGCGCCGGCACCTCCGCATCGATCACGCTGATCGACGTTGTTCCATTGTCATTAACGCCGCCATGCCTATTTTAGGGCTGGAAAGGTACCGGGTACACGATGAGCGAAAACGGCAAGCAGCAGGGTCCGGAAAACGGGGGGAACAACCCCTGGATGAAGAGCCTGCTCATCTGGGTGGGTATTCTTGCAGCGCTGGCGCTGTTCGTCACCTTGTTCGACACACGGACCGCGCAGCCTACGGGCAATGCGGTGCCCTATTCGACCTTCCTCGACAAGGTGCAGACCGGCGACGTGAAGGAAGCCAATATCACGCCGGGAACCGGCGCAATCGGCTTCACCACGAGCGAGGGCAAGTTCCGCACCAACAACCCGGGCGACCCGAAACTGGTCGAGACGCTGCGAGCGAAGGGCGTGGTAATCAATGCCCGACCGGAGGATACGCCCTCGATCTGGCAGTATATCCTCGTCCAGTCGCTGCCGTTCCTGCTGTTCCTCGGCATTGCCTTCTTCGTGCTGCGCCAGATGCAGAAGAATTCGGGCTCCGGCGCGATGGGCTTCGGCAAGAGCCGCGCCCGCCTGCTGACGCAGAAGGAAGGCAAGGTCACCTTCGACGACGTCGCGGGTATCGACGAGGCGCGCGAGGAGCTGCAGGAGATCGTCGAGTTCCTCAAGGACCCGTCGAAGTTCGCGCGCCTCGGCGGCAAGATCCCCAAGGGCGCGCTGCTGGTCGGCTCGCCGGGTACCGGCAAGACGCTGCTCGCCCGCGCGATCGCGGGTGAGGCGGGCGTGCCCTTCTTCACCATTTCGGGTTCGGACTTCGTCGAGATGTTCGTCGGCGTCGGCGCCAGCCGCGTCCGCGACATGTTCGAGCAGGCCAAGAAGTCGGCGCCGTGCATCGTCTTCATCGACGAAATCGACGCGGTCGGCCGGTCGCGCGGCGCGGGTCTGGGCAACCAGAATGACGAGCGCGAGCAGACGCTGAACCAGCTGCTGGTCGATCCTGACGCCGGAGGTCTCGCTCCACTGGGACGGCAAGACACTCACCGAGGGCCCGGGTGCGACCAAGGCGGATGCGCCGGAGGGCGATCCGACCGAGGCGGTGTGGAAGACCTATTATGCCAGCATCTTCAACCCCGCCCGCGTGAAGATCGGCGCGATGCTGAAGGAGATGCCGCGCAAATACTGGAAAAACATGCCGGAAACCGCGTTGGTCTCGGAATTGATCGCAGGCGCGCAGGCGCGGGAGACGGGTATGATCGCGGCGGCCAAGACGGATGTGCGAACCGGGCGCGGCGGCAATGCGCAAACAGCCTGGGCGGCGCTTCGCGACGAGGCGATGACCTGTACCCGCTGCCCGCTCCATGCGCCCGCGACCCAGACGGTATTCGGCGAGGGTCCGGTCGATGCCGCCTTGATGTTCGTCGGCGAACAGCCCGGCGACCAGGAGGATCTGGCGGGCCACCCCTTTGTCGGTCCGGCCGGACAAGTGTTCGACCGGGCGGTAGCCGAAGCGGGGATCGACCGCGCGACCGCTTACGTCACCAACGCGGTCAAGCATTTCAAATTCGAGCCGCGCGGCAAGCGCCGTATCCACAGCTCACCCAATGCCGGGGAAATCCAGGCGTGCCGCTGGTGGGTCGAGCAGGAACGCCTGCTGATCCAGCCGCAGGTGACGGTCGCGCTGGGCGCTACGGCGGCGCGTTCGCTGTTCGGCAAGGTCATGACCATCGGCCGCGAACGGGGCAAGCCCCTCACCCTACCCGATGGTGGCACCGCCTTCATCACCGTCCATCCGAGCTATTTGCTCCGCCTACCCGACCCGGCGGCGAAGGAGGTGGAATATGCGCGGTTCGTCGAGGACCTGAAACTCGCGGCGCAAGCCCTGTTGGGCTGACCGTTGTCGCCTCTCGGCTGTTACGATCACGGCACCCACGTCTTCTGGGCTTCAGCCCCCTGCTGAGCATGGGCGGCAAAAAGGCCGGACACTCGGTGCCCGGCCTCCCGGCACCATCAGCCGTGGCAGGTGCAACCGGCATGATCGCAACCATTGCCACCTTCATGATGCTGGGCGCAGGCGTCGCTGCAGAAGCTGCGGCCTTCGGCTTCGATCGCGTTGCTGACGCTGACGATGCAGACACAATCGGCGCAGGCGCACTTCACTTGATCAACGGTAACGGCCATTTGACTTACTCCTCATCTACGGAATCGGGTTCGAGCACATGGTCCATCATGTTGGTAAGCATGGTGCGGATGTGGCAGTCGGGCAGTTCGTAAAGGACGTTTCGCCCTTGCCGACTCTGTTTGAGCAGACGCCCCGCGCGCAGCAGACGAAGATGCTGCGAAACCAGGCTCTGGCTCACGCCAACTTTCTGCGTCAGTTCGCCTACGGTACGCGGTCCGTCCAGACACGCGACCACCAATCTCAGCCGATTGGGTTCGCCCAAAAGACGAAACACATCGGCCAACAACGCGCCCTCATCCGGAGTCATGCAAATATCAACATATGAACACATCCTAATATGTTCATATGTCGCTTGCTGTCAACCGAGATTCCGACGCTAGCGCCGCAAGGAAAGGCCTAGGCATCGCGTGGGAACTTTACATCTCGCGCGGGTCGGGCCCGATCCGCCCATTCGCATCGTCCAAGGCGTCGATCGCCGACATATCCTCGTCATCCAGCGTCAGTTCCGCCGCAGCGAAATTGTCCGCCATATGGTCCGCGTCCGCCGCCTTGGGGATAACCGACAGGCCATGCGCCAGATGCCAGGCCAGCACCACCTGCGCTGCCGAACGACCGTGCTTCTCGGCGATCGCTACGATCTCGGGTGTCTTCAGCAATTCGCCACCCTGCCCCAGCGGGCTCCAGCTCTGGGTCACGATGCCCTTGGCCTCATGATACGCCCGCGCCTCACGCTGCTGGAAACGGGGATGGAGTTCGATCTGGTTGACCGCAGGCACTACGCCGGTGGCCTCGATGATCCGGTCGAGATGCTCGGGCAGGAAGTTGGACACGCCGATCGACTTCGCCTTGCCCGCGTCCCGCAACGCGATCAGGCTCTGCCATGCCTCGACATAGGCATCCTCGGCCGGGACCGGCCAGTGGATGAGATACAGGTCAACTGCCTCGACACCCAGCAGCGCCAGGCTCTCGTCCAGCGCCGCCTCGGCATCGCGGTGGCGGTCGTTCCACAGCTTGGTGGTCAGAAAGGCATCCGCCCCCTGAAATCCCTCGCCCACGCCGCGCTCATTGCCATAGATGGCGGCGGTGTCGACCAGCCGGTATCCGGTGTCGAGCCCGCGCCGGACCACGGCGGCCACCTGCGAATCCGGGATTTGATAGGTGCCCAGCCCCAGCTGGGGCAGGCTGCGGCCGTCATTCAGGGTCAGCATCGTCATGGGCCATCCAACCGGCAGGCCCACCGCCCGGTTCCCGGTGCCCTCTGCCCCCGTCCCGCGATCAGATCGGCTTGCCGTCCCGGCCGATCACGTCGGTGGCATAGGAACAGCCATAGAGCGTCTTGCCCGGATGGCTGGTGACGGTCGACACGGAGCGCGCGATAACGCTGTGTGTGCCGAATTTTTCCTCGCCCTTGGCCAGGACGGTCTCGTCGCTGACGACGTGCTGGCCCAGGAACTTGGCCGCGACACCCTGTCCCGACAGGTCGGGCAGGGTGTTGGTGACGCCGACGCGATCGGCCACCGTCTTCGGATCGGCAATGTCCAGGATCGCGAGCAGCGCATTGGCGCTGAAGGCGATGCGGCGCGTGGTCCAGCCCTCGCCGACGCGGATCGGTTGCGGCAGTTCATATTCCTGCAGGAAGGGATTCTTGCCCTCGACCGGCCGCCAGCCGCGCCGCTTCGCCTCTTCGTCCAGCGCCATGGTCAGCGCCCCATAGCTGTCGGTATTCAGCCGACAGTCGATCGCATCGACGACATTGATCGTCGCGGGATCGACCTCGGCATCCGAGGCGGCGGGAAGCGGTGCGGCCGCCAGCCACAGCGCGAAAAGGGCCTGAACCATCATGCGCCCCATCTATCGCAGGAGAAAATGCCCCGGCAAGTCCCCGCCCGCTGTCCCGAAGCAGACAGCGGCGGCCGTCCGGTTCCGATTGACCCCCGCCCCCCGATCGCGCAAGTCGCTGGCCCCATGGTCGAACATATTCTTTCCGCACTGGCGAGCTTTGCCATCTGGGTCATCTCGACGGGCGGCTATCTGGGCATCACCCT
Organism: uncultured Sphingomonas sp.; assembly: GCF_913777625.1. Classification (GTDB taxonomy): domain Bacteria; phylum Pseudomonadota; class Alphaproteobacteria; order Sphingomonadales; family Sphingomonadaceae; genus Sphingomonas. The sequence continues at coordinate 49,421 of NZ_CAJYTI010000036.1, forward strand.
GTTGATGGCGATCGAGAGCGCGTGCATCCCGCTGCCCTCCGAGATCATCATGCCGTTCGCGGGCTATCTGGTGTCGACGGGGCAGTTCAACCTGTACCTCGCCGCGACGGCGGGGGCACTGGGCTGCAATCTGGGTTCGGTCGTCGCCTATGAGATCGGCAAGCGCGGCGGGCGGCCGGTCGCCGAGCGCTGGGGCAAGTATCTGCTGATCGGGCCGGGCGAGCTCGACGCCGCCGACCGCTTCTTCGCGCGTTATGGTTCGATCGCGGTGCTGATCGGGCGGCTGCTGCCGGTCATCCGCACCTTCATCGCCTTTCCGGCCGGGGTGGCGCGGATGAAGCTCGTCCCCTTCCACCTCTATACCTTTATCGGCAGCTGGCCCTTCTGCCTGGTGCTGGCCATCGTCGGGCGCGAGCTGGGCGAAAAATGGGATTCCGACCCCCGCGTGAAGGCGTTCTTCCACCGCGCCGACCTGGCGATCGGCATCGTGCTGGTCGTGCTGATCGGCCTTTACGTCTGGCACCGGGTGCGCGGGCTGAAGCGCGCGCAGGACTGAACCAGCCA
>NZ_CAJYTI010000037.1 GCF_913777625.1 uncultured Sphingomonas sp.
CGCCTTGTCCAGCTCCTTGGACGCGGCCGGGAACATCTCCTCCTCTTCCTCCTCGATGTGGTGGAGGTAGCGGTGACGCATGTGGAGGAACTTCGACTCCCATTCGTCGCTGCCGAAATCCAGGTCCATCATCTCGCCGATCAGGTCGTCGACTTCCTTGTGCTCGCTGACCGAATGGCGCGCGTCGTCGCGCAGGTCGGGGTTGCCGAGCATCGTTGCGTAGAGCGACTCTTCCTCGGCCGCGGCGTGGGCGGCAATTTCGATGCGGACATTCTCGAACAGCTTCTTGCGCTTGGCGGTGTCGCCGCTCAGCTCGCCCAGTTCCTTCAGCATCGCGCGGTGCTTGTCGTGATCGGCCTTCAGGTCGAGATAGATTTGAGCTTCTGCCATGGAATGTCTCCTTCGCTGGCGCCAACCGGCGAGCGCGCGCCGTGTTTCACCCGCGAGTCATTCTCAGGCGAACAGCTCCATCTGCTCGCGTTTCGGCGCGACCAGCGGACGCAGGTCGGCGCGGCCGTCGATCAGCGTCGGGCGCCAGTCCTCGGTCACGATGAACGGGCGGATCTTGGCGATCGACACGGTGAGACGTGCGACGTCGTCGAGCCGCAGCCGCCGCCAGCGCCGCGACGACAGGATCGCTCCGACCGCCTTCGTTCCGAGCCCCGGCACGCGCAGCAGCATCTCCTTGGGCGCGCGGTTGACGTCGACCGGAAATCGCTCGCGGAATTTCAGTGCCCAGGCGAGCTTGGGGTCGATGTCGAGCGGCAACATGCCGGTCGCCGGATCGACCGCCGCCTGCACCTCGCCCGGCGTATAATCGTAGAAGCGCATCAGCCAGTCGGACTGATACAGCCGGTGCTCGCGCATCAGCGGCGGGCGCTTCAAGGGCAGGACCGACGACGCTTCGGGAATCGGGCTGAACGCCGAATAATAGACGCGGCGCAAGCGGAAGCGGTCGTACAAGGTCGCCGCCCGCCCCACGATATCGCGGTCGGTCGCCGCATCCGCCCCGACGATCATCTGGGTCGACTGGCCCGCAGGCGCAAACTTCGGCGCCGAGCGATAGCGTTTCCGTGCATCGGCCCCATCCTCGATCGCGGTGCGCATGCCCAGCATCGCGCCTTCGATACGCGGCGCGGACTTTTCCGGTGCGAGGCGCTTGAGGCCCGCCACGGTCGGCAGCTCGACATTGATCGAGACGCGGTCGGCATGGAGCCCGGCCTGGTGGATCAGCTCGGGGTCCGCATCGGGAATCGTCTTGAGGTGGATATAGCCGCGGAAATGATGGTCCTCGCGCAAGGACCGGGCGACCTCGACCATCTGCTCCATCGTGTAGTTGGACGAGCGGATGATGCCCGAGGAGAGGAACAGCCCTTCGATATAGTTCCGCCGATAGAAGTTCAGCGTCAGGTCCACCACCTCCGCCGGCGTGAACCGTGCACGCCGCACGTTCGAGCTCTTGCGGTTGATGCAGTAATGGCAGTCGAAGATGCAGCTGTTGGTCAGCAAAATCTTGAGCAGGCTGATGCAGCGGCCGTCCGGCGCATAGGCGTGGCAGATGCCCATGCCGGTGGTGGAGCCCAGCCCCTTGCCGCCCTTCGAGGTGCGCTTGGTCGTCCCCGACGACGCGCAGGACGCATCATATTTCGCGGCATCGGCAAGGATCGCCAGCTTCGCACGGGTATCGAGTTGCGCCATGCGTTCCGTCTATGTTCTCAGACGCTTGCTGTCCAGATGGACGCTCGGCCATCGGCCCTGTACCAGCGGCCCGCGGAGGGTTTCGGGACATGGCGCGGACGATCGACAAACGAGGGGCCGCACTGGCGGCGGCGATGCTCGCCACCTGCCTGCTCGGCTGGCTGTTCAAGGCGCACTGCACCGTGCATGGCTGGGTGGGCGCGATTCAGTACACGAGCGGCTGCTACAGCGATGCCATGCCCTTCTGGGCGGGACGCCATGTCGATGCGGGGTTGGTCCCCTATTTCCAGGCGCCGATGGAATATCCGGTGCTCACCGGACTGCAGATCTGGATCGAGGGCGCGACGACCAGGGGGCTGTTCGGGCTTTCCGCAAACGACGTCGCGTTCCTCGGCACCGTCACGGTCGCGAACGGGCTGCTCGCCGGGCTGATCCTGTGGATGTTCGCACGCAGCGGGATGGAGCGCACGCGGCTCTGGCTCTGGGCGGCAGCACCGCCGCTGATCCTCTATCTCGGCCATAACTGGGATCTGGGCGCCGCGACTTTCGCGGTGGCGGCGATGCTGGCGGCACAGCGACAAAGGCTGGTGCTGGCCGCCGCGCTCGCCGCACTGGGGGCCGCCGCCAAGCTGTTCCCGGCTCTACTGCTGCCGCTGATCGGCCTTTCGGCGCTGTTCGCACCCGGCGAGTTCTGGCCCGCCCGGATCAAGACGGCAGTCAGTTGCACGCTGATCGCGATCGGCAGCTGGGCGGCAGTGAACCTGCCGGTGGCCATTGCCGCGCCGGACAACTGGTCCGAATTCTACCGATTTTCCGAAGCACGATCAGGCACCGCGGGATCGACCTGGGAAATCCTGTCGAACCAGGGCTTCTGGGTGACCGATGTCGCCCAGCGCAACCTCTACGCGTCGCTCGCCTTTCTGAGCGGTGCCGCCGTGATCCTGGGACTCGGCTGGCGGCAGCACCGGGCGCATCTCTGGGTGCTGTCGACGCCCGTACTCGCCTGGTTCCTGCTGACCAACAAGGTCTGGTCGCCGCAGTTCGACCTGTGGCTCTACCCGCTGCTGGTGATGACCAGCCCGCGCCTCAAGCCGCTGGCGCTGTTCGTGATCGGCGACATCGCCGCCTATTTCGCGGAGTTCTGGTGGTTTGCGGGTATGGCCAACGCCTGGCCCTATGCCACGCAGCACGACATCATGCTGGCCGCCAGCGTGCGCGGCGTGGCGATGCTGTGGCTGATCGCCGATGCCGTGCGGCTGCCGGCGCCCGCCTGGATCGGGCGGACACCGGCTTGAGCCCGGTCAGGGCAGCGGCAGTTCGGTCTCGGCCTTCTTCATCGCGCGGCGTTCGGCGCGTGCGGCCGTCGCCTGCTTGACGAAGCAGCCGGTGCCGCCGCCGGCGCCCACGGTCGAGCAGCTGCCGGTGCCGAACGCACCCGCGGCCAACGCGTCCTGCGAGCGCACGGCCCATGCCTCGCCCTTTTGCGGGTTCGTCGGCGTGGTATCGCGAATGTTCTTCGGGATGCGGAAGCGCTCGCCTTCGTCGAGGCGCTGGCAGACGACGATTTCCTCGCCATTCTTGTTCGTCGGGCACTTGTCGTTGCCGTAGATGATCAGCACGCCGTTCTGCACGGCGTTCTGGGCGTGCGCCGGCGCGGCGGCGAAGAGCGGGGCCGCAGCGGCCGCGGTGATGATGGCGATCCTCTTGAGCACCCTGATTCTCCTGTTCCTGGCGCCGCACCCTGCATGCGCGTGGCTGAATATTCGATGTCAGATCCGCTTCGAGACGCCGATCGCAAACCGGCATCCGGCACGGATCAGCGCCGAGAGCACCGGATAGCCCGGCGTGCTTTCCGCCCCCGAGGCAATCGCGGTGTCGCGATGCTCGATTTCCTCGTCGCGAAAGCGCGCGACGGCATCGCGCAGTTCCGGATCGGTATCGCCCAGCTGGGCGAGCTGCGCCTGATAGTGCAGGTCGATCTCGGTTTCGATCGCCGCCGTACACGCCATCGCCGCCTGCGGACCCAATGCCGCGGTGACCACGCCGAGCCCGAAGCCCGCCACATCCCAGAAAGGCTGGAGCACCGTCGGCCGCACGCCGCGCTTGGCGATCAGCGCGTCGAAAAAGGCGCGGTGATGCTCTTCCTGGTTCGCCATCCCGGCGATGGTGCGCGCAGTGGGGGTGCGATCGCCCATCACCGCCAGCTGCCCCGCATAGATGCGGGTCGCGCCATATTCGCCCGCCTGGTCCACCCGGACCATGGCGTCGTGACTCTCGCGCCGATCTCCCGGCTTCCAGCTCATCGTACCGACCTCCGCGTGGCCAGCAGCGCGATCAGCACCGCGCCGCCCAGCGACAGGATGGCGTTATAGCCGGCAAGGCTGATGCCGAACATCGTCCATTGGGGCACGTCGCAGCGCACGATCGGGCGACGCAGCGCCTCGGTCAGCATCTCCATCGGCGAGCCATGCGTCGGCGCGGCGGTGCACGAGGTGATGCCTGGCCACCAATGATATTCGGTGCCGGCATGATAGACGCCGATCGCGCCGCTCACCGCGATCAGCAGCGCGGCCAGCAGCACCAGTGCCGCCACCTGCCGCCGTCCGCGCACGAAGAAGGCGAGCAGCGCCACGACGATCGCCGCCAGATGCGGCCAGCGCTGCCACATGCACATCTCGCACGGCACGAGCCCGCCGATGAACTGCGATCCCAGCGCACCGCCGAGCAGCGCGAGCGGCAACAGCAGCGCCAGCCAGCGCGCCAGCACGGGGACGTTGCGCGGCATGCGGCTCACTTGGCCATGCTCCCGGCTGCCGTCTTGCCCAGCCGGGCGAGCGTCTGCACCGCATAGGCGAGCTGGAAGTCGTCCACACCCTTCTTCTTCAGCTCCTCCGCGGTGGCGGTGAAGCGCGGATCGCTGGTGCTGTCGGACTCGAGCACGCTGTCGTCCACCTTCTCCATGTTGATGAGGTGGCGGCGCAGATCGGCCTCGCGCAGCTCGGGCCGCGACTTGTAGTCGGGATCGCTGAGCTGCGGCACGACGATGTCGGGCTTGATGCCGCCTTCCTGCACCGAATGGCCCGACGGCGTATAATAGCGGGCGGTGGTGAGGCGCAGCGCGGCATGCTGCCCCATCGGCAGGATCGTCTGCACCGATCCCTTGCCGAAACTGCGCACGCCGAGCACCAGCGCCCGGTGGTGGTCCTGCAGGGCGCCCGCGACGATTTCGGACGCGGAGGCGGTGCCGGCATCGGTCAGCACGATCACCGGCAGCCCCTTGGCGAGGTCGCCCGGGAACACGCTCTCGGCATAATAGCGCTCGATATCGGTCTTCTCGCGTCCCCGCTGCGAGACGATCTCGCCATGGTTGAGGAACACGTCGGAGACGCCGATCGCCTCGGTCAGCAGCCCGCCGCCATTGTTGCGCAGGTCAATGATGTAGCCGAGCGGCTTGTGGCCGAGCTTCTTGTCGATCTCCTGAATGGCCAGCGCGGTATCGCCGCCGGTGTGCGCGGTGAAGGTGCTGATGCGGATGATGCCGACGCCGTCCTTCACGTCCGTCTTCACCGATTTCTGGGTGATGATCTCGCGCGTCAGGGTGAATTGCAGCGGCTTGTCGGCACCCGGGCGCACCACGGTGAGCGCGATCTTGGTGCCCGGCTTGCCGCGCATCTGGGTGATCGCCTCGTCCAGGCTGCCACCGACGATGAACTTGCCGTCGAGATGCGTGATATAGTCGCCGGCCTTGATGCCCGCGCGCGCGGCGGGGCCGTCGTCATTCGGTGCGATCACCTTCACCGCGCCGTCCTGCTGGGTGACCGTCAGCCCCAGGCCGCCATAATTGCCCTCGGTCTGGATCTTCAGATTGTCGAAATCGAGCCCGTCGGCATAGCTGCTGTGCGGATCAAGCGCCGCCAGCATGCCGTCGATCGCGCCCTTCACCAGCGTCTTGTCGTCGACCTTGTCGACGTAGTTGGCCTTCACGGTGTTGTAGATTTCCATGAAGGTGTCGAGCTCGCGATAGCTGCTGGTATCGACCCCCGCCATGGCGCCGGATGTGATGGGAATGATCGCTAGAGCGCCGACAGCGGCGGAAACCTGAAGAAACGAACGCAGCATCAAGAGACTTTCCGGAAGGGCGACCTTGCTAATGTAGGCGAGGATAACGGGATTTGCACGCCGTGTCAGTCGAGCAATTGGGTCAGGTCCAGCGGCTGCCCGCGGCGGCGCAGCTCCACCGTGACGCGCGGGCCGGCGGTGCCGAGCTTGGCGCCTTGCCCGATCGGCGTTCCGGGGCGCACTGCGACCGTGGCGAGGCCCGAGACCAGGCTGGTCCAGCCCTTGCCATGGTCGACGATTACCACCTGCCCATAGCCGGCGACCGGTGCGGCATAGGCAATCGTGCCCGCCGCCGGGGCAACGACCGTGGTGCCCGGCGTAACCTCGAAGGTAGGGCCGCGGGCGCGTACGCCGGCCGGCGACAGCTCGCCGAAGCCGATGGCCAGGCGGCCGGCGACGGGAAGGCGATAGGGCGGCGCCCCGCGTGCCGCCACAGCGGCGGCACCGGGACGCGGCAGCGGGCCGTTCAGGACCAGCAGGTCCGAGCGCAGCTGCGCCGCGCTCTCGGTACGGTCTTCGGCGGCGGCAAGGTCGCGCGCCTGTTCGCCCAGCGCGAGCGCGCGATCGGATTCGACCAGCGCGTCGCGGCCGAGCGTCATCGCACGCAGGCGATGCTGGGACTCGAGCTGCAGCGCAGCGAGCCTGCGCGATTCGAGATCGGCGCGGCGCTTCTGAAGGTCGGCTGCGGCGCCGGCGGTAGCGATGCGCAGGGCGCGCGACCGCGCCAGATCCGCCCGCACACCAGCACTGCGCGCCTGAATCGCCGGCAACAGGCTGGCGAGCGTCGCGCGGACACGCACGAGATCCTGCGCCGAGCCCGGCTGGGCGAGCGCCAGCACCGCCGGACGTCGCGCCATGGCCTGCAGCGCTGCGACCAGCTCCAGTGCCGGGCGCTGCCGCTCGGCAAAGGCGGTGCGCTGGCGGGCGAGCAGCCGGTCGAGCAATGCCACCCGTGCCTCCGCCCCCGCCTGCTCGGCTTCAGCCGCCTTGATCCGCTGGTCGGCGGCGGCCTGTTCGGCGCGGGCGCGGGCTTCGCCATCGCGCTCCGCGGCGGCGGCGCGATCGAGTTCGGCGGCGCGCGCTTCGGCCGCCTTGGCTGCCTGCGTCGCTTCGGTAGCGGTGCGCGCCGTCTGCTGGATCGGGTCAGGCCGGGGCTGGGCGAGCACGCCCGTCACGGCGATCGCGACGAGCGTCGTCGCAATGCCGAGGCTGCGCGCCGGGCCCATCAGCCTTCGCGGTGATAGGGATGGTTGGCGAGAATGGAGACCGCGCGCCAGAGCTGCTCGGCGAGCATCGCGCGGGCCATCATGTGCGGCCAGGTCGCCTTGCCGAAGCTGAGCAGCATGTCGGCCTCCGCCCGCGCGGCATCGTCGAAGCCGTCGGCGGCGCCGATCAGGAAGCGCGTTTCGCGCACCCCGTCGTCGCGCCAGGCACCGAGCCTGGTCGCGAGCGTCTTCGACGGGAGGTTTTCGCCGAGTTCGTCGAGCATCACCACCCGGGTGCCGGGGGCGAGCACGGGCATCTTGCCGCCGGTATCGGGCAGTTCGGTAACGCGCGTGCCCCAGGTCACTCGCTTCAGATAGCGGTCGACCAGTTCGGCCTCGGGGCTGCGCCCGATCCGGCCGCGCGCGACGATGTGCAGCAGCATGGCGCGCGGACCTTCGGGATCAGATCAGGCCTGGCCCTCGAACGACCACATCCGCTCGAGATTGTAGAAGCTGCGAACTTCGGGGCGGAACAGGTGGACGATCACGTCGCCCGCGTCGATCAGTACCCAGTCGGCGGCCGGCAGGCCTTCGACGCGGGGCGTGCGGCCCTGCTCGGCCTTGATCTTGTCGGCCAGCTTCATCGCCATCGAGGCGACCTGCCGGGTCGAGCGGCCCGATGCGATCACCATATAGTCGGCGATGCTGCTCTTGCCGGCGAGCGGGATCGAGACGGTTTCCACCGCCTGGTCGTCCTCCAGCGAGGTGAGCACGAGCCTATGCAGCGCTTCGACGCTGTCGGCGTCGTTCGAACGCTGCATATTGGGGGAAGTGGCCAAGGTTGCTCCTAGTCTATCGACGGTTTGTGCACAGTGAGTGGAGACGGCGCCGGGCTCTCCTGTTCCAACTGCGGAGAAGACCCGAGGAATCGCCGGTGCCAGGCAGGATCGGCAGCCCGAAGGCGCGTTGCCGACGTCGGATCGGGGCGGAAGCGCAACAGCACAAGTGCCGGCAATCTCCATCGCGTCCAATGTTTCGCCTGGCCTGCGGGCCGCACAGCGCGCCGCAGCCAACCCATTGCAGGACTTGCATGGGCACCCCGATCATAGCCCGGACGCGCGATCACCGCAATCGGAACCTGACGGGCGATGTGCCGCCACCGTTCCCAGCGATGGAACTGGGCCAGATTGTCCGCGCCCATCAGCCAGATGAAGCGGTGATTGGGGTAGAGCCGCGGCAGCTTGGTGAGCGTGTCGGCCGTATAGCGGGTCTTCATCCGCTTCTCGATCGCCGTCGGCCGGATCGGCGCATGCCGCGCCATCGCCCGCGCCGAGGCGAGCCGTGCCTGGAACGGCGCCATGCCCGCCTTGTCCTTCAGCGGGTTGCCGGGCGAGACCATCCACCAGACTTCGTCGAGGTCGAGCGCGCGCAGGGCATGCAGCGACAGCCGCCGATGCCCGCGATGCGCCGGATTGAACGAGCCGCCGAGAAGACCGATGCGTTTCAATGGATGGTCGGAAAGCTCACGGGCGCGCCTGGCCGGTGCCGAGGACCAGCCACTTGTAGGTGGTAAGCCCCTCCAGCGCCACCGGACCGCGGGCGTGCAGCCGGCCGGTGGAGATACCGATCTCGGCGCCCAGGCCGAACTCGCCGCCATCGGCGAACTGGGTGGAGGCGTTCCACATCACGATCGCGCTGTCGACGCCGTTCAGGAAGCGGGCGGCGGTGTCCGCATCCTCGGTGAGGATCGCATCGGTATGGCGCGAGCTGTGCGCGGCGATGTGCGCCATGGCGGCGTCCACCCCGTCGACCAGCTTCACCGACAGGATCGCGTCGAGATACTCGGTGTCCCAGTCTTCGTCGGCCACCGGCTGGACCCGCGCGTCGAGCGCCTGCACCTCGGCGTCGCCGCGCAGCTCGCAGCCGGCCTCGGCCAGTGCGGCGAGGATCGGCCTGGGATCGGCGAAGGCGCGGTCGATCAGCAGCGTCTCGGTCGAGCCGCAGATGCCGGTGCGGCGCATCTTGGCGTTGACCGCGAGGCGCTGCGCCATCGCCGGATCGGCGGCGCCGTCGACATAGCTGTGGTTGATGCCGTCGAGATGGGCGAGCACCGGCACCCGCGCCTCGGCCTGGACCCGCGCGACCAGCCCCTTGCCGCCGCGCGGCACGACCATGTCGATCAGCCCCTCGGCGGTGAGCATCGCGCCGACGGCGGCGCGATCGGTGATCGGCACCAGCTGGATCGCATCGGCGGGAGCGCCGGCGGCGGTCAGCCCCTCGACCAGCGCGGCGTGGATCGCGCGATTGCTGCGGATCGCTTCCGAACCGCCGCGCAGGATCGCCGCGTTCCCCGACATCAGGCACAGCGCGCCGGCATCGGCGGTGACGTTGGGGCGGCTTTCGTAGATGATACCGATCACGCCGATCGGCACGCGCACCCGCTTGAGGACCAGGCCGTTGGGGCGCGCGCGTTCGTCGATCACGGCGCCGACCGGATCTTCCAGTCCGGCGACGGCTTCGATCCCAGCCGCCATGCCGTCGATCCGCTTGGCGTCGAGCAGCAGCCGGTCGAGCATCGCATCGGACAGGCCGTTGGCCTTGCCCGCTGCCATGTCCTCGGCATTGGCAGCGAGGATCGCGCCTTCCGCCGTGCGGATCGCGGCGGCGGCGGCGCGCAGCGCGTCGGCCTTGGCCGGGCTTGGCATCGCCGCCAGCACCGTGGCGGCGGCACGGGCGCGAGCGCCCATGTCGGCGATCAGCATCTGGGTGTCGGGCGTATCAATATCGGCCATGTTGCAGTCGCTAGCACGAAGCGCCGTAAGCTGGTAGCCTTTGGGCCCATGGGGGAATTCGACGCAGCCGGCGAACTGGTGATGGGGAGCCTGCTCGGCCGTGCGGTCGAGCCGCATGCCGGGGAAAGCCATGGGCATGGACATGGCGCGATCTGCCTGAATTGCGGGACCGCGCTGGTCAGCGCGCATTGCCACGAATGCGGGCAATCGGGGCACGTCCATCGCTCGCTGGGCGCGATCGGGCACGAGCTGCTGCACGGCGTCGCGCATTTCGAAGGCAAGATGTGGCGCACCCTGCCGCTGCTCGCCTGGCGCCCGGGCGACCTCACCCGCCGCTACATCGCCGGCGAGCGCGCGCGCTTCGTCTCGCCGATGGCGATGTTCCTGTTCTCGATCTTCACCATGTTCGCGATCTTCCAGATCCTCGGCATATCGACGCCGACCGATCTGGACACCAACAGCATGAAGCCGACGGTCGTGCTTCAGCATTCGATCAGCAAGACCGAAGCCACGCGTTCCACCAAGGCAGCCAAGCTCGCCAAGCTGGACGCGAACGATCCGGATCGCGCCGAACTGACCGCCGATATTGCCCAGGCGGATCGCAAGATTGCCGACTACAAGTCTGCCCTCGCCCATCTCCCGACGACGGCCCGCGACGATGGCGACGAGATCAAGGAAGTGCATACCGGCTGGCACACGCTCGATCACGGCATCGAGAAGTGGCAGAAGAACCCGGCGCTGATGCTCTACAAGCTGCAGTCGAGCATCTACAAATTCTCGTGGCTGCTGATCCCGCTGTCGCTACCCTTTGTCTGGCTGTTGTTCTTCTGGAAGCGGCAGTACAAGCTGTACGACCACGCCGTGTTCGTCACCTATTCGATCGCGGCCATGTCGATCCTGTTCATCGTCATCACGCTACTGCATGCGGTGCACGTCTCGGACGGCATGCTGGGGACGCTGGCGATGGCGGTGCCGCCGGTGCACATGTGCCGCCAGCTCAAGCAGGCCTATCAGATCCGCTGGTGGTCGGCGATCCTGCGCACCGGCGTGCTGCTCTGGTTCATCACCATCATCGCGACGCTGTTCCTGCTGATCCTCGCACTGCTCGGCATCATGGGGTGATCCCCGCGCCGGTTGCCCGGCGCAGGCACCGAGCCGATCAGAAGAAGCCCAGCTTCTTTGGGCTGTAGCTGACCAGCAGGTTCTTGGTCTGCTGATAATGGTCGAGCATCATCTTGTGGTTCTCGCGGCCGATGCCCGACTGCTTGTAACCGCCGAACGCCGCGTGCGCCGGATAGGCATGGTAGCAGTTGGTCCATACCCGCCCGGCCTTGATCGCGCGGCCGAAGCGGTAGCAAGTGTTGGCATCGCGGCTCCACACGCCGGCGCCGAGGCCATAGAGCGTGTCGTTGGCGAGATGCAGCGCTTCCGCCTCGTCCTTGAAGGTGGTGACCGAGAGCACCGGCCCGAAGATCTCCTCCTGGAAGATCCGCATCTTGTTGTGCCCGCGGAACACCGTCGGCTGGACGTAGAAGCCGCCCGAGAGATCGCCGCCCAGATCCGCCGCGCTGCCGCCGATCAGCAGCTCGGCGCCTTCCTGCCGGCCAATGTCGATGTACGACAGAATCTTCTGCTGCTGCTCGGACGAGGCCTGCGCGCCGATCATCGTCGCGGGATCGAGCGGGCTGCCCTGGACGATCGCCTGCACCCGGGCGAGCGCGCGCTCCATAAAGCGGTCATAGATCTTCTCGTGGACCAGCGCCCGGCTGGGGCAGGTGCACACCTCGCCCTGGTTGAGCGCGAACATCACGAAGCCCTCGACCGCCTTGTCGAAGAAGTCGTCGTCGTCCCGCGTCACGTCCTCGAAGAAGATGTTGGGCGACTTGCCGCCGAGCTCCAGCGTCACCGGAATCAAATTCTCGCTGGCATATTGCATGATCAGCCGGCCGGTGCTGGTCTCGCCGGTGAAGGCGATCTTGGCGATGCGGCGCGACGAGGCGAGCGGCTTGCCCGCCTCCAGCCCATAGCCGTTGACGATGTTGAGCACGCCCGGCGGCAGCAGGTCGCCGATCAGCTCAGCCCAGACGAGGATCGAGGCGGGCGTCTGCTCGGCGGGCTTGAGCACCACGCAATTGCCGGCGGCGAGCGCGGGGGCGAGCTTCCAGGCGGCCATCAGCAGCGGGAAGTTCCACGGGATGATCTGGCCGACCACGCCCAGCGGCTCGTGGAAATGATAGGCGATGGTGTCATGGTCGATCTCGCCGATCGAGCCTTCCTGGCCGCGCACCACGCCGGCGAAATAGCGGAAATGGTCGATCGCCAGCGGCACGTCGGCGGCCATGGTCTCGCGGATCGGCTTGCCATTGTCCCAGGTCTCGGCGGTGGCGAGCTTTTCCAGGTTCGCCTCCATCCGATCGGCGATCCGGTTGAGAATCCGCGCGCGCTCGGCGACGGGCGTGCGGCCCCAGGCGTCCGCTGCGGCATGGGCGGCGTCGAGCGCCAGTTCGATGTCGTCGGCATCGGAGCGGGCGATCTCGCACACCACCTGGCCGGTCACCGGGGAGACGTTCTGGAAATAGCGGCCCCCTCGGGGAGCGACGAAGCGGCCGCCGATGAAATTGTCGTAGCGCGAAGCGAAGGGCGCCTTCAGCGCGGTCGCACGGTCTTCAACCAGCATGTCCATATGCCCGGATCCTCTTGCCTAGATGTCAGCGCCGTTCTCGGCGTCGTGGCGGAGGATGCGCCTTGCGGAGGCAGCCCGGAAGAGGGAGCGTCGACAGGCGCGGCAAACCTGTCTCATTTGCGAGACAGGGGGCGCTCAGGCGCGGATGCCGGCCTTGGCAAGCCGCCGGTAGAAGGTCGCGCGGCCGATGCCGAGCAGCCGCGCCGCGGCGCTGGCATTGCCGCCCGCGCGCGCCAGCGCCTGGCGCAGCACCGTGCGATCGGCATCATCGAACGAGGGTTCGGCACCGCCGCCGAGCAGGGTCTCAAGCGGCTGCGGCGCGATCGGCGCATGCGCACCCAGCCCCAGCCGCAGCCGGGCGCCGCGGCTGGCGCCGACCACCAGATCGTCGCGGTCGACCGCGAGCAGCGCCGTTCCCGTCGCCGCTTCCTCGGCGAGGAACAGGATGCGGCGATCGGCGAAGTGGCGGCAGAAATAGTCGCGCTCGATCCGCCGCGCGGCCTCGCGCACCAGCGAGGCGATCATCTCCGCCATCGCCGGCCCATGATCGGCCCGGCAGCTCGATACGTCGAGCGCGGCGACCAGCCGCCCCTCGGGGTCATGCACCGGCGCGTCCATGCAGCTGATGCCGATGTTGCGGCTGGCGAAATGCTGGTCGCGATGAATGATCACCGGCTGGTCTTCAAACAGGCAGGTACCGATGCCGTTGGTACCCTGTTCCGATTCGCTCCAGCGCACGCCGTCGGCCAGCCCTACCCGCGCAAAGGCATCGAGGTCGCCCGCACCGGCGCGCGTTTCGAGGATTACGCCTTCGGCATCGCTCAGCACCACGCCGCAGCCGCTGCGGCCGACGGTGCGGAACATCTCGTCGAGCACCGGCACCGCCACCGCGAGCAGCGGCTGGTGCAGACTCCGCCGATCGGCCAGCGCCGTATCGCCGATCCGCTCGCGGGGAGAGGCGGATTCGGGATCGAGCTTGTGGTGCAGCGCCGATCGGCACCAGGAGGCCGCAAGCGGCGAGACGGCGGCACTGCTCGGCGAATGGACGGTGCCGAGCACGCGGTCGGCGTGGCGCGGGGACGTTTCGGACATGGGCGGTTCCTCAAGCACGCCGATGCTGCGGCGATGCTGCGTACCCGTCAACACGTAGAGTCCCTCAAGGAAAACCGTGCATTTGCCGCCCCATAGGCATCATCGCATGGTCGAGATGGCCGAGGATCCACACCGACCCGCCGATCAGCAGCAGCACCACCAGCGTGCCGAAGGCGAGCGCCAGCGCATTGTTGGTGTTGTCCGGCCCGCTCGACACATGGAGGAAGAAGACGAGGTGGACGCCCATCTGCGCGATGGCGAACACGATCAGCGCCATCGGGATCGCCGGTCGCCAGACGATCGGCAGGTTGACGACGGCAAAGGCGGCCACCGTGAGCAGCGCCGCGATGCCCAGCCCGACCGCATAGCTGGCGGTACCGCCGGCGAATTCCTCGCCCTCGGCCGACTCGTCGCCAGGAGCGGTGTCGGCGGGATCGGTTTCGCGCTCGCTCATGGCGCCACTCCCATCAGATAGACCATGGTGAAGATGCCGACCCAGACGATGTCGAGCGCGTGCCAGAACAGGGTGAAGCACATCAGACGCCGCAGCACTTGCGGCCGGAAGCCCTTCACCCAGAGCTGCGCCATCATCGTGCCGAGCCAGAGCAACCCCACCGCGATGTGCAGGCCGTGCAAGCCGACCAGGCCGAAAAAGGCGGAGAGGAAGGCACTCCGCTGTGGCCCCGCCCCCTTGCCGATCATCTCGGCGAACTCGATCAGCTCGAGGCCCAGGAACACCGCGCCGAGCACGCCGGTGGCGAGCAGCCAGGCCAGCGCGGGGACCAGCTTGTGCTTCTGGGCCGCGACCCCCGCCAGGCCGGAGGTGAAGCTGGAAATGAGCAGCGCCGCCGTCTCGATCGCCACACGGCCCTGCCCGAACAGCTCGTGGGGCGACGGGCCCCCGGCGGTCTGTTTGGCGAGCACCGCATAGGCGGCGAAGAAGCCGGAAAAGAGGATGATGTCGCTAAGGAGGTAGATCCAGAAGCCATAGCCCACGGTGGTCCGCTTGCCCGCCGGGCCGCCCTCGCCGCGCCCGGTCGTGCTGTCCGCGCCGCCGCCGCGGCCGATGCGATACGGGTCCTGCACCTTGGCGGTCATGCCGGCTGCTCCCGGTTTTCCTCGAGCCACTTGCTCCGCGAAGCACGACGATCGCGATCGATCCGCGCGACTTCATCGGCGGGAATCTCCTTCTCTTCCTCGTCCCGCCAGGCGAAGACGACGAAGGTCGCATAGGCCCCGACGAACCCGAGCGCCGCCAGCCACCAGATCATCCAGATCATCGAAAAGCCGATCAGCGTGGCGAAGAAGGCGGTGACGACGCCGGTCGCGGTGTTGCGCGGCATCTCGATCGCCTCGTACGTAGGCTCGTCGGCAAGGCCCTGGCTATCGATCGCCTGGCGCTTGATCGTCCAATAGGGCTCCTCGCCGTGCACGCGCGGCAGCACCGCGAAGTTGAACGCCGGCGGCGGGGACGAGGTCGCCCATTCGAGCGAGCGGCCGTCCCAGGGATCGCCGGTCTCGTCGCGGAGCGCCTCGCGATTGCGGATGCTGACGACGATCTGGAGGATCTGCGAGGCGACGCCGAGAATCATCACCCCGATTCCGGCCACCGAGACGTAGAGCCACGGCGCCCATTCGGTGAAGTCGATATGCTGCAACCGCCGGGTCATGCCTTCCAGCCCCAGCACGTACATCGCGCCGAACACGATCAGGAAGCCGGCGAGCGTCAGCCAGAAGGCCATCTTCCCCCAATACTCGTCGAGCCGGAAGCCGAACGCCTTGGGGAACCAATAGGTGATTCCCGCGAACGCACCGAAGATCACGCCCGAGTTGATCACATTGTGGAAGTGCGCGACCAGGAACATCGAATTGTGCAGCATGAAGTCGGCGGGCGGCACCGCGAGCAGCACGCCGGTCATCCCGCCAATGATGAAGGTCATCATGAAGGCGAGCGACCAGAGCATCGGCGTGGGGAAGCGCAGGCGGCCGCCATACATGGTAAACAGCCAGTTGTACATCTTCACGCCGGTGCCGACCGCGATGATGCTGGTGGCGATGCCGAAGGCGGCGTTGACGTCCCCGCCCGCCCCCATGGTGAAGAAATGGTGGAGCCATACCGTGAAGGAGACGATGACGATGAACAGCGTCGCCGCCACCATCGAGCGATAGCCGAACAGCGGCTTGGACGAGAAGGTGGAGAAGATCTCGGAGAAGATGCCGAACGCCGGCAGGATGAGGATGTACACCTCCGGATGCCCCCAGGCCCAGATGAGGTTCACGAACATCATCATGTTGCCGCCGGCTTCATTCGTGAAGAAATGGAAGCCGAGATAGCGGTCGAGCGTCAGCATCGCGAGCGTGGCGGTGAGGATCGGGAAGGCCGCGACGATCAGCATGTTGGCGCCCAGCGCCGTCCAGCAGAACATCGGCATGCGGAGATAGCCCATGCCCGGCGCGCGCAGCTTGAGGATCGTCGTCACAAGATTGATGCCGGACATCAAGGTGCCCACACCCGAAATCTGGATCGCCCAGACATAGTAATCGACGCCGACGCCGGGTGAGTAGGTCGTCTCGCTCAAGGGGGCGTAGGGCAGCCAGCCGGTGCGGGCGAACTCGCCGATGACCAGGCTCATATTGACGAGCAGCGCGCCCGCGGCGGTGAGCCAGAAGCTGGTCGAGTTAAGCGTCGGGAAGGCGACGTCGCGCACGCCGAGCTGGAGCGGCACGACGAAGTTCATCAGCCCGATCACCACCGGCATCGCGCCGAAGAAGATCATGATCGTGCCGTGCGCGGAGAAGATCTGGTCGTAATGCTCGGGCGGCAGATAGCCCTGGGCATGGCCGATCGCGCTCGCCTGCTGGGTGCGCATCATGATCGCGTCGACAAAACCGCGCAGCAGCATGACGAGCCCGAGCAGCACGTACATTACCCCGATCCGCTTGTGATCGACCGAGGTGATCCACTCCTTCCAGAGGTACGGCCAATGCCCCTTCACGGTAATCCAGCCGAGCACGGCGAGCAGCGCCAGCCCTACGCCACCGGCGGCGATCAGCGGGATCGGCTGGCTGAACGGAATCGCGGACCAGGTGAGCTTACCGAGCATCGTCACTCCGCCGTTCCGGGGGAAACTTGTGGTTGGCCGTCGCGGCCCTGTTCGGGGCCGGGCGCGGGGGGAAGGTGCTGCGCCACCACCATGTCGAACAGCCCCGGCTGCACTGCACCCCAGTGCTTGGGCGGTTCATGCTGGCTCTGGCGCGCGAGCACGCGATAGGCGGGCGCGTCGAGCAGCCCGCCTGCCGCCTTCACGCGCGACACCCAGCGGGTGAACTCCGCCACGGGAACGGCCTGGAGCCGGAAGTTCATGTCCGAAAAGCCGTCGCCGCTATAATGCGCGCTCTGGCCGTAATAGCTGCCGGGCTTGTCCGCCTGCAGGTGCAGCGTCGTCGCCATGCCGTTCATCGTGTAGATCTGGCTGCCCAGCCGCGGCACGAAGAAGCTGTTCATCACGCTCGCCGAGGTGAGCCGGAAGCGGATCGGCACGCCCGCCGGCACCACCGGCTGGTTGAGCGTGGCGATGCCCTGCGCCGGATAGACGAACAGCCATTTCCAATCGAGCGACACCACCTGCACCTCGAGCGGCGGCGTCCTGTCGTTGAGCGGCTTGGCAGGATCGAGATCGTGGCTGCCGATCCAGATCAGCCCGCTGAGGAACAGGATGGTCAGCAGCGGGATCGACCACACGATCAGCTCGATCCGCCCCGAATAGACGAATCCCGGCCGGTATCTGGCCTTGCCGTTGCCGGCGCGGAACCACCAGGCGAAGGCGAGGATCGCAACCATGGTCGGCACCACGATCGCCAGCATAATCGCCAGCGAATCGAGCAGGATGATACGGTTGTTCGCGCCGATCGGTCCGGCAGGGTGCAGGATGCTCGCCCCGCCGCAGCCGCCGATCGGCAAGGAAAGCAGGATGGCCGCACCCAACGCGGCGCGTGCAGCCACGGCGTCGCGCGGTGCGGGGTGATTCATGGGGCGGCGCTCCTCCTGATGCGGGGGGCAACGACGCGGCCGCGCCCCCGTTCCCGGAAATCGGCGCCGGAGGTCAGCCTTTCGCGCGATTCACCAGCTGGAGCAGCGCCGCGATCAGCGACAGCCCCCCACCGAGCAGCGCCACCCCCGTCCATCCGCCCATTCCCCAGGCGAGAGTCGCCGTTGCCGAGCCTGCCGAGGCGCCGAGGAACATCGACCCCATCAGCACCGTGTTGAGCCGCGCCCGCGCCTCGGGCCGAAGCGCGAAGATGATGTGCTGGTTGGAGACGAGCGCGCTCTGCACCGCGAAATCGAGAACGACCACGCCGATGACGAGCGCAGCGAGGCTCGCCCAGAGGCCGAACAGCAGCCAGCTCGCCACCGCCAGCAGCGCGCCGATCAGCACCACGCGGTGCGGACCGCTTTTATCCGCGATCCTGCCCGCAAGCGGCGCACCCAGAATGCCCGCCGCACCGACGACACCGAACAGCCCCGCCACGTCGGCACCCAAGTTGAAGCGCGGTGTCTGCAGATACAACGCCAGAATCGTCCAGAAGCCGGTAAAGCCGGCGAACAGCAGCGCCTGGGTGATCGCCGCGAGCCGCAGCGCCGGAAATTCACGCCATAGCTGCCCCAGCGAACCGAGCAGCGCGGCATAGCCCAGCGTCGCCTCGGGCGCGCTCCGCGGCAGACGCCACGCCATGACGCCAGCGGTACCCAGCGCAAGCGGCACGCCCAGCCAGAACATCTCGCGCCAGCCGGCATGCGTACCGACGAAGCCGGACAGCGTGCGGCTGAGCAGGATGCCGCACAGCAACCCCGCCATCACCGTCCCCACCGTCTGCCCGCGCCGTGCCGGATCGGCGAGGTGGGCAGCGAAGGGCACGATCTGCTGCGCGACGCTTGCGGCGGCTCCCACCAGCAGCGAGGCGCCGATCAGCATCCACGCATTGGGCGCCAGTGCCGCGCCGACCAGCGCCGCCGCCAGCACCAGGAACTGGAGCACGATCAGCCGCTTGCGCTCGTGCAGGTCGCCCAGCGGCACGAGCAGGAACAGGCCCGCCGCATAGCCCAGCTGGGTTGCCGTCGGCACCAGCCCCGCCGGCTGGCCGGGCAGGTCGCGCTCGATGATGCCCAGCATCGGCTGGTTGTAATAGATATTGGCGACCGCGATCCCCGCCGCCGCCGCCATGGCGAAGGTCAGGCCGCGGCCGAGCCGGGCAGTGGGTTGGGGGGCAAGCAAAGCGGCGACTCCTCGGGCGTTGGGTCGCACAGATAGGAAGCCCCCGCCCCGGTTGTTACTGTCCGATGGTTTGGGG
Source organism: uncultured Sphingomonas sp. (assembly GCF_913777625.1). GTDB lineage: Bacteria > Pseudomonadota > Alphaproteobacteria > Sphingomonadales > Sphingomonadaceae > Sphingomonas. Next base: position 18,939 of record NZ_CAJYTI010000037.1, read on the forward strand.
CCCGCTTTCGTCGAGCAGATTGGTCTCGGCCATCGCATTGTCGGGCTCGTCGACATGGCCGTCCGGATCGACGTGGATCAGGATCTCGGTGTCCGGGAACGCTTCGGCGAGCGCGCCCTCCAGCCGTTCGACCACATCATGGGCTTCGGCGATCGTCATGCAGGCGCGCATGGCGACGTGGAACTGGACGAAATCGCGGTTGCCGCTGGTGCGGGTGCGCAGGTCATGCAGGCTCTTCAGCTCGGGGTGTTCGGCCGCGATCTCGACGAAACGGCGACGCTTCTCCTCGGGCCATTCGCGGTCCATCAGCTGGTCGATGGCGGCGACCGAGGCGCGCCAGGCGCCCCACAGCAGCCAGAAGGCGATGGCGATGCCGAACACGGGGTCGGCGCCGGTGAGCCCCAGATAGCTTTCGCAGACCAGCGCGGCGATCACCGCGGCGTTTAGGTACAGGTCCGAGCTATAGTGGATGCTGTCCGTGGTGATCGCGATCGAACCGGTCTGGCGGATCACGCGGCGCTGATATTCGGTGAGCGCCAGCGTCACCAAAATCGCGACCACCGACACCGCGATACCGTCCGCCGGATGTGCGCTGGTTTCGCTCTGCACCAGCCGCTGCACCGCGCGCAGCAGGATGGCAAAGCCCGAGATGGCGATGATCACCACCTGGAACAGCGCCGCCAGCGCCTCCGCCTTGCCATGGCCGAAGCGGTGCTCGTCATCCGCGGGCTGCGACGCCCAATGGACGCCACCCAGCGTCACCAGCGATGCGACCAGATCGAGCCCCGAATCGGCAAGGCTGGCGAGCACCGCGACGGACCCGGTCTTCACCGCCGCATAGGATTTGAGCGCCCCCAGGAAGAGCGCGCTGCACACGCTGGCGATCGCGGCGCGGCGAGCGAGGTTGGTCACGGGAACAACATGCCTTCCTGCCAGCCGTCGCCAGCGCGGGTGAAGACGCGGCGCTCGTGCAGGCGATGCTCGCGGTCGAGCCAGAACTCGATCCGCTCGGGCGTCACCCGGTACCCGCCCCAATGCGGCGGGCGCGGCACCGGCTGCCCCTCGAAGCGCGCCTGGACATCGGCGAAGCGCGCCTCGAAGGTCGCACGGGCGTCGAGCGGTCGCGACTGGTCCGAGGCCCAGGCGCCGAGCTGCGAATCGCGGCTGCGGCTGGCGAAATAGGCGTCGGACTCTTCATCGCTGGCGAAGCCGATCGGCCCCTCGATGCGGATCTGGCGACGCAGCGATTTCCAGTGGAAGAGCAAAGCGACATGCGGGTTGGCGGCGAGGTCGCCGGCCTTGCGGCTCTCGCGGTTGGTGTAGAAGACGAAGCCGCGTTCGTCATAGCCCTTGAGCAGCACCATGCGGACCGAGGGGCGGCCCTGCGCGTCCGCGGTCGCCAGCGCCATCGCGTTGGAATCGTTGATCTCGGTGGTACGCGCCTCGGTGTACCAGCTGTGGAAAAGCGCGAAGGGGTCGGTGCTCATGGGGTCTGCCTCTACAGCCTAAACGCCGCCGTTGCGATGGGCGGAACATGACGTCCTTTGGGGAATTGAATCGGCCCGGCAACGAGGAGACTTCCGCATGGCCGCGCGCGCCTATTGGCAGGGACAGATACGGCTGGCCCTCGTTTCGATTCCCGTCGAGATCTACACCGCCACCAAATCCGGGGCGCAGATCGCGTTCCACCAGATCCACGAGCCGAGCGGCCAGCGGATCCAGTACCAGAAGGTCGCCCCCGGCATCGGCGCGGTCGAGCCCGACGAGATCGTGAAAGGATATGAGGTCGAGAAGGGCGAATATGTCCTGCTCGAACAGGACGAGATCGACGCGGTGAAGCTCGAATCGCGCAAGACGCTGGAGCTGACCCAGTTCGTCGACGCCGACGAGATCGACGTGCTCTATTACGAACGCCCCTATTTCGTCGTGCCCGCGGACGACCTTGCCGAGGAAGCGTTCATCGTGCTGCGGGAGGCGCTGCGGCGGGCGCGCAAGGTGGGCCTGGGCCAGCTCGCAATGCGCGGGCGGGAATATGTGGTGAGCCTCAAGCCCTGCGGGCGCGGCATGATCCTGGAAACGCTGCGGTATGCCGACGAAGTGCAGAAGGCGCAGGGCTATTTCCGCGAGATCCCCGACAGCGAGCCCGATCCCGAGCTGCTCGATCTCGCCCAGACGCTGATCGAGAAGAAATCGGGCAGCTTCGATCCCAAGGACTTCCACGACCGCTATGTCGATGCGCTCCGCGAGCTGATCGAGAAGAAGAAAAAGGCCAAGGGCGCCAAGATCCTGGAGGATCCGGACAAGCCGGACGAGCGTGGATCGAATGTCGTGGACCTGATGGCGGCGCTGAAGAAGTCGCTCAATACCGGCGATGCCAAGCCCGCCCCCAAAGCCAAGGCGCCCGCGAAGAAGGCACCGGCCAAGAAGCCGGCGGCGAAAAAGCGTGCCTGACGCCGACAGCCTCGCCCGCTACAACGCCAAGCGCGACTTCGCCAAGACAGCAGAGCCCGCCGGCAAGGTCGCCAAGACCGGCGGCAACCGCTTCCTCGTCCAGAAGCACGACGCGACCCGGCTCCACTGGGACTTCCGGCTGGAGGTGGGCGGCGTGCTCAAGAGCTGGGCGGTGACGCGCGGCCCCAGCCTCGATCCCGACGAGAAACGGCTGGCGGTGCGCACCGAGGACCACCCGCTGTCCTATGCGGACTTCGAGGGCACGATCCCCAAGGGCCAATATGGCGGCGGCACGGTGATGCTGTGGGACAGCGGCACTTGGGCGCCGGTGCCGGGCAAGAGCGCCAAGGATCTGGAGAAGGGCCATCTCCATTTCGTGCTTCACGGCGAGCGGATGAACGGCGAGTGGCTGCTGATCCGGCTCAAGCCGAGGGCCAAGGAAAAGGCCCAGAACTGGCTGCTGCGCAAGATCGACGATGCGTTCGCGGGCGCGACGGACGAATTGGTCGAGACGGGGCTGACCAGCGTCACCACCGGCCGCACCATGCAGGAGATCGCCGAGGGCGCGAGCCCCAAGATCCTCCCCAGAACGGGGAGGGGGACCAAGCCGCAAAGCGGCTTGGTGGAGGGGGAGCGCGGCAAGGGAAGCCGTTCCAGAAAGGGCGCTGCCCGGTCGAAGTCCCCCGCCTTCCAGCAGCCCCAGCTCGCCACGCTGGTCGACACCGTGCCCACCGGCAACCAGTGGCTCCACGAGATCAAATATGACGGCTATCGCACGCTGATCGCCACCGGCGCCGGGGGGCCGAAGATCTACACCCGCTCAGGCCTCGACTGGACCGCGAAGTTCCCCGGCATCGCCGAAGCCGCCGCCACGCTCCCGCCCGGCGCGCTCATCGACGGCGAGATCGTCGCGATGAAAGACGGCAAGCCCGATTTCTCCGCCTTGCAGGAGGCGATCTCCGCCGGCGGCGGGGGGCTGCTGCTTTTCGCCTTCGACCTGCTCGTCGAAGCCGGCGATGACCTGACCGCCCTCCCCCAGATCGACCGCAAGGAACGGCTGCGCGCGCTGATCGTCGGCGCCGACGATCGCATCCGCTTCTCCGAACATATCGTCGGCCAGGGCGAAAAGCTGTTTGCGAGCATGTGCCGCGAGGGCTTCGAAGGCGTCGTCTCGAAGCGCGCCGACGCGCCCTATCGCGGCACGCGCAGCAAGGCGTGGCTGAAGATCAAGTGCACGCAGCGCCAGGAGTTCGTGATCCTCGGCTGGATCGCCTCCACCGCGCGGGGGCGCGGCTTCAAGTCGCTGCTGCTCGGCGTAAACGGGCCGGAGGGGCTCGTCTATGCCGGCAAGGTCGGCACCGGGTTCAACACCGAGACGCTGCTGTCGGTGCGCGAGCGACTGGACGCGCTGGCGACCGACACCCCTGCGGCCAAGGTGCCCCGCCCAGAAGCACGCGGGGCGCATTGGGTGAAGCCGGAGCTGGTCGCTGAGATCGCCTTTGCGGAATTCACCGCCGAGAAGGTGGTCCGCCACGCCAGCTTTCTCGGCCTGCGCGAGGACAAGGCGGCCGATACGGTCATCGCCGAGGAGCCGGCTGCGCTTCCTGAAACCGCGCCGTCCTCGATCAAGATCAGCAGCCGCGACCGGGTGATCTTCCCCGAATCGAAGCGCACCAAGGGCGATCTCGCCGATTATTATGCCGCCGTCGCCCCCATCGCGCTGCCCTGGCTGGCCGAGCGCCCGATCAGCCTGGTCCGCTGCCCGCAGGGACGCGCCAAGCAATGCTTTTTCCAGAAGCACGACGCCGGCAGCTTCGGCGAGCAGGTCCACCATGTCGACATTCGCGAGAAGGACGGATCGACCCAGCCCTATCTCTATGTCTCGGATGCCGACGGCATGCTCGCCTGCGTCCAGATGGGCACGATCGAGTTCCATGGCTGGGGATCGCGCGTCGCCGATGTCGAGAAGCCGGACAGGCTGGTGTTCGACCTGGACCCCGACGAGGGGCTCGATTTCGAGGTCGTCAAGAAGGCCGCCGAGCATCTGAAGGCGCAGCTGGCCGAAATCGGCCTCACCAGCTGGCCGATGCTCTCCGGCGGCAAGGGCGTGCACGTGGTGGTGCCGCTGGTCCCGCAGGCCGAATGGCCGGCCGCCAAGAGCTTCTGCGAACGCTTCGCCCGCGCGCTTGCCCAGGCAGAGCCGGAGCGCTTTACCGCCAATCTCAAGAAAGCGAACCGTGTCGGCCGCATCTTCATCGACTATCTGCGCAACCAGCGCGGCGCGACCGCGGTGCTCCCCTATGTCGCCCGTGCGCGGGCAAACGCGCCGGTCGCCGCGCCCGTCACCTGGACCGAGCTGCGCGACATCGACAGCGCGCACGCCTTCACGATCGCGGACGCCCCGACGCTGCTCGAACGCGCCGCCAGCCGGGCGCTGCGCGGCTGGGGGACCGCCGATCAGGTGCTCCCCGATCTGTAACGCGAGTGTCACGAGGGTTTCGCACATCGGCTCTAGCGCGGCGCACGGGAAGGCAGGTCCGTGCGCGCAGCTTCGTCCGAGATCATTCGCTGGGTGGCATTGCATGTGGTGCCGCAAGAACCGCAGGTACGCGGTGCGCTGCGCCGTGCCGGCGTTGCCGAGACGGATATCGACGACCTGATCCAGGAAGCCTATTGCCGCTTCGCCGCGATGGACAGCATCGCCCATGTCGACCGCCCCGGCGGCTATTTCATGCAGATGGTGAAGAACCTCTGGCGCGACCAGCTGCGCCGCGCCCGCGTGGTGCGCTTCGAGGAAGTTACGGAAATCGCCCAGTGGCTCGTCGAGGCAGAGGAACTGGGCGTGGAAGCGGCGGTGGCGGCGCGCGAGCAGGTGCGGATGGTGGAGCGGCTGCTCGCCGACCTGCCCGAGCGGTGCCGCACCATCTTCACGCTGAAGCGGATCGAGGGGCTGCCGCAAAGAGAGATTGCGCGGCGGCTCGGGGTAAGTGAAAGCATCGTCGAGAACGATGTGCAGAAGGCGCTGCGGAGCATCCAGCGCGCGATACGGACCGAGCGGTTCGAGAAGGAAGATTGGGGCGTTGGCGAACCGCGGCGATACCGCATCCCGGCTTGAAGACGAGGCTGCCCATTGGGCGGCCCGCATCGACGCATCTCCAGACGCAGCGCCCGCCGGCCTGAACCGCTGGCTGCGCGCCGATCCCGCGCATGCCGGTGCGCTGCTCCGCGCGCAGGCGACCTTGGTGCTGCTGGGCGGCGCGGTGCCCGAAACTTTGGTGGCCGAACGGCCAGGCGGCGGCCGCCGTATCTGGTGGCTGGGCGGCGCCAGTGCGGCGCTCGCCGCATCGATCACCGCGGCGCTGCTGCTGCTGCCCGCCCGCGGCGAGCAGATCCGCACCGGCATCGGCGAGGTCCGCACGGTAGCGCTGAACGACGGCTCGTCGCTCGCAGTGGATGCCGGCAGCGAGCTCGTCACGCACATCGCCGGCGCCGCGCGTCTGGTGACCCTCGCAGACGGCAAGGCACTGTTCCGGGTGCGCCATGATGCCCATTCCCCATTCCGCGTGCAGGTAGGCAAGGTGACGATCACCGACATCGGCACGGTCTTCCAGGTCGAGGCCGATCGCGACACCGGCATGGTGGAGGTGCTGGTGAGCGAAGGCGAAGTACAGGTGGCCTCCTCTGGGCAGTCGGTGCGTCTCGTCGCCGGCCAGCGCGCACGGTTTGTAATCCGCGGGGCCGCTCCCGTTGCAACGGTGGAGCGGGTCGACGCCGCCGGGATCGAACGCGCGCTCGGCTGGACCAGCGGCCGGCTCGATCTCGACGGCGAAACGCTCGGCGAGGCGGTAGCCGAGCTCAACCGCCACAACCCGCTGCAGATCCGCCTCGCCAGCCCCGCCCTGGCCGGCGAGAAGCTGTACGGCGCCTTCCGAATCGACGATCCCGCCGGCTTCGCGCAGAGCGCGGCGATCGGTCTTGGTACCCGCGCGCGCATCGGACCGGATGTGATCCTGATCGGCACGCCCGAAAAAAAGTAGCGGGTCGGTTAAGGAAATCGTCGCCGCGATCGTCGGGCAACCGAGAACCGAGCCATTCCGGCTCCGGGGGGTGGAACCATGATTTCGAAGAATCGCTGGCTCGGCGCGACGGCGGTCGTGGCGATGAGCACGCTCGCCCAGCCCGCGCTGGCGCAGGTGCAGAGCTTCAACATTCCGGCGCAGGACGTGACCGGCGCGGTGCGCCTGTTCGCGCGCCAGGGCGGCGTGCAGATCATCGTCGCGGGCAGCGTCGGCGCCGGCCACCGCACCAACGCCGTCTCCGGCAAGCTGCCGGTTGCGGAGGCGCTCCAGCAGATGCTCGCGCGCACCGGCCTCGCCGCGCGCGCCACCGGCCCCAACCGCTATGTGATCGTCGCCGAGGAGCGGCCTAGCCAGACGAGCCAGGCCGAACCGGCCGTTGTCGAGGTTCCCGGCGACATCGTCGTCACCGGCTTCCGCGCCTCGCAGCGCGAAGCGGTCGCCGAGAAGCGCGCCGCCGATAACGTGATCGAGACGCTCCACGCCAACGACGTGGGCAAGCTGCCCGACCAGAATGTCGCCGAGGCGATCAAGCGCCTCCCCGGCCTGTCGGTCGCCAACGACCAGGGCGAGGGCCGCTATGCGATCGTCCGCGGGATCGATCCGGCGCTGCTCAACGTCACGCTCAACGGCCAGACGCTGCCCGCGCCCGAGCCGGGCAGCCGCCAGGTGAAGCTCGACGATCTGCCCTCGGCGATGATCCAGTCGGTCGCGGTCACCAAGTCGGTGCTGGCGAGCCAGGACGCCAACGCCATCGCCGGCGAAGTGGCGATCCGCACCCGTACCGGCTTCGACAGCGTGAAGCCCTTCTTCCTCGACGCCCGCGCCGCGCAGGGCTGGTATTCGCTCAACCACAAGGTACCCTACGAGCTGGACGGCACGGTGGGCGGCCGCTTCGGCGCGCAGCAGCAGTTCGGCGCGGTCGTCTCGGTCAATTATTCCGAGCGCCCGATCGAGAGTCAGAATTACCAGGGCTCGACCAACTGGGTGAACGGCGTGCCGGACGGCAACGGCCTGCGCGACTATAACCTCACCCGCACCCGGCTCGGCGTGGTCGGCAATTTCGACTGGCATGCGAGCGAAACCGCCAAGCTCTACCTGCGCACCAGCTATTCGAAGTTCCAGGATCACGAAACCCGGGACCAGAACCGCCTCGCCATCACCACGCCGGGTGCCACCCCCAAGGCGACCGCGACGATCCTGGTGCGCAATCGCAACGAGGACGACAACACCAAGTCGGTGACGCTGGGCGGCGAGTTCGGCGAGGTCGCCGGCGGTACGCTCGAGCTTTCAGGCAACTGGACTCGCGCCGAGAAGAAGGACCCGCTGCGCAGCGAGTTCACCTTCACCACCGCCAAGGGTGCGGTGACGCTGAACTACGATCCCTCGACCTATCCCTACACGCTGACGCCGACCACGGCCGCGTTCAATACGCCGTCGCTGTTCACCTTCAGCAAGGTCAATTTCGACCAGCGCAGCACCTATGAGGAACTGTGGCAGGGCCGGATCGACTATACCCACGACATCGGCCTCGGCGACGGCTCCACCTTCAAGCTCGGTGGCAAATATCTGAGCCGCGACAAGTTCAACGATCAGAACAAGACCAACTACAAGTCGACCAAGACCGCATGGACGCTGGCCAATCCGGTCGGATTTCCCGGCGTGACCGATTTCTACGACGGCATGTTCGCCTTCGGGAACCGCATCAACTATGCCGCGGCTAAGGCCTATTTCGACGCCAACCCGGGCGTCGCAGCGATCGACAAGGCAGGTACGCTCAGCGACACGCTCGCCAACGATTCCGACGTGCAGGAGAAGATCGCCGCCGGCTATGTGATGGCGACGCTGAAGTTCGGCGGCCTCACCCTGGTGCCGGGCGTCCGCGTCGAGCATACCGAGGACGAGGTGAAGGCGAAGGTAGTCAACGCCGCCTCGACGCTGACCGATGGCTATAACAGCTCCGGCAAGACCAGCTATACCGACGTCTTCCCCGGCGTGAACGCCAAGTTCGAGTTCGCCCGCAACCTGCTGCTGCGTGGCGCGGTGACGACGTCGATCGGGCGGCCCAACTACGCCAATCTTGCGCCCTTCGTGGTGGTCGACACCAGCGACCCCGCGACCGCCGCGATCTCGCTCGGCAATGCCAACCTCAAGCCCTATCGCGCGGTAAACTATGACGCGGCGCTGGAATATTATCCGGCCCCCGGCGCGATCCTCTCGGCGGGCGCGTTCCACAAGCAGATCGACAACCCGATCTACAGCAACACCAACCGCCAGACCAACTTCACCGCTGCGGGCGTAAGCTATGCCGCGGCCAACGTCACCCAGCTGCTCAACGCCGATTCGGAAACGGTCACCGGCGTCGAGGGCAATGTGCAGGTGCAGTTCACCTTCCTGCCGGGTCTGCTGAGCGGCTTCGGCGTCTCGGCCAACTTCACCCATGTCTGGGGCCACGCCAGTGCCAGCGTCATCCGCGCGGGCGACGTGCCGCTCGCCTTTCAGTCGAAGAATGTCGGCAACGCGCAGATCTTCTTCGAGAAATACGGCCTCAGCGCGCGCGTCGCGTTCAACTATCGCTCGTCCTATCTGGACACGATCGGCGGCAGTGCGGCGACCGATCAATATACCGATGGCAACGGCCAGCTCGACGTGCACCTGAGCTATCAGGTGACGCCGCAGTTCACGCTGTTCGGCGACGCGATCAACGTTACCGACGCCCCCTGGCGCCGCTATATCGGCACCCGCGCCCAGCTCGTCGAGCGCGAGCGCTACGGCGCGCAGCTGCGCGGCGGCGTGCAGATTCATTTCTGAGGAAGGACAACGAATGAAGCTTCGGATCGGTCTGGGACTGGCCCTCACCCTCGCAACGCCCGCGCTGGCGGGGACGCGCCCGGCCGATCCGCTGGTGGTAGACCGCGTCGTGATGCTGATGCGCCACGGCGTGCGGCCGCCCACCAAGGCCCCAGCCATGCCCCCCCAGGTGACGCCGGAGCGCTGGCCCGACTGGCCAACCCAGCCGGGCTGGCTCACCGCGCACGGCGCGCTCGCCGTGTCGCGGCTCGGGCCCGTCGATGCGCGGGCATGGCGCGGCTACGGCTTGCTGCCTGCCAAGGGCTGCCCCACCGCGGCGGCGATTCGCATCGTCGCCGACAGCGACCAGCGCACGATCGAAACCGCCAAGACCTGGGTCGCGACGCTTGCCCCGGGCTGCCGGATCGCGATCGACCATCGCCCGCAGGACGAATCCGATCCCCGCTTCAACGCGATCGAATCGGGCAAGGCTGCGCTAGATCCGGCCAAGGCCGATGCGGCGGTGCTGGCCGAAGTCGGCCCCGGCGGATTCGCCGCGCTCGATGCGCGCTATGCCCCGCTGCTCGCGCGGATCGATGCGATCCTGTGCGGCAACCCGCGCGCCGGCTGCGGCGTCTCCGGCACGGCAACCGGCCTCGCACCCGCCCGCGCCGACAAGCGGCCCAAGCTGACCGGCGCGCTCGACCGCGCCTCCACCGCGGCGCAGATCCTGCTGCTGGAGGCGGCCGAGGGCATGCCGATGGCGCAGATCGGCTGGGGTCGCGCGACACTGGCAGACGTCACCGCCCTGGGCGAATTCCACGCGCTCGAATTCCGCATCCTCGCCCGCCCGCGCGCAATCGCCGCGGCCAACTTCGCCGGGCTGGCCGGGATCGTCCAAGCCGGGCTGGCAGACAGCGGACCGCGCGTGACGATGATCTCGGGGCACGACACCAATATCGCCAATCTCGGCGGATTGTTCGACATCCACTGGCAAGCCCCCGGCTTCGCTGCGGACGACCCCGTGCCCGGCGGTGCGCTGATCCTGGAGCGGCTGCACGACCGTGCCGGCAAGCGCTATGTTCGCCTGCGCTATCGGGCGCAGTCGCTGCTCCAGCTCCGCAGCGCAGCGCCGCTCGGTGCCGGCCAGCCCTATGATCGCATTCTTCCCGTGCCGGGATGCAACGCGCGCGGCGTGGCGGGGTTGTGTACCCTGGAGGAGGCGCTCGCCCGGCTCGGCTGACGGTCCCGCACATCTCCCGTGTTGCATGGCACCATGGTTTCGCCCATCACCACGGCCGAGAAAGGGACGCAGCTGTGGCCAGCCTTGCCGAGGCGGGATTGTTCGACGCCGGCACCATCGCCGACCGGTGGATCACCGACTATTGCGGCCAGGCGCCCGCCGGCGACGTGCTGTGCGCGCGGGCCTGCGAGGCCTGGTCGGCGCTGTTCGAGGAGGTTGCGGGCCTCTCCGGTGACGGGCTGACCATCGCCCGCGAACGCGCCCATCGCCACGCCGAGGATATCGGCACCGGCTACCGGATCGGCGAGGAGGGCGACGAGCGACCCTGGCCGCTTTCCCCCGTGCCGTTGCTGATCGACCAGCAGGAATGGCACGGCATCGCGGCCGGGATCGCCCAGCGCGCCGAGCTGATGGAGCGGCTGCTCCGCGATTGCTACGGCCCTGCCCGGCTGGTCGCCGACGGCCATCTCCCCGCCGCACTGCTGACCGGCAGCCCCTTCTTCCTTCGCCCCCTCACCCACCTGACTCCGCCGGGCGAGCACCACCTCCACTTCGTCGCCTTCGATCTGTGCCGCAGCCCGGACGGCCATTGGCGGGTGCTGGCCGATCACCTGCGCGCGCCTGCCGGCGCCGGCTATGCGCTGGAAAACCGGCTGGCGATGGCGCGTACGCTGGGTGGCCTGCAGGGCCGGCTCAACATCGAGCGCCACGCCCCCTTCTTCGCCGCCTTCCGCGACGGCATCGCCGCCGCCTGCCGCCGCGCCGAGCCGCGCATGGCACTGCTCACCCCCGGCCGGTTCAACGCCAGCTATGCCGAGCAGGCCCATCTCGCCCGCTATCTCGGATTCCTGCTGGTCGAAGGTGCCGATCTCGCCGTGCTCGACGACCGCGTCTATGTGCGCACCATCGCCGGGCTGAAGCGGGTGGATGCGCTGTGGCACCGGTTCGACCCGCGCTATCTCGATCCGCTCGCGCTCGATTCGCATTCGACGATCGGCGTCGCCGGGCTGATCGACGCGACGGTGGCCGGCAATGTCGTGATCGCCAACGCGCCGGGCGCGGGGCTGCTGGAGGCACCCGCCTTCGCCGCCTTCCTGCCGCGCCTCAGCGAGATCCTGCTCGGCGAGCCGCTGCGCCTGCCTAACATCGCCACCTGGTGGTGCGGTCAGCCTGCGGAAGCCGCGCATGTCACGGCGAATCTCGACCACATGCTGGTCGCCCCCGCCTTCGGCACCCCGCCACTGGGGTTGCCGGAGGGCAAGGCGGTGCTCGGCGCGCATCTGGACGAGACCGCCCGTGCGGCCCTCCGCGACGACCTCACCCGCCGGCCGCAGGACTATGTCGGGCAGGAAGTCGTCTGCCTGTCGACCATGCCGTTCGTGGCGGAAGATCGCCTCGCGCCCCGCCCCTTCACCCTCCGTGTCTTCGCCGCGCGCGATGCGGCCGGCGCCTGGACGGTGCTCCCCGGCGGCTTCGCGCGGATCGGCGAGCATGCCGATGCCCGCGCGGCCGTGATGGGCGAAGGCAGCTGGTCGGCCGATGTCTGCATCCACGGGCCCGATCCGGTCGCGCCGGTGTCGCTGCTGCCCTCGGGCGACTCGACCCAGCTGCGCCGCAATCCCGGCACGCTGCCCAGCCGCGTTGCCGACAACATGTTCTGGCTCGGCCGCTATCTGGAGCGCGGCGAGGCGCTGCTCTCGGTGCTGCGCGTCCTCCTCGGCCATTCGATCAGCGCGGATACCGGTGCCGCCCTTTCGGCCGAGACGGTCGACCGGCTCGCCCAGCTGGTGGTCGCAGGCGGCGCCGCGCCTGCCCCACGCGGCCTGAAGCGCCAGGACCTGACCCAGCTCGCCCGCACCGCACTCGAATCGACCGAGGGCTTCACCAGCGTCCGCGCGATCAACCGGCAGGCGCGCTCGATCGGCGCGGTCTCGCGCGATCGGCTATCGGCCGACATGATCCGCCTGCTCGACGCGCCCTTTCCCGAACGCGGAGTGCTGCTTGATCGCGCCGGCTCGCTGCAGCGGCGCTATTCGGCGCTGGCGGGACAGGCGGGCGAGCATATGGGCCGCACCGATGCGTGGCGCTTCCACGACCTCGGCCGCCGCATCGAACGCGCGCTGGCGACGATCGGCTTCCTGCGCGCCTTGGGCGGCCCGCAGGCGACTGCCGACGATCTCTCGACGCTGCTCGACCTTGCCGACAGCCAGATCAGCTATCGCCAGCGCTACCTGACCGGCATCGCCCGGGTGCCGGTGCTCGACCTGCTCGCGCTCGACCCCGGCAATCCGCGCGGCATCGCCTTCCAGGCGGCGGCGATCTCCGCGCATCTCAACGCGCTCCCCGTCCTCTCCGACGACGGGCTGGCCGAGCCGCAACAGGAGCAGGCGCGTGGTCTTGCCGCCGCGCTGGTCACCGCCCGCGCGACGGCGATCGACGATGCCTGGCTCGCCGATCTCCAATCGCGGCTGTGGACCCTCTCCGAGTCGGTGGCCCGCCGCTATTTCCTGCACGGTGCCGAGCCGCTGCGCGCCGCGGGGCTCGTGCTGGCATGATGCTCTACCGCATCCGCCATGTGACGCGGTTCGACTATGCCCAGCCGGTCGCCTTCGCGCGTTGCAACCTGCGGCTGAAGCCGATCCTGTGGTCCGGCCAGAAAATCGAGGAATATGCGCTGAGCGTGCAGCCCGGCGGCCGCACCTATCCCGCCCGCGCCGAGGCGGGCCTCGCCAATGTCGTGCGGCTGGTGGTGGAGCATGCATCGAACAGCCTGACGATCGAAAGCACCGCGCAGGTCCGCGTCGACCGGCAAATTCCGATTCCCGCGCCCGGCGATCCGACGATCGCCCAGATCGCCGCCTGGGCACGCGCGAGCCGCGATCCCAGCCCGGCCGGTCCGGCGGCCTATCTCTTCCCCTCGCCGCTGATCCCGCTCGACCGCGACATCGCCGCCTGGTGCGCCGAGGAGCTCCAGCAGGATCGCGGCATCCTCGACGCCGGAATCGCGCTCGCCCGGCGCATCCAGCGCGAGTTCGCCTTCGATCCCACCGCCACGCTGGTCGACACACCGCCGCATGAAGCCTTCGCGAAGCGGGGCGGCGTCTGCCAGGATTTCGCGCAGATCATGCTCTCGGGCCTGCGCGCGGCGGGGCTGCCAGCCGCCTATGTCTCGGGCTATCTCCGTACCCTGCCGCCACCGGGCCAGCCCCGCCTGGTCGGCGCCGACGCGACCCATGCCTGGGTGCTGCTCTGGTGCGGGCCGGATCTCGGCTGGGTGGGGGTCGATCCCACCAACGGCATCTGGATGGCCGAGGATCACATCGTCATGGCGATCGGCCGCGACTATGCCGATATCGCGCCCATCGACGGCGTCGTCCTCGGCTCCGGCGCGCAGGCCATGCAGGTGTCGGTCGATGTCGAGCCGCTCCTTGGCGCACCTGTCCTGAACACGGACCACACTATGTCGGCGCCCGACCGACTCGACACCTAGGAGAGAGCTGCGTCTCCTTCCGCAAGCATACCCTCTCGGTCCACGTGACGGCACCATGAGGGCCAGAGTTCATCGATCGCCGCCATGCCGTTCTTGGTAACCTTGAGCGTGTACGCTTCGTCCCGTGCCGGCCGATAGGCGGGGCTGGTCGCCGGTAGAACGATCACCGGCGCATGCCCGAACTGGTCTGCTGTTATGTCGATCACGAAGCCGTTCGCTTCGGCCCAGGCATGCCCCATCCAGCCATAGGCATTGAACACGCCACACTCCTCGTCGACGGTACCCGACATTTCGCGCGGCGGCTGGCCGCTCTGCAGTCTCGCGTCGATGCCGCAACGGCAAAATGCTCTCACGAGAAACATGCTCGATCGCACACAGGTCCACTGGGACGCAACGGACGGCGCGGGTGGTCCCCATTGCTGATGCCATCGCGACCAATGGGGGAGCAAGAATGACCTGGCAGCCGTAGCGACATCAAGGATCATCGTGTCGGCGTTCGCCACCCGCCCGCGGAAATCAAGGACCCGACTCATGACCCACCTCCATCCGCCCCGGCCCTACGCCATGTGTGGAGTACGGCTTATGATTCCACCGGCCCCTTGTTGCCGAAGTTCAGCCGGCGCGTGACGTTATAGTCGAGCACCGCCATCACGAAATAGGCGCCGAACTGCTTCACCCGGGTCCACCAGCCGGTGCGCGCCTTGTAGAGTTCCGGCGTGATCCGCTCGGACTGCGCCACCTCGCCGTCGACATAGCTGCGGACATGCGCGGCGAAGGCCGGGTCCGCCACGCGCAGCATCAGCTCCAGGTTCAGGAACATGCTGCGAATGTCGAAATTGGCCGATCCGATGTGCACCACGTCGTCGATCACGTAGAGCTTGGTGTGCAGCTTGGTCGGCTGATATTCGTAGATCTGCACGTCCTTGCGAAGCAGCCCGGCATAAGTGAACCGCGCCGCCCAGATCGCGGCGGCGTGGTCGAGCTTCGAGGGGAGCACCAGCCGCACCCGCCCCCGCCGCCCCGCCTTGTCGAGCCGCCGCAGCATCGCCGGACTCGGGGCGAAATAGGCGGCGATCAGGTCGAGCCGGGTCGCCCGCTCCATGTCGTGCTTCACCACCCGCGCCCAGGGGGACAGGCGCCGCATCGGCCCGCCGAACAGCCAGCGGGTGTTTCCCTCCGGCTCGCTCCAGGTCTTGAGCGTGCGCGCCAGCGAGCGCAGCGTCGCGCGCGGACGCTTCGCCCAGCCGGCGAGCGCGTCGAAATAGCCGGTCAACCGCTCGGCCGCCGGCCCTTCGACCAGCAGCCCCATGTCGCGCCACGCCTGCTCGGCGGCGGTGCCGAAATAGCTCGATTCGATATTGAACCCGCCGACGATCACCCGCGCCTCGTCGGCCAGCGCCAGCTTCTGGTGGTTGCGCAGCAGATAGCGCCGCCCCCAGCGGGGCACGAAGCGGCAGACCTCGACGCCCGCCGCATGGAGCGGCGCGAAGAAATCATTGCCCTGGGCATGCTCGCTGCCCAGCCCGTCGACGATGAGGTATACGCGGACGCCCCGCGCCGCCGCGTCGAGCAGCGCCTGGCGCACCGCTGCGCCCGCCTCGTCGTCGAGATAGATATAGTAGAGCACCCGCAGCGTCCGTGTCGCACCCGCGATCAGCGCCAGCAGCGCGCGCAGCCGCTCGGGTCCGTCGGGCAGCAGCGTCAGGCGATTGCCGTCGACGGTAAAGCGGGGCTGGGCGAGCGGCGGCATGGCCGCGTCATCGGGCACATCGGCGCCTGCGGCAAGCGGCTCGGCATCGGCATAGGGCGCCATCGGGAATCGATTCTCCTGCTCGGTTGCGCAGACAACGCGCACGCGGGCATTGGGTTCGCCCGCACCCTCCGGCCGCTTTCCTTGACTTTTCGGCAGCCGGCCTCTAACTGGCCGGTCTTTCCCGGACACCCCTATCCCAAGGAAGCGTATATGGCGCGCGTCACAGTCGAGGATTGCGTCGACAAGGTTCCCAACCGGTTCGACCTGGTGTTGTTCGCCGCCCAGCGCGCGCGGCAGATCTCCGGTGGTGCCGATCTGACCCTGGATCGCGATCGCGACAAGAATCCGGTCGTCGCCCTGCGCGAGATCGCCGAAGAAACCGTGCGTCCCGATCACCTGCAGGAAGCCGTGGTGTCGAGCCTGCAGCGCGTCCGCATCGACGACGAGGATGCGCCGGATGAAGTCGGTTCGATCCAGGCCCAGGCCGAGGCACTGCGCCTCACCGCGGCGGCCCCGCCCCGCAACCAGAATCTGGGTGGCGATTACGAGGGCTGATCACTCTCTACCGCACTGGAACTGCAAAAGGGCTGGCGGAAACGCCGGCCCTTTTTCGTTGCTCGTTCGCTAAACGGCCTCGGGCTTGAGCGGGCGGCTGAGCAGCGCATCGATCACCTCGGCCACCGGCGCGCCTTCGAGCAGCGCGTTGACGGCCAGCGTCACCGGCATCTCCACGCCTGCCTCTGCGGCAGCCTCGCGGAGCACCGGCGCGGTGAAGGCGCCCTCGGCCACGGTTTTGCGATCCGAGAGCAATGCGGCGGCGCTGCGCCCTTGCCCCAGCCCGACGCCCAGCGAGAAATTGCGGGAATTGGTCGACGAGCAGGTGAGGACCAGGTCACCCAAACCAGACAGGCCGGTGAGCGTCTCCGCCTGCGCACCGCGGGCGAGGCCGAAGCGGGTCATCTCGGCAAAGCCGCGCGCGATCAGCGCCGCGCGGGCGTTGAGCCCGAGCCCGGCGCCTTCCACCACGCCGCAGGCGATGGCGAGCACATTCTTCACCGCGCCGCCGATTTCGGCGCCGATCACGTCGGCCGAGGCATAGGGGCGGAAGGCCGGCGCGCCGAGTCGTTCCGTCAGGCGGGTGCGCAGCGCGGCGTCCTCGCAGGCAAGCGTCACCGCGGTCGGCTTCCCCGCTGCCACTTCGTGCGCGAAGGTGGGGCCGGACAGCACCGCGATCGGCGCATCGGGCGCGACGCTGCGCGCCACTTCGCCCACGAGCAGCCGAGTGCCCGCCTCGATCCCCTTGGCGCAGAGCACGAGCGGGGTGGTGCCGACCGCCGTCTCCGCCAAGACTGCGCGGACATGTTGCGCTGGCGCCACCACCAGCAGCGCGTCGCAGCCGGCAAGGTCGCCAAGACTGCCGGTCGCGCGGATGCTGGGGGACAGCGGCACCCCGGCGAGGAACTGGCGATTCTCGTGCGCGGTGTTGATGCTCTCCACAACCTCGGGCTCGCGCGCCCAGAGCAGGACGGGGTCATGCCCACGCGCCGCGACCTGTGCGAGCGCGGTGCCCCAGGCGCCGCCGCCGATCACCCCGATCTTCATGCCTTCACTCCTGCGCCGCGCACCTTTTCCGCATCGGGATCGAGCGGCCAGCGCGCCCGTGCCGGGGTTTCGAGCGGATCGGTAAGCCCTTGCGCGAAGCGCTCGGCGCCCGCCCAGGCGATCATCGCGGCGTTATCGGTGCACAGCCAGAGCGGCGGCGCGACGAAGCGCAGGCCGTGGTCCGCGGCCAAGGCTTCCAGCGCCCCGCGCACCGCCCTGTTGGCGGCGACACCGCCCGCGACCACAAGCGCCGTCGGCTGCACGCTCGCCAGCGCCCGACGGGTGCGATCGACCAGGCAGTCGACCACCGCCTGCTGGAACGAGGCGGCGAGATCCTCGGCGCTATAGTCGTTCACCGCGCGTGCGACCGCGCTCTTCAGCCCCGCGAACGAGAAATGCGGCTCGCCCGATCCGACCAGCGGGCGCGGCAGCGGCATCGCCCTGGGATTGCCGCGCTCGGCGGCCTTTTCCACCGCCGGGCCGCCGGGAAAGCCGAGGCCGAGCAGCTTCGCCGTCTTGTCGAACGCCTCGCCTGCCGCGTCGTCGATCGTGGTGGCGAGCCGGCGATAGCGGCTGACGCCCTCGACCAGCAGCAACTGGCAATGCCCGCCCGAGACGAGCAACAGCAGGTACGGAAATTCCAGGCTCCGGTCGCCGAGTCGCGGCGAGAGCGCATGGCCCTCGAGATGATTCACGGCCACCAGCGGCTTGTTCGCCGCCAGCGCCAGTGCCTTGCCGGTGACGAGGCCCACCATCACGCCGCCGATCAGGCCGGGCCCCGCCGTGGCGGCGATCGCGTCGACCTGGTCGAGCGTGACCCCTGCCTCCTCGAGCGCCGCTTCGACGAGCGGCCCCAGCATCTCGACATGCGCGCGCGCCGCAATCTCGGGCACGACACCGCCATAGGGCCGGTGCGCCTCTTCCTGCCGCGCCAGCTTGTGCGCGCGGATCGTGCCATCGCTGGTCACCAGGGCCGCCGCCGTTTCGTCGCAGCTCGATTCAAGTCCGAGGATCAGTGCCATTGCTCCCATCTAAGCCGCTTGGCGGCAGGGTCCAGAGGCGGAGGGCGTTTGGATCCGCGAAGACCCCCATTGCCCTCGCTTCACCGCAACCCTAGCACCAGCGCCATGACTGGATTTCGCATCGGCACGCGCGGCTCGCCGCTCGCCCTTACCCAGGCCCATATGGTGCGTGACGCGCTGCAGGCGGCGCACGGCATCGCGGGCGAGATCGTCGTCGTCCGCACCACCGGCGACAGGGTGCAGGACCGCCCGCTCGCCGAGATCGGCGGCAAGGCGCTGTGGACCAAGGAACTGGACCGCGCGCTGCTCGAAGGCGACATCGACTGCGCGGTGCATTCGATGAAGGATGTCGAGACGATCCGCCCGGAAGCGATCGCCATCGCCGCGATGCTGCCGCGCGCCGATGTGCGCGACCGGCTGGTGGGCGCGGAATCGCTCGCGGCGCTGAAGCCGGCGGCGGTGATCGGCACCGCCTCGCCGCGCCGCGCCGCGCAGGTGAAGCGCCACCGCCCGGACATCTCCACCGTGCTGTTCCGCGGCAATGTCGACACGCGTCTCGCCAAGCTGGCGGCAGGCGAGGCGGATGCGACGCTGCTCGCCTCGGCGGGGCTCGAGCGGCTGGGCCGCCACGACGTCGGCCACGTCATTCCCACGAGCGTGATGCTGCCGGCGCCGGCGCAGGGCGCGGTAGGAATCGAAGCGCGCGCCGACGATAGCCGCACGCTTGCGCTGCTAGCGGCGATCGATCACCCCAAGACCCGCGCCTGCGTGCTCGCCGAACGCGCGCTGCTCGCCGCGCTGATGGCGGACTGCCATTCGCCGGTGGCGGCCTTGGCGACGATCGAAGGCGCGATCCTGACGATCGAGGCGGAGCTGTTCGCCGGGGACGGCAGCGCCCATGTCCATGGCATGATCGAAGGCGCGCCGGAGGACGCGATGCTGCCCGCCGCGCTCGCCCGCGACCTGCTCGATCGCGCGCCCGATACGGTGCGCGCGCTGTTCGCCGGATGAGCCGGCCGATCGCGGTCCTGCGGCCGGACCCCGGCAACCGCATCACCGCCGCCGCCATCGAAGGGCGCGGCCGCACCGCGATCCGCCTGCCGCTGTTCGCGACGCGCCCGCTCGCCTGGTCGGTGCCCGACGCGGCCGCGTTCGACGCCCTGATCCTCACCAGCGCCAATGCCGTGCGACTGGCCGGCGACGGGCTGGAGACCCTGCGCGGCCTGCCGGTACATGCGGTGGGCGAGGCGACCGCATCGGCCGCCCGCCGGGTCGGGTTCGACGTCGTTTCGGTCGGGCAGAAGGGCGCCGCCGCACTGGTCGAGCAGGCTCGGGCAATGGGCGTACGCCGCGCCCTGCATCTCGCGGGCCAGGAACGGACATTGGAGGCAGGCGACATCGTCGCGGCGGTATTGCCGGTATATGCAAGCGAAGCACTGCCGATCGCCCCCGAAGCCGCCGCCGCACTGGCCGGCAGCGTCGCGCTGGTCCAGTCGGCCCGAGCCGGTGCGCGGCTGGCGGAGATCGCGCCCGACCGCAGCACCATCGTCCTCGTGGCGGTCAGCGACGCGGCGGCAGCCGGCGCCGGCAGGGGCTGGCGCGCCACCGCCATTGCCGCGCACCCGGAAACCGAAGCCCTGATCGACCTCGCCATCACGCTCGCCGATTGACCCGCGGCCCCCGCGCGGCGAAAAGGGCGGCCATGAGCGACGAGCCCCTGGCGCCCGAGCCGGTCCGAACCCTTGGTCCGCGCCGACCCCGAATGATTCCCGCCGGGCTTGGTTTCCTTGCCGGCACTGCCTTGACCGCAGGTGCGATCCAGCTTGCCGGCCAGCATTTCGGCACGGCCCCTGCCGGCACGACCGCCCCCAGCGCCGCGCCCTCACCCGCCGCCCAGCCGCTGAAAATGCCGCCGCCGGTGCTCGCGCCTGCCACCGATGTGGCGACGCTGGATGCCCGGGAAAGCGCGCTCGCCGCCCGGCTCGATGCGCTGGAGCTGCAGTTGCGCCAGGCCGATGAAAGCGCGCGCAACGCCGCCCAATATTCTACCCAGGCCGAACGGCTGATGGTCGCCGCCGCGGTGCGCCGCGCGATCGAGCGCGGCCAGCCGCTCGGCAGCCTGGAGCAGCAGCTCCGCGCCCGCTTCGGCGAGCGCCATCCACAGGCGGTGGGAGCGATCGTCGCGGCCGCCGCCGATCCGCTCACGCTCGAGGATCTGCGCATCGCGCTGGATACCATCGCTCCGCGGCTCGGCACCGGGCCGGACGACAGCCTCTGGGTGCGCTTCCGCAGCTTCGTGGGCGACCTGTTCGTGCTGCACCAGGCCGGCATGCCGAGCCCGCGCCCCGCCGAGCGCCTGCGCCGCGCCCGCAGCGCGCTTGCCGCCGGCAATGTCGAGACCGCGATCGCCGAAGTCGCACACATGCCCGGCGCCTCCGTGGCGGAGGGCTGGACCAGCGCCGCGTCGCGCTATGTCAGCGCCCGCAAGGCCCTGGACGAGATAGAGAAGGCGGCCGCTGCAACGCCGCCCAAACCACCGGTCGTGGCGCCGGCACCCGCCCCCGCCCCGGCACCGGAGACACCGAGGAACGACTGAAATGGCAGAAATGGGCCGGTTTGACTGGCAGGATCCGTTCGGGCTCGACGGCGAGCTGACCGACGAAGAGCGAATGGTGCGCGATGCCGCGCGCGACTATGCGCAGGGCGAGCTGCTCCCCCGCGTCACCTCCGCCTATCTGGAAGAGCGGTTCGACCGCGAGATCATGTCCGAGATGGGCGCGCTGGGCCTGCTCGGGCCCACGATCCCCGAAACCTATGGCGGCGCCGGCCTCGGCTATGTCGCCTATGGCCTGGTCGCGCGCGAGGTGGAGCGGGTCGATTCGGGCTACCGTTCGGCAATGAGCGTGCAGAGCTCGCTCGTCATGCACCCGATCCATGCCTATGGCAGCGAGGAGCAGCGGCGAAAGTATCTGCCCAAGCTGGCGAGCGGCGAATGGGTCGGCTGTTTCGGCCTGACCGAGCCCGACGCCGGCTCCGATCCCGCCGGCATGCGCACGCGGGCCGAGAAGATCGACGGCGGCTACCGGATCACCGGCGCCAAGATGTGGATCACCAATTCCCCGATCGCCGACGTGTTCGTCGTCTGGGCGAAGAGCGATGCGCATGACGGGGCGATCCGCGGCTTCGTGCTGGAACGCGGCATGAAGGGGCTCACCAGCCCGAAGATCGAGGGCAAGCTGAGCTTGCGCGCCTCGGTGACCGGCGAGATCGTGATGGACGGGGTGGAAGTGGGCGAAGACGCGCTGCTTCCCAACGTCCAGGGGCTGAAGGGGCCGTTCGGCTGCCTCAACCGCGCGCGCTATGGCATCGCCTGGGGCACGATGGGCGCGGCCGAGGCCTGCTTCCATGCCGCGCGCCAGTACACGCTGGACCGCCACCAGTTCGGCCGGCCGCTGGCCGCGACCCAGCTGGTGCAGCTCAAGCTCGCCAATATGGAGACCGAGATTGCGCTGGGGCTGCAGGCGGCGCTGCGCTGCGGGCGGATGTTCGACGTGGGTACGCTCAGCCCGGAGGCGATCAGCATCATCAAGCGCAACAATTGCGGCAAGGCGCTGGAGATCGCCCGCGTCGCGCGCGACATGCACGGCGGCAACGGCATCTCGGCCGAATTCCACGTGATCCGCCATGCGATCAACCTCGAGACGGTGAATACGTACGAAGGCACGCACGATGTCCACGGGCTGATTCTCGGCCGGGCGATCACCGGGATCGCGGCGTTCTGATGGCGCCCGATCGGCAGCCGGTACTGGAAGGCGAGCTGGTCCGCATCCGGCCGATGACGGCGGCCGATCGGGAGCCGCTCTACGCGGTTGCAAGCGATCCGCTGGTCTGGGAGGTCCACCCGGCGCATGATCGCTGGCAGCGGCCGGTGTTCGATGCCTTTTTCGACGCCTGCCTGGCAAGCGGCGGCCGGCTGACCATCCTCGATCGTGCGAGCGGCGCGGTGATCGGCGGCTCGCGCTACGACAATTGGGTGCCCGAGGCCGACGAGATCGAGATCGGCTGGACCTATATCGCGCGTGCCTATTGGGGCGGGCGTTACAATCGCGAGATCAAGACGCTGATGCTCGCCCATATCCACCGAGAGGTCGCGACGGTGACCTTCATGGTCGGCGCGGATAATGTCCGTTCGCGCCGCGCGATGGAGAAGATCGGCGGCGTGCTCCGCCCCGGCACACTGCCGCGCATGATGGCAGGCGAGGTAAAGCCGCACGTCGTCTACGCGATCCGCCGTCCGTGAAGCCGCTGGCCGGCATCAAGGTCGTCGAGCTCGCCCGCATCCTCGCCGGGCCCTGGTGCGGGCAGCTGCTCGCCGATCTGGGGGCCGACGTGGTGAAGGTGGAGCGCCCCGGCGCCGGCGACGATACCCGGCACTGGGGTCCGCCCTTCCTCCACGATGCGGAAGGGGCGAACCGCGACGCCGCCTATTTCCACGCCTGCAATCGCGGCAAGACCAGCATCGGCATCGACATCGCCACGCCCGAGGGGCAGGCCGCCGCCAGGGCGCTGATCGCCGAGGCGGACGTCGTGATCGAGAATTACAAGGTCGGCGGGCTGGTGAAATACGGGCTCGATGCCGCCAGCCTGCGGGCGGCGAACCCGCGGCTGATCGTCTGCTCGATCACCGGCTTCGGCCAGACCGGCCCCTATGCGCCGCGTGCCGGCTATGACTTCATCATCCAGGGCATGGGCGGGGCGATGAGCCTCACCGGCGAGCCCGATGGCGCGCCCCAGAAAGCGGGGGTCGCCTATGCCGACATCTTCACCGGCGTCTATTCGGCGGTCGCGATCCTCGCCGCGCTCCGCCGGCGC
This sequence comes from uncultured Sphingomonas sp., assembly GCF_913777625.1. Classification (GTDB taxonomy): domain Bacteria; phylum Pseudomonadota; class Alphaproteobacteria; order Sphingomonadales; family Sphingomonadaceae; genus Sphingomonas. Next base: position 42,238 of record NZ_CAJYTI010000037.1, read on the forward strand.
GACGTGGAAGGCATCGGCGCGCATATCGACATGGCGCTGCTCGACACCCAGGTGGCGGTGCTCGCCAATCAGGCGCTCAACTGGATGGCGAGCGGCACGGTGCCGCACCGCATGGGTAATGGACATGCGAATCTGGTGCCATACCAGGCCTTTGCCTGTCGCGACGGCGAGCTGATCGTCGCGGTGGGCAATGATTCGCAGTTCGCGAAGCTGTGCGGAATCCTGGGGCTGGGTCTGGCAGGCGATCCGCGCTTCGCCACCAACCCGGCGCGCGTCACCCATCGCGATGCGCTGATCCCGCAGCTCGCCCGCGCGATCCTCGATTGGGCCAAGGCGGACTTGTATGAGGCGCTGGAGGCGCAGGGCGTGCCGGCCGGGCCGATCAACCGCGTCGACGAAGTGTTCGCCGATCCGCAGGTGATCGCGCGCGGGATGGCGATCGTACGCGAGGGGCTGCCCGGCCTCGCCAGCCCGATCACCATCGACGGCGAACGCATGATCGCCGAGCGGGCGAGCCCGGCGCGGCCCTGAACGCCGGGACGCGGGATCAGGGTACCAGGATAGTGTCCACTGCGTCGGGCAACGTTTCCGGATAATCGAGCGTGTAGTGCAGGCCCCGGCTCTCCTTGCGGTGGAGCGCCGAGCGGACGATCAGGTCGGCGCTTTCCAGCAGGTTGCGCAGCTCGATCAGGTCGGGCGTGACGCGGAAATGGCCGTAATAGTCGGCGACTTCCTCGCGCAGCAGCTTGATGCGGTGCGCGGCGCGCTCCAGCCGCTTGGTGGTGCGGACGATGCCGACATAGTTCCACATGAAGCGGCGGATCTCGGTCCAGTTCTGCTTGATGACGACTTCCTCGTCGGAATCGGTCACCCGGCTCTCGTCCCACGGCCGGATCGCCGGCGGCGGGGCGAGTTCGCCCCAATGCGCCGTGATGTGATTCGCCACCGCCTCGCCGAACACGAAGCATTCGAGCAGGGAGTTGGACGCGAGGCGATTGGCCCCATGCAGCCCCGACTGGCTCACCTCGCCTGCGGCATAGAGGCCCGGCAGGTCGGTACGCCCGTCGCGATCGATCACCACGCCGCCGCAGGTATAATGCTGGGCGGGGACCACCGGGATCGGCGCCTTGGTCATGTCGATGTCGAGATCGAGCAGCCGGTGGTAGATGGTCGGGAAATGGTGCTGGACGAACTCCGGCCCCATGTGACTGATGTCCAGGTGGACATAGTCGAGGCCGAGCCGCTTGATCTCGTGGTCGATCGCCCGCGCCACGATGTCGCGCGGCGCCAGCTCCAGCCGGGAATCGAAATCGGGCATGAAGCGGTGGCCCGCCTCGTCGCCGGCGTCGGGGGGCAGCAGCAGATGCCCGCCCTCGCCGCGCACCGCCTCGGTGATCAGGAAGTTCTTGACGTCGAGATTGTAGAGGCAGGTCGGGTGGAACTGCATCATCTCCATGTTGGAGATGCGGCAGCCCGCGCGCCACGCCATCGCGATGCCGTCCCCGGTCGCGCCGCGCGGGGCGGTGGAGAAGAGATAGGTGCGCCCCGCCCCGCCCGTCGCGAGCACGGTGGCGCGGGCGGTGAACAGCTCGACGCGGTTGGTCGCGCGGTTGAAGGCATAGACGCCCCAGACATTGCCCGCGCCCGAATAGCGGAGTTCGTGCCGGCTGGTGGCAAGGTCGATCACCACCATGTCGGGCACCAGCGTGATGTTCGGATGCGCCTGCGCGGCGCGGAGCAGCGCGGTCTGCACGGCGAGGCCCGTGGCGTCGTCGACATGCGCGATGCGCCGGTGGCTGTGGCCGCCCTCACGGGTAAGGTGCAGGGCATTGCCCTCGGTATTGAACGGCACGCCGAGCTGGACCAGCCGCTCGATCGCTGCGGGCGCGTTTTCGACCACCATCTCCACGGTCGCGCGATCGTTGAGGCCGGCGCCGGCGACCATCGTGTCCTCGATATGGCTTTCGAAGGTGTCGCCGTCTTCCAGCACCGCGGCGATGCCGCCCTGCGCCCAGGCGGTCGAGCCCTCGGCAAAGCCGCCCTTGGCCAGCACCGTCACCTTGAACCGGTCGGCCAGATGGAGCGCGGTGGTGAGCCCCGCCGCGCCGGAACCGAGGACCAGGACATCGCTTTGGTGATTGGTGTCGGACAAAGAGGCACTCCTTTGCGGCGCTTAAAGCGCGCATGGGCGGGGTTCCGCAATCCCTACTCGTGGGCATAAGGGGTTAGCGAAGAGGAGAGATGCATGCGGCTGGGCTGGTGGATCGGAGTGGCGGCGCTGTTCGGCAGCGGCTCGGCGCAGGCGGCGGCGTGCCGGCTCGGGCCAGCGGGAACGACGGTGCCGGTGGCGATCGAAGGCACCGGACGCTCGATGCTGGTGCATGTGCCGGCCGGTCGCAGCGCCGCGCGGCTGCCTTTGGTGTTCGTGTTCCACGGCAGCACCGGCAAGGGCCGCGACATCCTCGCCCAGTCCAAGCTGGAGGCGACCGCGGACCGCCACGGCTTCCTGCTCGCCGCGCCCGATGGCGGCATTCCGGCGGAAAAGGGCTTTGTGTGGAACATCCCCGGCGTGCCGACGGTAACCGGCAAGATCCCCGGCCCGGAGGATGCCGGCGACGTCGCCTTCGTGCAGAGCGCGATCGACCAGCTGGCGGCCAAGGGCTGCGTGGACCGGTCGCGCGTCTACGCCACCGGCTATTCGGGCGGCGGGCGGATGACCTCGTGGCTCGGCTGCGTCGCGGCGGACCGCTTCGCCGCGATCGCCCCGGTGGTGGGCCTGCGCGCGGGCAATCCGTTGAAGGAAACGCCCCGCGTCCCCGATCCGGCGACCTGCACGCCATCGCGACCGATGCCCGTCCTTGCCTTCGCCGGCGATGCCGACACCACCAACCCGATCCAGGGCGGCGGCGCGGGCTATTGGCAGTACACCATGCACACTGCGCTGGTCCGCTGGGCGGACCTGAACGGGTGTCGGGTGGGGCCGGTGGAGCGCGAGGTCTCGGCCGAGGTGAAGGAGGAGCGCTTCAGCCGCTGCTCGGGCAGGGCAGACGTGGCCGGTCGGGTGAAGCATGGCGCCGGCCATGTCTGGGTGGCGGATAACGAGGCGATGTGGGCGTTCTTTGCGCGACATCGGCGGCGCGACGCAATCCGCATGGACAGGTCGAAGGGGAGCAGATAGCCGACACCTAGGCAAAGGGTCGTCGGGGCGGGGCGCGTTTCATGCAGAATGCATTTCATTCGCCGAACCACGGCTTGCGCGGACGGCTGGAGGAATGGCTTGCGAACAACACGCTCCTGCGCCGGTTGCGTCGGAGCCTGTTGTCGCGCCTGCCGTTCGTCACGCTGACCAGCGATGTCCGGGACGTGGTCTATGCAAATTGGGTCGTTCCCGTCAGCAAGGTACGGCAGGTTGTGCCCGACCGAATCCAGCTGGTCGAGCGAGACGGCACGACCGTGCTCACGGTGCTCACCTATCGGCACACCCATTTCGGCCCCGCCCTGCTGGGCCCCTTGCGGGCGCTGTTTCCGTCGCCGCTCCAGAGCAACTGGCGACTGTATATCGATGCGGTGGACGGCCAACGACGTTCGTCCCTGGTCCTGTTCATCCGCAACGTTTTCGACAGCCTGCTATATGCGCTCGTGACGCGGGTGTTGAGCGATGTCCTGCCTTCTCAGACGGCGCGCGCGTTCACGCATGCTTGTTCGGCGAACGACTGTGAAACCACGATCGTCGATACAGAAGGCACGCTGGGCCTTCACCTCGCAGCGCGCGTCGAAGAAGCGCGCATTCTCCCCAAGGCCTTCGCGGCACTCTTCGACTCCTGGGACGAGGCCGTACGGTCCTTGGCACTGCAGGATGCCGCGATCGCGCAAATCCCCGATGAAGCGGCATTAGCGCATTCCCGGATCGATCTGCCGATCGACCTGCGAACGGTGGAACCTCTGCAGGCAACGCACATCGAGGCGGGACCATGGTTGCGGTCGCTTGGCGCCGAAGGGCCGCCGCTCTGCTTCCGGGTCCCTGCCGTCCGCCTCCGCGCGCTTTCCGACACGCTGATCCGCTAGGCGCGCGTACCGCCTTTGCCTACGCCGCCCGCGTCAAATTCAGGAACACATCCTCCAGGTCCGCCTCGCGGGTCGACACGTCGACGATCCCCAGACCCGCCGCCTGCACCGCGCCCAGCACTTCGCCGGCATTGGCCTGGTCCTTGCGGTAGGTGATCACCAGCACCCGCTCGCCCTTCAGTTCCACCTTCTGGAAGCAGGCATTGTCCGGTGCGGCGGCGATGTCGCGGTCCACCGTCACCTCGACCACCTTTTCCTGCGCCATGCCGACCAGCTCGCGCGTGGGCTTGTTGGCGATCAGCTGGCCGTGGTTGATGATCGCGATGCGGTCGCACAGCTCCTCGGCCTCTTCGAGATAGTGCGTCGTCAGCACCACCGTCACGCCGCGCTGGTTGAGCTGCTTCACATAGGCCCAGAGCTGCTGGCGCAGTTCCACGTCGACGCCGGCGGTCGGCTCGTCGAGCACGATGATCGGCGGCGAATGGACCATCGCCTTGGCGACCATCAGCCGCCGCTTCATGCCGCCCGACAGCGTGCGCGAATAGGCGTTGGCCTTGTCCTCCAGATGCACCGCGCGGAGCAGCGCCATCGCATCGAACTTGCCCTTCGCCACGCCGTACAGCCCGGCCTGGATTTCCAGCGTCTCCTTCGGCGTGAAGAAGGGATCGAACAGGATCTCCTGGTTGACGATGCCGATGCTCGCCTTGGCGTTGCGCGGGGAAGCGTCGATGTCGAAGCCCCAGATCGAAACCGTGCCGTCGGTCTTGTTGACCAGCCCCGCGAGGATGTTGATCAGCGTCGACTTGCCGGCGCCGTTGGGGCCGAGCAGCCCGAAGATCTGCCCGCGCGGCACCTCGAAGCTCACCCCATCCAGCGCGCGCTTGCCGCCCGCATAGGTCTTGCAAAGAGTGTCGATCGCGATCGCTGCCTGGGTCATGGCCGGCAGCTTTAAGACCCTGCGCATCCGATTGCGAGCCCCCGCGCGCTTTGCTAAGGCGCGGGGCATGATCGCCCCGCCCGAAGTCATCCGTACCGCCCATGCCCGCGTTGCCTGCGACGGCACCGGCGAAGGTCTGCCCGCCGCGCTCGGCCATCCGCGCGTGTATCTCCAGATCGACGAGACCGGTTATGTCGATTGCGGCTATTGCGACCGCCGCTTCGTGCTGATCGGCGGCCCCGCCGACGGCGCCGACCAGAGCCAGCTGCCCGATCACCCGGCAGGCGCCAGCATCTGATCGTCGCGGGAGCGCGTGACTCTGCGCACGCGCCTCCTATATCGCCTGGATGACCATTCCTTCCGATCCCCGCGCCTTCCTCTATCGCGACGGGCTCGATCCCGACGCTGCCGTTCGCCTGACCGCCGATGCGCTGGGACAGGCCGAGGATGGCGAGCTCTATCTGCAATATCGCAAGTCCGAGGCGTTCGGCTTCGACGATGGCCGTCTGAAGACTGCCGCCTATGACACCCAGTCGGGCTTCGGCCTGCGCGCGGTCTCGGGCGAGACGACCGCCTTCGCCCATGCCAACGAGATCAGCGCCGCCGCGATCCGCCGCGCCGCCGAGACGATGGCGCTGATCGATCCGGCCAAGCAGGGCAAGGCGCCCCCGCCCCAGGGCAACAACCGCCACCTCTACACCGACGCCGATCCACTCGACCTGATACCCTTCGCCGACAAGGTGAATCTGTGCCAGACGATCGACGCGGCCGCCCGCGCCCGCGATCCGCGGGTGAAGCAGGTGTCGGTCAGCCTCACCGGCCAGTGGAGCGTGGTCGAGGTGGTGCGCGCCGATGGCTTCGTCGCCACCGATGTGCGGCCGCTGGTGCGGCTCAACGTCTCGGTGGTGGTCGAGCAGAACGGCCGCCGCGAGACCGGCAGCTTCGGCACCGGCGGGCGCGTGGTCTATGACCGGCTGTTCCAGCCCGAAACCTGGAACCGCGCGATCGACGAGGCACTCGCCCAGGCGCTGGTCAATCTCGATGCGGTCGCCGCGCCGGCCGGCGACATGACCGTGCTGTGCGGCCCCGGCTGGCCCGGCGTGCTGCTCCACGAGGCGGTGGGGCATGGCCTGGAGGGCGACTTCAACCGCAAGGGCACCAGCGCCTTTTCCGGCCGGATCGGCGAGCGCGTCGCGGCGCCCGGCGTGACCGTGGTCGACGACGGCTCGCTCCACGATCGCCGCGGTTCGCTCTCGATCGACGACGAGGGCACGCCGACGCGCGAGACGGTGCTGATCGAGGACGGTATCCTGAAGGGCTATATGCAGGACCGGCTCAACGCGCGGCTGATGGGCATCGGCGCATGACCAATACCTTCATGAAGGGCGGGCAGGACGATCCGGCCGAGCTGCTGTCGCGGGTGAAGAACGGCATCTTCGCCAAGTCGTTCGGCGGCGGCCAGGTCGATATCGTGTCGGGCAAGTTCGTCTTCTCCTGCACCGAGGCGTACCGGATCGAGAACGGCAAGCTGGGCGCGCCGATCAAGGGCGCGACGCTGATCGGCGATGGGCCCAGCGTGCTGACCAAGGTGACGGGCATCGGCAACGACTTCGCGCTGGACGAGGGCGTCGGGGTCTGCGGCAAGGGCGGGCAGAGCGTGCCCGCCGGTGTGGGTCAGCCGACGCTGCTGGTCGAAGGGCTGACCGTCGGCGGGACGGCGCTGGCGGCGTAATCCCAAAAATTCCTCCCCTGTAAGGGGAGGGGGACCAGCGAAGCTGGTGGAGGGGTGTCCCCGCTGGCCGTGACACCCCTCCGTCAGCACTGCGTGCTGCCACCTCCCCTTGCAGGGGAGGAAAGAGGGCTGCCCGAAAATCGGGCATATCGGGCTCAATGCCTAAAATTGATGCGCGGTGCCGCGTGACTCGCACTGCACCGCACCATCCTACGCTTGGAAAAGTCACAAAAACGTAAACTGGCACACCCCTTGCGATGCCTGTCCTCGGGTAATGCAAAGGGGGCGTAGGTGAAGCTGATCATTGCTATCATCAAGCCGTTCAAGCTCGACGAGGTGCGCGAGGCGCTCACCACTTTGGGCGTGGCGGGCATGACGGTGACCGAAGTGAAGGGGTTCGGACGGCAGAAGGGCCAGACCGAAATCTATCGCGGTGCCGAATACAGCACCAACATGGTGCCCAAGATCAAGATCGAGGTCGTCTGCGCGTCCGAGATCGCCGACCGTGTCGTCGAATCGATCCAGGCCGCCGCCAACACGGGCGCGATCGGCGACGGCAAGATCTTCATGCTCGATGTCGGCCAGGCCGTGCGTATCCGCACCGGCGAAACCGACGACGCAGCGCTCTGAGAGGGGGATTTCGATGAAGCATGTCACCAAATTGGCGACCGGCGCAGCGGGCCTGGGCCTGTCGCTGTTCGTCGCGCTGCCCGCCTGGGCGCAGGATGCCGCCGCGCTCCAGTCGCCGGCCACCGCTGCCCCGGCCGCGACCGTGAACAAGGGCGACACCGCCTGGATGCTCACCTCGACCGTGCTGGTCATGATGATGATCCTGCCGGGCCTGGCGCTGTTCTATGGCGGCCTCACCCGCGCCAAGAACATGCTGTCGACCATGACCCAGATCGGCGCGGCGGCCTGCCTCGCGATGCTGATCTGGGTGATGTACGGCTATAGCGTCGCCTTCGGCCCCGATGTGCCCGGCTTCGCCTCCAACTTCGTCTCGGGGCTGGGCAAGGCGTTCCTGAAGGGCGTCACGCCCGCCAGCCAGGCGGCGACCTTCACCGCGGGCGTCGAAATCCCCGAATATGTCTTCATCTGCTTCCAGATGACCTTCGCCGCGATCACCGCCGCGCTGGTGCTGGGCTCGGTCGTCGAGCGGATGAAGTTCTCGGCCGTGATGGCGTTCGTCGCCGTCTGGCTGACCATCGTCTATCTGCCGATCGCGCACATGGTCTGGGCGTCGTCGGGCCTGTTCTTCAAGGCGGGCGCGCTCGACTTTGCGGGCGGCACCGTGGTGCACATCAACGCCGGTGTCTCGGCGCTGGTCGCCGCCCTGATCCTGGGCAAGCGCATGGGCTATCCGACCACGCCGATGCCGCCGCACTCGCTGACGCTGACCGGGGTCGGCACCGGCCTGCTGTGGGTCGGCTGGTTCGGGTTCAATGCGGGCTCGGCGCTGGAGGCCAATGGCTCGGCGGGTCTGGC
>NZ_CAJYTI010000038.1 GCF_913777625.1 uncultured Sphingomonas sp.
CGCCAGAGACGACGATGATGCCAGCGTGGCCGCTCGGCTCCGCTGCGCTCCGCCTCCCGTCCACGCTGGCATCCGAGGCGCGTATCAACTAACTATACAACCGGACCGGACATCGCGGGCAGTCCAACATCACTGGTCACACCGCCGCGCATGCCGCTGTCCACCTCGGATTTCTTCACCCATTCGTTAAGCGTCTGCCCAGAACAGCCGATCTTCCCCGCGATCGAAACCACCGCCGCCCACCGTGACGGGTGATCCTTCTCGTGGTCCAGCACCATCCGAACCGCGCGGGTGCGCACCTCAGGCGAGAACTTGTTCGTCGTCTTGCTCGTCATAGACCCTTCCTCTCAGGAGTTGGGGCCTCCGACAAACCCGGCGCGGTTCATTCGTTTCACCACAACGCCGCTTTACGACGTACTCTCGGTGGATCCCAGCCTGGCCGCGCACCAGATCAATCAGAAGCAGGTGCGGCTCGCAATGGCGGTTGGAGACAAGCGGCGCTATCGGATCACGGAGATCGCCCACCGGCATTTCGTGCATAGTGCGATCCGCGCCGAGTATGACGCGCGCGAGATGCTGGCGATCTTCGATGAGTTCCGCCGCGAAGGCGAAGCCGCATTGGAACGTGCGGTGGCGGCGATGCCGACCGGCACTTCCGACGCCGTCACTGGCCCGATCGGCGATGCCTTTCGAACGCGCTTACGGAAGATCGATCTTCTGTAAGCGCGCGTCATCCTGTGGATTGCTTCCTCAGACGAGATCGGCGACACCCAGGGGGTGGGGTGCTGGCGCTGGGACATTTGCCGGCGAAAAATTTCGGCGGGGTATTCAGTAGGGCAGTCTACAATGCTCCGCGCTCGAAAAAACTTAAATATCAAAATTCTAGGCGCCTGGTCATATTCCCTCCGTCTCCGCCACTGCGCTTGGGAGTAATATTTCCAAGCGAAATCAGCAAGTTGCACCGCTCCCGCTGAACCTGGTGTACCCCACGATGTACCCCAGATTTGTACCCGAAGCTGCGTGGCTTGGCGTCCAGCTTGCCTGATCGCGCAGATTCGCGGCTCCTATGACCGCGCTGGTGGTAAAGCGGCGTGCACGACACACACCTCATGCGCGCACGTAAGTCAGCACCGTATGATCTCGCGGGCATAGCAAAAGGACCCGGCAGCATCGCCGCCGGGTCCCCCGATTACGCGAGGCTATGGATTAAGACCGAGATGGCGACGACAATCGCTGCCACATCAATCTTAACCTGAACTCTCACGCTGGTCCGAAGAATCTTCATTGCGAAGCCCTCGGGCCGCGACCGGCCACGACCCAAAAGGGTGTGTGTCAGCGCCCGGACAAACGGATTTAGCGTCGTTTACCGGATGATTCGCCCCACCAGAAGCGTTCTAGACCGCCGCCAATGGCATCGCATGGCCCCGGTTGGCCTACCCGAGCACAGCTCCAAGTAGCGCTCCGGCACGATGTTGCCCGGTTATTCACTCCGATGGGCTGAGCCGGCCAAGGCTTAGCTTCGGTTGAGCCGAACGCGAGCAACATGGCGACGACACGCGGGAATGGCAACATGCATCAATGCAACGATGACGGTCCGGCGTGAACTTTACTGAGGCTTCGCTGGGCAGGATATGAAAAGGTCCTTCGTTGCTTTCGCGACGAGGTAATTCGCCCCAATGTGTCGTTCAGCTGGATGGTCGCGCAGGTAAGCAATCACTACATCAAAAAGCTGCTTGCCGGTTACTCCAGGCAGGTAACAGCTTGCTAGACTCTGCTCCGCCCTCGCGGAGGCATAAGAATCGAGTGCTCCTTGGATGTAGCTTCGACACGAGGCGAAATCGAGCGCTGAGGCGGTATTTGAAACCTCTGTGCTGCATTCTTTGTAAAGGTCGTTGCCTGTTTTGAATATGCTGACCTGACCTTGTGCAGGTGAGGTCAGCGTTGAGGTCAGTAACAGAGCCATTGGCGCTAGCATGTCGAAGCGCATTCTTTTTACTCCCCCCGGATCGTCGGTCTCAGTTTAAGGTCCGGTCTTCACAAAGTCGAGGACAGCCGGGTCGGTGAATGCTTCGGGCAGAAGGCTACTTGCGTTGCTGCCGAACTTGCCGTCCTCGAAAAAAAGCAGGGCATCGCCCTAATATATCGCTACGCTGCAGCGCAGTAGCGTTTCACGGTGGCAGCAGACAAACCGAAGTGCCGTGCAGTGACGGCGATGCTGGCGCTCTGCGCCTTCCGCCATTCCCGCACGGCAGCGGCATCAGCTGCATAAGGACGGCCAAGGCTCTCCTTGCCCCGGTGTGTCCTTCCGGTCTCCGCAAGCGCCTTCCGGGCGGCCATACGGCCCGCTTCTGTGCGCTCGGCGATCCTGCGGCGCTCCATGGCGGCCATCTGGGCCAGGGCGGCAATGATGATCTCGCCCACGCCTTCACCGACGGGGCCGATGCCGTGAACGTGCAGGGTCACGCCTTTGGCCAGAAGGTCACGGACGGTGGTCTGCACGTCGATGGCGTCGCGCCCGAGGCGGTCGACCGCGTAGACGTGGAGGGTGTCGCCCTTGCGGAGCGCCGCCAGCATCGCAGCAAAGCCGGGGCGATCCGTGGCCAGCACTCCGCCGCTCACACCTTCGTCCGGAGACCCTCCTGACGCGACGTTACCGAAGAAGCGGGCGCGGCTGATCCGCCGCTGGCCATTCGGGAAGGGCGCGGCCGCTTGCGCAGTAGAGCATATGTGCGCCCTGTCGCGGACCAGGGCCACCCCAACACCATCCCCGACGGGGAGGCGGCAAGCGTCGCTACCACGATGCCGCTTCGGATTTCTGCAGCAAAAGTGACCGGAAGGGGCGCCATCCTCCTTCAAGAGTGGGCGTTATATCGCCTGCTTCCAGGGTCCGAGAGTGTGGCCCAATCGGGCCCTCCTTCTTCAATGGTGAGGGATAATTGGGCTCCCTCATGTCACTCGACAACATACATCATATCGGTTATTCTCGATATATGGATATCGAATCTGCCACCACCTCCCTTGCGGGTCTGGCACAGGCCACGCGGCTGGAGACCTTCCGCCTGTTGGTCCGACATGAACCCGCAGGGCTCCCAGCGGGAGAAGTCGCGCGCCTGATGGGTGTGCCGCAGAACACCATGTCCACGCACCTCGCCGTCCTCGCCCGCGCTGGGCTGGTCACGTCCGAACGTCGGAGCCGGTCGATCATCTACCGGGCCAGCCTCGGGCACCTCAGGGCGCTCACGCTCTTCCTGGTCAAGGACTGCTGCCAAGGGCGGCCGGAGCTGTGCGAGTCCCTCGTTGCCGAACTCGCCTGCTGCTGAAGGAGCCCCCCATGTCGACCGACATCATCATCTACCACAACCCGGAGTGCGGAACGTCCCGCAACGCACTGGCGATGATCCGCAATGCGGGGATCGAGCCGCACGTCGTCGAGTATCTGAAGACGCCTCCGGCACGGCCGCTCCTGGTCGCGCTGATCGTGCGCGCAGGGCTCACGCCGCGCCAGCTCCTGCGGGAGAAGGGCACGCCCTACGAGGCGCTGGGCTTGGCCGATGCGACGCTCCCGGATGACCTGCTGATCGACGCGATGGTGGCCCATCCGATCCTGATCAACCGTCCGCTGGTCGTAAGCCCGCTGGGCGTGAAGCTGTGCCGCCCGTCGGAGGCGGTGCTGGATCTGCTGCCGAGCGCGCAGCGTGGTGCCTTCGCCAAGGAGGACGGGGAGCAGGTGATCGACGCAAGCGGCGCGCGGGTCAGCTGATGGCGACTGACAGAGCCTCCGGGCACCCGCCCCGCGCCCCAATGGGCATGTTCGAGCGCTACCTCACCCTGTGGGTTGCCCTCTGCATCGTCGCGGGCATCGCCCTCGGTCGCCTGTTGCCGGAGCTGTTCGGTACCATCGCAGGTGCGGAGCTGGCCCATGTCAACTTCGTGGTGGCGGGGCTGATCTGGCTGATGATCATCCCCATGCTGCTCAAGATCGACTTCGGCGCGCTCGGAGCCGTCCGGCAGCACTGGAAGGGCGTGGGCGTGACGCTGTTCATCAACTGGGCGGTGAAGCCGTTCTCGATGGCGTTGCTGGGCGCGGTGTTCATCGGCTGGCTGTTCGCCCCGTTGCTGCCGCCCGGTTCGCCTCCCTCCTACATCGCTGGACTGGTGCTGCTGGCGGCGGCCCCTTGCACGGCGATGGTGTTCGTCTGGTCCAACCTGTGCGACGGCGAGCCGACCTACACGCTCAGCCAGGTGGCGCTGAACGACCTGATCATGGTCTTCCTGTTCGCCCCGCTGGTCGCGCTGCTCCTGGGCGTTGCATCGGTGGCGGTGCCCTGGGACACGCTGCTCCTGTCGGTCGCCCTGTACATCGTCGCGCCGGTGATCGTCGCGCAGCTGGTCCGACGGGTGACCCTGGGCGGCGGCGGACAAGCCGCGCTGGACCGCCTGCTGGTCACGCTGGGGCCGGTGTCGCTGCTGGCGCTGCTCGCGACGCTGGTGCTGCTGTTCGGCTTCCAGGGCGAGCAGATCGTCGAACAGCCGGGCGTCATCGCGCTGCTGGCGGTTCCGATCCTGGTCCAGGTCTACCTGAACGCGGGTCTCGCCTATTGGCTGTCCCGGCGCTTCGGGGTCGCGTGGTGCGTCGCGGCTCCGGCGGCGTTGATCGGTGCCTCGAACTTCTTCGAGCTGGCCGTTGCCGCCGCCATCTCCCTGTTCGGTCTGAAGTCTGGCGCGGCGCTGGCGACGGTGGTCGGCGTGCTGGTCGAGGTGCCGGTGATGCTGTCGGTGGTCGCCATCGTGAAGCGCACGCGCGGCTGGTACGATCGCGGGGTGGCCGCCTGATGCTCCGCCGTCGCCCTAGGCCTCTCTCTCCACCCAAGGATTGCGCATGACCTTCGAGCGCCTGCGGGACCTCCCCGATCCCGATACGCTGCCTGCACTCGACCCCGCCTTCGCCCATCGTCGGCCTGCGCTTGGCCTGGGGGACGATCAGCCGCCGCCTCGCATCCTGCTTCTCTACGGTTCGCTGCGGGAACGCTCCTTCTCGAGGCTGGCGGTGGAAGAGGCGGCGCGGCTCCTCCGATTCTTCGGAGCAGAGGCCCGCATCTTCGATCCCTCCGACCTGCCGTTGCCCGACCAGATCAGCGGCGATGACCATCCCGCCGTGCGGGAGCTGCGCGCGCTGTCGATGTGGTCCGAGGGCCAAGTCTGGTGCAGCCCGGAACGTCACGGTGCCGTGACCAGCATCATGAAGGCGCAGATCGATCATCTCCCGCTCGAGATGAAGGGCATGCGACCGACCCAAGGTCGTACCCTTGCGGTGATGCAGGTCTCCGGCGGCTCCCAGTCGTTCAACGCGGTGAACACGCTACGTCTTCTGGGGCGCTGGATGCGGATGGTCACGATCCCGAACCAGTCGTCCATCGCCATGGCGTACCGCGAGTTTGACGAGGCCGGGCGCATGAAGCCTTCCAGCTACTATGACCGGATCGTGGATGTGATGGAGGAGCTGGTGCGCTTCACCGTGCTGCTGCGACCGCACGCCGACCAACTGGTCGACCGCTACTCGGAGCGCCGCCAGCGCGACGAGGCGGTGGATGCCAGTGATCTCGCCACCGTGTCGGCTGGCCTGCGCAACGCGGAGTGAGCGGAAGGGTCCTTACGGCTCCTAGTTCGCTGGCGCGATCAGCCGGTTGACCATATTGAGCGGCGTCGGCTTGCCCGATCCCGAGGCGCCGACCAGCGCGACGAAGCAGCCGCCGGCCATCTCCAGCGAGACGCCGTCGACCGCCCGCGTACCCTCGGCATAGGATTTGCCGACGCCATCAAAGGCCACGCTGCGCGAGGTTTCCGGCATCGGCAGCGCTTGTGCGGAAGGTCGCGGCAACGGTCAAAGCCACCGCCGCGCTTCCGCACCCGTTATTGGCTGTTCATCCGGAAGGTGAGCCCGATGGTGCGCGGACGTGGGCCCGCCAGCAGGGTCGGGCCATTGGCGGAGGTGGGGCCGCGCTCGTCCGACAGATTGTCGCCGAACAGCCGCACCTCGTAGCGATCGAACCGCACGCCGATGCTCGCCTGAAACAGCTGATAGGGGTTGAGCGTGTTGACCGTCGCATCGCCGTTCCGGGCGCGGCCGGCGGCGGTGGCCGATGCGGTGGCGAACAGGTCGAGATCGTTGCCCAGCTTGCGATCGTAATTGGCGTCGAGCCGGAAATTGTGCGGCGGCGTGTTGAGCAGCCGGGTGCCGTTGGCGATCCGCGGGTCGCTGGCGGTGTAGGCCGGAATCACCGCCGTGTAGGTGGAATCGTTGATGTTGCCGATCAGTGACAGCGTCAGTCCCTTGAGCGGGGTGCGCCACGTCGTCTCCAGGTCAATGCCCTGGGTCTTGCCGTCGCCCAGATTGGCGAACGCCGACAGCCCGATCGAGGTGTTGAAGGCGCTCTGGATGTTCGTGTACTTGATGTCGTACAGGCTGATCGCCACGCGCAGCGCGCCGTCGAACAGCGACCCCTTGGCCCCGATCTCCAGGTTCCGCAGCTTGTCCGGCGAAAGCGACAGCGCGCTCGGCACGCCGTCGGCGATCACCGCATCGGCCTGTGCCTTGGACTGGAGGATGCCGCTGCGAAAGCCGGTGCCGGCGTTGAGGAACAGCATCCAATGCTGGCTGGGATAATAGGCCAGATTGCCGCGCCAGGTGAGTGCATCGGGCGTCGCCCGGCTGAACACCCGGTCGCCGTTCGACAGCGAGTCCGACGAGCGCGTATCCTTGAAGTAGCGCAGGCCGACCAGCGGCACGAGCTTGCCGCCGAACAGCTCGTAGCTCGCTTCGGAGAAGACCGCCGCGTTCTCGGTGCGGGTGATGGTGTTGCCGCTCAGCTGCAGCGCCGGGAAGTTCAGGCTGAAGGTGTAGAGGCCCTTGGCCTTCTGGTAGAAGATGCCGGCGACGCCGTGGAACGGCCCCTCCTTGGAGGTCGCGACGCGCAGTTCGTTGACGAAGCTGTTCGCGTCCCCTCCATTGATCAAGGTGCCGATGCCGAGCGGCGCCCCCAGGTTGAGGCCCACCGCGAAGCCGCCGGGCAGCGAGCGCTGGAACGATGTCGCGTTGGTCAGCGTCAGCGTGCCGATCTCGCGCGAGACGGTGCCGGACAGATAAAAGGCGCGGCGCTTGTCATAGCCGACCACATCGCCCTGATACGACGCATAGGGCGGGTTCACCGAGTTCATCACGTTGAGGTAGTGCTGGTCGGTGCTGAAGTACCAGCCGCGCAGCCGCACGGTGGTGCGCGTATCGGGCTGCCACAGCAGCACCGCCTGGATGTCCTTGGCGCGCACGTCGTTGGCGTTGCGCTCGCGCGGCGTGCCGGTGGGCGCGCCGGCATAGATGTCGGCGGTGCCGGCGCGATAGTCGTAGCCGCCGCTGATCCTGAGGCCGAGGCTGCCCGGCACCAGCGGGACCGATACCGCGGCGGCGGCGCGGTAATTGGGCGTGCTGGTATCGGCGGTGGTCGAGATTTCCGCCTCGCCCGCGCTCGTCACCCTTTCGAGGTCCGGGTTCTTGGTGTGGTAGATGATCGTGCCGCCGGACGATCCAAGGCCGTACAGCGTGCCCTGCGGCCCCCGCAGCACTTCGATGCGGTCGATGTCGAAATACTGGACCGGCGGCGCCGCCTGGTTGTTCGGCACGCCGAAGGGCGTGTCGTCGAGATAATAGCCGATCAGCCCGTCGCCGATCGGACCGCCGGCGCCCGATCCGCGGAACGAAAAGATGCGATAGCCGGCGCCGATTTCCTGCGCCTGCGAGGCGCCGGGGATCAGCTGGATGAGGTCGGCGCCGTCGCGGACGTTGCGCTGCTTCAGCGTCTCGCCCGACAGCGCCTGGATCGCCAGCGGCACGCGGTCCAGCCGGGTCGCACCCGATTTGAGCGCGGTGACGATGATTTCGCCGTCGCCGGAATCGTCGGCGGGGGTCTGCTGCGCGCCGCCATTCTGCTGCGCCAGCGCGGGCGAAGCGGCCATCGTCGCGCAGGAAGCAGCCAGCAGCGCCCGCCACAACCGCCGCGAACCGAAGGTCCGGCACGGAATCCCGCCGCTGATCGGCTCGAAACCTGGCATCATAATCCTCCCCATCAACGTTCGATTTTGTAATCGATTGCGCAATGCGTATCATCGGCTGTGCACGCCCGCAACTGTTTTGCGGCGGGGGTGGTTCAGGCGGTGGTGAAGGCTGTCCGCAGCACACGCTGGCAGGCATCGGCGAAGCTGCGCGCGGCCTGCGAGGCGGGAGCGATGAAGTCGAACCCGTGATAGGCGCCCGGCACCACCTGCGGCCTCACCGGCACGCCCGCGGCGGCCAGGCGCTGGGCGTCGGCGATGTCCTCGTCGACGAACAGATCGATGGCGCCGACGCCGAGGAAGGTGGGCGGCAGGCCTTGCAGCACGGGCGCGCGCGCCGGCACCGAACCCGGCGGCACCCGCGCGCCGCCCGCCGGCTGGTCGAGCAGCGCCGACCCGCCGAAGCGATTGGCCTGCGCGTTCCAGCCGATCGTGCCGATGAAGGGCGGCGCGGCACGGGTGCTGCCGGTGGGATCATCGCGCATCGGGTAGATCAGGATCTGGCAGCAAAGCGGCACCTGCCCGCGATCGCGGGCGGCGATGGCGAGCATCGCGGCCAAGCCGCCGCCGGCGCATCTGCCTGGGCGTGCAGCAACAGCAGCGCTGTGTAGCAATCCTCCAGCGGGCCCGGGAAGCGCGTTTCCGGGGACAGGCGGTATTCGGCTTCCACGACCACGCAATCCAGCGCCTCGGCAAGCCGCTGCGAGGCGGCGTAGGTTCCTGCGAGCGTCCGACGAGGAAGCCGCCGTCATGGATGTGCAGCACCGTCGGCCGTCGGGTTGCCGCCGGGCGGGCGCCGATCACCGCGACCCGCACGCCCGGATGCCCGTTCGCCCCCGATACCGCGCGCGGTTCGATGCGGGGCGTGGGGAGCGGATTCGCCGGTGGCGGTGCGGCGGCGCGCATCTTCAGCACGGCGTCCTGGGTCGACGGATCGGGCAGGGGATGGGCAAGGATCTGCCGCACGCCGTCGCGCAGTCCCGGATCGACCCGCGCGCGCAACGCGGCTTCGCTGTGCCGGGGCTCTTGCCGCATGCACCTGTTCCTTCCGTGGGATGGCCTCTCCACGCGAATGCGTAATCGTTTGCAATTTGTTTGTCGACGGACTCCCGATCGATTAGGCTCGTCGAAGCGACAGCGAAGGAGAGGCGGCATGCGGCGGGCAAGGGTGCGCATCGGCTTGGGCATGTTGGCCGGTTTTCTGGCGATGGGTGCGGCGGGGGCACAGCAGGTCGTCCCGCCGGCCGTGCAGGTCGACCCCGACGGCACCGTCCATGTGCCGGCGATGGCGGTTCCGGTGTCGCCGATGCTCAGCCCCGAGGCGCAGCGCTACGTCGCCGAGCATCTGCGCGAAATGCAGCAGCCGGGAATGCTGGCGCAGAAGGACGGCGTGCCCGTCTTCATGATGCCCTATATCGCGCGCGCCAAGGCCCGCTTCGCCTACAGCATGGCGGAGCGGCGGATCGGCGGGGTGCGGGTCTTCGACTATGCGCCGCGCGCGGGAATCAAGCCCGGGAACCGCCACCGCGTGCTGATCAACCTGCATGGCGGCGGGTTCATGGGCTGCTTCCCCGGCTGCGCCGAGCTGGAGTCGATCCCGATCGCGGCGCTGGGCGGGATCCGCGTCATCTCGGTCGATTATCGCCAGGGGCCCGCGCACCGATTTCCCGCCGCCAGCGAAGATGTGGCGGCGGTCTACCGGGGGCTGCTCCGCACCTACCCGGCGGCCAATATCGGCATCTATGGCTGTTCGGCGGGCGGCATGCTGACCGGCATGGCGACCGCCTGGTTCCAGCGCCACGGGCTGCCGCGCCCGGGCGCGATCGGCGTGTTCTGCGCGGGGCTGACCAGCTCGGTCAACGGGTTCGGCGGCGACGCCGATTATATGACCGCCGCCGTGGGGGAGGCGCGCCCAGCGCCGAGCGGGCCGTCCAGGCCGGGATCGGCGCTACCCTATCTGGCGGGCACCGATCCCAGCGATCCGCTGGTCGCTCCCGCCGCGTCGGATGCGGTGCTCGGCAAGTTCCCGCCGACGCTGATCCTCACCGCCACGCGCGGCTTCGAGCTTAGCTCGGCGGTGCGCACGCATGGCGCGCTGGTGCGCCTGGGCGTCGATGCCGAGCTGCACGTGTGGGAGGGCTTGTTCCACGGCTTCTTCTACAACAGCGACGTGCCCGAATCGCAGGAGGCCTATGCCGTCATCCTGCGGTTCTTCGATCGCAAGCTGGGGCGTTAGCGCCTGTCGAGTTGCCCGTTTACGGCTGGCGCGGAAAATGCCTCCGGAAGGCAGTAGAGCGTCTTCACGAAAGGTGAAAACGCTCTATCGCTCGTGCGTTCGTCGATAGACTCCCGGGCTTGCTCAGGGCTGCCGCAGCCAGCGGTCGAACAGGTCGAGCCAGGTGCCGTTGGGCAGGCCGGGCGTCCCCAGGCCGAAGCCGTGGCCGCCGCGCTGGAACAGATGCGCCTCCGCCGGTACGCCCGCCCGGCGCAGCGCCGCGAGCATGCGCAGGCTGTTTTCCGGCGGCACCGCGGGGTCGTCGAGCGCGTGGACCAGAAAGCAGGGCGGGGTGCGCGCATCGACGTGCAGGTCGGGCGAGCGGCGGGCAAGCGCCGCGGCATCGGGCGCGGGGCCGAGCAGCTGGGCCACCGATCCGGCATGGGTGTCGCGCGGATCGGTGGTGATGACGGGATAGATCAGCCCGGCGGCATCGGGGCGTGCCGACAGCCGATCGGCGGCGTCGCGCGGGGCATAGACCGTCTCGCCATAGCCGGTGGTCAGCGACGCGGCGAGGTGGCCGCCCGCCGAATAGCCCATCGCGACCACCCGCGGCGCCTTGCTCCGCGCGCGGACGAGGCGGATGGCGCGCTGGGCGTCCTGCAGCGGCACGTCGGCGCGGTGCGACCAGCCCTCGCCAGGGAGGCGATAGATCAGGACGTGCACGTCATAGCCGCGCGCGGCGAGCGCCTCCGCGGTGTCGGTGCCCTCATGCGTGCCGACGACGATGCTGTAACCGCCGCCGGGCATCAGCAGCACTGCCGTCCCGTTCGGCGCCGTGGCGGGGAAGCGGTGCAGTGTCGGCCGGGCGACGTTGCGGAAGAAGCCGGGCGGCGCGTTCGGCGGCAGCGGCTGCGGGGCGAAGCCGGTTTCCGGCATCCGATCGCCCCACAGGTCGATCATCGGCGCGGCATGCCAGCTGGGCGGCAGCGGGCCGAGCGGGTCGCGCGCGGCCTGTGTCGCGGCCAGCAGCGGCGTCGCGGCAGCGGCGGCGCCGGCACCGGCGAGTAGCGTGCGGCGGCTGAGCTCCGGCGCCATGGTCAGGCCCGTACCGCGAAGGCGGTGCGCAGCGCGCTTTTCCATGCCGCCGTGAACGCGCGGGACACCGCCGCCTCGGGGACCACGAAGTCGAAGGCATGGAAGGCGCCGGGCGCGACATGGATGCCGGTGGGGATCCCTGCATCGATCAGCCGCCGCCCGAAGGCGAGCGATTCATCGACGAACAGGTCGATCGCGCCGACGCCGATGAAGGTCGGGGGCAGGCCGGACAGCGTCGCCGCGCGCGCCGGCACCGCCCCGGCGGGGACCTGTGCCGATCCGGCGGGCCTGCCGAGAAACGCGCTCCAGCCGAACGCGTTCGCCGCCGCGGGCCAGCCGACCGGCGCGAGATGGGGGGAGGGCTTTACCGTGCTGCCGGTGCGGTCGTCGAGCATCGGGTAGATCAGGATCTG
This sequence comes from uncultured Sphingomonas sp., assembly GCF_913777625.1. GTDB lineage: Bacteria > Pseudomonadota > Alphaproteobacteria > Sphingomonadales > Sphingomonadaceae > Sphingomonas. Next base: position 11,830 of record NZ_CAJYTI010000038.1, read on the forward strand.
CTGGCACGGCTGCACCTTGCCGCGATCCCGCGCCATCAACGACACCATCGCGGCGAGGCCGCCGCCGGCGCTTTCGCCCATCACCGCGATGCGCCGCGGATCGACGCCCAGTTCGGTCGCCTGCGCGGCGATCCAGGCCAGCGCGGCGTAATTGTCCTCGACCGGGCCGGGGAAGGGGGTTTCGGGCGCGAGCCGATAATCGACATTGACGATCACGCAGTCGAACTCCGCCGCCAACGCCTGGCAGAAGGCCGTCAGGTTGCGCGCGCGGCCGGAGATCATGCCGCCGCCATGGATGTGGAGCAGCGCGGGCGCGGGCGCCGCGCGCGGCCGTACCCCGATCAGTTCGATGCTCACCGGCGGCGTGCCCTGGGCACCCGGTATCTGCCGGACCTCGACGGCCGGGGCGGGCGGAGCAAGCAGCGGCGGCGCCACCCATCCCGCCCGCAGCGCGGGCAGCGCCGCGCGGGTCATCGGCGGGAAGGATTGGGCCAGCATCGCCTGCGCAGCGGGCCGCAGCTCGGGATCGACCAGCGTGAGCGGGTCGCCATCGGCCGCCGCCAGCAGGCGGGAGGGGCCGGCCAGAAACGCCGCCATGCCCATGCCGAACGCCCAGCGGTGAAGTTCACGCCTGCCTAGCTGCATCCTGTCCTCCGGTCGCCGACGCTATCCTGCGCCGGATCGTGCTTGGGTGTGCAATCGATTGTGCATTGCTGCAACCGATTTTTTGCACAATAGCCCTGACGTGCGCGCCAGGGATGTCGCTACCATAGCACCAACAACAGGGGCACGAACGGCCTGACCATGTCGACGATCAAGAATTTGAAGGAATTCGCCCAGCTCGCCGGCGTCTCCACTGCCACGGTGTCGCGCGCGCTTTCCAGGACCGGCCGGGTGAGCGAGGAGACCCGCCAGCGGATCAGCGATCTGGCCGATCGGCTGGGCTACCAGCCCAACGTCACCGCGCGCAACCTGCGCACCCAGCGGACGATGACGATCGGCGTGCTCGTGCCGCTGGGGCACGAGACGTCGCAGCATCTTTCCGATCCGTTCTTCAACACGATGACCGGGTTTCTTGCCGACGAGCTCAGCGACCATGGCTATGACCTGCTGCTTTCCCGCGTGCTGCCCAAGAGCGACCGCTGGCTGGACCGCTATATCGGATCGGGCAAGGTCGACGGGATCCTCGTTATCGGCCAGTCGACCGAGTTCGGCGTGATCGAGACGGTTTCGCGCCGCTATCTGCCGATGGTGGTGTGGGGCGGGCTCGTCCCCGGGCAGAACCATTGCTCGGTCGGCACCGACAACCGCCAGGGTGGCGCGCTGGCCACCCGCCATCTGATCGCGCGCGGCTGCCGCCGCATCGCCTTTGCCGGGCCCACCCGCGGCCCGGAATTCGGCGAGCGGATGGAGGGCGTCAAGCAGGCGCTGCGCGAAGCGGGGCTGAGCGAGACGCTGCTCGAACTGCCCTCGCATTTCGAACCCAACGCCGCCTATGCCGACATCCTCGACCAGATCGGCCGGCTCGACGCGCTGCCGGACGGGATCGTCGCCGGATCCGACGTGACCGCAATCGGCGTGCTGCGGGCGCTGGGCGAACTGGGCATCGACGTGCCGGGCCGAATCAAGCTGGTCGGCTATGACGGACTGCCGGTCGGCGCGCAGGTCTCGCCGCCGCTCACCACGATCGACCAGCAGCTGCGGCAAGGCGCGGCGATCATGGTCGAGCTGCTGCTGCGGCGGCTGGCGGGGCAGGAAACCGAAAGCCGGCGGATCGAGCCGAAGCTGATCGTGCGCGCCTCGGCCTGAAGCGCTCAGGCGATGCCGGCGCGGTTGCCATTCAGGGTCAGCCGGAAATAGGGCGCGGGGTAGCCGGCGAAGGCGGCGCGGCGGCGCGCGACATCGGCCGGCGCGTCCGCGGCGGCGACCCCGGGCAGATCGGCGAAGCTGGTGACGCGCAGATCGGGCAGCACCCACCAGCTATAGGCCTGGAACGGCGCCTCCTCCGGGTTCGCGGCGACCAGGCCGGTGCCGTTCAGCGGCTCGAACGGCCCCGCCGCGCTGGCGCTGACCATGCCGTACAAGCCGGTGGGGCCGATCGGCCCGTCGGGCGCGAACACCTTGGCCTGGGTGGACCAGAACAGATAATAGAGGCCGTCGAAGCGCCGCATGTGCGGGCGCTCGAGTTCGTTGTTGAGCGTGTCGGCGTCGACCACCGGCGGCGCGAGCCGCCACGCCAGCAGGCTGCCGTCCACCGCCTCGGCCATGCCGATCACGCCGTTCCAGGCGGAGGCCGATCCCGCCGCGGACCCGGTGAAGAACAGCCGCCAGCGCCCGGTCGCGGGATCGCGGAAGAAGGCGGGATCGCGAAACGCCTTGATCATGCCGGCGACGCCCTCGCGCTGGTCGACGGTCATGTACCAGTACTCGTCCGCCGCCACGGAAAGCTGGTGGTCGCGGTGATCGACCGCGTGCAGGCCGTCGTCGCGCGCCTCCAGCGCGAAGCTCAGCTGGAACAGCCGCTGTTCGAAGCTGGTGGTGGGCTCACCCCGCCGTCCGGCGGCGGTGTAGAACAGGGTGATGCGCCCGGTTTCGGGATCGAGCAGCGCCGAGCCGGACCATTCGCGGCTGCCTGCCGAGAAGCCGTCGGGCAGGACCGGGGCGCCGAGGTGCCAGCCCGTTTCCCGCTCGACGACCAGGTGGATACGGGCGACGGCATGCCGGGCTTCGGGATCGGCGGCGGCCGGCGCCGCGAGCGCGAGCCACAGGTTGCCGCCGCTCCCCCGCGCCTGCCGACCATCGGCGGTTTCGATCGGCCACATGTCCCACAGGTCGTGGCCGGGGATGCGCCGGGCGGGGTCGAGCGCGAAGGCCGGGATGGTCTGCGCCGCCGCGATCCCGACGCGGGAGAGCCGCGCGCCGCACCAGCGTGCGGCACCTTCGCCGGGCCGTGGGACGATGATCGACTCCACTGGCTCTTCGCGCATTGCTGGACCCCTGAACCGCTTGAACAAACGATTACGCAGTTTATGAGGTGCTAGCTGGTTTGTCGCCGCGCGGCAAGCGGTGGAGACTGGTGCAGCGACGAGGAGAACGCCCATGCCCGCGACGACCGACCCGGAGCCCCTGTGCGTCCCGATTTCGCGGTGCGCCATCCCACTGGCATGGGACGCGGCGGAGCAGATCGACCTCTGGCCGGGGACGCCCCCGGGCGGCCCGATCACGCTTGCGGCGCGGGATCCCGATCTGCCACCCAGCTGGCGCACCCAGCTGGCGCAGCCCCAGCTCCGCGTGTTCCGGCCGGCCGAAAGCAACGGCACGGCGCTGCTGGTGCTGCCCGGCGGGGGCTATGGCTTCGTCTCGATCAAGAACGAGGGCGTAGACGTGGCGGAAGCGTTCTGCCCGCGCGGCTATACCGTCTTCGTGCTGGCCTATCGCCTGCCGGGCGAGGGGTGGGCGCGGCGCGGCGATGTTCCGCTGCAGGATGCGCAGCGCGCGATGCGACTGATCCGCGCGCGTGCCGGCGAGGAGGCCTATGCGCCCTCCGCGGTCGCGGTGCTCGGCTTCTCGGCGGGCGGGCATCTCGCCGCCTCGCTCCTCGTCGGCGCTGCGGAGCCGGTGTACGAAGCCGTGGATGCGGCCGACGCGCTCTCGGCCCTGCCGGTCGCCGGCGGGCTGCTCTACCCCGTGCTCGCCATGGCCGGGGCCGAAGCACATCCGGGATCGCGCGACGCCCTGCTGGGGCCGCAGCCGGATGCGGCGACGCTGGCGCGACGCTCGCCGCTGGAGCGGATCGACGCATCGGTCCCGCCGATCTTCGTGGCGCACAGCCGCGATGATGCGCAGGTGCCCTATCGCAACGCCGTGCTGCTCGAAGCCGCGATGACGGCGGCGGCCCGGCCGGTGGAACTCCATTTGTTCGAAGAGGGCGGCCATGGCTTCGGGGTGGGGCCCAGCAACGCCGCCGCCGGCTGCTGGCCGATCCTGTTCGATCGATGGCTGCGCCGGCGGTTGCCAGGCGCCGGCGCAGCCGATGCGGGTCATCGCGTACAGGCGAAGGCGGCCGAGCGCTCGGTGTCCTTGGCGCCGGGCATGGCGCGGGCGACCAGCGGATAGGGGCAGAGCGGCCGGCTGCGTCCCGGCCACGGCGTCATCCGGCCGGCGCTCGCCTCGATCCGCTCGGGCGCCTTGCCCTGTTCGACCCAGCGGACCAGCGCGGCGAGCGCGTCGAACTGGTCGGTGGCGGGGCCGCCGGCGCAATGCGCCATGCCCGGCACCGGAAAGACGCGGACGAACGATGCCGCCCGGCCCTGGTTGCGGCGATCGACCTCTCGCCACCAGTCGAGCGTGTCGTTGAGCGAAAACACCGGATCGGAAACGCCATGCGGCACGATCATCTTGGCGCCGCGCCTGCGGAACCCCGCCAGATCGCTGGATCGCGCGGACACATCCTCCCAGCCGGAGCGGGGAAAGCCCGGCGCGACCGCGTGGATCGCGGCGGGATCGCGGTCGAAGTCATAGGCGAGCTGCGCGTCCATGCCGTCCTGCGGGCTGGGGCCGAGCAGGCGCGGCGGCGTCGAGAAGAGGGTGGCGAGCGCGGGGGCGCCCATCGCGGCGTTGATCGCCGGCACGGTGGGCCCCGCGCCGCCGCCTAGGCCCAGTTTCCAGATCCGCCAGCCGGTATCGGCCATGCCGGCGTCCCAGGGGAAGCTGGCATAGAGCGCCCGGCCGTGGCTGTCGTGCGGCCCGCCAAAGCCGCGAACCAGCGCGTCGATCTGCCCGGCGGAGAGGCAGGAGGCGTTCTTGGTGCCGCTGCACATGCGGGTGCGCAGCGCTGCCGTCACCTCGGGGGTGGTGCATTGGCCAAAGGCCTGCACCAGCCCGTCGGCCAAGCCGTCCTTCGCGTCGCACGCCGCCAGGACGGCGCTGCGTGCGAGCATCAGGTCGCTGTCCGAAAAGGCGGCGGCCAGCCGGCCGATCGGCACGCTCTTCTCGCCGGGCTGGCGCACCAGCGCGGCGTAGGTCTGGGTGTCCCACGCCTCGGCGATCGCTGCCTTGGGCAGCGCGAATCCGGGCGCCGCCGCGAGGATGCCGTCGAACGCATCGGGATAGCGCTGGGCGAAGGCCATGCCTTCCTGCCCGCCCTTCGAGCAGCCGGCGAAATAGGAATGATCGGGGTCGCGGCCATAATGCCGTGCCAGGATCGCGCGGGCGGCGTCATAGGTCAGTTTCAGCGAGGCATGGCCGTAGTTGCGCCGCGCCTCGGCATCGAAGCCGAACGCGACCGCGCCGCCGCGCGCGGGATCGGCATTGTCCGCGTTGGAATGGCCCGAATCCTGGCTGACCACCGCGAAGCCCTGCGTCAGCGCCGGGGCCGCGCCGTTGGGCGTCATGCCGATCGCGTCGCCGATCTCGCCATTGGTGCCGCCCCCGCCCTGGAACAGGAAGCGCCCGTTCCACTGGTCGGGCAGGCGCAGGTGGAAATGGATGGCGTAGCGTTGCCCGTCCTGCCCGGTGCGTTCCTGGAGGACGCCGGTCACTTCGCAATGCGCCGGCAGCGGCGGCGATTTGCCGCCGCGCCCGAGGTCGAGCACCGTGCCCGCGGCTTGCGACTGGGCGGAGACGATGCGCATGCTCGGGTCCGGCCAGTTGCCCGCAGACAGCAGCGCCGCGCAGCTGCCGCCGGCGCGCAAGGGCAGGGCAGCGGGGCTTCGGGCGGCCTGTTGCTGACAGCCCGCCAGCGTCACGCCTGCCAGCAGCAACGCCATGGCCCGGGTGCGCCCGGTTGCCGGGATAGAGTCGATCATCGGGGAGTCCTTCATCCGATCTGGTAGACGGTGATGCGGACGGCCGCACCGTCCGAAGGTTCGGCCGGGCCTACCGTGCCGAGGAAGATCGCGTCGTTGAGCCATTGGTGCTTGCCCAGGGGTACCTCGAACACCGGCGTCGTCCGGACATACGCCCCCAGCGCGACGCCGCGATTGACGATCTGGAGCAGCGTGCCGTCGCGCTCGCGCATCAGATACGAGGCTTCGAGCAGGGTGGAACCGTCGGCGCGGATCAGCTGCCAGTCCATGCCTTCGGGCAGGATGGTGCCGCTCAGTCGCGGGCCGGCGAAGCGGCCGCCGGTGATCGGGATGCGGACGCGCTTGCCCAGCGGCGTGGCGCCCACCTGTTCGGGCGGGCCGAGCGTCACGATCGCCTCATAGACGAAGCTGAGCGGAACGCTGGTCAGCCGGCTGGGTGCGGGCGCGGCCTCGGCATCGGTGCCGAGGCCGATGTCGGCCAGGCCGAGGCAGCCCGCCACGCCGCCGGCAAGGCCCAGCAGTGTCCGGCGTGACGGGCCGGCGGCGGTGGCGCAGGCGGAAGAAGGAAGGGAGTCCGACATCGTGTTGATACCCCTGTGTGGGCCGGTCGAGGTGGATGATAGCGTTGCGTAATCGATATGTGCAATTACTTTTAAAGGGCGCTGGCCGGCGCGTGGCGGCGGCGCTCCACGGCGCCGCAGAGACCCGGTCGACCTAGCTTATACTGCGATGCACAAGGGATCTGCGTACAAAAGATGGCGGATCTGCCTTTGCGGGGAGACGGCGGTCGATGCGCTTGCAATCGATTGCGCAATTAGCTATGTCACATCGCAGTTGGAAAAGACCAACCAGGAGAGGGTGCGGTGCCGAAGGGCGCTGCCGCGATGGGCGAGGCCCGCGCATCGTGCGCGTTTCGTCGAGGCCGTCGTGCGGCGTCGGATCGCACACCATCTCCTGACACCCTGGATGGGAGGATTGGGATGCGCACTGTGATGATGCTGCTCGCTGGAACGGCGCTGCCCCTGGGCGCGGTCGCCCGGGCGCAAGAGGCGCCCGCGGCCCCGCCGGCGCCGGTCGCCGATGGCCAGCAGGTGGACGCCACCATGGCGGGCGAAATCATCGTCACCGCGCAGAAGACGTCCGAGCGGCTGTCGCGCGCGCCGGTCGCGATCAGCGTGGTCTCGCAGGACATGCTGACCCGCCAAGGCGTCGATTCGGCCAACGCGCTCGCCACCACCGCGCCCAACCTCCAGCTCAGCGCCAACGGCTTCGCGATCCGCGGCATCGGCAACAACAACAGCTTCAGCGGCTACTCCACCGTCGCGACGCAGATCGATGGCATCTACGAGCCTTCCGCATCGGTGCTGGCGCTGGGCCTGTTCGATCTCGGCGCGGTCGAGGTGCTGCGCGGGCCGCAGGGCACGGTCTATGGCCGCAACGCGACCGCGGGCGTGGTCAACATCAACACCGCGGATCCGGGCCGGACGCGGGGCGTGACCGCCGATTTCCAATATGGCAGCTTCAACGAGGTTCGCGCGCGGGCGGCGGTGGACCTGCCGATCAGCGACGCGTTCCGCCTGCGCGTGGCCGGCTATCGCCAGATCGATGACGGCGTGAACGACGCCTATGGCGCACGCGATCGCTACGGCAAGACCGACCAGGCCGGTCTGCGCGTCACCTCGCTGCTCGACCTCGGGCCGGTGACGTGGCGGCTGTCGCTCAACTATGGCGAAAATCGCGGGACCGTGCCGGCGACCTTCCTCACCAGCATCAATGCCTATCCGCAGGCCAACCTCGCGGCCGGCACCTTCGGCCCGCGCCAGGTGATCGAGACCGACGCGCTCAACATCGGCCAGGCCCAGGTCACCGACAATCGCATGGACCTGCGCTATTATGCCGCGCGCTCGCGCCTGTCGTGGCAGGCGACCGACCATCTGTCGCTGACCTATCTCGCCGGCTTCTCGCTGCTCAAGAACAACGGCATCGATTCCGCCACCGGCGTGTTCACCCAGCAGTCGATCAACCGCCGCACCGAAAGCTGGTCGCACGAACTGGACCTGAACTACACCCGTGGGATCCTCAACCTCGTGGTCGGCGGGTTCCTCTACCAGGATCGCCAGCCCTCGGGCACGCGGCTGCTCCACGCCGGCGATACCGCGCCTGCGCCGATGAACACCGTGTTCAACGCGTTCGGCGCGAAATATTCGCAGGCCGCGATCTCGACGATCAGCGGGGTCGACGTCGTCACCAGCTATCACGGGCAGGGGACCAAGTCGCAGGCGGTGTTCGGCCAGGGCACGGTGGAAGTGCTGCCGGGCCTGAAGCTGATCGGCGGCGTGCGCTCGACCTGGGAGCAGGTCAACGCCCGCAACATCGAACTGGTCTGCCCCGGCGACACCGTCACCCTCGCCAATCTGAGTGCGACGACCTGTCCCGGCATCCCGTTCGTCTATGCGCTGTCCGACGACACCAACCGCCCCGAAGCCAAATTCTCCAACGTCAGCTGGAAGGGCGGCATCGACTATGCGCTCGACGCCAACACGCTGGTCTATGCGACGGTGAGCACCGGCTTCCGCGGCGGCGGCCTCGAGGCGAGCGGCAACGCCCCGCAATATCGCCAATATCGCCCCGAAACGGTGACCAACTACGAAGCCGGCGTGCGATCGACGCTGCTCGGCGGCACGCTGTATCTCAGCCTCACCGGCTTCACGATGGACTATAAGGACCTGCAGGTTTCGAGCGTCGTGCTCAACCCGCTGACCAACCAGGTCTCGGCGGTGACCACCAATGCCGCGACCGCCCGCCTGCGCGGCGTCGAACTGGAGGCGACCGTCCGCCCGACGCGGCGCGACCGGATCAGCGGCTATGTGTCGTTCCTCGATGCGCGGATCCGATCCTTCCCCACCGCGTCGGACAATCTCGGTTCGGCGAGCGGCAATTATAACGGCTTCGCCGCCGCGCTCGGCTATACCCCGCTGCCGGCGAACCTGACCCTGGACGCGTCGGGCAACCGCATGGCCAACGCGCCGAAATGGAGCGGACGGTTCAGCTACGCCCACACCTTCGACATCGCCGGCGGCCGGGTGATCCCCAGCGTCGATTTCTACGCCCAGTCGATGACGTACAGCGATGTCGCCAACTACGCCACCAGCCGGCGCGACGCCTATACCAAGACCGATCTGAACCTGCGCTTCGAGGATGGGGCGGATCGCTTCTCGATCACCGCCTTCGTCAACAATCTCGAAGACAATCGCGTGTCCAACAACCTGGTCACGGTGTGGAGTTCGACGACCGCCAATTACGATCCGCCGCGTACCTATGGCATCCGCCTGGGGATGAACTTCCACTGATCGGCCCGCTATTGGGGATGGCAATCGGTCCTGGCTAGGCGATATGCGGGTCTGCCCGGCGGCGTGTCCGCCGCCGGGCCGATCACGATGGGGTGGATGTGGCGAACGACGGAAGCGACGAGATCCGGCCGGGCTTGCAGGAGGCGTTGCTGGGCTATCATCTTCGTCGTGCCTCCGCCGTCTTCGCCAGCGACTTCGCGGCGGCGACGGCGGGCACGGGGATGCGGCAGGTGCTGTTCGGCATCCTTTCGGTGGTCGCGACCAATCCCGGCATCAGCCAGAGCCAGGTAGGGGCAGCGCTGGGCATCCAGCGGGCGAACATGGTCAGCCTCTCCAACGAACTGGTCGAACGCGGGCTGATGCGGCGCGATGTCGCGCCGGAGGATCGCCGCGCCTTCGCCCTCACGCTCACCCCGGAAGGCGAGGCGCTGCTGATCGATTGCCTGGAGCGGATCGGCCGACATGAAGATCAGCTGCTCGCCCAGGTGTCGAGCGCCGAACGCCACCTGTTGCTGCGGCTGCTGCAGCGGATCCATGCGCAGTCGAGCGACGTGGAGGCCTAGCGTCGCCACGATCACCAATCGTGCAACGGAGGTGATCTCGGGCGGCATCGTTGGGCCGGTCGGCACGGTCGACAATGCAGGGCTGATCGACGGTGGTTCGAACAGCGCGTTCGCGCCGGGCGATCAGTTGGCTGACGGCTACATTGTGTGCGATCCGATAGACCCAGCTCCGCTCCGCGTTCTGGTAACGCGCGTCCTGATCCTGGGTGCTATGGCCGTGGTTCATCCGTTCTTCCGTTCGAGCGTATCGTCGGGCAGGACGGGAAAATCTTGCACGAACCGATCGGAAAGAGAGGTGGTCCCGCCTATTTGGACAGTTTTACGGCTGAGCTAAGCTAATCCGGGTTGTCGATCATGCCGCCATTTTGGTCATCAGATCATGGGGGGCATGCCCCCCATGATCTGAAGCGCCGATCCA
>NZ_CAJYTI010000039.1 GCF_913777625.1 uncultured Sphingomonas sp.
CGCCAGAGACGACGATGATGCCAGCGTGGCCGCTCGGCTCCGCTGCGCTCCGCCTCCCGTCCACGCTGGCATCCGAGGCGCGTATCAACTAACTATACAACCGGACCGGACATCGCGGGCAGTCCAGCCTCGATTCGGCGATTGTCGCCTCCAGTCTCAAAGGGATGCGCGCGGACGTCATCGGCCTCAACCTTGTCGGAGACGATGCGGCAAGCGATGAGCGCCACTATGCGGCGCTGGCTGCCCAAGCGGCGAGTATCGACCTGCAGACCCGCCGCTTCGAGCTAGCGCGCATCGATGTCCGTAGCTCCGGCGCGGCGCATATGCCCTATCCGGTGCATCGCTGCTTCACCCAGGCGCAGGACGCGATCGCTGCGGAGATGGCGGCGGAATGGGGCGCTGACCGCGTCATCGACGGCGGCGGTGGCGACAATGTCTTCTTCGCGTCGCGTACTGTCGCCATCCTCGCCGACTGCCTCGCAACGCGGGGGCCGAACCGCAGCTTCTGGGACGCGGCGCGCGTGCTAGGCGATCTCGGACAGGCAGGAATCTGGACGCTGGCCTGGCGTGCGGCCCATCGCGCGTGGTTCCGCTCGCCTGCCCCGCGTCAGGCGCCGGCGATCGACTTTCTCTCGGACGCTGCGCGTGCCATCGTCCGCGACACACCGGCGCATTCCTGGTTCCTGCCGCCGCCCGGTATCCTGCCAGGCCGGGCGGCACATGTCGCATTGCTGGTTCCGGCGCAGAACCTGGTCGAAGCGGTCAACGCCCTGGCACCGCAGCATGCGGTCTCGCCGCTGGTCTCGCAGCCCGTCGTCGAGGCGTGCCTGCGCATCCCGAGCTGGCATTGGCTGGCACCGGGCCGAGACCGGGCGGTGGCGCGTCGCGCCTTCGAACCCGATCTCCCCGCAGCGATTGTCTCGCGCCGTTCGAAAGGCACGCCCACCGGCTTCGTCGCGACGATCTTCGACCGGCATCGGCCCGTCATCCGCGATATGCTGCTCGGCGGCCGCCTGGCCGCGTTGGGCCTGATCGACACGGGCAAGCTCGCCGAGGCACTCTCGTTGCCCGGCCCGGTGCGCGGCCTGCGCTTCGTGCGGATGATGGAACTCGTCGATGCCGAAGCGTGGGCAGCCGCCCAAGGCTGAAGACTGTTCGCGAACGCCAATCTGTCCCGCAGGACGCCGGACGGGGCAATGATGACGATCATCCGAGGGGGATATGCTGCCGTTTACGGATCACGAATTGAGGATGACAAAGGCTGGTCTGGCCTATCGCTTCCGCAGCACCGAACGGTTCCGAGCAACGGTGGCGCAGAAGATTCAGAGACGCGGCTGGGGTGCAGATCAATCCAAAAAGCTGAACGCATATGCTTGCTCGACTGCCGCGACTTCGTCGTCGTCGAGCGCAGCGAACTCGCGGGTCCGGGCGCGCCCGGACAGCCTGCCCTCGTTTTGTGCGAGGAAGCCGCGGAGCAGCTCGACCTGCGCGGCCGGCATATCCACGATCTGCTGAATGCGGTCGCTGAAGCGTTCGAAGCTCTCGAGGAAGCGTATCTCCTCCGGCATATCCTGCTCGATGACTTGCTCGACACAGGCGTAGAGAAACTCGGCATGCCGGGTCGTGTCAAAGAAGCGATAGAAGTCCGCAGTGTCGTTCAGCACGCGGAGATTGCCGTCCCCCGTCGGTTCCCAGCTGATGCACGGAAGCAGCGGCGCCGAATAGGATTCAAGCACCGCGCGATACTCGGCGATCCTGCGGTAGATGGCCACGCTCACAGGGAAAATCAGGCCGGGCGGATTAAAGTGCGCAAGCGCAAGCGCGTGGTGAAACAGCCACCGATGGAGGCGCCCGTTCCCGTCGACATAGGGATGGATATAGACGAAGCCGAACGCCAGGCAGGCAGCGGCTGCGACGGGGTCCATGCCGCCGCGAATGGCCCGCTCCGCATAGGCGATCACCCCTTGCAGCAGCGATTGCAGATCCTCGGCCCGCGCGCTGATGTGATCCGGGATGGGCATCTGCGTGTCGCGGTCATGGACCCCGACAAAGCCCCCTTCCTCGCGCAAGCCAAGACGCACGAAACGGTCATCGCCGATCACGATGCGTTGCAGGCGGTCGAATTCGGCAAGACTCAGCGGGCGCGTACCTGCTTGGGCGATCGCCTGCCCCCAGCGCGTTGCGCGGGTGCCTGACGGACGTTCCCCCTCGATCGCAAACGAAGACTTGGAATCGTTGAGCAGCAGGAACGCCGCCGCGCGCGCCAGCAAATCGGGCCGGACGCGACCGGCGGTTTCGCGCGCGCGCACATCGAATTGCCGCGCACGATAGGCGTCAAGCGCCTCGGTTCTGCGCACCATCGGACAGAAGCCAGGCGTTCCAGGCAGATTGTTGATGACCCTGTGCCGGGGCGAAGCTTCGCCCTTCGGGAGCGCGAGCTGGAGCGCCGGGTCCACGACGTCGACCGCACGGACCTTCCCAGCGTCGGGGAGTTCAAGCTTGGTTCCGGTGAGCCACTCGTACAGGAACCAGATTCGCCGCGCATAGGCGCCGGTCGGACTGGCCTCGACGATGGCAGCAATCTCTGCGGGCGGGACGGTACTGAACAGCCTCGCAAGAACAGCTAGATTAAGCCCTTCGTAGCGAAGCGCGAAGGTCAGCTGCGCGGCAAGCTCGAAGGCCGGCGCGTGACGCGGTGTAAGCATACGCCACTGGTCGCTGGAGAGCGGATGGTGCCGTTCGGCAATCGCTGTAAATCGGTCAGCAAGCGGAACCGCAAGATCGAAGCGTTCGATTAGGGCCGCGTAGCCGGCGAGAATGCCGGGCTCCGGCAAAGGAAGCGTGCGAAATTCGATCACCGGCTGTGAAAGCCATTCACGCATCCCAAATTCCTGTGAAAACCATCCTGGCAGCAGCTCGTGCTTCGCGAGAAGCATTCACAGCCTGCGAAATCCTATCACAGATCGACCAATTTGCGAAATTCATTCTCGGACAGCTGGTCTGGGCATGATAATGGCATCCTTCCAACTGAGCCTCTGGGGGAAACACTCGTCAGGAAGGAGCACTCGCCCTTTCCCGTGAACAGCCTCCCGAGAACATGCGAAAAATCGGGCAGAATCGCAGCTGAAGCGAGCAGAAGATTTTACAGCAAGAAATCGAAATTCGTCGACGAGCAGAGGGCACTTGCGCCTATCGAGTCGGCTTCGGCGGAAGCGTCGGCGGAGAGCCCGACCGCAGGGCGCGCCACCGGGCATATTGCGGGGCCTTGGCCACGTCGGGATCCTCCCGGTCCTGCAACCAGAAGGAGAACCAGTCGAGCGTGCGCGCATAGACGGCACGGCGATGAATCGGCTGCCACTTCACATGGTATTCGTCCGGGTAGACGTACATCTCCACCGGCTTGTTCTGCTCATGGAGGGCGCCAAAGGCTTCGAGCGCCAGTCGGAATTCATTGTCGGCAAGTTGCATCAGAAGCGGCGTATCGACGCGGGTGGCATTACGTGCCAGCGACATGTCACGCCAGAAAGCGGGATTGTCGTGGGTCGCTGGCGGATACCCCATGCCGCGCAACCATTCCGCCCAGGCGATCCCGCCATAGGTCGCGGTCGTATTGGGCTCCATGCAGCAGCTGCTGAGCGCGGCCGCAGCAAAGGCTTTGCTGTTGATCAGTGCGAACGCAACCGTGGTCGCGCCATCGCTGAGGCCGGTAATGCCGACGCGTTTGGGGTCGGCATAGCCTTGCTCCACAGCCATATGGACGCCGGCAAGTACCGACGACAAAAGGCTGCGGCGCTCGCCCCAATCCTTCTGGTTGGCGGCGTTGATGTCGTACCAGGTCTTGAGCTGGGGAAAGGCTGCAGCGAAAAAGCTCGGGCGTTCGGTGCTCAGCACGGCGATGCCGCGCTGGGCGAGCAGAAAGATCGGATACTCGTTGCCGGTACCGCCCCGCAAAAATCCGTCGCTGTGATACTGGACGACCACCATCGGCAGCCGCGTGCCGGGCGTGTAGCCAGGCGGGAGGACAAGATCGCCCCATGCCTCCAGCCCGAGATCGTTGCGCCACTTGAGACGGCGGACGGGGCCTAGACGGACACTGGCGAACTCGGGATTGGGATCGAAGATCGTTCGGGTAGCGCCCGTTACAGTGTTGATCGCGACCACCTTTCGCGGTGTGCTGCTATCCTCGCGCGTGCAGACCAGTTCGATACCGGCCATAACGCACCCGTGCAGCACATCAGTGGTGCGAAAAATGACAGCGGGAGGCGCGCCGCCTGGCTGCCAGCGATAGAGCGCCATGGCTTCCTTCGCCCACCCCTCACGACGCAAAAAGAGAACCGAATCGCCCTGCCACCAGAGCGAGAGGATACCGCCAGCACAAGCTTCCGCATCGCAGCGCTGCCTGCCGAGGCCGCCGGTTACGACCAATCGGGCAGGTGCGAGCGGCGAACTGTCCTGGCGCTCGAGCAGGGCTTTGCTACCGTCGGGCCCGACCGCCATTGGTTCGACGGGCATGTCGGCCGGAGCAGCTTGCGCGAGCGCAGCCTGGTCTGCCGGGTCCGCAGGCAGAATCGCGCCGGTGCGCAGATCGACCGCGTTTGTATCCAGAAGGTCGGTCGCGGGCATCAACGGTCGCGCCGAAATCTCCGGCGACACCCTGCGGTCGTAGAGCCATCCCGACTGACCCTCGCGATCGAGCGCCGCCTCCGTGTCGGCCGTCCCCTTCCGCGTTCCATAGAGCAACCGGGATCCATCGCTGCTCCACGCCACCGCTTCGACATCGACGGCGGCGTGCGTGACGGCACGCGCGCCACTGCCGTCCGCCTCCGCCACCCACCCCTGGGTTACGCTGGCATCACGCCGCAGATAGGCGATCCGGCGCCCGTCGGGCGACCAGACCGGCACGATCGTGCGGGTGGCGCCGCTCGGCAGATAATGGCCCCGCTGCACATCCAGGATCGTGATAAGCGCACCGCCCCGGTCAACCACACGCGGTGGTCCCTTCCCGGTCAGCCCGCTCACCACCACCACCCGGCAATAGCTGTTCGTGGCGAGATCGGCGCGGTTGACGATATAGGCGATACGGCTGCCGTCGGGGGACAGCGCGAACGGACTGGGTCCACTGAAGGATGCCGAATCGGGATCGCCGATTTCGCGGAGCTCGATAAGGTCTGCTGCCGTGAGGTCACGGGCTGCCGGGCGGATGCTGTCGTCCCCCGGCAGGGCCTGCTCGCAGCGCGACCAGGCGGTGGTCGGAAGCAGCGCACACCAGAGCGCAGCAACGAAACGCAGACAGAAGACCGGGCTCACCATGTGCGGGTGATCCCGAACGCGATCAGTCGGCCGACGGGTGAATAATTAGTCGAATCATAGGGCGTGTCATAGGGAATCGCGGTGGTGATCGGGTCCGGCTTGGCGTTGAACAGATTCTGCACCGACAGGCTGAACTCGAGACCGCCGAGCGGCGTACCGGGAGCAACCCGGTAGCGCGTGGTCAGGTCGAGCGTGGTCATCGACCCGATCCGCGGGGCCAGCGACGACCGCGTGTCGCGAACCATGCCGATATAATTCGCGTTTGCCGCCAGGGTGAGGCCACCACCGGTCCACGCCGCCGCCATCTGGCCCCGCCAATGGGGCGGATTGAAGATGCTGCCCGCAAGGTCATAGACGGGCTGGCTGGCGCTGAGCTGCTGGTCGCTTTCGAGATAGGCGAGGTCGAACGACAGGCGCAGATGTTGATCCCGTGCGATCGCTGCACTGTAGCTCGCCAGCACGTCGATGCCCCGCGCACGCTGCCGCCCGGCATTGAGGTTGGCATCGTCGACGATGGCGACGACGTTCGCAGGATCATAGGAAACGCCGGTAACGTTGAGGAACGTGCCCGCGCTGGCGATCGCCGCGGCCTGCGTTGCGGCACTGGGATTAATGATGATCTGGTCCCGATAGATCGGATTGCTGAGTGCCTGGGCAAGCAGCGTGATCGGCGCGACGATGCGGTCACGATACTGCACGTCGAAGTAACTGATCTCGAGGCTCGCTCCCGGCAGAACGCGGGGATGGAGTGCGAGAGTGCTCGACCAGGTCGTCGCCTTTTCTGGCTTTAGATCGGGATTGCCGCCCAGGATCAGGATCGCTCCCGCCGTCGCAGGCGTGCCGGTCGCGCCTAGCGATCGGGGCGGAAACAGATAGACGGCGCGCGGCTGATATTGCTGGTAGAGCGTCGGCGCGCGAAACGAGGTGCCCCAGCTTCCCTTCACGCTGATGTCGCGTGTTACCGCCCAGGACAGGCCGAGCTTCGGCGTCGCCACGTCGCCGATATCGGGGTAGCGCTCGTAGCGTAGCGCGGCGCTCGCATCGAGCCTGGTTACGAAGGGCAGATTCGGGGCCGGACCGATCAGCGGCAGGCTCAGCTCGCCAAAAGCGAACCAGTTATCCTGCGAGGCGGCCGTGTTGACCGCGCTCCCCGTCCCGACGAACCGCCGGAAGGCGATATCGCGATAGCCGCCGCCGACCGCGAGCTTGGCGATACCACCCGGCAGGCTGAAGAGATTGCCATTCGCATTGACCTCAAGCGACTTGGCGGTGTTGCGGTAGAAACTCGGACCGGAATCGCTGCAGACCGAGGCGGCGCACTCGAGCTGGTGATAGTCCACGCGCTCCTTGCCATAGGTACCGCCGAGCGCGATCTGCCAGCCGTCGAACCGGTCGAGCGTCAGCGTCGGCGCGACGCCGAAGGACTTGTCGACGGACGAAAAGGTTGCTTTGCCCTGATCGAGATTGCCGCCCGCGACCGTCGGGAAGGTCAGGTCGCTCCAGCGGATATTGTACAGCCCGTCGAGCGAGAAGGTCAGGCCGCCGCCCAGGTCCTGATGCCCGCTGGCGACGACGCTGTGGTGACGAAGTGCAGGAAACAGGTCGAGCCCCGGCGAGCGGCTGGCCGCATAGGATCGCTCCCCCGCGCGGATGGCGGTGTTGCTCCCATATTCATAGGCGGCAAACAGCCCCCCGGAGGCCCAGGTGCGTCCAGCAAGCGCGCCATATTGCTGCTGGAAGTCACCGACGTCGGTGGTGCCGGCGAGGCGTGCGCTGGTTTCCAGCCCATCATAATCGTGCCGCAGGATAATGTTGGCGACGCCAGCGACGGCATCCGAGCCGTAGATCGCCGAGGCACCGTCCGGAACAATCTCGATGCGATCAAGCGCAGCGACCGGGATGCCCGACACGTCAACGCTCTGCCGGACCGCCGTATAGGCGAGACGATGCCCATTGAGCAGCGTCAGGGTCGCGTCGCTGCCAAGGCCACGCAGATTGAGGGAAGATCCGCCACCGACATCGACACCACTGGCAGAGGGTACGTTCATGCCGATGCCAGGATTCTGTCCCCCGCCGAAACTCTGCGGAATACCGCGAACCACGTCACCCAGGCCGAGCTGACCGGAATCGCGAATTTCTTCCTGGCCGATCCGGACGATGGGTGACGCAATCGCGGCACCCCGCAACCGGCTACCGGTGACGACGATGTCCTGCGGATCGCTTGCGGTGCCAGTGTCGCGATTCCCGCGGGCTTGCCGCACGGCAAATCCACCCTCGACTTGCGTGAAGACCAGTCCGGACGCGTCGAGCAGAATACGGAGCGCCTCCTCCGGCGTATAGGAGCCGTGCAGCGCAGGCGCCTGCCGCGCCGCTACGTCTTCGCTCGCCGCCAGCACCGTCACACCGGACTGCAGCGCCAGCGCCTTGAGCGACTCGCCAAGCGCCTGGGCCGGCAGGTCGAAAGCAACGCGTCGCACCACCTGCGCCCCCACGACCGAGGGAGCCACAATCAGCGCCACAACGGCGCCGCCATGCAGCCAGTTTTTCGCGTGAAACCGCACCATTCTCTTTTGCCTCCCCTTGGCCACGACGTGGCTGCTCGGACGGGGAGACGCCGGGGGAGGAAAATCCCCGACAACATTTTTAGCGCGGTGCGATCGCTCCCTGTGGCCCCGGGCGCAACAGCAGGAGACCAGGGTCGGATCGGTCGATGCCGAGGTGGAAGGTCACTGCCACCGCATGGGCGAATGCTTCGGGGTTATGCACCTGGAACGCCCCGGTTGCTGTCAGCCGTGACAGGCGCGTATCCGCCAGGCGCAGCTGCACATGGTTGTAGCGGTTGATGGCCTCCACGGCTTGGCCAAGCGGCGTGTTGTCGAGCACCAGCATGCCGGATACCCAGCGCGCTTCTCCTGCCACCGCAGGCCCGGGCGCAGCCGTGTCGTCCAGTGCCGCAGCCTGACCCGCGACCAGCGTGCGGGCTTGTCCGGCTTTTCCACCCGCCCTGCGCATCCAGTCGACATGGCCTTCCAGTACGGCAATGGTCGGAGTGCGGCCGATGACACTAACGTCGAAAACGGTGCTACCCGCAGCGAGGGTGCCGCCGGGCACGGCAACGACAAGGGGGCGGTTGCCGTCGCGCATAACGCGAAAGCGGGCGCGGCCGCGCTCAAGGGACACCCGCCGCTCGCCAGATGACAGCGTGACCTCTATACGCGTGCCGGTATCGAGGGTCAGTTGCGATCCGTCGGCGAGCGCGATCGTCCTGATTTCGCCGCGCGGGGTCTCGTAGGTTGTGGCTTTGGCCGCGGCGATCCATTCGACAGGTGAACCGTAGCGGAGCAGGCCAGCCGTCCCGATGCCGAGCGCGGCAATGATGCCGACCGTGGCGGCAGCCATATGCGTGCTGTGCCGCATCAGGAAAGGCGCGGGCATAAGCTTTCGGTTGCTGGCTACCGCACTGCTGGCAAGCTGGGCGCTGTCGCGCCAGTTTCGCTCCGCCTGTTGATAGGCGATGCCGTGACGACGATCTGCGGAAATCCAGGCAACAAAAGCCTGCTCGACCGTCGGGCTGGCGCCGCCCTGGCGACGCATCAGCCATTCCCCAGCGGCATCATGGATACGCTGCGGAATGGGCTTCTTTTTGTCAGTCATGGCGGCGGAGATGCCGTCCAAGCTGCTTGATCGCCCGGCTCATCTGCTTTTCCACCCCTCGCACGCTCAGCCCCGTCTGTTCCGCGATTTCCGCGTAACTATAGCCGTCGAGCCGGCAAGCGAGAAATATCTGTCGCGTAAGGGGCTTCAAGCGGAGGACGGCCTGTTCGATCCGCGCAAGCCGGTCGCGCGCCTCCAGAGCGGCCATCGGATCGCCGCCGCTGATATCGACATCGTCGATCGACACATGCTGGGCTTGAGAGGCGCGCCCGGCGGCGCGAGCATGGTCCAGCAGAAGATTGTTCGCCGCCTCGCGCAAATAAGCACCCGGCGCGTCGAGCGTGACCGCCTCCTTTCGCTCGCGCGCGACGAGGCGGACGAATACCTGCTGGACTATATCCTCGGCGCGATCCTCAGCCGCGCGGCGGTGCAGAAACCGCAACAGACCCGGTCGCTCGGCTCGATAGAGCGTGTCCGCAACCGTCACGGGGGCCACCCGGTCATGGTCGGGTGGCAGCGGGTCGCCTTCCTCCAGCGGTAGGCGGACAGGACCTAGCGCGGCGCGCACGTCGCGGGGCGCCTTGCACTGACCTTCGCGCGGGATCGCATCGCTTCCACCTCCTCGCAATCTGCGAGGCGATGCCGGCGAAAGCCGGGTGTTGAGAACATGCACGAGAACATGCGCCGACGCCTTTGGCCGCGAACGGCTTGGACATGCGCGTGGGCCACCCGGCTGCAGGATGGCAGATCAGTTCAGTCTCGCACGAGGTTCTCACGCCTCGGCGCCATGCATTCACGGCGCCGGCACAGAGTACCTCTCGCTCGCCAAGACGCAAGCCCCGCGTAAATTGCAGCAAATTAGGGATATTCTTGGCTGATTGCTTTTCGAAAGTCGTACCGACGGGCGCCAACCTCAGGCCACGCCCTCCAGTCCCTTGCGCTGGATGATCGACAGGAGCCGTAGCGCGGGACCACCAGGCTTCTTCTTGCCGCGTTCCCAATCAGAGACGAGGTTCTTCGATACGTTGAGATAGCGGGCAAACACAGGCTGCGAGACGTGCTGCGCCTCCCGTATCGCCTTGATCTCTTCAGGCTGCAAGGGTGTTGCAGGCGCGAGGCACGCCTCGTCGAACTCCCGCAGGGTCTGCTTGCCGATAGCACCTGCCTCGTGAAGCCCTTCCATCATTTCGTGAACGGCGGCGAGCGCTTCGCTCTTATAGATTCTGGGCATCGTCCTTCACCTAGAACAATCTTCCTGCGCGCACCTCGCTGTCGAGCTATGCCTGCGTCAGCTCGAGATCGATCTTGGCGGCCTGTTTATATACCCGCAGTTCGACCGCACTCAGATTAGCTTTGTCGCTCTTGGCAAAACCAAAGGCAAATACGGCCCGATCTTCCTGACGAAAGAAGACCAGCGTAGGAAAGCGCACCCGACGCTGCAGCTACTGAACCAGCCGGAGCTTTGGCCGTGCAGATGGCGGGGATATGGAGGGTCGCTTGAACGGGTTGGCCTTGCTGGGAAGGGGCAGCAGCGCATCCGGCTGCACCAGACCTTCCGACAGCATTCCCGCCCAGAGTTCCGCCAGTTCGCGCCGCCGCTCCATATAGGCCGCGCGATTGTATGCGCCCTCCACCTTGTTTGTCGGGATATGCGCCAGCATCAGGTCGATTACGGCGCGATCATCCGGTCGCCCATGTTTCTTGGCCCATTCGTTCATGATCGTCGAGAACGCGGCGCGGAAGCCATGGGGCACATGGCGCCCGTGATACCCCGCCCGGTTGAGCAAATACCCCAAGGCGTTCTCGCTCATCGGACGGTGCGCCTGACGATTGCCCGGAAAAACGAGCTTGCCTTGGCCGCTCAGTTTCCATGCTGCACGCAGGACCGCGACGCTTTGCGGGGCAAGCGGTACGAGATGATCACCACCGATTTCATCCTTGCGGTCGCGGTCCCCCTTCATGCGCGCGGCGGGAATGCGCCAGAGCGGCGCTTCGCCGTCAAGATCTTCGAATTCTGCCCATGCGGCCCCGCGCAGCTCACCCGGGCGAACGGCCGTAAGCGCGATGAGACGCAGCGCCAGCCGGGTTATCGGCCGGGCAAAGTCGTCGTCCACGACCGCCAGCATCTTGCGAAGCTCGGCGATGTCGGTGATGGCCGGCTGGCGTCCGCGTTTCGGCATCGGCTTCAGCGCTGCTCCGACCTTTTCCGAAGGATCGGCCTCCGCGATACCGCTGGCGATCGCATAGGCGTAGATCGCCGAGATGCGCTGCCGGATCCGCTTGGCGGTCTCGATGGCCGATCGCTGCTCGATCGCGCGAAGGACCTCGAGCAATTTGGGTGGTGTGATTGCCGTGATCGGGAGCGAGCCGATCGCCGGGAAAATGTCGCGCTCCAGCGACCGGATCACATCGGCGGCATGCACCTTCGCCCATTGCGGCGCGTTGATCGCGTGCCACTCACGCGCAACCTTCTCGAACGTGTTGCGTGACGCCTCGACATTGGCCTTGATCTTGAGCTTCTTCTCGACGCTGGGGTCGAGGCCTTCAGCGAGCAACCGGCGCGCGTTGTCCCGCTTCTCACGAGCAGCAACCAGGGTGACGAGGGGGTAAGGCCCGAACGACAGGGTTTTCTCTTTCCCGTCGAATTTGAATTTCATTCGCCAGAGCTTCGATCCCTGCGGCGACACGTAGAGGTAGAGCTGATGTGCGTCTGCGAGTTTGTAGCCCTTCAGCTCCGGCTTCGCGGTGCGGATTCTGGCGTCGGTCAACATGGCGGTCGGATACCCCATTTCTGAGACCCGATACCCCATTTCCATACCCCGTGATGCGCGGACGGGTACGGACCGTTAGGAACGGGCCGAATGGGTAAACCCTCGATTTTCTGCGGATTTTGTCAATCCCAGTGCACTGCTGCGAACCCCTGGGAACGGGCATCTGGCGGAGACGGAGGGATTCGAACCCTCGGTACGAGTAATCCCCGTACGGCGGTTTAGCAAACCGCTGGTTTCAGCCACTCACCCACGTCTCCGGAAGCGCCGAGGACGAGCCCTATAACGGGCAGTTCGCCGGCAATCAACGGGGATAACCACCCGAACGCGAAATCGAGTCGATCGAGCGCCCATTCATTGCCCCGACAGGCCGGCGCCCCTAGGATATCCGTCGAAAAGCAGCAGGGTTCGGGAAAAATTGATGATGCGATCGGGTTGGTTCACGCTTCTGGCAGTCGCCCTGGCCGGGCTGGGCACTGTGCCCGCTGCGGCGCAGATGACGACGATCGACCCCAATACCGCGATCGATTCGGACCTGAAGACGCCGCCTGCCCAGCGGAGCACCACCCCGCCGCCGGACGTGCAGGCACCGCCGCAGCCGCAGGACCAGCAATCCTATCCGCCGGCGGACAGCGCCGCGCCCCCACCGCCCGCCCCGGCGCAACCCACCAGCCCCGCCGCGGCCGATCCGGCCGCGACGACCGCCCGCCAGGCAGCCACGGACACGTTCGAGAAGGACGATCTGCTCGCCGCTGCCGAGGGCGTGTTCGGCAAGGGCGCCTCGGGGCTCGCCAAGCTGCTCGAGGACATTCTCAAAGACCAGGGCAAGCCCAACGCCTATATCGCCGGCAGCGAGGCCTCGGGCGCGATCGGCGTCGGCCTGCGCTACGGCAAGGGCGAGATGTTCCACAAGATCGAGGGCCAGCGCCCGGTCTACTGGACCGGGCCGTCGATCGGCTTCGACCTCGGCGGCGACGCCAATAAGGTGTTCGTGCTGGTCTACAATCTCTACGACAGCCAGGACCTGTACAAGCGCTTCCCGCAGGGCGAGGGCCATGCCTATTTCGTCGGCGGCTTCTCGGCATCCTATCTGCGCCGCGGCGACATCGTGCTGATCCCGGTGCGGCTGGGCGTCGGCTGGCGGCTTGGCGTCAACGCCGGCTATATGAAGTTCAGCGAAAAGCAGCGCTGGCTGCCCTTCTGAGCGAAGCCGGGCGGGGCCGCATCGACAGCCCCGCCCTGCCCCCTCAACCGAATTCGACGGCTTCGAACTTCACCGGCTCACCGATCGCCTGATCGGCGAGCTGGGCTTCCCACATCACCCGGTGGCCCCGGATGATCGTGCCGACCGGGCGGCCAGTCAGTTCCATGTCCGTGAAGGGCGACCAGCCGCAGCGCGAGGCCAGCCAGGCCTCGTCGACAGTCCAGCGCGCCTTGAGATCAACCACCGTGAAGTCCGCGTCATAGCCGGGCACGATGCGGCCCTTGCCGACCAGGCCGAAGATCCGCTGCGGGCCGGCGCTGGTCAGGTCGATCAGCCGCTGCAGCGTCAGCCGGCCTTCCGCGACGTGGTTGAGCATCAGCGGCAGCAGCGTCTGCACGCCCGGCATGCCGCTGGGGCTATCGGGATAGGCCTTGGCCTTTTCCTCCAGCGTGTGCGGCGCATGGTCCGAGCCGACCACGTCCGGCACGCCCTGGCGCAGCCAGTGCCACAGGCCGTCGCGGTGCGCGCCCGAGCGGATCGGCGGGTTCATCTGCGCGAAGGTGCCGATGCGCGGATAGGCGTCCTCGCCCGCCAGCGTGAGGTGCTGGGGCGTCACCTCGCAGGTAGCGATGTCCTTGTTCTTCCCGAGCAGCTCCAGCTCCGCGGGCGTGGTGACGTGGAGCACGTGGATCCGCCGCCGCGCCGCGCGCGCCAGGCGCAGGATGCGCCGGGTGGCGAGGATCGCACTCTCGTCGTCGCGCCACACCGGGTGCGAGGAAGGATCGCCGGGAACGCGTTCGCCCAGCCGGTCCTGCATGCGGAACTCGTCCTCGGCATGGATGGCGACCCGGCGATGCCCGGACGCGAGCACGCGCGCGAGGTTGGCGTCGTCCGAAACCAACAGGTCGCCGGTCGAGGCGCCCATGAAGATCTTCACGCCCGCCGTGCCCGGCAGCCGCTCCAGCTCCGCCAGATGCTCGGCATTGTGGTTGGTCGCGCCGACATAGAAGGCGTGATCGCACCACATGCGGTGATGCGCGCGCTGCAGCTTGTCGGCCACGGCATCGGCGCTGTCGGTATTCGGCTTGGTGTTCGGCATCTCGAACACGGCCGTCACGCCGCCAAGCACCGCCGAGCGGCTGCCGCTCTCCAGGTCCTCCTTGTACTCGAGCCCGGGTTCGCGGAAGTGCACCTGGCTGTCGATCACGCCGGGCAGCACGTCCAGCCCGGTGCAGTCGATCGTCTCGCCGGCATCGCCGACATCGCCGATCGCGACGATCTTGCCGCCGGAGACCCCGACATCGACATGCGCCGGGCCGCTGGGAAGATGCACGCGACCGCCGCGCAGCTTGAGTTCGACATTCGCCATGGCTTTGCCTCTTTCGTGAGCGTTGGCCGCGTCCTACCTGTTCGCCATGGACGATACCAGCACCTGGCTCGACGATCGTGCGCTGCTGCGCCTCTCCGGCGACGATGTTCGCGGCTTCCTGCAGGGCCTGCTGACGCAGGATCTGGCCCGCGTGGCGCCCGGCGCGCCACAATGGGCAGGGCTGCTCACGCCGCAGGGCAAGGCGCTGTTCGATTTCCTGCTCTGGGCAGCGGGCGACGTGGTCCTGATCGATTGCGAAGCCTCGGCACGCGACGCGCTCGCCCGGAGATTGACCCTCTACCGGCTGCGCCGTGCGATCACGATCGAGCCGGTCGCTGGTGGGGTGCACTGGTCGCGGACGCCGCAGGAGGGCGCCATCGCCGATCCCCGCCTTGCGGCGCTCGGCTATCGCTGGCTGGGGGCGGCGGAGGGCGTGAGCGCAGCAGCGGCGTGGCGCGCGCATCGCCTGTCGCTCGGCGTGGTCGAGGGCGCGGAGGAACTGGGGAGCGACAAGACCTTGTGGCTCGAATGCAATGCCGAGGAACTCAACGGCGTCAGCTTCACCAAGGGCTGCTATGTCGGCCAGGAAAACACCGCGCGAATGCATTACCGCGCCAAGGTCAACCGGCGGCTGGTCGTGGTTCCAATCGGTGAGGGGAGCGATCGCACCCGGGTGATCTATCCGGAGTTCCGCCGAATGGTCGAACTGCGGCGGGTCGAGGCGCTGGGGAACGCGCTGATACCGGACTGGCTGGCTGCCGCACTGGCAGCCGGCTGAGTGCCGCTAGGCAAGGCGCTTCTGCAGGAAGAAGCGCTGGTGCCCCGGGGGAAAATCATCGATCTGGCCGTAGAGCGTGAAGCCGAGCTTCTCGTAGAAGCCGCGCGCCTGAAAGGAGAAGGTGTCGAGCCAGATGCCGACACAGCCTTGCGCTCGCGCGATCTGCTCGGCGCGCGCCATCAGCGCGGTTCCATGGTCGGCGCCGCGATACGCCTCGGGCACCGCCAGATATTCGACGAACAGCCAGCCATAGGAACACCGCCCCCAGAGCCCGCCGACGCGCGCGCCGCGCACGTCGGCCAGGAGGATCGCGACGGGCCGGGAACAAGCGTCGCCGGCATGGGCGACATTATGAGCCCGCAGCGGCGCGAGGACCGCCTCGCGATCGCTGTCGTCGGGCATGTCGGGAACGATGAGGGTCAGCGTCATGGCTCGACCACGATGCGGCGCATCGCCACGCGTCGCAAGATGACGGCACGATCCCGCAAAAAGAAAGGGAGGCCGGTTGCCCGGCCTCCCCTCTTTTCCATCCCTTGCGGGCGGGCAGGTCTTACTGACCCGAACCCGGACCGTAGGTGATTTCCACGCGACGGTTCTGCAGCTCGCGAACGCCGTCGGCGGTCTGAACGCGCGGGCGGCTCTCGCCGAACGCTTCCGTGGTGATCACGCCGGTCGGCACGCCCTTGCCGGTGAAGTAAGCCTTCACCGAGTCGGCGCGACGCTGCGACAGACCAACGTTGTAGCTCGCCGAGCCCGAACGGTCGGCGTGGCCGGCCAGAACGACCTGGGTGTTGTTGCAATCCGCATAGTTGCTGATCGCATTGTCCAGGATGCTCGCTGCTTCCGGCGTGATGTCCGACTTGTTCCAGTCGAAGAACACGATGTACGGCCCAGGCGTGCAAACCTTGGCTTCCGGAGCCGGGGGCGGCGGCGGCGGCGGGGCCGGCTCAGCAACCGGAGCCGGGGGCGGCGGCGGCGGCGGCGGGGTCGGAGCCGGTTCCGGCGCGCCGAAGTTGTAGGTCAGGCCGACCAGCAGGCTGTGCGAACGATAGCGGCCCTTCCACTGGTTGCCACCAATGTCGGTCAGCTTCACGTCCGGCGCGTTGAAGAAGCGATACTTCAGCGACACGTCGACGTTCTTGTTGATCGGTGCACGCACACCGGCGATTGCCTGCCATGCGAACACAGTGTCGGAGTCGTTGACGGTGTCAGCCGGACCCGAGACGCGCAGACGATCCTTGATGCGAGCGACACCCGCACCACCACCAACGAAGCCCTGAAGCCCGTTGTCTTCACCGAAATCGAGCAGGCCGTTGATCATGAACGAGAGCGCCGACGTGCTGCCGCTCGCCTGTTCATAGTTACCCGCGGGCGCCGGGAGCGCATTGGTCGCGATCGGAACGCTGGTGCGCGCGCTGTCGACGCGAGCGCGACGATAGCTGACTTCCGCTTCCGCACGGAACGGACCGAAGTCATACCCGATGTTACCACCAACGTCATAACCAACGTGGTTGTTCTGCGTCACAACATCCTTGCTGGCGCCGACGTCGAAGTGAATGTCCTCGACGAGCATCGCGCCGCCTTCAACACCCACATACCACGCGTCGTCGCGGGCGAGGGCGGGCGTGCTCAGCGCGGTCGTGGCGAGCGCCAAAGTGACGGCAAGCTTCCGCATCATAATCCCCTTTCATGGTCGTCCATACGGACAGGCCAAACTCACTACTCAAACCAAAGTTTCGGCGCAAGCGCACAAAACCGCGGACTGTTGCACAAACGTCACAGGTTGGATGCTTCGATCAACCCATGCCGGCGCAACGTTTGCAGAACCGCGGTGATGGCCACTCTAGCCTCCGCGTCAACCGTTACCCCGCCCGTCGGTTCCGCGACATTCGGCTGTTGCGGGCCAACTAGCTGACGTCCCTCGATAAAAAGTCTTCCATAGGTTCTACCGTGGTACCATGACCCCTGCGAGAACAGGGCGAACGACGCCTCGGCAGCGATCCAGATGCGCATGCCTTCGACGGGTGCGACGAACCGCCAGCCGCCTTCCGTCCATGCGGCGATCGCCCCGGCCGCTAACGCCCAGGCACCCTGCGGAGCGCTGGCGACCAGCCAGCACTGCCCGATTTGCGGCGCTGCGGGAGGCGCAGGCGCTTCGGCGAGGACACTCGCCTGCGTGGCGATGTCGAGTCGCACCAGCGCCTCGTTATGCGTCATTTCCTTTTGCGCCTGACCGGGTTCGAGCAGCGGCAGCGCCAGCCTGGGGGTGGGGGAAGCGGTCATCGATGGTCTCCAAGTGCGGGAAGAAGCAGTTCCGCGGCGGGCGACAGGCCGTGCGTACCGACCTGCCGCACCCGGACACGCCATGGCAGATGCCGGTCGACACCGCTGAGCAGCACGGAGGGCTCGTCGGAGCGCAGTGTTCGGCGCTCGCTGCCGCGTTCCAGGTCGATCTGGTACTGCTCGCTTTCCTCGCCGAGCGGCGCATCCACACCGTCACGCCAGTCCCAGCCAATCCTGCTGCGCCGCACCCAGGACAGCCGCGTGCCGTCGCCCTCCGGCGTTGCGCTCAGATGCACCGGCGACGGCGGCAGCAGCGAGATGCCGCCCACCGCCGCGACCACCGGAGCGGCATCCACGGGGTCATCGACGCCCTGCGCCAGCAGCGCAATCGTCGAGCCAAGGGACGTGCTCAGATCGAGCGTCTTGAGCGCTGCGCGTTCCAGGAGGACGAAGCGATCGCCGGGTTGCGCCGTCCCGATCGCCGACTCGGTGCCTCGCCGGCCTCGCCAAAGCTGCGACAGGCGCCAGCGCGTCCCGCCCAACGGCTCGGCGACGCCGAACTGCAGCAGCTCCTCCCCCAGCATTGCGAGGTTCGCGCCGGCGCCCCGCGCCGCTTCGTCCGCGGACAGGAGCAGCATCGCCGGATGGGCGAGTTCCACTTCGGCGATGCTCGCGTGATCCGCCAGGGCCGCGCGGCCCGTCCCCGGCGGCATGCGAACGGTGCCGAGAACGGCCGGATAGGCAGTCTCCCCCTGCGCGTGCCAGGTCGTGCCGCCATCGTTGCTCGCAAGCAGCGCGGCACGGCGCCAGCCGCTGCCGGTCCCGGCCGCTGCGACGACGACGCGGGGCACGGCCGCAAGGTCGTCGTCCAGGGGGGGGAGTTCGAAGGGCGCGAGAACCGTTCGCCCCCGAACGCTGTCCGGCGCGGCAACCGCTCGGCCGGCGCTGGCCGGCCCTGCCGCGGGCGCATCGGCGATCGGCACACATTCTAGCTTCACCACCATCTTCTCGAGCGCCCAGCGGTCGACCCGCCATTGGCCGGGCACGCCCTCGATCGTGATCCGCGCACCGGGCGCCACCGCAAGGGCGTCCCAGCCGAGCGTCAACGTACGCCGTTCTCGGACCCGGTCGGCGCGGGCGAGCGCATCCGCCGCCATCGCCTTGGCGGCATCGGCATCGAGCACCGCCGGCAGATCGACCCGAGTCTCTCGCCCCCCCTCTCCCGGCCGGCGCGCCTGCTGCACGCCCGCCTGATAGTCGCGCGCCGGATCATAATAGCCGACGCTGAGCCGCCGCGGCGTGGAGTCCGGCGCGGCTACCGATCGGCTGTCGCGCGCGCCGCGTACGCCCTCGCCGGCAGCGCCCCCATCGGGGAGCATCCGCGCCGTGCCCGCGCCCGAAACCAGCGCGAGGCCGTCGCCGTCATCGCACAGCCAGCCGCCGCTGGCGGTGCAGAGCGCGTCCAAGGTCGTCCGCACGCTGTCCTGCGTTGAAAAGCCGTGGAGCACGGTCGTCAGCCCCCCTGCGGCCAGGGGCGCCACGCGCGCGGCGATGCTGCCGGCGGAAACCGGCGCCGGATCGGCGATCACCTCGAAGCTGAGCTGCGGCAGACGATTGCCGAAGCTCGCCAGCTCCAGATCCTCGAACACCGCATAGGCGAGCCCGCGATGCGCCGGCGCGCGCTCCGCTCCCTCGATCGCGGCGATCAGCGGGTCGACCGCCTGATCCTCGCTGCCGTCGTGCAGCCGGAAACCGGTGCGGACCTTGAAGTCCCCGGCCGCGCCGCGCAGCAGCTGCCCGTCCGCCCAGATCCGTCCTACCTGCACAATCGGCCGGCTCGACAGCGCGACCGCGAAGGACGCGGTATAGCTGTACGAAGTGGTGAAAGGTTGCCCCTTGCCGCCGCTCTGCGTTGCGCGATGCTCGACCAGATCGGTCGCCCAGATCACGCACCCCGCCACACGGATCGTGCCGAACAGCTGCGGTATGGCGGTTCCGTAGCTCGAGGTCTGCACGCGCAGATCGGCGAGCCTCGCGCCTTCGCGCGTGGCCGGCTTGAACAGCAACTGGCGATCGATCGCTCCGCCGATCAGACCGCCCAGCTGCGCGCCGAACGGGCCGCCGATCAGCCCGCCCGCCACCGTGAGCACCATCGTCGCCATCAGTCGTCCTCCTCGAGACGCCAGCAGCCGAGCACCGGCCAGGGCGCCGACCCCGGGCGCTCGACCACCTGCCGCGCGATCGCATCGGCGTGAACGATCCCATCCTTGCTGCGGATCGCCAGATGCAATTGCCCCGGCCCGCTCCGGCACAGCAGCAGATCCCCGGGCCGGGGGTCTGCCACTTCGCGCAACCCCGCCGCCCGCAGCCCCGCCATCACGCGCGCAGCGTCACCGGTACGCAGTCGATAATCGCGCGGCGCCGGTCGCCCGAGCGCCAGCGCCGCCAGCCCGACACAATCGAGCCCGTCCGCCAGCGTGCGCCCTTGCGGCCGGAACGGCGCACCGATCGCACCGCGCGCGCGGGCCAGCACCGCCGCGCCGCTCATGCGCCGGGGTACCGGGTCAGAAGATCGGTGCCGGGCAGGAACGGCTCTCCCCGGAAATTGACGGCGTTGCCGAAGCGGCTTGCACAGGTCTCCAGCCGGCCGTCGCAACCCTCGCTCAGCTCGACCAGCGCGCCGGCGCCCTCGAACCGCGGCGGTCGGCGCAGCGTCACCCGGTCGCCGTCGGAAACAGCAATCGCATCCTCCAGCCCGCTGTTCGGGCCACCGAACCAGCGCAGCCGGCCGCCGCCATAGGCATTGGCCTCCGGCTCAGCGCGATCCAGCCGCACCACCGCGTCCTCCACCGACAGTACCCGCGCGAACCGCCGCCGCCCCGCCATCGCCACCCGGCAGCGCGCATCGCCGAGCTGCGCCCGGCAATCGGGCGAGGTCGCTTCGGCCGCCGGTCCATCGAAGGCGGCCGTACGTCCGCGCAGTTCGGCGGTAATCGCCCCGTCCCGCGTCTCGATCGCGCCGATCGTGCCTTCGCCGAGCGGCACCTGCGCGCCCGGTGCGGTCCAGTCGGTCGCGAACAGTGCAACGCGTGCGCCGTCCCAGCGACCGGCCAGCAGATCGGCTTCCGCAATCGCATCGCTCGCCAGCATGCCGTGCACGTCCATGCTGTCTGCCTCCAGCGAGGCGGTGCGCTCGACCGCGCTCGGCGTCATGCCCGGCGCGGCGCGGTAGAGCAGCCCATCGATCAGCAGGTCGCGGTCATGCGCGGTCAGCCCGATCGTCACGCCGTCGCGCCGCTCGATCCGCCAGCACAGGGTGACGGTGGTGAGGGCTCCCTCCAGCCAGCTCATTCGCGGATCTCCACCAGCGGCACCGAGGCGGCCGCCCCGGCGAGGAAGGTCGCACGGCTCACCCGCAGCTGGTCCTCGGCGAAGCGCACCGGCACGTCGAACACGAACGACGCTGTCACCTGCACCCCGGCCGCGGGCGGCACATCGAGCGTCACCATCCCGCCCTCCCCAAGCGAGAAAGCGGTCGTCGCGACCCCGTTCAACTTGAGCGCGACCGTGCCCGCCACCGGGCGGGTGATCCGTCGCACGCTTTCGCCATAGATCTTCACCAGCTGGAAACGCGCATTGGTGCCGTCACCGACCCCGATCACCGCATCCTTCGCGTCGAAGTCGAACGGATCGCGCAGACGGAAGCCCCTTGCCGGCCCCATGCGCGCCCGGAAGAAGCCGAGCAGCGCGGCAATGTCCGCCTCGGAACGGACGCCAGGGCCGACATCATAATGCGTACGCGCCTCGGCCCATGCTGCGTTGCGGCGCTCGGCGCCCCCGGCGCTGGTGACGATCGCGGTGGAAAGCTCGGGCGCCACCTCCGCCTCGCGGCCCAGCGCGATCGGGAAGAGCACATCGTCGAAGGGGTTCATGTCCGCCTCCTGGTCGAAATGAATGAAGCCATCGCGCGCTACCTGGGGAAGCGCCCAGACAAAGGTCGCCGCCACGCCGCGGGCGCGCCCGCGCGCCGCTGCCTCGGCGATCGCCTGCCACTGCGCCTTGTCCGCGCTGCGCAGCACGAAGCCGGCGAGATAGTGCTGCTGCGCCGCCGGATAGCCGAGCCGCGCCGTCGCCGCCGCCACGGCCTTGTCGGATGCTGCTGCATTGCCGGCCGCCGCCCAGTCATAATCCTCCAGCTGGAGCACATCGAACGCGGGCGCGGCCCAGCCGATCGGCAGATTGGCGCGCTTGAGTTCGGGCATCGCGGGATCGAGCACCGTCGGCAGATAGGCGAGCAGCAGCACGCGGGCGCCCGGCGCCGCCGCCTTCACCGCGTCGCGCAGCGCCAGCGTCGACTTCGCGAGCAGGGCACCCGCCGCCTCCAGCACCTTGGTATCGACCCCGCCCCGCACATTCTGTGGCGCCGGATTGCCCAGCGCCGCGCGCGTCGCCGCGTCATGGATGCACAGCCGACCATCGACCATCACCCACCACCAGGGCTCGCCGATCTGGAACTGCACCGCCAGCCCCGCGCCTTTCGCGATTGCCACAAAGGCCAGCGCCACCGCCCGCAGATAGCTCATCGCGCCGCCATGGGCGGGCGAGAGCAGGGTCGAAGGCGGGCTCCAGCCGGTCAACGCCGGGCTGCCATCGGCGGCGCGCTGCTTCCAGTCGCCCCAGACATGCTGGTCGAGCAGCTCATAGCTGAGCGACCAGATCACGCCATAGCCAAGCGCCTTGGCGCGGGCTGCGAAATCCTGGTGCCAGGCGGTGCACGCCCGGTTGAGCGCGCCTCCGGCCAGGCTGACATAGAAGCCGTCCCCCAGCGGTTCGAGCCGCAGATAATGGCTCATCCCCACATAATGGAGAATGTCGCCGCGATAGCCGAGCTGCAGCATGGCGCGCAGCAAGCGTGCCGGCGTCTGATTATAGGCATCGTCATAACCGGTCGCGATCGACAGGCCGTGTTCGGACACCACCACCTCGCCGATCGCCAGCACCGACCCCGGCCCGTCACAGACGATGTCGGTCAGCTCGACCCAGGCTTCGGCACCCGTGCCCAGCGGAGTCGTGTCCCCCGCCGCATAGCCGGGCGGCACCAGCGAGATGAACATCCGGTCGATATCGCCCGCCCATACCGGATCGGCCTCGCCCGGCAGCAGGAAGCCGCCCGCCACCTCGGCGAAATCGATCGCGACCACGGCATCCTCGGGGCTGCCCTGCGCATGGTTCCACAGGCGTACATACCAGGCGCGCGCCGTGCCGCTTTCGTCGCGCCCCTCGATCGTCAGCACCGGTCCGTTGACCGCATCGAGTGGGACCACGCCCGAGGAGCGCCAGCGAAACCGCAGCCGGCAGCCGCGAAAATCGTGATCCGTCGCATAGGCGAGCAGCGGATGGTCCCAGCGATCCGCCGCCTCCCAGATCAGCCCGGCGAGATCGCCGCGTCGCTGGAAGACGAGATCGACCCGCAGCGCGTCGGGCGCGGTGGTGACCACGCTCGCCATCATCGGCCGGGGGAAATCGATCGTCCAATACACGGGATCGAACCGGCTGATCACGCCGGCGGCCTGATCGCGGCGCTGATCGGCGAGCCACCAGCCCATCAGTCGAGCCCCGACAGCGCCGCGCGCACCGCGCGGGCGACCTGGCGGCTCGATTGCGCCAGCGCCTGGGGCGCATCGCCGGCGCTTGCGTTGACGGTGATCGCCACGCGCACGTCGCGCCCGCCGCCCTGGGCGGGTACCGCCACCTGCCCCGCGCTGGTCGGCACGAACAACTCGGGGCCGCGCTCGCCGACCAGATAGGGTCGGCCGGGGCTCACCGGGCCGCCGGTCGCCCGCCCCGGCAGGCCGAGCAGCCCGCCGAGCAGCGATACCAGCCCACCCCCGCCGCCTCGGCCGCCCACCGAGGGAAAGGCGATTCCCGTCGCCGCCTTGGCGATCTCTTCCATCACCCGGATGGCGACGGTGGCGAGATCGTCAAAGCCCAGTTTGCCCGAGCGCGCGGCGCGCAGCAGCGTCGCCTCGATCGAGCGCCCCGCCCGATCGGCACCACCGGCCAGCGGCCCTTCCAGCGCCCCGCGCATCGCATCCACGTCGCGCGCGAAGCCCGTGGTGTCGGCACGCACCGACACCACCAGCTGTTCGATTTCCTCATCCATCGGGAAACTGCTCCTGCAATCGTGCGATCAGATCGGCGCTCGGCGGAGCGGGCGCGTCGCCCGCCGCCGCCGTCACCAGCGCGGCGAGTTCGGCCGGGGTCGCCCGCCAAAACCGGTCGGGGCTCCAGCCAAAGGCGAGGCCTGCGAGGCCCGCCAGCCGCCGAGCGGAATCGGCGAAGTGCATCACCGCCCGCCGAGAATCTGGCCGAGCAGCGCCTTGAGCGCCGGGGTTGCAGCCGCCAACCCTGCCTGGACCACGCCCTCGGCAAAGACCTCGCGAGTCAGCCCCTCGGGCGGTGCTTTGAGGCAGTGCCAGAACAGCGCGACCAGCTCACTCAGCGCCAGCCGCCCGCCCGCCGCGCGCTCGACCAGCGCGAACAGCGGGCCCAGCTCGGCTTCGGCAGCGACCAGCGCCGCGAAGCTCGGGCGCAGCACGAGGCTGACCCCGCCGACCCGCAGTTCCGCCTCGCCGCGCACCGGATTCGCCGTGCCGGTCATGCGCTCACCACCGGGCCGGAGCTTTCCAGGCTCAGCGTATAGCTGCGCTCGCCGTTGAAATCCCCGGCATAGTCGAGCCGGGTGACCAGGAAACGTCCCGTCATCGTCTCGCCGCTCTCGAAGCTCAGCCGATAATCGTCGAGCGTGCCGGCCAGCGCATTGGCCTTCACCCGCACCTCCGCCGCCGATCCGGTGAACACGCCCGCCGCGGACACGCTCACCGACCGCACCCCGGCGCCGGACAGCAGCTCGCGCCAGCCGCCGGAATCCTTGCTGGTGATCGCCACCGCCTCGCCGTTCACCGAAAGCTGCGTCGTCCGCAGCCCCGCGACGGTTGCGTAAACCAACGGCGTCGCGCCATTGCCCACCTTGAGCAGAAAGGCGCTGCCCTTCTCTGCCGCCATATTGCTTCTCCTAACTGTCGAGATTTCCAGCCCCTCCTCCCATGAGGAGGAGCTAAGGTCCGGTTCGCAGCATCCGCACGCGGTGCTCGACGATCGCCGTCACATTGGTTTCGTCCTCCGCGACCAGCCGGGTGCGCAGGAACACGCTGCTCGCGACCTGCCAGCCACCGGCGAGCGCCGCCGGCATGTCGGCAATTGTCGCCTCCACCAGCTCCGCCAGCCCCCGCACCCGTTTCCGCGCCTGGGCGCTGTCCTTCACCAGCACCGCGATCCGCACCTCACGGCCGTCCTGGTCCTTGGTGCTCCAGTCGGTCAGCACCGGATCGTCGACCAGGAGATAGGGCCGCGGGGTGCGGTGAGACGGGGCATCGAAGATGCCGTTGACCTGCGCCACCAGCGCCGCCTGCCCGGCCAGCGCCGCGCGCACCGCGCCGGTGATTGCCTCCTGCGGATTCATCGCAGCAGCCCTCCCAGCCAGCGCAATCCCGGATCGGCGAGCCAGCGCCGCCACAGCCTGCGCCCCGACACGGTGACGCGGGTGCCGTCGACGGACACCGATACCCCCGGCACCGCCTCACGCACCTGCTCGCCCAGCCGCGTCGCCGCGGCGCCGGCGGCCCGTCGCCCGATCGCGTCAGCGCGCGCGTTCAGCTGCTCCAGCATGATCGCCGTACTCCCGCCATCAGCTGCAGCCGCCGCCAGGGCCGCCAGAAGGCAGCCACGGCGGCCGGCGGCGTGCCACCGTCGCCGCGCCCCTCGATCAGATGCGCGGCGAGCAGCACCGCGCCTTGCGCCAGCGGCGATGGCAGTTGCGCCCACCCCGCCGCCGCGCCGGCGGTGAAGGTCACGCGCACGCGCCCGACCTCGCCGAGCGCCAGCCGCACCCAGCCCTCGCCACGCGCATCGAGGTCGATCGCATACCCCGCCACCGACAAGGGCGTGGCGACGCCATCCGCATCGACGGTCTCGATCGCACCGATCGCCGTTACCGGCGCCACCGGCAGCCGTTGCCAATCGGGCGAGCGCATAAGCCAGGCCTGCCAGTCGCGGGCGATCCAGGCGGTGCCGGTGAAGGCCTCGCCCAGCGTGAGCGCGGTCTGCACGGCCTGGACCAGCGCCGCATCGTCGGCGCTGGTCTCGATCCGCAGATAGGCCTTCACGCCCGCGCAGCCGTCTGCGATCGCCGCCGCCGGAAAGGGCGGTGCGTCCATGGTTGTTCTCCCATACAAGATGGGCGCGGGCGCCCCCGGGCCCCGCGCCCTGCCCCGGCTCAGTTGGCGGCGAACTTCAGCAGCTTGATCGCCTCCGAATTGCTCACCATGCCGCCCAGCCGCTTGGTCGCGTAGAAATGGACGAAGGGCTTGTTCGAATAGGGATCGCGCAGGATCTGCGTCTCGCCGCGCTCGGCGATCAGATAGCCCGCCTGGAAATTGCCGAAGGCGATCGACAGGCTGTTCGCGGCGATGTCCGGCATGTCCTCGGCCTCGACCACCGGATAGCCGAGCAACGTCGCCGGCTGGCTGGCGGAAAGCCCCGGCTGCCACAGCATCTCGCCCTGCGCGGTCTTGAACTTGCGGATCTTGGCAAGCGTCGCCGAATTCATCACCCAGCTCGCGCCCTGGCGGTACGGCGCGCGCAGCGCCTGCACCAGGTCGATCAGCTTCTCGTCGGGATTGGCGGCGAAGGCGCCCGCCGCACCGCTCGCCAGATATTGCAACGTGCCGAAGGCGCGCGTCGCGTCCGTGGCGGTCGAGGTCGGCGATGCGAGGAAGCCCTTGGGCTGGTTCACGCCGGTGCCGCTCACGAACGCCGTGCCCTCGGACTGGGCGAACTCGCGGGCGATCTCGCCGGCCAGCCAGCTCTCCACATCGAACATCGCGTCGTCGAGCATCGCCTGGCTCGCCGCCGGATTGGCGTAGAGTTCGCCGAACGGCGGCGCGATTTCGTTGAAGGTCGGCGTGGCGGTGATCGGCCGCGCCGCGGTCTCGGACGCCCAGCCGCTGTCGAAGCCGCTGCTCGCCACCAGCTTGCGGTAGCCGCTGGTCCCCACCTTCACCACATTGGCGATCGCACGGATCGGCGAGATCGCCTGCAGCGTCACGTCGATCTGCGCATCGATCTCGCGCGGCACCGCAAAGCCGCCCTCGGCGCCGCTATTGCCGGACAGCGCCTTGGTCTCGACCCCGCCGCGCAGATAGCCGTCGAACGCCGCGCTCGCCGCAGGCCTGCCGCCCGCCAGCATCGGCCGCACCGGCGGCAGCGCCGCCTGCTCGAAGCTCGTTTCCAGTTCGTCCATCGTCATCTCCCACGCCAGAAAGGTTGGAAAGGTTCAGGCGACCGCGTGCACGCGGGCGAGCGGCTGCATCGGCTCCGCCACCAGGCTCACCTCGATCAGCTGGAGCGCGGTCAGTTCGCGCACCCGGCCGCCCCGCGCGGCGCGCACCCGGTAGCCGAACGACAGCCCCGCCACCGCGCCGCCCGCGACCAGCGCCGCCAGCCGCGAATCCTCGACCCGGCCGATCACGCGCAGTCCGCGCGCATCCTCGCCGATCGCCTCGATCGTGCCGACGGGCTTGCCGCCATGCTGCCAAAGGAGGGGTACCGGCCCCACCGGCCCGAAGGCCCCTGCGCGCACCACGTCGCCGCCGCGATCGACGGCGTCGAACACCGCCGCATAGCCGGCGAAGCGGACGCTCATTTCAGCCAGCCGGGAAAGCCCAGCCGCATCGCCAGCAGCACCAGCACCAGCGCCGCCAGGGTGCGGCCCAGCCACTGCATCACCGCCTTGATCATCGACTTCTTGGCATCGCGCCACGCGCCGAGCAGCTCGCGCAGCTCGGTCATGTCCTTGGCGGCGCCGCTGTCTTCCAGCCCAAGCCGGGCGAGCGCGCGGTTCGCACCCGCCGTACCCGCCTCCTCGGCAATGGCGCGCAGCGTGGTCAGCTCCGCGCCTTCATTCTCGGCCTGTGCGATCAGCTCGGCCAGCATCGATCCATCGGTCATGACAACCCCACCAGCTTGCGTTTCTCTTCGTCGGTCAGGAAGGCGGCGGCGCTGACCTGCTGCCACAGCCGCTCACGGTCCTCGGCGAGCGCGGTCACCCGGTCGAGGTCGACCGTCAGCGTCGCCTCGGGGAACCAGGAGCCAAGCCCCTGCGCGATGCCGTCCAGCAGATGCCCGGCCATCGGCAGGATCGCCTGCCGCCACAGCGCGCGATTGGCCTCGCGGTAATTGGCATAGGCAGCGTCGCCCGGCAGGCCGAGCAGCATCGGCGGCACGCCGAACGCCAGTGCGATCTCCCGCGCCGCCGCCGCCTTCAGCCCCACGAAATCCATGTCGGCGGGCGTCAGGCTCATCGCCTGCCATTTGAGCCCGCCCTCGAGCAGCATCGGGCGCCCGGCATTGGCGGCGCCCGCGAACCCGGCCTCCATCTCGTCCTTCAGCCGGGCGAACTGGTCGGGCGCCAGCGCCGAGCCGTCGCCGGGATCATAGACCAGCGCACCGCTCGGCCGCGCGGCATTGTCGAGCAGCGCCTTGTTCCACCGCGTCGCGGCGTTGTGGATCGCGATCGCGCCGGTCGCCGCGTCCAGGCAGCCCAGGCCATAATGGTCGTCGGCCGGATGGAAGGCGCGCAGATGCAGGATCTGCGGCCGCCCGCCATCGTCGGCCGCCAGCCGGGTGACGTGCTCGCCCACCCGGTAGCGATAGGCGATCGGCCAGCCATTGGCGTCCGGCTCCACCGTCACCCGCTCGGGGCGCAGCGCATAGAGCGCCTGGAGCTGCCCCGCGCCATCGGTGAGCAGCTGGACATAGCCGTTGCCGTGCAGCAGCAGCTGCGCCGCCAGCGTCTCGAGCAGCCGCTGCCCGCCCGAGGGCGCCGCGATCAGCGCCACCAATGCCGGATCGGAGCCCGCGAGCGGCGCCGCGCCCACGCCTTCGGCGACAAGCCGCACCGCGCGCTGGGCGACCGGATTCTGGCAATAGCCTTCGCGCAGCTGCATCTCATAGCTGCGCGGCCAGTCGCCGAGGCTGCCCCAGCCGCCGCGTGCCAGTGCCGGCCGCTGGCCCTCGCGCGCGGCCTTGCGCCCGAACCACTTCATCGCGCCAGCTCCGAGGGGCGGAGCCTGCCGTCGTGATCGAGGTCGCGGGCCCAATAGGCGGCGCTGAGCGCAGCGCGCATGCCATCCCAGAAGCCGCCCTGGAGGGTGGCCGTCGGAAAGGCGCGTTCGACCAGCGCCTGCACTTCGGCCGCGTCCAGCGCCCCGTCGCCATTCCGATCGCCCGCCACCACCAGGCCGGTGCCCACCGCCAACCCGGTCCGCGCATCGAGCGCGCACGCGCCCGTCAGCAGGGCGAGCAGCCCTGCAGCCATGCAGTTTCGCATTGGATGTCTCCTGTACCTTTAGAAACCCTTCCCTTTCAGGAGCGGCAGGTGAACCGCGCCCCGCGAGGTTCAGGTCCGCCTGGGAGGCGGACCGACCGGACGCTGGGTTGGGGTGGGGCCATGTCTCCCCGAGACCAACCGACGTTCTGGAATCCCTCCACCCCCAAACCCCTCCTCCAGGGAGGAGGGGCTAAGGAATTGTTCACACCACCCGCACCGCCGCGCGGCCGCGCCGGCCGAGCAACAATTCGGTCGCCGCCCATACCAGCGCATCGGCGCGATCCGGCGAAAGGCCGGGACCCTGATAGCCGCCCGCCGCCTGCAGCCCGGCCATCTCCTCCTCCAGCGCCGGGAAGGCCGCCGCGTGCCACAGCACGCCCTTTTCGTAGAGCAGCGCCACTGGCTCGGCCCGCGCGCTCTTGCCGCGGCTGGCATGGACGAGGCGGATCGGCAGCGCGGTATCCGCTGCGCGCAGCACGCTTTCCACCATCGCCCCGCCCTGGTTCTTTTCCGCCACCACGCATTCCGCCTCGAACCGCGCGGCGCAGTCTGCCACCGCCGCCGCCCAGCCTTCGGGGCTGAGCCCCGCGACGCTGGCATCGGCGAGCACATAGCCTTGCCCGTCCGCGCCGAGCCCGACCGCAACGATGCCGCAGGCATCGCCCTCGGTGCCGGCGGGCGGGTCGACCCCGATCACCACCCGCTCCAGCCGCGCAGGCGCCGCGCGCCGCTGCCGCTCGATCAGTCCGCGCGGCCACAAGGCGCCGGGGACGTCGTCGATCAGTTCGCCGTCCAGTTCCTGCCGGCCGAGCCGCGTGCCCGCATAATCGACCAGCATCGCCTCGACGAAGCTGGCCGGCAGGTGGAGATTGTCGCGGGTCCGCCCGCGCGTCTCGTGCACCCCCGGCATCGCCATCACGCGGCGCATCAGCTTCACCGGGCGCGGCGTCGTCGTCACCACCACGCGCGGCTGCGGGCCGCGCCGCAAGCCCATCATCAGATTGTCCCAGGCGCTGTCGGCCGCGCCGCTCCGCCATTTGGCGAGCTCGTCGCACCAGGCAAAGTCGTGCTCGGGCCCGCGCAGCTTTTCCGGCGCCTCCGCCGAATAGACAAAGGCCCGCGCGCCCGATCCGAACACCAGCTCGCCGCGCGCCGGATGCCAGCCGATCGTCTCCAGCTCCCGCGCCACCGCGAGCAAACCCGCCGGGCCCTCAACCATCACCCTGCGGACTTCGTCGACCGTCGCGCCGACCAGCGCGATCCGCGCGCCGGCCTGCTCGCGTGCCATCTGGCTCACCCATTCCGACCCGGCCCGCGTCTTGCCGAAGCCACGCCCGGCGCGGATCAGCCAGATCCGCCAATCCCCCTCCGGCCAGAACTGCCCCTCATGCGCCCAGCGCCACCAGGCCTCGTTGAAGAAGCGCAGATGCGCGCGCGACATCTCCCGGACCAGCGCCACGCGTTCCCCACGCGGGGCAAGCGCCAGCCTCGCCAGTGCGTCGTCGGCATCGGCGGGGGTCATCGCTGCGCCTCACGCTCGGCGGCAAGCCGCCGGGCGAGCGCATCGAGCTTCTTGTTGAGCGCAGCCTCGGCCTCCTCGCGGCTGACCCGAACCACCCCGCCCCGCGGCGTGGGGGTCCGGTTCTCCACCGTGCCGCGGTGCATCCGCAGCAGATCCATCGCCAGCTTGGCATCGAACGGCCCCGCGGACGGCAGCGCGCCATCGCTGCCGCCTTCCTCGAGAGGATGCGGGGCGGCGAGTTGGGCGAGCAGTTGCTCCTCCAGCCGCTCATAGCCGGTGAGGATCGCGCCCCGCCATGCCGCGGCGAAATCGGGATGCTGCCGCCGTCGCCGATAGGCGGAGCGATGATCTACGCCGGCATGGCGGCACGCGCCCAGCACGTTGCAGGTCGCCGCCAGCATGTCGAGGAACGCGTTTTCCTGCTCCTCGGTCCAGGCATGGGCCGGCAGCTTGCGCTTCTGCAGACGACGGTTGGTCGCCTTGCCGATCACATCCGTCATGGCACCTCTTCCGAAAACACGAACGGGCCGCGGCACGCACATGCCCGGCCCGTTCCAGCGGAGCCGCTCGGCGCGACTCGCAATTCTTCAGCGTTCCTGTTTTGTGCCACACCAGCGTCACGATGTCAAGGGTAATTAACCGATATGGTTCGCAGCCCGACCCTGCGCGTCCCATAGTGAGTATTACGGAAATGTACGGATGCGGGAGGGATAGTCGTGCAGTAAAGAAGCGGTGTCGGAGGAAATATGAAAACGATATCATCATATTTCACCGACCGCGGAGAACAAAGTTTCGCACAGCCTCTAGAGCACGTATTTTACCGGATAGAAGACAAGCAGTTAACCATCTTGTGCAGATGGATTTGCCCGCATAGAGGCACGGCGCCCGAGCTGTATCCCGGTGCCCCCGCACAACAGTATCGCGTTCCCAATGCGCCGACAGAGAGGGCGGCGCATGCGGAAATCGGAGCTTCAGGCCTTCATCGTTGCCCATGCACCCGGTGTGCCTCGCTCGAGGCGCAGCCGGCCGCTGGCGTTCCGGAGACTTGCATTGCCGATTTTTAGGGTTTCCTCGCGCATTTCTTTTTCGCGACTGGTTCGGCCGGTCCGTCGTGGCGGCCGTCAACGCCGCCGCTCCTGGTCGCTGCGCCGGCAGCATTTGCCAAGCGCCGCCCGCTTCTCCGGTCCGGGCATGCCTGCCATGCCGATGCACCGCGGCTTTCGCTACCCCGTGCATCGTCCGACGCTGGGGCCGTTGCGCCCCATCCTGCTGTCCATCGCCATCGGCGCCACGGTCGTCGCGGCCCTGCTGTGGAGCGCCGGCGAGCAGATGCTGGCCCAGGCCCGCGCCGATGCGCTGGCCGCCGCCACGCGCGAGAACGCCAACCGCGCGATCGCCTATGAGCAGTTCGTCGCCCGGACGCTGGACAGCGCGCGATTGGCGATCGACCATTATGCCGATCGGTTTCGCACGATCACGCCCATGCCCGGGCATGGCACGCCGCCGCAGTTGCTCGACGATGCGATCGCCAGGAACCGGCTGTTCGCCTCGGTAGCGGTGGCCGACGCCGCGGGCGTGGTACGCTGGGCCTCGGTGCCCGGGCTGCCGGTGCTCAACTTCGCCGACCATCCGATCTTTCGCGACCTTCGCGCCGATCGTTCGGGCCGGATGACGATCAGCGTTCCGGAAATCAGCCCGTTCGTGCATCGCCCGCTGATATCGATCAGCCGCGCCATTCGCGATGCGGACGGGCGCTTCCGCGGGGTTGTCGTCGTGCGCATTCCGGTCGAGCGGTTCGTCGACTTCAACCAGGGCGCCATGACCCGTCCGCTCGACGTGATCTCGGTGATCCGGCTGGACGGCATCACCCTGGCGCGCCGCACCGGCGCGAAGATCAGCTATGGGGAGAATCTGGCGGGCAAGCTGCCGATGCGCCACCAGCTGGCCGAGCCCAACGGCACCTATGTCGGCCCCAGCGCCTTTACCGGCATCCGCCGCGTGTTCAGCCACCGCCGCCTGAGCGACTATGGCATCTTCGTCACCACCGGCACCGCCGAGCGCGACATCCTGGCCGGCGAGGAAGCGCGATCGATCCGCGCGCGCGGGATCACGCTGGGCATCACGCTCGCGATCATGCTTTTTGCCGGGCTCGCGATGTTCGCGTTGCGCCGCCGGGAAAAGGCCGCACGCGACCTGGCCGGCACCAACGACCGGCTGCACGAGGCGCAGCGGATCGGCGGCATCGGCGACTGGGAGTATGACCTGAGCAGCGATCGTCTGGTGCTGTCGGACCAGCTCTGCCGGATGTACGATCGGGCACCGGCGGACGACATGGTCGATGGCCGTACCGCGCTTGCCGTGCTGCCTTCGCAGGACCGACGGCAGCTGCTCGCCGCGATCCGCACCGCGATCAGCACCCGGCGCCCGCAAAGCTGCGACGTGACGGCACGAACCGGCAAGCGCCACCCATCGCACCGGCGCATCCGCATCGCCCCCATCGTCGAAGCCGACGGGTCGATCACGACGCTGATGGGCACCGATCAGGACATCAACGCCGAAACGGCCCATGCCGCGCTCCGCGACGAGATTGCCCATGGCGCCCGCGTGCAGGCGATGAACATCATGGCGGCGACGATCGCCCATGAAATCGCGCAGCCGCTCACCGCCGCGTCCAACTATCTCGCTGCGGCGACCCTCGGCGGGGACCGGCAGGGCGACCTGCTCGACAAGGCGCGCGCGCAGATCGGGCTGGCCCATGGCATCATGCAGCGCGCGCGCGACATGGCGGCAAACCGGCGGACCGGCAGCGCAGCGCGGATCGCCGAGGCGGTGGACGACGCGCTCTCGCTGCTGCGCGCGTCGATGCCCGGCTGCACGGCCGACTTCAGCGTCGATCTCGATGCCCAGGCGCCCTGGGTCGCAGCGGACAAGGTGCAGGTGCAACAGGTGCTGCTCAACCTGCTGCGCAATTCGGTGCAGGCGATCGGCAAGCACCGGGATGCGAAGATCGTCATCGCCAGCGCGCAGCTGCCGGACGGCACCGTGCAGCTCTCGGTCACCGATAACGGACCCGGAATCCGCGCGCCGGACGCGATTTTCACGCCCTTCGCCTCGTCGCGTCCGGCATTGGGGCTTGGCCTGGGGCTGTCGATCTGCCGCACCATCGTCGAATCCTATGGCGGCCAGATCTGCGCCGA
Source organism: uncultured Sphingomonas sp. (assembly GCF_913777625.1). Classification (GTDB taxonomy): domain Bacteria; phylum Pseudomonadota; class Alphaproteobacteria; order Sphingomonadales; family Sphingomonadaceae; genus Sphingomonas. The sequence goes on from NZ_CAJYTI010000039.1 coordinate 33,535, forward strand.
TGCCGGCAGGACCGGCGGTGCCCGGCTCAGCTTCACCCTGCCGGGATTAGCCTTCGCCGGCACCCCGTCCGAATTCGCCTGACCGTAGTCGAGCCGGTCCGGCGCGGGAGACCGCCCCGGGCGCGCCGGCGGACGCCAACGACGGGTCCGCCTGCCACGGCAGCAATTGTCGCCGAGAGGGTCGTTGAAGCGGCGGCGACAGCAGCTGCGTTGGCGCCCTTTCATCGGGCTTCCTGGTTCCCGCTAACCGCAAACACCCAAACAATAATATTGCGTGTGTGCGCCGTTGCCATACGCCGCGAAGCTCCCGCCGAGCAAAAATGAAGACCTTCAAGTATTCACAATCATTTGACTCCGAAACAATGGTTAGCTTAGCAAAAATAGGCAGGACAATTTGGCTGTCCGGGCCAGGTCATCATTGCAATCTGGGGTTACATCACATGCGATATATTCTGCCTGCTGCCGCTATTGCGGCGGCAATCACCATGCCTGCGCAACAGGCCTTGGCACAAACCACGACCAACGTAAGTCTTCCCAACTACGATACCTGGGGCGGCGGCGGTTTTGCTGAGCTCGGCTCTGTCGCCCTTCACAAGGGCGAAGCGGTTCTAAACCTGTCGAGCATCGCGACGGTCGTGGACCAGGGCTGGGGCTATCAGGATCCCTCGAACGGCCTGCTGCTCGGGCTCGCCGTCGACAGCAACTATGTCTGGGCGGTGATCGCGGCCGGCAGCGACCACTCGGTGCAGACGATCCACTTCACCGCCGGCACGCAGGATCTCACCGCGTTGAACACGGCCCTTCAGGCAGTGGATTGGGCGAGCAATCCGAACGTGCGGATCGCGGCGATCGGCAATTCCTGGGGCTATCCGGGCTGGGAGCTGCACGTCTCCGACGCCTCCTTCTCCGTCACCACCGCGTCGGGCGTGCCTGAACCGGCGAGCTGGGGGATGCTGCTGGTCGGCTTCGGTCTGCTGGGCGCAACGATCCGCAGCCGCAAGACGAGCGTTCGCTACGCCTGAGCGAACCGCCGAAGCATCTGTGCGCAAAAAGGGGCGTCCGCCACGGCGGATGCCCCTTCCTTGTTCCGGGGGACCGGCCGCAGCAGCAGCGCGGGCTGCGCTCGCAAGGGCGAGGTCGCCTAGCGCGCCAGTCCGGCGAGCAGCGCGCCCCAGGCAGCGCGCTCGTCGTCCCGTGCGCGCACCACCTGCGCCCCGGCCAGGGTGCCGGCGGCGAAATCCACAGTCACGATCCGCTCTTCCTCGAACGTCGCATTGCCACTCAGCGTCACCCGCGTATCGGCGTCGGCCTGGCCGCGTACCATGCCGCCGCGGTTGAACACCTGCACCGTCTCCCCGAACCGGGTACGGCCGGTAAGCGCCGCGCTCAGCACCGATGCCGCCATCGCGCTGCCGCAGCTGTCGGTCAGCCCCACGCCGCGCTCGAAGGTGCGCACGAACAGGCTCGACGGGCCGCGCACCTCGACGAAGGAGACGTTGGCGCGCGCCGGCAGCAGCGCCGGACGGCCCTCGCACCAGCGGCCCAGCGACACCAGCTCCTCCTCGTCCACCGTATCGACGAAGGTGACGAGATGCGGGTTCGGCATCGCCACCGCGGTGAAGGCGCGCGGGCTCGGCAGGCCGGCGATGGCGGCGTCGATCACCTGCGCGGGCGCGCCGACCAGGCCGACATCGGCAGCGCGCGTCGAGTTGGGGCCGACCAGGGTGCGGATCGTCGCCACGCCCGGCGCGATCTCCGGATCACGCGCGACATCGGCGGAACTCGTCTTCAGCTTCACCTGCGCGGCATCGATCCCCAGCAGGTCGAAGCCGAGCCGCGCGGTGCAGCGCAGCCCGTTGAGGCAGGTCTCGGCCTCCGACCCGTCCGAATTCCACATCCGCATGCCGAAGGCGTGGGTATCGTCGCCCGGCACCAGCGCCAGCAGACCGTCGCCGCCAACCGGCCCGGCGCGATCGGCGAGCAGGCGGGCGAGCGTCGCCCATTCCGGCTCGCCAAGCGCCAGCGCGCGGGCGTCGATCAGCGGGAAGTCGTTTCCCGAACCATGGCATTTGAGGAAGGATATGCGCATGGCCGCCCATCTAGGGAAGGCACGGCGCTTTGGCTATGCCGCACGCGGCACCCCGCCGCCCATCGCCGCCACCTGCGCGCGATCGCGCTCCAGGATCGTCGCAAAGCTCGGGCGGGCGTGGATCGCGTCGACATAGGCCGCGGTGCGGGGATAGCGCGCCGCGTCCACGCAGACGCCGATGCAGCCCAGCGTCGCCAGCGGGCTCGCCACCGCGATGTCGGCCAGGGTGAGCCGGTCCTCGACCAGGAAGCCGCTTTCGGGAATCGTCCGCTCGAGATAGTCGAAGATCGGCGGCAACTGCTCGGTCTCGGCCTGATCGGCGGCGGCGTGGTCGCACGGCAGTTTCATCACCCGCGGCTTGACGAAGCGGTTCCCGAAAATCGCGCCGCCCGCCGCCATCATCAGCGTATCCGCCATCTCGTCGAACCAGATGGTGCGGGCGCGGGCCTGGGCCTCGACCGGGATAAGGTTCGGCTCGGGAAACTTCGCCTCGAGATAGGTGACGATCGCGGTCGAATCGGAAATCGTGAAGTCGCCGTCGCGAAAGCCCGGCATCTTGCCGAACGGGCTGGCGGCGCGAAATTCGGGATCCGGGCTACCCGGCCCCGCGAATTTCAGCTGCAGTTCCAGCCCCTTCTCCGCGCCGAACACCATGCATTTACGAACGTACGGCGACAAGGTTGAGCCATAGACGATCATCGACCACTCCTCTCCATGCAAGGTCCCTCGAATAGCCGATTTTGCGCCGGGCCGCGCGTCCTTTGCGCGACAGCGCGTGCCGAACGTGCAAGGCTGGGGACGATGACCGGATATCTGTTCCTGCTGCTCGCCTGCTGCGCCGCCACTGCCTTCGCCGTACTCAAGCGCCGGATCGACCGGCTGGAGCGCGACATGGAGGCGATGGAAATCCGGATCGCTCGCCTGCAGGCACCGGAAGAAACGGCCCCCAGCCGCATGCGCGCGCCGGCCCGCGTGGCGGCGGCCACTCGGCCCGAACCGACTCCGGACGAACCGACAGCGATCGAGACACCGCCGCCTCCTGCGACGGAGCCCCCTGCGGTCCCCGCACCCGAGCCGCGCGCGCCGTTCGAACTGCCCCGCCTCAATTTCGAGACGCTGGTCGGCGGGCGGCTGCCGATCTGGATCGGCGGCGTGGCGCTGGTGCTCGCCGGCTTCTTCCTTGTCCGCTACTCGATCGAGCAGGGGCTGCTGGGCCCCGCCGCGCGGACCGGCATCGCCGCACTGTTCGGCCTCGCCCTGGTTGCGGCAAGCGAGGTCGTCCGCCGTCTCCCCGCCACCCGCGACGACGCGCGGTTGGGTCAGGCGCTGGCCGGTGCCGGGATCGCCAGCCTCTATGGCACGCTGTACATGGCGGCGGCGCTCTATCACCTGATCGCGCCGCTGCCCGCCTTCGCCGCAGTGGTGCTGGTGACGCTGGGCGCGCTCGCCCTGTCGCTCCGCCATGGACCGCCGACCGCGATCATGGCGCTGCTCGGCGGCTTCCTTGCGCCGCTGGTCGCGGGGTTCGCGGCGGCGGGGATCGGCCCGCTGCTCGTCTATCTCGGCCTGTTCGTCGCCGCGCTGTTCGGCCTGGCGGTGCATCGGCGCTGGGGCTGGCTCGCCTTCGCGGCGAGCTTCGCCGGCCTTGCCTGGGCGCAATTCCTGATCGCGGTGGTGGGCGGCCATGGCAACCTTGCCTCGATTGGCGGCTTCACCATGCTGCTGGCCGGCGGGGCGAGCGCCGTCCTGCCCGCCGCCGGCATCCGCAATCGCTGGCTGCGGCTGCTGCCGCTGCTGGCGGGCATGCTCCAGCTGGTGGCGATCGTGCCGGGACTGGACTTCGGGCCGCTCGCCTGGAGCTTCTACCTTGTCCTCGCTGCCGCGACGCTGATCCTCGCCTGGCGCGATCCGGTCTATCTGCCCGGCGCGTTTGCGAGCGTCGCGCTGCTGCTGGCACTCGAAGCGCTGGCACTCGCCTCGCCCCATCGCGGTGCGACACCGATCGCGGCCATCGTCGCGACGGCACTATTTGCCGGCACCGGCCAATGGCTCTGGGCGCGCGGCCGCAGCTGGGTGACCTTGGCGCTGCTCGGCGCCGGCGGCCCGGTGCTGGTCGCGCATGCGTTCGCCGCCGATCTGCTGCCGGCGGCGCTCTGGGGCCTGCTCGAAGCGCTTGCCGCCGCGGCCTGCGCCCGCCTCGCCTGGCAGCTGCGGCGCGAGCCGGAGGATCCCGCGCTCACCGCCGCGACGCTCGCAACCGCCTTGCTCGCCGCCGTCGCACTCGCCCAGTTCGTGCCGCATGGCTGGCTGTCGGTGCCGCTGGCGATCGTGCTCGGGGGGCTCGCGCTCTGGGCCCGGCGGGTGCGCGCGCCGAGCCTGTTCGTGCTGCCCCTGCTCCCACTGCTCGCCGCGCTGGTCGCCGCCGGCCCGGCGCTGCTGGCATGGGTGGACACGATCGGTAGCGCGCTGTCCGGCGACCATCTCCCCTACCGCCATCTGCCCGCCGTCGCTGATCTGCTGAGGACGCTCGCCTTGCCGATCGCCGCGGCGCTGGCCTTCCTGGTCGACCCGCGCGACTTCGGCCGTGCCCGCCCCGCTGCGGCGGCGATCGCAGGCACCGCCGGTGTGCTGCTGCTCTACACCCTAGCCAAGCAGCCGCTGGCGATCGCGACGCCGGAGCGGTTCCTCGCCTGGGGCTTCCTCGAACGCGCGTTGCTGACCCAGGCGCTGCTTGCGGCCGGTTGGAGCCTGCTGCGCAGCGCGCGGCTGCCGCGCCTCGGCCAGGCGCTGCTGGTCCTCGGTCTCGCGAGGCTGCTCTGCTTCGACCTGTTGCTGCTCGATCCCGCGCTGGTTACCCAGGCTGCCGGTCCGGCGCTGGCGCTGCACCTGGCACTGGCCGCCTTCTGGTGCTGGACCCTGCCGCGCCTGCGGATTCCCGCCGCGCTGGGCAGCATCGCCGCAGCACTCGCGGGCGTACGCTGGCTTGCGCACGGCACCCTGCTCACCGGGCCGATCGGCAGCTTCGAAAATGGCGGCTATTCGGCGGCACTGCTGGTGCTCGCCCTTGCCTGGCTGTGGCGCGGAATCGCCGCCGGCGCGCACGATCTTCGCATCGCAGGGCTGGGGCTGCTGACCATCACCACCTTCAAGGTGTTCCTGGTCGACGCCGCCGCATTGGACGGATTGCTGCGGATCCTCTCCTTCCTGGGACTGGGCGTGGCGCTGATCGCGATCGGCTGGGCGTATAGCCGCTTCCTTGCGCGCCCCGCCGCCGAGGCCCCGCCCGTCAGCTGAGTCGATAGTGATCCGCCACCCGGTCCAGCGCGAGGCACAGCACCAGCTTGCCCGCGCGCGCCGGCCAGCCCAGGCCCTTCTCGGCGGCGCTCAGGCCCTCGCCCGCGCATACCACCCGCCACAGAATGTCGGAGAGCCCGCTGCCCACCGCGGCGATCGCGGCATCGAAGCGGCGCTTGGCAGCGATCTGCGCCATCGTCGGATCCATCGGCTCGGGCGCCGCCCGCCGCCCGCCCTCGCGCGGCGCAGGGTCCCAGCGCATCGTTACGCGCGGGCCCAGGGACGCCATCTCGAAATCGCCGCGCAGCCGCTCGCCCGCCTCATATTGCCGCGCATCGACATGCCCGCGCGACCGTAGCCAGTCGAGCGGCGACTCGGCCAGGTTCACCGTCACACCGCGGCCCTTGCCCGTCGGCCGCTCTGCCAGCTCGCGCATCGTTGATCTCCTTTTGTTCCTGCACGAATCCCTTGCCACGCGGGCCCATCTGTAGGAAAGAAGAAAACCGATTTGGTTAGGAGCAGGCCATGATCACTGCCATTCGCGAAGTCCGCCGCGCCAAAGGCCTCACCCTCGACGATGTCGCCCGGCGCTGCGTGCCGCCGACCACGGCGCAGACCATCGGCCGCCTCGAAACCGGCACCCGCACCGTCTCGGTCGCCTGGCTCAACCGGATCGCGGCCGCGCTGGAGGTCGATGCCGCCGATCTCGTCCAGCTGCCCGATCGCCCGGACATTCCCGTCGCCGCGCTGCTCGAGGCCGACGGCGCGCACGCCCCCCGCCGCCCGGCGACGCTGGTCGCGCCACGCCCCGAAGCGGGCACCGTCGCCATCGCGGTGGAGGCGAGCATCGGCGAGTACCGCGCCGGCGACGCGATCTGGTGCGAGCGCCTCGCCCCGGCCGAGTTCGGCCGCGCGCTCAACCGCGACGTGCTGGTGCCACGCCCGGCCGGTCGCTTCCTGTTCGGCCGGCTGATCGGCCGCGAAGGCGATCGGCTGCAGCTGCTGCCCCCGGGTGCCGGCGGACGCCAGCAGGTCGTCACCGACCCCGCCTGGATCGCCGTCGCCGTCCGGCTGGTGCGCGCGCTATAGGCATTGTTACGCCCTTGCCCGCGGCCCGTGTTGCGCGCAAAATGCTGCGCAACAGGAGGGAACAAGACCATGAAGAAACTGGCTCTCATCGCGACCGCCGCCATCCTCGGTGTCGCCGCCCCGGCGTTCGCCGACGACTGGGATTTCATGCTGGTGAACAACACCGGCAAGGTGATCGAGAAGATCGAGGTCGCACCCGCGGGCACCACCAACTGGGCGGAAAACAAGGTCGACCCGGAACTCAAGAAGGATCCCAAGATCAAGGTCGGCGGCAAGACCACCGTCCACTTCGACAAGGGCGTCCAGTGCAAATATGACGTGCGGGCGACCTTCGAGGACAAGAGCACGAGCGTCTGGTCGGGTTACAATGCCTGTGACAACAGCTATCTGACGATCAGCTTCACCGGCGACAAGCCGACTTTCAAGGCGAATTGACGGGGCGTGCCGGGCCGCCCGCTGCGGCTACCCGGCCCAAGCCGGCCCGAACCGGCTGAAAGCAAATCTTTGTTCTCCTAGTACGCTACTGGGATATTTTGGCAGCTCGACAAGGAGCTGCCCGCGCATGGCCACCGCCGCCACCCCCCGTTTCCGTTTTCCCTTCACCTGGCAGGTGCTGCTCGGCATGGCCGCCGGTCTCGCGCTCGGCTTCATCGTCCGTGCGACCGGACAGGCAGCGCTGGGCGAGACGCTGCACACCCTAGGCCAGATCTTCGTCCAGCTGCTCAAGGCGCTGGTGCCGCCTCTGGTGTTCACCGCCATCGTCGCCTCGATCGCCGCGCTGCGCGATCTGGACAACGCCGCCAAGCTCGTTGCCCGCACGCTGTTCTGGTTCGCCGCGACCGCGCTGATCGCGGTGCTGATCGGCATCGCGCTCGGCCTTCTGCTCCAGCCCGGCCTGCACGCCGGCATCGCCGCCAGCGCGGCCAGGGCGCCGTCGAGCACCGGCTCCTGGCTCGATTTCCTGAAGGGCGTGGTGCCCGCCAACTTCCTCGGGCTCACGGCGTCCACCAGCCTCAAGGACGGCGTCGCCACCACCGGGCTGTCGTTCAACGTTCTCCAGATCATCGTCGCGGCGATCGCGATCGGTGCGGCGGCGGTGCGCGTGGGCGAGGCGGGCAGCGCCTTCCTCCAGTTCAACGCCTCGGCGCTGGTGATCTTCCGCCGGCTGCTCCGCTGGGTGATCGCACTGACGCCGATCGGCACCGCCGCGCTGATCGGCGATGCAGTGGTCCGCTATGGCTGGGATGCGCTCTCGGCGCTCGGCGCCTATGCCGTCGCCATCTATATCGGACTCGGGCTGGTGCTGCTGGTCGTCTACCCCGCCCTGCTCGTCGCCAACGGCCTCAACCCCTTGCGCTTCTTCGCCACCGCCTGGCCGGCGATCCAGCTCGGCTTCGTCTCGCGCTCCTCGGTCGGCACGCTGCCGGTGACCGAGGAGGTGGTCGAGCGGCTCGGCGTCCCGGCCGCCTACGCCGCCTTCGCGGTGCCGCTGGGGGCGACCACCAAGATGGACGGCTGCGCGGCGATCTACCCCGCCATCTCGGCGATCTTCGTCGCCCAGTTCTTCGGCGTGCCGCTGCACCTGGCGGACTATGGCCTGATCGCCTTCGTCGCGGTGGTCGGCTCGGCCGCGACCGCCGGCCTCACCGGCGCGACGGTGATGCTCACCCTCACCTTGTCGACCCTCGGCCTGCCGCTCGAAGGTGCCGGGCTGCTGCTCGCGATCGACCCGATCCTCGACATGGGCCGTACCGCGGTGAACGTCGCCGGCCAGGCACTGGTGCCGACCATCGTCGCGCGCCAGAGCGGCCTGCTCGCCCCGGATGCGCTCGGCACGCCGGCCCGTGCTGCCACGGCCTGACGCGATGGTATCCGGTCACCCCTTCGCCGGCGAGATTGCGGATGCGGTCTCGGCGCTCAACACGGTCCGCTCCGCCTGGCGCGAACGCCGCGCCGAACATCGCGGCCTGTCGCGCTTCCCCGCGCCGACCGATCTTGCCCGCTTTGTCGAGCATGTCGCCGCCGCCCTGTTCCCCACCCGCCTCGGCGGCTTTCGCGGCGGCATCGCCCGCGAGGATGATTTCGTCGCCGAACAGCTGGGCCAGGCCCTCGCCATCCTGCGCGAACAGCTTGCCGCCGAGTTCGACTATTGGCAGCTCCACAGCGCCACCCCGTTCGAAAGCGACCAGCCCGACCTGCTTGTCCGACTGTTCGCCGCCGCGCTGCCGGAGATCCGCACGCTGCTCGACGAGGATGTCGATGCCGCGTTCGTCGGCGACCCCGCCGCGCGCAGCGTCGACGAGATCCTGATCAGCTACCCCGGCGCACTGGCGATCCTTCATTACCGCATCGCCCACCAGCTGCACGAGCTGGGCGCGGTGATCGTCGCGCGCATCCTCTCCGAGCTCGCCAATGCCCGCACCGGCATCGACATCCACCCGGCCGCGACGATCGGCCCGAGCTTCTTCATCGACCATGGCACCGGCGTGGTGATCGGCGAGACCACGATCATCGGCCGCAACGTGCGGCTCTATCAGCACGTCACCCTCGGCGCGCGCAGCCCGCTGGGGCTGGCACCGGCCGGCCCGCGCAGCCGCTATGCCCGCCATCCGATCATCGAGGACGATGTGATCATCTATGCAGGCGCCACGATCCTCGGCCGGGTGACGATCGGCCGCGGCAGCACGATCGGCGGCAATGTCTGGCTGCTCGACGACGTGCCGCCGCACAGCATGCTGGTACAGCCGGCCGCCGTGCCGCTGTACGGCGATGCCCAGAACAACATGACGGCGCGCCTCGCCGTACATCGCGATTGAGAAGGGAAATGGTGGGCGGTGACGGGCTCGAACCGCCGACCCTCTCGGTGTAAACGAGATGCTCTACCAACTGAGCTAACCGCCCGCGCGCCCGGTGGGCGACTGCGTGGAAGGCCGATGCCAAAGCTTTGCGCGAAGGGCAAGCCTCAAACGAGCGTCAGCCCCGCCCGCTTCACCGCGCCGATATAGCGCAGCATCCCCTGCCGGGCAGTGTCACTCAGCCCGATATAGGCGCGGCGCCGGTCGCTGGGGTCGGCCTTGCGATCGAACAGGCCGGCTTCGCTGAGCGTGCCGATCCAGCGCAGCGCCGTGGTGGGCGGCACCGCCGCCGCGATGCACAGGCTGGAGACCGAGATCTGGCGATGCTCGAGATCGGCGGCGAACAGATCGAGCAGCATGTCCCAGGCCGGGTCGGCGAACAGGTCGCCGTCGAAGAATTCCGACCGCATCCGCCGCGCCCGAATCGCCCGCCGTATCTCGTTCGCATTCGTCTCGACGCCATCGGCCTCCGCCGCGAAGGCGAAGGCCGACGTGCGTACCGTGGCCGTGGCATCGCTCAGTTCGGTGCGGGTCAGCCGGGCGAGCGAGTCGGCGATGCGGGCGACCTCCTCCTGGAAGCGCCGCATCCGCAACACCTCCTCGTCGCGCATGCCGTCATGCAGTCGGACGACGGACGGGCGCCCGGCGAACAAGGCCGCGGTCAGGCGATCGGCCTCGCTCGGGCTACATTGCAGCATCGCCGTGGCAGGCAGCAGCGCGGCCGCGAGATCGATATGCGCGGGTGGCACCGTCGCGATCAGCGACACGCCGCGCGCCTCCACCAGCGCGCCGAGCCGGGCGAGCAGCGGCTCGAGCAGCGCCTCCTCGATCCCGTCGGTCTCGAGGATCACCAGCTGGACCCCGTCGAGCAGGGCAATCTCCCGCAGCGCCTCCGCAGCATCGAGCGGCGCACGAAGGCGAAAGCCCGCCAGCGTGGCGGTACGCTGTGCCAGATCCCGCGCCGGTCCGGCCGCAGCAATGACCAGCGCTACGTCACGGTCGAAATCATAGGTGATGGGCGTTGCGTCGCCCAGACTCGGCAGCTCGTACATGCTTCGCCCCCTGGTTCGGCATCTGTTCCCCCACAGATGCCGCATTGCTCCGAAACGGCGGAGTCGCACTTCCTCCATTTCGGAGCCAATAGGTCGACTATAGCGCAGAAATTCGCAAGGTGGAGCGAAGTATCGTTTGCTCAGCGCTGCCGACGAAGATCTTCGATCTGCCCGTCCTTGAGCCCCAGCATCATGCGTGCGGCGCTGGCGAGCGTCGCGGTGTTCAGAACAAAGCTCAGCGCCATCAGCACCAGCAGCCCGACGACCAGAACAAGCTGCGCTAAAATCGGCAAATTCTTGGCGGCGATGACCAGCATCAGCAGCGTCTGCACAATTGCCGTGCCGTTCAGCCCGCTCTGGGCAAGCAGCGCCAGGGTCGGCAGAAAGAACAGCGCCAGCAACGCCAGCCCTGCGGTGCACAGCAGCAGCGCGATCACCGCAAATGCCCCGAAGATGGACCAGAAATGCCCGCGCGACTGCGCCCAGGCCTCGTCCACGGTGATCGCCTCGTAAAGATAGGTGAGCGGCAGCGCGATGGCGAGCCGGGTCTGCACGAACACGAACGCGGCAAGCTCCGCCACGAACAGCAGCGCCGCGAGCAGCTGCCGTGCGCTTTCGTTTGGCAGCAGCCAGCCGAGCAGCCCGAGCACGAAGCCATTGGCCAGCGCCAGCAGGAACAGCACCACGCCGCTGCCGATCGTCAGCATTGCCAGCAGCGCGAACACCCGCAGCTCGTTGGCGCCGAGCCGCAGATAGAAGGCGCCGCGCTTGTAGGGATGCAGCGTGGCGCGGGTCGCCGCGGTGATCAGCACGGCGATCAAGGCGATCGTCAGTGTCTGGGTGAGCAGCGCCGGAAGCAGCGCTGCCGCCACGCCGTCGGGGGCGGCCGGCGCGATCGCGATCCGCAACAGCCCGATCGCGAAGATGCCGGCGAGGTAGAGGATCGACCAGACCAGCACCGATAACGGGTGCTGCCGCAGCAGGCGGAACGCGCCGCCTAATATCGATCCGATCACCCCATCCCCCGATCAGTCCAGCGACTTGACGATTTCTTCCACCATCTTCTTAGCATCGGCGAGCAGCATCATCGTGTTGTCGCGGTAGAAAACCTCGTTGTCGACGCCGGCATAGCCGACGCCGCCCATGCTGCGCTTGACGAACAGCACGGTCTTGGCCTTCTCCACGTCGAGCACCGGCATGCCATAGATCGGCGAGGACTTGTCAGTCTTGGCGGCCGGGTTGGTCACGTCGTTGGCGCCGATCACGAAGGCAACGTCGGTCTGGGCGAACTCCGAGTTGATGTCCTCCAGCTCGAACACCTCGTCATAGGGGACGTTGGCCTCGGCGAGCAGCACGTTCATGTGGCCCGGCATGCGGCCCGCGACCGGATGGATCGCATACTTCACCCGCACGCCGTGCGCCTTCAGCTTGTCCGCCATCTCGCGCAGCACGTGCTGGGCCTGTGCCACCGCCATGCCGTAGCCGGGCACGATGATCACCTGCTCGGCCTGGCTCATCAGGAACGCCGCGTCCTCGGCCGAGCCGCGCTTCCACGGGCGGTCGACCGCTGCCGCCGCCCCCGCGCCGCCGCCCGCATCGCCGCCGAACCCGCCGGCGATCACGCTGAGGAAGCTGCGGTTCATCGCCTTGCACATGATGTAGCTGAGGATTGCGCCCGAGCTGCCGACCAGCGCGCCGGTGATGATCATCGCGGAGTTGTGCAGCGTGAAGCCCATCGCCGCCGCCGCCCAGCCCGAATAGCTGTTGAGCATCGAGACGACGACCGGCATGTCCGCGCCGCCGATGGGGATGATCAGCAGGAAGCCGATGACGAAGCTCAGCGCGGTCACGGTCCAGAAGATCCAGGGGCTCTGGTCCTGGGTGAAATAGCCGACCAGGCCGAGAATCGCGGCGAGCAGCCCCAGGTTGATCACGTGGCGCGCGGGCAGCAGGATCGGCTTGCCGCCCATATTGCCGTTGAGCTTGAGGAACGCGATCACCGATCCCGAGAAGGTGATCGCGCCGATCGCGACGCCCAGGCCCATCTCGATGCGGCTCTGGAGGAAGATCACGCCGTCGCTGGCGATGCCGAACGCGCCGGGATTGAGGAAGGCAGCACCCGCGACCAGCACGGCGGCCAGACCGACCAGCGAGTGGAAGGCGGCGACCAGCTGCGGCATCGCGGTCATCGCGATCCGGCGCGCCGTGACGATGCCGATCGCCGCACCGATGCCGATCGCGGCGAGCAGCTCGACCAGGGTCAGCGTGTCGAGCACCGGGGTGCCGTAATTCTCGCAAATGGCGCCCGTCGGGCAGGGCGGTGCGATGCGCGGGACGTGGGTGACGAGCGTGGTCACCACCGCGATCGTCATGCCGATCATGCCGGCGCGGTTGCCGCGCTGGCTGGTGGCGGGGCTCGACAGTCCTCGCAATGCAAGGATGAAGCAGACGCCGGCGACGAGATAGGCCAGCGCCGCCCAGGGGTTTTGCGCGATGCTCTCCATGCTCAGCGAACCTTCTTCTTGTACATGGCGAGCATCCGCGCGGTCACCGCGAACCCTCCGAAGATGTTGATGCTGGCCAGCACCACCGCGAGCAGGCCGAGCCATTTCGAGGTCTCCCCCGCGCCGCCCAGGCTGCCCGCCGCAGCGGCGATCAGCGCGCCGACGATGATCACCGAGGAGATGGCGTTGGTCACCGCCATCAGGGGGGTGTGCAGGGCCGGGGTTACCGACCAGACGACGTAATAGCCGACGAAGCACGCCAGCACGAAGACCGACAGGATCGAGATGAAGTCCATGATCTACTCCTGATCCGCGCGGCGCTGCGCGGAAAGATCCTCCCCGGAACGGGGAGGGGGACCAGCCGCAGGCTGGTGGAGGGGGAGCCCGGCAAGGGACGCAATCGAGGACGCTACTGCGTCCGCGTCCTGCAAGATCTCCGCCGCATCGATACGCAGAACTCGGTAGCCGTTCCCGGCCAGAAACTGATCCCTGCGGCAGTCATGCGCGATCGCCGCGGGGGATGCATGCACCTGGCCGTCTACCTCGATCACCAGCCGCAGCGCGGCGATGTAGAAGTCGACGACATAGGGGCCGATCGGGTGCTGGTTGCGCACCCGCGCGCCCAAGGCATTTCGCCGCAGCCGCTGCCATAGCAACACCTCGGGCAGACTGAGCCGCCGCCGCTGCCGCCGCGCCAGCGCAACGTCGGGCCGGATCGCCCGCTTCGCTCCCCCTCCACCGCGCTGCGCGCGGTCCCCCTCCCCGTGCAGGGGAGGATCGGGGAGCGCCACCGGTGTCACGACAACAGCCTCTCGTGCACCACCTTGCCGCCCTGCGTCACCCGCACGGCGTTGCCGATTTCCTCGTCGAGCACCGGCCTGCCCGCGTCCTTGTCCCAGAAAGCCGAGAGGAAGTTGAACAGGTTGCACGCGAACAGCGCCGACGAGTCCGCCGCCAGCCGGCTCGGCACGTTGCGATGGCCGACGATCTTCACGCCGTGGCGCAGGACGATCTCGCCCGGCACCGAGCCCTCGACATTGCCACCCTGCTCCACCGCCAGGTCGACGATCACGCTGCCCGCCCGCATCGCCGCGATCTGCGTGTCGCTGATCAGCCGCGGCGCCGCGCGGCCGGGGATCAGCGCGGTGGTGATCACGATGTCCTGCTTGGCGATGTGCGCGGAGACCAGCTCGGCTTGCGCCGCCTTGTACGCGTCGCTCATCTCGGTGGCATAACCGCCCGAACCTTCGCCCTCGATGCCTGCGACATTCTCGACGAAGATCGGCTTGGCGCCGAGCGAGAGGATCTGCTCCTTGGTCGCCGAGCGCACGTCGGTGGCGGAGACCTGCGCCCCCAGCCGCCGCGCGGTGGCGATCGCCTGGAGCCCGGCGACGCCCACCCCCATCACGAACACCTTGGCGGCGCTCACCGTGCCGGCCGCGGTCATCATCATCGGAAAGGCGCGGTCATATTCGGCGGCGGCATCGAGCACCGCCTTGTAGCCGGCGAGGTTCGACTGGGAGGACAGGATGTCCATCGACTGGGCGCGGGTGATTCGCGGCATGAACTCCATCGCCAGCGCCTCGAGCCCCAGCGCCGCATAGCGATCGAGTCGCGCGCGCTCGCCGAACGGGTTGAGCCCCGCGACCAGCCAGGCGCCCGACTTGATGCCCGCCAAGCTGTCCGGATCCGGCCCCTGCACCGCCAGCACGATATCGGCATCGGCCAGCACTTCCGCGCGCGACGCGACGGTCGCTCCCGCATCGCGATAGGCGTCGTCGCTGTAGGAAGCCGCCTGCCCTGCCCCGGCCTCCACCGCCACCAAAGCCTTCACACTCATGAATTTCTTGACCGTTTCGGGCGTAGCCGCGACACGTCGTTCGGCAGAAGCCGTCTCTTTCAATACCGCGATCTTCACGTCAGCGTGCGATCAGGAAGACGACGAACCCAGCGATGAGGAACACAGCCACCGTGCCCCACTTCATCAGCGCAGTGAAACCCTGGAAGGTTTCGACATGAGCCTGGATCTCGCCGGCGCTTTCACCTGTTTCAGCCATGGAAGTGCTCCTCTCCTAAGGTGCTCGATGTCTTATACCGCTGCTTCGCGCACCCTCAACCCCGACGCCGCAAGAACGGGTTTGTGCAGGCTTAAGCCGAACTTTACGCATCTGCTTTAATCGATGCGGCTCGAAACGGGACAAGTGGGACTGGAGTCGGCATGACGCGCAACGGGCAGCGCCTTCTATTGCTGATCGATTCGGAGCCGGCGCAACGACGTCTGGTCGCCGCGATTGCGTCGCGTCGCAGCTGGCGCACGCTGTTCGCCGATGATGCGGAGAGCGCGCTCGCGACGCTCGGCACGCCGGACGGCATGGCTGTCGACGCGATCCTTCTCGATCATCCCGAATCGGACGACGATGCCACCGCGCTGATCGCCGACCTGCGCGCCCGCCGCCCGCATCTGCCGATCCTGGTGCTCGCCGCCAACGGCTCGGTCGCGGCCGCGGTCGGCGCGATGCGCGCCGGCGCCAGCGACTTCCTGGTCAAGCCGATCGCCGGCGAACGCCTGCTCGCCGCGCTGGAAAGCGCGATGGGCGGCACCAGCGCCGGCGAACTCCGCCCCCTCACCGAGAAGCTCACCGCCAATCTCGGCTTCAGCGACATTGTCGGCTCCGCCCCGCAGTTCCGCGCCGCGCTGGCGGTTGCCGCCAAGGCCGCCCGCGCCCGCGTGCCGGTGCTGATCGAAGGCGAGACCGGCGTCGGCAAGCATGTGGTGGCCGAAGCCATCCACAGCGCCTCGCCGCGCGCCCGCAAGGACCTGGTCTGCGTCACCTGCGGGTCGATCTCGGCAAACCTCGTCGAATCCGAATTGTTCGGCCATGAGGAAGGCGCCTTCACCGGCGCGTTCGAGCGCAAGATCGGCAAGCTGCAGGAAGCGGACGGCGGCACCATCTTCCTCGACGAAGTGAGCGAGATGCCGCTCGAGGCACAGGTCAAGTTGCTGCGCCTGCTGCAGACCGGCGAGATCCAGTCGCTCGGCGCGCGCCATCCGCGCGAGGTCGACGTCCGCGTGATCGCGGCGAGCAACGTGCCGCTGCTCGGCGAGGTCGAGGCCGGACGCTTCCGCGAGGACCTCTATTACCGCCTCAACGTCGTGCAGGTCACGATCCCGCCCTTGCGCGAGCGCGCCGGCGACATCCCCGCGCTGATCCGCCACCTGCTCGCCCGCATCGGCGAGCAGCCGGGGCTGCGCTCGCTGGGCATCAGCGACGAGGCGCTGCAGCTGCTCACCGCCTATGACTGGCCGGGTAACGTCCGCCAGCTGCAGAACGTGCTGTTTCGCGCCGCCGTGCTCTGCGACGAGGAAGGGCTGACGCGCGACGACTTCCCGCAGATCGCCCAGCTGGCATCCGGCCGCCCGTCCACGACCGCGTCGGCGACGGGCCATTCGGGCGCGGCGGGCATCACCCTGTTCCGCCCGGACGGCAATCTGCGCCCGCTCGACGAGATCGAGGCGGACGTGATTCGCCTCGCCATCGGCCATTATCGCGGGCGGATGACCGAAGTCGCCCGCCGCCTCGGCATCGGCCGCTCGACGCTCTACCGCAAGCTCGGCGAACTGGGGATCGATCAGACCGCGGCGTGAGGCGCGGTGAGCGCGGCGTCCTGCATGCCGCGCCACACCCGAAGCGCCTGGACGGTCTCGAAGGCATCGTGGACGCGCAGCAGCTGCACGCCCAGGCTCACGCCCTTCAGCGCCAGCGCCAGCGATCCGCCGAGCCGCTGTTCGGCCGGCGCCTCGTTGGCGAGCGCGCCGACGATCCGCTTGCGGCTCGCGCCCAGCAGGATCGGGCAGCCGATCCCGTGGAACAGCGCCAGCCCGTTCATCAGCGCGAGATTGTCGGCCAGCGACTTGCCGAAGCCGATGCCGGGATCGATCACGATCTTCGCCCGGTCCACGCCCGCGGCGACCACGGCGTCCACCCGTGCCTCCAGCCAGTCGTAGATCTCGATCAGCGGATCGGCGTACCCGCCCCCGCCCTTGGCACCGCGCTTCGGGTCGGCGGCGTGCATCAGCACCACCGGGCAGCCGGCGCGCGCCACCACCTCCAGCGCGCGGTCGTCGTAGAGCAGCGCCGACACGTCGTTGACGATGTGTGCGCCCGCCGCGAGCGCCGCCTCCATCACCGCGGCCTTGCGCGTGTCGATCGAGACCGCGGCGCCACTCGCCGCCAGCCGTTCGATCACCGGCACGACGCGGGCGATCTCGTCGCCCTCCCAGACGGTTTCGGCACCCGGCCGGGTGGATTCGCCGCCGACATCGAGGATCGCGGCGCCCGCGATGCCCATGTCGACGCCCGATTGCGCCGCGGCGGCGGGATCGCCGAGATGCTTGCCGCCGTCGGAAAAGCTGTCCGGCGTCATGTTGAGGATCGCCATCACCTGCGGCTGGTCGAAGCGCAGCGTGCGGGTGCCGAGGGTCAGCGGCGCGCGAGGGGCGGTGATGCGCCGGGCGGTCGAGGCGAGGCGGGGGTGCGCCTCGACCTCGGCGACAGAGAGGGTGCGCTGGAGAATGCGCCTGCCATTCTCCACCACGATCAGTTCATAGGCAGAGAACCAGAGCAGCCCGCCCGCCAACCGCGCGACCTCGCCGTCTCGGCCGGCGGGTGTGTCGACGAACTGGATCGGCCGGAGATACGGACGGGCGGCGGAGGGGAGGTCGAGCATGTCGCCGTGCTACCGGGCGAACGCCGGCGAAGGAAGCGCACATCCGCCCCCAAGCGCAGCCCTCCCCCCTTGCGGGGGAAGGGGGAGGAGAAGAAGCTTAAGGCTGCGTCGCGAGCAGGTAGGTCTGGCGCAGCGCGTCGATCGGCTTGAGGGCGCCCTGGTCCTCGTAATGCCAGAAGGTCCAGCCGTTGCAGCTCGGCGCGCCCTGCAGCGTGGCACCCAGCTTGTGGATCGAACCCGCCTGCCCGTCGCAGCTGAGCGAGCCGTCCGCCCCCACCGTCGCCCGCCAGCGCGCCTTGTGGTCGCTGAGCACGGTGCCGGGCGCCAGATAGCCGTTCTCGACCAGCTGGCCGAACGCCACGCGCGGCGCGGCCTTGGGGGCCTGCATCGTCTGCAGCGCGCTCTCGTCGAGCGGGAGCGCCGCGGCGATGCGCTCCAGCGCCGCTTCCACGTACACGCCCTCGCGATCGATGCCGATCCAGCGCCGGCCGAGGCGTTTGGCCACAGCACCCGTGGTGCCGGTGCCGAAGAACGGATCGAGCACCACGTCGCCCGGCTTGGTGCAGGACAGCAGCACGCGGTACAGCAGCGCCTCGGGCTTCTGGGTCGGGTGGACCTTGGTGCCGTTCTTCTTCAGCCGCTCCTGCCCGCTGCAGATCGGGAATTCCCAGTCGCTGCGCATCTGCAGTTCGTCGTTGAGCGTCTTCATCGAGCGATAGTTGAAGGTGTAGCGCGACTTCTCGCCCTTCGACGCCCAGATCAGCGTTTCGTGCGCGTTGGTGAATCGGGTGCCCTTGAAGTTGGGCATCGGGTTGGCCTTGCGCCAGATGATGTCGTTGAGGATCCAGAAGCCGAGGTCCTGGATCGCCGAGCCGACCTTGAAGATGTTGTGATAGCTGCCGATCACCCAGATCGTGCCATCGTCCTTCAGGATGCGACGCGCCTGCGCCAGCCATTCGCGCGTGAACTTGTCATAGGCCGCGAGGCTGTCGAACTTGTCCCACTCGTCGGTCACCGCGTCGACATGGCTGCCGTCGGGACGGTTGAGGTCGCCGCCCAGCTGCAGATTGTACGGCGGATCCGCGAAGATCATGTCGATCGACTTGTCGGGCAGACCGCGCATCGCCTCGATGCAGTCCTGGCGCAGGATCGTGTCCAGCGGCAGCACGGCCGGCGCCTGCTTCGCGACGCGCGCACCCGCCCGTTTGACCTTCTCCAGCACGCCCATGAATCATTGCCCCTTCGCTCAAAAGGCACCCCTATTCGGGGCCGAGCGACTCCTCCGTCAAGAGGGGGGATCGCCGGGCGGTGACCCGAAGCAGGTACTTGGCACGGCGGAACATTTCGGCACCCGCCATATCTTGAGTCAAGAAGTTATCCACAGGCCCAAGCGCTGGTAGGTGTGGCCCGAAAGACTCAGTTTCGGTTTCGTGAAAATTTTCCCGGCCTGTGGATAAGCTGGAACGTTCCGCAAACGATTCAACCGATCGCGATGGCCTCGCCGCCGCGTGCGACGCTCGCCGCGAGCCGCGCGCGTGCCTGCGGAAACAGCCCCATTTCGTACAGCGCCTGGGCCTCGCGACCGAACCATTCGGCCTCCCCGCCGAATCGGATGCGCGCCGCGACGCACAGCGCCACGCGGACCTCCCAGCTGGTGCCCTGCGCCTGGATCGCGGC
Organism: uncultured Sphingomonas sp.; assembly: GCF_913777625.1. Taxonomy (GTDB): domain Bacteria; phylum Pseudomonadota; class Alphaproteobacteria; order Sphingomonadales; family Sphingomonadaceae; genus Sphingomonas. Next base: position 52,823 of record NZ_CAJYTI010000039.1, read on the forward strand.
CCGGATCGCCTTGCGGCTAGGGCGCTGGCCCAGCATGTCGGAAGGGAGCCGGCACGCCAGCGCGCGGGTACGCCACGGTGCGATCTCGCCGAGATCGGCAAAGTCGCTGCCCAGCACCGGATCGCGCAGCGTCTCGAGGAAGGCGACGTGCAGCGGGTGCGCAGGATCGCTCAGGCGGGCATCGTCGTCGAAGCGGAAGCGGATCGCCCCCAGCCCACGCGATTCGGCATAGCGGACCATCGCCGCCATCTCGTGGAAGCTCGCCGGTCCCACGATCGCCTCACGAAGAAGCTCGGCCAGCACCGGGTCGTGGCGCGGTGCCGGCTGGAACCCGCCGGTCGATCCCCGCATGATGCTGCCCAGATATGCCATGCCTGCTTTCCTCCCGCTGCGATCCTTGCATTGTAGGACGGCGGCGCAGGCGTGCGGGGCACTAGGCAAAATTTGCCGGGTGGAGGATAGCCGCAGCCCCCTCCCCAGCCCGTCATCCCGGCGAAAGCCGGGATCCATTGGGGTCTACGGCGCGGCTCTTGCTGCAGCGGAGCGGCGAATGGATTCCGGCTTTCGCCGGAATGACGGAGGTAAGAAACCGATGGTCCGGGAGATCATTCCGCCGCGATCGGCCCGAAATCGAGATGCGCCTGCGCGACCGGCGCGAAGCTGCGGCGGTGGTGCGGCGTCGGCCCGAGCGACCGCAGCGCCGCCTGGTGCGCCTTGCCGCCATAGCCCTTGTTCGACGCCCAGCCATAGCCGGGGAACTGTGCGTCCAGCTCCACCATCATGCAGTCACGCCGGTGCTTGGCGACGATCGAGGCTGCCGCGATCGACAGGCACAGCGCGTCGCCGCTGACCACCGCCTCGCTGCGATGGTGCCATTTCGGGCAGCGATTGCCGTCGACCAGCACGAAGGCGGGCGGGAAGCCCAAGGCCTCCACCGCGCGCGTCATCGCCAGCATCGTCGCCCAGAGGATGTTGAGCCGGTCGATCTCCTCGACGCTGGCGATCCCCACCCCCACCTGCGCGCAGGCGAGCAGTTCCTCGCACAGCCGGGCCCGCTTGGCCGCAGTCAGCGCCTTCGAGTCGTTGATCCCTTCGGGGATGCAGTCCGGGTCCAGTACCACGGCCGCTGCGACCACCGGCCCGGCCAGCGGGCCGCGCCCGGCTTCGTCCACCCCGGCGACCGGGCCGGCATGGCGCTGGAAATAGCGGGTCTCGTAGCTAAGGTCAGGCATCGTCCTCGATCCGCCATGGCGGAAAGCGGCGCATCTCGCCAGCCTGATAGAGACGCACCGCGTTGCCGGCGGGATCGCGCAACCGCGCCTCGCGCCAGCCCCATTTCTCGTCCCTGGGCTCCTGCTCGAAGCGGAAGCCCTGCTGCTGGAGATAGGCGACGGTCACGTCGAGGTCGCCGCATTCGAAATAGACGACCGGTGCGGTATATTGCTCGTCGGTCGCGATCGAGAAGGTCGCGCCGCCCTCGGTCTCGAACCGGGCGTAGCGAGGAGACGCCCGCACCACCTGCCGCAAGCCGAGCAGCCGGTAGAAGCGCTCGCTGGCCGCCAGGTCCTGCGCCGGCACCGTCACCTGGTTCAGCATCGGCTCGAAGAAGCTCATGTTGAGGTCGAGGCGCACCGCCTGCTGCGCCATCGGGCCATGGCCGCGCCCCAGCACCTCGGCCTCCCGCATCGCGATCCGCACGAAGCGGCGCGCCCGGCTCACCGCCTCGGGCAGGTCCCACTCGCAGGCAAGGCCGCAGGCGATCGCCGAGGCGAGCGTGCAGCCGGTGCCATGGTCGTTTTCGCTATCGATCCTGGGATCGCGCCATTCGATCTGCGGCGGGTCCTCGGGATCGGCGGAATAGAGCGTATCGACCACCTCGGGTCCTTCGCCATGGCCGCCCTTGACCAGCACCGCGCAGCGATGCGCGGCGACGATTTCCTGCGGGTCGCGGCCGAACACTTCCAGCTCGGGCAGGTTGGGCGTGATCACCGTGGCGCGATCCATCAGCCGCTCGAACGCCGCGACGGTCGCCTCGTCGGCGAGCCGGGCGCCGCTGGTCGCGACCATCACCGGATCGAACACCACCGGGACACCGGGCAGTTCGGTCAGCCGCTCGGCCACCGCCAGCGCGGTGCGAGCGGAACCGATCATGCCGATCTTCACCGCGTCGACGCCGATGTCGCGCACGACCGAATCGATCTGCGCAATCACCATGTCGGTCGGCACGGGGTGCACCGCCTGCACGCCCACGGTGTTCTGCGCGGTGATCGCGGTGACCGCAGTCATCGCATGGCCGCCGAGCATGGTGACGGTCTTGATGTCGGCCTGGATCCCGGCGCCGCCGCCGGAATCCGAGCCTGCGATGATCAGCACGCGTGCGCCCATGGCCTTATCCCTTGTGCTTGCGCTCGGTGGATGCGGGGTGTCGCTTCAGCGCATCGCCGACCCGGGCGGGACGGTCGAGCAGTTCGCCGCCGCAATTGGGGCAGCGCTCGTCGAGGTCGTCCGCGCATTCGGCGCAGAAGGTACACTCGAACGAGCAGATGAACGCGCCGCCGGCATCGGCCGGAAGATCGGTGCCGCAGCGTTCGCAATCAGGCCGCATCTCCAGCATCGGCGAACCTTTAGCCAGCTTGCCGCGCGTGGCAAGCGCCGCTCAGCGCGGCGGGTTGAACGCGACGATCAGCACCGCGATCAGCAGCGCGCCCAGACCGCAGAGAAAGGCCTTGTCGGCGATGTCCTCCGTCCGCGTCGCCTCGGGCGAGCGGATCGCGAGATAGGAGAGCAGGCAGCTCACCGCGAAGAACAGGCATGCGCCCACCGCCACTTCGTCCGCCATCGTCTTGTCGGCGATCTTGGTGAGCTTGAGGCCGGTGATGATGAGCAGCGCGATGCCGAGCAAGTTCGACGCGGCGCCCAGAATGTGCGGAGAGCGATCCATGCGAGCCCTTTTCGGTTGCGATGGCTGAACGCGAGCGAAACGCCCGCCATCGGCCGCCGGCGGGATTACCCCGCCGCCACGCGCACGGCGTCGCAGATCCGGTCGACCACCGTTTCCACCTGCGCCCTGTCGTCGCCCTCGGCCATCACCCGGATCACCGGCTCGGTGCCCGAGGCGCGAATCACCAGGCGGCCGCGACCCTTGAGCTCGGCCTCGGCGGCGGCGATCACGTCCTTGACGCGGTCGTCCTCCAGCGGCTTGCCGCCGGCGAAGCGGACATTCTTGAGCAGCTGGGGCAGCGGCTCGAAGCGGTGGAGCACCTCGCTCGCCGGCGCGCCGGCGCGCACGATCTCGGCCAGCACCTGCAGCGCCGCGACCAGCCCGTCACCGGTGGTGGCGTAGTCGGAGAGGATGATGTGCCCGCTCTGCTCGCCGCCGACATTATAGCCGGAGCCGCGCATCTTCTCGAGCACATAGCGGTCGCCCACCTTGGTGCGCACCAGGCCCAGCCCTTGGGCGGACAGATGCCGCTCCAGCCCCAGGTTCGACATCACGGTGGCGACCAGCCCCCCGCCGGCGAGCTTGCCCTGCCGCGCCCAGCCGGTGGCGATCAGCGCCATCAGCTGGTCGCCGTCGATCACGGTGCCGGTCTCGTCGACGACGATCAGCCGGTCGGCATCGCCGTCCAGCGCGATGCCCAGCGCCGCGCCCGAGCCGACCACCGTCTCGCTCAGCACCTGCGGTGCGGTCGAGCCGACGCCGTCGTTGATGTTCTTGCCGTTGGGGCTGACGCCGATCGACACGACCTCCGCGCCCAGCTCCCACAGCGCCGAGGGGGCAACCTGATAGGCCGCGCCATTGGCGCAATCGACCACCACCTTGAGGCCGTCGAGCGTCAGGTCCGACGGGAAGGTCGACTTGGCGAAGTGGATGTACCGGCCGCGCGCGTCCTCGACGCGGCGGGCGCGGCCGATATCGGCGGAGGCCGCCAGCGGCACGTCGCCGTCGATCAGCGCCTCGATCGCCTCTTCATCGGCGTCGGAGAGCTTGAACCCGTCCGGCCCGAACAGCTTGATGCCGTTGTCGAAATAGGGGTTGTGGCTGGCCGAGATCATCACGCCCAGATCGGCGCGCATCGAATGGGTCAGCATCGCGACTGCCGGAGTCGGCATCGGCCCCACCAGCACCACGTCCATGCCGACGCTGGTGAAGCCGGCAACCATCGCATTTTCCAGCATGTAGCCGGAAAGCCGGGTGTCCTTGCCGATCACCACGCGGTGACGGTGGTCGCCGCGGCGGAAATGCGCGCCGGCGGCCATGCCCACCTTCATCGCCATCGCCGCGGTCATCGGGGAGAGGTTGGTCGCGCCGCGGATGCCGTCGGTGCCGAAATATTTTCTTGCCATGTCTCTCGTTCTCGCGCCCTTGTGGCGTTGTATGCGCGCCGTGATAGCGGCGAAAACCTCAAAGGGCGAGCATGTCGCAACCTACCCGTATTCTTCTTTCCCTGCTGGCCGGGCTCGCGGTCGGTGCAGCGCTGGCAGCTTTCTCCCCCAGCGCCGGCCTCACCGCCGCCGCCTGGGCGCAGCCGGTGGGCCAGGCCTGGCTCAATGCGCTGCAGATGACGATCGTGCCGCTGGTCGTCGCGCTGCTGATCACGGGCGTCACCGCCACCGCCGAGGCCGCCGCGGCCGGGCGCCTCGCCGGCCGGGCGATCGCGCTCTACGTCACGCTGCTGTTCTGCTCGGCGCTGATCGCCGCGGTGCTGACGCCGCTGTTCCTCCAGATCGCGCCGTTGCCGCAGGAATCCGCCGCGAGCCTGCGCGCCGCGCTCACCGGCGCCGAGAAGATCGGCCCGGTGCCGCCGCTCGGCGAATTCCTCGCCGCGATCATCCCGGCCAACATCGTCAAGGCGGCGGCGGAGAATGCGTTCCTGTCGCTGATCATCTTCGCGCTCGTCTTCGCCTTCGCGATCACCCGCGTCGCGGCGGAATCGCGCGCGCTGCTCGTCAACTTCTTCGTCGCGGTGCGCGACGTGATGCTGGTGGTGATCGACTGGGTGCTGTGGATCGGCCCCATCGGCGTGTTCGCGCTGGCGCTGGTCGTCGGTGCCAAGGCGGGCACCGGCGCGTTCGGGGCACTGCTCCACTATATCCTGATCGTCTCGGCGGTCGGCCTGGTCGTGACGCTGTTCGCCTATCCCGCCGCCGTGCTCGGCGGCCGGATCGGCCTGGCCCGCATGTTCCGCGCGGCGCTGCCCAGCCAGGCCGTGGCGCTCAGCACCCAGTCGTCGCTCGCCACCCTGCCGGTGATGATCGAGGGTGCCGAGGAGGTCGGCGTGCCGGTCGCGGTATCGGGCGTGACGATGCCGCTGGCGGTGGCGATCTTCCGCTCGACCGGCCCCGCGATGAACTTCGCGGTCGCCATCTATGTCGCCGAATGGTTCGGCGTGCCGCTCCACGTCACCACGCTGCTGGTCGGCGCCGTCGTCGCGATGCTGACCTCGCTGGGCTCCGTGAGCCTGCCGGGCACGGTGAGCTATGTCAGCGCGATCTCGCCGGTCGCCGCGACGATCGGCGCGCCGATCACCCCGCTGGGGCTGCTGGTCGCGGTGGAGACGCTGCCGGACATCATGCGCACCGTCGGCAACGTCACCTGGGACCTGGCGACGACGATCTGGCTGTCGCGCAAGGCCGAAGCACCGGCGGCCGCGGAATAGGCATCAAGCCTCGGGCGGACGATCGGGTACGCGGAAAACCTCCAGCGCCACGTTGACGATGTTGCCCGCCTCCAGCTGGAGGAGCGGGATCGGCGCCCGATCGGCGTCGATCCGCTCCACCTTGTCCGCTTCGATGCGCACGAGGAAACGGTCGCACCGGCTGAGCACCAGCATCTTGATGGCGCGATATTCGTCGAGCGCGATGTTTTCGACCACGCCTTCATAGGCGACATTGGCGCCGCCATGCTCCAGCGTGGTGACGACATAGGCCATGATGAACCGGTCGGCGGGACGGGCGCGATCGACCAGGCGCTTCAGCCAGCCGAAGCTCATCGTCTCGCGCAGCTCGCGCACCCAGCGCCAGCCGCTCGCATGATAGCCGAGCGCGCCGACCACCGCCGCAGGCAGCAGCAGCGCGACCAGCCAGGCAAGAAAGGCGAGATCGGTCGCCCGGCCCGCCGAGCGCCCGTTGGTGAGGATCACCCGATAGACGTTGGGATCGAAGGCCACGGCAACGCAGCGCGCGCTCCAGCTGCACCATCCGGCCTGCAGCACGAACAGCGAAGCGAGCAGGATGTGCCCCAGCAACGCGCCGAACACGACAAGGATCAGGCTGACGGTAGAGCCGGGCTTTTCGGGGGCCTGCGCGATCAGGTCCGATCGCTCTCCCGCACGCAAGCCCGCCCACAAGGCGAGCCCTGGTGCCAGCAACAGCAGCACCAGGAACAGCGTGTAGCTGAAGCTCATGCCTGTTTAGGCTGCTTCTCCGCACGGGGCGCGTCGCTCAGCCGCACCACATAAACGCCGTCTTCGAAGCGGGCGGCCTTGCGGGCGGCCTGCCAGCTGCCGAAACGATCGTACACGGCATTGGCCGTGGCGATGGACTTGTCGCTGTTCACGCGCATGCGGGCCTCCGGCGACCGATATAGATCGCCGCAACCCGCGCGGCAACCGTGCCGCTATTTCAGCAGCACCAGTTCCTCGGCCATGGTCGGGTGGAGCGCGACGGTGGCGTCGAACGCGTCCTTGGTCAGCCCCGCCTTCACCGCCACGGCCGCGGCCTGCAGGATCTCCGGCGCGTCCGGCCCGATCATGTGCAGGCCGACGACCTTGCCGGTCACCCCGTCGCAGATCATCTTATAGAGCGCCCGCTCGTGCCGCCCGGCGAGCACGTTCTTCATCGCCCGGAAGTCCGAGGTATAGACCTTGACCGAGCCGAGCGTGTTGCGCGCCTCGCCCTCGGTCATGCCCACCGAAGCGATCGGCGGGTGGCTGAACACCGCGCTCGGGATGCAGTGATAATCGACCTGGTGCGGCTTGCCGCCGAACAGCGTGTCGGCAAAGGCCTGCCCCTCGCGGATCGCCACCGGCGTCAGCTGCACGCGATCGGTCACGTCGCCCACCGCATAGATGCTCTCGACCGTGCTGCGATTGTCGGCATCCACCTTCACCGCGCCGCGCGCGTTCAGTTCGACGCCGACCGTCTCGAGGCCCAGACCCTGGGTGTTGGGCACGCGGCCGGTGGCGAACAGCACGCAGTCCACCTCGATCGGATCATGGCCGCTCATCGAGACCAGCAGGCTGCCATCGGCCTGCTTCTCGATCTTCTCGAACTCGGCGAAGAAGCGGAACTCGATTCCCTTGGTCATCGAGATCTGGAGCAGCCGGTCGCGCACCTGCGCATCATAGCCGCGCAGGATCACGTCGGTACGGTTGACCAGCGTCACCTTCGAGCCGAACTCGTTGAAGATGCCCGCAAACTCGTTGGCGATATAGCCGCCGCCGGCGATCAGCACGCGCTTGGGCAGCGTCTCAAGGTGGAAGACCTCGTTCGAGGTGATGCCATGCTCGCTGCCCGGGAAGCTCGGCACGTGCGGATGCGCGCCGGTGGCGATCAGGATCGTCTTGGCGCTGACCACCTTGCCGCTCGCCAGGGTCACCTCGTTGGGGCCGGTGATCGTGGCGCGCTCGTGGAAGATCGTGACGCCGTTATTCTCCAGCCCCTGGGTGTAGAGACCGTTGAGGCGATCCACGTCCGCCAGCACATTGTCGCGCAGGGTCGGCCAGTGGAAATGACAGTCGGGCACGTCCCAGCCGAAGCGGCGGGCGTCCTTCAGATCCTCGGCGAAATGGGCGCCGAAGATGAGCAGCTTCTTCGGCACGCAGCCGCGGATCACGCAGGTGCCGCCGACGCGATACTCCTCCGCCACCGCAACCTTGGCGCCGTACGCCGCCGACATGCGCGAGGCACGCGTGCCGCCGGAGCCTGCGCCGATCACGAACAGGTCGAAGTCATAGTCGGACATGGGGCACTCCGGAGGTGTGTCGGCGCAGAAGGCCGGGAGAAGGGGTCGAAGGGAAGATAGGGTGTCGACGGGCAAAACAAGAGTGCGGGCGCTCTCGCCATCGCTCCCCTCCCGCTTGCGGGAGGGGTCGGGGGAGGGGATGGCCGAGTTGCGGACTGCGCCGTTACGGCAAGCGCCGCCACGTCGGCCCCTCCCCTAGCCCCTCCCGCAAGCGGGAGGGGAGCTGGCTCACCGCTTGCGGACGAACTCCGCGCGCAGGACGAGGCCCTTGATACCGTCGAACTTGCAGTCGATCTCCTGCGCGTCGCCGGTCAGGCGGATCGACTTGATCAGCGTGCCGCGCTTGAGCGTCTGGCCGGCACCCTTCACGGTCAGGTCCTTGATCAGCGTCACCTGGTCGCCGTCCTGCAGCAGGTTGCCGACCGAGTCGCGCACTTCCACCGTATCGGCCGCTGCGGCCTTGGCCGCAGCTTCGGCGGCGGGGACCCACTCCCCGCTCGCCTCGTCATACACATAGTCGTCGTCGCCGCTCATGCGCCAAATGCCCTTTGAATCAGATCGTTGGTGGAGGGATCGAAGTCGAGCCCGCCCTTGTCGGCCGCCTTGGCCATTTCCTTGCCCAGCTCGACGCCGAACTGGTCGAACGGGTTGATGCCGAGCAGCACCGCGTTCACGAACACGCGGTGTTCGTAGAAGGCGATCAGCGCGCCCAGCGTGCGCGGGTCGAGGCTGTCGAGCAGCAGCGTCGACGACGGACGATCACCCGGATAGCTGCGCGCGGGATCCTCATGGCCCTTGCCCGCCATCAGCGCCGCACCCTGCGCGAACATGTTGAGCAGCAGCTGGCGGTGATGCTCGGGCGCAAGCGCATCGCCCGCCTCGATGACGCCGACGAATTCGAGCGGCACCAGGTGCGTGCCCTGATGGAGCAGCTGGAACACCGCATGCTGCGCATCGGTGCCGACGCCGCCCCAGGTGATCGCCGAGGTCGGGTAGGTCACCACCTCGCCCTCCGCCGTGACGCGCTTGCCGTTCGATTCCATCTCGAGCTGCTGGAGATAGCTCGGCAGCAGCTTCAGCCGCTCGTCATAGGCGAAGGTCGCGCGGGTCTCGCAGCCGCGCGCCTGGGTGTAATAAAGGTCCGCGAACGCCGCGAGCGCCGGCGCGTTCTGCGCCAGATCGGTCAGGCGGAAATGGCGGTCCATCTCGGCCGCGCCTTCGAGCAGCTCCTCGAACGCGTCCCATCCCAGCGCCAGCGCCGCCGGGAAGCCAATCGACGACCAGAGCGAATAGCGGCCGCCGACGCTCTCGAAGAACGGCAGCACCCGCGTCTCGTCGACGCCCCATTCCACCGCCTTATCGGGCGAGGCGGTCAGCGCGACCACCTGGCCATAGGGATCCTCGACGCCGCCCTCGGCCATCCAGGCGAGCGCGCTCTGGGCGTTGAGCATGGTCTCGGTGGTGGTGAAGGTCTTGCTGGCGATCACCAGCAGCGTCGCCTGCGGATCGAACACGTCCATCGCGTTTTCGAGCGCCACGCCGTCGACATTGGAGACGATCGCCACGTCGTAGCGGTCCATGTCGCGACCCAGCGCATCGACCAGCAGGTCCGGCCCCAGCGCGGAGCCGCCGATGCCGATATGGAGGATGTGGCGGATCGGCCCCAGCGCCTCGGCCTCGATCGCGTCGATCAGCCCGCGCATCCGCGCGTGCTGGCTGCGGGCGCGAGCAACGCTCTCGGGCGCGCCTTCATAGCGCTCGGCGGTGTGCTCGGCGGCACGGCCTTCGGTGACGTTGACCACCTCGCCCGCGAACAGCGCGTCGCGCTTGTCGGCGAAGTCCATCTGCTGCGCCAGCGCGGCGAAGGCGGAGACGGCCTCCGGCGTCAGGTGCGTCTTCGACCAGTCGAAATGGATGCCGGCAACATCGGCGCTCAGCCGCGACAGCCGATCGGCATCGGCAGCGAACAGATCGGTCAGTTTCGCGGCGGGGAGGGATTGGATCGGCGTCCAGTCGGGCAAGGCCATGTTCATCTCCTTGGTGGCAGGGCTCCCCCTATCGTCCCGCACCGGCCCATTCCAGCCTCATTCCACCGCTTGACCTCCCCGCCGCGCCCTAGCAGAGCAGTGCCCATGGATACGCCCGCCTCCACCGAACCCGTCGCCTCGCGCCCCGAAAACGTGCAAGCGCCCGCCGCGAAGCCGGAAAAGCCCAAATCGGAGTGGCGCGATCTCGCGACCTTCCTGCTCAAGCTGGCGCTGATCGTGTTCGTGGTGCGCAGCTTCATCTTCTCGCCGTTCAGCATTCCCAGCGAGTCGATGCTGCCGCGGCTGCTGATCGGCGACTATCTGTTCATCACCAAGTGGAACTACGGCTATTCCAAGCACTCGCTGCCGTGGAGCCTGCCGCTGATCCCGGGCCGCATCTTCCCGGGCACGCCCGCACGCGGCGACGTAGTGGTGTTCAAGGCGCCCAACCACAATGGCGAGGACTGGATCAAGCGCGTCATCGGCCTGCCCGGCGACACGATCGAGATGGTCAACGGCCAGGTGATCCTCAACGGCAAGCCGGTGCCCAAGCAGCGCATCGCCGATTTCGTGCTGCCGATCACGCCGAACTTCACCCACTGCCCGACGCAGTTCCAGACCGCGGACGCCAAGGGCGCGCCGATCTGCCGCATCCCGCAGTTCCGCGAGACGCTGCCGAACGGCAAGCAGTATAACGTGCTCGACCAGGACAATCTGCCGCAGGACAATACCCAGGTGTACACCGTCCCCGCCGGCCATGTGTTCCTGATGGGCGACAATCGCGACAACTCCACCGACAGCCGCTTCCAGCAGCCGCCCTATGGGAACGGCATCGGCTTCGTGCCGATCGAGAATATCGAGGGGAAGGCGGTCGTGAACTTCTGGTCGACCGACGGCGGCGCCAACTGGCTGCTCCCCTGGACCTGGTTCACCGCGGCGCGGTGGAGCCGGATCGGAGAAGGCTTCTGAGCGTGCCCGATCTGGGCGGCTGGGTCGCGAAGACCTTCGGCCGCCCCGCCAAAGACCTGGCCGCTTTCCAACGCGCGCTGACCCATGGCAGCCAGGCCGCCGGCAACTACCAGCGGCTCGAATTTCTCGGCGACCGGGTGCTCGGCCTGATCGTCGCCGAATGGCTGTTCGAACGGTTTCCGGAGGAGCCGGAAGGCGCGCTTTCCCGCCGTCTCAATTCGCTGGTCACCGGCCCGGTCTGCGCCGATGTCGCGCGCGAGCTGGGCGTGGTGCCGCATCTCCGCCTCGGCAAGCAGGCGCGCGACGACGGTGCGGCGGACAGCGACAATGTGCTGGGCGACGTGATGGAGGCGCTGATCGGCGCCTTCTACCGCGAGGCAGGGCTCGATGCGGCGCGTAGCTTCGTGCGCAAAGCTTGGGGCAACCGGATCGACGAACACGCCAAGGCGCCCAAGCATCCCAAGTCGGCGCTCCAGGAATGGGCCGCGGCGCGCAACCGCCGCCCGCCGGAATATGAGATCGTCGACCGCTCCGGTCCCAACCACGCGCCGCGTTTCACCGTGAAGGTGTCGATCGGCAAGCTCGCCGAAGCGAGTGCCGAGGGCAGCAACAAGCAGGAAGCGGAGACCGCGGCAGCGGCGGCGCTGCTGGCGAAGCTGGGTAGTGCCTAGGATCGATTCGATCCCACCCTCTTCGAAAGGGAAAGGTGTATCAAGCGTCTTGGCAGAAAATCAGTCGACGGGACCGTTCGACAAGATATTCTCTCTCAAATCCTGATATCGCAGTCGCAATCGGTCAAATTATCGAATATCCGTTAGACCACCAGTTTATCGTTATATCTTTATTGACACCGTTGCTTATGTCCATCCCATGGATAACGATGACTGCAGATCCTGGCCCAGTGCAAAATGAATCAACGTACGAAAAATACCCGATAGACTTTAGGCGGACGTTGATATCGCGCCTTTCACGTGCTGATATACTGTGGCTAAAAGCGCTCAGCTTACCAACGGTGACAGCGCCTCGTTGCCAGAAAACCTCTGATATGATCTCATCCCCGCTAACGCATTTTGTCGCATTTCGGACGGAATGAGCAACTGGAGGCGGCGTGAATTCGTCGGAAACTTTAGGAGGCGCAGTCTGCACCAACAATGCCGACATCAATAGCGTGACGTATGGCACAGATTGCTCCTTAGAATTTTGACTGCCTTCTAGCTCGATTATACGAACCAGTCGGCAAGCGCTGCAAGGTAGCGCTTGATGAGCATAGGAGCTTTGCCCCATCCCCATCCCCCAGTACAACCGGAACCCATGACCGAACCCACCCCCCAACAATCCTGCGGCGTCGTCGCGATCCTCGGTGCTCCCAATGCCGGCAAGTCGACGTTGGTCAATGCGCTGGTCGGCCAGAAGGTCGCCATCGTCAGCCCAAAGGCACAGACCACCCGCGCCCGCGTGATGGGCATCGCCATCGAGGGTGACACCCAGATCATCCTGGTCGACACCCCCGGCATCTTCGAGCCCGAGCGCCGGCTCGATCGCGCGATGGTCGCCGCCGCCTGGGACGGCACCGACGGCGCCGACCTGGTCGCGCTGGTGGTGGACGGCAAGGGCGGCATCGGCCCCAAGGTCCATGCGGTGATCGACAGCCTGCGCGGCCGCAAGGGGCGCAAGATCCTGATCCTCAACAAGGTCGACATCGCCGACAAGCCCCGCCTGCTCGGCCATGCCGCCAAGCTCAACGAGGCGCTGCCGTTCGACGAGACCTATTTCGTCTCGGCCCAGACCGGCGACGGCGTGCCCGAACTCAAGGCCGCGCTCGCCAAGGCGATGCCGCAGGAGGAATGGCATTTCCCCGAGGACCAGGTCTCCGACGCGACCGATCGGATGCTGGCCGCCGAGGTGACGCGCGAACAGCTCTACCTCCAGCTCCACGCCGAGCTGCCCTATGCCAGCGCGATCGAGACCGAGAAATACAGCGAGCGCGAGGACGGATCGGTCGAGATCCACCAGCAGATCCTCGTCGCACGCGATACCCAGCGCGCCATCGTGCTCGGCAAGGGCGGCCAGCGCCTCAAGGAAATCGGCAGCCGCGCGCGTGCCGAGCTCTCCAAGCTGCTCGGCGTGCCGGTGCACCTGTACCTGCACGTCAAGGTCAATCCGAAGTGGGAAGAGGATCGCGGCCTCTATCGCGAGATCGGGCTCGACTGGGTCGACTGACCTCCCGCTTCCGAACCAACGAAAAGGCCGCGGCTCAGGTGCGCACGCGGCCTTTTTCTTGCGCCTTGCAGCGCGGGCAAAAAAAGAGCGGCACTCCGAAGAGTGCCGCTCCATGATCGCTCGATCCGGCTGGGATCAGAACTTAACGGTCGCGCCCACGTACAGCATGCGGCCGTACAGGTCGTAGGTGTCCGCCACCGTCTGGGTGCCCGGCCAGGTGACCGGGTTGGTGTCCCCGAACACCGGCGGCTTGGTGTCGAGCAGGTTGTTGACGCCGGCATACAGCTCCATCTGCTGCTTGCCGCCGACGATCACCTTGCCCTGCAGGTTGTGGTAGACATAGGCCGAGATCCGCGTCGGCGTCGTGGTGCCGTCGAGGTTGTCGTACAGCGGGCCGAGATAGTCGGCACGATAGTTCAGCTGGAACTTCGGGGTGCTCAGCGTCAGGTTGGCGACACCGCGATCCTTGAAGCCCGAGCCGAGACGGCCGCAGCTATAGCAATCGGCCTGGCCGAGCTCGTTCTGCACCGGACCACCCGGGAACGGCGTCTGCTCCTGCTTGAAGCGATGGTTGTACTGCACGTCGATGTCCAGCCGCGCGAAGCCCAGCGGCACCATGTAGCGGCCCTCGATGTCGAGACCCGAGACCAGGAACGAACCGGTGTTCAGGTTGACGGCGTTGACGCGGGTGATGAAGCCGTTGCTGTCGCGGATCACGTTGTTGCAGAACAGCGGGTTACCCGTCTCCAGGCACTGCGTGATCGAAACCTGCTGGCCGATGATGCCGATCGCGTTCTTCACCTTGATGTGGTAATAGTCCGCAGTCAGGCTGAAGTTCTTGAAGAACGTCGGCGTGATCACCGCACCCAGGGTGATCGTGTCGGCGGTTTCCTGCTTCAGATTGCGGTTGCCGCCCACCAGGCCGTCGATCGACTGGATCTGCGCCGTGGTGTAGGTGAACGATCCCTGCGAGGCGATGGTGGCCGCCCGGCCCGGAATATTGGCGCAGGCCGCCGGAATCTTCGCGTTGGACGTATCGCACAGATCGTTGATCGACGGGAAGGTCTGGCTCACCGACGAGAAGAGTTCGCCGATGTTCGGCGCGCGGGTCGCACGCGAATAGACGCCGCGGAAACGGATGTCGGCCGTCGGCGCATAGGTGGCACCGCCCTTGAAGCTCCACACGCCGCCGACGGTCGAGTAGTCGGCATAGCGCGCGGCGCCTTCCAGGCCGAGATACTTGATGCCCGCACGATCTTCCACGATCGGCGCGTTGACCTCGACAAAGCCTTCCTTGACGTTGAAGCTGCCCTGGGTGTTGCTCAGCTGGTTGCCCGAGCTGAGGCCCGCCTGGGTGAACGGATCATAGACCTCGGTGCTCTTCTCGTGGCGATATTCGCCGCCGAACGAGATCGCCACCGGGCCGCCCCACAGCGAGAACAGGTCGCCGCTGACGCTGCCGGACACCACGTCCTGGTTGACCTTCGCCAGGTAATCGAAGGCGACGTTCGAGCCGTTGACCAGCTGCACGGTGTTGCCGTCGGTCAGCGTGACCGTACGGGTCGGGCCGGTATAGGTCTGCAGGAACTTGGCCGCTGCCGGCGTGACGGTGTTGAAGCCGAAGATGTTGAGCGGAACGCAGCCGGCCGCGCGCGCCGTCGCATCCGAGCAGCGCACCTGGCCGTCGGGACCCAGCTCGTTGCTCAGCGCCGCACCATAGTTCGGCGTGTAGATCGCCTGCGCGGTGGTGTGGTCGCGACTTTCCGAATGCTCGTAATAGATGTCGTACGACCAGTTGGTGCCGAGCTCGAACTGGCCCTTCGCGCCGATCACGCCGCGATAGAAATCGCGCTCGTTGTTGTTGCTGCGGCTGAAGATGTCGTTCGAACGACGGCGGAACTGGATCACGTTGGTGCCGTTGGCGAGCGCCGCGGCGCGGATCGCGTCGGGCACATAGGGGCTGGTGATCGGAATGCCGGCATAGGCCGAACCGTCGAAGTTCAGCGCCGCACCCGGGCCCGAGTTGCCGATCGCCGACGGCTCGAGCGAGGCGTTCGAGTTGGTGTGGGTGTACTGGCCCTGGGCGTAGAGCTTGAACGCATCCGAGAAATCGTAATGCGCCAGCAGCGCGCCCTGGTAGCGCTCGACGGGCACCGACAGCAGGCGGTCGCCGTTGCGGTTGTAGCCGTCGATGTTCGCGCTCTGATAGCCCTTCAGGTTGTTGGCGCCATCGAAGGTGAAGGTGCGCCCCGAGGTCGGGGAGAAGGCCGACTGGTTCGGGTTGCTGACGTCGAACAGGCCCTGCGCCGCATAGGTGCTGCGGTTCGGCATGTCGTTCGCCGAGAAGCTGCGGTTGCGCGACGGCAGGCCGTGATCATTGTCGTAGCTGAAGTTCGCGGTCACGTTGCCGCGGCCCTCGCCGAAATTATGGCCGGCGGTCACCGAGACATACTGGCGCGGCGCGTCGCCCTTGTCCGACACGGTGTTCTGCGCACGGACGCGCACGCCCTGGAAGTCGTTCTTGAGAACGAAGTTGACCACGCCAGCGATCGCTTCCGAACCATAGACCGCCGAGGCGCCGCCGGTGACGACGTCGACGCGCTGGATCAGGTCGGTCGGGATGTTGTTGACGTCCACCGCCGAGGTGCCGGCGATGCCGAGCGTACGGCGGCCGTCGATCAGCACCAGCGTGCGCGACGAGCCGAGGTTGCGCAGGTTGACCGTTGCGGTGCCGTTGCCGGTGCTCGAGAAGTTCGAGCTGGTGCGGCTGACGTTCTGGCCCACCGACGGCAGCGTGGCGAGCACGTCCTGGATGTTCGACGCGCCGGTCTGCTCGATCCGCTCGGCGGTGACGACCGCGACGGGCGTCGAGGCCTGGAGGTCGGGGCGCGCGATGCGCGAGCCGGTGACGACGATTTCGGTGCTGCCGGTCTGCTGGCCGTCCTGGCCGGTCGCGGTGGCGGACTGATCCTGGGCCGCAGCGGGGGTGACGAACAGCACCGCGGCACCGATCCCCGCGAGCGCCGTACCGGCGCGCAGGGCATATGCGATACGAGACATTACTCTACTATCCTTTACAGCGCGCCGACGCCGCTCCGATTACGGCGAGGACGCGTACTCCACTCTCTGCGTCTAGCCGCAGGCGGCGACACATCGCGTCCGGATGACCAGACCCGACAGGGCTGTAAAGAAGCGCGGGCCCGATTTGCGGCAATTTAACTACAGCTGTGGCCCTGCCACCACAGCGTGCAATATGGCATCGTATCAAGGAAACGCGTCGGAAATATCGGGGTGATCCGACGACACGAACGGGCCGCCGCGCTCAGTCCAGCGCACGCACGGTGAAGGCACGCACCCGCAAATGACTGGCGGTGGTGCGCAGGCCGAACCGCCCCGCGCGGTAGGGCGCCGGATCGTGGAAATCGAACAGCGTCCGGCCGTCGCGGGCGAAGGTGATCCGCGCGTCCTCGGCGGTCAGCCGCAGATGCTGCCACGCATTGGCGACGAGCAGGTCCGCCCGCGCCCGCCGGTCATTCTCCGGGAGCAGCGGCCGGTCGCCGCTCCGCCCGGTATAGCGCCGAAAGCGCGTGGTGCTGTTGGTATTGCCGCCGAGCCCGACATAATAGGTCTCCAGCGTGTCATACGCCTCGAAGCGGCCGTCGCGCGGCCGCGCCAGCAGGTCGCCGCCGGGCGCAGCGGGATCAAGCGCCATCCAGAAGCAGTTCGCATCGCTCACCCGGTCGAACGGGCCGCCGGCGGAGACGGCCTGCAGATCATAGTCGATCGCGATCCGGCCGGAGAGCAGCGGCCGGAACCACAGGGTCAATCCCGCCGGCGCGACGATCTCCAGCACGCCGTCCCGCGCGGTGACCGAGGCGGGTTGCTCGGCCTCGATCGCCCATTGGCCGAGCCCGTGTCGGAAATCATCGCCGGCGAGGGTGCGGACGCGCGGCTCCCCCTTCCCCGCGCCCGCACCGACCAGCGCGGCGATCCCGGCCAGGACCTCGCGACGCGCCGGCATCACCGCCCGCCCACCTTGCGGTCATTGGGCCGGCGGCTGCGTGCTGGTGTCGTTCTGGCCATGAAGCGCCTCCGCCCGTTTCCCGGTTTCGATGCCCCCAGGGTAGCGCGATGCACGCCGGCGATCGAGACCGTCGCCAGGCGCCTGCCGATCGCGGCGAACCGCTCCGGTCAGACCTCCAGCGGACGGGTCGGGCGGATGTTGGGGTAGATCCGTTCGATCGGCTCCGCACCGGGCTCGCCGGCCTTCTTCCAGTTGAAGGCATTGACCGGCTGCGAACGGTTCACCCACAGCGTGTAGTAGAGATGGTCGGCGCGGGGATCGTCGGTGTTGGGATGCAGCAGGATGGTCAGCCCCAGGCTGTTCAGCTGCAGCCACGGCACCACCACCGGCAGCAGATCGTTGGTGAAGCCGAAATAGAAGGACGGCGTCACGTGCGGCCCGCGCGGCGTCAGGTTCCAGTTGCCGAGCTCGACCGGGAAGCGCTCGATCACCCATTGCCGCAGGCGCGCGGCCTTGGGGTAATTGTCCTCGTCGAAATAGATGTGCGCATGATAGCTCGTCACCGCCGTGTAGGGGCGCGGGCGCTCCGGCAGACCGTCGCCGCCCTCGGGGCGGGTGCTGTGCGGACGCGTCGCCGACTCGAGCGCGGTCTTGTCGCCCCAGGGGCTGTTGCCGATGGCGCGCGGCGGCACGATCGGCCGGAAGTCGGGATCCCCCAGCGCGGCCTGGGTCTGGGCCTGCGCGGCCCCTGCCGCCACGCCCGTCGCGGCCAGACCGGCGGCGGCCAGCGTGGAGCCGGTGATCAGCCCGCGCCGGGTGGGCGCCAGCAGATCGGCCCAGGCCTGGTCCTCGCGGGTGTTCGGAACGATGGGCGCTTCGTGCATGCTTCCCCCCGGAAACGCGTGATCGGACAGGTGCCTCAGCGGGTCCACTGTGCCAGCCAGTCGGCCAGCGCCTGGGGCGTGAGGCTGCGGGCGTCGGCGAGGGCGGAGACGCGGCCCCCGTTCAGCAGCTTGTCGGTCTTGGGGTCGACGATCAGCAGTGCCGGCACGCCCTCCGGCCGCGACCCCGCGCCATAGCGGGCCGGGATGGCGAGGTTGCGGTCGAACCGGCCGATATCGACGGTCACCACCTCATAATGCCGCTCGACCCAGGGCTTGAGCTTCGGCAGCTCGATCGTGCCGGCGAGCAGGCGGCAATCCAGGCACCAGTTGCCGCCCAGATCGATCAGCAGCAGCTTGTGGCGCTTCAGCGCCCGCGCCTTCGCCGCCCGCACCGCGGCTTCGGCATCGGCCTTCTCGTCATAGGGCAGCGGCAGCGGCTTGGGCAGCGCCTCGAAGCTGGCGACGCCGAGCGCGGGCGCCCGGTCCGGCGCGGGCGCGGCGGCAGGAAGAACGAGCGAGCAGGCAAGCAGGGCGGCGGCAGCGGAGAGGCGCATCGGAACTCCGTGGGTCTCGCGCCGGACGGCGCGCGGTGGAGCAGGCATATTCCCATTATGAGAGTGGGATTTTGAACCAACAAAAACTCCTGCACCCTGCAAGCCTGGCTTTCGCCCCTGCCGCAACAGCATGGAGCCGCGGGTCCCGCCGAAGCCGTTTCGCGCAGCGCCGGGCCCGGCTTTCGCGCGCTCAACAATTTCTTGGCTCGAAATCCCATCTATAAGGAAGAGATTGGTTCCTGCCGGCGGTCGGCCACAGGAGGATTCACATGTCGCTGAAGATTCTCGACACTTTCCCGGACTTCACCCAGGAATCGACGCAGGGCCCGCTCAACTTCTACAGCTGGGCGGGCGACAGCTGGGTGGTACTGTTCTCGCACCCCAAGGATTTCACGCCGGTCTGCACCACGGAGCTCGGCGCGGTCGCCAGGCTCAAGCCCGCATTCGACAAGCGGAACGTCAAGGTGATCGGCCTGTCGGTCGACGCGGTCGCGCAGCACCTCGCCTGGGCCGGCGATATCGAGCGGACGCAAGGCACCGCGCTCAACTTCCCGCTGATCGCCGATGTCGATCGCCGCGTGGCGACGCTGCTCGACCTGATCCACCCCAACGCCTCGGACACGAACACCGTGCGCAGCGTGTTCGTGGTCGATCCCGCCAAGCGCGTGCGGCTCACCCTCACCTATCCCGCCTCGACCGGCCGCAACTTCGACGAGCTGCTCCGCACGATCGACAGCCTCCAGCTCACCGACGCGCACAAGGTCGCGACCCCGGCGGACTGGCGCCAGGGCGACGACGTGATCCTCCTGCCCTCGCTCGATACCGCGGCGGCCAAGGCGCTGTTCCCGGCGGGCTGGACCGAACACACCCCCTATCTGCGCACCGTGCCGCAGCCCGACGTGGCGGACTGAGCGCATGGCCCGCTTCGTCCGCCGCGATCCCGCCCCGGCCGCCCGGCGGCCGGTGATCGGCGTGCTCTGCTGCAACGAGCTGACCGACCGGCCGATCCAGGCGGTCGCCAGCCGGTTCATCGAGCCGCTGTCGCGGATCGCGGGGGCGACGGTGCTGCTGGTGCCGGCGCTGGTGGAGGTCGCCGATGTCGCGGCGCTCACCGGGCGGTTGGACGGACTGCTGCTCACCGGATCGCGCTCGGACGTCGAGCCGCATCATTATGGCGGCCGCGCGGTGCCGGAATCGCGTGCCGATCCGCAGCGCGATCGCGTCGCGCTGGCGCTGGCCGAGCGGATGATCGAGAGCGGGCGGCCGGTGTTCGGCATCTGCCGCGGCCTCCAGGAAATCAACGTGCTGTTCGGCGGGTCGCTGCGCCGGGACCTGGGCGAGGCGCATCACCGCGCCGGCGACCTGCCGTTCGAGGCGCTGTTCGAGCATCGGCACGACGTGACGCTGACGCCCGGCGGCCTGCTCGGCGGCCGCGTGCAAGACGCGCGGATCCAGGTCAATTCGGTGCACCGCGAGGGCATCGACCGGCTGGGCGACGGCCTCACCGTCGAGGCGCTGTCGCCCGAGGATGGGCTGGTCGAGGCGATCTCCGCCCGGCCGTGCGGCGGCGAGGTGCTGGCGGTGCAATGGCATCCCGAATGGGAAGGCGCGCGTACGCCCGCGGACCGGCGCTTCTTCGAGCGGATCGGCGGCGCGCTCCACCACGGCGTCGAGGCCGCGCGCGGCTTTCCGGCACCGCCCCGCCTGGGGCACTGACCGGCAGCCGGGGGCGGCACTGCCGTCGCCGCCGTCCGCCGAAGCAACTGGAGCGGTACACCGCGCTCTGCTATGCCTCGCGCGCACCAAGGCGGGCCCTCCGGCCGCGCCGCTCGGGGGGACCGGACGATGCCCGCCACGACCTTTCCAACACCTTCGGCAGAGATCGACGCCCATATCGCCGCGCTGGCAGACTGGCGGGGAGACCTGCTAGCCCGGCTGCGCCGCTGGATCCACGACGCCCTGCCCGACGTGGTGGAAGACGTGAAATGGCGCAAGCCGAGCAACCCGGGCGGTGTTCCGGTCTGGTCGCACGGCGGCATCCTCTGCACCGGCGAAGTGTACAAGGACAAGGTCAAGCTCACCTTCGCGCGGGGCGCGGCGCTGCCCGATCCGGCAGGGCTGTTCAACGCCAGCCTCGACGCCGGCACCCGCCGCGCGATCGACCTGCGCGCCGACAGCCGGCTCGACGCGGCGGCGTTCCAGACGCTGATCCGGGCGGCTGCGGCGGCCAATCGCGGCGGATGAGCGGCACCAATCGCGCCGGGCAGCTGGCCCGGGCCGTCCTGGCGATCGACCGGACGGCGCCGCCTGCGCCCCGCGCGCTCGCCATCGGGGCGCTCGGCATGGGCGTGCCGGTCGCTGCCGGCCTGCTCCTCGGCCAGCCACATGCCGGGTTCCTGATCGGGCTGGGCGCGGTGCTGCTCGCCGGCGGGCCCGCCGAGCCAGGGACCGAGACCAGCGGCGGCACGGGCGCCCGCCTGGTGGGGATGGCGCTGCCGGCGCTCGCCGCGGTGGCCGCCGCCACGCTGCTCGCCCGGCTGCCGGCACCCGATACCGCCCGCATCCTGCTGATCACCATCGCGGCACTGGCGGTGAACCATAGCCGCCCGCTCGCCGCGGCGGCGATCCGCTTCAACATCTATCTGGTGCTCGGCGGCAGCCTGCTCGACGGTGGACCCGGCCATGGCGGCAGCGCGGCGCTGATCTTCGGCCTGGGTGCGCTGTGGAACATCCTGCTGCGGCTGCTGCTCGACAAGGGGCGTCCGGCAGCGCCGGCTGCAGCGCCCGCACGTCGCGCG
The DNA here is from genome assembly GCF_913777625.1 of uncultured Sphingomonas sp. GTDB lineage: Bacteria > Pseudomonadota > Alphaproteobacteria > Sphingomonadales > Sphingomonadaceae > Sphingomonas. The sequence goes on from NZ_CAJYTI010000039.1 coordinate 74,265, forward strand.
CCGACACCGGCCCAGCGCCGCACCTATTTCCGGCGGCAGATCCGCACGCTCGCCGGCTGGCAATTCCCGCTCCGCCTGGCGATCGGGCTCGGGATCGCCAGCCTGCTCCGCCACGCCTTCCCGGCGCACCATTATTACTGGATCGTGCTGACCGTTGCCTTGCTGACCGAGGTGCGAATCGAGCCGCTGCCGACCAAGACGCTCCAGCGGCTGCTCGGCACGCTGGGTGGAGTGGCGCTCGCCTGGCTGCTGTTCGCGCTCGCCTCCGGGCCGGTGGCGCTGGGGATCGTCGCCGCGATCCTCGCCGCGCTGGTGGCGGTGGCGCGGGCAAGAAGCTACCTCCTGTACGCAATCCTCTCGGCGCCGCTGATCCTGTTGGTACTCGACCTCGGCAAGCCCGTCGCTGCGGGGCTGCTGATCGACCGGCTCGTCGCCACCCTCGCCGCCGGGGCGATCGTCGTCGCGCTCAACCTGCTGTTCGAGCGGCTGCCGCTCACCGCGCCGGCCACGCCCAGGCGGGCGCCGCCGTCTGGGAGGTAAGCGTCTCGCCCCATTCCTTGCGCAATTCGATCACCAGCGTGTCCGCCGCACGCTCCAGCGCCTCGACCAGCGCGGTTGCGTGCGACACGACGATCAGCTGGCAGCGCCGCGACGCCGCCACCAGCAACCGGGCGAGCGGATCGAGCAGATCCGGGTGCAGGCTCGCCTCGGGCTCGTTGAGGATCATCAGTTCGGGCGGGCGCGGCGAGAGCAGCGCGGCGGCCAACAGCAGATAGCGCAGCGTGCCATCCGACAGCTCCGCCGCCACCAGCGGCCGCAGCAGGCCGGGCTGCTGCATCTCGACTTCGAACCGTTCGCCCACCGCCAGCGTGGCGCCGTCGAACGCGTCGGCGACGGTCTCGCGCAACATCTCGGCCTCGCCGATCTCGAAAATAGTCTCGATGGCCGCGCCGAGATCGGATCCGTCGCTTGCCAGCACCGGCGTGCGCGTGCCGATCTGCGAGCGGCGCGCCGGCGCGTCCCGGTCGGTGCGCAGATCGTCGTAGAAGCGCCAGCCGCGCATCCGCTCGCGCAGGGCCAGCATCTCGAACCCGTCTGCCGCATCCGCGCAGTGCATCATCATGCTGTCATAGGCGGGAAGATCGCTGAACCGCGCCCGCCATTCGCCGGTCTCGCGATCGCGCAGCCGCACGCGCTGGCCGTTGCGGTCGGCGAAGGCATTGTTTCGGCCCAACGTCTGCCCAGTCCACATGCTCTCCGCCTTGATCTCGGGGTCGTGCCCGAACCGCGTCCGCGAAGGGATGGGCAGGCCGAGATCGATCGCATAGCCGAAATCCTCCGCGGCGAAGCCCAGCTTCAGGCTGACCCGATCGTCGCGCACGGTCCCCTGCACCGGGTACCGCCCGCTGCGCATGTCCCGGCTGATCTTCTCGGGTCCCGCCCAGAGGGTGGAGGCAAGTCCGCCTTCTGCCGCCAAGGATGCAATCGCCCGTCCCTGCGCGACCTCGGACAGCAGCCGCAATGCGCGGTACAGGCTGGACTTGCCGCTGCCGTTCGGGCCGGTGATGACGTTGAGCGGCCCCAGCGCCAGCCGCACGTCGCGCAGCGATCGATATCCGGAAACGGCGAGCGTCGTCAGCATTAGCCCAGCCTATCGGGCGGCGCGCTCCGTCGCCAGCCCGATGGGCGGGTCGCGATCAGCGCCGGTGCCAGCCGCCGCCGCCGCGGCGCCCGCGGAAGTCATGCCAGTTGTTGCGCCAGTGCGAGTCGCCCCGCCAGCCGCCGCGGCGCTGTTCCCAATAGGCGCGCTGGCCGTCGCTCCAGGCATGGCGGTGGCGATAGCGATCGTACACATAGATGCCGGTGCCGGGGTAGTAATAGTCGTCGTACCAGCCCCAGTACGGGCTGCCCCAGCCGGCATTGTAGCCGACCGCGACGCGCGATCCGCCATAGCCATAGCCGTCGTCCGCACAGCCGCCCAGTGCCGCCGCGCTGCCGAGCAGCACCGCGCCGATCATCGCCTTCACACCCATGTGCATGGTCACGCTCCTATACAGGAGGCGCGCGGCACGGCGTCGGCCGCGCCCCTCGGAGCGTAAAGGGATGGAACCCGTTGGGGTTCCGGTCAATGCCCCTCGAAGGCGACCAGCGCGGAGACCGTGACGCCGTCGCTGCGCAGCGCGTCGGCACCGCCCAGATCGGGCAGGTCGACGACGAAGGCGGCCTGCACCACCTCCGCCCCCACCTTGCGCAGCAGCCGTACCGCCGCGCGGGCGGTGCCGCCGGTGGCGATCAGGTCGTCGACCAGCAGCACGCGGGCGCCGGGCGCCACCGCATCGGCATGGATGGCGATCCGGTCGGTGCCATATTCCAGCGCATAATCCTCGGCGACCGTGGCGCCGGGCAGCTTGCCGTCCTTGCGGATGAGCAGCACGCCGGTGCCGAGCTGCATCGCCAGCGCCGCGCCGAACAGGAACCCGCGCGCCTCGACGCCCGCCACCAGATCGATCGTGCCGTCCACCTGCGCCGCCATCCGGTCGATGGTGAGCCGCAGCCCCTCGCCATCGAGCAGCAGCGTGGTGATGTCGCGAAACAGGATCCCCGGCTTCGGAAAGTCGGGGATCGTGCGGATGCGACTGCGAATGTCTTCGTTCTGGTAGAGGTCCATCAATGCTTCATGCCGCGCCAAACCGTGAGGTACGCGCCATAGGCGAGCCCGGTGGCAAACAGCAAGAAGATCACGACCGCCACGCCCGCCTGGTGGCGCGTCTGCAGCGTCGGCTCGGCGGTCCAGACGAGGAAGGCGGAGACGTCCTTGGCCATCTGATCGACGGTGCCGCGCGTGCCGTCGTCGAACTTGACCTGGTCGTCGCTCACCAGCGGCGGCGGCATCGCGATGTTGAGATTGGCGAAATAGGGATTGAAGTGCATGCCCTCGGGCGTCTTCATCGCCTCGGGGAAGCGCGCGGCCACGGCCGGATCGGGCTTCTCGCCATAGCCGGTCAGCAGCGAATGGACATAGGCCGCGCCGTCATGCCGCGCCTTGGTGATCAGGCTGAGGTCCGGCGGGTTGCCGGTGCCGGCATAATAGACCTTGGGAATACGATCGGAGGGGATGTTGTCGCGCTCGCCCCAGGTGCCGGCCTTCTCGTCGAACACCGGCTGCTTGACCGCCCATTCCTTGGCGATCTTCTTCACCTGGGCGTCGCTATAGCCCAAGTCCTTCAGGTTGCGGAACGCGATCAGGTGCAGCGAGTGGCAGGTCGAGCAGACCTCCTTGTACACCTTGAACCCGCGCTGGAGCTGGGCGGTGTCGAACTTACCGAGCGGCCCGTTCGAGGGGAGGTCCAGTTCCTTGGGATGCTTGTGCAGCGCCTGTTCGGCGGTCTGCTTCGGCGGCTCCTTGATCAGGCCGGTGATCGTCCCGAGCAGCGCCAGCATGAGCACGAAGACGAAGCCGAGGCCGATCAGGAACTTGATCGAGCGGAAGAAGATCGACGTCATGGTCCCCGGCCCCCTTATGCCGTCGCCGCGGTGGCGGTGATGCGCGAGCCGCCTTCATTCCCCAGCACCGCCTCGGTGATCGAGTTGGGCAGCGGGCGCGGCGTCTCGATCCGCGAGATGATCGGCACGATGATCAGGAAGTGCGCGAAATAATAGGCTGCGGCGATCTGGCTGGTGATCACGTACACCGGCTCCGCGGGCGACCCGCCGCACCAGCCGAGGATCAGCACATCGGCGACCAGCACCCAGAACGCGACGCGGTACATCGGCCGGTAATGGGCCGAGCGGACCGGCGAGCGATCGAGCCAGGGCAGGAAGAACAGGAGCAGGATCGAGCCGAACATCGCCAGCACGCCCCACAGCTTCGCCGGCAGGATGAAGTCCGCGGTGAAGGCGCGCAGGATCGCGTAGAAGGGCCAGAAATACCATTCGGGCACGATGTGCGCGGGCGTCGAGAGCGGGTTGGCCGGGATGTAGTTGTCCGGATGGCCCAGATAATCCGGGTAGAAGAAGATCAGCGTCGAGAACAGGATCAGGAAGATGCCCACCCCGAAGCCGTCCTTGGCGGTGTAATAGGGGTGGAAGGGCACCGTATCCTGCTCGCCCTTCACTTCCACGCCGGTCGGGTTGTTCGAGCCGGGAATGTGCAGCGCCCAGATGTGCAGGATGATTACGCCCGCGATCACGAAGGGCAGCAGATAGTGGAGCGAGAAGAAGCGGTTGAGCGCGGCATCGTCCGGCGCATAGCCACCGAGCAGCCAGACGCGGATCCAGTCGCCGACCACGGGTATCGCCGAGAAGAAGCCGGTGATCACCTGCGCCCCCCAGAAGCTCATCTGCCCCCAGGGGAGCACATAGCCCATGAAGGCGGTGGCCATCATCAACAGGAAGATCACCACGCCGAGCAGCCACACCATCTCGCGCGGTGCCTTGTACGATCCGTAGTGGAGACCGCGGAAGATGTGGATGTACACCACGATGAAGAACATGCTGGCGCCGTTGGCGTGGGCGAAGCGCAGGAACCAGCCCGCGTTCACGTCGCGCATGATCGTGCCGTTCACCGACTCGAAGGCGCCGGCGGCCGAGCTGTGGAAATGCATCGCCAGCACGATGCCGGTGACGATCTGAATTACCAGCGAAAGCCCGGCAAGAATGCCGAAGTTCCAGAAGTAGTTCAGGTTGCGCGGCACCGGATAGCCGGCGCCGATCGCGTTATAGACGAACCGCGGTAGCGGCAGCCGATCGTCCACCCATTTCATCACCGGGTTTTTCGGCTCGTAATGGCGCGCCCAGGGAAAGCTCATCCAGGTCTCTCCTCACCCGACCGTGACGACAGTGTCGGACGTGAAATTATATTTTGGTACTTCGAGATTCTTCGGCGCCGGCCCCTGGCGGATACGGCCGGCGGTATCATAGGCCGATCCGTGGCACGGGCAGAAATAGCCGCCGAACGGACCGCGGCTCTCGCCCTCGCCCGCGCCCAGCGGCACGCAGCCGAGATGGGTGCACACGCCCAGCGTGATCAGCCAGTTCTTGTGGCCTTCCTTGGTGCGCTGCTCCAGCGTCTGCGGATCGCGCAGGCTCGAGACCGGCACCGCCTCGGCCTGGGCGATTTCCGCCGGCGTGAGGTTGCGGACGAACAAGGGCTGCTTGCGGAAGCTGGCCTTGATCGCCTGCCCCGGCTCGATCGCCGCGAGATTGACCTCGGTGGTCGACTGCGCGAGCACGTCGGCCGAGGGATTCATCGAGTTGACGAGCGGCAGCACCACCACGCCTGCGCCCACCGCCGCGACGGCGGGGGCTGCGTAGAGGAGATAATCGCGACGACGGGGATTCTCGAGGATTTCGCCGCCAGGGCCTACGGTCTGTTCGGGAGTAACGCCTTCTTCAAACGTTGCCATGCTCTAGCCCTTGCACTTCGGAACACTTCCGCGAAAGAGCCGCGGAGAGAGGAACGCGGACGAAACGAAGCCCAGTGCCTGCCGGTTACCCGGCGGCTGATACAAGTTTGATAGACGGCGCAATGCTGCTTTGCCAACAGGGTTTTTCATATTCTCGTCTCCAAGGCCTTAATGTTGCACTGCAAAATGACTTCCGGCTCCACAATTCGCATTGCGTTGTTCCAGCCTGAAATTGCTGGAAATGTCGGCACGATCTTGCGGCTGGCCGCCTGCATGGGGGTGGCCGTCGACCTGATCGAGCCTATGGGTTTTCCCTGGGGCGATCGGGCACGAAAGCGGGCGGCGATGGACTATGCGCCCGAGACGCTCCGCCATGCCGACTGGGGCGCGTTCGAGGCGCGCGTACCCGGCCGGCTGGTGCTCTTCACCACCCGCGGCGGCATTCGCCTGCCGGAGGCGCAGTTCGAGCCCGGCGACACGCTGCTGTTCGGCGCCGAGAGCAGCGGCGTGCCGGATTTTGTGCACATGCGAGCGAATGCTGCAGTGCGAATACCGTTACGGCCCGAGGTCCGCTCCTTGAACCTCGCCGTCGCAACGGGCATCGGGCTCGCCGAGGCGCTACGCCAGACGGAAGGATTCCCGCAGTGAACGAGCTCGACGACCAGCAGCAGCGCGCCCGTACCTGGTTCGAGGGCCTGCGCGATTCGATCTGCGCCGAATTCGAGGCGATCGAGCGCGAGGCCGGCTCCGACGCGGTGTTCGACTATCTCGCCTGGGACCGTACCGATGCGAGCGGCGCCCCCGGCGGCGGCGGCGTGCGCGGCGTGATGAAGGGGCGGGTGTTCGAGAAGGTCGGCGTCAACGTCTCGACCGTCGGTGGCGCCTTCGAGGGCGAGTTCGCCAAGACGATCCACGGCGCGGGCGAGGACCCGACCTTCTTCGCCACCGGAATCAGCCTCGTCGCGCACATGGCCAACCCGCATGTGCCCGCGGCGCACATGAACACGCGCTTCCTCACCACCACCAAGCGCTGGTTCGGCGGCGGCGCCGATCTCAACCCGCCGCTCCCCTATGCGGAGGACACCGCCGACTTCCATGCCCGGCTGCAGGCCGCGTGCGACGCCCATGACGCGGGCTACTATCCCCGCTTCAAGAAATGGGCGGACGACTATTTCTACATCCCGCACCGCCAGGTGCATCGCGGCGTCGGCGGCATCTTCTACGATCATCTGGAGGGCGACTGGGAGGCGGATTTCGCCTTCACCCAGGATGTCGGCCGCGCCTTTCTCGACGTCTATCCCCGGCTGGTGCGCCGGCGGATGGACCAGCCGTTCGACGATGCCGATCGCCAGCGCCAGCTCGAATGGCGCGGCCGCTATGCCGAGTTCAACCTGATCTACGATCGCGGCACGCTGTTCGGCCTCAAGACCGGCGGCAATGTCGATGCGATCCTGATGAGCCTGCCGCCCATGGCCGCCTGGAGCTGAGCCCATGGGGCTGCTGCCGGTCGCCAGCGATCACCTCGCCACCATCGTCACCGCGCTGGAGATGCGCGAACGGCCGCGGCCCCGGCCGATGCCGCCCTCGCCCTTCCGGCTGGTCCATTGGCCGGCCCCGGCCAGCGACAAGTATCGCGCGCTGTTCCGGCGGGTGGGCGGGCCCTGGCTGTGGTTCTCGCGGCTGGTGATGGAGGAGGCGCGGCTGCGGACGATCCTCGAGGATCCGGCGGTGATGGTCTACGCGGTCGTCGATCGTGCCGGCGTCGAGGTCGGCATGCTGGAGCTCGACTTCCGCACGCCCGCGACCTGCGAGCTTTCCTATGTCGGGCTGGTGCCCGAAATCACCGGCCAGGGCCATGGCAGCTGGCTGATGGCGCAGGCGCTCGCTTTTGCCTGGCGCAAGGATGTCGCGCGGGTGTGGGTGCACACCTGCACGCTCGATCACCCGGCCGCGCTCGGCTTCTACCGCCGCCACGGCTTCGTGCCCTATCAGCGGACGATCGAGACCTTCCCCGATCCGCGGCTGATCGGCGTGCTACCGGCCGAGGCCGCGCCTCACGTCCCGTGTCTGGGCTCGGTCGCGCGATAGGCGGCGACACGCAGCACGACGAGCGCGGCCCAGATCAGCGCGCCGACGACCGACAGCACCAGATAGCCGATCAGCTCCGCCGCCGTGCCGCCACCCGCCGCCCCCGCGATCAGGCCGGTAGCGATGCTGGCCACGCCGATCGCGACGAAGCCGATAACGAACACCGCCGCGGCCGCCAGCAGCAGCAGCACCCAGTTCACCCCGGCGCTGCGTACCCAGCCCTGCCGGAACGCCTGGATCAGCCCGGCCTCGGGCCGCGCGGCATAGGCAGGCGCGGCCAGCCAGGTCCGCGCAAACAGGAACACGCCCGGGGCAAGGAACAGCGAGAGGCCCAGCTGCACCGCCAGGCTCACCACCAGCTCGAGGATCAGGAACGGGAACAATCGCCGCAGCGCCAGCGCCAGCACCTGCCCCAGCGTCTGGCCGTTCCCCTGCAGATACAGGCTGAGCAGCGCGAACAGTCCATAGTCGAAGCCGAGATAGGCCAGCGCCAGCGGCACCAGATTCGCCTGGACGAAGCGATCGTAGAAGCTGCGCAGCGCCGCCTGGTTGGCAAGGTCCTGCAGCTGCGCGACATGCGGCGCCATCAGCAGCACCACGCCGAGCAGCGGCACCAGGAAGAACATGCCGGCGACCGGCAGCACCAGCGCGCGCTCGCGCTGCCAGAGCTGCTGGGCGTCGGCGAACAGGCCGGCCAGGCGAAGGGTCATGCGGCGGTCGCCGCTTCGGCCGAAAGCGCGGCGTACAGCTTGCCCTGGAACGCGGCGAGCAGGACGATGATCAGCGTCTGCACGATTGCCTGGACGAGCAGGGTAAGGCCGATCGCCAGCGTCAGCGTGCCGGCCGGCCCGGCGCCGAACAGCAGGGTGAAGACACTGCCGAACACCGTCTGCGCGGCCAGCTGGGCGATGCCGGCGATCACGAAGAACAGCAGCAGCGTGCCGAACACCCGCCAGCCATGGCGACGCGTCAGCACCCAGGACCGCCGCACTGCGCCGAACAGCAGCCCTTCCCGCAGCACCACTGGTCCCAGCAGCGTGAGGCGAACGAACACGGCGGATAGCAGCGGCGTGAGCGCGAGGAGATACAGACCAATCAGACCGCCCGTCTGCGCATCAATCGTCGGCCGCGAAGCAATCGTCCCCTGTGCAGTCGCGCCGACGAAGATCTGGGTGAGGTCATAGCCGCGCACCCCGAGCAGGATCGGGATCGGCAGGAACAGCAGCGCCGCGGCCGCCCCGACGCCGATCGAGACCAGCAGCACCGCCGGCAACCGGCGGCGGGCGAGCGCCACCGCGGCGGCCCGGCTCTCGGGATCGATCGCCCAGGCGGTGACCGCCAGCGACCCCCACATCGACACGATCGACAGCAGCACCGCCAGCGCCATGGTCAGGATGCGGATGCCGGGCCCCGCGCCGAGCACCAGCGGCGGCAGGCTCGTGCTGAGCAGCGTCGGCAGCGCGATCGCGCCCAGCGCGATCGGCGACAGCGCCCCGACCCGTTCGCCGGCAAATTCCGCCGCGCGTTCCCACACGGTTCCCAGTTTCGCCATGTCGTCTGTATCCTTGCGAGAGAGGCACCGGGTGTTAGCCGCGCCCCCTCCCCTTGCCAATGCTTGCCTTGCCGGCGCTTGCCTTGCCAGCGCTTGCCTTGAACGCCGGAAGGGCGCAATCGGCGGCCATCATGCAGGAATCCATCGAATGGCGGGTCGAGCCCCGGCCGATCGACTATGCCGAGGCCCATGCCGCCATGGAGGCGCGCGCCGCCGCCGTCACCGCGCGGACGGCGCAGGAACTGGTCTGGCTGCTCGAACATCCGCCGGTCTACACCGCCGGCACCAGCGCCGATCCCGCCGAAATGCTCGATCCGCGCTTCCCCGTGCATCGCACCGGGCGCGGCGGCCGTTACACCTATCACGGCCCCGGCCAGCGCATCGGCTATGTCGTGCTCGACCTGCGCGAGCGGCTGCGCGACGTCCGCAACTATGTCCACGCCATCGAAGGCTGGGTGATCGCGGCGCTCGGCGCATGCGACATCGAGGCATTCCGCGCGCCCGGCCGCATCGGCATCTGGACGCTCGACCAGGGCGTGGAGGCCAAGATCGGCGCGATCGGGGTGCGGATCCGGCAATGGGTGACGCTGCACGGCTTCGCGATCAACCTCGATCCCGATCTGAACCACTTTACCGGCATCGTCCCGTGCGGAATCGCCGAATTTCCCGTCACCAGCGCTGCCAAACTGGGCAAGCCGATTGCGCCAGAGCGTTTCGACGCCGCCCTGCAGGCCACATTTTTGCCATTTTTGGACGCTCTGGATCGCGCGGGATAAATTCGAGTCTTGAGGGTGTCCCCCGAACCGTCTAATGTCCAGCACGGTTTGGGTATTAACGGCGTACAACCGTCGTCCAAATCCATTATCTAGGGAGCTATTACATGCGTGCAGTCCTTTCGAAGATCGTTGCTGGCTCGATGATCGCCGGTGCGGCCCTCCTGGCCTCGGCTTGCAGCAGCAACACCGAGACCAGCGTCAACAACACCACCGAAGTGGTGGCTCCGGAGAACGTCGTCGACGCTTCGGTCACCAACGTTGACACCGCTGCTCCGGCTGAGAACGCCGCTGACAACGCGACCATGAACGCTTCGAACGCGATGTAATCATCGCGCTTCGGCGTGTTACGAAGGGGCCGTCCGGGCGACCGGGCGGCCCTTTTCGTTTCGGGGCCGTACCCTGCCACGGTCCGTCGCATATCCGCCCGGCGCGAAAAAAGGGGCTTGGGCCGCGAATCGAAACGCCCTAACGAGCATTCCTCATGGCGTAATCAAGAGGACGGGATGCTCGCTCGGCGTATCACTTTGGGCATGATGGCCCTCGCGGGAATGTGCGTTTCGGCGCCGGCTTCGGCGCAGTTTTTCTTCAAATCGGTGGATCTCTCGGGGCCGCCGGCAACCGGCAACGAGCCCGGGATCATCGGCCCCGCCCTGCCGGGCGCCAGCCCGGTCGAGCTGCGCGCGGCGCTGGTGTGGAATCTGCGGGCGGCACTCAACGTCGCTGCATTGCAATGTCAGTTCGAGCCGACGCTACTGACGCTCGACCATTACAATGCCTTGCTCGAAGACCACGAAGTCGAGCTGAAAAATTCTTATGATACGCTAGAGAAATATTTCACTAGAATCGCGAAGACGAAAAAGGCCGGCCAGACCGAGCTCGATCGCTTCGGCACCCGTGTCTATTCCAGCTTTTCCACTGTCTCTGGTCAGCTGTCTTTCTGCCAGACGGCTGCCTCAATCGGCCATGACGCGGTCTACGCGCCACGCGGCAAGCTTGGGGATCTGGCAGCGGCCCGCATGAGCGAATTGCGTAACAGCCTGAAGGCCTGGGGCGAACAATATTTCCGCACCCGGCGCGTCACCTTCGTCTGGCCCGTCCTGCGCCCGCTGCCGCCGTTCGGCAACGACAAATGCTGGCGCAACGACGCGTATGACGCGCGCAAATGCGGTCGGCTCGACCGGTAACCGATTCAGGGGTGGCCGCCGCGCCACCCCTTTTTCGTGGGAAACGGCTAGCGCAGGCCCAGCATCTTGTGGGTCTGCAGCGTCAGCCGCCAGCGCGGCCGCGCCATCGCCAGCGCGATCGCGGCGCGGGTATTCGCCTCGGCCTCAGCGCTGTCCATCGGCTGGATCAGGAAATGGGCGAAGTCCCAGCCCTCGATCGCCGCCAGGTCGGTGCCCGGCTGCGGCCAGACCAGCTTGAGCTCGTCGCCGCTCCGCTGCACGACCTCGCTGCCCGCCTTGGGGCTGATGCACACCCAGTCGATGCCGGGATGCACCGGCAGCGTGCCGTTGCTCTCGATCGCGATGCGGAAGCCGCGCGCGTGGAGTGCGTCCACCAGCGCGTCGTCCACCTGCAGCATCGGCTCGCCGCCGGTGAGCACCACGAAGCGCGCCTCGCGGCCGGGGCCCCAATGGCCTTCCACCGCGTCGAGCAGCGCCGCCGCATCCTCGAACCGGCCGCCGCCGAGCCCGTCCATCCCGACGAAATCGGTGTCGCAGAAGCGGCACACGGCGGTCGCGCGATCCTCTTCACGCCCCGACCACAGGTTGCAGCCGGCGAAGCGGACGAACACCGCCCGCGCGCCGGCGTTCACGCCCTCCCCCTGCAGGGTGAGGAACATTTCCTTGACCGCGTAGCTCATGACTGGATGGCATAGCGGGTCGGATCGGGCAGCCCGGCTTCCTCGAACCCCCGCGACCGCAGCCGGCAGCTGTCGCACAGCCCGCAGTGCAGCCCCTCCGGCGTCGGATCGTAGCAGGACCAGCTCATGCCGGCATCAAGCCCCAGCCGCGCCGCCTCGCGGACGATGTCCGCCTTGGTCATGGTCTGGAGCGGCGCCTGGATGCGGAAGGGATGCCCCTCCACGCCCGCCTTGGTGGCGAGCTCGGCCAGCTTCTCGAAGCCGGCGATGAATTCGGGCCGGCAATCGGGATAGCCCGAATAATCGAGCGCGTTGACGCCGATATACAGGTCGCGCGCGCCCGCCGCCTCGGCCCAGCCGAGCGCGAGGCTGAGGAAGATCGTGTTGCGCGCCGGCACATAGGTGATGGGAATGTCGGTGCCGACGCCGGTCTTGGGCACCTCTATATCGGCGGTGAGCGCGGAGCCGCCGAACGCGCGCAGGTCGAGCGGCAGCACGACATGGCGCTCGGCGCCGAGCATGGCGGCAATCTTCGCGGCCGCGTCCAGTTCCACCTTGTGGCGCTGGTTATAGTCGATCGAGAGCGCGAGCAGGCGATGGCCGTCCTCGCGGGCACGCGCGGCCGACACCATCGAATCGAGTCCGCCCGAAACCAGGGCAATGGCAATGCTTTGAGTCATCGGCGCCCTCTAGTCCTTTCCGCCGCGAAAAAAAATGGCCGCCCCCGAAGGGACGGCCTGGAAAGGATAGAAATGGGAAAACCAAAGCCAGAGAGAGACACCTCCCTGGGACCCCTTCCTTCTACCCGCGATCCGTTAACGAATGGTAACCAAGCACCTCAGGAACAGTCACCGATACGCCTGGCGTCATAGGTTTCCGAAAAGGGCTGGCCGTCGATCACGCCCTGCATCTCCACCGTCACCTGGCGCGGCGTATCGGTGGTGATCCGGGTGAGCATGGTGCCGTGGCCGGTACAGGTGCTGCGCACCGTCGCGCGGCTGGCGGCGCTTTCCAGTACCATGTTCTGGCAGGGCGTGGTGACGTTCTCGGGGCGGAGGATCTGGTAGGGATCGCGCACGCACATGGTGCGCTCGGCGCCCTCGCTGTCCCGGACCGCCCATTTGCCCTTCTGAATGATGTTGAGCGCCGGCACGTCGACGCTGCGGACCGCCGCCGCCCCCGGCCGCTGCTGGGCAGAGGCGCCCGCTGTCATCACGCCCAGTCCGGCCATCGCGACCAGACACACCCACGCCACTCGTTTGTTCACCCGTCGAAACTCCGCTCGCACGGCGGCGCCGCTCCCACGACACCGTCCGCAGCCGACGATATCGTAGGAGGATTACGGCTTTACAACGACGGCGGAACGAAATCGGCGAGCGCCACCGGGAACTGCTTCGAGCAGAAGGCGCAATCGACCTTGATCACGCCGCCCTCGTCGGCCATCGCCGCGCGCTCTTCCTCGGGGAACTTGGCGAGCACCTGCTGGATATAGTCCGCCCCGCAGCGGCAGCCGCGCGACAGGTCATGCCCGGCGAGCATGCGCACCTCGCTCTCCTCGTTGAACAGCCGCCACACGAGGCCCTCCAGCGGAATCGTCGGATCGGCCAGCTCGTCGGCGCCCATCGTGCCGCCCAGCGCCTCGACATGCTGCCATTCGGGATGGTCGAGCCGCACGTGCAGCCGCTCGCGTCCCACCTCGCCCTCGGGCAGATGCTGGAGGAACAGACCGCCGGCGATCGTCTTGCCGGTCGCCTTGTCCTTGCGCACGCCGAGCCGCACCAGCGTCGGGATCTGCTCCGACTGGAGGAAATAGCTCTGCGCCGCCTCGGCGATCGAGGCGCCTTCCAGCGGCACGATGCCCTGATAGCGCTCCCTGGTGGCCGCCTGGTCGAAGGTCACCGCCAGATAGCCGCCGTTGAACAGCGCCGAGAGCGACGGGTTCTTGCCGAGCCGGCTAAGCCGCGTGGCGTCGAACTGCACATAGCCGCGCAGCTCGCCATTCTTGTAGTCGCACACCATCAGGCTGACGATGCCGCGCTGGGTCTGCGCCTGCAGCGTCATCTGCCCCTCGGCATCCTTGAGCGTGCTGCCGAGCAGCGCGGTGAGGGTCAGCGCCTCGGCCAGCAGCTTCTCGATCGGCGCGGGATAGGCATGGGCCGAGAGGATCTCGTTCAGCACCGGCCCCAGCCGCGCGACGCGGCCGCGGACATGGCGCTCGGGAATGGCAAAGCCGGTCACGCGATCGAGATCGGCGGCGGGAACGGGGTGAGTCACGATACGTCTCCGGCATTCGTTTGCGGCCGCGAGAAGTCCGGGTGACTCCGCGCGTTCCGACGAACGCATTTTCTGGGTTCGGAGGTGTAAATAGGGGTTTGGCGGCCGGAAACAATGTGGGCCGTACCGGCAGCCCGCCGCCGCAGCAGCAGCGACGCCGCGCGCGGGGCTGCGCCCGGCAACGGCTTGGGCGCGTCGCCGCATACGACAAGGGGAGCGCCTGCGCGCTCCCCTGTTCGTCAGGACTTCAGCGTGGTCATCTCGACCGGCTTGCCCTTGGTGCTGGGATTGGACGCGTTCTGCTTCGGCGCCTTTTCGGCCTTCGGCTTGCGCGCTTCCTTGTTCGACTTCTTCTGGCCCTTGGCCATGGCTACTCCTGTGGCTTGCGCCGTCGCGACCCGGTGGTCGCGATCGGATCAGCGGGCGCGCTTGGCGTTCTTGCGTGCTGCATAGCGCGCGTCGCGCGCAGCCTTGCGATCCGCCTCGGTGGGTACCGGGACGGCCGCGGCGGCTTCTATCGCCCGGATCGCTTCTGCCTTGCTCTCGCGCTTGGCGGCGGCAAGTGCCTCGCGCTCGGCGAGGGCCGCTGCACGCTTTTCGGCATTGGCCGTTTCGGCCGCCCGGCGACGCTCCCTGGCCGCTGCCAAGGCATCGGCATCGGCGACGGGCCTTGCCCGCAGCATCGCCAGCGCCCGGCTCTTCGCCGAAGCCGACGCGCGCGCGCGCTCCTGAAATCCCGGAGCGGTATAGGCTACCATGCTGTTACAGCCTCCCCATGCGCGTCGGCACGCGGACGACGGCGCCGGTGATGACCTTGCTGCCATAGGCCTTGGCGATGATCGCCGTATCGGCGGCGCTGTTCATCACCACGCGGGTGCCGCCGGACTGCAGCGTCTCGATCGCGCTGATGACGATGCTGCGCTTGGCGCAGGTCGCGACGACATGCTCCTTCGCGGCGCTGACATTGATTGCTCTGGACATGCTGTTCTCCGTTTCCTGAAGCAGGGGGTTCCCGCTCGATCCGAATGGAAACGGGCGGGCATTTGCATGCCCGCCCGATCCGCGGTGGTTCAGGCCGACTGAAGATTGACGGCCGAGGTCTTGCCCCGACGGTCCGTCTCCAGCTCGTAGGAAACGCGCTGGTCCTTATCGAGCGTGTGCATGCCTGCGCGCTCGACGGCCGAGATGTGGACGAAGGCGTCGCCGCCGCCGGTTTCCGGCGCGATAAAGCCGTAGCCCTTGTCGTTATTGAAGAATTTCACGGTTCCGGTGATCATATGGGCATCCTTTGTCCCAGGCATGACGGGCATGCGCCAACAGCGGCGCATCCCGGCTTCGGTGAGGCTAGAAAGGGACAAAGGGAGGAGCCTAAGCGGCCCAATATCCGTCGCATGCGACGTCAGCGCTATTCATATGGGATGACCGGCGGGGATTGTTAGGGTGTGCCGCATGTTTTTTGCAGCGCCCCGCCGATTATTTGGAAGTTCGAGCGGGTGCGGCGCTCTGTGCCGTCCATCTCTGCCTCTGGCGGGCGCCAATAGGGAAGACCTACGTGGTTTCACGGTGCGATCCAGGCCATGGTGCGCATCTCCCTCTATGAAGGGAATATGAAGCTCTCCGCCGTCTCCTTCTCCGCCCTGGCGTCGATGGCGCCGCCGCGCAGTACCGCCACGGGCGCGCCGACGGGCGCCCCGACCGACGCAGCACCCTCCCGGCAGGAGGAGATGGCCGCGCGCAAGTTGCAGCAGGCGAAGGATGCCGTCGCTACCTTGAAGACGATCAAGACCACGACCAGCGACGACCAGAAGGCGCGCGCAGCGCAGAAGGTGAAGGAGCTCAAGGCGCGGCTCCAGGCGCTCAAGATGATCTATGCGGGCGACCCCAAGAAGCTGGCCAGGCTCGCCGCGCAGATCGCCCGCGAGCTTGCCGCTGCGGTGCGGAGCTATACCAGCGCCGGCGGCGGCGCCGGCGATCTCGGCGGAGCCGATGCGAGCGAAGGCGCGGCCGGCGGCACGGCGGCGGGGGAAGCCCCGACCGACGCGGGCGAACCGGACGCCGCCAAAAGCGCGGCGCCTGAAGCGGCCGCGCCGGAGCCGGCGCAGCCGGACGCCGACGCCGACGAGTCCAAGGCCGAGGTGCCTGGCACTCGCCCATCGACCGGCGACCAGCGCGCCACCGGGACGGCGCGCGACAAGGCCGACGAGGACTTCAAGAACGAGGCGCGGGACCTTGCCCGCGCGCTCAAGGCTGCGCTCCGCCGCAAGCATGCGAAGCACCAGGACGACGACGGAGACCAGCGCTCGGGGGCGCTGGCGCTGGCATCGGTCGATCAGGCGCTGGGCGCGCTGCCGATGTCCGATGTCGGCGTCGCGGCACTGGCGGGGATCTGACGCCCGCATATCCTCCCCCGCCAGGGGGAGGTGGCGCGCAACGCGCGACGGAGGGCGAGGTCAGCGACCAACCAGCCGCCGTGCGTCCTCCCCCTCCGTCAGGCTGCGCGTGACACCTCCCCCTGGGGGGGAGAATTAGGAGACTCTCAGATCTGCCCGAAGCACCAGCGCAGGACCGACTTCTGCGCGTGCAGCCGGTTCTCCGCCTCGGGCCAGATCAGCGACTGCGGCCCGTCGATCACCGCGTCGGTCACTTCCTCGCCGCGGTGCGCGGGCAGGCAGTGGAGGAAGCGGGCGTCGGGCTTGGCGGCGGCCATCAACGCCGCATCGACCTGAAAGGGCATCATCGCCTTGAGCTTGGTCTCGGCATGCGCCTGGCCCATCGAGATCCAGGTATCGGTGACGAGGATGTCGGCGCCTTCCACCGCCTCGCGCGCGGTGCCGACGACGCGGGCGCGGCCCTTGCCCTTCGCGACGTCCGCATCGCTCGGCTGATAGCCCTGCGGGCAGGCGGCGACGACGTCGAACTGCATCAGCCCGGCCGCCTCCATGATCGAGGCGAGCACGTTGTTGCCGTCGCCCAGCCAGGCGACCTTGAGGCCCGGCAGCGCCTTGCCGCTCTCGAGGATGGTCAGCAGGTCCGCCATGATCTGGCACGGGTGCGAGGCGTCGGTGAGGCCGTTGATCACCGGCACCGTCGCGTATTTCGCCATGTCGAGCACCTTCTGGTGGTCGTCGGTGCGGATCATGATCGCGTCGACATAGCCGGAAAGCACGCGGGCGGTATCCGCAATGCTTTCGCCGCGGCCGAGCTGCATCGACCCTGCGTCCATCACGATGCTGGTGCCGCCCAATTGGCGGATCGCCATGTCGAACGAAACGCGGGTGCGGGTGCTGTTCTTCTCGAAGATCATCGCGAGGACGTGGCCGGCGAGCGGGGCGTCGGCATCGGCCTTGCCCTTGGGCCAGCCGGCACGGGCCTGCTTGCGGGCCATCGCGTCGCCCAGCATCGCCGCGATCGCGTCGGGCCCGGCATCGGTGAGATCGATAAAGTGGCGGGTCATAACATCCTCCCCGGCACGGGGAGGGGGACCGCGACGCGGAGCGTCGGGGTGGAGGGGGGTCTCCACCAGCGACGCCCTTTGCGGAAATCCCCCTCCACCATGCTTCGCATGGTCCCCCTCCCCGTCCCGGGGAGGATCGGTTGAGTCCTCAGGCCGCGGCGGGCACCGCGAAGCTGCGCGCGCCGGCGCTCAGCTTGTCGATCGCCTCGGCGATGTGGCTTTCGTCGATCACCAGCGGCGGCAGCACGCGGAACACGTTCTCGCCCGCCGCCACGGTCAGCAGCCCGTGATGGTCGCGCAGATGGGCGACGAAGTCGCGGCTCACCACCGTGTCCTTCATCTTGATGCCGAGCATCAGCCCCTTGCCGCGAATCTCCTCGAACAGGTGATCATGGTTGGGGATCATCTGCTCGAAGGCCTGGCGCAGCCGCTCGCCCATGCGGGTGACATGCTCGAGGAAGCCTGGCTCCTCCATCACGTCGAGCACCGCCATGCCGGCGGCCATGCCCAGCGGGTTGCCGCCATAGGTGGAACCGTGCGTGCCGGCGACCATGCCCTTGGCCGCTTCCTCGGTGGCGAGGCAGGCGCCGAGCGGGAAGCCGCCGCCGATGCCCTTGGCCGAGGTCATGATGTCCGGCGTGATGCCGTAATGCTCATAGGCCCACATCTTGCCGGTCCGGCCATAGCCGCACTGGATCTCGTCGAGGATCAGCAGCAGGCCGTGCGCGTCGCACGCCTTGCGCAGGCCCTGGATGAACTCGGGCTTGCCCGCGGTCATGCCGCCCTCGCCCTGGATCGTCTCGACCAGGAAGCCGGCGGTCTCGCCGTCGATCTTGGCGAGCGCACCTTCCAGATCGTTGAACGGCACATAGTCGAAGCCCGGCAGCAGCGGCTCGAACCCGTCGCGCATCTTGCCCTGGTCGGTCGCCGAGATCGCGCCCAGCGAGCGGCCGTGAAAGGCGTTCTTGAACGTGATCAGCTTGTGCCGCTGCGGGTTGCCGTTGACGTAATGATAGCGCCGCGCGACCTTGATCGCGCACTCGATCGCCTCGACGCCCGAGTTGGTGAAGAACACCGTGTCGGCGAAGCTGTGCTTCAGGATGCGCTCGGCCAGCGCCTCGCCCTGGGGCGAGCCGTAGAGGTTCGACACGTGCATCAGCGTGGCGGCTTGGTCGGCGATCGCCTTCACCAGATGCGGGTGGCCATGGCCCAGCGCGTTGACGGCGATACCGGCGGCGAAGTCGAGATAGCGTTCCCCTCGTTCCCCGATCAGGTAGCAGCCCTCGCCTCGCACCGGCCGCACACCGCACCGCGGGTAGACGGGCATGAGCGGGGTGATGGTCATGGGAACAATACTCCTTACGAGAAAAAGGGTAGGAAAACTCCAGAAACGCAAAAGGGCGACCTATCCGGGCCGCCCTCTCGCATAATTAGAGCCGGTTGGCCCCGCAGGTCAACCTGCCTTTATGGCGGTGCCTAGGGCTGTGCCGGCACCCGGTGGTTCCATTGCTGGGTGACGCCCCGGCTGCGGCCGTAATCGGCGGTGCAGGCCATATACCAGGGATAGAATTGCATCGGCTTGGCCAGGGCGTCGATCGCCTGCCACTGGGCGCAGGTCTTGCCGTTGAAGACATGGTCGTCGGGCTGCTCGCCGCCCGGCGCCGCCGTGAGCGACGCCATCCGCAGCCAGCCATAGCGCAGCCCCAGCTCCTCCACCTGCGCGGCGGAGAAGCTGTAGACCTGTGTCTCGAGCAGATCGACCGCGCGCAGCGCCGCCGTCACCGCCGACCAGCGCTGCATCGGCGCACCGTCGCTGGTCCAGGTGCCGGGGTTCATCGAGGTGTTGACCATCAGCGTGATCTCCGCCGTGCCGCCCGAGCCCGCAGCTTCGAATGCGCGGAGCTGCGGCTGGAGGAACATGCCGAAGCGCGCGCCGCCATCCATGTACATCTCGGTCGTCGCCGGGTTCTGCAGCGTCACCGGCGGCACGCCGGGCGGGACCGAGGACGACGCGAGCAGCGCATCGACATAGCAGCCATGGATCCGCTCCTCGTCCGCCACCGACAGGCTGTGCGACGCCATCGGCGCGACCAGCGCGGTCAGGTCGATCGAATAGGCCTTGCCGTCGTCGAGATTGCTGACGCCGACGAGCAGCCGGCGATTCTTCTGCCCCTCCTCCGCGACGAGACGCAGCGTCTCGAGGCTCATGATCTTGAGCAGCCGGGCGCGCAGCGGTCCGAAGGTCGCGCTCGATCCTCGGAGCACCGCCCCCAGCCCGGCGCCGCCGGCGCGCACGCGCAGCAGATCGGCTTCCTTGAGGATCGAATAGGCGAGCACGAGATCGCCGACATTGGAGGTGCCGGGTTTCACCACGAAGCCGGTATCGCCTTCCTGCCCGGACAGCGGTCCGTCGACCCAGGCCGGATAGTCGCGGTCGCCCGGCACCCGCTGGTTGGCGAGGAACAGCAGCGTGCTCTGCAGCGATCCGGTGCTGACGCCGGTGACGATATCCCAGCTGGGCAGCGCCCCCGCCTGCGCCTGGCCGTAGAAGAAGCCCGCGCCGAACGCGCCGTGCTGGCCCCCGCCGCTCAGCGCGAGGAACCGGTCGGGCTCGACGGCCAAGGCCCTCAGCTCGGGCGTTGCGGCGAGCGGCCCCCGTTTGCTCCGCCGGCGCGCGCGCAGCGCGTCGGCCAGCGGGTCGTCCGTCGGAGCACCGGCGCGCAGCAAGGCGTTTTCGGTGGCAGGGTGCCGCAGTCGCGCCTGCCATTCGGGCGTCACGTCGATCGGCCGCATCGCATAGTTGCAGCCCTGGATCGGCTTGGGACGCGGCTGGCTGCAAGCGGCCAGCGACAGTCCTGCTGCCGCAAACAGCGCCAAGGAACGCAGCAATTTCATGGTATTCCCCCGTTTCTCGGCACCCGCCCCCGCGAGTCCCGGACCGCTATCTTAGCGCGAAACGGTTTTTACTTCGTAACGATTTCGCTGAGCGCGGCGAAACAGTCGCCGTCGATCGCCTTGCCCACCTCGCCCGCCATGATGCCCAGCGCCTTCTCCACCGGCATGGCGGCGCGATAGGGGCGATCGGCGGTGAGCGCGTCGTAAAAGTCGCATACGGTGATGATCCGCGCCTCGCGGGCGATCAGCATCGCGTCGAGCCCCAGCGGATAGCCGCGCCCGTCCAGCCGCTCGTGATGCGCGCCCGCCACCGCCGCCATGTCGCGCAAGGGACCGATCCGCGAGAGGATGGCGGTGGTGTGCGCGGCATGGCTGCGCATCTCCTCCCATTCGCCGTCGTCGAGCTTGCCGGGCTTTTCGAGCACCCGGCTGCTCACCGCCAGCTTGCCGACATCGTGGAGCATCGCGCCGCGCTTGAGCGTCCGCAGGTCCGCGCCGCCCAGCCCCATCGCCGCGCCCAGCGCCCCGGCATAATAGCCTACCCGGCCCGAATGCCCGCCCGTATAGGGGCTCTTGGCGTCGATCACCGCGCCGAACGCCGCGGCAATGTCGTCGAGATAGTCCTCGTCCACCGCGACGCGCTGTTCCGCGGGCTCGAAGGCGCGGACGCGTGTTTCGAGAGCGGGGTGGGTGACCTCTGCCCAGAAGGCGGGATCGCGGGCGAGCGCGACGAAGCATTGCGCCAGTGCCGGCTCGAACCAGCTGCCCGATCGCGCGCGGACTTCCTCGATCGCGGCGTCCGCCCCGGCGGCGGCGTGGAACACGTCGGCGATCTGGGCGAGCAGCGCGAGGCGCGCCGCCAGCGGAATCGCGTCGCCGCGCAGGCGCAGCGGCTTGCCGGTGCCGTCCCAATGCTCGTCGAGCCCGGCGATCGCCTGCGCTACCGGCTCGGGAAAGCGGAGCTGGCGGGCGATGTCCGCGCCGCGGGTGCAGCGCGTCTGGATCAGGTCGGTGACGACGGCATTGCCGTCGCGCAGGATGGCGAGGATCGCCTTGGCCCGGGCGCCGAGCGGATGCCCGCGTCCCGTGCGGCGGAACACATAGTTGAGCGTCGGCGCGAGGCCGACCGCGAGCAGCTTGTGCTCCTGCTTCACCTGGCGGTCGTCGGCCAGATACAGCTCGGCGATCCGCGCGGCGTTGCTGCTGCAGCCCAGATCCTTGAGCAGCGTGGCGTAGTAGATCGTGCGTCGCTCTGCGGCCGGCAGCTTCAGCGCCACCGCCATGCGGCTGGCGATCCAGCAGGCGCGCAGCGCATGCCCCTCGGGCTGCCCCTCGGTCAGGTCGAGCGCGTAGGAAAAGGCGCCGAGAATTTCCGCCAGCGAGGTGGTGCCGTCGCTGCTTGTGTCGAACTGGCCGGCGTGCTGATGGAGCATGGATGCGCTTCCTCTGGGAAGCCCAAGCCCTTAGCCTGCAGCCGCTTAAGCCTTGGTTTCGCTCAGCTCTTAATTTTCCAGCCGCGCCGCAGCAGCCCGTAGCAGAACAGCCCCAGCACCACGTCGAGCGCCAGGATCACGAGGCTGCCGACGAGGATCGGCGAATCGGCGACGCCGAGGAAGCCGTAGCGGAAGCCGGAGATGATGTAGAAGAACGGGTTGGCATGGCTGATCGCGCGGAACACCGGCGAGAGATTCTCGACCGAGTAGAAGGTGCCCGAGAGCAGCGCGAGCGGCGCCACCACGAAGTTGGTCACCGCCGCGGCATGGTCGAACTTCTCCGCCCAGATCGAGGTCATCACCCCCATCAGCGCGAGGAACAGCGAGCCGAGAAAGCCGAACCACAGCACCGCCCAGAAATGTGCCGGGAAGACGTGGACGCCCCACAGCGCCATCGCCAGCCACACCGTGCCGCCGACGCAGAAGGCGCGCGTCACCGATCCGCCGGCAAGCGCCGCCAGCATCTCGCCGGTCGACAGCGGCGGCATCAGATAGTCGACGATCGTCCCCTGGATCTTGCCGACCAGCAGCGAGAAGCTGGCATTGGCGAAGGCGTTCTGCAGCATCCCCATCACGATCAGGCCGGGCGCGATGAAATCGGCGTAATGAATCGAGACACCGTCGAGCGTCACCATGCGCCCGCCGCCACCCAGCGCGACGGTGAAGATCACCAGATACAGCAGGGTCGTGACCGCCGGCGCCCACACCGTCTGGAGCTGCACCTTGAAGAAACGGCGCACCTCCTTGATATAGAGGGTGCGCAAGCCTCCCCAGTTGACGTTGCGAATCACCGGAACGCCCGGCTCGGGAAGCTGTGAACCGATTTCGGGGTGGCTGCTCATGGCGCGATCGCGTACCCGCTGACGCCGCCGCCCGCAAGACGAAGGAACCGAA
The DNA here is from genome assembly GCF_913777625.1 of uncultured Sphingomonas sp. GTDB lineage: Bacteria > Pseudomonadota > Alphaproteobacteria > Sphingomonadales > Sphingomonadaceae > Sphingomonas. Next base: position 96,960 of record NZ_CAJYTI010000039.1, read on the forward strand.
GTGAGCTGGACCGACGAGCGTATCGAAACGCTGAAGAAGATGTGGGACAGCGGCCTGACCGCGACGCAGATCGCCGAGGAACTGGGCGGCGTGTCGCGCAACGCGGTGATCGGCAAGGCCCACCGCCTCGGCCTCCCCTCGCGTCCCTCGCCGGTAAAGGCCAACGAAGCCAAGGCCGCCGCGGCCGCCAATGCGGCACCCGCCGCGCCGGCCGAGCCCAAGCCCGCGCCTGCGCCCAAGCCCGCCCCGGCCGCGCCGCGCGCCCAGGCCGAGGCGCCCGCCCCGGCACCCCGCGCCGCCGCCCCCGCGCCAGCCGCGCCGGCCCCGATCGACGACGAGGACGACGCCGAGCCGGCGGCCCCCCGCGCGCCGCAGCCGGTGCTGCGCTCGGTCGGCCCGGGCGGCTTTATCCGCCAGAATCCGGGCGAACAGGCCCCGCCGATCGCGCCCGCCCCGCCGCGCCGCCTGGTCCCCGCCAAGCCGAGCGAGGCGATCGCCGGCAAGACGACTCTGCTCGATCTCAACGACAAGATCTGCAAATGGCCGCTCGGCCATCCCGGCGAGCCGGACTTCCACTTCTGCGGCGACAAGGTGAACCCGGGCTTCCCCTATTGCGTCGAGCATTGCGGCCACGCCTATCAGGCGCAGCTCCCCCGCCGCGACCGTCGCCCGGCGCCGACCATGCCGTTCGGCGGCACCCCGCGGCCGCGGTGATTATCTAAGTTCCTCCCCGGAACGGGGAGGGGGACCAAGACGCGTGGCGGCTTGGTGGAGGGGGATCGCCGCAGGCGAGTCCGATGCGGACACCCCCCTCCACCACCGCCTTCGGCGGCGGTCCCCCTCCCCGTGCCGGGGAGGATCTATATGCTACCCTGCCGCGCGTAGCCCCGCCTTGCGCGGCAGGCCCCGCACCCCCTATACGTTCCGCATGTCCGAAGATCTCTTCGCTGCGCCCTCCGTCCCCTCCGGCACCTATGACGCCTCGTCGATCGAGGTTCTCGAGGGTCTGGAGCCGGTGCGGCGCCGGCCGGGCATGTATATCGGCGGCACCGACGAGCGTGCGCTCCACCATCTCGCCGCCGAAATCCTCGACAACGCGATGGACGAGGCGGTCGCAGGGCACGCCAACCGGATCGAGGTGACGCTGGCCGCGCCCAACCGCATCACCGTCGTCGACAATGGCCGCGGCATGCCGGTCGATCCCCATCCGCGCTTCCCGGACAAGTCGGCGCTCGAGGTGATTCTCTCGATGCTTCACTCGGGCGGCAAATTCTCGGGCAAGGCCTATGCCACCTCTGGCGGCCTGCACGGCGTCGGCATCTCGGTGGTCAACGCGCTGTCAGTGGACACGGTGGTCGAGGTGGCGCGCGACAAGCAGCTCTATCGCCAGCGCTTCAGCCAGGGCCAGACGCTGGGCCCGCTGGAGAAGCTCGGCGGCACCCCCAACCGGCGCGGCACCAGCGTCGCCTTCACCCCCGATCCCGAGATCTTCGGCGAGATGCTGTTCAAGCCGGCGCGGCTGTACAAGCTCGCCCGCTCCAAGGCCTATCTGTTCGCCGGCGTCGAGATCCGCTGGAAGTGCGATCCGTCGCTGATCACCGACGACACGCCCGCCGAGGCGGTGTTCCAGTTCCCCGGCGGCCTCGCCGATCATCTGAAGGAGCAGGTGGGAACACGCGAATGCGCCACCGCCGATTTCTTCGCGGGCACCCAGGAATTCCCTGATTCGCAGGGCCGCGTCGAATGGGCCGTCGCCTGGCCGCTGTGGAGCGACGGCAGCTTCAGCTGGTATTGCAACACCATCCCCACCCCCGATGGCGGCACCCACGAACAGGGCCTGCGCCAGGCACTGGTGCGGAGTCTCCGCAGCTTCGCCGATCTGGTCGGCAACAAGAAGGCCAAGGATCTCAGCCCGGACGACGTCGTCACCGGGTCCGAGGTGATGCTCTCGGTGTTCATCCGCGAGCCGCAGTTCCAGAGCCAGACCAAGGACCGCCTGACCAGCCCCGAGGCGACCGCGCTCGTCGAAAAGGCGGTGCGCGACCATTTCGACCATTTCCTCACCGACAATATGGAGCGCGGCAAGGCGCTGCTCGGCTATGTGCTGGAGCGGATGGACGATCGCCTGCGCCGCAAGCAGGAGCGCGAGGTCAAGCGCAAGTCGGCCACCTCGGGCCGCAAGCTGCGCCTGCCGGGCAAGCTCACCGACTGTTCGGCCGACAGCCCCGAGGGCACCGAGCTGTTCATCGTCGAGGGCGATTCGGCCGGCGGCTCGGCCAAGCAGGCGCGCGACCGCAAGACCCAGGCGATCCTGCCGATCCGCGGCAAGATCCTCAACGTGGCGAGCGCGACCTCGGCCAAGATCCTCGCCAACCAGGAAATCGCCGACCTGATTCAGGCGCTGGGCTGCGGCACCCGCAAGGACTGCGACGCGACCCAGCTGCGCTACGAACGCATCATCATCATGACCGACGCCGATGTCGACGGCGCGCATATCGCGACGCTGTTGATGACCTTCTTCTTCCAGGAAATGCCGGACCTGGTGCGCAAGGGGCATCTCTACCTCGCCCAGCCGCCGCTCTACCGGCTGACGGTGGGATCGAAGAGCCTCTATGCCCGCGACGACGCGCACCGCATCGAGATCGAGAAGACCGCGTTCAAGGGCAAGAAGGTGGAAGTCAGCCGGTTCAAGGGTCTCGGCGAGATGAACCCGAACCAGCTCAAGGAAACCACCATGGATCCCAAGACGCGCGGGATGCTGCGCGTGACGCTGCCGCAGGAATATGAGGAGCGTGCCGGCGTGAAGGACCTGGTGGACCGGCTGATGGGCAACAATCCCGCCCACCGCTTCGCGTTCATCCAGGAAAATGCGGCGCGGCTCGACGACGAGGTGATCGACGCCTGAGGCCCGGCAACTGCCGGAGAGCTTGACCGGTACTGGTCGGGACGGCCCCGGACCGCCTCCCCCGAGCCCTCGACATGAAGGCATGTCGCGGGCTATTCTTGCGCCCATACGCGTTCAGGGGAATCGGTATCATGCGTCTACTGGGGATGACGGCAATCGCGGCAGCCGCACTCGCCGCGCCGGCATCTGCGCAGGACGCGCAGCAGGGCGCGCAGCAGGGCGCGGAGATCGTCGTCACCGGCTCGCCGCTCGACGAAACCGCCCGCCGCCTGGCCGCATGCCTGGAGCGTCATTGTCCGCCGAAGGAAGATATCGACGCGTCGCTCGCCCATGCCGAGAACCAGTTCGTCGCCGGCGACTATGCCGGGGCTCGCAGCACGCTGTCCAAGTCGGTCCGCCGCAACGAAGGCTATCGCCGTACGCTGCCGGTGGAAGTCTCCGATCTCCAGCGCGCCTATGGCCGCATGATCGACGTGGGCGGCCGGCCCGATAGCGGGCGGATCGTCCAGATCGATTCGCTCGACAGCCTGAAAGCCGGGCTCGATCCCAAGGATCGCCGGGTGTTCCTGCAGCGGACGCTGGTGGCGGATCAGTTCGCCCAGAACGGCCGCCCACGCGCCGCCGAGGACATCTACGTCAAGGTCGAACGCGAGGCCGCGGCGGCGGGCTTGCCGCAGGTTTCGGCCTATGCGCTGCTGCGGCGGGCGAGCCTGCTGGGGGCGCTTGCGACGTACCAGCCCGAATACAAGTCACGCTATCATGCCCTGCTCGATCGGCTGGAGACGCTGCCGGGCGACGACATGCTCCAGTTCCGCCTCTCCGCCACGGTACTTCGGGCAGCGGATGCGGCACGGCGCCACGACGATGCGGGACTCGATTCGATCGTCGCGGGCATCGACGCGCGCCAGTTCCCGCGTCCCTATCTGCTGTACGCGCCGACGATCCTGATCGGCGATATCGGCCCCAGCAAGATGCCGCTGAGCGGCGCACCGATCCCGCCCCATTGGGCGGACTTCCGCATCACCATCCGGCCGGACGGGCGGGTGGAGAGCGCGGAGATCCTCCGCCAGACGCCGGACCTCGAGAAGCGCTGGATCCGCAAGATCAACGAGAGCGTGCTGCACCGGCGGTACACGCCCTATACGCCGGGTGCGGGTGCCGCGCTGGCCACCCGCATCGAGCGGTTCTCCTTCGTCCAGGACTGGTCGAACAACGACGGGCCGCAGTCGAACGGCTCGCGGATTCGCGGGCAGAAAGCGGACATCCGCCTAGCCTGGATGGACCTGACGCCCCCGGATGCCCAGCCCTCCCCGCCGCCCAAGGGCGCGGGGAGCTGAGCGCGCCTCAATAGGCGATCCGTACCGATCCGCGTACGGTGCGCGGGGCACCGGGGTAGACCCAGAGGCTGCTGTACGAGCTCATCGCATAGCGCGCATCGAACAGGTTATCGGCCTCCAGCCGCACGCTCACGCGGCGCGAGAAGGCATATTCCGCCGCAGCCTTCGCCTTGACATAGGCCGGGAGCGTGAGCCCGCTGCCGTCGATCGCGCCGGTGCGGTCGCCGACATAGGCGAGGCCGCCGCTCACCGACGGTCCCCGCCCGTCCGCATCGAGGAAGCGACCGAGCAGGAACACGGTGCCCGCATGCGCCGGCACGTCGAGGACCCGGTCGGTCGCGAAGCTGCGGTCGAGCGTGCGGGCATGGGTCCAGGCATAGTTGGCGACGAGTTGCCAGTGGCGGGCGAGCTTCACCGATCCGTCGAATTCGATGCCATGGCTCTTCAGCCGGCCGACCGGCGCGTTGAAATTGGGATCGACCGGATCGTTGGTCAGGATGTTGCGCTTCTCGATGGCGAACCAGCTGACCGACACCTCCACCCCCGGCAGCCGCGCCGAGGCACCCAGCTCATAGCCCTTCCCCATTTCCGGCGCGAAGCCGGCGCCGGTGCGCCCGGTGCCGGAGTTGAGCACGAAGTTCTCGCCCCAATTGGCATGCAGCGCGAAACGCGGATCGAGCCGATAGTGCGCGCCGACCCGGAAGTTGACCGGATCATCCACCGCGCGGCCCACCGCGCCGGTACGGTTGTTGGTGATGCGCTGGCGATAGGGATCGTAGCGCACCGCCCCGCTCAGCGTCAGCCGATCGGTCACTTCCCACAGGTCCTGCGCATAGAGCGTCGCCGCCCAGCGCTTCTCGCGATTGTCGGTGAAGGGCGCGAGCGGCAGCGCGGTGGCGCCATAGACCGGCGCGAACACGTCGATCGCATAGGGCGCCGCGGCGCTGGGGCTGCGGCGGAGCAGCAGCTCGTGATAGTCGAGCACATAGCCCTTAACGCCGACGCTCAGCTGGTGGCGGGCGACCCGGCCGGTCAGCTCCATCCGCGCCGAGACGTCGTCCACCGTATAGCCGCGCTGGCGGCGCTGACGCCACAGGCTGGTGCCGACCAGCCGCGACTGGTCCGCCGAGAAGCCGTTCAGCGATCCCGTCCGCCACGCCACGCCGCCGTTCAGCGCCCAGCCGCCGCCCAGCACCACTTCGCCGGTCAACTGGTGGCGTTCGTTGCGGAAGCGGGTGACGCCGTTCGCCGGCTCGCCGAAATAGCGGTTGCGCGGCAGGGCGTTGGCGTCGCCGGCGATGGCAGGGATGCCGCGATCGAACGGGGTGTCGAATCGGGTGATCTCGCCGACATAGGTGAGCCGCACGCCATCGGACGGCCGCCAGGTGACCGAGGGCGCGATCGTCCGCCGCTGGAGCGAGACGAAATCGCGCCAGCCGTCGCTGTTCTCCACCGCGCCGGCCAGACGCACCGCCAGCGTGCCGGTGATCGGCTGGGTGAGGTCCAGTTCGGCGCGCTTGGTGTTGAACGAACCATAGGTGAGCGTCGCGCTACCCGTTGCGGTGGTCCCCGGCGTCTTGCTGACCAGATTCACCCGGCCGCCCGGATCGGCATCGCCGAACAGCGCGCCCATCGGCCCTTTCAGCAGCTCGATCCGCTCGGTCGTGGCGGGATCGCGCGGCGGCGCCATGCCGCGGTTGGCGAGGAAACCGTCGACATAATATTCCGCGCCGCCGTCGGGCGTTCCCAGAAAGCCGCGGATCGCGAAATTATCCATCACGCCACCGCGGTTGTTCTGGTTGCTGACCCCACTGACCAGCTCCAGCGCGTCCGCCAGGCGATAGCTGCCGGCGGCGGTCAGCAGGTCCCGCTCCAGCACCCGGCTCGATTGCGACATGCGCTCGGTCGCCGGATCGGCGGACAGCGTGCGGTCGGGCTTCTTCGCTGCGGTGCCGAGCACGACAATGTCCTGGCCGGCCGCATCGGCCTCGGGATCGCGCTCGTCGGCGGCGGCGGGAAGGATCGCGCCCAGCGAAAGCAAGGCGGCCGTGGCGAGTGTCACGCGCAAAATGGGTTGCCCTTTGTGTAATGTTGTATCATTGCGCTGCAATATGAAGCAGACATTGTCAACCGGTGACAGCGCCTCGCCCCGCCCCCGCATCCGCTCGATCGACGCCCTGCGCGGGCTGGTGATGCTGCTGATGCTGGTCGATCACACCCGCGAATCCTTTTATTCGACGGTGCCGGTACCCGATCCGCTGGGCACGGACACGCCGACTGCGCTGTTCCTCACCCGGCTGACCGCGCATTTCTGCGCGCCGGTGTTCGTGCTGCTCACCGGGCTCGGCGCTTGGCTCTATGCCGAGACGCGCGGCGGCGCCGCGGCGGCGTCGGACTTTCTGTGGAAGCGCGGGCTGTTCCTGGTCGTGCTGGAACTGACGCTGGTCAACTTCGCCTGGGGCTTCGATTTCACCCCGCCGATGCTCTATTTGCAGGTGATCTGGGCGATCGGGCTGGCGATGCTCGCGCTGGCGGTGCTGGTCCACCTGCCGCGCCCGGCACTGATCGCGATCGGGCTGGGAATCGTGCTGGGGCACAATCTGCTCGACGGCGTGCACGTGGCGCGCGAACCGGGTCATGCGATATGGGCAGTGCTGCACGAGCGCACCGTCTTCGACCTGCCCTGGGGCCAGCGCCTGCGGATCAGCTATCCGCTGCTGCCGTGGATCGGGGTCATCGCGCTCGGCTATGCGCTCGGACCCTGGTTCGCCGCAACGATGGGCGGGACGACGCGGCGACGCCGGCTGGTGCGGCTCGGCCTTGCCGCGCTGGCGCTGTTCGTGCTGCTGCGCGCGACCAACGTCTATGGTGACCTCCACCCCTGGCGGGCGGGCGCGGACGCGCTCGGCACCGCGCTCCAGTTCGTCAACCTCACCAAATACCCGCCTTCGGCCGATTTCCTGCTGGCGACACTGGGCGTGGGGCTGATCATGCTCGCCGCGTTCGAGCGGCTGCCCGACCGCGCCGCCGCGCTGCTGGCGGTACTGGGCGGGGCGCCGCTGTTCTTCTACCTGCTCCACCTCTACCTGCTGGGCGGGCTGAACCAGCTGGGCCGCCTGTTGCTGGGCGTGCCGGGGCCGGTGAGCGTCCCCAATGTCGCCGCGCTGTGGCTGCTCGCGGCGACGCTGGCAGTCCCCTGCTGGTTCGCCACCCGCGCCTTCGGCCGGATCAAGCGGCGGAGCAGCGCCTGGTGGATGCGCTACCTATAGGTCGCCGCGCATCCGCCGCTGGTGGTATTTCACCCGTACGGTGACGCCCAGCACCATCAGGAAGAAGGCGAGGCCCAGCACCGCCGCCGGCACCGCGACGGGCATCGGCAGCACCCGGGCCCGGAGCGCCGCCAGCAGCGCGCCGAGCACCGCCAGCCACACCGCCCCCATCCGCAGCGGCCGCGCGATCTGCTTCAGCTCGGCCTTGTAGGCGGCGCGCTCGGCGGGATCGTTCAGGTTCGGCGGGGTCGGCATGTCCAGTCTTCCTTGAGCAGCCCGTAGAGCGTCGTGTCGCGGATGCCGATATGGGTCTCCCATTCGGCCCGCAGCACGCCCTCCAGCCGGAAGCCCAGCCGCTCGAGCAGCCGGCGCGAATACACATTGTCCGGGTCCGTGTCCGCAAAAACCCGCCGATAGTTCTCGGCCAGGAAGAGCTGGTCGAGCACCAATGTCAGCGCCTCGGCGGCGATGCCCTTCCCCCAATGCGGCCGGGCGAGCAGATAGCCGATCTCGCTAACCTGCGCGCGCTTCTCGTTGACCGCGACGAAGCCGATCGCGGCATCGTCTCCGGCCAGCGTGATCGCCCAGTGGCGCCAGTCCTCGTCGTCATCCTCGGCGAACCATGCGCGGGTCTGCGCCAGATCGGCATGGGGCGCGTGGCTCCACCAGCGCATCAGCTCGGCATCGGCATAAGCCGGGTGGAGCGCGTCCGCATCCTCGGCGACGAGCGGGCGCAGCCGCAGCCGTTCGCTGGTCAGGACGGGCGTGTCGGGCGCGTCGCCCGCGGGCTCAGCGATTGCCACCGATGAAATCACCCAGCCCGCCCAGCACCGATCCCTCGCCGCGATTATGGCCGCCGCCATTGGCCGCCGCGAGCATCCGCCCCGCCAGCCGCGCAAAGGGCAGCGATTGGATCCACACTTTGCCCGGGCCCCGCAGCCGGGCGAAGAACACGCCCTCGCCGCCGAAGAGCATGCTGCGCACCCCGCCGACCGAGACGAGGTCGAAGTCCACCGACGGCGTCAGCGCCGCGAGGCAGCCGGTATCGACATGGAGCTCCTCGCCCGGGGCGAGTTCGCGCTCGACGATCGCGCCGCCCATATGGACGAACACCCAGCCATCGCCGTCGAGCCGCTGCATGATGAAGCCCTCGCCGCCGAACAAGCCGGTCATCACGCGGCGCTGGAAGGCGATGCCCATCTGCACGCCCTTGGCGGCGGCGAGGAAGGCATCCTTCTGGCAGATCAGCGTGCCGCCGATATCGGCGAGGCGCAGCGGCACGATCGCGCCGGGCGTCGGCGCGGCAAAGGCGACGCGCGCCTTGCCGCTGCCCTGGTGCGTGAACACGGTGGTGAACAGCCCCTCGCCGGTGACCAGCCTTTTGCCGGCGCCGAGCAGCTTGTCCATGAAGCCGCCGCCGGCGTTGCTGCCGTCGCCGAACACGGTCTGCATGGTGACGGGCGCATCCTTCCACACCATCGCGCCGGCCTCGGCCACCGCGCTCTCGCCGGGATCGAGCTCGATCTCGACGAACTGGAGCTCCTGGCCCTTGATCTCGAAATCGATGTCGTCGGCATAGCCGTCGCGGCGCGTGTGCGACCAGGGGCTCATCGGCGGCATGACTCTCTCCTGCATGTGGTGCAGCGGCGTACTACACCAAAGACCTTTGGTCGCGAAAGCCTCCGCCACCCGCGCGCCGTCATTCCCGCGAAGGCGGGAATCCATTTGCCAGGACGCCGGGGATTGCGCCGCAGCGTTCCCACCAATGGATCCCCGCCTGCGCGGGGATGACGCGAGAGGGTAGGTCAACCCGTCCCGAACGCCCGGGGTGACATCGCAAAGGCGCTGTGCCATTGCGCAATTTAATTACAACAGATGAGTCGGCGTTCAGCCGATCCGCAGGAGAGTAGCAATGCGTGTCATCGACCATGTGATCGCAGGAGCGGAAGGGGCCGGTGCCGGCCGCCGCTCGGACGTTTTCGACCCCAATAGCGGCGCCGTGCAGGCGCAGGTGACGCTGGGCACCGCCGCCGATCTCGACCGCGCCATCGCCGCCGCGATGGCGGCGCAGCCGGGCTGGGCCGCGACCAACCCGCAGCGCCGTGCCCGCGTGATGTTCCGCTTCAAGGAACTGGTCGAGGCGAACATGGACGCGCTCGCCCATATGCTCTCCTCCGAGCACGGCAAGGTGATCGCGGACTCGAAGGGCGACATCCAGCGCGGGCTCGAGGTGATCGAGTTCGCCTGCGGCATCCCCCACGCGCTCAAGGGCGAGTACACCCAGGGCGCCGGCCCGGGCATCGACGTCTATTCGATGCGGATGCCGCTCGGCATCGGCGCGGGGATCACCCCGTTCAACTTCCCGGCGATGATCCCGATGTGGATGTTCGGGGTGGCGATCGCCTGCGGCAATGCGTTCATCCTCAAGCCCTCCGAGCGCGACCCTTCGGTGCCGGTCCGCCTCGCCGAGCTGATGCTGGAGGCGGGTGCACCGGAAGGCATCCTGCAGGTGGTGCAGGGCGACAAGGAAATGGTCGACGCGATCCTCGACCACCCCGCGATCGGCGCGGTGAGCTTTGTCGGCTCGTCGGACATCGCCCATTATGTCTATCAGCGCGGCGTCGCAGCCGGGAAGCGCGTCCAGGCGATGGGCGGCGCCAAGAACCACGGCATCGTCATGCCCGACGCCGATCTCGACCAGGTGGTGGCCGATCTCTCCGGCGCAGCGTTCGGCTCGGCCGGCGAGCGCTGCATGGCGCTGCCGGTGGTGGTGCCGGTCGGCGACAAGACCGCCGATGCGCTCCGCGAAAAGCTGATCCCGGCGATCGAGGCGCTGCGGGTGGGTGTCTCCACCGATGCCGAGGCGCAGTACGGCCCGGTGGTCAACGCCGCGCACAAGGCCCGCGTCGAGAACTGGATCCAGACCGGCGTCGACGAAGGCGCCGAGCTGGTGATCGACGGCCGCGGCTTCCAGCTGCAGGGGCATGAGCAGGGCTTCTTCATCGGCCCGTCGCTGTTCGACCGCGTGACGCCGGCGATGAAGAGCTACCAGGAGGAGATCTTCGGCCCGGTCCTCCAGATCGTCCGCGCCCCCGATTTCGAGACCGCGCTGCGCCTGCCGAGCGAGCACCAGTACGGCAACGGCGTCGCGATCTTCACCCGCAACGGCCATGCCGCGCGCGAGTTCGCGGCGCGGGTCAATGTCGGCATGGTCGGCATCAACGTGCCGATCCCGGTGCCGGTGGCGTATCACAGCTTTGGCGGCTGGAAGCGCTCGGCCTTCGGCGACGTCAACCAGCACGGCATGGAAGGCGTCCGCTTCTGGACCAAGGTGAAGACCGTCACCCAGCGCTGGCCCGACGGCGGCGTAGGCGACGCGGCCAACGCCTTCGTCATTCCGACCATGGGGTGATGGGGGTGGTGGGCCTCCTCTCGATCCTCCCCGGCACGGGGAGGGGGACCGCGCGGCGCAGCCGCGTGGTGGAGGGGGACCTCCGCACCGAACTCCCTCGCTGCACTCCCCCTCCACCATTCGCTGCGCGAATGGTCCCCCTCCCCGTTTCGGGGAGGATCTTCCCAGATCCAACACGGCTGAACCCATGACCCACCAGTTCGACCTCACCGACGACCAGCGCCAGATCCAGGAGATGGCGCAGAAGTTCACCGCCGATGCGATCACCCCGCATGCGGCCGAATGGGACGAGAAGCACCTCTTCCCGCGCGAGACGATCAAGGCCGCCGCCGAGCTCGGCTTCGCGGCGATCTACGTGTCCGAAGAGTCCGGCGGCATCGGTCTCGGCCGGCTCGAATCGGCGCTGATCTTCGAGGCGATGTCCTATGGCTGCCCCTCGACCTCCGCGTTCATCTCGATCCACAACATGGCCGCCTGGATGATCGACCGGTTCGGCAGCCAGACGGTCAAGGACAAGTATCTTCCCAGCCTGGTCACCATGGACCGGCTGGCGAGCTACTGCCTCACCGAGCCGGGCTCGGGCTCGGACGCCGCCGCGCTCAAGACCCGCGCGGTGCGCGACGGCGACCATTATGTCGTCAACGGCTCGAAGCAGTTCATCTCGGGCGGCGGCGCAAACGACCTCTACCTCACCATGGTCCGCACCGGCGAGGACGGCCCCAAGGGCATTTCCTGCCTCGCGATCGAGAAGGACATGCCGGGCGTCAGCTTCGGCGCGCAGGAGCGCAAGCTCGGCTGGCACAGCCAACCGACCGCGCAAGTGATCCTCGACAATGTCCGCGTGCCTGCCGAGAACCTGATCGGTGTCGAGGGCGAAGGCTTCCGCATCGCGATGATGGGCCTCGACGGCGGCCGCCTCAATATCGGCGCCTGCTCGCTGGGCGGCGCGCAGCGCTGCCTCGACGAGACGATCCGCTACACCCAGGAGCGCCGCCAGTTCGGCAAGGCGATCGCCGACTTCCAGAACACCCAGTTCCTGCTCGCCGACATGGCGACCGAGCTGGAGGCGGCGCGCGCCCTGCTCTACCTCGCCGCCGCCAAGGTGACCGCCGGCACGCCGGACAAGACCCGTTTCGCCGCGATGGCCAAGCGGCTGGCGACCGACACCGGCTCGGCAGTCGTGGACCGCGCGCTGCAGCTGCATGGCGGCTATGGCTACCTGATGGACTATCCGATCGAGCGCTTCTGGCGGGATCTCCGCGTCCACTCGATCCTCGAGGGCACCAACCAGGTGATGCGGATGATCGTCGGCCGCGACCTGCTGAAGGACTGACGCGGAAAATGCTTTCCTACACCAGCATGTTTATGCTTCGTTCCGCCGCGTGCGCGGCAGCCATTGGGGAGGAAGCCGGGTTGATGTCGCTTTCCCGGAACTTTCGGAACTTTCGGGGCCCCGGAGATACCCTGCTTCCCCGCTACTCCCGCCGTCATCCCCGCGAAGGCGGGGATCCATTGGCGCTGATGTTGAGGCTCCTTCCCCCAGCGCACAGGCGAATGGATTCCCGCCTTCACGGGAATGACGAGGGTCTGTTGGAGCGCGTTGGTTTTGAAATCGCTCGGGGAGGATTGTGATGGACCTCCTCACCGCCATCGAAGGCCCGGTCGCCCGTCTCCGCCTCAACCGCCCCAAGGCACTGCACGCGCTCAACACCGCGATGTGCCGGGCGATGCTCGACGCGCTCGACGCGTGGGAGCAGGATGACGCCGTCCACATCGTGCTGCTCGACCATGCCGAGGGCCGCGGCTTCTGCGCGGGCGGCGACATCCGCATGATCGCCGAGAGCGGCGCGAGCGACGGTGCCGAAGCCGCCGACTTCTTCCGCCTCGAATACCGCCTCAACCACCGGCTGTTCACCTATTCCAAGCCGATCGTCGCGTTCGCCGACGGCATCGTGATGGGCGGCGGCGTCGGCATCTCGCAGCCGGCGCGCTACCGCGTCGCGACCGAGAACACCAAGTTCGCCATGCCCGAAACCGGCATCGGCCTGTTCCCGGACGTCGGCGGAGGCTGGTATCTCTCCCGCCTGCCCGGGCGGATGGGCGAATATCTCGCGCTGACCGGCCACCGGCTCGACGGCGCCGAATGCCTCGCGCTCGGCCTCGCCACCCAGTACCTGCCCGCCGAGGCGCTGGACTCCGCCAAGGCGCAGATCGCCACCGCCCCCGACAAGGTGCTGGCGATCCTCACCGACCTGTCGATCGAGCCGCCGATCGCGAAGATCCTCGCGCACTATGCCGAGATCGACCGGCTGTTCGCCGGCGAGACGGTGGAGGAGATCTTCGCCGCGCTGGAGGCAGAAGGCAGCGACTGGGCGACCGCCACGCTTGCCACGCTGCGCACCAAGTCGCCCCAGGCCTGCAAAGTCTCGCTGCGGATCGTCCGCGAGGGGCGCACCATGCCCGATTTCGCCGCCGAGATGGCGCAGGAATATGCCGTCGCCACCCGCGTCTGCCGCCTGCCCGATTTCGCCGAGGGCGTGCGCGCGGTGATCGTCGACAAGGACCATGCCCCGCGCTGGTCGCCAGCCACGCCGGAAGCGGTGGACAGCGCCGCGATCGACGCCATCTTCGCGCCCTTGGCCGCAGACGCGGCCTGGGCGCCCTGAACGGAGAAGCCCATGTCTTCCTACGAAACCCTCCTCGTCGAAGCGCGCGGCGCGGTCACGCTGATCACGCTCAATCGCCCCAAGGCGCTCAATGCGCTCAACAGCCAGGTGCTGCGCGAACTGCTCGACGTGATGCGCGCCTTCGATACCGACCCGGCGCAGGGCTGCGCGGTGCTGACCGGCAGCGAAAAGGCGTTCGCGGCCGGCGCCGACATCAAGGAGATGCAGGCGCAAGGGTTCGCCGACATGTACGGCCATGACTTCTTCGCCGGCTGGGACGCCTTCACCCGCACCCGCAAGCCGATCATCGCCGCCGTATCGGGCTATGCGCTGGGCGGCGGCTGCGAAGTGGCGATGATGTGCGACTTCATCCTTGCGGCGGACACCGCCAAGTTCGGCCAGCCCGAGATCAAGCTGGGCGTCTCGCCCGGCATGGGCGGCTCGCAGCGGCTGACCCGTGCGGTCGGCAAGGCCAAGGCCATGGAGATGTGCCTCACCGGCCGGATGATGGACGCCGTCGAAGCCGAGCGCGCCGGGCTGGTCAGCCGCATCGTCCCTGCGGCGGAGCTGGTGGAAGAGGCGGTCAAGACCGCCGCGACCATCGCCGCGATGCCGCCGCTGGCGGTGAAGGCGAACAAGGAGATGGTCAACGTCGCGTTCGAGACCAGCCTCGCCCAGGGCGTGCAGTTCGAGCGCCGCCTGTTCCACGCGCTGTTCGGCACCGAGGACCAGAAGGAAGGCATGACGGCCTTCGTCGAGAAGCGTCCGGGGAACTGGTCCGGGCGTTGAGGCACTGAACCACTCCCCCTCCCGCGTGCGGGAGGGGGCCGGGGAGTGGGCCCCCGGCATCCGCGATACCATCGCCTGTGGAGAGGGAGTGCCCACCCAGCCCCTCCCGCAAGCGGGAGGGGAGCTAAAGAATGGCACGCGTAGCATTTATCGGCCTGGGCAATATGGGCGGCGGCATGGCGGCGAACCTCGCCAAGGCCGGCCACGACGTCCGCGCCTTCGATCTGTCGGCAGAGGCGCTGGAGCGCGCGAAGAAGGCCGGCTGTCTGCCCGCCGCCAACGCCGCCGAGGCGATCGCCGGCGCCGAGGCGGTCGTCACCATGCTGCCCGCCGGGCGCCATGTGGAAGCGCTCTACACCGAGACGCTGCTCGACCATACCGAGCCCGGCGCGATCCTGATCGACTGCTCGACGATCGACGTCGCCACGGCCCGCCGCGTTGCCGAGGCGGCGACCCAGCGCGGGCTGCTCGCGGTCGATGCCCCCGTCTCGGGCGGGATCGCCGCAGCCACGGCCGGCACGCTTACCTTCATGGTCGGCGGGAGCGTCGCCGCGTTCGAGCGGGCGGAGCCCTATCTGAGCGACATGGGCAAGGCCGTGATCCATGCCGGCGCCGGCGGCGCGGGCCAGGCGGCGAAGATCTGCAACAACATGATCCTCGGCGCGACGATGGTCGCCACCTGCGAAGCCTTCGCGCTCGCCGAAAAGCTGGGGCTCGACCAGCAGCGCTTCTTCGACATCGCCTCGGTCTCCTCGGGCCAGAGCTGGTCGATGACGAGCTATTGCCCGGTCCCCGGCGTCGGCCCGGAAACCCCGGCGGATCGCGACTATCAGGGCGGGTTCGCCGCGCCCTTGATGCTCAAGGACCTCAAGCTGGCGATGGAAGCCGCCGCCAGCGTCGGCGCGCAGGTGCCGATGGGCGAGCGCGCCGAGCAGCTCTATGCCGCGTTCGTCGACGGCGAAGGCGCCGGTCTCGACTTTTCGGGGATCATCAAGACGCTGCGCTGAGAGGCTGTGTGTGGCTACACCGCTTTCCAACCTACCGCGTCATCCCCGCGAAGGCGGGGATCCATTGGCCTGTGCCTCACAGAAAGAGCTGCGCCGTCCTGGCAAATGGATCCCCGCCTCCGCGGGGATGACGGTGTTTGGGTGTCGGAGGCGTCCCTCACCCACCCTTGGCGCGGCTCGCCAGCAGGTCCTGGGTCAGGACCTGCGGCAGCACCTCCGGGGCATCCTGCCCGGGCTTGTACCAGAGATAGAGCGGCACCCCGGCGCGGTTGTGTGCCTCGATGAAGCGGCCGAGCGTCGCATCGCCGTTGGTCCAGTCGCCAACCAGCACCGCGACCTTGCCGTCGTGCAGCGCCTGCTCGACGGCCGCGGTCTCGATCACCGCCTTCTCGTTGACCTTGCAGGTCAGGCACCAGTCGGCGGTGAAATAGGCGAAGACCGGCCGCCCCTGCGCCCGCAGTTCGGCGAGCCGAGCCTCGCTGAACGGCTCGGCCCCGGCAATCGCCGCCGGCGCGCCGCCCGCCGGGGCCGGACGGACCAGGGCGACGCCACCCAAAGCGAGGAGCACCAACGGCACCGCCGGCAGCCAGGCGCGGCTGCGGCCCTTGGCCTGCCGGGCACCCGCCCACCACAGGCCGAGCGTCGCCAGCAGCGTGGCGGCGAGCCCGATAGTCATGCCGTCCACTCCCGCCTGTTTGCCCAGCACCCAGGCGAGCGCCAGCGCGGTGAGGAACATCGGGATCGACAGGATATGCCGCATGGTCGCCATCCAGGCGCCCGGCTTGGGCAGCTTGCGGCGGAAGGCGGGGACGAAGCCGAGCAGCAGGAACGGCAGCGCGATGCCGAGGCCGAGGCCGCCGAAGATCGCCAGCCCGGCAAACCAGGGCAGCACCAGCGCCGCGCCCAGCGCCGAGGCCATGAACGGCCCGGTGCACGGCGTGGCGATGAACGCCGCGAGCGCGCCGGTGGCGAAGGCACCGCCATGGCCCTTGCTCGCCGCACGATTGACGAAGGCGGGGGTGGTGATTTCGAACAGCCCGGCCAGGTTGAAGGCGATGGCGGCGACCAGCAGCAGCAGCACCAGGATCACCCGCGGGTCCTGCAGCTGGAAGGCCCAGCCCACTGTCGCCCCCGCCGCCCGCAGCCCGAGCAGCAGTCCGCCCAGCGCCAGGCACACCGCTACCACGCCGGCGGTATAGGCGAGCGCCTCGGCGCGCGGACTGCCTTGGTCGTCATTGGCCTTGGCGAGGCTCAGCGCCTTGAGGCTGAGGATCGGGAAGACGCAGGGCATCACGTTCAGGATCAGCCCGCCCAGCACCGCCGCGAAGAAGGCGCCGATCGCCGCCAGCCAGGGCGTCGCGGCGCTGGCGGGCTTGACCGGCGGCACCGCGCCCGGCCTGGCGGTGACGGTGAGGCCCTGCCCGTCGATTGCCAGCACGCCCTCCAGCGCAGCGGGGGCGGTGCGGGACTTGGTCTCGAGCACCAGCCGGTCGCCGTCGCGGGCCACCGTCTGCGGCGCGGCATACTCGACCGTGTTGGCGGTGAGCGGGTAGAAGTACACGTCCTTCGCCGCCGCGCCCGCCGGATAGGGCACCGCGATCCGCAGCGTGCCGCCTTCGGCCTGGAAAGTCGCCGGCGTGCTCAGCGGCTTGGGCAGCTTCGCCCGCCAGCCGTCGAACTTGGCGCGGGTCGCGGGATCGATCGCCCCGTCGCCGATGGTCAGGCTGGTCTCCAACGCCGCCTTCTCGGGCACGCACAGCGTATCGGTGCAGACCAGATAGTCGAGCTTGAGCTTGACCGGGAAACTGCCCGTCGCCCCCGCCGGTATGTGCAGCTTCGTCAGCCGGACGAAGGTGCCCTCATACACATAGTTCATCAGCCCGGCGATCAGCAGCCGCTGCGGCACCGGGTAGCGAAAGTCATCGGCCCGCGCGCCCGCCGGCAGCGTCCAATGCGCCTCGGCCGGCAGCCCGGCATCGCCGGGGTTCTGCCAATAGGCATGCCATTTCGGATCGGGCGTGGAGACCAGCGCCAGCGTCACGTCGCTCCCCGCCTTGGGGGTCGCCGTCTCGGCCACCAGTTCGCTGCGGACATGGGGCCCCTTGGCGAAGCCCTGCGCCGCCGCCGGCACGACGGTACCGAGGAGCAGGAAAAGCGACATCAAAGCGAAACGAAGCTGGGCCATGGCGCTGTCCTTGCCCAGTTCGCTGCGTTCGACAATAGCTGGGTGTACCAACGTCCACCCGTGCCCGGAGCCGGCCCCGAATGAAACTGCTTGCCCCCTTCGCCGCCGCCCTTGCGCTGGCTGCCACCCCCGCTCTCGCCCAGCAGAGCGCGCCCGCGCCAGCCCTGCCGGCAACGCCGCCCAAGCTGGTGGTGGTGATTTCGGTCGACCAGTTCTCGGCCGATCTGTTCGCCGAATATCGCAGCCAGTTCACCAGCGGCTTTGCCCGGCTGATGACCGGGGCGGTGTTCCCGGCCGGCTATCAGAGCCATGCCGCGACCGAGACCTGCCCGGGCCACTCGACGATCCTCACCGGCGACCATCCGTCGCGCACCGGCATCATCGCCAATGACTGGACCGATTTCGCCGCGCCGCGCGCCGACAAGCGCGTCTATTGCGCCGAGGACGAGAGCGTCCCCGGCACAAATTCGGACCACTATACCGTCTCCGACAAGCATCTGAAGGTGCCGACGCTCGGCGAGTGGATGAAGGCCGCCGATCCCCAGTCGCGCGTCGTCTCGGTCGCGGGCAAGGACCGCGCGGCGGTGATGATGGGCGGCCACAAGGTCGACGAGCTCTGGTGGTGGGACGGCAAGGCGTTCGTGTCGTACGCCGGCCGCACCGCCCCCGAGGCGGTGACCAGGATCAACGCCGCGACCACTGCGCGCATCGCCGAGGCGCAGCCCGCGCTCGACCTGCCGGGCTTCTGCAAGGCTCGCAGCCGCGCCATCCCGGTGAGCGCCACCCGCACCGTCGGCGACGGCCGCTTCGCGCGTGCCGCCGGCGATTCCAAGGCCTTCCGCATCTCGCCCGAGTTCGACGATGCGGTGCTGGCGCTCGGCGCCAAGCTCGCCACCGACATGAAGCTCGGCCAGCAGGGCCATACCGACCTGCTGATCCTCGGGGCATCGGCGACGGATTATGTCGGCCACACCTATGGCACCGAGGGCAGCGAGATGTGCCTGCAGCTCTTCTCGCTCGACCAGACGCTGGGCCGGCTGTTCGACGCGCTGGATCGGACGGGCGTCGACTATCAGGTGGTGCTGACCGCCGACCATGGCGGCCATGACCTGCCCGAGCGCCACCGCGAACATGGCGCGCCGACCGAGCAGCGCATCACCGCCGACGTGACCACCACCAACATCAGCCGCGCGCTGGCCGGCAAGCTGGGCCTGACAGGGCAAGTGCTGGTCGGCGGGCCGAGCGGCGACGTCTATGTCTCCCCCGCCGTGCCGCAGGCGAAGCGCGCCGCGGTGCTGGCCGAGGCCGTGAAGCTCTATGCCGCCAACCCGCAGGTGCAGGCAGTGTTCACCCGCGCGCAGATCGAGGCGACGCCGATCGTTCACACCCCGCCGGAGACCTGGACGCTGCTCGAACGCGCCCGCGCCTCGTACACGCCGGAGCGTTCGGGCGACCTGGTCGTCGCGCTCAAGCCGCGCGTCACGCCGATCCTGGATCCGGGCACGGGCAATGTCGCGACGCATGGCAGCTTCTGGGACTATGATCGCCGCGTGCCGATCCTGTTCTGGCGCAAGGGCATGACCGGCTTCGAACAGCCGCTGTCGGTCGAAACGGTCGACATCGCGCCGACGCTGGCCGCGCTGATCAAGGTGCCGGTGCCGGTCGAGATCGACGGCCGCTGCCTCGATATCGATGCCGGCGCGGGCGACAGCTGCAAGTAACGACACCCATCCCCAGGGCTTCCGCACGGGAGGCCCTGGGCAGATCCCCGATCGCCGCGCGGCGATCCGCCGGATCGCGCGTGAACCTCTGTACGCCCGCCTCGTTGAGCCATCCGATCGGAGGTTCTCATGGGTGCACTGGACGGCAGCGTTGCGCTGGTAACGGGCGGGGAATCGGGGATCGGCGCGGCCTGCGCGGCGGCATTGGCAACGGCCGGAGCCGAGGTCGCCATCCTCTACCATCAGGATGCAGCAGCGGCGGAGAGCGTGTGCGCGATCGTTCGGGCTGCCGGTCGCCGCGCCATTGCCGTGCAAGCGGATGTCGGGAACGAGGCGCAGGTAGGCAGGGCCTTCGCGCAAGCCCGCGACGCGATCGGGCTGATCGATCTCCTCGTCAACTCCGCGGGCGTCAACATGCACGGCATCCCCGTCGTCGACATGGATCTCGACCAGTGGCTGGGGACGATCCGTTCCGACCTGACCGGTGCGTTCCTTACCTCGCGGGCGTTCGTGCGCGGGCTGCGCGACGCCGGCAGACCGGGCCGCATCGTCAACATCAGCTCGATCCACGCGACCGCGGTGCGCATGGGCGGAGCCGACTATTGCGCCGCCAAGGCCGGGCTCGACAATCTCACCAGGACGATGGCGATCGAGTGCGCGCCGCTCCAGATCGGCGTGAATGCGATTGCGCCCGGCATGATCCTGACGCCGATGAACGCCAAAGCCGAGCGTGATCCGTCCTATCGGGCCGAAGCGGAGGCGCACATCCCCTGGGGGCGCGCGGGTCGCCCCGAGGAAGTTGCGGACCTTGCGGTCTTCCTGTGTTCCAGGTCCGCCCAGTATATCACGGGCGCGATCGTGACCATCGATGGCGGGCTGGTGCTCGAACAGGCGCTGGGGGCCTGACATGGCGCAGCTCGACTTCAACGTGGAAAAGATCGAACCCGTGATCCTCCACGGGCCGGACGCCGTGACGCAGCGGGACCTGATGAGCCCCTATGTCTGGAAGACCGGCGACCGGCATCCGTTCGCGATGATGGTCCGTGCGGTGCCGAAGATGGGGGAGGAAGGCGATACCGGCACGATCTGGTATGCCACGAGCGGGGATGGACTGACCTTCACCGCCACCGACGCGCCGGCGCTCGTGCCCGGCCCCGCCGCCGAGGATGCCGGAGGCTGCGAGGACCCCACGGTCGTCATGCTGCCGGACGGCAGCTATGTGGTCTATTATACGGGCGTGGACGCGCCGCGCGCGCACGGGGAGCTTCTCTATGCCGTCGGCCCCGGCATGGACCGGCTGCAGAAGCGCGGCGTGGCCATGGCCTCCAGCCCCTCGCAAGGAAATGTGAAGGAAGCGACGGTCGATCGGACCCGAGCGGGTGCCTGGCGGCTGTTCTACGAATATGCCGCGCACGACGCGTCGCTGATCGGCCTCGCCACCGCCCCGGGTGTTGCGGGCCCGTGGCATCACGACCGCCAACCCTTTGCGCCGCGGGCCGACGCGTGGGACAATTTCCATCTCTCGACCGGACCGCTTCTGACCGACGACAAGGCGCAACCGGTGATGTTCTACAACGGCGCGACCCAGGATGCGCGCTGGCGGATCGGATGGGTCGCCTTCGATGCCGAATATACCCGCGTCACGGACCGCTGCATCGAACCGCTGATCGCGCCGCCCCCCGCCCCCAATCGCATGGATACCGACATCGCCTTCGCGGCCTCGGTGGTTCTCGATCACGGCCGGATCTGGCTCTATTTCTCGCGCGCCGATCGCGCATTGTTCCGCGCGACGATCCGCCGCTTCACCGGCTAGTCCGTAGGCGCGCCGCGGACCGGCAGGGGGGCTACCACCGGCATATCTGCGCTTTGCCTAAGACCCTGCGCTCTCTATGGTGATCGCATGGCTCGCATACTGGTGGTGGAAGACGATAGCGCAACTGCCGAGGCGATCGCCCATGAACTCCACGCGCACGGGCATGCGGTTACCGTCGCAGGGACAGGCGCTGCGGCACTCGACGCGGCGCGGGACCCTGTGCCCGACGCCATGACGCTCGATCGACTGCTGCCGGACATGGACGGCCTCGCATTGCTCGCCCGGCTGCGCGAACGCGGCGTCCAGGCGCCGGTGTTGATGGTCAGCGCCCTGGGCGACGTCGACCAGCGCATCGCCGGGCTCCGCGCCGGGGGCGACGACTATCTGATCAAGCCCTTCGCGCCGAGCGAGCTAGCCGTGCGTATCGAAGTGCTGCTCCGCCGTACCCAGCAGTCGCCCGAAACGGTGCTGCAGGTCGGCAGCATCCAGCTCGATCTCCTCCGCCGCGAAGCGCGAGTCCGCGGCACCCCGGTGCGATTGCTCCAGATGGAATTCAAGCTGCTCGAATTCCTGATGCGCAACGCCGGCGCCACGGTCAGTCGGCGGATGCTGTTCGAGCAGGTGTGGAACTATCACTTCGATCCCGGCGCGAACCTGATCAATGTTCATGTCGCCCGGCTGCGCCGCAAGCTCGACCTGCCGGAAGGTCCCTCGGCGATCGCGACGGTGAAGGGCGAAGGCTATCGGTTCGATGCCGTCTGACCGGCTGCGCTGGCGCGACGTGCGCGCCACGACTCCGTTTCGGCTGACGCTGCTGCTCGGATCCGTATTCCTCGCCGCCTTGTGGGTCACGCTGGCGACCAGCTATTTCTTCACCGCGCACGAGCTCACCGCGCGCAGCGACCAGATCCTTTTCACGCGGGCGAAGAGCCTGCTCGCCTCCACACCGGCGGCGCTGCCGGAGCATGTCCGCGCCGAGATCGCCAACGCGACCCCCGGTCTCAACTATTTCGCGTTGCTGGGTCAGGACGGCGAGCAGGTCGTCGGCAACATCGCCCTCCCTGCCCCCCGCCGTATCGGCACGCCCTATGCCGTTGCCGCCGTGCCCGGCGTGCACGGGCCGCTCCGCGTCCTCGCCGTGCGCACGATGGCGGGCGAGACGATCCTGATGGGGCGGGACATCTCGCCGATCCGGGATCTACGGATCCGGCTTCTGCAGATTCTGCTGGTCAGTGGCCTCGGCGGTACTGCGATGGTGGTGGCGGCGGCGATGCTGCTCAGCATCGGACCGCTGCGGCGCGTCCGCGACCTCGAACGGGCCAGCCATGTCATCGCCGCCGGGGGCCTCAGCCACCGCATGCCCGTCGCCGGTCGCCGGGACGAGCTCGACCAGTTCGCCGTGACGGTGAATCTGATGCTCGACGAAGTGGCGCATGTCGTCGCACAGGTCAAGAACGCGACCGACGCCATTGCGCACGATCTGCGCACCCCGCTCACCCGGGTGCGCGCGACGCTGCACCGGATGCGCCAGGAGACCCAGCTGCCCGAAGCGGCGCGCGGCGTGACCGAACGGGCGATCGAGGATCTGGATGCGGTGGTGGATCGCTTCGCCGCACTGCTGCGCATCGCCGAGCTGGAGGCGAGCGGCCGCCGCGCGGGCATGGCACCCGTCGACCTCCACACGCTGTTGCGCGAACTGGGCGAGTTGTACGAGCCGCTGGCCGAAGAGCGCGGCATCGCTCTTGCCACCGACCTGCGCGGCCAGCCGTTGGTCGTGGCGGACCGCGAACTGCTGTTCGAAGCGGTGGGCAACGTGCTCGACAACGCCATCAAGTTCACGCGATCGCGGGTGACGCTGCGGCTCCTCGAACGCGAGGAGGGCCCGGTCATCGAGGTGATCGACGACGGCCCCGGCATCCTCGCCGAAGAGCGCGAGGCGGTGCTGCGCCGCTTCCACCGGGCCAGCGGGGCCGCCGGAGTCGAAGGGACCGGGCTGGGGCTCGCGGTAGTCAGCGCCATCGTGCATCTGCACGGGTTCAGCCTCGCGTTCGACGACGCAGCGCCCGGCCTGATCGCCCGCATCGCACTGCGCGCGCCCCAGGGGTGAAATTCATTTAATTCGCCATCGGCGTCGGGCGGGAGCAGATGGGCCGTCGCCGGTGCTGTGGCGTCCCTACCCACCCCCTGCGCCCAGTGCCGGCACTCGGATTCCCGTTGTGCAGGCTGCCCATGCTCCATCTCATCCGCATCGCGCTCAGCAAGCCGCTCACTTTCGTCGTCCTCGCGATCCTGATCGTGCTGGGCGGCGGCGTGGCGGCGCTGACGACACCGACCGATATCTTCCCCGACATCAAGATCCCGGTGATCGCCGCGGTGTGGACCTATCGTGGTCTGCCGCCCGAGGAGATGTCCGGCCGCGTCGTCTATTATTACGAGCGGCAGCTGACCTCGACGGTCAATGACATCGATCACATCGAGAGCCAGAGCCTTTCCGGCATCGGCATCGTCAAGATCTTCTTCCGCCCGAACGTCGACATCCGCACCGCCACCGCGCAGGTGACGAGCATGAGCCAGACCGTGCTCAAGCAGATGCCACCGGGCATCACCCCGCCGCTGATCCTCAACTACAACGCCTCGACCGTGCCGATCGTGCAGCTGGCGCTCTCGTCCAAGACGCTGTCCGAAGCCAAGATCTTCGACCTCGGTCAGAACGCGATCCGTCCGGCACTCGCCTCGGTCGGGGGCGCCGCCGTGCCCTCGCCCTATGGCGGCAAGGAGCGGCAGATCCAGATCGACATCGATCCGGCCGCGCTCCAGGCGCACCATCTCTCCGCGACCGACGTCGGCAATGCGCTTGCGCAGCAGAACCAGATCGTGCCGGCCGGCACAACCAAGATCGGCAGCTACGAATACAACATCCGGCTGAACAACGCGCCGCAGGTGATCGACCAGCTCAACGACCTGCCGATCAAGACCGTCGACGGCGCCACCGTGCTGATGCGCGACGTCGCCCATGTCCATGACGGCTCGCCGCCCCAGCGCAACATCGTCCGTGTCGACGGCCACCGCGCCGTGCTGATGACGATCCTGAAGAGCGGCGCGGCCTCCACCATCGCCATCGTCGACGGGGTCAAGGCGCTGCTGCCCAAGCTCGCCGAGACGCTGCCGCCCGACCTGAAGGTGCTGCCGCTTTCGGATCAGTCGCTGTTCGTCAAGGCGGCGGTCAACGGCGTGGTGCGCGAAGGGGCGATCGCGGCGGCGCTGACCAGCATGATGATCCTGCTGTTCCTCGGCTCGTGGCGCTCGACGGTGATCATCGCCGCCTCGATCCCGCTGGCGGTGCTGGCGGCGGTCGCCGGCCTCGCCGCCGCCGGGCAGACGCTCAACATCATGACGCTGGGCGGTCTGGCGCTCGCCGTCGGCATCCTGGTCGACGACGCGACGGTCACCATCGAGAACATCAACTGGCACCTCGAACAGGGCAAGACGGTGCGCGACGCGATCCTGGACGGTGCGCGGCAGATCGTGCAGCCCGCCTTCGTCTCGCTGCTGTGCATCTGCATCGCCTTCCTGCCGATGTTCTTCCTGCCGGGCGTCGCCGGCTTCCTGTTCGCGCCGATGGCCGAGGCGGTGGTGTTCGCGATGATCGCAAGCTTCGTGCTCAGCCGCACATTGGTGCCGACCATGGGCAATTTCCTGCTCCGCCAGCATGCCGGCACACACACCGCCGAGCACATGGCCAGCCATGATTCGATGGCCGGCACACCGAAGAGCCGCAATCCGTTCCGCCGTTTCCAGCACGGGTTCGAGCAGCGCTTCGAGGGCGTTCGCCGCTATTATCTCGCGCTGCTCGGCTTCGCGCTGGCCCGGCGCAAGGCGTTCGTGCCCGCCTTCCTGCTGGTGGTGCTCGCATCCTTCGCGCTGATCCCGATGCTGGGGCAGACCTTCTTCCCCTCGATCGACGCCGGGCAGATCAACCTCCACGTCCGCGCGCCGGTCGGCACGCGCATCGAGGAAACGGCGGCGCTGTTCGACCGGATCGAGGACCGCATCCGCGGCGTCGTGCCGCCCGACCAGCTGGTGTCGATCGTCGACAATATCGGCCTGCCGGTCAGCGGCATCAACCGCGCCTATTCGAACACCGGCGGCATCGGTCCGCAGGACGGCGACATCCTGATCACCCTGTCCAAGGAGCACAAGCCGACCGACGGCTATGTCAAGGCGCTGCGCAAGGCGCTGCCCGAGGCGTTCCCCGGCTCCACCTTCTCGTTCCTGCCGGCCGACATCATCAGCCAGATCCTGAACTTCGGCGCCCCGGCCCCGATCGACGTGCAGGTCGCCGGCCCGGACAAGAAGGCCAACGAAGCCTATGCCCATCTGCTCGCCGAGAAGATGAACCATGTCGCGGGCATCGCCGACGTGCGCGTGCAGCAGGCGAACGACTATCCCGAACTCGCCTTCGACGTGGACCGCGCCCAGGCCGATCGCGTCGGCATCACCGAGAACGACGTGACCAAGAGCCTGTCGGTGAACCTTGCCGGCAGCTTCCAGGTGGCGCCCGCCTTCTGGCTCAACCCGAAGAACGGCGTGTCCTACCCGATCGTCGTGCAGGCGCCGCAGTACCGGATCGATACCATGTCCGACCTGCAGAACCTGCCGGTCACCGGCACGCAGGGCAACGCCCAGCTGCTCGGCGGCATCGGTACGCTCCATCGCGAGCCGAGCGCGGCGGTGGTCTCGCACTATGCGGTGCAGCCGGTGTTCGACGTCTATGCGACGACGCAGGGCCGGGACCTCGGCGCGGTCGCGGCCGGCATCCAGAAGGTGATCAAGGAGACCCAAGGCCAGCGGCCCAAGGGCGCCACCGTCGCGCTGCGCGGCCAGGTCGAGACGATGAACACCGCCTTCTCCGGGCTGCTGTTCGGCCTCGCCGGGGCGGTGGTGCTGATCTACCTGCTGATCGTCGTCAACTTCCAGTCGTGGATCGATCCGGCGGTGATCGTCTCCGCGCTGCCCGCCGCGCTGGCAGGCATCGTCTGGATGCTGTTCGCCACCCACACGCCGCTGTCCGTGCCGGCACTCACCGGTGCGATCATGTGCATGGGCGTCGCCACCGCCAACTCGGTGCTGGTCGTCAGCTTCGCCCGGGAGCGGCTCGCCGCAACCGGCGACGCGCTGAAAGCGGCGATGGAGGCGGGCGCCACCCGCTTCCGCCCGGTGCTGATGACCGCGCTCGCCATGATCATCGGCATGGCGCCGATGGCGCTGGGCCTGGGCGAAGGCGGCGAGCAGAACGCGCCGCTCGGCCGCGCCGTGATCGGCGGCCTGATCTGCGCGACCCTCGCCACGCTCATCTTCGTCCCCGTCGTGTTCAGCATCGCGCACCGCCGCGACAAGCTCCGTCACCCCTCCGACCTCGCAGCCGAGGACCTTGTTTATGCAGAGTGAAGCCCCCCTCTCCCCCCAGACCCACGCCCCGCGCGGATTGAAGACGGCCGGGATCGCCGCCGTGGTGATCGCCGGTGCGGTGATCGCGCTCGGCACGATGCGCCGCGCCGATGATGCCGGCGCCGCCCAGCACTGGTCCGACGCCCGCTCGATCCCCGTCGTCCACCTGGTGCCGGTCCAGGCCGCTGCGGCCAGCGGATCGCTGAGCCTCCCCGGCACCATGGAGGCGTGGGATGCCGCCAAGCTCTATGCCCGCGTCGGCGGCTATGTCCGCGGCTGGGACAAGGATATCGGCGCCACCGTCGCGGCCGGCACTCCCCTCGCGCAGATCGACACGCCCGAACTCGACCAGCAGATCGGCCAGGCGCGCGCCGACCTCGCCAGCGCCGTTGCGAATGCCGGCCTCGCCAGGAGCACGGCCGCGCGCTGGAACGACCTGCTCACCACCCATTCGGTCTCGCAGCAGGAGGCCGACGAGAAGAACGGCGAGCTGGCGGTGCGCAACGCGGCGGTGAACGCCGCCCGCGCCAATCTCGGCCGCCTGCTCGCGATGAAGGGCTTCGCCACGGTCCGCGCGCCCTTTGCCGGCGTGGTGACGCAGCGCGCCGCCGATATCGGCGATCTCGTGGGTCCCAGCAGCGGCAACCAGCAGCCGCTCTTCTCGGTCGCCGATGTGCGCAAGATCCGCATCTATGTCAGCGTCCCGCAGGTCTATTCCTCGGCGATCCACCCCGGCCTCGCGGCGACGCTCAGCGTCCCCGACTATCCGGGCCGCAGCTTCACCGCACAGGTGGTCGGCGCGTCCGGCGCGATCAGCCAGCAGAGCGGTGCCTTCCAGGTGCAGCTCGTCACCGACAATCCCGGCGCGCTGCTCAAGCCCGGCGGCTATGCCAAGGTCGGATTCAACGTCGCCGGGCAAGCGGGCACGGTGCAGGTCCCGTCGAGTGCGCTGGTGTTCCGTGCCCAGGGCGCCCGTGTCGCGCTGGTCAGCCCGGACGGGCATGTCCACCTGCAAGCGATCACCATCGGCCGCGATCTCGGACCGACGGTGGAAGTGCTGGGCGGCCTCAAGCCCGGCGACCGCGTCATCGACAATCCGCCGGACTCGGTGAGCGACGGCGAACTGGTACGGGTGCAGCAGAGCCATGCGTAAGCGCCTGACCCTCGCCTGCCTCGCCGTCGCCACCGCCCTGTCGGGGTGCGGTACGACGCCGGCCTATCGCCCGCCCGTGGTCCCCGCCCCGCCCGCATTCAAGGAGGCTGGTCCCTGGACCCTTGCCGCCCCGGCACTGCCCGCCGATGGCCGCTGGTGGACGATCTTCGCCGATCCGGTGCTCGACGGCCTCGAGCGCAAGGTCGCCAGCGACAATCCCACGCTGCAAGGCGCGCTCGGCCGCTACGAGGCGGCACGGGCCTATGTCCGCCAGGCCGGCGCGGGGCTGCTGCCCAGCATCGGCGTGCGGGCCGACGTGACCCAGAACCGCCAGTCCGACAACCGGCCCTTGCGCGGCAGCAACCAGCCCGATGTCTATGCGGCGGACACGCTGTCCGCCGGCATCGGCTGGGAGCCCGATCTGTGGGGTGGCCTGCATGCCCGCGTTGCCGCCGGCCGCGCCGAAGCGCAGGCGAGCGGCGATGACCTCGCCGCGATCCGGCTCGCGCTCGAAACCGAGCTGGCACAGCGCTATGTCGAGCTGCGCGGGCTCGATGCGCAGGCGCAGATGCTCGGCGATACGGTGAATGCCTATGCCCAGGCCGATGCGCTGATCCGCCGGCGCTTTGCCGGCGGCATCGCCTCCGGCATCGACGTGGCCCGCGCCGGCGCACTGCTCGCCGATGCCCGCGCGCAGCTTGCCGATATCGCAGCGTCGCGGGCGCTGGTCGAGCACGCCATCGCCAGCCTGGTCGGACAGCCCGCGAGCGCCTTTTCGCTGGCCCCTGCAGCCGGTCAGCCGGCGATCCCGGCCGTGCCGTCGGTCCTGCCTTCGACACTGCTGCAGCGCCGGCCGGATGTCGCCGCTGCCGAACGCCGGATGTTCGCCGCCAATCAGGGCATCGGCGTTGCCCGCGCGGCCTTCTTCCCGTCGATCACGCTCGGCGGTAGCGGCGGGGTTCAGAACACCGCGCTGGCCGGGCTGGTCGCCGCGCCGAACACGCTGTGGTCGATCGGCCCGAGCGCGATCCTGTCGATCTTCGACGGCGGCAGGCGCAAGGCCGAACTCGCCGCCGCCCGCGCCCGCTGGACCGAGGCAACTGCCGACTATCGCGGCCACGTGCTCACCGCGTTTCAGCAGGTCGAGGACGGACTGGCCCAGTTGCATCACTTCGGAGACGAGGCAGATGCCCAGGCAGATGCCGTCCGCTTGGCAGGCGACGCCGAGCACCTGGCGCTCAATCGCTACGAGAAGGGCGTGGTCACATATCTCGACGTCGCGACCGCGCAGGCCTCGGCGCTGCAGGCGCGGCGTAAGGCACTCGACCTGCAAACCCGACGACTCGATGCCTGTATCCGCCTGATCGGCGCGACCGGTGGAGGATGGCAAGGCGCCTGACGACGGGCGCAGGGTCGTCGTCGAACGCGACGCACGCGCATCCTTGCATGGATGCGCGTGCGTTCGCATGTCCGACCTCGCCCCGAAGATCGAGGGCCGCGTGAAGCACCCTTCGAGGGCACCAGCGCCGAGCGCGGTAGCTGGGCAGGTCCAACCTGCGACCCCTCCACGCCGTCCTTGCCGTCTGGTCCCCCGCTCCGGTCCTTCGGCGCCGTACGGGGGTCGTTAGCCGAAGAGCTTCGAGCCGTTGGGTCGGACGAGGAGGTACAGGCCCTCGCCGTCGGCGAGCTTGTAGTCCTTCTGCCGCCTGGTCGCGTAGCGGACTTCGAGTCCGTTGAGCGCTATCTGAGACGACGCGCCTGGGGCGTAAGCCCTGTAAAACAGGCATAAAAAAGCCGCCTCAGGATGTCCTGAAGCGGTTTGGTATGTGTGGGATTGGTTGCGGGGGCAGGATTTGAACCTGCGGCCTTCAGGTTATGAGCCTGACGAGCTACCGGGCTGCTCCACCCCGCGCCAATGCTG
>NZ_CAJYTI010000040.1 GCF_913777625.1 uncultured Sphingomonas sp.
CCGCCGCTGCCTCAGTGAAGAGCACCGCGTCGGTGGAGTGGCTTCTATGCCCGACACCCCCACCCGTCAACGAGAAAATGAAACTTTCTGTCGTTTTCGTGACAGACACCCCTGAAACCCCCGGAAAACTGCGGTTTACGGCTTCTCAATCGGGGCATGCGATAGCCATCGGGTGACCGAATCAACGCTCGAATCGCCGAATCAGGCCCAGGAATCGCTCCGGAATCAGGTGCGGAAGGCCGTGATCTGGCGTTCGGGCACCCAGATTCTGGGGCAGCTGCTCACCTGGTCGTCGACCTTCCTCGTCATCCGCATTCTCGCGCCCGCCGATTACGGGCTGTTCGCGATGACCCAGGTGGTGCTGGTGCTGCTCAACATGCTCAACGGCTATGGCCTGGCGAGCGCGCTCATCCAGCGCGAGGATGCCGGGCCCCGCGCGCAGCGCCAGCTGTTCGGGATGCTGCTGCTGCTCAACGGCGGGCTGGCGCTGCTGCAGTTCGTGGCCGCGCCGCTGGCCGCGGCCTATTATCGCCAGCCGATGGTGACCGAGCTGCTGCGGGTCCAGGCCATTCTCTACCTGACAACGCCCTTCATCGCGTTGCCCTATGCGCTCCTCGCCCGCACGATGGATTTCGCCAAGCAGGCGCAAGTCAACTTCCTCTCCGCACTGGCAGGCGCGCTGACCGCGCTGACCGGGGCCTATGGCGGATGG
Source organism: uncultured Sphingomonas sp. (assembly GCF_913777625.1). Taxonomy (GTDB): domain Bacteria; phylum Pseudomonadota; class Alphaproteobacteria; order Sphingomonadales; family Sphingomonadaceae; genus Sphingomonas. The sequence goes on from NZ_CAJYTI010000040.1 coordinate 713, forward strand.
GGCGTGTGGACGCTGGTTGCCGCGCCTCTCGTCCTTTTCGCCGCCCGCGCGATCGGCATGACGATCGCGGCACGCGCGCTGGTCTGGCCGAGCTTCGACTTTCGCGGCGCGGGCGACATGGCGCGCTATGGCGGGGTGATGGCGGCGGGGCAGGTCTTCTGGTTTCTCCAGAGCCAGGCCGACGTGTTCATCGCGGGCCGGATGTTCGACCCGCATCTGCTCGGCATCTATACGACCAGCCTGTTCCTCACCCAGATCTTCGTCTCGAAGTTCGTACCGCCGCTCAACGAGGTGGCGTTCTCGGCCTATGCCAAGATGCGCGACGATTCTGCGGCGGTGGCGGCCGCCTTCGTGCGGGGCGCGCAGCTGATCCTGCTCGCCGCGATGCCCTTCTATATCGGACTCGCCGCGACGGCCGAGCCGCTCGTCGCGGTGGTGCTCGGGCCGAAATGGGCCGAGGCGGCACCGGTGGTGCACGGCCTCGCCCTCGTCATGCCGCTGATGACGCTGCAGGTGCTGTTCGCGCCGGCGAGCGACGCACGCGGACGCCCGGGAATCAGCGCGCGCAACGGCGCGACCGGCGCGCTCTGCCTGCCGATCGCGTTTCTGGTCGGCGTGCATTGGGGCATCCCGGGTCTCGTCGCGGCCTGGTACGTCGCCTATCCGCTGTACCTGGCGCTTTCCGCGCACCGGACGCTGCCGGCAATCGGCGTCTCCTGGTCGCGACTGATCCACGCGATTGCGCCGCCAGTGTTCGCCGCGCTGGCGATGGGGCTGGTCGTGACACTGGTCGACCGCGAACTACCGCCGCTCGCCCCCCTGCCCCGGCTGGCGGTGCTCGTCGCGGTGGGTGGCGCGAGCTATGGCGCGCTGTTGTTCGGCGTTGCCCGCGAGACGCTTGCGGGCGCGATCGCGCTGGTGCGCAACCGCGCCGGCTGAGCGTTCAGGCGGCCTGGATATAGGCGCGCATCGCCTCGGCCTCGGACTCGATGCGATCGATCCGGTACTTCACCAGATCGCCGATCGAGATGAAGCCGATACAGGCCTGCCCGTCGATCACCGGGAGATGGCGGATGCGCCGCTGCGTCATCAGCGCGAGCGCGCCGAGCACCGTCTCTTCCGGGCCGACGGTGATCGCCGGGGCGGTCATCACCCGGCCGACCGGCAGTTCGAGCCCGATCGCGCCTTCGCGCTCGATGCAGTGGATCACGTCGCGTTCGGAAAAGATTCCGGTCACCTGCCCGTTTTCAAGTACCGGCACGGCGCCGATGCGCCGGGCCGCGAGCAGCGCCACCGCTTCCGCGACGGTGCTGGTAGAGGCGATCGACACGATGTCGCGCCCCTTGCCTTCGAGGATTGCCGCGATAGTCATCGCATTCTCTCCTTGGCGTTCGTTTTTTAGGCGTTGTGTATCCCACGATTCGGCCCAAGTTGCAAAACCATGGAGCAACCAGACGGACTCGACGATCCCACCTATGCCGCCTTCGCCTGGGGTCGGTTCCGCCGCATCCTGTGGGGGATGGGCGCGGTCGCGATTCTGGCCGCCGTGGCCGCCGACTATTGGCTTTGGGCATGGATGGGCGAGCTGCACATCGTCACCGCCATCGCCACCTTCCTCGGCGTGTTCTTCACGATCATGATGGCGGCGGCGCTGATGGGGCTGATGTTCCTCAGTTCCGGCAGCGGCCATGACGCCCAGGTGGAAGACCCGCTGAAGGACGAAATCGACCTCGACTGAAGGTTCAGCGTTCGAGCTTGCGGGCAACGTGCAGCGTGGCGGTGCCGTTGGCGGGCACGGTGACGCGCCAGGTCTTCACGCCCTTGCGCTCGATGAGCGGCGCATCGGCATCGGCGATCGGATAGGGAATCGGCAGCTCGAAGGTGACGGGCGCGTCGTGCGCGTTGCTCACCTCGACCGCGAACGCCTCGCGACGCTTGCCGCCGGGACGGCCGATCACGGTGAAGCGCACATCGCTGCTGGTGCCGGGAAGCAGTTCCACCTCGTCCCCCACCGCGCGATCGGCGAGATCCGATTCGCCGAGCAGCACCGGCGCACCGCCGCGATCGGCGAACAGCGCCAGCTTGCCGGCGGGCAGCGGCAGGCCCAGCCCCTCGCTGGTGCGGTTCTCGGTACGCAGCACGATCTGGGTGGGGCGGCTGGGCGGGCGCGCCTCGCCTTCGTTGTACCGGAAGGGCGTGAAGCTGCCGCGATAGAGCCGCGCGACCTTCACCGATTCGCGGTGCAGCAGCGCCACCTGCTTGGTGGACAGCGCGGCGACGGTCACCGGCTCCGGCACGCGGTAGAGCTTGAGGTCGCCCAGTTCCTCCTGCTCGGCCATCATGACCGGCGCCGGTGGAGGCGGGGGCGGCGGCGATGGTGCGGCCTGGACCATCCGTCGAAGTTTATTGCCGGTGACGACGATCTCCATGCTCTCGCTATATTCCGTCGCGACCGCCGGGGCGGGCGGCGGCGGGCCGGCCATCGAGGTATTGCCCAAGGGCCAGCATTGCAGGCGCAACTCCGTCGGCTCCCCGCGCGGCAGCGGCGCCGCCCGCCCCTTGTTGAGCTTGCCCGCCACCGCGCTGGTCCGCGCATCGGCAAAGCCCTGGCTGCCGCCGTTGATCACCGTCATCCAGCCGAACAGGTCGAGGCTATCGCCCTCCCCCAGCCGCGCGACATAATTGGCCGACCAGTCGAACCCCTGCGCCAGATAGGAGAGCTGGACCGTCACCGTCTGCGCCGTCGTCGCATCGCTGGTCACCGACAGGGTGGGCTTGGCAGCGAGCGTTTCGGGAACGCCGGGATAGCGGATCGCCTCGGGCAGACCGGAGCAGCCGAGCGCCTCCACGCCCTGCGCCGAACTGAGCAGCACGCCGCCGTTGGGGCCGGACTGGATCACCGCCTCGCTCTCGCTGACCTTGCCGGTCGCGCGATCGGTACGGCGAACGATCACACTGCGCTTCAGATAGGCGTCGACCAGCGTCGCCGGGCCGAGCAGCCGGGCGTCGCGATTCTTCTCGCCCACCCCGTGCGGCAGACCGGTGACGATCGCGGTTTCCGGCATCATCCCTTCGGACACGCCGACGAAGCGGATCACCGACGGGCCCGCCGGCAGCGTGATCGTCCGCGTCTCGGTGACCAGCGCATAGCCGCGCGGCCAGCCGCCCCGGATTTCCGCGCCGGTGCCGCGATAGAGCGTCACCGCCACCGCATCGGGCTTCTCCGACACGACCAGCGCCTGCGCCGCCGCCGGCGTGGCAGCGAGCAAGGCAAGAATGCCGAAGGCGATGCGGCCGAGCATCGGATCAATAGCGGCTGTCGAACACCACGGTCACCGATGCCTTGCCATTGGCGGGCACCGGCACCTTCCACTCCATACGATCGGCCGAGATGCGCTCGCCGGTGAGGCTCTGCTCCAGCACGCGGACATCGCCCCACAGGCCGGTCTGGGCCAGGTCCACCGTCACCGCATCGGCGCGGGCGTTGGTGAAGTCATAGCGCATCGTCGTCTTCCACCGCTTGGCGGAAAGCTTCTTGCGCTCGACCACCACCGCCGCGCCCTTCACGTCGAAGGCCTCGCCGGTGCGCAGCGACATCGCCGAGCCCATTGGCGCCGCCTCCACCCGGCTCTCGCCGATGAACTGGGGCTCGCCCTTGCGATCGCGCATATAGACACGGATCGTGCCGCTCGGCAGCTGGTCGCCCAGGCCGCCGCTCTTCGCGGTCGAGAATTTGAGGACGGTCGCGGCGCTGCGGGGATCGCTGTCGGCGCCCAGCCAGCCATTGGTCCATTCATAGGTCTTGCGCGCGGGCGTGCCCTTCACGTCGAGAAAGCCGACCTGCTTCTGCTGGGCGTTGGCGATCGTGGTCCGCTGGGCCAGCGGATAGAAGACATAGTCGCCCAGCCGCTCGCGCGGGCCGGTCTCGGTGCCCGGCGTGTCGACGGTCGTGTCGTTAAGCCGGCCAAACCCGGCATTGCCGCTCGGTGCGCCCGCGACCAGGGTCACGGTCGCATTGGTATAGGTGGTGCCGGTATTGTTGGTGAGCGTGATCCAGCCCTGCAGGTCTATCGTGCTCTTCGCCTCGTCGAACAGCATCACATAGTCGCTGGTCCAGCCGAGGCCGGGGGTGAGATAGCTGAGCGTCGCCGGCACGCGGCCCCCGCTCGCCACCTGGAGCGTGACCGAGAGGGTGGGCCGCGCGCGCAGATTTTCCGGCACCTTGTCGAAGATCACCCGCACCGGCAGGCCGTCGTCGCGCAGCACCTCGATGCGCGGGCCGATCTGGAGGACGATGCCGCCATTGGCCGAAAGCACCCGCGCCTGCTCGCGCGTCTCGGCGCCGGTGGCGGGATTGGTGCGGACAAGCGTGACGACCGAGCCGACCGCCTTTTCCATCAGCTTGTAGGGGGTGAGCAGGTCGTAGTCGAAATTCTGTTCGACGATGCCGATGCCGGGGCCGGACAGCGTGACCGTCGCCGGGCGGATCTGCGCGGAGACGTCGGGGAATTCCTGGCGGACGCGGCCGGCGGCGAGGCTGAGCGTGCGCACGTCCTGCACCAGCGCCTGGTTGTTCTGGTAGATGGTGATGGCGAGATCGCCCTGCGCGGTCTGGTCGGGCGCCGGAATCTGCTGCGCCTGCGCCGCGAGCGGCCATGCCGCCGCCAAGAGCCACACCACATGCCGCATGCCGATCCTCCCCCGAAACCGGATTGTCGCGGCGATGGTAGCAGGTTCAGCGGGTTGGGCCAGGGGTTTCAGGGCCCGCGATCCTCCTCGGGCACCGCATGCACAAGCAGCGAGCCGAGTTCGGGATGCTGCAGCTTCAGGCTTTTGATTCGCGACCGGGTGATCGGTTCTTGGAAAACCACCTCCGTCGACAAGGCGCGCGCTTGCGTGACTTGTACCAGCAGGTAGATATGCCCCGCGTTTCGGACGAACGGCGGGATATCCCGGACACGCGGATACGCGGTCGAAATCTCATCGTCCCACGCTTCCGGCTTTTCTACATTTCGAAAGAGCGCGAGCGGCTGCGCCGTCGGTGGATTGCAGGCAGACAATGCCAGCGGCGCGATCAGGCAACGCATCAGGGCCGCACATTTCATTCGCGTACGCTGCGCTGCTTCCCTTGTGCGCGCAAGTCGCGCACAAACGCGTTATGCAAGTGGCTTCTCTCCGAGAATCCTGGAAGCGCCTCTGGGCCGCAAGGTTTGAGGACGACACCGCTCGATTGCGCTTCGCGCTTGGGGAAGGGCAGGATGCGCTGGTACCCCGATTCCTACAGGCGCATCGACGCGCATCGACCATTGCCGACAGCGTGTTTGGCGGCACCTGTTTTGCTATCGCCGCATGGAACGGCTTTCCGCCCAATAGCATTGGTTTGCAGGAGGATGTCGCGGACGGTTTCACCGCCCTGCATGCCACGGGCTTCGACGCGCCGCATGTCGCTACATGGCACGAAAATCTCTACGCCGACATGGAAGACGAGGTCGATCCTTGGGAAGTGCGCGCGTACGATCTCGGCACGAGCAAGGCGCTTCGCGACACGCTGCTGTGGCATGCCGTCGCGCTGGAATTGCCAGTATCTCCGAGCGTGCCGCTGATCCTCTTTCTGCACGATCCCAAGGCAGCGCTGCTGCTGCATGCCTATGATGATCGGGGGATGGACGTCATCGCGGAGGATGCCGAGCGGCTGCGCGGATTGCACGCGACCTTCTCAGATTGGCTTCTTGATGAGGATCGTACGCGGATGGCAGCACGCTTCTAGCCGCGACGGCCACCGCAATGGGGAGCCGAAAACAAAAAGGCCCGCCTCCTCATCGGAAGCGGGCCTTTTCCTTGTCGGGTTCCCGAAGCCTCAGGCGGCGGGCGCCTCGGCCTCGTCGCTCTTGGCGACGCGGCGGCGGCGGGGCTTTTTCGGCGCGTCCTCCGCTTCTGCGTCCGCAGCCGGCGCCGGATCGACGCCGATGGCGGGGGGCAGGATCGCGGCATCGATGCCGTGGTTCGCTTCGACCTCGACCGGCGTCTCGCGCCGCGGGCGACCGCGGCGGCGGGGGGCTTCGGCGGCTTCCGCGGCGACCGGAGTGTCGATCGGGGCAGCGGATTCCGCCGGTGCCGGTGCCGATGCCTCTACGGCGTGGCCGTTCGCGGCACCGTTGCTGCGCTCGGCGCGCTCGCGACGATCCTGGCGCTCCGGCCGATCCTCGCGGTAGCTGCGCTGCTCGCGGCCCTCACGGGGCTCGCGATCCGCACGCGGTTCGCGCTCGGCGCGGGGTTCCCGATCGCCGCGCGGCTCGCGCGCTTCGCGCTCAAAGCGCGGTTCGCGCTCGCGGCGGGGCTGCTGCTGGCGGGGCGCCTCGCCCTCGTCGTCGCGGCCGGCTTCGCCTTCCATCTCGAATTCTTCTTCGTCACCGTCGAAGTCTTCGCGCGGGCGGCGCTGCTGGTTCTGCTCCTCGAAGCGCGAACGGTTCTCGTTCAATACGCGGAAATAATGATCGGCGAACTGCAGATAATATTCGGCGTTGACGCGATCCCCCTGCATCTGCGCGTCACGAGCGAGGTTCTTGTATTTCTCAAGCAACTGCGCGGCGTTCCCACGGGCACGGTTATCGATCCGACTGCCGTTGCCCTGGTTGTTCGAGCCTCCGCCCTGGCGCTGTTGCTGGCCGCCCCGGCCGCGACGGCGGCCGGCCTGACGATTGTTCATCAAGGTCTGGTTGTCCTGTCTTTACAAAGCCGTCCGTCGATCCATCGAGGTTCCGGATGCAGGGTTACATTCGCAGCGGGTTCCGGGCGCACCCAGAACCTTCCGCTTGCCACGGCCGCCGGACTGCAGCGGCACACATGACCATGGAGTCGGGCCTCAGCCCTTTATCTCAACAACTTGGTTGAAGGTGCCTCGCCCCGGCCTTCTTCTAGCCGCTGGCGTACCATTCTCCAAGCAGAAATATGTGACGTTTGCGCGTAGTTTCAAGTCAGCCGGACCACGCGCGGCCGTCCACCCATATCGTTATAGACGCTTGGGGCGAGCCCCTGTTCCTGTCCGAGCAAAGAAACTGCGTCGGCCTGCATCCAGCCGATCTCGAGCACCGCCGCCCCGCCGGGGGCGAGCAGGCCGGGCAGCGCGGGGACGATGCGGCGATAATCGTCGAGCCCGTCGCTGCCGGCGAACAGCGCCTCCGCCGGTTCATGGTCGAGGACCTGGGGCGGCAGCGGCTCCTGCGCGCCGATATAGGGCGGGTTGGCGAGGATCAGGTCGAACGGGCCGGTGACGCCGTCGGTCCAGTCGCCGAGGCGGAAGTCGGCGCGCGCGGCCATGCCCAGCGCCTCGGCGTTGCGGCGGGCATAGCCGACTGCCGCCTCGGAGGCGTCGATCCCCAGCCCTTCCGCCGCCGGCCATTCGGCGAGCGCGGCGAGGAGCAGCGTGCCGGGGCCGGTGCCGAGATCGAGGATGCGGCGCGGCGCGCGGGTGCCGAACCAGGCGAGCGCGGTCTCGATCAGCGTCTCGCTGTCCGGGCGGGGGATCAGCACGCCGGGGCCGACCGCGAGGTCGATCGTCCAGAAGGCGCGGGTGCCGGTGATATAGGCGATCGGCTCGTGAGTCAGGCGACGGGCGACGAGCGCGACAAAGGCCTCGGGCGTGGGATCGTCCAGCCGGCCGAGCAGCAGCCGGTCGCGGGTGGTGCCGAGCGCGTGCGCCATCAGCAGTTCGGCATCGAGGCGGGGGGTGTCGGAGACGGGTTCCAGCTGGCGGGCGGCGTCCGCAAGGGCTGCGCGCACGGGAGGGGTGGTCACGACGCGGCCGCCCCAAGATCCTCCCCGGCACGGGGAGGGGAACCAAGGCGCGTAGCGGCTTGGTGGAGGGGGGCTTCCACAAGGGCATCCCTCGCGGCGATCCCCCTCCACCATGTGCTGGCGCACATGGTCCCCCTCCCCGTGCCGGGGAGGATCTCAGCCATCCAGCTGGGCAAGCCGGTCGGCCTCGTCCTGCGAGACCAGCGCGCCGACCAGTTCGTCGAGCTCGCCTTCCAGGATTTCGGGCAGGCGGTGCAGCGTCAGGTTGATGCGGTGGTCGGTCACCCGGCCTTGCGGAAAGTTGTAGGTCCGGATCCGCTCCGAGCGATCGCCCGAGCCGACCATCGAGCGCCGCGCGCCGACCCGCTCGGCCGCCAGCCGCTCGCGCTCGGCCTCGTACAGGCGGGTGCGCAGCACCTTCATCGCCTTGGCCTTGTTCTTGTGCTGCGAGCGCTCGTCCTGCTGGATCACGACGATGCCGGTGGGAAGGTGGGTGATCCGCACCGCGCTGTCGGTGGTGTTGACCCCCTGCCCGCCCGGGCCAGAGGCGCGATAGATGTCGATGCGCAAATCCTTGTCGTCGATCTGCACGTCGGCCTCTTCCGCCTCGGGCAGCACCGCGACGGTGGCGGCGGAGGTGTGGATGCGCCCGCCCGCCTCGGTGGCGGGGACGCGCTGCACCCGGTGGACGCCGCTCTCGAACTTCAATTTGGCGAACACGCCGGTGCCGGTGATGCCGATCACCACTTCCTTGTAGCCGCCGGCTTCGGACGTGCTGGCGGAGATCAGCTCGGTCCGCCAGCCGACTCGGTCGGCATAGCGCTGGTACATGCGCAGCAGGTCGCCGGCGAATAGCGCCGCCTCGTCCCCGCCCACGCCGGCGCGGATTTCGAGCAGCGCCGGCCGCTCGTCGGCCGCGTCCTTGGGGAGCAGGGCGAGCGCGAGCTTGCGTTCGGCCTCGGCGAGCGTGCCCTCGTTGGCGCGAAGCTCCTCCACCGCCATCGCGCGCAGCTCGTCATCGGCGTCCTGCGTCATCTGCTGGAGCGACTGCCCTTCGGCGCGCAGCCGCCGGACGTTACCGGCCGCATTGGCGACCGGCTCGATCTCCGCATATTCCTTCGAGACCTGGACGAAGCGATCGCCGGCGAGCTCGCCCGACGCCATCAGCGCCTGCAACTCGTCGCGCCGCGCCTCGATCGCCGCGATGCGATCCGGGGGGATGCGGGTCATGCCCTGTCCGTTACCCCAGCGAACGCTGGGGTCTCCCAAAGCGGGCTGTTCGGGCGGGACATGCTGCGGGAGATCCCAGCGTTCGCTGGGATGACGGCGTGGCTCATGCGCTCGGCCCGGCCCAGGCGACCGTCGCCAGCACCGTATCGATCGCAGCGGCGTCGCCGGCATTGACCTTGAGCCGCTTCGACGTGACGCCATCGGCGACGCCCAGCGACAGCAGCGCGTCGGGGTTGCTCTTCACCGCCTTGTCGAACCGCTTGCGCGGCGAGCCGGTGGCGAGGAGTTCGGCCGCCAGCCCGGCGCGGCGCAGCGCCGAGACCGCACGCACGCCGTCCGCCTGCACGCGATCGTCCTCGACCACGACATAAACCTGGATGGCTGCCGCCTTGGGCTCCTCGATCAGCATCGCGAGCCGCTCGACACCCGCCGCCCAGCCCACGCCCGCCGTCTCGGGGCCGCCGAGCGAGCCGATCAGCCCGTCATAGCGACCGCCGGCCAGCACCGTACCCTGCGCGCCGAGACGATCGGTGACGAACTCGAACGCGGTGTGGCGATAGTAATCGAGCCCGCGCACCAGCCGCGCATTGCGCGTCCAGGCGACGCCGGCCGCGTCGAGCCCGTCGGTCACTGCCTTGAAGAAGGCGGCGGCCTCATCGGTGAGGTACGCGTCGATGTCCGGCGCGCTGTCGGCGATCGGGCGATCGCGCGGGTCCTTCGAATCGAGGATGCGCAGCGGATTCTTCTCAAGCCGCGCCAGGCTGTCCTCGGAAAGCTCGCCCTTGTGCGCCTCGAAATGCGCGACCAGCGCAGTGCGCCAGGCGTCGCGCGTCGCGGCATCGCCGAGCGTGTTGAGCTGGAGCGTCACGCCGTCGGCAATGCCCAGCTCCTTGAGCAGCTGGTCGGCCAGCACCAGTAGCTCGACATCGGCGGCGGGTTCGGGCGCGCCGAGAATCTCGGCGTCGATCTGGTGGAACTGGCGATAGCGGCCCTTTTGCGGGCGCTCGTAGCGGAACACCGGGCCCGAGGTCGCCAGCTTCAGCGGCGCGAACTGCTGCCAGCCCTCGCTGATATAGGCCCGCGCGATGCCGGCGGTGAACTCCGGGCGCAGCGTGATCGAATCGCCGCCGCGATCCTCGAAGGTGTACATCTCCTTGGAGACGACGTCCGAGGTCTCGCCCATCGAGCGGGCGAACACGCCGGTCGCCTCGAAGATCGGGATCTCGAGCCGCTGGAAGCAATAGAGCTTGCGCACCCGGTCGAACGTTTCGAGCACCGCGGCGAAACGCCGCTGGTCTTCACCGAAAATGTCCTGGGTGCCCCGAATGCGCTGGGGGGTCTGGATACGTGCCATTTGGGCGCGGCTATTAGGCCGGTTTCGAGCGGGGGGCAATGTGCCCTTGGATCCTCCCCGGCACGGGGAGGGGGACCAAGACGCGCAGCGGCTTGGTGGAGGGGGACCGCAGCGAAGGATGCCCCTTGTGGAGCCCCCCCTCCACCACCGCCTTCGGCGGCGGTCCCCCTCCCCGTTCCGGGGAGGATCTTGTTTTTACAGCGCCGCCACGAACGCCCGGGCGTTGGCGCCGACTTCCGCCGCGCTCAGCCCCACCTTGTACAGCGCCGATCCCAGGCCGAAGCCCGGTGCACCGGCGGCCTGCCACGGGCCCATATTGTCCGGCGCGATGCCGCCGACCGGCAGGACGCGCGTTTCCTTCGGCAGCACCGCGCGCATCGCCTTGAGCACCACGGGGCTGGCCGCCTCGGCCGGGAACAGCTTGAGCGCGGTTGCACCCGCGTCGAGCGCGGCGAAGGCCTCGCTCGGCGTCATAATGCCCGGAAGCGAGACGAGGCCCGCCGCGGTGCTGGCGCGGATCACGTCGAGATTGGCGTTGGGCGAGATGATCATCGTGCCGCCGGCGTCCGCCACCGCCTGCACCTGCTCGACCTTGAGCACCGTGCCCGCGCCGATCACCGCGCGGCCGGCGAAGCGCTTGGCGAGGCGCGACACGCTGTCCAGCGGCTCGGGCGAGTTCATCGGCACTTCGATCAGGGTGAAGCCGGCCGCGACCAGTTCGTCGCCGATCGCTTCGACCTCGTCGGGCTTTACCCCGCGCAGGATCGCGATCAGCGGGCATTTGGCGAAGGCGGCGTCGAATTCGGCAAGGTGGCTCATGCAATCTGCTCCGCAAGGGCGAGGATTCCGGCGACGAACGCGTCATGGCTGCTGGCGATCACCGCCTCGCGACCATGCGCGCCGATCGCCGCAGCGTAGAGGCCGCCCAGCATCGGGTCGGCCAGGATATGGACGGTGTCGTGCCCGGCATGTTCCAGCCGCGCCGCGACATCGCTGCCGATCAGCAGGCCGCTGGCGAAGGCGGCGGCATCGGCATCGTCGCGCACGCCGAGCATCTTGGCGGCGCGGATGCCGAACAGCGAGGCGGCGAGGTCGCGCTTGCGCCCCTCCTCCACGCCGGCGAGGAAGGCGGGGCCGACATGCACTTCGCCGCCGAGCTGCGCGGCGAGCAGGCCGTGCTTGCGCAACGTGGCGAACAACTCGCCGGTCATCGCGGTGGTGAAGTCGGCGATGCGGCCGCCCGCCATCTCCACCCATTTGCAGTGGGTACCCGGCTGGACGAGCAGCGCGTCCGCAGGCGCGAGGCCCGCATGCACCGCGCCGAGCAGCTGGACTTCCTCGCCGCGCATCACGTCCGGCCGGCCGGTGACCAGCGTCGACACGCCCGGCACGATCGCGCTGCGGTCCTCCACCCAGAGCAGCCCGGCGGCCAGCTCGGCAAGGCCGGCGGGTGCGGCGACATAGGGCGCGGGCGCCCAGCCGATATTGGCGCCGACCATGCCCGCCATCAGCAGCGGCAGGTCGCCGTGGCGCGCGCGGATGCCGGCGGCCTCGGCGGCGAAGTCGGTGACCGCGGTGACGCCCTTGTCGTCGCGCTCGGTGTGGGTGACCGCCCCGTTCTCGACCAGGAAGACACGCCGGTTGGTCGTGCCCCAGTCGACCGCGAGGAAGGAACCGGAAAAGCTTACCACCATGTCGCGTACAGCCCGATGAGGATGAGGACGATCACCGCCGCGGCAATGTTGAAGCCGGCAGTGGTGTGGAAGCGCACGCCTTCCATGCGGATGCGGTTGCTGCCGCCGGCGGCGGGCCGGGCGAGCGAGACGATCACTGCCAGCGCCAGCGAAGCCAGGAACACGATGCCCATGCGGTTGATGAACGGCACCGCGTTCAGCGCCTCGATCCCGCCCCATTTGGCCGGGAACCAGAAGACGAAGCTGAGCACCACCGACGCGACGGCACCCACCAGCGCGCCCGCCTCGGTCGCGCGCGGCCAGAACAGGCCGAGCAGGAAGATGACGGTGATGCCCGGCGTCACGAAGCCGGAGAATTCCTGGATATACTGGAACGCCTGGTCGAGGCTGCCGAGCAACGGCCGCGCGGTGAACATCGCGATGATGATGGAGACCACCGCGGCGATCCGGCCGACGCGCACGAGGTGCGTTTCATAGCCGGCCTTGTCCGCGCCATCCTCGACACGGCTCTGGACGCCCTTCAGCTTGGCGTAGATGTCGAGCGTGAAGATCGTCGCGATCGAATTGATCTTGGAGGCGGTCGACGCGATGATCGCTGCGATCAGCGCTGCGAAGACGAGGCCGAGCAGCCCGGTGGGAAGCAGCGCCATCATCGTCGGATAGGCCTGGTCGGGCTTGGCGAGGTTGGGCGCCAGCACCACCGCGGCGATGCCCGGCAGCACAATGACGACGGGCATCAGCAGCTTGAGGAAGCCGGCGAACACCACGCCGCGCTGCGCCTCGGCAAGGCTCTTCGCCGCCAGCGCGCGCTGGATGATATACTGGTTGAAGCCCCAATAGCTCAGATTGGCGATCCACATGCCGCCGACCAGCACCGCGATGCCGGGCAGGTCCTTGTAGTGCGGATTGTCGGGCGAGAGGATCATGTCGAAATGATCGGGCACGCGCCGCGTCAGCTCCTCGAACCCGCCGATCACGCCGCTGTCGCCGCCGATCTTGGTCAGCGTCAGATACGCGACGACCAGGCCGCCCAGCACCAGCAGCGTCACCTGGACGATGTCGGTCAGCGCCACCGCCTTGAGGCCGCCGCGCAGCTGGTAGAGCAGCGCGAAGGCGCCGAGCGCGACTAGCGCCACATCCTGGTTGACGCCCGCCACCTGGGTGACGGCGATCGAGCCCAGCCAGATGATCGAGGTGAGGTTCACGAACACGTAGAGGATCAGCCAGAACACGGCCATCACGGTGCGGATGGTCGGCCCGAAGCGCTGCTCCAGGAACTGCGGCATCGTGTAGATTTCGTTGCGCAGGAAGATCGGCAGGAAGAACTTGCCGACGATCAGCAGCGTCAGCGCCGCCATCCACTCATAGGAGGCGATGGCGAGGCCGATGGCGTAGCCGGAGCCCGACATGCCGACGATCTGCTCGGCGGAGATGTTCGCCGCGATCAGCGAGGCGCCGATGGCCCACCAGGGCAGGTTCTTCGAGGCGAGGAAATAGTCGCTCGAATCTTTGGTAGCGCCCGCCTTGTCGCGGCTCACCCATTGCGCGAGGCCGAAGATGCCGATCGCATAGACGATCACCACGATCAGATCGATGTTGGATAGACTCATGCCCACTCCTGCCGGCCCCGGCGCGGGCGGCATGGCCCGCACGTCTTGCCCTCCCCGCCCCATGGCAAGGTTCGAACGTTCATTTATCTTATTTATCGGGGTTGTCCAGCGCCGCCGCTGGAGTACGATGGCGCAACAATGCGTCTGTGCGCTCCATCGCATGGACAAGAACAGGAAAGCAATCGCGAGGATGTCCACCTCCCTTCCCCTTCCCGCCGACGAGATCCGCTCCGGGCTGGGCCGCAACCTCACCTACGGCATGCTCGACGCGCTGGGCCGGGCGATCGTCACCGGTCGGTACGAGAAGGAAGCCTTTCCGACCGAGGCGGAGCTGGCCAAGCAGCATGCCGTCAGCCGATCGGTGACGCGCGAGGCGGTGAAGATGCTCACCGCCAAGGGGCTGCTCAGCGCCCGGCCGCGCCAGGGCACGGTGGTACAGCCTGCGTCGTCGTGGAACCTGTTCGATACCGACGTGCTGCGCTGGCTGCTCGAGCGGCAATTCTCGGTCGAGCTGCTCCGCCAGTTCAGCCAGCTGCGCATCGCCATCGAGCCGGAAGCCGCGGCGCTCGCCGCCCAGTTCGCCACGGAGACGGACCTGCGCCAGATCTCGGCCGGGCTCGCCCGGATGGAGGCGGCGGAGCGCGGACAGGACGATACGCTGGACGCGGACATCGCCTTCCACGTCGCGGTGCTGCGCGCCTCGGGCAATCCCTTCTACGCGCAGTTCCGCGACATGGTGGCGACCGCGCTGCGCACCTCGATCCGCTTCACCAACCGGATCAAGGGCCGCACCGCCAGCGTCGCCGATCATGCCGCGGTGCGCGACGCGATCGCCGCCAAGGACCCCGCCCGCGCCCGCACCGCGATGCAGACGCTGATCGGCGACGTGGTCGAGCTGATCGAAACCTCGGCGGGCAGCGAAGCCGCAGCTTAGGGGATCAGCCGATCGGCCCGCAGCCGCGCGAACAGCGCGAAGAAGGCATCGTCGGTCGGCTGATAGGCGGTGAAGCCCAGGCGCCGGCTCTTCGACATGTCGGTCACCACTTCGATCGGTCGGCCGAGATCGGCATCGGTGTGCCAGGGCGAGGCGAGACGCGCGAGGATCGGCTCGGCCAGCCCTTCGCGCTCGGCGATCCGCTGCCAGAGCCCGGCATCCTCCGCCATCTGCACCTCGAGCGGAAGAATGGTGCCGTCGAACGGCGCCGCCTCCAGCCCGAACCACGCGGCGATCCGCTCCCACATCCATTGCCAGCGGAAGACGTCGCCGTTGACGACGTTGAACGCTTCATTGGCCGCCGCAGGCGTCTCCGCCGCCCAGAGCAGGTGGCGGGCAAGCTGGCCGGCATCGGTCATGTCGGTGAGGCCACTCCACTGCGCGGGCGAGCCGGGGAAGCGGAACGGCCGGCCGGTCTCGCGGCACAGGGTTGCATAGACGGCGAGCGTCGTGCCCATGTTCATCGCATTGCCGACCGCCTTGCCGATCACCGTGTGCGGGCGATGCACGCTCCAGGTGAAGCCGTCGCGCTCTGCCGCGGCGAACACCGCGTCCTCCTGGGCGTAATAGAAATTCTCGACGTCGAGCCGGCCCTGCTCCTCGCGAAACGGCGTCTGCGGCAGGATGCCCTTTCCATAGGCCTCGAACGGCCCGAGATAATGCTTGAGCCCGGTGACCAGCGCGACGTGCCGGAGACCCGTTGGCTTGGGCAGCCCGTCGAGCAGGTTGCGCACCATGGCGGAGTTCACGCGGATATTCTCGGCCTCGCTGTCCTGCCGCAACCAGGTGGTGAGGAACACCGCGTCGGGGTTCACGCCCGCCAGCACCTCGGCCGTAGCCGCCGCATCGGTGAGGTCCGCCGCGATCGGCGCGACACCCGCCTGCGTCATCGGGCGTCGTGCCAGCCCGTGCACCGTCCAGCCTTCCGCCACCAGCAGGTCCGCCGTGGCACTGCCGACGATGCCGCTTGCGCCTACCACCAAAGCCGTCTTGGCCATTTCTGCCTCCATAAAGCGTTGGACCGCGAGCTAGGCAGCGGCGCGAGCGGCTTCTAGACGGCACCAAATCGGAACCTAGGCACCGGAAGGTACCCACCTATGCGACCAGGAACGGCGGATTCGGAATGGCGCGAGGATTGCGCGCCGCGGCGGGTGCTGGCGCTGTTCGCCACCAAATGGACGAGCATGGTGCTCCATACGCTCCACGCCCGCCATGGCGGCGCCGCGCGGAGCGGCGTGCTGCTGCGCAGCCTCCCCGGCATCTCGAAGAAGATGCTCACCCAGACGCTGCGCGAGATGGAGGATGTGGGCCTGATCGACCGGATCGTGCAGCACGCGGTGCCGCCGGCGGTGGAATACCGGCTGTCACCGCTGGGCGACCGCTTCGTCGAGCCGGTCGAGCTGCTCTATGCCTGGGGGCGCGACAATGCCGATGCGCTCGATCAGCTCGGCAGCCGGCCCACCGCTCGTCGCGCGTGAAAGTGGGGCGCGGAAGCCCTCCCCTCAGTCGTCATCCCGGCGGAAGCCGGGATCCATTCGCCGCTCGGCTGCAGCAAGCGCCTCGACGGAGGTGCCAATGGATTCCGGCTTTCGCCGGAATGACGACCTTGATTGGTCGCGGCGACTAATCAGTGGCTGTCGCGCGGCAGGCCCTTGGTCTGGGCGATGCGCTGATACTTGACCGCGCTCTCGAACACCGCGCCACCGTCGAACTGGCCAACCAGCCCGCGATGGATTTCCTGCCACGGCGTCTGCGATTCGGGCACGTAATCGATACCCAGCTCGGCACGGCGCTGCGCCAGTTCCTCGTCGCTGACCAGCATGTTGGCGCTGCGCGTGTTGAGGTCGATGCGGATGCGGTCGCCGGTGCGGACCAGCGCAAGGCCGCCGCCCACCGCCGCCTCGGGTGCTGCATTGAGGATCGAGGGGCTGCCGCTGGTGCCCGACTGGCGGCCGTCGCCCAGACACGGCAGCGCGTGGACACCCGCCTGGATCAGCGCGACCGGCGGGCGCATGTTCACCACCTCGGCGCCGCCGGGATAGCCGACCGGCCCCGCGCCGCGCATGATCAGGATGCTGTTCTCGTCGATGCCGAGGGCGGGATCGTCGATGCGGTGGTGATAATCCTCCGGCCCGTCGAACACGAAGGCGGTGCCTTCGAAAGCGCCGGGATCGTCGGGGTTGGAGAGGTAGCGGGCGCGGAACTCGTCGGAGATCACGCTGAGCTTCATCACTGCATTGTCGAACAGGTTGCCCGACAGCACGGTCAGCCCCGCCGCCGGCCGCAGCGGCGTGGCGAGCGGACGGATCACGTCCGCGTCCTCGATCTCCGCCGTGCCGATATTCTCGCCGATGGTGCGGCCGTTGACGGTCAGCGCATCGTTGTGGAGCAGCCCGGCGCGATAGAGCTCGCCCATCACCGCGGGCACGCCGCCGGCGCGGTAGAAGTCCTCGCCGAGATACTTGCCCGCCGGCTGGAGGTTGACCAGCAGCGGCACGTCGGCGCCGTAGGATTCCCAGTCTTCCAGCGTGAGCTCGACGCCGATGTGACGGGCGATCGCGTTCAAGTGGATCGGCGCGTTGGTCGAGCCGCCGATCGCCGAATTGACGCGGATCGCGTTGAGGAAGGCTTCGCGGGTCAGCACGTCGCTGGGCTTGCGATCGGCGAGCGTCATCTCGACGATCTGGAGGCCCGTGCGATAGGCGCATTCGGCGCGGTCGCGGTAGGGCGCGGGAATCGCCGCCGAGCCCGGCAGCGACATGCCGAGCGCCTCGGCCATCGAGTTCATCGTCGTCGCGGTGCCCATGGTGTTGCACCAGCCGGTCGACGGCGCCGACGAGGCGACGAGCTGGATGAAGCCCTTGTAATCGATCTCACCCGCCGCGAGCAGCTCGCGCGCCTTCCACACGATGGTGCCGGAGCCGGTGCGCTCCCCCTTGAACCAGCCATTGAGCATCGGCCCGACCGACAGCGCGATCGCGGGGATGTTCACGGTGGCGGCAGCCATCAGGCAGGCCGGGGTCGTCTTGTCGCAGCCGATCGTCAGCACCACGCCGTCGATCGGATAGCCGTACAGCGTCTCGACCAGGCTGAGATAGGCGAGGTTGCGGTCGAGCCCCGCGGTCGGGCGCTTGCCGGTTTCCTGGATCGGATGGGTCGGGAATTCGATGGCGATGCCGCCCGCGTCGCGAATCCCCTCGCGGACCCGCTTGGCGAGTTCGAGATGGTGGCGATTACACGGAGAAAGGTCGCTGCCGGTCTGGGCGATGCCGATGATCGGCTTGCCCGATTGCAGCTCCTCCAGGCTCAGCCCGAAGTTCAGATAGCGCTCGACATAGAGCGCCGTCATGTCGGGGTTATTCGGGTCGTCGAACCAGGCCCTGGAGCGCAGCGGCGCGCGGCGAGTTCCAGCTTCTTCCGTCATGATTCCTCCGCTACGGGGCGAATTGGGTATGCGTACCGCGGCTTGATAACCGCGGTACGCGCCAATAGGAAGCATATATATCTTACAAAAGGACGGTGGATAATGTCGGAGCGGATACGTCTGGGACTCGTCGGGATCGGCAAGATTGCGCGCGATCAGCATCTGCCGGCGCTGGCAGGGGATGACCGCTTCGATCTGGTCGCCACCGCCAGCCGCCACGCGCAGGTCGATGGTGTGCCGGCGCACAAGGATATCGAAGCGCTGATCGCCGGCGGGCACGACCTCACCGCCGTCTCGCTCTGCACCCCCCCGGACGGTCGCTACGACCAGGCGCGCACGGCGATTGAGGCGGGCCTCAACGTGATGCTCGAAAAGCCGCCGGCCGCGACGCTGACCGAGATCGCCGACCTCGCCGAGCGCGCCCGCGTGCGTGGCGTGACGCTGTTCACCACCTGGCACTCACGCGAGGCCGCCGGCGTGGAGCCCGCCAAGGCCTGGCTCGACGGCAAGACGATCACCGCCGCGCGGATCACCTGGCGCGAGGATATCCGCCGCTGGCACCCGGGGCAGGAGTGGATCCTGGCGGCGGGCGGCTTCGGGGTGTTCGATCCCGGCATCAACGCGCTGTCGATCGCGACCAAGATCCTGCCGGACGCGCTGCTGCTCGATTCCGCCTGGATGGAAGTGCCGGAGGGCCGCGCCTCGCCGCTCCGCGCCAAGCTGCACATGCGCAGCGGCGGTGCGACCGTGACCGCCGACTTCGATTTCCTCCAGACCGGCCCGCAGACCTGGGACATCGAGGTCGATACCGATGCCGGCACGCTGCGTCTCGGCATGGGCGGCAGCGTCCTGCAGCTGCCGGGCGAGGACGAGCAGAAGGCGCCGGACCGCGAATATGCGCGGCTCTATGCGCGCTTCGCCGAACTGGTGGCGGCAGGCGAGAGCGACGTCGATGTCCGCCCGTTGCAGCTGGTAGCCGATGCATTTCTCGTCGGCGAACGCGCGATCGGGGAATCCTTCGCCTTCTGAGGACGTTGGAAAAGGGGCGGACGGGACCCGCGTCCGCCCCTTTCGACATATTTTGCGACAACTCTTTTGTGGCAGTGCGGAAACGTGGCATCTAATGCCGAGTTTGGCAGTGACCGGTGGCTTCGGCATTCCTCGAACCACCCCTAAACGGGTTCTGACATTTTGAACGCACCGACCAGCTATCGCCGTTCGGGCCTGATCCTCGTTGCATCGGCCCTGCTCCTCGCATCGTGCAGCGCCGGCGACAGCGGCGGCAAGCAGGGCGGTCGCAAGGGAAATGCGGGTCCGCCGCAGGTCGGCTATGTCGTGGTCCAGCCGACCAGCGTGCCGATGACGACCGAGCTCGCCGGCCGGGTCACCGCCTATCAGGCCTCCGAGGTCCGGCCGCAGGTGGCAGGCATCGTCCAGCGCCGCTTCTTCACCGAAGGCGCGATCGTCCGGCAGGGCCAGACCCTCTACCAGATCGACCCCAGCCTCTATCAGGCGAGCGTCGCCCAGGCGCAGGCCAACCTGCAGAACGCCCAGGCCAACCTGGAAGCGGCGCGCATCAAGGCGGAACGCTACAAGCCGCTCGCGGCGATGCAGGCGGTGAGCCAGCAGGACTATACCGACGCGCTGGCCGCCTCGCGCCAGGCGGCGGCGCAGGTGGCCCAATACCGCGCCGCGATGCAGACCGCCCAGATCAACCTGCGCTTCACCAAGGTGCCCGCCCCGATCAGCGGGCGAATCGGCCGCAGCCTCGTCACCGAAGGCGCGCTGGTCACCACCAACCAGACCGATCCGCTGACCACGATCCAGCGGCTCGACCCCATTTATGTCGACATCCAGCAGTCGAGCGCAGACATGCTCGCGCTGCGCAAGGCGCTGACCCAGAACGGCATCGCCCCGGCCAGCGCCGCGGTGCGGCTGAAGCTGGAAGACGGCAGCGACTATGACCTTGCCGGCACCGTCGAGTTTGCCGAGGTGATGGTCAACGCCAATACCGGCACCGTCACCCTCCGCGCGCGCTTCCCCAACCCGCAGGGCGTGCTGCTGCCGGGCATGTTCGCCCGCGCCATCTTCGCCCAGGCGATCGACACCCAGGCCTATCTGGTGCCGCAGGCCGGCGTCTCGCGCGACCCCAAGGGCAATGCGACCGTCTATGTGGTCGGCGCCGGCAACAAGGCCGTGGCCCGGACCGTCGTCGCCGATCGCACGATCGGGCAGAACTGGGTGATCACGCAAGGGCTCGCCCCCGGCGACAAGGTGATCGTGCAGGGCACCGCGAACCTGAAGCCGGATATCGACATCAAGCCGGTACCTGCCGACACGCCGCAGAAGATCGAACCGCCCAAGAAGGGCCAGGGGCAAGGCGGTGCCCAGACCAAGGGCGGCAGCCAGGCCAAGGCGGGCTGAGCCCCCATGTCGCGCATCTTCATCGACCGGCCGATCTTCGCCTGGGTGCTCGCCATCATCGTGATGCTGATGGGCCTGGGCGCGATCTTCGCGCTGCCCATCGCGCAATATCCGGACATCGCCCCGCCGCAGGTCAACATCCGCGCGACCTATCCCGGCGCCTCGGCGGAGACGGTGCAGAACAGCGTCACCCAGGTGATCGAGCAGCAGCTGAGCGGCATCGACGGTCTGCTCTATTTCAGTAGCTCGTCCACCTCGCGCGGCCAGGTGACGATTTCGGCGACGTTCCAGAAGGGTACCAACCCGGACATCGCCCAGGTGCAGGTGCAGAACAAGGTGCAGCAGGCGCTCTCCCGCCTGCCCAGCCAGGTGCAGCAGCAGGGCCTGACCGTCACCAAGTCGAACCCCGACTTCCTGATGATCGTCGGCGTCTACGATTCGACCGACCAGAAGAGCAATCTCGACGTCTCGGACTGGCTCGCCTCCAACCTCCAGGATCCGCTGTCGCGGATCGAGGGCGTCGGCGACACCAACGTGTTCGGCGCGCCCTATGCGATGCGCATCTGGCTGAACCCGGCGCGGCTTTCGAGCTACGGGCTGATCCCGAACGACATCATCACCGCCATCCAGAACCAGAATACCGAGATCGCCGCCGGCGAGCTGGGCGGCCAGCCGATGCCGCAGGAGCAGATGCTCAACGCGACGGTGACCTCGCAGTCGCGGCTGCAGACGCCCGAGCAGTTCGCCAACATCATCGTGAAGACCGATTCGACCGGCGCCGCGGTGAAGCTGCGCGATGTCGCCCGCGTCGAGCTCGGTTCGGATAACTACAACTCGTCCAGCCGGATCAACGGCCATCCGGGCGCCGGCCTCGCCATCTCGCTGTCGCCCGGTGCCGACGCGCTCAAGACCGCCGAACTGGTCAAGGCGCAGGTCGAGGCCGCCTCGAAGGGTTTCCCGCCCGGCTTCAAATACGCCTATGCCAACGACACCACCGGCTTCATCAAGCTCTCGATCGAGGAGGTGGTGAAGACGCTGCTCGAGGCGATCGTCCTCGTCGTCATCGTGATGTTCGTGTTCCTGCAGAGCTGGCGCGCGACCCTCGTCCCCGCGATCGCGGTGCCGGTGGTGCTGCTCGGCACCTTCGGCGTGTTCTACGCGCTCGGCTTCTCGATCAACACGCTGACCCTGTTCGGGCTCGTCCTCGCCATCGGCCTGCTCGTCGACGACGCGATCGTCGTCGTCGAGAATGTCGAGCGGCTGATGGAAGAAAATCCCGAGATGACGCCGCGCGAGGCGACGATCCGCTCGATGGACGAGATCCAGGTGGCGCTGGTCGCGATCGCGCTGGTGCTGTCGGCCGTGTTCCTGCCGATGGCGTTCTTCGGCGGATCGACCGGCGTGATCTATCGCCAGTTCTCTGTGACGATCGTCTCCGCCATGGTGCTGTCGGTGCTCGTCGCGCTGGTGCTGAGCCCGGCGCTGACCGCCACGTTGCTCAAGCAGAAGAGCCAGGAAAAGGACGTCGAGGAGACGTGGGTGGCGCGGCGGTTCCCGTGGATCGGCCGCGGGCTGACCACCGCCAAGACCAAGTTCAACAACGGTTTCGACCGCGGCGTGAACCGCTATGTTCGCGGCGTGCAGGCGGTGGTGGATCGCAAGTGGATCTTCCTGCTGATCTACCTCGCGGTCTGCGCGGTGCTGGTGCTGATGTTCGTGCGCCTGCCCACCGGCTTCCTGCCGACCGAGGACCAGGGTGCGGCCTCGCTCCAGATCCGCCTGCCCGCCGGCGCCACCATGTCGCGCACTCGCGAGGTGCAGCTGGCGGTGGAGAAATATTTCCTGACCAAGGAAGCCAAGAACGTCTCGGTAATGTTCTCGGTCGCGGGCGGCGGCGGTGGCGGCGGCCCCGCCGGCCAGAATACCGGCCAGGGCTTCCTGAACTTCGCCGACTGGTCGGACCGCAAGGGCCAGGAGAACAGCGCCGACGGCATCGTCAATCGCGCGACGGCGGCGTTCCGCAACTTCCGCGACGCGCAGGTGTTCGCGCTGGTGCCCCCGGCGATCCGCGGCCTCGGCCAGTCGACCGGCTTCACCATGGAACTGCTCAATTCGAGCGGCATGCCGCGCGACCAGTTCCTCGCGGCGCGCGACAAGCTGCTCGCCGCCGCGATGGCGGACCCGGAACTGGCGGCGGTCCGCCTGACCGACCTTCCCGACGTCGCGACGCTGAAGGTCAATCTCGACCAGCAGAAGCTGGCCACGCTCGGCCTCAGCCAGGCGGATGTGAACTCGACGCTGTCGACCGCCTGGGGCGGCCGCTACGTCAACGACTTCATCGACCGCGGCCGCGTCAAGCGCGTCTATGTGCAGGGCGACGCCCCCTATCGTTCGGAACCGAGCGACCTGGCGCAGTGGTTCGTGCGTAGCAGCAACGGCCAGATGGCGCCGTTCACCTCCTTCGCCTCGACCAGCTGGGCGACGGCGCCGACCTCGATGGCGCGGTTCAACGGCGTGCAGTCGTTCGAGTTCAGCGGCCAGGCGGCGCCGGGCAAGAGCTCGGGCGAGGCGATGAAGCGCATCGCCGAACTCGCCGCGCAGATCCCCGGCACCAGCGTCGCCTGGGCCGGCCTGTCCTATCAGGAACGGCTCTCCTCGGGCCAGGCGCCGCTGCTCTACGGCGTGTCGCTGCTCGTCGTGTTCCTCTGCCTCGCCGCGCTGTACGAGAGCTGGTCGATCCCGATCGCGGTGCTGCTGGTCATTCCGCTGGGCCTGGTCGGCGCGATCTTCGCGGTGACGCTGCGCGGCCTGCAGAACGACGTCTATCTGCAGATCGGCCTGCTCACCACCATGGGCCTCGCCGCCAAGAACGCGATCCTGATGATCGAGTTCGCCGAACAGGCCGAGAAGCAGGGCAAGCGGGTGATCGAGGCGGCGCTGGAAGCGGCCCGCATCCGTCTCCGCCCGATCCTGATGACCAGCCTTGCCTTCATCTTCGGCGTGCTGCCGCTGGCGATCTCGACCGGCGCGGGTGCCAACAGCCGCGTCGCGATCGGCACCTCGGTGATCGGCGGCATGCTGACGGCGACGATCCTCGCCATCTTCTACATCCCGCTGTTCTTCGTGCTCGTCCGCCGCGGCGTGCGCGACGGCCTGGCCGCGCTGCGCAACCGCCGCCATCGCCACACCCCGGAGGCCCAGGCATGAAGCGCGCGCTGATCCTGCTTTCGACCGCCGCGCTGGCCGGCTGCTCGATGGCGCCGAAGGATGTGCGCCCGGCCGCGCCCGTGCCGCCGAGCTGGCCGGCTGGGGATTCCTACCTGCGCGAGAACGAGGCGACGCTGCCCGCGCTCAGCTGGCGCGACGTGTTCCGCGACGCGCGGCTGCAGAAGCTGATCGAACAGGCGCTGGCCAACAATCGTGACCTGCGCGTGGCGGCCGCCAACATCGCGGCGGCGCGCGCACAATATCAGATCCAGCGTGGCGCCCAGTTCCCCGAGGTGGACCTCAGCGGCGGCGTCACCGAGCGTCGGGGCACGGCCACCACCAACGGGCTCGGCAATAGCGGCAGCGTCGGCGGCACCACGGGCAACACCGGGGCCGTGGGCGGCAACAGCACCGCCCTGCGCACCAACTATACCACCCAGGCCGGGATCACCGGCTTCGAGCTCGACCTGTTCGGCCGCCTCGCCTCGCTCACCCGCGCCCAGCAGAACAGCTATTTCGCCACCGAGGCCGGCGCCCGCGCGACGCGGCTGACGCTGGTCGGCGACGTGGCGACCGCCTGGCTCAACTATGCCTCGGACGCGAGCCTGCTGACCGTCGCGCAGCAGACCGCCAAGAGCGCCGAGGACACGGTGCGGCTCACCCGCGCCCGGCTCGACGGCGGCATCGCCCCGCGCACCGATCTGCGGCAGGCCGAGCAGACGCTCGCCACCGCGCAGAACAGCATCGCGCGCCAGACGACGCTGCTCGCGCAGGACGTCAACGCGCTGCGCCTGCTCGCCGGCTCGGAGATCGACCCCGCTCTGCTTCCCGCCTCGATCGAGCAAGCGGCACCGACCATCGCCTCCGTGCCCGCCGGGCTCGAATCGAGCATCCTGCTGCGGCGGCCGGACGTGGTGCAGGCCGAATATCAGCTGCGCGCCGCCAACGCCCAGATCGGCGCGGCGCGGGCCGCGCTGTTTCCGCGGATCAGCCTCACCAGCGTGCTCGGCTTTGCCAGTTCGGCGCTGTCGAGCCTGTTCGACGGCGACGCGTTCAACTGGCAGGCAGGCGGCACCGCCAGCTATGCGATCTTCCGCG
Organism: uncultured Sphingomonas sp.; assembly: GCF_913777625.1. GTDB lineage: Bacteria > Pseudomonadota > Alphaproteobacteria > Sphingomonadales > Sphingomonadaceae > Sphingomonas. Next base: position 25,542 of record NZ_CAJYTI010000040.1, read on the forward strand.
GCGGTGCCGGTCGCGCCAATGTACGGTTGAGCGAAGCGCAGCAGCAGGCGGCGATCGCCAATTACGAGCGTGCGATCCAGACCGCGTTCCGCGACGTCGCCAATGCGCTGGCAACCCGGGGCACGATCGACGCGCAATTGCGCGCCACCCAGCTCCAGGCCGACGCCGCGCTCGACACCTATCGGCTGAGCGAGGCGCGCTATCGCGGCGGGATCGATACCTTCCTGGCAAGCCTGGTCTCGCAGCGTTCGCTCTACACCGCGCAGCAGCAGCTGGTGACGGTGCAGCTGACCGCTGCGACCAACCGGGTGAACCTCTACCGTGCGCTGGGCGGCGATTCGCAGCTGGAGGTGACGCCGCAGGGGCCGCAGCCGGCTGCCGCGCCCGGAACCGGGGCAGGCACAGGCGGTTGACCACACGCCCCTGCTTGTGGCAGGCGCAGATGCATCGGGCGGGTATAGCACAATGGTAGTGCAGCAGCCTTCCAAGCTGAATACGCGGGTTCGATTCCCGCTACCCGCTCCACCTTGCATCCCATGACAGATCCCTCCACCCCGCTCGCACTGTATGTGCATTGGCCGTTCTGCGTGTCCAAATGCCCCTATTGCGACTTCAACAGCCATGTCCGCGAAAGCGTCGACCAGGCGCGGTGGCGCGATGCGCTGCTGGCGGATCTGGCACATGAGGCGGCGATGCTGCCGGGGCGGCGGCTCGGCTCGATCTTCTTCGGTGGCGGCACGCCCTCGCTGATGCCGCCTGCCACGGTCGCGGCGATCCTCGACGCGGCGGAGCGCGCCTGGGGCTTCGAGGACGGCATCGAGATCACGCTGGAGGCGAACCCCTCCTCGGTCGAGGCCGCGCGATTCGCCGATATCGCGGCGGCCGGCGTCAACCGCGTATCGCTGGGGCTGCAGGCGCTGGACGACGACGCACTGCGCTTCCTTGGCCGCGCACACGGCGTCGAGGAAGGGCTGGCGGCGCTCGCCACGGCGCAGGCCGCGTTCCGGCGGGTGAGCTTCGACCTGATCTATGCCCGGCCCGGCCAGTCGCTGGAGGCCTGGGAAGCCGAGTTGCGCCGCGCGATCGGCTTCGGCACCGAGCATCTCTCGCTCTATCAGCTCACCATCGAGCCGGGCACCCGCTTTGCCACGCTTGCCGCCAAGGGCGAGCTGACCATCCCCGATGCCGATACGGGCGCCGACCTGTTCGAGACGACGCGCGCGATCACCGCGGCGGCGGGCCTGCCGGCCTACGAGATTTCCAACCATGCCCGGCCCGGCGCCGAGAGCCGGCACAACCTCACCTATTGGCGCTACCGCGACTATGCGGGAATCGGCCCTGGCGCGCATGGACGGCGCGGCGGGCTGGCCACGCTCCGCCACAAGAAGCCGGAGAACTGGCTGGCCGCGCTCGACCGCAACGGCCACGGCATGGAGCGCGAGGACGTGCTCGATCCGCAGGACCGCGCGACCGAAGCGCTGCTGATGGGGCTGCGCATCGCCGAGGGCATCGACCTCGACCGCGTCGCGGAACTGGGCGGCGGCACCGCACCGATCGACGGCGCCGCGCTGAATCGGCTGGTGCGCCTGGGCCTCGCCGAACGCGACGGCTGCCGGCTGCGAGTCACCGAAGCCGGCATGCCCGTGCTGGAAGCCATCCTGCGCGAGCTGGTGGCCTGAACCCCTGCCGTCCTCCCGGCGAACGCTGGGATCTCTCGCAGAAGCGCGGCATCCGCGTCGCCCGGCCCCAAGGAGACCCCGGCTTGCGCTGGGGTGACGCCTGGTGGAGGTTGCTCAGTCGGCGCTGGCAGGTGCTGCCGACACCGTCACGATCGTGCCGTCGCGCACTTCCTGCACCTCCAGCGCGCGGGCGGCGATGCCGTCGCGACCGAAGCGGAAGGCACCGTCGACCCCGCCGAAATCATGGTCGACCAGCATCGATGCCGGGAAATCGGTGTTGGTCTTCCACTCGCGGGCGATCCGCACCGTCAGCAGCACCGCATCATAGCCCAGCGCCGAGAGGCGATAGGGCGCCGCGCCGAAGCGCGTCCGGTACTTCACCGCATATTGGCGATACACATTGTCCGGCACGCTGGCGAACCACGATCCGTTGAGCACCGGCCGGGTGGCGATCGCCGAATCGGTGTTCCACAGCTCGGTGCCGAGCACCCGCGCCGACTTGCCGGCGGCCGAGCGGCGGAGCACCGGCACCGCGACCGTCGCCGACCCGGCGCTGCCCGCGATCAGGATCGCCTGGTAGGGCACCCCCGAAAGCTTGGCGATCGCGCTGTTCATCGAACCCGGCCGGGCATCGTAATTGTGCATCGCCAGCACCTTGCCGCCGGCGCTCTCCACCGCGCGGAGGAAGGCGGTGGAGGCACGCTGCCCATAGACGCCCGAGGGGATCAGCCCGGCGAACTGGGTGATGCCGTTGCCCTTGGCATACTCGACGACGCGCTCGATCGACTGGGCCGGCGAATAGCCGAGCAGATACACGCCGCCGCCCGCCGCACTGGCGTCGTTGGAGAAGCTGAGCACCGGCACCCGCGCCTTGCGGGCGGCGGGCGCCACGGCGCGGGCGTCCTCGGCCAGCAAGGGACCGAGGATCAGCTTGTTGCCCTCGGCGATGGCGCGCTCGGCCGCGGCCAGCGCACCGCCCGGACCGGCAGTGTCATAGCTGGTGATGCGGATCGCATCGGTATTGGTGTCGAGGATCGCCAGCTGCGTCGCGTTCTGCAGCGAGCGGCCGACGCCGGCATTGGGGCCGCTCAATGGCACCAGCAGCGCGACGCGGTGGCGGGCGACATCCTGGGGCAGGCCTTGGGTGATCGGCGTGCTCGGCTTCTCGGCCGGGCGCTCGATCGGCGCCGGCGGTGCCGGCGGCGGCCCGCCGCGCGGCGCGACGCAGGCGCTGGCCAGCAGGGTGAGACCGGGTACGGCCAAACGGAGGAACGCGAAGCGTCCCGGTTGCGATCTGCCGCTGCCCTCTGCCATGACTCTCCCCGATGGAACCTACACTTGCGCCCGGCCTCTATATCGTCGCCACTCCGATCGGCAATCTCGGTGACCTGTCGCCGCGCGCCAGCATGATACTCTCTCAAGCCGATGTGGTTGCAGTGGAAGACAGCCGGGTGACCGCCGGCCTGCTCCGCCACATCGGGGTGAAGCGACCGATGCAGCCCTATCACGACCATAATGCCGATGCGGTGCGCCCCGGCCTGATCGCGCGGATGGGCAGCGAGGCGGTGGCGCTGGTCTCGGACGCAGGCACCCCGCTGATCTCGGATCCCGGCTACAAGCTGGTCCGCGACGCCCGCGCCGCCGGCCACACGGTGGTGACGATCCCCGGCCCCTGCGCCGCCATCGCTGCGCTGACGCTGGCCGGGCTGCCGACCGATCGCTTCTTCTTCCTCGGCTTCCTGCCGAGCAAGGCCCATGCGCGGGCCGAGGCGATTGCCGAGGTGGCCGCGATCAAGGCGACGCTGGTGCTGTACGAATCGGGCCCGCGCCTCTCGGCCTGCCTGTCGGCCCTCGCCCAGGGACTGGGCGACCGCGAGGCCGGCGTGGCGCGCGAGATCACCAAGAAGTTCGAGGAATGCGTCACCGGCACCCTCTCCACCCTCGCCGCCCGCTATGCCGAGGCGCCGCCCAGGGGCGAGATCGTCATCCTCGTCGGCCCGCCGGGCGAGGCGCCGCCCGCGACGCTCGAAGACGGCGAGGCCGCGCTGGTGGAAGCGCTCACCCGCCTGCCCGCCTCCAAGGCGGCGGGCGAGGTCGCCAAGAAGCTGGGGCTCGATCGCAAGGCACTCTACGCCCGGGCGATGGAGCTGAAGGGGTGACCTCCCGCCCTCCCCTCCCCATCGTCATCCCCGCGAAGGCGAGGATCCATTGGGGTCGCCGGCTCGGTTCCTTCCCCCCGCGTCACGGCGAACGGATTCCCGCCTTCGCGGGAATGACGATGGATTTTGCGGCGAAGGGCGGGACCAGATGAAAAGCCCCAGGCGCCAGGCCGCCGAGCTGCGCGGCCGCGACGGCGAGCGCCGCGCCGCCTGGTGGCTGTGGCTGCGCGGCTGGCACATCCTCGACCAGCGGGTGCGCACGCCGGCGGGCGAGGTCGATATCGTCGCACGGCGCGGCAAGCTCGTCGCGTTCGTCGAGGTGAAGACGCGGAAAACCGCCGCCGAACTCGATTTCGCGATCGACGAGCGTCGCCTCGCCCGGGTCGCCGCTGCCGCCGAACTGCTGATGCCGCGCTATGCAGGGCCGGGCGATGACATCCGAGTCGACGTGATCCTCATTGCCCCGCGGGCGCTGCCTCGCCATATCGAGAACGCCTGGATCGGGTGACGTAGCCCGACAACACACTCTCGGAGGCTACATGTCGCTTACCGTCGCCGTGCAGATGGACCCGCTCGATTCGATCAACATCGCGGGCGACTCGACCTTCGCGCTGATGCTTTCGGCCCAGGCGCGCGGCCACCGGCTGTTCCATTATGCGCCCGAAGACCTCAACTACAGCGCCGGCCGTGTCTGGACTAGGGCGCACCCGGTGACGGTGCAGCGCGTCGCCGGCGACCATTTCAGCTTCGGCGAGCCCGTGAAGCTCGATCTCGGCGACGAGGCCAATGTCGTGCTGATGCGGCAGGACCCGCCGTTCGACCTGGGCTACATCACCGCCACCCACCTGCTCGAGCGCATCGCCGACCGCACCCTGGTGGTCAACGACCCTGCGCAGGTCCGCAACGCGCCCGAGAAGGTGTGGGTGCTCGATTTCGCGCAGTTCATGCCGCCCACCTTGGTCACCCGCTCGGTCGACGAGGCCAAGGCGTTCCTCGCCGAGCATGGCGAGATCGTCGTCAAGCCGCTGCACGGCAATGGCGGCAAGGCGATCTTCAAGATCGGCCGCGACGGCGCCAACCTCTCCTCGCTGATCGAGGTGTTCAACACCGCCTATCGCGAGCCGCACATGGTGCAGGCCTTCCTTCCCGACATCGTCAAGGGCGACAAGCGCATCGTGCTGGTCGACGGCGAGGTGGCCGGCGCGATCAACCGGCTGCCGGGCGAGGGCGAGATCCGCTCCAACCTCGCGGTCGGCGGATCGGCGGCGAAAACCGAGCTGACGCCGCGCGAGCAGGAAATCTGCGCCGTGCTCGCGCCGGAACTCAAGAAGCGCGGGCTCCTTTTCGTCGGTATCGACGTTATCGGCGGACAATGGCTGACCGAAATCAACGTCACTTCGCCCACGGGCATCGTCGCGATCGACCGCTTCAACGGCACCGATACGGCGGGCATGATCTGGGATGCGATCGAGCGCCGGGTCGCCGCGCGCGGCTGATCGGGTCCTGACGCGATGGGAGTGGTACTCGGCTGGGGCTATTGGGGCATCTTCCTGCTGATGGTGCTGGAAAATGTCATTCCCCCGGTCCCGTCCGAGGCGATCATGGGGATGGCGGGCATTGGTGCGGCGCGCGGGCATTTCGATCCCGTGCTGCTGGTGCTGGTCGGCACGCTGGGCACGGTGGTCGGCAATCTCTTCTGGTGGGAGATCGGGCGGCGGCTCGGCTATGAGCGGCTGCAGCCCTTTGTCGCGCGCTGGGGTCGCTGGCTGACGGTCGAGTGGCACGATGTCGAGCGGTTCAAGGGCTATTTCGATCGCTGGGGCGGCCCGACGATCTTCGTGTTCCGCTTCATGCCGTTCGGCCGGACGATCATCTCGCTGCCGGCGGGGCTGATGCACATGCCGTTCTGGCGCTTCTGCCTCTACACCGCGGTGGGCAGCGCGATCTGGAACGCGGCGCTGGTCGGCGTCGGCTATGGGCTGGGCGCGGCGGTGGCGGAGATCGACCGGTTCGTGACGCCGGTGATCGTGATCGGCGTGGTCGCGATGCTGGTCTTCTATGTGTGGCGCGTGCTCACCTGGAAGCCGCGGCGGGCGTAAGCGCAATCCGGCCACCGGCCGTCATCCCAGCGAACGCTGGGATCTCCCATTGGTTGCTGCGACGGTGGGGCGCTACTGCATGAGATCCCAACGTTCGCTGGGATGACGGGTGGGGTGGCGATCATGCGCGCGGATGCGCCGCCCGATACACGTCCAGCAGATGCGCGGCATCGACCGCCGTATAGACCTGCGTCGAACTCAGGCTGGCATGGCCGAGCAGTTCCTGCAGCGCCCGCAGGTCCGCGCCGCGGCCGAGCAAATGGGTCGCGAAGCTGTGCCGGAGCGCGTGCGGCGTGGTGCGATCCGACAGGCCCAGGCTGGTCCGGGCGGATCGCACCGCCTTGCGGATCGCGCCCGGCGGCAGCGGCCCGCCCTTGGCGCCGCGGAACAGCGGCAGGTCGCGCGCGGTGCCCCAAGGGCAGGCGGCGACATAGGCCTCGATCGCGCCGCGGACTTCCGGCAGCAGCGGCACGTCGCGGGTCTTGTCACGCTTGCCGGTGACGCGGAGCGTGGCGCCGAGCGGCAGCACCGCGCCGGTGAGCGCCACCGCCTCGCCGATGCGCAGGCCGGCGCCGTAGAGCAGCAGCAGCACCGCCCAGTCACGGGCGGCGATCCAGGGTTCGCTCGCTTCGTCCGACGCCCATTCGGCGAGCGCCACCGCCTCGTGCGGCGCGATCGGGCGCGGCAGGCCCTTCTTCACCTTGGGGCCGCGCACCCGGGGCATCTGGGCGTCGTCGCCCCCGGCAAATTTCAGGAAGGCGCGCACGGCGGAAAGCTCGCGCGCGGCCGAGCTGTTCGACAGGCCCTCGTCGCGGCGCACCGAGAGGTAGGCACGCAGATCGGCCGCGCTGACCTTGGCGAGCGCGTCCTGGGCAACCGGGCCGCCCCAATGGCGCTGGAGAAAGGCGAGCAACCGGATCGCGGTCGCCTCATAGGCACGGATCGTGTGCGGCGACCGCCGCCGGTCGCGGCCGAGATGCTCGCCGAACCGGCGCGGCAGGGGAAGGTCGGTCATGGGTGCGGCGGCCCCGCGTTGGGCGGAAGCGCTCCAAAGAGACCGTCGTCATTCCCGCGAAGGCGGGAATCCATTCGCCCGTGCACTGGGGGAAAGAACCGCTGCATCAGCGCCAATGGATCCCCGCCTTCGCGGGGATGGCACGGTACCTGGCAGGACGCGGTTGCATTGCACGATCGGGCAACGGCGAGGCCGCAGCGGAGCTCGAAACTTCCACGTCAGCCCCTCCCTCGCCCCGTTTCAGGTAAACCATGCCCCGCATGGTTTAGATCAAGCCGGGGGCTTGATCGACCTGAAACTCGCAAGCGGGAGGGGCAATGCAGTCCTCAGCCGATCGTCTGGCCGGTCTTGGCCCAATCGGCCATGAACGCCTCGATCCCCTTGTCGGTCAGCGGGTGCTTGACCAGCTGCTTGATCACCGCCGGCGGGGCGGTCATCACGTCGGCGCCGATCTTGGCGGCCTGCAGGACGTGGATGGGATGACGAACGCTGGCGACCAGGATCTCGGTGCCGAAATCGTAATTGTCGTAGATCAGGCGGATGTCTTCGATCAGGTCCATGCCGTCGAAGCCGATGTCGTCATGCCGGCCGACGAAGGGCGAGATGAAGGTCGCGCCCGCCTTCGCCGCCAGCAAGGCCTGGTTGGCCGAGAAGCAGAGGGTCACGTTGACCATCGTGCCGTCGTCGGTCAGCGCCTTGCATGCCTTGAGGCCGTCGATCGTCAGCGGCAGCTTGACCGCGACATTGTCGGCGATCTTGCGGACGATCTCCGCCTCGCGCATCATGCCTTCGTAATCCAGCGCGACGACCTCGGCCGAAACCGGACCCTCGACGATCGCGCAGATCTCCGCCACGACCTCGAGGAAGTTACGGCCGGACTTGGCGATCAGCGACGGGTTGGTGGTGACGCCGTCGAGCAGACCTGCATCGGCAAGGTCGCGAATGTCGTCGATGATGGCGGTGTCGGCGAAGAACTTCATGGCAGCTGGACCTTCCAGTGGAATCTCGCCGCCCGCCTAGCCGACGCGCGCGCGCCGGGCAAACCCCTGATTGCGCGTCCCGTCGCCGCGATCGCCATACACCAGCATGAGCTTGACCTGCGGCTTCTGCAGCTTGCCCACCGTCACCCGGTAGGTGCCCGGCTCGAGCCGGTAATAGACGATCTTGGCGATCCCTGCGCAGGCAATCGCCTTGCCGAACGACGCCGTGCGCAGCGGCTTGCCCGATCCGCGCGCAACATCGATCCAGCCGGACTGATCGGCGGCGATGCCGAACGTGCCCGCCTTGCGGATCGTCACCTGCGTCTCCGCCTTGCCGCTCCTGGCTGCAAGCCTGGTCGCATGGCGGGTATCGAGCCCCTCGCCAATTTGGTCCCAGCCCGTGACGTTGCGTGGAAGCTCGGTGCATTGCGGCGGCACCGTCAGCATCAATGCGGCTACGAAGATCAGCATCGCCGACTCCCCTGTTCAGCGAGTCGGCGTTCTACCTTCGTTCCATCTTCACAACAAGTGGAATCTTCAGTCCGCGACCAGCATCAGCTTGGCCTTGGCCTGGCCCAGGCCGCTGACCACGGCGCGGTAGCTGCCGGGCGCGAGCTGGAAGCGCACGATCTTGCGGATCGTCGAACAATCCGGGCCGTGGCCGTGGGCGACCGATGCGAGCGCCGCGCCGCCTTCCGCCCCCGGCAGCACATCGATCCAGCCGGGCTGGTCGAGCGCGATGCCATAGGTGCCCGCCTTGGCGACGCGGAAGGCGACGATCGCCGCGCGCCCCGGCTTGGTGCCGGCAGGCAAGCCCTTCAGCGTCGCGCCGTCCACCGTGTCGAGCGCCACCGCCTTGTCGGTCGCCAGCCTGTCGCCGGGGGTGCTCCAGCCGGCCAGCGGTGCGGGCAGGCTGGCGTCGGGCGCCTTGCAGGCCGTGGTCGCCTGGGCGGGGACGCTCTGGGCGAGCAGCAGGGCAAGAATGAACATCGGCGAGCCTCCTGGGAACGACCAACCGGTGATAGGGGATTCCCGTTCCGCCGAGAATGCCCATATGAGGGGCCGATCATGGCCCGCGCGCGCATTCTCGTCCTCCATCCGGCTCTGGGGCCGCTCGACTACCGCGTGCCGCATGGCATGACGGTCGAGCCCGGCAGCATCGTGACCGTGCCGATCGGCCCACGCCAGTTCGCCGGGGTGGTGTGGGAGCCCGAGCGGCTGCCCACCGAGGAGATCGGCGACAATCGCCTGCGCCTGATCCTGTCGGTCGCCGATGCGCCGCCGATCCCGGCATCGGTGCGGCGGCTGGTCGAATGGACGGCGGACTATTATCTGGCGCCGCCCTCGGCCGTGCTGGCGATGGCGCTGCGCACCTCGGCGGCGTTCGAGGCGGCGCCGACGATCACCGAATATCGCGCGACCGGCGCGGTGCCCGATCGCCTCACCCCGCAGCGCGCCCAGGCGCTGGAGCGGATCGGCGAACGCCAGGGACTGGTACGCGAGCTCGCCGCCATCGCCGAGGTCTCCGACGCGGTGATCCGCGGGCTGGTGAAAACCGGCGCGATCGAGGCGGTGACGGTCGACACCCAGGCGCCCTACCCGCTGCCCGATCCCGCCTTCGCCCCACCCGAGCTCAACCCCGTCCAGGCGGCGGTGGCGAGCGCGCTGCGCACGGCGGTCGAAGAAGCCGCCTTCCAGCCCTTTCTGCTCGACGGCGTCACCGGATCGGGCAAGACCGAGACCTATTTCGAGGCAGTCGCCGCCGCGATCGACGCTGGCAAGCAGACGCTGGTGCTGCTCCCCGAAATCGCGCTGACCGAACCCTTCCTCACCCGCTTCGCCGGTCGCTTCGGCTGCGAGCCGGTGGCGTGGCACTCCGGCCTGCGCAGTTCCGAGCGCCGCCGTGCCTGGCGGGCGATCGCCAGCGGCGAGGCGATGGTAACGGTAGGCGCGCGCTCGGCGCTGTTCCTGCCCTATCCCAGGCTCGGCCTGATCGTGGTCGACGAAGCGCACGAGACCAGCTTCAAGCAGGAAGAGGGCGTACACTATCACGCCCGCGACGTCGCGGTGATGCGCGGCATGTTCGAGCGCTGCCCGGTCGTGCTCGCCTCGGCGACGCCAGCGATCGAGACGCGGCACCAGGTCGAGGTCGGCCGCTATGCCGAGCTCAAACTGCCGGGCCGCTACGGCGCCGCCGAGCTGCCGAAGATCGAGGCGATCGACCTGATCCGCGAGCCGCCCGAGCGCGGCCGCTGGCTGGCCCCCCGGCTGGTCGCGGCGATCGAGGAGACGCTGAAGCGCGGCGAACAGTCGCTGCTGTTCCTCAACCGCCGCGGCTATGCGCCGCTGACGCTGTGCCGCCACTGCGGCCACCGCTTCCAGTGCCCGAACTGCACGGCATGGATGGTCGAGCACCGGCTGCTCCACCGCATGTCCTGCCACCATTGCGGGCACACCATGCCGACGCCGAGCATGTGCCCCGAATGCAAGTCCGACGACACGCTGGTCGCCTGTGGCCCCGGCGTCGAGCGGATCGCCGACGAGGTGGCGGCGCTGTGGCCCGAGGCGAGGACGGCGATCGTCACCTCGGACACGCTCTGGTCGCCGGCCAAGGCGGCCGAGTTCGTCGCGCGGATGGAGCATGGCGCGATCGACATCGTCGTCGGCACCCAGCTCGTCACCAAGGGCTATCACTTCCCCAACCTGACGCTGGTCGGCGTGGTGGATGCCGATCTCGGGCTCGACGGCGGCGATCTGCGCGCGTCGGAACGCACCTTCCAGCAGATCATGCAGGTCTCGGGGCGCGCCGGGCGCGGCGAGAAGCCGGGCACGGTGTTCATCCAGACCCATGCCCCCGAGGCGCAGGTGATGCGGGCGCTGGTCTCGGGCGATGCCGAGGCCTTTTACGCCGCCGAGACCGAGGCGCGGCGCGAGGCGGATGCGCCGCCCTTCGGCCGCTATGCCGCGATCATCGTCTCGTCGGAAGACAAGGCGGCGGCGGAGGAGACCGCCCGGATGATCGGCCGCTCGGCGCCCGACAGTGCCGAGATGCACGTCTATGGCCCCGCCCCCGCCCCGCTCGCCATGCTGCGCGGGCGGCACCGCTTCCGCCTGCTCGTCCACGCCAAGCGCGGCTTCGCGGTGCAGGACGCGATCCGCGACTGGCTGGGGGCGCTTGGCTGGAGCGCGCGGGTGCGCGTGGCGGTGGATGTGGACCCGTACAGCTTCGTCTGATTCCGCGGCTTTTGCCGTTGCGGACATTCACTGCCGCGATATTCTGGCCTCGGGAAGCATGGTCTTCCCGTAAGGGGATCCTGATGCACTTGGTACGCGCGCTGGCGCTGCTGCTTATCGGGTTCGGCACTGCGCCCGCCCATGCCGACTGGCGCGTCGCCGAGACGAACCATTTCGTCGTCTACGCCAATACCAGCGAATCCGTGCTGCGCCGCTATGCCGAACGGCTGGAAAAGTTCGACAAGGCGCTGCGGCTGGTCCGCGGGGTTGCCGAGACGCCGGTGAGCAAGGCCGGGCGAGTGACGGTCTATTTCGTCTCGCAGGACCGCGTCGCCAGCCTGGCGGGAAGCGCGGACATCGCCGGCTTCTACGAGGCGCGTGCCGGCGGATCGGTTGCCTTCGTGCCCGGCGATGCAGCAAATGACGGGCCGCTGTCGCTCAATGCGCAGCAGGTGCTGCAGCATGAATATGCCCATCATTTCATGTTCTCCAGCTGGCCCGGCACTGCCTTTCCGACATGGTTTTCGGAAGGCTGGGCGGAGTTTCATGCCACCGCGACCTTCGATCGCGAGGGCACCCTCCGGTTCGGCGACGCGCCCGCCTATCGCGCCTATGGCCTGCTGACCGGCGACCCACTGCCGATCCAGCAGATTCTGGCGGGCGCCGCCGGCAAGCTGCGCCCCGAGCAGCGCGAGGCGCTGTATGGCCGCGGCTGGGCGCTGGTCCATTATCTGAGCTTCGAGCCGAGCCGTGCCGGCCAGCTCGATGCGTATCTGAAGGCGATCACCATCGAGCGCAAATCGCCCGAGGCGGCCGCCGCCGTGTTCGGCGATCTCGGCGCGCTGCACCGCGAACTGGAACGGTTCCTCGTCAAGCCGAAGATCGCCGGTTTCCGCGTCCGCACCGACTTGCTGGCGATACCGCCGGTGACGGTTCGCACGCTGAGCCCCGGCCAGGCGGCGATGATGCCGGTGATCGTCCGCTCGCGTTCCGGCGTCAACGGAAAGACCGCGCCCGGCGTCTATGCCGACGCGGTCAAGATCGCCGCCGGCTATCCCGACGATCCCGCCGTCCAGCGCGCGCTGGCGGAGGCCGCCTATGACGCCAAGGACTATCCCGCGGCACGCGCCGCCGCGGACCGGGCACTCGTCGCCGACCCGCAGTTCGTCGAGGCGCTCTGCTACCGGGCGATGGCGCTGATGGCGATCGCCCAGGCCGCCAAGGACGAGAAGCCCGAGACCTGGGCCGAGATCCGCCGCACGATCAGCCGCGCCAACCGGCTCGATACCGAGGATCCGCGCCCGCTGATCCTCTATTTCCAAAGCTATGCCGAGCGCGGCCAGATGCCGCCCAAGATGGCGCGCGACGGCCTCGGACACGCCTATCAGCTGGCGCCGGAGGATCGCGGCCTGCGCCTGCAGGTCGCGGCCATGCTGATCGCCGATGGCGAGCCCGAGATTGCCCGTTCGATGCTCCTCGCGCTCACTTATGATCCGCATGCATCGGGTCTGGGCGAGGCAGCGTCGAAACTGATCGACACGATCGATGCCAAGAAGATCAACGCCCAGCCTACACCTGTACCGGCGAAATAGCGGCAAACCTTACCCGCCGCGGCTTGAACCGCCGCCGCTTTTCGCCGAAAGCGCAGGCCATGGCTACAACCGGGGTGGGTCCGCGCATGCGGCAGTTGGTCTTGCTGGTGGCGATGCTGCTCGCCTGGGGTGCGCCTGCGCGTGCGGACGACATCTCGGCCGCGGCGCGCGGCGTGGTGCGGATCGTCACCATCGCCGTGGCCGATGACGAAGTGGTCGGCTTCGGCCATGGCAGCGGCTTTGCCGTGGCGCCGAACCGCGTCGTCACCAACGCCCATGTCGTCGAGCTCGCCTCGCGCTATCCCGGCAACGTCGTCATCGGCGTGGTGCCGTCCGAAGGCAGCAAGTCCTTCCAGGGCAAGCTGATCGCGATCGACACCAAGCGCGACCTGGCGCTGATCGAATTCAGCGGCGCCAAGCTGGCGCCGCTCGCGCTGTTCAACGGCGCGGTCACCGACGGCGAGATGCTGATCGCGCTCGGCTATCCGGGCAATGTCGACATCGCCACGGCGCGCTCGGCGGCGGACTTCATCACGCCGCAGTCGCCGGTCCGCTCCCAGGGCGGCTTTGCCGGCACCCGCACGCTGGAGGGCATCTCGGTGCTGCTCCACACCGCCAACATCGCCCGCGGCAATTCGGGTGGACCGCTGCTCGATGCCTGCGGGCGGGTGCTCGGCGTCAACTCCGCGATCACCAACAGCGAGGAAGGCGATGCGACCTTCGCCTTCGCCATTTCGGACACCGAGCTGACCGGCTTCCTCACCCAGGCCAAGCAGCCTTTCGTCCAGATCGCCGCCCCCTGTATCAGCGTCGACCAGCGCATGGCGCTCGACAAGGCGGCCGAGGAGAAGGACCGTGCCGACGCGGCCAACCGGAACGCGCAGGCCGAAAGCGCCGCCGCCCGCGCCCGCGAAGCGGCGATCGACAAGGCGCGCGCCGCGAACGAATCGACGCGCGAAACCTTTATGGCAGGGGCCGCCGTGCTGCTGGTGTTCGGCGCGCTGGCGCTGGGCGCGGCCGGGCTGCTGCTCTCGCGCGACAAACAGCGGCCGGGCATCTGGAGCGCGGTGGGCGGCGGAGTGCTGCTGCTCGGCGCGGTCGCGCTGTTCGTGTTGCGGCCGAGCTTCGACGAGGCAAGCGTCGCCGCACCCGGCACCGGCAACGACACCGCCGAGGCCAAGCTGCCCGCCGATGCGGCGCAAGGGCCGCTGCTCTGCACGCTCCAGCCCGAGCGCAGCCGGATCACCGTATCGCCGGGCGAGCCGGTGCGGCTGAACGTGGGGCCGGACGGCTGTTTCGACGGCGGCACCCAGTACGCCGAATCCGGCCGCCGCTGGCAGCGCGTGCTGGCGCCCGCCGACGAACAGACCGTGACGGTCCGCGAGTTCGACCCGGACAGCGCGACGCTCACCGACACCCGCTATTATCTGTCGGCCGCCGACATGCAGAAGGTGCGCGACGCCAAGGCGCCGGTGCCGGTCAACCAGTGCACCGCCGACCAGGCCAAGCGCGCCAGCCTCGCCAGCCTGCAGCAGCTGATGCGGGCGAGCCTGCCGCCGGCCTATAACGAGAAGCTGGTCTATCACTGCGCCCCGGCTTCGGGGCAGTAAGGCGGTCTTCCTTTGGCTTCCCAAATAGCCGTCACCCCAGCGGAAGCTGGGGTCTCCCCGGGGCTGGGCTGACCCGGCGCAGCGTTACGGATGGAGATCCCAGCGTACGCTGGGATGACGCAGAGGTGGCGGCGCCCGCGCCTATTTCCGTTCGCGCACGCCTTCCCGCGCCCGCAGCACGCGCTTGCGGTCCAGTCCATAGGCGTAGCCGCCCATGCTGCCGTCGCCGCGCTGGGCGCGGTGGCAGGGGATGGCGAGCGCGACCGGATTGGCACCGCACGCGGTGCCCGCGGCGCGGACGGCCGCAGGCTTGCCGGCCAGCGCCGCCAGCTCGGCATAGCTGCGCGTCTCGCCCGGCGGGATGGTCCGCAGCGCCTGCCACACCGCCTCCTGGAAGGCGGTGCCCTGCACGTCGAGCGGCAGGTCGCGCTGGCGGTTCGGATCCTCGACCAGCGCCACCACCTCCGCCGCCAGCGCCGCGAAATCCTCGCCACCGGCTAGCACCGTCGCTGCCGGGAAGCGGCGGGCGAGCATGTCCGCATCCTCGTCGAAGGCGATACGGCACAGGCCCTTATCCGTCGCCGCGATCAGCAGCGGGCCGAGGCTGGTCGCCGCGATCGTCCAGCGGATCGTCGCCCCTGCCCCGCCCGCGCGCCACGCGCTCGGCGCCATGCCGAGCCGGGCACCGGCCTCGGCATAGAAACGGCTGGGGGCGGAATAGCCCGCCGCATAGATCGCCTGGGTCACGCTTGCCTCCTCCTCGAGTGCCGCCGCCGCGCGCCGGGCGCGCAGGCCGCGGGCATAGGCGGCCGGGGTCACGCCGGTCGCGCGCTTGAACAGCCGGTTGAAATGATGCGGCGCATAGCCGACCGCCGCCGCCAGCGCTTCCAGACCGATCGTCTCCTCCGCCGCGTCGAGCAGCGCCGTGGCCTGTGCCACCGCCGTCGCGTCGCGCGCCGCTTCGTCGGGCTTGCAGCGCAGGCAGGGGCGGAACCCGGCGGCGGCTGCCTCTTCGCCCTCGTCGAAGAAACGGACATTTTCCGGCCGCGGCCGGCGGGCCGGGCAGCTGGGCTTGCAGTAGATGCCCGTGGTCGTCACCGCGACGACGAACCGCCCGTCCTGCGCCCGGTCGCGGGCGACGAAGGCGGTCCAGCGGGGGTCTTCCAGGGCAGGCGCATCGCTCATGGGCCCTGCTATACGCCGCCTCCTGCCACCTCACATCCCGCCGCATGCGATCAAAAACCGTCTACCACCTTGCGGACGGCAGGCTTTGCTGGCACCGTTAACGTTAACAGGCGTGGTGGCGCGCGAAAGGGAGAGGGAATGTCCTTCTGGCATCGCACAGGCGCGCTGCGCTGGTGGATCATCGGCATCGTCATGCTCGGCACGATGCTCAACTATCTCACGCGGAGCACGCTGGCCGTTGCCGCGCCCAGCTTCATGGCCGATCTCCATATCGACGAGCGCCAATATTCCTACATCACCGCCGCCTTTCAGGGCGGCATCATGCTCCAGCCGGTGGTGGGCTATATTCTCGACGTGATCGGGCTGCGCTCGGGCCTGGCGCTGTTCGCCGCCGGCTGGGGGCTGCTGAGCATGGCGCACGGCCTGGCGTTCAGCTGGCAATGGCTGTTCGCGCTGCGCGGCCTGCTGGGCTTTGCCGAGGGGACCTCGCACACCGGCGGGTTGAAGGTCGTCTCCGAGTGGTTTCCGGCGCGCGAGCGGGGGCTGGCCGGGGGCATCTACAATCTCGGCGCCTCGGCCGGGGCGGCGATCGCGGCGCCGCTGGTCGCCGGATCGATCGCCTTGTGGAACTGGCGCGCGGCGTTCGTCGTCACCGGCGTGCTGGCGCTGCTCTGGGCGCTGCTTTGGCTCGCCCAGTATCGGTCGCCCCAGACGCATCCCGGCATCTCGGAACGCGAACGCGACCTGATCCTCAGCGGCCAGGAAGCGCATATCCAGGAACGCGCCGAGCGGCCGTCGCTGCTTCGCCTGCTCGGCCAGCGCAATTTCTGGGGCATCGCCCTGCCCCGCTT
Organism: uncultured Sphingomonas sp.; assembly: GCF_913777625.1. GTDB lineage: Bacteria > Pseudomonadota > Alphaproteobacteria > Sphingomonadales > Sphingomonadaceae > Sphingomonas. Next base: position 41,946 of record NZ_CAJYTI010000040.1, read on the forward strand.
CCTCGCCGACCCGACCTGGGGGACGCTCACCTTCTGGATGCCGCTCTATCTGGTGAAGGTGCGCGGCTTCAACCTGACCGAGATCGCCGTCTCCGCCTTTCTGCCCTTTGTCGCGGCCGATCTCGGCTGCCTGTTCGGCCCGGCGCTGGCGCTGTTCCTCCAGCGCCGGGGCATCAGCCTGATCAACGCGCGCCGCTGGACCTTTACCGTCGGCGCGCTGCTGATGACCGGCATGATCTTCGTCGCCCGCGTCGAAAGCGCTTGGGCGGCGGTGGCGCTGCTCTGCCTCGGCGGCTTCGCGCACCAGACCCTCTCGGTCACCGTCATCACCATGGCGAGCGACCTCTTTCCCCGCAGCGAGCTCGGCACCGTCGCCGGGCTGGCCGGCACCTGCGCCAATGCCAGCATCCTGATCTTCTCGCTGCTGATCGGCGGGCTGGTCGCCTCGCTCGGCTATGGCCCCTTTTTCGTGGCGCTCGGGCTGCTCGACCTGCTCGCCGCCCTGCTGCTCTGGACCCTCGTCAAGGCCCCCCGATGATCCGCAATCCGATCCTGCCCGGCTTCAACCCCGATCCGTCGATCTGCCGCGTCGGCGACGATTATTACATCGCGACCTCGACCTTCGAGTGGTTCCCCGGCGTGCAGATCCACCACAGCCGCGACCTCGCCCACTGGACGCTGGTCGCCCGGCCGCTGGTGCGCGCCTCCCAGCTCGACCTGCGCGGCGATCCGGACAGCTGCGGGGTGTGGGCGCCGTGCCTCACCCATGACGGCACCCGCTTCTACCTCTGCTACACCGACGTGAAGCGCTATGGCCGCACGACGATGGGCGGCGCCTCCGGCGCGTCGCTGCGCGACTTCCACAACTACCTCGTCACCTGCGACACGATCGACGGCACCTGGTCCGATCCGGTGCGTCTCAACTCCAGCGGCTTCGACCCCTCGCTGTTCCACGACGACGATGGCCGCAAATGGCTGGTCAACCAGCTCTGGGACCATCGCCCGGGGCGCAACCGCTTCGCCGGCATCGTGCTGCAGGAAGTTGATGCGGCAACAGGCCAGCTCCTCGGCGAGCGCACCACCATCTTCCCCGGCACGGCGCTGGGGCTGACCGAGGCACCGCATCTCTATCGCCGCGGCGACTATTATTACCTGCTCACCGCCGAGGGCGGCACCGGCTGGAACCATGCCGTCACCATGGCGCGATCGCGGGCGATCACCGGCCCGTACGAACTCCACCCCGACACCTACATCCTTTCCAGCCGCACCCGGCCCGATGCGGTGCTCGCGCGGGCCGGCCACGCCGATCTGGTGCATACGCCCGAGGGCGAGCCCTGGCTGGTCTATCTCTGCGGCCGCCCGCTGCCGAACCGCGGGCGCTGCGTGCTCGGCCGCGAGACCGCGATCCAGCCTATGCGCTGGGGCGAGGATGGCTGGCTCTATACCCGCAACGGCCTGGGCCTGCCCGAGCTGGAAATGCGGGCGCTGCCCGGCGAGCCCTCGCCCGCGCGGGCCACGCATGCGCGCTACGACTTCGACGGCACCGACCTGCCGATCGACCTGCAATGGCTGCGCACCCCCGAGCCCGAGCGCATCTTCAGCCTCACCGCCCGGCCCGGCCATCTCCGCCTCCATGGCCGCGAGACGATCGGTAGCGTCTTCACCCAGGCGCTGGTCGCGCGGCGGCTGCAGGCCTTTTGCGTCTCGGCGTCCTGCCGCATCGACTTCGAACCCGCCGACTTCCAGCAGGCGGCGGGGCTGGTCGCCTATTACAACGGCGCCAAGTTCCACTATCTCCACATCAGCCACGACGAGGCGGTCGGGCGCCATCTGCGGGTGATGAGCGCGCTGCCCGACGCGCCGCAGGGCGACGCGTTCACCGGGCCGATCCCGCTGCCGCCGGGCCCGGTCGAGCTGCGCTGCGAGATCGATTACGAGCGGCTGCGCTTCGGCTGGCGGATGGCCGGCACCGAGGCGTGGCAATGGCTCCCCGAACTGTTCGACACCTCGATCCTCTCCGACGAGGCGAGCGCGCCGGGCCTGCCCAACTTTACCGGCGCCTTCCTCGGCATGGCCTGCCAGGACATGGGCGGCACGGGGACACCGGCGGACTTCGACTGGTTCGACTATCGCGAGCGGGCGTTTTTGGCCGACGCGTCGGCGGGGTAATTTCGCAGGCAGGGCATAGCCGCGCTGGTGGAAGTGGCGGCTCGAAGTTTAGGAAGTTTAGGCGTTCGCGCGTCTCCCGCAGCCATCGCAAGCGACCCGGGACGGACGCGAAGTTTAGGAAGTTCATACCGTACGGCGTGATCGGAAATCGGTCCGCCCAGCGTCAGGCCAGCGAACGCTGACATCTCCGACAGGAGCGCTCCTCCGTTTTGCCCAGCCTTCAGGAGATCCCAGCGTTCGCTGGGGTGATGGCTGATGGTTGGGCAAAGCAGTCCGCGGATGAGTCAGGATCAGCGCAACCTCGTATCAGGCATACGGCAATGCCGCGCGCGTGGCCAGCGGAGGTGAATCGGGAAGGCGCGAAGCGTATCGCATCGCGCGCGTCGGCGCAGTACCGAACGGTGTCAAAGAGCGCGCGCCCGTGGCAGTAGAGCGGTACATATAGGAAACACGGCGCAACGCACAAGACCATGGCTGATCCGTCCGACGGCAGCATCAATGGCCCCTAACCAATGGGTAGAGCTGGTGGTTAGCTGCCGTCCGTCCGAGTGCGAGCCCTTTCGAACTGACTGGCAAACTTGACGTTGTAAGCGTGAAATTCACCCTCCGGGGTAACGACAAGCTCGGTTTCGTTAGACCTTTGAAACGTGTCCTCAAGCGCCTCGTCATTGACCTTAAGGCTGACGGTTAGAGTGTTATCATCATTACCAATCAGCTTATAGTCATAAAGGACTGGCCGCCCGAACCAAATGACCTCGCCCCCTTCGATGATTAACTCAGAAAAAGGGTTCTCTATTTCAGGCCAACGACCTTGCATTTCGTTTGGCAGCGGCGCGTCTCGCTCAAATCGCTCCACCGTTTGATCCTCTAAGTGCATTTCCCTGCACTCTAAGCTGGAAGCGAACGTCCGCGAGTGGGCGATAGCCGTCGCTCGCCACCGACCCCGCCTACTCCCCCTCCGGCAGCATGCTCGCCCGCCGCAGCCGGGCTTCCAGATCCTCGACGATCGACTCGCGACTGCGGAACGCATGCTGCAGGTCGCGCCGGCCGAGCGGCATCAGGAATTCGCAGCCGTGGCGCGGGCCGTCCTGCCAGACCACCTTGGCCTCGCGCGCGCCGGCGCCCGACAGGCCGATCCAGATCAGCGTGCCCGGCGACAGTTCCACCTCGGCCTTGAACAGGAAGCCGGTACGCGAGAAATTCTCGACCACCGCGTCGAACGGCCGCCCGTCCATGCCGCGCACCGTGGTTTCGCTCTGCACGAGGAAGCGCACCGCGCCGCGCGCGTCCATGCTTCCCCACACTTCCAGCCTCGCGACGAGCACCAGCACCTTCCCTTGCCCCAAGAGACACGACCGTAGAACAATCGGGGTTAACGCCGGACCAACGCCGGTGCCGATCTTGACGCGGCGCAGCATCGCTGCCATATGCCGCACCACGACGAGGCATTTACATGCAGCGTGATCGGCGGCGCGCACCCTTTCCGGGGAAAAAGCGCCGCTCGGCTCTGCCTCGTCCTTACCGGCTTCCCAAATCACGCGGGGCGTCACTTGTTGACCCCGCCTACGCACGCGCCCTTCGAAGACGGCCGTGCGCCGGCCCATTTGTAAGGGTTTTCCATGTTGTTCAAAGACCTCGGCCTTTCCGAGACCGTCCTCGCTGCGCTCGCGGCGAAGGGCTATACTGAAGCCACGCCGATTCAGGCGCAGTCGATCCCCGCGCTGCTCGAAGGCCGCGACCTGCTCGGCATCGCGCAGACCGGCACCGGCAAGACCGCGGCGTTCATGCTGCCGTCGATCGACCGACTCGTCGCCTCGGGCCGCCGTGCCCAGCCGCGCGGCTGCCGCATGCTTGTCCTCGCGCCGACCCGCGAGCTCGCCGCGCAGATCGCCGACAATGCCAAGCATTATGCCAGCGGCACCGGCCTGCGCATCGCCACCGTGTTCGGCGGCACCTCGGTCCACAAGAACAAGACCGACCTCGCCCGCGGCGTCGACATCCTCGTCGCCACGCCGGGTCGCCTCGTCGACCTGCTCGACCAGTGCTACATGATCCTGCTGGGCATCGAGATCCTGGTGCTCGACGAAGCCGACCAGATGCTCGACCTCGGCTTCATCCATGCGCTGCGCCGCATCGTGAAGGAGCTGCCGGCCAAGCGCCAGTCGCTGTTCTTCTCGGCGACCATGCCCAAGACGATCCGCGAGCTGGCCAGCCAGTTCATCCACAATCCGGTCGAAGTGAAGGTGACCCCGGTCGCCACCACGGCGGAGCGCGTCGAGCAGTTCGTCACCTATGTGACCCAGGCCGAGAAGCAGGCGCTGCTGACCATGCAGCTGCGCAACCCGGAGATCGATCGCGCGCTGATCTTCACCCGCACCAAGCATGGCGCCGACCGCGTCGTGCGGCTGCTCGCCGGCAACGGCATCGCCGCCAACGCGATCCACGGCAACAAGAGCCAGCCGCAGCGCGAGCGTGCGCTGGGCGAGTTCCGCTCGGGCAAGGTCAAGCTGATGGTGGCGACCGACATCGCCGCGCGCGGCATCGACGTGTCGGGGGTGAGCCATGTGTTCAACTTCGAGCTGCCGAACGTGCCGGAGCAATATGTCCACCGCATCGGCCGCACCGCGCGCGCCGGCGCCGACGGCATCGCGATCAGCTACTGCGCCGATGACGAGCGTCCGTACCTGAAGGACATCGAGCGGCTGACCCGCCAGAAGCTCACCGTGCAGCCGCTGCCGGAGAACTTCATGGCCGAGGCCGACAAGATCAAGTCGACCCGCTCGCCGATGCCGGCGAGCCGCGACGAGCAGAACGGCCGCAACGGCCGCGCGATGCAGCATGCCTCGGGCCGTCGTGGCGACGGCCAGCCGGGCGGCCGTGGTCGCGGCGGTCCGCGCAGCGATGCGCCGCGTGGTGGCGAGCAGCGCCGGGCCGAGGGCGGTCCGCGCAGCGACCAGCCGCGTCGCCAGGACGGTGCCGGCCATGCCGGTGCGGGCGCCGGTCGCGGCCCGGGTGCGCCGAAGCGCAAGTTCAACGCGCGTCCCGCCGGCAGCGGCCAGGGTCGCCCCGGCGGCGGCAATCGCGGCCAGGGCGGCGGCGCAGGGCGCGCGCGCTGAACTGAGAACAACGGGCGCCACCGCTTGCTGCTGCAGGTGACGGCGTCCACCTTTACGATCGTCATCCCCGCGCAGGCGGGGATCCATTGATGGAGACGGCGCGGCGCTTGCTGAATCGTCCTGGCAAATGGATCCCCGCCTGCGCGGGGATGACGGTTTTTGGACGGTGGCGATGCCGCCCCGTCCCACACCGGCACAGGCTGTGCCAAAGCCGGTCATTCACCAATTTCAATAATCTAGCGGCCGCTGCGAGCGTCCGGTAGCGCTCTTCCCACTCAACGGGTGGGAATGGATGACGATGCGTACTGCTGTGATGGCCGCTGCTCTGGCGCTCGGCGCCGTGATGCCCGCCGCCGCCAATGCCTCGGTGATCATCACCGGCATCGATGACGATCCCGGCTATCTCGCCGCGGACCAGATGATCTACACCCCCACCGGATTCGTCGGCAATTGGCCCGGGATGAGCCGGTTCCGCGTCACCGGCACCGAGAATGGCAAGGCGGTGGAGTTCCTCACCTACTGCGTCGCCGCCTTCACCGAGCTGAACACCGGCACCTTCGAGCGCGCCGACATCGCGTCGGTGCTCAGCGACACCACTCGCCAGCAGCAGCTGCTGACCCTGCTCACCCATTCGGACCTGCTCCTCGGCGCCGAGACCGACCTGCTCGCCCGCAAGACCATCTCCGCCGCCACCCAGCTGGCGGTGTGGGAGATCCTCGAAGAGCATGGCGGCAGCTACGACACCACCAGCGGCCAGTTCTACACCGTCGGCGGCAACAGCGACGATGCGCGCGCCCTGGCCAACAGCTACCTGACCCAGATCACCACCGGCGGCTGGACCGCAATCGCCGGCCACAAGCTGCAGGTGCTGTTCTCGAACGACCAGCAGAGCCAGGTCTTCCTCAGCGCCGTGCCCGAGCCGGCGAGCTGGGCGACGATGATCGGCGGCTTCGCGCTGGTCGGCGGCATGTTCCGGCGTCGTCGCGCTGCGGCATATCGCGTCGCCTGACAGCAGCTAACGTCATGATTTCGGGGCAGGCGCGTCGCTCGCCTGCCCTTTTTCTTTTGTGCGTCGCAGCGCCCGAAAATCCAAAGATGAAATGGACGTGTGACGTTTCGGCGACTCGGGTTGCATCCCTCGAACCGCGATGCTAGCAGCCCGGCAACCCATCGGGGGCGCAGTATGCGTCGCCCCCCTTTTGTGCATGGGGTCACTTCCGACCCTCCGAGAGGAAACGAATCGCGTGGAGAATTCCGGCGGTATTCAGGCCAGCCTAAGCGGACGCTACGCAACCGCGCTCTTCGAGCTGGCACGTGACGCCAAGGCCATCGAGGCCGTCGAAGCCAGCCTTGCGACCGTGCGGGCGGCGCTCGACGAATCGCCCGAGTTCAAGGCGCTGACCACCAGCCCGCTGATCGGCCGCAAGGACGCCGGCAAGGCCGTCGCTGCGGCGGCCGGCGTGATGGCGCTGGATGCGACGACGGCCAAGTTCCTCGGCGTGCTCGCCGAGAACCGTCGCCTCGCGCAGCTGCCGGCGATCATCCGCATGTTCCGCATGCTGGCCACCGGCCATCGCGGCGAGACGACCGCGGAAGTGGCGTCGGCACACCCGCTCGATGCCGAACAGGTCGACGCGCTCAAGCAGCAGCTCCGCACCCGTATCGGCCGCGAGGTCTCGGTCGACCTGTCGGTAGACCCCTCGCTGCTCGGCGGCCTGGTCGTGAAGATCGGCAGCCAGATGATCGATTCGTCGATCAAGACCCGACTGAACTCCCTCGCGCACGCGATGAAAGGCTGAAGGCTAAGAAGATGGATATCCGCGCCGCAGAAATCTCGAAGGTCATCAAGGACCAGATCGCCAATTTCGGCACCGAAGCGCAGGTTTCGGAAATCGGCCAGGTGCTGTCCGTCGGCGACGGCATCGCGCGCATCCACGGGCTGGACAATGTCCAGGCCGGTGAGATGGTCGAATTCGCCAATGGCGTGCAGGGCATGGCGCTCAACCTCGAGGCCGACAATGTCGGCGTCGTGATCTTCGGCTCGGACGCCGAGATCAAGGAAGGCGACACCGTCAAGCGCACCGGCACGATCGTGGACGTCCCCGTCGGCAAGGGCCTGCTCGGCCGCGTCGTCGATGGCCTGGGCAACCCGATCGATGGCAAGGGCCCGATCGAATATACCGAGCGTCGCCGCGTCGAAGTGAAGGCGCCGGGCATCATCCCGCGCAAGTCGGTGCACGAGCCGGTGCAGACCGGCCTGAAGGCGATCGACGCGCTGGTGCCGATCGGCCGTGGCCAGCGCGAGCTGATCATCGGCGACCGCCAGACCGGCAAGACCGCCGTCGCGATCGACACCTTCATCAACCAGAAGGGCCCGAACAGCTCGGGCGACGAAGGCAAGAAGCTCTACTGCATCTACGTCGCGATCGGCCAGAAGCGCTCGACCGTCGCGCAGATCGTCCGCCAGCTCGAAGAGAATGGCGCGATGGAGTATTCGATCGTCGTCGCCGCCACCGCGTCGGAGCCGGCCCCGCTCCAGTTCCTCGCGCCGTACACCGGCTGCGCGATGGGCGAGTATTTCCGCGACAACGGCATGCACGCCGTGATCGTGTATGACGATCTTTCGAAGCAGGCCGTCGCCTATCGTCAGATGTCGCTGCTGCTCCGCCGCCCGCCGGGCCGCGAAGCCTATCCGGGCGACGTGTTCTATCTCCACAGCCGCCTGCTCGAGCGCGCCGCGAAGATGAACGACGCCAACGGCTCGGGCTCGCTGACCGCGCTTCCGATCATCGAAACCCAGGCGGGCGACGTCTCGGCCTACATTCCGACCAACGTGATCTCGATCACCGACGGCCAGATCTTCCTCGAGACGAACCTGTTCTATCAGGGCATCCGTCCGGCGATCAACGTCGGTCTGTCGGTGTCGCGCGTGGGTTCGTCGGCGCAGACCAAGGCGATGAAGAAGGTGTCGGGCTCGATCAAGCTCGAGCTGGCGCAGTATCGCGAAATGGCCGCGTTCGCGCAGTTCGGTTCGGACCTCGACGCCTCGACCCAGAAGCTGCTGAACCGCGGTGCGCGCCTGACCGAGCTGCTCAAGCAGCCGCAGTTCAGCCCGCTGTCGTTCGAAGAGCAGACTATCTCGATCTTCGCCGGCACCAACGGCTATCTCGACAATGTCGCGGTGAAGGACGTGGTCCGCTTCGAAGCCGCGATGCTCGCGCACTTCCGTTCGCAGCATGCCGAGGTGCTCGCCGAGATCCGCGACACCAAGGCCTTCGAGAACGGTACGCGAGACAAGGTGAAGGCCGTGCTCGACGCCTTCACCAAGACCTTCGCCTAAGGGACTGCCGCCGGATGGCCAACCTCAAGGAACTCAAGGGCCGGATCGCCTCGGTCAAGTCGACCCAGAAGATCACCAAGGCCAAGCAGATGGTCGCGGCGGCGAAGCTGCGGAAGGCGCAAGCCGCCGCAGAAGCCGCGCGCCCCTATGCCCAGCGCCTTGAGGGCGTGGTCGCCAGCCTCGCCAGCAAGGTAGGGGCCAGCGACAATGCGCCGCGTCTCCTCGCTAGCACCGGCAAGGCGGACACCCAGCTGCTCATCGTCGCCAATGGCGACAAGGGCCTGTCGGGTGCGTTCAACGCCAACATCGTCAAGGCGGCGATCCTCAAGGCGCGCACGCTGATCGCCGAGGGCAAGACGGTGAAGTTCTACCTCGTCGGCCGCAAGGGCCGCGCGGTGATCGCCCGTACCTTCCCCGGCATGATCGTCGGCCAGTTCGACACGACTGCCGTGCGGACGCCGGGCTATGACGAGGCGCGTGCGATCGCCAAGGACGTGACCGACCGCTTCTTCGCGGGCGAGTTCGACGTGGCGACCCTGTTCTACTCGCACTTCCGCTCGGCGCTGGCCCAGGTGCCGACCGAGCAGCAGCTGATCCCGGTCTCTGTGCCGGAGACGACGGTGGCGAGTGCGGGTGCGTCGGTCGAATATGAGCCGGACGAAGAGACGATCCTCGCCGATCTGCTGCCGCGCAACCTGACGGTGCAGATCTTCAAGGCGCTGCTGGAGAACCAGGCCAGCGAGCAGGGCGCGTCGATGACCGCGATGGACAACGCCACGCGCAACGCCGGCGACCTGATCAACCGTCTGACGATCCAGTATAACCGTTCCCGCCAGGCCGCGATCACGACCGAGCTGGTGGAAATCATTTCGGGCGCCGAAGCGCTCTAAAAGCTGCACGAAGCAAGGAAAGCAACAATGGCAACCGCCGCTGTAGACACCACCCCGACCACGGGCACCAACAATGTCGGCCGCATCAGCCAGGTGATCGGCGCGGTCGTCGACGTGACGTTCGAAAACAACCTGCCGGCGATCCTTTCGGCGCTCGAGACGCAGAACAACGGCAACCGCCTGGTTCTGGAAGTCGCGCAGCATCTGGGCGAGAACACCGTCCGCACGATCGCGATGGACGCGACCGAGGGCCTGACCCGCGGCCAGACCGTCACCGACACCGGCAACCAGATCCAGGTTCCCGTCGGCCCGGCGACGCTCGGCCGCATCCTCAACGTCGTCGGCGAGCCGATCGACGAGCGCGGCCCGGTCAGCACCGATCTGCGCGCGCCGATCCACGCCAAGGCCCCCGAGTTCATCGAGCAGTCGACCGACAGCGCGATTCTCGTCACCGGCATCAAGGTCATCGACCTGCTCGCGCCCTACGCGAAGGGCGGCAAGATCGGCCTGTTCGGCGGCGCCGGCGTGGGCAAGACCGTGCTCATCCAGGAGCTGATCAACAACATCGCGAAGGGCCATGGCGGCACCTCGGTGTTCGCGGGCGTCGGTGAGCGTACCCGCGAGGGCAACGATCTCTATCACGAGTTCCTCGACGCCGGCGTCATCGCCAAGGACGCCGACGGCAACGCGATCAGTGAAGGCTCGAAGGTCGCCCTTGTTTACGGCCAGATGAACGAGCCGCCGGGCGCCCGTGCCCGCGTCGCGCTCTCGGGCCTGACGATCGCCGAATATTTCCGCGACGTCGAAGGCCAGGACGTGCTGTTCTTCGTCGACAACATCTTCCGCTTCACCCAGGCAGGCGCGGAAGTGTCGGCACTGCTCGGCCGTATTCCGTCGGCGGTGGGCTATCAGCCGACCCTGTCGACCGACATGGGCGCGCTGCAGGAGCGCATCACCTCGACCACCAAGGGGTCGATCACCTCGGTGCAGGCCGTGTACGTGCCCGCCGACGATCTTACCGATCCGGCGCCGGCAACCTCGTTCGCCCACCTCGACGCGACGACCGTGCTCAACCGCGCCATCTCCGAGCTGGGCATCTACCCGGCGGTGGATCCGCTCGACTCGACCAGCCGCGTGCTCGAGCCGCGCGTTGTCGGCCAGGAGCATTACGAGACGGCGCGTGCGGTGCAGGCCATTCTGCAGAAGTACAAGTCGCTGCAGGACATCATCGCGATCCTGGGCATGGACGAGCTTTCCGAAGAGGATAAGCTGACCGTCGCCCGCGCCCGCAAGATCCAGCGCTTCCTTTCGCAGCCGTTCCACGTCGCCGAAGTGTTCACCGGCATTCCGGGCGCCTTCGTGCAGCTGGAAGACACGGTGCGCTCGTTCAAGGCGGTGGTCGACGGCGAGTATGACCATCTGCCGGAAGCGGCCTTCTACATGGTCGGCGGCATCGACGACGCGATCGCCAAGGCCAAGAAGCTCGCCGACGAGGCGTAAGCCACTACTAGCCCCTCCCCTTCAGGGGAGGGGTCGGGGTGGGGCGCGAGCGCAAGCGAGCGTCCGATCACCCCAGCGAATACCGACGTCGGGGGCGGTGTCCCCCACCCCAACCCCTCCCCTAAAGGGGAGGGGCTTAGGAAGAACCGAGATGCTGCACTTCGAACTCGTCACTCCGGAACGTCTCGTCCGCTCGGAAGAGGTCCATATGGTCGTCGTCCCCGGCAGCGAGGGCGATTTCGGCGTGCTCGAAGGCCATGCGCCGATCATGTCGACGATCCGCGACGGCAATATCGAGCTCTACAAGCCCGGCGCGACCACGCCGGAGCTCATCCGCGTCGAGGGCGGTTTCGCCGAGGTCAACGAGCTCGGTCTCACCGTGCTGGCCGAACGCGCCGAATAACCAACGGCAAGCGCCGCTGCTAGTCAGACAGCCTCGCGAATGCGGGGCTGTTTGCGTTTCGAGCGCTGGCGTTGCCGGATCCGGCGTCGGAAGTCCCGGCACCGCGCAGCATGCGTCACCCCAGCGAAAGCTGGGGTCTCGTGTAGCAGCGCCCTGCCGCCGAATAGCGTATAACGGGAGATCCCAGCGTGCGCTGGGATGACGATTGGCGGCAAGGCAGCACTGCTCCACCCCCGCATAGTTAGCCAATTCGCAAGGCTTTTCCTTTACCCCTCGGTACTTCCTTGGGGACTGAAGGTTCGATGAGCGCGTTCGGGCGTCGTGGTGGCATAGGAAACGGAACCGGAGGCCGGCCGGCCTTCGGAGTCGCGCGGCCGATGCAGGGCGGCGGCTTCCAGCGCGCCGAGCCCGTGCCGCTGGGCGGCGAGCAGTTCCCGCCGCTCGATTCGGTGCCGCTCCCCGGCCAGGACCCCTACGACCCGATGCTGGAGCGCGACCCGCTGGGCCCCAGCGCCGCCAGCGCCGATGCGATGCAGCGGCTTGCCGACCGCCAGGCGGCGCCGGTCGACTTTGGCGGTGCGCGCAACGAAGGCTTCGAGGCGTCGATCCACCGCATCAAGGAGCAGGTGCTGCCGCGCCTGCTTGAGCGCGTCGATCCCGAAGCCGCGGCGACGCTGACCAAGGACGAGCTGGCCGAGGAATTCCGCCCGATCATCGGCGAGGTGCTCGGCGAGCTCAAGCTCACCCTCAACCGGCGCGAGCAGTTCGCGCTGGAAAAGGTGCTGGTCGACGAACTGCTGGGGCTCGGGCCGCTGGAAGAGCTGCTCGCCGATCCGGCAGTCAGCGACATCATGGTCAACGGCCCCGAGCAGACCTATGTCGAGCGCAAGGGCAAGCTCGAGCTCGCCAACATCAATTTCCGCGACGAGGAGCATCTGTTCCAGATCGCCCAGCGGATCTGCAATTCGGTCGGCCGCCGCGTCGACCAGACCACCCCGCTCGCCGACGCCCGCCTCAAGGACGGCAGCCGCGTCAACGTGATCGTGCCGCCGCTCTCCTTGCGCGGTACCGCCATCTCGATCCGTAAGTTTTCCGCCAAGCCGATCACGCTCGACATGATGGCCAAGGGCGGATCGATGTCCGAGAAAATGGCGACCGCGCTCAAGATCGCGGGCGCCAGCCGGTTCAACATCGTCATCTCGGGCGGCACCGGCTCGGGCAAGACGACGATGCTCAACGCGATCTCGAAGATGATCGACCCCGGCGAGCGCGTGCTGACGATCGAGGACGCCGCCGAACTTCGCCTGCAGCAGCCGCACTGGCTGCCGCTGGAAACCCGGCCCGCCAACCTGGAAGGCCAGGGCGAGATCTCGATCCGCGACCTGGTCAAGAACGCGCTGCGCATGCGGCCCGACCGCATCATCCTCGGCGAAATCCGCGGCGCCGAGTGTTTCGACATGCTCGCGGCGATGAACACCGGTCACGACGGATCGATGTGCACCCTCCACTCGAACAGCCCCCGCGAGGCGCTGGCGCGCATGGAGAACATGGTGATGATGTCGGACATCAAGGTGCCCAAGGAAGCGATCAGCCGCCAGATCGCCGATTCGGTGGACCTGATCATCCAGGTGAAGCGCCTGCGCGACGGCAGCCGCCGGGTGACCAACATCACCGAGGTGATCGGCATGGAAGGCCCGGTGATCGTCACCCAGGAGCTGTTCAAGTTCGAATATCTCGACGAGGGCACCGACGGGAAGATCATCGGCGAATATCGCTCGATGGGGCTTCGCCCGTACACGCTCGACAAGGCGCGGCAGTTCGGGTTCGACCAGGCGCTGCTCGAGGCGTGTCTCTAACCAGATCCTCCCCCGAAGGACCGGGCTAGCGGATAGGAAGCGCGGGCCAGCAGCATCTCAAAACCTTCGTCATTCCCGCGAAGGCAGGAATCCATTGCCCTGAGCGCTGGGGAAAGAACCTCGACATCAGCGCCAATGGATCCCCGCCTTCGCGGGGATGACGGCGTATTTTGGCATATGCGATAGCCCGCCCCCCTCCCGGGGGAGGATCATTGGCCCCTCACCCCAGGTGCAGCGCGACGCTGACCAGCACCAGCGCGGCGAACAGCCCGGCCATCTGGATCGCCATCCACGGCACCCAGCCCACCCGCTCCAGGTCGCGCCGCTTGCGGCGGCGATGTTCGGCCAGTCCCGCGAGGATCGCGATTCCCAGCGCAACCCCTGCGCCGATCCAGAATTCTAGTTGCATCGTCACCTTGTTGCGTCACAGTCGCGCACCGATAGCAGGGAGCCATCGTCAATGCGCCATCGTCTTGTCGCCGTCGCCGCCGTCACTACCCTCGCCGCCGTCGCCAGCGTGGCGGCGCAGCAGCCCGCCTCGCTACGCCGGGCGATCGAGAACGCGGTCGCGGCGCCCAGCCGCACGCCCGCCAACACCGCGCGCGACAAATATCGCCACCCTGCCGACACGCTCGCCTTTTTCGGCGTGAAGTCGAGCGACACGGTGGTCGAGATCTGGCCGAGCGGCGGCTGGTACACCGAGATCCTGGCGCCGCTCACCAAGGGCAAAGGCACGCTCTACGCCGCCGTACCGAGCGGCAACGCCAAGGGCATCGAGGCGCTGAAGGCCAAGGACGCGGCGCTCTACGGCCCGATCCGCGTCGTCAGCTTCCCCGCCGCCGCCGGTCAGGCCAAGGTGCCGGACGGCAGCGCCGATGTGGTGCTCACCTTCCGCAACGTCCACAATTGGCGGATGGGCTATCAGCAGGACGGCAAGGACTATTCGCCCGAAGCGTTCAAGCAGATGTACGCGATGCTCAAGAAGGGCGGCACGCTCGGCATCGAGGACCATCGCCTGCCCGAAAGCGCGAGCGACGAGCGCGAGACCAAGAGCGGCTATATCAAGGTCTCCACCGTCCGTCGGCTGGCGGAGGCGGCGGGCTTCAAGTTCGTCGGCGCGTCCGAGGTCAACGCCAACAAGGCCGATCCTGCCGACTGGCCGAACGGTGTGTGGACGCTGCCGCCCACCTATGCGCTGAAGGACCAGGACCGCGCCAAATATGCCGCGATCGGCGAGAGCGACCGCATGACCCTCAAGTTCCGCAAGCCCTGAGGCACACGCCCGATCGCCGCACCGCCAGCGGGTGCGGCGATCCGCCTGCGCTCATGCCATCAGGTTGCGGCCGCGCTGCACCGTCGCGCTATGGCCGATGCTCGCCTTCCCGCTGCGCTCGGTAATGGTGTCGACGAACACCCAATCGTTGCGCGCCTGCTCGGGCGTCAGCGTCAGCGCCATATAGCCGCGGCGGCTGGTGTCGCACCATTTCAGCTCGGGGTTCGCCTTCACCAGCGCGGCGGCGACGACCTTGGGGTCGGTGGCCATTGCGCTCTCGAAGCCCGGCGAGGTCACGGCATGGCCGGCGAACTCGACGCCCGCGGCCTTGCCGTCCTGCGCGAGATCGAACGCCCAGGCATTGTGGCTGTCGCCGCACACGACGAGCAGGTTGGCGCCCACGCGCTGCGCCGATGTGAGGAACCGCGCCCGCGCCGCCGGATAGCCGCCCCAGCTGTCATAGCCGAGCGGCAGGCCGAGCTTGCCCGCCAGCACGCCCGCCTCGACATAGGCCTTGGCGCGCGGATCGGCATCGGGTGCCACCCAGCCCAAGGCCTCGGCCGGGGTCGAGAGATTGCCCATGATCGTGCCGAAGCCGACCACCTGCCAGCGCTGCCCCGCCTTCACCGAGCGGCGCATCGCATGGTCGAGCCACACTTCCTGCTCGCTGCCGAGCATCGTCACCGCCGGATCCTGCCAGGGGCCGTCGCGGAAGGCGGTGAGCGCCTTCACGGGATCGGCCTCCTGGAAGAGCGGCGCGACATCCGGCTGCTGGCTGCGCGCGAGCAAGCGGCTCTCGGTGCGGAAGAAGGTCGCCAGCGTGCCGATCTCGTAGCTGCCCCAGGGCGTCTCGGAAACCGGCATCCATTCGCGGAACACCTGCATCGCCGCCGCCTTGCGGGCGCTCCAGTCGCCCTCCTCGTCCGGCTGGTGATTCTCGGCGCCGCCTTCCCAGCTGTCATTGGCGCTCTCGTGGTCGTCCCACTGAATCAGCATCGGCTTGGCGGCGTGGAGCGCCTGCAGATCGGGATCGGCGCGGTAGCTGGCATAGCGCAGGCGGTAATCGGCGAGGTGGATCATCTCCCCCGCCGGTTCGGGCCAGCGACCGCCCACGGCGCCGCCGGCCGGTGCATAGCCGCCCTGCTTGTACTCGTAGAGATAGTCGCCGAGATGGACCCACAGGTCGATGTCGTCACGCGCGGCAGCATGGCCATAGGCGTTGAAATAGCCGAACGGCAGGTTCGAGCAGGAGAAGATCGCGATGCCGAAGCGGCGGGCATCGCCCAGCGGCAGCGTCTTGGTGCGGCCGACAGCCGAGAAGCTGCCATCGGGTGCCACGAAGCGGTAGAAATAGCGCGTGTCGGGCGCGAGGCCCGCGACGGTCACCTTGGCGGTGTAGTCGCGCCACGGGCCGGTGATCTGCTCGCCTTCCGCGACGATGCGGGTGAAGTCGGCGCTGGTCGCGATCTGCGCGCGCAGCTTCACCGCGCCGCGATCGGCAGGAACGTAGCGCGTCCACAGCAGCATCGTATCCGGGCCGGGCTCGCCGCTCGCCACCGAATGGGTAAAGCCGCGCGCAGCCGCCTGGGCGAGCGCCACGCCGGGCAGCGCGAGCGCACCGATTCCCAGCGTTCCAGTGAGCAGCAGCGAGCGGCGGTCGAGTCGAAGAGTCATGGGTCCCGTCCCTTTTTCGGTCGGCCGCTAGGTGGCGCCGATTGGTGTCGTGTTCGTGACAGCCGCGAAAAGCTGGGCTAGGCGAGCCCGAGAATCGGCATTCGGGCAGGAAAAGGGGGAACACAGGCCCGCGCGGCAGGGGTAGACCCGCCGGCGGCATGGAGACGAACACGCACATGACACTTATTCGACTCGTGCACGGCAACGCTCTGCGATGACGACGCGGATCGCGACGCACGATTCCGGCGCGCCCCGCAGCCGCTGGCTTGCCATGGCAGCATCGATCCCGCGCTGGCTGGTACTGCTGTTGGCCGCAGCCCTCGTCCGCAGCCCGACCTTCGGCAACCCCATCGTCCATGTCGACGAGGAATTCTATTTCGTGACCGCGCAGCACATGCTGCACGGCGCGCTGCCCTTCGTCGACATCTTCGATCGCAAGCCGGTCGGGCTCTTCCTGCTCTATGTTCCGGCCGCGGCACTCGGCTATCCCTGGGGCATCCTGGCCTATCAGCTGATGGCGCTGGCGAGTGTCGTATTGACCGCGATGATGATCGCCCGTCTGGCGGATCGCGCCGGCTGGCAACGCGGCGCAACGCCGGCGGCGCTGCTCTACATCTTCATGCTGAACATCGCCGACGGCCAGGGTGGCCAAGCCCCCGTCTTCTACAATCTGCTGATGATCGCTGCGATCGCGCTGGTGCTGCCGCGCGCCGCCGACACCGCCCAGGACTGGCGACGTATCGCCCGCGCGATGGGCGCGATGCTCCTCGTCGGGCTCGCGATGCAGGTCAAATATTCAGTCCTGTTCGAAGGCCTGTTCCTCGGCCTGTGGCTGACCGTGCGGGAATGGCGCCTGGGTGCGACGCCGCTGCCATGGGCCATCCGGGTCTCCGCCTACGCCATCGCGGCGATGGTGCCGACGGTCCTTGCCGGCGCCGTCTACGCAGCACTCGGCCATTTCGACGCCTGGTTCTTCGCCAATTTCAAGTCGATCCTCGATCGCAAGAGCGATCCGGCGAGCGAGCTTGCGCTCGCCTTCCTGCAAATGGTGCTCTTCCTCGGCCCGCTGCTCACGATATGCTGGTTTTCCCGGCGGATTCCCGCCGCGGACGCGCTTGCCGGGCACCGTCGCACGCTGCTGTTCGGATGGCTGATCAGTTCGGTCATCGGGCTGATCCTCTTCGGATCCTGGTTCAATCATTATGCGCTGCCGGTGATGATGCCGGCGAGCTTGTGCTGCGCTGGGTTCTTCGGCGCTGCTCCGTTGGGTCGGCGGGTCGTCGCGCCGGCCCTGCTGGCGGTTGCCCTGATCGCGGGCGAGACGATTGTCGTGACCTCGGCCTGGCGCCGCGGGAATGACGCGCAACTGGAATCGATCGCCGCCGCCATCGGGCATGGCAAAGGGTGCCTCTATCTCCATTCCGGCGACACCATGATGTACGCCGCTTCCGGGCGGTGTACGGCCTCGGCCTGGGTCTTCCCCAGCCACCTTGCCCGCGAGCGCGAGAATGGCGCGGTGGGGGTCGATCAGCTGGAGGAAGTGGATCGGATCTTCCGCCGTCACCCGGCAGTCGTCGCGATGCGCGCGCCCTTTTCGGGCGAACGGCGCGTCGTCCGCGAACGGGTCCTGCAGTACCTGCAACGTGACGGCTACAGGCTGCGCGGCCGCTATCCGATCGGGGATGACCACATCTCGGTTTACGCGACCGCGCTCGACGATGGCGGCGCACCGCAGCGGGCGGCCAGCAGCGCGCCATAATAGTCCATCAGCGCAGCGGCGTGATCCGCGTCGCTGCGCACCTTCCCCGCCGCGAGCCGGGCTGCGCTTCGCAGTAGCGCCTGGTCACGCGCGAACAGCCGCCGGATCGCTCCGGCCGCCGACCGCGTGTCGCGCGCGACATAGGTCTCGGCGAACCGCGAATCGGCGACCTCGGCGAAGCCCCCCTCGTCCGGCCCGATCAGCGGCAGGCCCGAGGCGAGCGCCTCCCATGCGACCAAGCCGAACGGTTCGGCATCGGAGCCGTGGATCAGCGCGTCGCAGCTGGCCATGATCCGCGAGAGCCGCATCCGATCATAGACCGGCCGGAAGATGCGGATATGCGGGCTGTCGGCGATCAGCCCTTCCAGCTGGTGGCGCTGCGGCCCGTCGCCGAGCAGCATCAGCCCGACCGGCAGATCGTTGGCCGCCGCCTCCACCGCCTCGATCACCAGCGGCCAGCGCTTTTCCTTGTGGTGACGGCCGAGGCCGAGCAGCAGATGCCCCTCCGGCGGCAGCCCCAGCTGCGCGAGCATCGCCGCGCGGAGCGTCTCGTCGCGCAGCTCAGGCGAGAACCAGCCCCGGTCGATTCCCAATGGCACCGAGGCATCGACCTTCAGCCCGCGCCGCTCGAACCGCCTGGCGAGCGCAGGGCCGTTGGTGACGAAGGCATCATAGCCCTCCAGGAAGCGCGCCATGTAGCGCGTGTACCAGCCGAATGCCTGCTCCACCTGCAGCGGCGTCGCGACGCCGTCCAGCCAGCGCTGCGGATAGGTGCCGACCAGGTCGCCATGTGCGAAATACACCTTGAGCGCATCGCCCGGCCAGCGCGCCACGGTCCATGCGGGCAGCCAAGGCGAGCTGTTCTCGACGATGTCGGGCTGCAGCCGGTCGAGCGCGGCCCAGACCGGCTCGTCCTTCACGAAGATGCGGTAGTTGCGGTCGAGCAGCAGCGGCGGGGCCTTCAGCCAGTGGATCGCGCCGCCGCCCGGCCGCGCCTCCACGGCATCCTCCGCACCGGGGGCGACGACGATCAGCTCGTGCCCCAGATCGGCCATCAGACCCATCTTGCGATCGAGATAGGTGCGAATGCCGCCGCCGGTGGGAGAGTAGAACTCGTTGACGTCGACGATCCGCATGCGCCCCCTCAGTCGAGCGGGCTGAATCCTCCCAGCCCGCGCAGATACTGGGCTCGAATGTTTATGGTGGTCACGCCGTTCCCGACATGCACCATTGCCTGACGCAATTTGGGACGGCTGCGACCCAGCCGCTGGTTCGACGGGAAGCCGGCGCCGTCCGACCAGAAGTTGAACTTGTTCTTGCCGTCGCGGTCATGGGTGAACAGCACGGCATATTCGCCGGGCGCCGGCACGCGGATGCAGATCACCACCGCGCCCAAGGGCGGCGTGTTCGCCCAGATGCGACGGAAGGTCTTGCCCTCCTTCACCAGATCGCGATCGTCCTTGAGGAAATCCTCCTCGGTCGCGGGGTACAGCTCCAGCTTCAGCCGGCCAGTGCGATCCTTCAGGCCGGTGATCTCCGCCTGGATGGCGGGACCGCGGCCGCCGGTGCAGGCGCCGGCATCCTCGCCGAGCACTTGTGCGGAGGCGGTGGTGGCGGCCGTGGCGGCAAGCACGGTCGCTGCCAGGAGGGCGATGCGCGTCATGCTTCTTTCCTCGTGAGCAGTGCATGCAGGCCGAAGCCTGCGATCAGGATGAGGTGCGCGACCAGCGACAGGCCGGCGATCAATGCCATCAGCTTCTTCAGCGCCTCGTCCTGGCCGATCAGCATGATGGCGAAGGTGGCGAACAGCACTTCCTTGTTCGGCACCAGCGGCAGGCGCCAGGCGAGCAGGCGGCCGGCCGAAAGCAGCAGCCACAGCCCCAGCGACACCTGCGGCATGGCGAAATGCCAGGCGAAGGCGATCAGCACGGAGCTGCTGACGATACGCAGGCAGTGGACGCCGAACACCCACCAGAGCTGCGCGCGCGGCAGCGAGAAGACCCGCTTGGAGAAGATCAGGAAGGGCAGCGACATCGCGAAGATCACCGCGATCGAGCCCATCAGGATGTTGAATTCGCCCGGCTTCAGCAGGTCGATACCGAAGGGCAGCGCGAGCGCCACCATCGCCAGCGTCATCGCGTTGCCGGCGATGGCCGACAGGATCGTCACGTCCTTCACCGCGCCGAAGGGGGCCGCCACCATCTGGGTGCGCTGCCGCGCCCAGGCGTAGAAATAGGCCTCGCCCGAATAGCCGATCAGCACTTCGTTCGCGATCCGCTTCTTGTGCAGTGCGATCATCCCGTCGAGCGGGATCCGCCACAGCTTGCGGAAGATGACATAGTCGAAGGTCGGTGCCACCAGATAGTAGAGCACGAACGACAGGTAGAAGAGCGGGTTTTCGGGGAGACTGCGCAACAGCCCGGTAAAGCCGGTATTGAGCAGCACCCGGGCCAGGCCGATCACCATCAGCAGGGTGAGGCCCGCCCCCAGCCACATCGGCCAGCGACGCTTGATCTTCTCCACGGGCTCCAGGCCCGCCAAATCCGGTGCAGCCGGGATTGCGGCTTCGACCACGTGCGTGTTCACCGAAGCCTCCCGGGCCTGCCTGTTCATACCGTTCAAAAGCGCCACCGACACGACCGAAACATTTTCACGTAACCCGCGTTTCGGCGTCTCCCCGGAAATCCGGCGCGTCGCGCGATGTTGGGACGTTTCCCAACACATTGCGGTTTATTCCGGCAGCGATTTGGGCTTTAGAAAGGCAATTCGCAAGTAGATGCTGTACCGCGCACCCCCTTCCACGCCGCTGCATGTCATGGCTTTCGCAGAGACGCTGCAGGGTGGAGGTGTCGAACGCGCGTTGCTGCGGATGGCCGGCGGCTGGCTGGCGCGGGGGCATCGGGTGACGCTGGTGCTGGGCGCTTGCGAAGGGCCGCTCGCCGCCGAACTGCCCGCGGGCATCGAACTGATCGAGCTGGGCAGCCCGCATTATCCGATCCTGCTGCGGCTGGCGGGCGTGGTCCGCAAGGTCGATCCGGACGTGCTGTTCTGTCCCGGCAATTATTACACCGCGGCCGCCGCGCTGATCCGGCTGCAGCTCGGCCGCCGCGCCCCGCCGATCATCGCCAAGGTGTCGAACGCGCTGGTGCGTCCCGAAATGTGGCGATTCGTCGCCTGGGGCTATCAGCGCTGGCTGCGCTGGCACCCCGCCTTCCTCACCCATGTCGTGGCGATGACGCCGGCGATGGCGCGCGAGGCCGTGGACGAGATGCGGATTCCGCCCGAGCGGGTGAGCGTGATCGCCAATCCCCCGGCCGAACGCATCGCCGATGCCGCGCAGATGGCGCTGCCGAGCGGCCGCTACATTGTCGGTGTCGGCCGGCTGGAGCCGCAGAAGCGCTGGGACCGGCTGATCGACGCCCTGCCGCGACTCGCCGACCGGGACATTCGCCTGTTGCTGCTCGGCGAAGGCACCGCGCGGGCCGGGCTGGAGGCGCAGGTGGCGCGGCTCGGCCTGGGCGAGCGGGTGATCATGCCCGGCCATGTCAGCGATCCGCTGCCGGCGCTGAAGCACGCCACGGTCGCCGCGCTGACCTCGGATTTCGAAGGCGTGCCCGGCGTGATCCGCGAGGCGCTGTCGCAGGGCACGCCGGTCGTCGCTACCGAAGCCAGTGTCGCAGTGCGCGAGCTGATCGATTCGCCCGCGCTCGGCACGGTCGTGGCGCGGGAGGATGCCGAGGAACTGGTTGCGGCGCTCGACCATTGGCTCGAGCCCGGCCGCCCCCGCCCGCTGCCCCGCGAAGACGAGGGCGATCCCGTCGGCGACTATCTCGCGCTGTTCAGCCGGCTCGCCCGTCAGCGCATCGCGTAGCGCAGGCCGATCCACAGCGTGCGCGGGGTCGCGCGCTCGATCACGTTGCCGCCGCTGATTCCCGCCTGCACCTCCGCGTCGAACAGGTTCTCCGCGCGCGCCTCGGCCCGCAGCGTCCTGGTCAGCGGGACACCCACGGTCGCATCCACCGTCCAGGCGGGGTCGAGCCGGGCGCTGTTCTGGTCGTCCTCGAACCGCGCGCCGGCATAGCGCGCGGTGACCGAGGCATTGGCCAGCGCCGCGCGCCAGGCGAGTGTCGCCGATCCCTGGAAACGCGGGGTCTGCGCCGGACGAAGGCCGTTCAGCGATGCGGCAGCGCCCGCGCTGTGCACCCGCGAATCGGCATAGGCCCAGGAGCCGCCGAGGCTCCACGCGCCGAGCGTCCACTGCCCGTCCAGCTCGATGCCCTTGGCCTCCACGGCGTCGAGATTCTGCCGAATCCGGTACGCCCCGGCCGCCGAGACGAAGCCGACACCGGGGAAGCTGCCGGGCCCGCGCCCCAGCGTCACATTGGCGATCGCGCCGTCGAGCCGGTTCCAATAGCCGGTGGCGCGGAAGACGAGATCCGGCAGCGGCCGCAGGTCGACGCCCACTTCGCCGCCCCAGAGCCGCTCTGGGTCGAGCCCCGGATTGGCGGCGGTCGCATCGGCGCCGGCGCGGAACGGGCGGTAGAGCTCGTTGAGCGTCGGCAGCCGCCAGCCGCGATAGCCGGCCGCGCGGAGCGTCACCGGGCCCAGCGCATAGGCAGCGCCCAGCCGCCCGGTCGGCTCCCAGCCATGGCGATTGGCGTAGCGCGAATCGGTGAGCACCGGGCCAGCGGCCAGCGGCGCTTCGAACAGGCTGCCGTCGTAGATCGTCCAGTGATCCAGCCGCCCGCCCGCATCGAGCGTCCAGCCGCCGCCACTATAACTGGCATTGGCGAAGCCGCCGGTGGTGAGGCTCGCGCCGCCGCCCACGCGCCGCCGCGTCGGGCTGGTGCCGACAAAGGTATAGAGCTCGCGCGTCTCGCCGGAGACGCGGCGCAGGTCGCCGCCCAGCCGCAGCGTCACCCCGCCGCCCACCGGCGGGGCGACCTCGATCCGGCCGCCGATGCCGGTCGCGGGCACCTGCTGCTGCACCACCGGGCTGACGGTGTCGCGCGCAGCGGAAATGCTGGCAAAGCCGCTGTCGAACTGGCGCACCTGCAGATAGGCGAGCGCCGACCAGCCCCATTCGCCCTTCTGCCCGTTGCCGCGCCGGACCAGCCGGACGCTCGCATCCGCGCCCTTGCTCAGCACGTCGGTGAAGGCGGTGCCGCGGGTCCGCTGATCGGTGAAGCCGGAGAGGTTGGTCTGGAGCTCGGTGCCGCCGCCGAGATCGGTTACCCCACGTACCGCGAGGCTCGCCTGTTCGTAGGGGGCGGCGTGATCGACGCGGCCGGGGTTCACGATCGGCACGAAGCCGTCGCTGCGGCCATATTGCCCCGCGACGGTGAAGAACCCGCCGCGCACCGGCACCGCCGCGACGCCGCTCGCGTCGACGCTGTTGCGGCTGCCATAGAAGGCACCGAGGTTGAGCGTGCCCAGCTCGGCCGGGCTGCCGCTTTCCAGCTCCACCGTTCCCGCCAGCGCGCCCGGCCCGGCAAAACCGCTGCCGCCGCCCCGCGTCACCCGCACGCTAGCGAGCCGGCCCGGCAGATACGCGGGAAACGGCACCCAGCCGCCGAACGGATCGGTCTGCGGCACCCCGTCGAGCAGCAGCAACGCGCGGCTGGAGGCATTGCCGCCCAGGCCGCGCAGGGTGATGCCCTGGCTGGTCGGATGCGCGGAGCTGGAGGTCGAGCGGCGGAACTGGGCGAGCCCGGCAACATCGGCCAGCACGTCCTCGATGCGGTTGCTCGCGGTGTCCGCGAGCCGCGCCCGGTCGATCGTCACCACGTCATAGGCGGCGTCGCCCGGCGACACGTCGAGACCGCGGCCGGTGACGACGATTTCCGCCGGCTGGCTGTCCTGCGCCCAGGCCGGCGCGGCCACGCACAGCGCCGCGACGGCGCACCCGAGTCGTTCAAGCACCCGGCGCGACTCGATCCGGATGCGCGGCCGCGACGGCGGGATGCGCGAGGGCTGCCGCCTCGGCGCGGAGCAGCAGCGGATAGGCGTCCAGCGGCACGGCGAAGCGCCGGGCGTTGAACAGTTGCGGGACCAGGAAGCAGTCGGAGATATCGGGTGCGGCACCGCCGAGGAACGGGCCGTCCTGTGCCAGGTTGCGCGCGAGTGCCTCCAGCGCCGTGAATCCTTCGGCCATCCAGTGCGCGGTCCAGGCGGCGCGCGCCTCCGCCTCGACGCCGAGCTGCTGCTCCAGATAGCGCATGACCCGCAGGTTGTTGATCGGGTGGACGTCCATCCCCACCACCATCGCCCGCGCCAGCGCATCGGCGCGCGCGACCGGATCGGCGGGAATCAGCCGTGGCGCGGGATAGCGCGCGTCCAGCCAGTCGATCATGGCAAGGCTCTGGGTGAAGACATGTCCGTCCGCCTCCAGCGCCGGCACCAGCCCCTGCGGGTTTCGGGCGAGATGCTCGGGGCTGCGCTGGGCGTTCTCGAGCAGGGGCAGCTCGTGCCGCACATAGTCCAGCCCCTTGAGGTTGAGCGCGATCCGCACGCGATACCCTGCCGAGGAGCGGAAATAGTCGTGCAGCACCAGCATGCGCTCAGTCCTTGTGGGAGTCGTCGTCGCTCTTGGGCTTCTTGCCGTTCAGCCGGGCATTGCTCTCCAGCGCCACCTTGATCATCGCGACCATCGGGTCGGCCAGCGCCAGGCCCAGCACGCCGAACAGCGTGCCCGAGAGGATCTGCGAGGAGAGCGTCAGCGCCGGCGGCAGGTCCACCGTCCGCTTGGCGACCATCGGGATCACGACATAGCCGTCGAAATTCTGCACGGCGAAATAGATCACCAGCGCCCAGATGCCGGTTTCCTGCCCCGCACTGAACCCCACCGCGGCCATCAGCACGCCCGAAATGATCGCGCCGACATTGGGAATGAACGCCAGCACGCCGGTGATGATGCCGAGCAGCAGCGCCATCGGCACGCCCGCAACGCTGAGCAGGATCCAGGTGACCACGCCCTCGAACAGCATGCCGAGCAGGCGGCCGGCGAGCAGCCGCCGCATCGTCGTCGCCATGCCGCCCAGCATGTGGGCAAAGGCGTGGCGCTGGTCGAGCGGCACCATCCATTGCAGCCCGCGCTCATAGATTCGCGGCTCCAGCGCCACGAACAGGCCGAGGATCAGGATCATCACCATGCTGGTAACCGCGCCGATCGCCGTCCCAACCGCGCTGGTGAGCTTGCCGACCGATCCCAGCGCCTCGCGCAGCATGCCGTTGATGTCCGACTTGCCGGGCATCAGCCCCATTTCCGATGCCCAGGCCGCGACGCGATTGGCCTGGGTTTCCAGCGTGGTGCGCAGCTGCTCGGCCTGAGCGGAGATCTGCATGCCGGTGCGGTAGAAGACGAGGCCGAAAAAGGCGAAGACCAGCAGCAGCACCAGCGCGATGCGCAGGCCCCGCGGGATCGGCAGCACCTTGCCGAGCAACCGCGCGCCGCCATCGAGCATCGAGGCGAAGACGAGGCCGCCGAAGATGATCAGCAGCGGCTGGATCAGCAGCACGACGAGCGCGATGCCCACCGCCATGCCGAGCCACACCGCGGCCTTCTTGAACTCAGCGCGGGTGGCGGGGTCGCGGAACTCGTTCGGGCCGGGTTCGCGCACGACGCGCACGTGCGCGGATTCCAGCGGATCGTTGCTCATTTTTCCTCATGGGCTGGGTGCAGCGAAATGCCGAACCGATGCCCACGGAAACCCGTGAACCAGGTCAGCGGGTTCCAGGTAGAAGAGCCGTCGCGCGAAAAAGTGATGAACTCGGCGCGCCCGCCGATATTCTCCCACGGCACCGGGCCGCCCAAGCCATTCTGTTCCAAGCTGAATCGGCTGTCGGCGCTGTTGTCGCGATTGTCGCCCATCAGGAAAACGTGGTTTTTCGGCACCACCACCGGCGGGAAATTGTCGCCGGCCGAATCGCCCAGATCGGCGACTTCATATTGGGCGCCGTTCGGCAGCGTCTCGCGGAAGAGCGTCAGGCTGCAATAGGCCTTGCCCTGATGCACGACGCGCCGGCCGTCATAGAAGATCGAGCCGCCGCGCTCGGGATCGGGATCGCAGCGGGTATTGCCGTCGATCGGCACCAGCCGCTCGCCCAGGGGCTCGCGCGGCACCGCCTTGCCGTTGAGCCAGACCACGCCGTCCCGCACCGCGATGGTGTCACCCGGCAGGCCGATCACCCGCTTGATGTAATCGGTGCTGTGCTGCGGGGGCGTGACGATCACGATGTCGCCGCGCTCGGGCAGGCGCCCCAGGATGCGGCCGGGGATCGGCGGCAGCAGGTGGAAGGTCGGCGTGACGAACGAATAGCCGTACGGATATTTGCTGACGATCAGCTGGTCGCCCACCCGCAGCGTCGGCAGCATCGATTCCGAGGGGATGTAGAAGGGCTTGGCGATCAGGCTGTGAAAGGCGAGCACGCCCAGCACCAGCCACAGGATGCCGCGCGCCTCGGCCCACCAGTCGGTGCCGTGTCGGGTCGCGTCCTGGCGGTGCTCGCTCTGCTTGCTGCTCAACGCCAGTTCGTCCAACCCCATTACGCGTCCTTCTCCACCGGTAGCGCCTCGATCATCACCATCGCGAACGCCCAGGGGTCGTCGTCGGTGAGGGTGAGGTGCACCTTGGCCACGTGTCCCGCTGGCGTCATGGCGTCAAGCCTTGCCTTGGCGCCGCCGGTCAGCGCGAGCGTCGGCGCGCCCGAGGGCGCGTTGACCACGCCGATGTCCTTCATGAACACGCCCCGGCTGAACCCGGTTCCTACCGCCTTGGAAAATGCCTCCTTGGCGGCGAAGCGCTTGGCCAGCGTGGGGGCGTAATTGTGCGGGCGCTTGGCCGCCTTGGCGAGTTCGATGTCGGTGAACACCCGCTGCTCGAAGCGCTGGCCGAAGCGATCGAGCGAATTCCGGATCCGATCGATGTTGCAGAGGTCGGAGCCGAGCCCGAGGATCATGCCCTCACCGCGCCGAATCCATCAGGTCCCGCATCCGCCGGATCACCGGGGCGAGGCCGTCGAAGATCGCCTCGCCGATCAGGAAGTGGCCGATGTTGAGCTCCATCACCTGCGGGATCGCGGCGATCGGCACCACATTGTCGAAGGTGAGGCCGTGGCCGGCATGCGGCTCGATGCCGTTGCGCGCGGCGAGCGCCGCCGCGTCGGACAGCCGCTTCAGCTCCACCGCGAGATCCTCGCCGTCCAGCTCGGCATAGCGGCCGGTGTGCAGCTCGACGACGGGCGCGCCGAGCCGGATCGCCGCGTCGATCTGCTTTGCCTCGGGTTCGACGAACAGCGACACGCGGCTGCCATTGTCCCGCAGCTTCGCGACCATCGGCGCCAGCAGATCGAACATGCCGGCGGCATCCAGCCCGCCCTCGGTGGTCCGCTCCTCGCGCTTTTCCGGCACGATGCACACGGCATGCGGGCGATGCCGAATCGCGATCGCCAGCATCTCCTCGGTCGCGGCCATCTCCAGGTTGAGCGGCACGGTCAGTTCGGTCGAGAGCCGCGCGATATCGGCATCGGTGATGTGCCGGCGATCCTCGCGCAGATGCGCGGTGATCCCGTCCGCGCCTGCTTCGGCCGCGAGCAGCGCCGCGCGCACGGGATCGGGATAGCCGCTGCCGCGCGCGTTCCGCACGGTCGCGACATGGTCGATATTGACCCCGAGGCGCAGCGCGGCCGTCATGCGGTGATGGCCCGGCTTCCCGGCTTGATCGCGGGGATTGCCGCCAGTTCGGGGGGCAGCTGGTCGGCCGGATAGGCGGGCACGTCGAGCTTGGTGAGCGAAATCAGCGGCACGCCGACCTCGGCCTTGCCGTTCGAGCGATCGACGATGCAGGCGGCACCGAGCAGCGTGCCGGGATGCTTCTGGATCGCCGCGATGCATTCGCGCGAGGACAGCCCGGTGGTGACGATGTCCTCCACCATCACGACCCGCGCCCCTTCGGGAATCTCGAAGCCGCGGCGCAGCTGGAACTCGCCGTCCTCGCGCTCGACGAACACCGCCTTGCAGCCGAGCGCACGCGCCGTCTCATAGCCCGGGATGATGCCGCCGATCGCGGGGGAGACGACCATGTCGACCTCGCCGAACGCCTCGCGAATCAGCTTGCCGAGGGCGCCGCACACGCGCTCGGTGCGGACCGGATCCTCGAAGATCCGCATCTTCTGGAGAAATACGGGAGAGCGCAAACCCGAAGACAGGATAAAATGCCCCTCAAGCAACGCGCCTGCGTCGCGAAATTCGTCGAGGATGGCGTCTCCGGTCAATGTCTGGGCTCCTGAAGTCTGTGCTGGATCGATCCTTTAAGAGGCGGGCGCTGCTACCGCAACCGCACGCGAAAAAGGTTGAGCATGGCCTTTTCCCAGCTATACCTCTGGTACAAAGGGCCGCTAGGATGCCCCGGTTGTGCGTTCCTGGAGAGGGGTGACAACACCTTATGCGCAGTTTCTTGGTACCGTCGATCCTGCTGGCCGCTGGGCTGGCCTTCGCTTCCCCGGGAATGGCGCAACCCGCCGCCCCGGCCGCACCTGCATCTTCCGCCGCCGCCGCACCTGCGGCTCCGGCCGCGAAGGTCGCCGACCCGACTCTCGATGCCGCCGGCAAACCTCTGCACCAGGCCCAGCCCGGTATAGGCGAACCGGTCGACAAGGCCTTCTACCTGCAGCAGCAGGTTACCCCGACAGGCCAGGAAGCGCACTGGTTCCACAACATCATCCTGGTGCCGCTGATTACGGTGATTTCGATCTTCGTGCTGGCGCTGCTGCTGTGGGTGATCGTGCGCTATCGCCGCGCCGCGAACCCCACGCCGTCGCGGACTAGCCACAATACCGCGATCGAGATCATCTGGACGCTCGCGCCGGTGCTGATCCTGGTGGCGATCGCGATCCCCTCGATCAAGCTGCTCGCCGCCCAGTTCAAGCCGGCGCCGAAGGGCGCGGTGACGCTGAAGGCGATCGGCAACCAGTGGTTCTGGTCCTACGAATACCCCGATAACGGCGGCATCCAGCTGACCGCCAACATGCTCAAGGAAGGCGATCAGGTCGGCAAGGGCCAGCGCTATCGCACCGATGCCGACGGCCCCCGCCTGCTGGCCACCGACCAGCGCGTGGTGCTGCCGGTCGGCGTGCCGATCCGGCTCGTCACCACCGCGACCGACGTGATTCACAGCTGGGCGATGCCCGCCTTCTGGATCAAGCTCGACGCAATCCCGGGCCGGCTGAACGAGACGAGCTTCATCATCCAGAAGGAAGGCGTCTATTTCGGCCAGTGCTCCGAACTGTGCGGCGCGCGCCACGCCTATATGCCGATCGCGGTCGAGGCGGTGAGCCCGGCCAAGTTCGCGCAGTGGGTCGCCTCGAAGGGCGGCACCATGCCGGGGGCCAAGGCCGAGCCGGCAAGCGCCACCGCCCTGGGCAACGACGCGAGCGATCCCACCGCCAACGGCGCGGCGGAGAAAGCACCGACCGTCGCCGCCACCGCCACGCCGGCACCGTCCAACCAGCCTGCGACCGCGAACCCCGCCGGCGCCGGCAACACGGGCAACTGAGCCATGACCGATACCGCGCTCCCCTACACCGCCGCGCACGACCATGCGCATGCCGACCATGACGCCGATCACAAGCCGGGCTTCTTCGCCCGCTGGTTCATGTCGACCAACCACAAGGACATCGGCACGCTCTACCTGATCTTCGCGATCTTCGCGGGAATCATCGGCGGCGCGATCTCGGGCATCATGCGCGCCGAGCTGATGCAGCCGGGCATCCAGTATCTCCCCTGGTGGGTCGCCAAGCTGCACGGCGAAGGCACGTTCGACGAGGCGATGCACTTCTGGAACGTGCTGATCACCGCGCACGGACTGATCATGGTGTTCTTCATGGTGATGCCGGCGATGATCGGCGGCTTCGGCAACTGGTTCGTGCCGATCATGATCGGCGCGCCGGACATGGCCTTCCCGCGGATGAACAACATCTCGTTCTGGCTGACCGTGGCGGGCTTCGTGCTGCTGATGCTCTCGCCCTTCGTGGGCGTCGGCGCCGGCACCGGCTGGACGGTCTATGCGCCGCTCTCCACCTATGGCGAGCCGGGGCCGTCGGTCGATTTCGCGATCTTCTCGCTCCACCTCGCGGGTGCGGCGTCGATCCTCGGCGCGATCAACTTCATCACGACGATCTTCAACATGCGCGCGCCGGGCATGACGCTGCACAAGATGCCGCTGTTCGCCTGGTCGGTGCTGGTCACCGCCTTCCTGCTGCTGCTGGCGCTGCCGGTGCTGGCCGCGGCGATCACCATGCTGATCACCGATCGCAACTTCGGCACCGCCTTCTACGATCCGCAGTACGGCGGCGATCCGGTGCTCTACCAGCACCTGTTCTGGTTCTTCGGCCACCCCGAAGTGTACATCATGATCCTGCCGGGCTTCGGCATCATCAGCCACATCATCGCGACGTTCAGCCGCAAGCCGGTGTTCGGCTATCTCGGCATGGCCTATGCGATGGTGGCGATCGGCCTGGTCGGCTTCGTCGTCTGGGCGCACCACATGTTCACCACCGGCCTGCCGGTGATGGTGAAGATGTACTTCACCGCCGCGACCATGGTGATCGCGGTGCCGACCGGCGTGAAGATCTTCTCGTGGATCGCGACGATGTGGGGCGGCTCGATCAGCTTCAAGACCCCGATGGTCTGGGCGATCGGCTTCATCTTCATGTTCACCGTCGGCGGCGTGACCGGCGTCGTGCTCGCCAATGGCGGCGTCGACGACTATATGCAGGACACCTATTACGTCGTCGCCCATTTCCACTATGTGCTGTCGCTGGGCGCGGTGTTCAGCCTGTTCGCGGGCTTCTACTACTGGTTCCCGAAGATGACCGGCAAGATGTACAACGAGTTCCTCGGCCATGTGCATTTCTGGGTGTTCTTCGCGGGCGTGAACCTGCTGTTCTTCCCGATGCACTTCCTCGGCCTGCAGGGCATGCCGCGCCGTATCCCCGACTATACCGACCAATATGCCTATTGGAACCACACCGCGACCGTGGGCTACATGATCATGGCGGCCGGCATGGCGGTGTTCTTCGTCAACATCCTCTACTCGCTGATCGCGGGCAAGAAGGCGGAGGCCAATCCCTGGGGCGAAGGCGCGACCACGCTCGAATGGACGCTGTCGAGCCCCCCGCCCTTCCACCAGTTCGAAACGCTGCCCAAGATCGACTGATCCGTGCAGGGCTGGACAGAAACGCGCTCCGGAGGGCAGCCTCCGGGGCGTTTTTCTTGGGGAGCAGCGGCATGGGCTTTTCGATCTCTTGGGTGGGCGTGCGCGGCGCGGACAAGGCGTGGCTGCTCGACACGCTGGGCTTTGCGGACACCGGAACGCTGGACGAAGCCAATGAAGCGCCGTTCTCCATCGCAGCACTTCCCACCGGCTGGACCATCCTGTTCTCGAACGACTTCGACTTTCCGCAGCCCACAATGCTGGAACATCTGTCCCTGAAGCATGACGTGATCGCCTGCCAAGTTGAACAACATGTGATGTACAGTGCGGCCTCGGCATTCATCGCCGGCGTGATGCAATGGTCGGTAGCGCATGACGCGCAGCAAGGCTTACGGCACCTTCACACCGAGGGCACGCCCCCGATCACGCTCGAGACCATTCGCGAGTCGCTGGGGCGGGAACTCGAAAACCAACCGACCGATGAGAACCTGGTCGATTTCCTCTTTGACGCGCCGATCGAACTGGCCGCGCAGACCACCGGCTACCGACACGATCACTGCAAGTTCGATTGGGGACAACCCCATTTACGGAACTGGCCGCCGCCCCATTGGCTAAGCCAACGCGAGGTTTCTTCGCCAAGGTCGAGAAATTACTGCGAAAGCGATAAGGCTGAATGCGCCCATGGATCGCGCCGTGCAAACAGGCGCGGAAACTAGTAACCCGCCCATGCTATAGCCCCGGCCCCGGACCGATCGCTCGCGCGTTCGGACCTGCGACGTCCTTCCTGGAGAGTACCCCATGCGCACGCCCTATGCCGACTGGATGAAGATCGGCCTCGACAGCTGGATGCTGGGCATGGAGGCCTCCACCGTGATCGGCCTGCGCCTCACCAAGCTCGCCGCCGGCGGCCCCGGCGCCACGGCCGAGGCGCAGCGCATGGTCGCCGAGAAGATGCAGGCGGCGTGGGAACTGCAGGTCGCTGCCGCTACCGGCCGGCTCGGCAGCACGCCCGAGGCGCAGGCGAGCAAGACACTGCGACATTATCGCCGCAAGGTGCGCGCGAACGCCAAGCGTCTCGGCTGACCTCTTTCGCCTGCCCGACACGCGCCGTATATCGGGAGCGATGATGTCCGTGACCAACGCCAATCCCGCACTGCCCGCCGATTGGCGCGATTTCCTTGCCCTCACCAAGCCCCGGGTGATGACGCTGGTCGTCTTCACCGGGCTGTGCGGGATGCTCGCCGCCCCCGTGCCGATTCACCCCGTGCTCGGCTTCACCGCGATCCTGTGCATCGCGCTGGGCGCCGGCGCGGCGGGGGCGCTCAACCAATGGTATGAGGCCGATCTCGACGCCAAGATGAAGCGCACCCAGGGCCGCCCGCTGCCAGCGGGCCGCATGGACCGCCAATCGGCGCTGCACTTCGGCGTGTGGCTCGCCTGCTTCAGCCTGGTGCTGATGTATTTCGCGATCAACCTGGTCGCGACGCTGATCCTGGCGGTGTCGATCCTGTTCTACGTGTTCGTCTACACGATCTGGCTCAAGCGCCGGACGCCGCAGAACATCGTGATCGGCGGCGCGGCCGGCGCCTTTCCGCCGCTGATCGGCTGGGCGGCGGCCACCGGCAATGTCGCGACGCTGCCGCTGCTCCTCTTCGCGCTGATCTTCCTGTGGACGCCGCCGCATTTCTGGGCGCTCGCGCTGTTCGTGAAGACCGATTACGCCAATGCCGGCGTGCCGATGCTCCCCGTCGTCGCCGGCGAGCGGACCACCCGCATCCAGATCGGCCTCTACACGCTGCCGATGATCGTCGCTGCCGCCGCGCCCTGGCCGCTGGGGCTGACCGGCCTGATCTACGGCCTCACCGCCGCGGTGATGTCCGGCCTCTTCCTCGCCATGGCCGTGCAGGTCGCCACCCGCCGCACCGAGCCGGAAGACCGTATGATCCCGGAAAAGCGGCTGTTCAAATTCTCGATATTGTATCTGTTCGTGCTATTCGGTGCGCTGGTAATCGACAGGTGGGTGGGATGAACGACTCACGCGGAGAGGATGTACTGCGGACGCCGGCCTCGGAGCTGGAGCTGATCCGCGCGCGCCAGCGCTCGCGGGCGCGGGTGATGGCGCTGCTGCTCGGCGGGTTCGTCGTGCTGGTGTTCGCGATCTCGATCGTGAAGATGAAGCTGGGCCACGGATGAGGATCAGCCGCAACCTGCGCGTCGGCCTGATGGGTGCCGTGCTGGTGTGCGGCATGACCGGGCTCGGCTTTGCCGCGGTTCCGCTCTACCGCATCTTCTGCGAGGCGACGGGCCTCAACGGCACCACCCAGCGGGGCCTGCGCGCGCCGGGCGCCACGGGGCAGAAGATCACCGTCGCGTTCGACAGCAATGTCAGCCCCAAGCTGCCCTGGAAGTTCGCGCCCGAACGCCGCGCCGACACGATCGACATCGGCGGCCGCGACATGGCCTTCTTCACCGCCACCAACACCTCGAACCATGCGATCACCGGCACGGCGACGTTCAACGTCACCCCGGCGCAGGTCGGCAAATATTTCACCAAGATCCAGTGCTTCTGCTTCACCCAGCAGACGTTGCAGCCGGGCCAGACCGTCCGCATGCCGGTGATCTTCTTCGTCGACCCGAAAATTTTGAACGATCCCGACGCGCGCGACGTCGAGGAGATCACCTTGTCCTATACATTTTATCCAGTGGATTCGCCGAAGACACCAAGCTAGCATCGCGTAAAATAGAGAGAGGATTGGGATACGCCCATGGCTGGAGCAAAGAACCACCAGTACCATATCCTGCCGCCGAGCATCTGGCCGCTACTCGGCTCGCTCGGCGCATTGATCCTCGCCTCGGGCGGCGTGATGTGGATGCACAAGTTCGCCAATGGCACGCTGGTGCTCACGACCGGCTTCGTGCTGGTGCTGCTCACCATGTTCGGCTGGTGGGGCAAGGTGATCCAGGAAGCGCATGCCGGCGATCACACGCCGATCGTCCAGCTCCATCTGCGCTACGGCATGATCCTGTTCATCGCCTCCGAGGTGATGTTCTTCGTCGGCTGGTTCTGGGCCTGGTTCGACTTCTCGCTCTTCCCCTCCACGGTCGAGGCGGTCGGCGGCACCTGGCCGCCCAAGGGCATGGAAGTGCTCGACGCCTGGCAGTTCCCGCTGCTCAACACGCTGATCCTGCTCTGCTCGGGCTGCACCGTCACCTGGGCGCACCACGGCCTGATCCACAATGAGCGCGGCGGCGAGCTGCGCGGGCTCTGGGGCCTGATCGGCGTCGGCGAGAATGACAGCGTCAAGAAGGGCCTGTGGCTCACCGTGCTGCTGGGCGCGACCTTCAGCTGCTTCCAGGCCTATGAGTATATGGAGGCCCCCTTCCCCTTCAAGGCGGCGGCCGAGCATGGCTCCAGCTATGGCGGCGCCTTCTTCATGGCGACCGGCTTCCACGGCTTCCACGTGATCGTCGGCACGATCTTCCTGATCGTCAACCTGGTGCGCGCCTATCGCGGCGACTTCACGCCCAAGCAGCATTTCGGCTTCGAGGCGGCAGCCTGGTACTGGCACTTCGTCGACGTCGTCTGGCTGTTCCTGTTCGCGTCGATCTATGTCTGGGGCGGTTGGGGCGCGCCGGTCCACGCCGGCTGACGTGACCGATCCCACACCCGATCCCGCCGGGGGCGGCAGTGCCACGCTGCCGCCCCCTATCGCATCCGGCCTCCATGGCTGCTGCCCGCGCTGCGGCGCCAAGACGCTGTTCCGCACCTTCCTTGCCTTTGCCGATCGCTGCCCGGCCTGCGGGCTGCAATTCTCCGACTTCAACGTCGGCGATGGACCGGTGGTGTTCTTGACGCTCGGCATCGGCACGCTGGTGACGATGCTGGCGCTGTGGCTGGAGTTCGGCCTCTCGCCGCCCTTCTGGGTGCATCTGCTGCTCTGGCCGGTGGTGACGCTGGCGATGGTGGTGGGTTCGCTGCGGGTGGCCAAGGGGCTACTGCTCGCCCTGGAATATCGCAACCGGGCCCATGAGGGCCGGATCGCCAAGGACTGACATGCGCCGCGTGCCGCTGCTCCCCACCCTGCTGGTCGGCCTTGCGGTGGCGGCGATGCTCGCGCTCGGCGTCTGGCAGCTCGATCGACGCAGCGAGAAGGAAAGCGCGCTCGCCCGGTTCGCCGCCAACACGCTGCAGCCGACGATCACCATCGAGAGCGGCGCGGCGGATGCCTCGCTGCTGTTCCGCCATGCCCGCAGCGCCTGCCTCTCGGTGGACGGCTGGGCACGGCAGGGTGGCCGCGGGGTGCAGGGCATGCAGGGCTGGCGGCAGATCGCCACCTGCCGCACCCATGCGGGCGCCACACTGCTGGTCGACATGGGCGTGACCCGCGATCCGATGTTCCGCCCGCACTGGCCGGGCGGGGTGGTAAGCGGCATCCTCACTCGCGCACCCGACCATCGCCCGCTGATCGCGAGCATCTTCGACGGCACGCCCCAGCCGCTGATGCTGGTCTCCGACCAGGCCGCGCCAGGGTTGGAGCCGAGCACCCCGCCGGATATCGCCAGCGTGCCCAACAACCACCTCGCCTATGCGGTGCAGTGGTTCCTGTTCGCGGGGGTGGCGGTGATCATCTATGTGCTGGCGCTGCGGCTCCGGGCGCGGGGAGCGCCGCAGCCTCGGGTGGGGTGAAATCATTCGGTCTACTTGGCGTCATGTGAAGCATGCACACGCCACTCTCTAAAATCTTGACCGAAACGATTGGCCCAATCACCGTCGGTACATGTTCGATCCCAAACCAACCGCGCGTGCAGATCTTAAAGCCGGAACGCTCTATGCGGTCGCAGGCGAGGGAGACTGGATCTATTACGGGCAGGTGACGCCCGAGAAGGCAATCGGCTTCTTCCGCCAACGAGATAAGGAACCGTCCAAGCCGATCGCCGTGCTAGCCGCACCAATCATGGCGGTGATCAGCGTTGGCTACCCCTCGATCACGCGCGCGATCAGGTCGGGTCGCTGGCAGAAGCTCGGTCGCTTCCCAGTCGTAGCTGGACTTATCGCTCCGCGCCCTTCGGTCCAGTGGCCCGTCGGCGCGCTTACCGTGAGTGTCTGTATCAGTAATCACCCGCCCTATGACACGCGCGTGGAAGATCCTGCGATCCAAGACATGGAGCGCATGGCGGTGTGGGATGCGGAAGCCCATCTGCCAGCGCGGCTTACCGCCGACTTCGAAGCGGAAGTAGCCGAATGGCACATCGGCGGGCCGATTTGGCGCGAGCGGCGCGTCATGGAAGAAATAGCCAGGCGTTGCCCCGACCAGCCTTGGCACAGCCCGCCAGAGGATTGGGTTCGAACCGAGATGCCCTCCTAAGAGGCACCCCTCTCCCGGTTGATCATGCAGGCGGTCGGGTCAGGCGCGCGCATGCACCTCACGGTCAGCCCAAATCTTCCGCCGCCGGATACACCTTCCCCACATGCGGCTCGCCCCGCGTCGCCGCGAAGCTCTCCTGCCGCTGGCGTTCGCGGTAGCGCTCGCGATCCGCATCGGTGCGCTCGTCATAGCAGGCTGCGCAGCTCACCCCCGCCTCGTACAACGGTGAGCGGCGGTCCTCGACGCTCACCGGGCGGCGGCAGGCGTGGCAGAGTTCGTAGCTGCCCGGCGCCAGGCCATGGCCCACCGTCACCCGCTGGTCGAACACGAAGCATTCGCCGTCCCACAGGCTCTCCGCCTCGGGCACCTTCTCCAGATAGTTGAGGATGCCGCCCTTGAGGTGGAACACCGCCTCGATGCCCTCGGACTTGAGAAACGCGGTCGACTTCTCGCAGCGGATGCCGCCGGTGCAGAACATCGCCACCTTGGGCGGCGCCTCGCCGCGCCCCAGCAGTTCCTCGCGGTGGGCGCGGAACCAGTCGGGGAAGTCGCGGAAGCTCTTGGTGTGCGGGTCGATCGCGCCGCGGAAGGTGCCGGCGGCGACCTCATAATCGTTGCGCGTGTCGATCAGAACCGTGTTCGGATCGGCGATCAGCGCGTTCCAGTCCTCCGGCGCGACATAGGTGCCGACGCTCGCCAGCGGATCGATGTCCGGCTGGCCCATCGTCACGATCTCGCGCTTGAGGCGCACCTTCATCCTATAGAAGGGCTGCGCGGCGGCGCGGGAATATTTCACGTCGGCCCCGGCGCAGCCCGGCAGCGCGCGGACATGCGCGACGACGGCGGCGATGGCGTCGTCGCTGCCGGCGATGGTGCCGTTGATCCCCTCGCGCGCGAGCAGCAGCGTGCCCTTCACGCCCTGCGAACAGCAGAGCCCGGCCAGCGGGCCCTGGAGCGCCACCGGATCGTCGAACCGGGCGAATTGGTAGAGCGCCGCCACACGGATCGGCAGCGCGGCAGTATCCGCAGTCTGAGTCATTTCGGCGGCTGTACTCCAGCCGGGGCGTTTAGACCAAGGTTCGTTGATGCGAGTCCCTCGCCCCAAGCCGCCATCCCGGCGGAAGTCGGGATCCATTCGCCACTCGGCCAGAGAAAGAGCGGGGACGGAGGCCCCAATGGACCCCCGCGTTCGCCGGGGTGACGGGAGGTAATGGTGTGAGGATCAGACCATGAAGCTTTCGCCGCAGCCGCAGGTGCCCTTGGCGTTGGGGTTGGTGAACACGAAACCGGCGGTGAAATCGTCCTCCACCCAGTCCATCGTCGAGCCGATCAGGTAGAGCACCGAGGCGCCGTCGACGAAGAAGGTGCCGCCGGGGGTCTCGATCCGCTCGTCCAGCGGCTTGGCCTCGCTGACATAATCGACCGAATAGGCGAGGCCCGAGCAGCCGCGGCGCGGGGTGGAGAGCTTGACGCCGACCGTGCCTTCCGGCGCCTTCGCCATCAGCGCGGCAATGCGCGCCTCGGCGGCGGGGGTGAGGAGCAGCGCGGCGGGGCGCTGGCGGGGGGTGGTCACGGTGGTCATCGTCTGTCTTTCGCCTTCTTCCCCTCCCGCATGCGGGAGGGGACCGAGGGGTGGGCGCCCGCTCTCCGCGAGCGCTCCGGATATTGGGTGCCGGGGGCCCACCCCCAACCCCCTCCCGCACGCGGGAGGGGGCTAGAAATCACAACATCCCCAGTTCCAGCTTCGCCTCGTCGCTCATCTTCTGCGGATCCCAGGGCGGATCCCAGACGAGGTTGACGTCGGCCGTCGCGATGCCCGGCACCGCGCTCACCCGCAGCTCGACCTCGCCGGGCATCGATTCCGCGACCGGGCAATGCGGCGTGGTCAGCGTCATCGTGATCGCGGCATGGCCGTTCGCGGTGATGTCGACGCCATAGATCAGCCCGAGATCGTAGAGATTGACCGGGATTTCCGGGTCGTAAATCTCCTTGAGCGCCTCGATCACCGCTTCGTACAGCGGACCGCCCGGCTCGCCGGCACCCGGCTCGACGGGCTTCTGCGCGAGGAAGCCGGAGAGATAGTCGCGCTTGCGTTCCGCGGCGGGCTCAACGGCCTCGTCGACGCGCGCCTTGGGCGGCGCCTCGACCGCGTCGACCTCTTCCACCACGATCCTGCGTTCTTCGTTCATCCGAAGATCCTCGTTACCCGTTCGATTCCTCGCACGAGCGCGGCGACATCGGCCGGCCCGTTATACACGCCGAAGCTCGCCCGCGCGGTGGCGGGGACCTCCAGCAACTCCATCAGCGGCTGGGCGCAGTGATGCCCGGCGCGGATCGCGACATTGCCCTCGTCGAGGATCGTCGCGACGTCGTGCGGGTGCACGCCCTCCACCGCGAAGCTGACGATGCCGGCGCTGTCCGCCGGCCCGAACAGCCGCACGCTGTTGATTCCCGCGAGCGCGGCGCGCGTCTCGGTGACCAGCGCGGTTTCGTGCGCGTGGATGCGGTCCAGCCCGATGCTGTCCACGTAATCGATGGCCGCGTGCAGCCCGACCACGCCGACGATGTGCGGGGTGCCCGCCTCGAAGCGGCCCGGCGGCGGGGCATAGGTGGTCTTGGCGAAGCTGACCCGGTCGATCATCGATCCGCCGCCCTGATAGGGCGGCATCGCGTCGAGCAGGTCGTACCGGCCCCACAGCACGCCGATCCCGGTCGGGCCATAGAGCTTGTGGCCGGAAAAGACGTAGAAGTCGCAGCCCAGCTCGGCGACGTTCACCGGCAGGCGGGCGACCGCCTGGCAGCCGTCGATCAGGATCTTGGCGCCGACGCCGTGCGCGAGATCGACCGCGCGGCGGACGTCGAGCACCGAGCCGAGCACATTCGACACATGGGCGAGCGCAACCAGCTTGTGTTGCTCGGTCAGCATCGCCGCCATGGCGTCGAGATCGATGCGGTGGTCGTCGGTGAGCGGCACCACGTCAATGTGCGCGCCGATCTTCTCGGCGGCCATCTGCCAGGGGACGATATTCGAATGATGCTCGAGCGCCGAGAGCAGGATGCGGTCGCCTGCCTTTAGCTGGGCGGCGGCGTAGCACTCAGCGACGAGGTTGATACCCTCGGTCGCACCGCGGACGAACACCACTTCCTCCGGCTTGCCGCCGATGAACCTGGCCACCCGCGCACGCGCCGCCTCGAAGGCGAGCGTCATGTCGGCCGAGCGCTGGTACACGCCGCGATGGACGGTGGCATAGGTCTCGCCATAGCCGCGCGCGATCGCGTCGATCACCGGCCGCGGCTTTTGCGACGTCGCGGCGGTGTCTAGATAGGCCCAGCCGGTGGGGATCGCGGGGAAGTCCGCGAGCACGTCGAGCGGGGCACTCCGATCCTCCCCGGTACGGGGAGGGGGACCGCCGGCGAAGCCGGTGGTGGAGGGGGAGCTCGACCGGGCGATGGACTCGTGGAGGTCCCCCTCCACCACGCCGCTCCGCGGCACGGTCCCCCTCCCCGTTCCGGGCAGGATCTGATCGGTATCGCTCACAGCGCCGCCTCCAGCCACTTCGCCGCGTCCGCCGCGAAGGCTTCGCGCACCGGCTCCTCGCCGATCCGCGCCAGCGCGTCCGCCACGAAGGCGTGGGTCAGCAGCGCCTTGGCCTGCGGTTCCTCGATGCCCCGGCTCTGCAAATAGAACAGCGCGTTGCGATCGAGCTCGCCGACGGTCGCGCCGTGCGCACATTTCACGTCGTCGGCGAAGATTTCGAGTTCGGGCTTGAGGTTCACCGTCGCGGTGCGCTGGAGCAGCAGCCCGCGCAGCGACTGTTCGCCATCGGTCTGCTGCGCGCCGCGCGCGACTTCCACCCGCGCGGCAAGGCTCGCCACCGACTGGTCGGCCGCGACCGCACGCCAGATCTGGCGCGAGGTGCCCTCGATTTGCTCGTGGCGAACCGCGACCGCGGCTTCCTGCCGCTGCGTGCCGCTGGTCAGCAGCGCGCCGCCCATCTCGGCAAAGGCGCCCTTGCCGGTGAGCGTCAGCGCGCCGTCGATCCGGCTGCCCATGCCGCCCGCGCCGAGGAAGATCGACACCAGGCTCGCCGCCTCGCCGATCTCCGCCTCGTCGCGGATCGAGACGAAGCCGCCGGTCTGCACCAGCCGCACCGAGCGCATCAGCCGCGCGCCCTTGCCTAGCGCGATCGCGGTCAACCGGTTCGCCCAGCCGGTGCCGGCATAGGTCTCGACGATCGTCGCCACGGCATCGTCGGCCAGCAGGATACGCGCCGGCACATGATTCTCGCCGCCGGTGCCGAGATGGACGATCTGGATGCAGGTCGCGGCATGCTCTGCCCCAAGGTGCAGCGCCCAGCCCTCGCCGATCGCGAGGCTGCCGAGCGGATGGTCGGTCGCGGCGATCTGCCGCGTCACTTCCACCACGCCCGGGCGGCTGTGCGCGGGCTCGAACACGCCGTCGACGAAGCACAGGCGCGGGCCCTCGATGTCGAGGAACAGGTCCGCGGGATCGACGCCGGCGGGGGTCGGCGGCAAGGCCGCCGCCGCGCGGAGCGCCGCCATATCGGCCCAGCGCCAGGCCTCCTGCCGCGTCGAAGGGAGGTCGAGCACGGTCACGCCGCCAGCGCTCCATAGCCTTCGCGCTCGAGCTCGAGCGCGAGTTCCGGCCCGCCCGAACGGACGATCCGGCCGCCTGCCAGCACATGGACGAAGTCCGGCTGCACATAGTCGAGCAGGCGCTGGTAATGGGTGATCAGCAGCACGGCCTTGTCGGGCGCGCGCATGATGCGGTTGATGCCCTCGCCCACGGCCTTCAGCGCGTCGATGTCGAGGCCGGAGTCGGTCTCGTCGAGGATGGCGAGCTTGGGGTTGAGGATCCCCATCTGCACCATCTCGTTGCGCTTCTTCTCGCCGCCCGAGAAACCCACGTTCACCGGCCGCTTGAGCATCTCCGCATCCATGCCGAGGGCCGCCGCCTGGGCGCGCGCCAGCTTGAGGAACTCCGCCCCCGAAAGCGGGGCCTCGCCGCGGTTGCGACGCTGGGCATTGGCCGCCTCGCGCAGGAACTGGACGTTCGACACGCCGGGGATCTCGACCGGGTACTGAAAGCCGAGAAACAGACCGGCGGCAGCGCGCTCGTGCGGTTCGAGCTCCAGCAGATCCTGCCCGTCGAAGGTCACGCTGCCGCTGGTCGCCTCATAGCCACCCCGGCCGCCAAGGACATAGCCCAGCGTCGACTTGCCGGCGCCGTTCGGCCCCATGATCGCGTGCACTTCGCCCGCATTCACGGAGAGGCTCAGGCCCTTGAGGATTTCCTTGCCGTCGACTTCGGCGTGCAGGTTCTGGATGTTCAGCATGAGTGTCAGATCGCCACGGTCACGAGAGAGAGGGTCTTGGGCGGAGTGCCCACGTCATAGGCATCGACCAGGGAGCCGTCGGGCAGCTTCCACATGATCTTGTACTGCTTGGGCGCGGTCACGCTGGCCTTGATGTCGGCCTCGATCGCGTCGAGCACCGGAGTCAGCTTGTGCCAGGCGCTCGGCTGGTAGGGCCGATCGTTCAGCAGCAGCCTGCCCGACTGGAAATCGGAATCGAGAAAGTCGCGGCACTGCTTGATCGCGCTGGCGACCTTGGCCGAGCGCGCGCCCGCGTCCGCCGGCGCGGTGCCGATTGCGCGGACGATGCAGCGCGCATGGTTGGTCGCCGCGCCGAACTGGGCCGAGCTGTCGACCGCGACGCCGCCCTGAAGGGCGAAGGCAACGGCGAGAAGGGCGTTCAACATGCGTGATACTCCTGCGGGCCCGGAACGCGGCCCTGCGTCGTCGATACGGCAGCCAGCATGAGCGCAGGCTGAGCGAGGCCCCGTCTGTCATTCCCGCGAAGGCGGGAATCCATTTGCCAGGACGTTCGCGGAAAGAACCGCGCTGGCGACCCCAATGGATCCCCGCCTTCGCGGGGATGACGCCGGAGGCGTGGGGCGTTCTGGACCATCACCCCACCGAGCCTTCGAGCGAGATGCCGAGCAGCTTCTGCGCCTCGACCGCGAACTCCATCGGCAGCTGCTGCAGCACTTCGCGCGCGAAGCCGTTGACGATCAGCGCCACCGCGGCTTCCTGGTCCAGCCCGCGCTGGAGCGCGTAGAATAGCTGGTCGTCGCTGATCTTGCTGGTCGTCGCCTCGTGCTCGATCTGGGCGCTCGGGTTCTTCACCTCGATATAGGGCACGGTGTGCGCGCCGCACTGGTCGCCGAGCAGCAGCGAATCGCACTGGGTGAAGTTGCGGACATTCTCCGCGCTCGCCGCCACGCGGACCAGCCCGCGATAGGTATTGTCGCTGCGGCCCGCCGAGATGCCCTTCGACACGATGGTCGAACGGCTGCCCTTGCCCAGATGGATCATCTTGGTGCCGGTATCGGCCTGTTGCCGATTGTTGGTCACCGCCACCGAGTAGAATTCGCCGACCGAGTTCTCGCCCGCCAGCACGCAGCTGGGGTATTTCCAGGTGATCGCCGAGCCGGTCTCGACCTGGGTCCAGCTCACCTTGGAGTTGCGGCCCTGGCACAGCGCGCGCTTGGTGACGAAATTGTAG
The DNA here is from genome assembly GCF_913777625.1 of uncultured Sphingomonas sp. Classification (GTDB taxonomy): domain Bacteria; phylum Pseudomonadota; class Alphaproteobacteria; order Sphingomonadales; family Sphingomonadaceae; genus Sphingomonas. The sequence continues at coordinate 85,091 of NZ_CAJYTI010000040.1, forward strand.
ATGCCGCCCTTGCCGTTCTCGTCGCCCGGATACCAGTTCTGGACCGTCGAATATTTGATCTCGGCATCGTCGAGCGCGACCAGTTCCACCACCGCGGCGTGCAGCTGGTTCTCGTCGCGCATCGGCGCGGTGCAGCCTTCGAGGTAGGAGACGTACGCACCCTTGTCCGCGACGATCAGCGTCCGCTCGAACTGGCCGGTATTCTCCGCATTGATGCGGAAATAGGTGGAGAGCTCCATCGGGCAGCGCACGCCCTCCGGCACATAGACGAAGGTGCCGTCGGAAAAGACCGCGCTGTTGAGCGTCGCGAAGTAATTGTCGCGCTGCGGCACCACCTTGCCCAGCCACTTCTGGACCAACTCGGGATATTCGCGGATCGCCTCGCTGATCGACAGGAAGATGACGCCCGCCGCCTTCAGCTCGGCACGGAAGGTGGTCGCGACCGAGACGCTGTCGAACACCGCGTCGACCGCGATCTTGCGCGAACCCTCGACCCCGGCGAGCACCTTCTGCTCCTCGATCGGGATGCCGAGCTTCTCATAGGTCCGGCGGATTTCCGGATCGAGCTCGTCGAGGCTGGCGATCGTCTTCTTCTGCTTCGGCTCGGCGTAATAATACGCGTCCTGATAGTCGATCGGGGGGACGCTCAGCTTGGCCCAGTCCGGCGCCTCCAGCGTCTGCCACAGGCGGAAGGCCTTGAGCCGCCAGTCGAGCATCCACGCCGGCTCGTTCTTCTTCGCCGAGATGTAGCGGACGGTATCCTCGCTCAGCCCCTTGGGCGCGAACTCCTGTTCGACGTCCGAGGCGAAGCCCCATTCGTACTTCTTGTTCGCGGCGGCGAGCGCCTCGGCATTCTTGGTGGCCATCAGAAAGATACCTGGCTTTCCCCGGCGAGCGCCGGAGAAGGAGAAGAAAGGTCGGGGGTGGAAGGGGCGTGCCCATGCACGGGTGCAGCGCGCCCCGCAAGCGCCGGGGGATTGCTGAGGCTGGCAAGGCTGACCTGCGCCAGCGCCGAGCGCACCGCGTCGCTGACGACGCCCCAATGCGGCTTCACCCGGCAATTGCCCTCGACCGCGCAGTCATGCCGACCTGAGTCGACGCACACGGTCAGCGCGATCGGGCCCTCAATCGCCTCGACGATATCGGCAAGACTGATCGCCGCGGGGGGGCGCGCCAGCCGAAAGCCGCCGCCGGTGCCGCGCGCGCTTTCGATCAGGCCGGCGGCGGAGAGCTTGCTTACCAGCTTCTGGACCGTCGGCAGCGGCAGTCCGGTTTCGGTCGCGAGCAGCGTCGCGTTGAGCCGGCACGACGCACCGCAGTGGCGCGCAGCTGCGGCCAGCATCACCACGGCATAGTCGGCAAGGCTCGAAAGACGCATCGACTCCCAATCGGACAAAGTTGATCCGATTGGGCATGTGGGCTCAGCGGCCGCCGAGGTCAACTGTCTCGGGGATCACATCGGGGAGAAAGTGGAACTTCTCGTTTTCCAGCGTCACCGCCAGCACGGGATCGATCCCGTCGCGCAACGCACGCGGCGTGTGGCCGGTGAAGTGCTTGATCTCGTTGATCAGGTGCGGCTGGTCGGCAAACGGCCCCATCACCTCGTCCAGCGAGGCCCCCTGATAGATGCGCATCGCCGCGCCGATCGCGCGGAACTTGCGGCGCAGATGGTTGGGCGGGCCGGCGAAATATTCCTTGCACAGCCGCTGCACCTGGCGCTGGCCCATGCCGGTTTCGGACTCCATCGCGTCGTAGAGCGCCTCGATCGTCGGGTCCCCGCTCGCCGCCCATTCGCGCACGATCCGCAGAAAGGCGAGATGGGCCTTCGGGATGCGCCGCGCCGAATCGAGCCGGCGCAGCAGCATCGGCTCGATCGCCGCCACCATATCGCTTAGGGTCGTGAGCGCGCGCAGGCGGTCATGGACCTCCAGGATTTCCGGTCCGAACAGCTCGGCGGCATCCACCAGCCGGTCCGCGACCTGATCCGCCGGGCGGCCGATGAGCGAGCGCCATCCGATCCCGCGCAACGAAAGCCCGAAGCAGCGGAAGGGTCCATCGATATGATAGGTCCAGTGCGCCGTCCCCGGGCCGTTGACCATCACCGGCATCGTCGCTTCGCGATGCCCGTCCGGGAAGGTGACGTGACCGCTGCCGTCGAGGAAAAAGCGCCACTGGCCGAGATCGACTCGCTCCACCCCGTCGATCGAGGCGCGATCGACATGGCAGAGGTAGAAGCTCTCGACATGCGGCAGCAACCGGCCGCTGGACGGCAGGAATTCGATATCCAAGGCCGTATGGGTGCCGCCCTGGCGGCGCTCGGCAACCGCGACCTGGCCCTCCCCCGTGCCACGCATGCGAAGCTCGCCTCCCCTGTGCGTCGGTTCGTCGCAATGCTGGAGCATGCCCGCGCGGAAAGCGCAACGGAAAAGAGGCCCAGCCGGTTGCCCGGCTGGGCCAAAAGGAAAGGGTTCCCCCCGTTAAGCGGAACCCCTCGGGTCGCAGGGATGCTCTACCCGAATCGGGAGCCTCGGTATTGTACGGAATCGACATTCCGGGCTTTGACGACGTTTGCAGCGCATTGCATGAGCCTCGGCATGGGCAATTTTCTTCGCAACGCGGTCTTCGCGATCGATTCGGAACGCGCGCATCGGGCCGCGATTCGCGCGCTCGGCGCCTGGGGCGCGCTGGGGGCGCCGCTTGGCGGCGGACCCGAGTCGGCGACTCCGGTCACGCTGGCCGGGCTGCGCTTCCCCAACCGGGTCGGCCTGGCTGCCGGACTCGACAAGGATGCCGAGGCAATCGCCGGCCTGTTCGGGCTGGGTTTCGGCGCGGTCGAGGTCGGCACGCTGACCCCGCGCCCGCAGCCGGGCAATCCGAAGCCCCGCCTGTTCCGGCTGGTCGAGGACGAAGCGGTGATCAACCGCATGGGCTTCAACAATGGCGGTATCGACGCGGCGCTGGCGCGGATCGGGCGGCTGAAGCACCGGCCGGGCATCCTCGGCATCAATGTCGGCGCCAACAAGGACTCGGCCGATCGCGTCGCCGATTATGCGCTGGGCGTCACCAAGGCCGCGCCGCACGCCGATTACATCACCATCAACGTCAGCTCGCCCAACACGCCGGGCCTGCGCGACCTGCAGTCGCGCCCGGCGCTCGACGAGCTGCTGGCGGCGGCGGATGCGGCACGCGGCAGCACGCCGCTGTTCCTGAAGGTCGCGCCGGATCTCGATCGCGCGGGACTGGAGGGCGCCATCCGCGCGGCGATCGACCACCATGTCGACGCGCTGATCGTTTCCAACACCACCATCTCGCGCCCGCCGCTTGCCTCGCCCCACGCCGGGGAAGCGGGGGGGCTTTCAGGCAAGCCGCTGAAGGAACTCGCCCGTGCCAAGCTGATCGAGGCGCGCGCTCTCTCCGGCGGCCAGCTGCCGCTGATCTCCGCCGGCGGGATCGACGGCGCGGACGAGGCCAAGCGGCGGATCGATGCCGGCGCGGTGCTGGTGCAGATCTATTCGGCGCTGGTCTATCGCGGCCCCGGCCTGCCCCGCGCCATCGCCAGGGCGCTCGCCTGACGGCTTGCCTCCGGGGCAAAGCGCGTTACCCCTAGACACATGAAGAAACTGGTCGCGCTCGCCCTCCTGCTGTTCACGCCGCTGCTCGCCCATGCCCAGGGCATGGTGAGCGCCGCCGATCCGCGCGCCGCCGCCGCCGGAGTCGAGATCCTGCGGGAAGGCGGCAGTGCCACCGATGCGGCGATCGCGACGATGCTCGCGCTCGGCGTGGTCGAGCCGCAAAGCTCGGGCCTCGGCGGGGGCAGCTTCCTGGTACTGTACGACGCCAAGACCAAGGCGACGACCACCATCGACGGGCGCGAGACCGCGCCGATGGCCGCCGACGATCACTGGTTCTACGATGCCGCCGGCAAGCCGCTCAGCCACTTCGCGGCGGTGCCGGGCGGGCGCAGCGTCGGCGTGCCGGGCGCGATCCGCGCGATGGCGCTGGCGCACGCCAAGTCCGGCAAGCTCGCCTGGGCCAAGCTGTTCGCCCCCGCGATCCGGCTCGCCCGCGACGGCTTCGAGGTGACGCCGCGGCTCAACAATTCGCTCGCCCAGTTCTCGGGCCATGTCGACCCGGCCTATCGCGCGATCTTCGCCGGCCCTGACGGCAAGCCGCTGCCGGTGGGCAGCACGGTCCACAATCCCGATGAGGCAGCGCTGCTCGAGCGCCTCGCCACCCAGGGCCCGGACAGCTTCTATGTCGGCCCGCAGGCGGCCAAGATCGTCGCGACGGTCAACGGCGCCGCGCGTAACCCTTCCAAGATGACCACCGGCGACCTTGCCGCCTATGATGCCAAGGCGCGGCCGGTGCTGTGCGGGCGCTATCGCGGCTACAAGATCTGCTCGATGGGCCCGCCTTCCTCGGGGGGCATCACCGTGCTGATGATCCTCGCGCAGCTCGAACGCTTCGACATGGCCGGGCTGGGCAAGGATTCGGCCACCGCCTGGCACCTGTTCGCCGAAAGCTCGCGCCTCGCCTATGCCGATCGCGACCTGTATCTCGGCGACCCGGACTTCGTGTCGGTGCCGCTCAAGGGCCTGCTCGATCGCCGCTACATCGCCAGCCGCTCGAAGCTGATCGATCCGGCCAGGACGATGAGCAGCATCGCCGCCGGCACGCCGCCGGGCGCCCCGAAGCGCGTGCTCGCCAAGGTACAGGAAGTCGCCGGCACCACCGATCTCGCGGTGACCGATGGCGCCGGCAATGTCGTGGAGGTGACGACCACGGTCGAGGGCCCGTTCGGCTCCGGCCTCACCGTGGACGGCGCGATCCTCAACAACCAGCTGACCGATTTCGACATCGTGCCGGTGAAGGACGGCTACCTCGTCGCCAACCGGGTGGAGGGCGGCAAGCGGCCGCGCAGCTCGATGGCGCCGACGATCGTGTTCGGCCCCGACGGCAAGGTGCGGCTCGCGGTAGGCGCGGCCGGCGGCTCGACGATCATCGCCCAGGTCGCCAAGGCGATCGTCGGCGTGATCGACTGGAAGCTCTCCGCACAGGATGCGATCGGCCTCGGCCTGCTTTATGCTCCGGGCAAGACCGGCATTGCCGAACAGGGCACGCAGCTCGATGCGCTGCTGCCGGCGCTCCGCGCGCTGGGCGAGGATGTCCGTTCGGCACCGCTCGGCCTCAAGGCCAATGCGATCGAGCGCGTCGGCGGGCGCTGGGTCGGCGCCGCCGATCCGCGCAGCGAGGGCGTGGCGATGGATCAGGACGGCACGGTGACGGTTATTCAGCGGGCGGGCCTCAAGCCCAACCGCCCGTCGGAATGACACGGGACGCACGTAGAACAGAACACGGCGCCCGCAGGGGAGAGAGAATGCGCAAGCTCGAACGGTTCGAAAATCTGGTCGCGATGTTCTTCACGCGCGCTGCGGAGAAGGGCGATGCGCCCTTCCTGTGGCACAAGGCGGGAGGGAAATGGCATGCCACCAGCTGGGCCGAGGCTGCCGGCCAGGTGGCGAGCCTCGCCACCGCGCTCAAGGCGCTGGGGCTGAAGCCGGGCGACCGCGTGATGCTCGTTTCCGAAAACCGCCCGGAATTCTGCATCAGCGATCTCGCGATCATGGCGGCGGGCTGCGTGACGGTGCCGACCTACACCACCAATACCGAGCGCGATCACCAGCATATCCTGGAGAATTCGGGCGCCTGCGCGGTGATCGTCTCGAACACGAAGCTCGCCAAGACGCTACTGCCGGCGATGCTGCGCTCCTCGGCCGGGCGGATCGTGATCGGCATCGACGATGTCCGCCTGGCGCAGAACGGCACGCTGGAGTTTCACGACTTCCGCCAGCTGATCGCCGCGCATGCCACCGATCCCGCGACCACGGCCGCGGCCGCCACCTTCAAGCGCGAGGACCTCGCCTGCATCATCTACACCAGCGGCACCGGCGGATCGCCGCGCGGGGTGATGCAGCACCACGGCGCGATCCTGCACAATTGCCAGGGCTGCACGACGATCATCTCCGAGGATTTCGGCTGGGGGGACGAGGTGTTCCTCTCGTTCCTTCCCCTCTCCCACGCCTATGAGCATACCGGCGGCCAGTTCTTCCCGATCGCGCTGGGCGGGCAGATCTATTATGCCGAGGGACTAGAGAAGCTCGCCTCGAACATCGAGGAGGTGCGCCCGACGATCATGGTCGTCGTCCCCCGCCTGTTCGAGGTGCTGCGCACCCGCATCACCAAGCAGGTGGAAAAGCAGGGCAGCTTCGCCAGCTATCTGCTGGAAAAGGCGGTGGCGATCGGCGGGCGCAAGGCGGCGGGAAAGTCCGGCATCGCCGATGCGCCGATGAACCTGCTGCTCAACGCGACGCTGCGCCCGAAGCTCGCCAAGCGCTTCGGCGGCCGGATCAAGGCGCTGGTGTCGGGCGGCGCGCCGCTCAACCCCGAAGTCGGCATCTTCTTCGAATCGCTCGGCCTCACCTTCCTCCAGGGCTATGGCCAGACCGAGTCGGCGCCCGTTATTTCGTGCAACCGGCCCAAGACCGGCCTCAAGATGGATACGGTCGGCCCGCCGATGGAGGACGTCGAGGTCAAGATCGCCGAGGACGGCGAGATCCTGGTGCGCGGCGAGCTGGTGATGCACGGCTATTGGCGCAACGAGGCCGAGACCGAGCGCGTGCTCAAGAACGGCTGGCTCCACACCGGCGACATCGGCGAGATCGACGCCAAGGGCCGCATCAAGATCACCGATCGCAAGAAGGACATCATCGTCAACGACAAGGGCGACAATGTCTCGCCCCAGAAGATCGAGGGCATGCTGACGCTGCAGCCGGAGATCCTGCAGGCGATGCTCTATGGCGACAAGCGGCCCTATATGACCGCGGTGATCGTCCCCGATCCGGAATGGGTGCAGGAATTCTGCGCCAAGACCGCGACGCCCTGCAAGTTCCGCAACCTCTCGCGCGACGCCGATTTCAAGGCGACGATCGGCGCGGCGGTGGAGCGGGTGAACCGCGACCTCTCGGTGATCGAGCGGGTGCGCAAGTTCATCCTCGCCGACGAGGCGTTCACCATCGAGAACGAGCAGCTGACGCCGAGCATGAAGATCCGCCGCCACGTGCTGAAGGCGGTGTACGCGGAACGGCTGGACGAGCTGTACTGAAAAGATCCTCCCCGGCACGGGGAGGGGGACCGCCGCCGAAGGCGGTGGTGGAGGGGGGTCGCCACAAGGGTCTCGCTCGCTGCGCTCCCCCTCCACCAAGCCGCTGCGCGTCTTGGTCCCCCTCCCCGTTCCGGGGAGGATCTAGAAGTTATTTCGCCGCCTTCTCCGGCACCACCACCATGGTCCAGTCCTTGTCCGGCCGCAGATATTTGGCGGCCAGCGCCTGCAGCTCCGCCGGCGTGGTCGCGGCATAGTCCTTGGCGAGGTTGCGCATGCCCGCGATCCGCGCCGGATCCTGGGTGCCGCCCTCGACGAGGTTCATCCAGAACATGTTGCCGCTCGACATGCGCAGCAGCTGCTGCTTGAGCGGGGTCAGCGCGCGGTTGAGCTCGTCGGCGTCGATCGGCTTCGCCACCAGGTCCGCCGCGATGTCGCGGGCGAGCTTGAAGAAGAAGTCGGTCTTGTCCGGCGGCACCATGCCCAGCGCCGCGATCTTGCCGCCGTTCGGAAGGCCCAGCGGCCAGTCGTTCATCACGTTCGGCGAATAGCTGACACCCGCCTGGATGCGCAGCTGCTCGATCAGCCGGTCGCGGAACACCGCCGCCAGGATTTCGAGCTTGCGGCTCTCGGCGAGACCGGCGCTGCCGCCGCCCGTCGGCCAGGCGATCACCGCCGCGGCCTGGTCCACGGCCCCGGTGTGCGTGCGCACCACCGGCGACGTCACGTGCGCCGGGAAGCGCACCGGCGCGCCGCTCTCCTTGCCGTCGGCCCGCGGCTTGAGCGCGCCGAAGCTCGCCGCCACCGCCTGCACCGTCGCATCGGCGTCCATATCGCCGAAGATCTCGACCTCGATCGGGCCGGTCTGGAGGATCGGCTCCCAGAAGGCGCGGAACGCCTGCGGGGTGAGCGCGGTGACTTCCTCGCGGCTCGGCACGCCCCAGCGCGGATCGCCGTCGTGGAGCAGTACGTCGAGGTCGCGGCCGAGCACCGCGTCGGGCGAGGCCGAAAGGCCGGCGTATGAGGCGAGCGTCGCCGCCTTGGCGCGGGTGATCGGGTTGGGGTCCCAGCCGGGTGCTGCCAGCTTGGTGGCGAACAGGCGGAGCTGGTCGGCCAGATCCTCCTTGTTGGTCTGCGCCTGGAAGACGAAGGCGTCCTCCTCGATGTCGAAGCCGAGGCCGATCTGGCGATTGCCGGTCAGCGCATCGAGCTCTTCCTGCCCGAACTTGCCGATGCCGCTGGCCATCAGCGCAGTCTTGCCCGCCCAGGCCGGCACGCGCTTGTCGCCCGGCAATGCGCGCAGACCGCGGCCGAAGCGGATGTTGACCCACACCTTGCCCGTTTCGGACTGGTCCTGGCGCATCAGCAGCTTCACGCCATTGGCATAGGTGACCTCGTCGATCGCGATGTCCGGATCGACGCGGGTGCGCGACACCACCTTGCCCGGCGCACCGATGCGCGGCAGCTGATCGAACTTCACGTTGAGCGAGCGGCGCTTCATCGCCGCCGCCTTGACGTCGGCCTGGAGCGCCGTCGTCACCTTGCGGACCACGTCCGGATCGGGCGCATGGGTGTTGACCAGCGCGCGCGTCGCGGTGCCCTCGAACACCTTCTTGGCCGAGGCCTGGACGGCCGCCGGCGTGAACATGTGCGCCGCGATCGCCCCCTTGAAGATCGCGTAGGAGGCCTCGGGCGTCGTCACCGTCTCGTTGATGTCGACGGCCTGGACGAGGTCGTCCGCCAGCGACACTGCCGATTCGACCGGCGCGGTCGAGATGCGGTTGCGCATCACCGCGTCGATCTCGCCCAGTTCGCGATCGATCTCGGCCTGGCTCGGCGGCGACGCCATCAGCTCGGCGGCGGTGGCGCGCACGTCGCGCAGCGCGCTTTCCCAGTCGTCGCCGGTCGGCAGCACGCTGAGCGTGGTCACATTGGCCGAGCGGGCGATGTCATCCAGATCCGCCCCGGCCGCGATGAACGAGGCGCCGGAACGCGCCCGCGATTCGAGCCGGCGGTTGAGGATGCGGATCGCCACCATGTCGATCATGCGCTTCTGGTTGAAGATCACCGTGTCGGCATAGACCGTCCAGGGCCGCACGATCGCCATCAGCGCCACCGGCTGCAGCGCCGGCTCGACGATGCTGGCGGCGATCGGGTGATCGGCCTCGGGCTTGCCGAAATCGGGAGTCTTCGGCGCCTCGCCCTTGCCCTGCCAGCTCGAGAAATATTTGTTGATCATCGCCTCGAGGATCGCGGGATCGACATCGCCGATCGCGATCACGGTGGCGCGTTCGGGGCGGTACCAGCGATCGTGGAACGCCTGGACGCTGGCCGGCGTGGCGGCATTGAGCGCCTCGACCGTGCCGATCGGCTCGCGATCGGCGAGCGGCTGGCCGGCGAAGATCAGCTGGTAGAGCGCGTCCTGCATCCGCTTCTGCGGTGCAGGTTGCTCGCGTCCTTCCGCCAGCACAACCGGGCGTTCGGCGGTGAGCGAAGCCTGGGTGATCGCGGGCGCTGCCATCATGCCGGAGAGGATCTTGAAGCTCTCGTCCAGCCCTTCCGGCGTCGCGTTAGGCAGGTCGAGCTTGTAGGTGGTGCTGATGAACGTCGTCGCGGCGTTGCTGTCCGAGCCGAAGGTCACGCCCAGCCGCTGCCAGATCCGCTTCGAATCGCCGTCCGGCACATAGGTCGAGCCGCGGAAGCTGAGATGCTCGAGCAGATGGGCGAAGCCGCGCTCCGAATCGCGCTCCATCAGCGATCCCGCGTCGATCCGCACCCGGATCGAGATCTGCCCCGGCGGCACGCCGTTCTTGCGCACCGCATAGCGCACGCCGTTGGAGAGGCGGCCGAACTTCCACTTGTCGTCATGGACGAGGTCGCTGCCCTTGTAGAGCCAGGGATCGTCGGCAGTCTGGACACCCTCGGGGCGGCCTTGCGCGAGCACCGGGCTGGGCAGCGTGGGGGCGGCGAAGGCGAGGAGAAGCAGGGCGAAGCGCGGACGGCGCAGGAAAGACAGCATGAAGCCCTTTCTAGAGGCGGTTTGGTCGCCATGCCACCGGCAACCTTTCTGCCGGATGTACGCCACAAGAATCCATGGACGCGCCATGTTTTGGACCCAAGTGACGGCCTAGACCGACAACAGAGATTGTTGCGTTGCAGCACCGAAGTTCGGGCCCAACGCGGAAGGTTCGGGGAAGTTGCGCGTGGACATGGCCACCAGCGAGGTGCCGATCGCACTGCCGGCAGATCCTGCCGTGGCGGGCGAGTCGCACTGCCGGGCGCGCCCGCTGCTGCTGCGCTGGGGCAAGCATCTGCGCGGCACCTTCGATCGGCTGATCGCCGCCTCCTCGCTCGTGCCGAACAGCCCGGTGCTCGACATGCGCGCCTTTTGCTGGACCGCCGCGCTGCGGGCAGATTGGGAAGCCATCCGCGACGAGGCGGTGGCGGCGATCGGCACCCAGCCCGGCGCGCCCTCGCTCGCCGCCATCTCCCCGGATCATCGCGCCATCGCGCCGCTCGGCAAGTGGCGCAGCCTGTTCCTGTGGGGTTATGGCTACCGGGTGGACGAGAATCTCGCCCGCTGCCCGCATACCTCGCGGCTGATCGAGCAGATCCCCGGCCTCAACAGCGCGATCTTCTCGATCCTGGCGCCCGGCACCCACATTCCCGCCCATCGCGGCGTGACCAAGGGGCTGATCACCTGCCATCTCGGGCTGGTGGTGCCGCGCGACGGCGACGTGCGGATGCGGATCGGCAACCGGGTGGTCCGCTGGGCCGAGGGCGAGACGCTGGTGTTCGACGACACCTATGACCATGAGGTGTGGAACGACAGCGCCCATACCCGCATCGTGCTGCTGATCCAGTTCCGCCGCCCCTTGCGCAATCCCGGCCGCTGGGTCGCCGATACGCTGATCGGCGTGCTGCGCCGCTCGGCCTTCGTGCAGGAGGCGCGAGCGAACCTGCGCCGCTGGCATCGCGGCGAGATCGTGGCCGACGCCTGACAATTGCCACGTTGTCGCAGGCGCGCCTGCGGATTAAGCCCGGGCCATGCCACGCCCCTTCCATCTCGCCTTCCCGGTCCATGACCTGGCCGCCGCCCGCGCCTTCTACGGCGGGGTGCTCGGCTGCCCCGAGGGACGATCCTCTGCGCAATGGATCGATTTCGACCTGTTCGGCCACCAGATCGTCGCGCATCTCGATCCCGCAGCGAAGCCCGTCGCCACCTCCAACGCGGTCGACGGCCACGACGTGCCCGTGCCGCATTTCGGCGTGGTGCTGACGATGGACGAGTGGCGCACCCTCGCCGCGCGAGTGGAAGCCGCCGGCATTCCCTTCGGCATCGCCCCGCACATCCGCTTCCAGGGCCAGGTGGGCGAGCAGGCGACGATGTTCTTCCGCGACCCCAGCGGGAACGCGCTGGAATTCAAGGCGTTCGCCGACGACAGCAGGTTGTTCGCCAAATGATTCCGCGGACCATCACGCTCGACATTCCGCACCAGCTGGGCCGCGAAGGCGCGAAAGCGCGGATCGACTCGAAGATCGGGCGGCTGGCCGACAAGATCCCCGGTGGCGCCACCGTCGACCATCGCTGGGAGGACGACAGCCTCCACTTCACCGTCACCGCGATGGGCCAGCAGGTGGCGAGCCGCCTCGACGTTCAGGAGAGCATCGTCCACGCCGAGGTGACACTGCCCGGCATGCTCGGCCTGTTCGCCGGCAAGGTCCGCGAGATGCTGGAAAAGGAAGGGCCCCGCCTGCTCGGCTGAGGGCCCGCCGGGTCAGCGCGCTGCGCTTACCCGCCATACGGTGTTGCCGACATCGTCCGCCACCAGCAGCGCGCCGCCGGCGCCGGTGATCACCGCCACCGGCCGGCCCTGCGCCTCGCCCTTGGCGTTGAGGAAGCCGGTCAGCACGTCCTGCAGCTTGCCGCCCTTGGCGGGGAAGCCATTGTCGCCGAACGGCACGAAGACGACCTTGTAGCCCGACTGCGGCTGGCGGTTCCACGAGCCGTGCAGGCCGACGAAAGCACCGTTCGCATAGGCGGCGCCCAGCCGCGCCCCGTCGGCGAAGGTCAGGCCCAGCGGCGCGGTATGGGCGCCGAGCGCGAAGTCCGGGCGGCGGACATATTCGCGCAGGTCCGGGCGGCCCGGCTCGACGCGCTTGTCCTCATAGCCGCCCCAATATTGCCAGGGCCAGCCGAAGAAGGCGCCGAGATCGACCCGGCTCATGTAATCCGGCGGCATGTCCGAACCGAGCATGTCGCGCTCGTTCACCACCGCCCACAGCGCCTGGGTCTTGGGCTCGAACGCCATGCCGTTGGCATTGCGGATGCCCCAGGCGAAGATGCGGCTGGTCTTGGTCTCGGGATCGACCTCGAGGATCACCGCGCGGTTGGTCGGCTGGGCGGCGGCCTTGGCCATCTGGCCGGGGGTGTCGGCGGTGTAGATCGGGCCTTCCGCCTCCAGTCCGTCCTCGGCGATGTTCGAGGAGGAACCGACGCTCACATAGAGATGCTTGCCGTCGAGCGAGGCGACGACGTTGCGGGCCCAGTGGTTGCCGCCGCCGGGAAGCGACAGGATCTTCTGCGGGGCGGACGTGATCTTGGTCTGGCCATCGACATAGGGGTAGCGAACAAGCGAATCGGTGTTGGCGACGTAGAGCGAGCCGTTGGCCAGGGCCATGCCGCTCGGCGAGTTGAGCCCGGTGAGGAAGACGGTGCGCACATCCGCCACGCCGTCGCCGTCGGCGTCGCGCAGCAGCGTGATGCGGTTGGCCGAGGCGCCGCCGGCGCCCGCCTTGTCCATCAGCATGCCCATCACCCAGCCGGTGATCCCGCCATTGGTGCGCGGCGGCGAGTTGCTTTCGGCGACGAGGATGTCGCCATTGGGCAGCTGGTAGAGCCAGCGCGGGTGATCTAGCTTGTCGGCGAACTTCTGCACCTTCAGCCCGGCGGCCGCCTTCGGCATCGCGCCTGCCGGCCAGCCGACCCCCTTGGCGACGCCGATCGTCGGCACCGTCTGGTAGCGGGGGTCGCTGATCTGCGGCTCGCGGCCGGTGACGGCGCTTTCCGGCAGCGTGGCGATGTCGGGCTGGCCGAGCCAGTACCAGGCGGCACCACCAGCGATGACGAGGATGGCGAGGGCGATCAGGACACGCTTGAGCATGGCGCCAGCACTAGGGCCGCGCGCGGGGGAAGCCAATGCGATTCTGGCACCGCTTGACTTCAGGCAAGCGCAGGCAAGAGTGTGGGTTCACCTGATCCGGGGGGCTGCCCGAATGCGGTTGTGGTTGCGTGCGTCTGCGATGCTGCTTGCGCTGGTCGGCGCGCCGCTTGCCCTCGCCCAGGATCGGCCGCCGGAACACACCACGGGCTGGCCCGAGATGATTTCCGGCGACTCCGGCGTCGAGGGGCTGGAGAGCGGCCCGGAGCTCCAGCGTGGTCGTACTCCCCAGGCGATGCTTGCCGACCAGCGCCGGCTGACCGCCGCCCTCGCCGCACTCCAGCCGGAACGCAAGGGCGTGGTCGACGCCTATGTCGTCAGCATCGCGCTGGACAGCGATCCGGTGTTCGCCCGCGAGGCCCGCGAAAGCGCCCGCGTGCTAGCGCGACGCTACGATGCGGAAGGGCGGACGCTGGTGTTCGCAGGGCCGGACGGCCGCGGCGGCAGAACGCTGCCCGTGGGAAGCATTTCCACCCTCACCCTGGCGCTGGCGCGCATCGCCGAGGTGATGGACCGCAACCAGGACGTACTGGTGCTTTACCTCACCAGCCACGGAGCGCCCGATGCGGGGCTCGCCTATCATGACGGCGACCAGGGCTTCGGCATCCTCTCGCCTGCGCGCTTCGCGGCGATCCTCGACGGGCTGGGCATCCGCAACCGGCTGCTGCTGCTCTCGGCCTGCTATTCGGGCGCGTTCGTGCCGCGGCTGATGAGCGACACCACCGCGATCCTTACCGCCGCCTCGGCCAGCCGCTCCTCCTTCGGCTGCCGGGCGGAGAATGACTGGACCTTCTTCGGCGACGCGCTGGTCAACCACGCGCTGCGGAAAGCGCAGCCGCTCGCCGATGCCGCCGCCGAGGCGCGCCAGACGATCATCGGCTGGGAGCGCGCCGGGCGGCTCGACCCCTCGATGCCGCAGGTGACGATCGGCGATGCGGTGGCGACGTGGCTCGCGCCGCTCGAGACACGGATGCCCAAGGCCGCGACCGCGCCGGTCGGCGCGCCCGCGACGGATGCGCTCAAACCTTAGACGCGCGGAACTCCCCCGCGCCGTCGCCGGTTGGCGGCGCATGTCCGAATCCCAGAGCCCGCTCCAGCGCTATCCGCTGCTCGCAACCCCGCATGTGCGGCTGCAGGGCAGCGTCGACCATGCGATGTACCAGCATTTCCGCGAGCAGCTGCTCGGCGCCGCACAGGACGGGCCGCTGGTCGTCGCGCTCTCCACCCTGGGCGGCGACCCCGAGGTCGCCCGGCTGATGGCCGACGAGCTGCGGCTGCTCCACGAGGCGACCGGGCGCGAGCTGCTGTTTCTCGGCAAGGTCGCGGTCTATTCGGCGGGCGCCACCTTCATGTCCGGCTTTCCCGTCGACAAGCGCTTCCTCACCCGCGGGACGCGGCTGATGCTGCACGAGCGGCAGATGCAGTCGAGCATCGACCTGTCCGGCCCGCTGCGCGCGCTCCCTGCCATCCTCAAGGCCAAGCTGGCCGAGATCGAGCAGTCGATCGCGATCGAGGAAGAGGGCTTCCGCGCGATCGTCGCCGGCTCGCGCGTCGATTTCGAGGAGCTGCGCCGCCGCGCGCCCTATAACTGGTATATCGAGGCGAACGAGGCCCGCGATCTGGGGCTCGTGCTGGACGTCATCTGAGCGGCTTGGTCCAAAGGACACTTGCGCTGCGGATGCGAAAGGCATAGCTCGCCGCCCAAAGACGCGTCGCGCCGAAAGCGAAAGAGGAAGTTTCAGGAATGGCCGAATTCCGCCTGCCCAAGAACAGCCGCATCACCAAGGGCCAGGAGCACAAGGCAAGCCCCGAGGCCACGCGGGTCAAGAAGTTCAAGATCTACCGCTACGATCCGGATTCGGGCGAGAACCCCCGCTACGACACGTTCGAAGTGGATCTCGACGATTGCGGTCCGATGGTGCTCGACGCGCTGATCAAGATCAAGGGCGAGCAGGATTCGTCGCTGACGTTCCGCCGCTCGTGCCGCGAGGGCATTTGCGGTTCCTGCTCGATGAACATCGGCGGCAAGAACGGCCTCGCCTGCACCACCGCGATCGAGGACGTGAAGGGCGAGGTGCAGATCACCCCGCTGCCGCACATGGACGTGATCAAGGACCTGGTCCCCGATTTCACCCACTTCTACGCGCAGTACGCCTCGATCAAGCCGTGGCTGCAGACCGTGACCACCACGCCGTCGGGCAAGGAGCGGCTGCAGAGCCCGCAGGATCGCGAGAAGCTGGACGGCCTCTACGAGTGCATCCTGTGCGCCTGCTGCTCGACCTCGTGCCCGAGCTACTGGTGGAACAGCGACAAGTTCCTGGGTCCGGCGATCCTGCTCCAGGCCTATCGCTGGCTGGCCGACTCGCGTGACGAGATGACCGGCGAGCGGCTCGACCAGCTCGAGGATCCGTTCCGCCTGTATCGCTGCCACACGATCATGAATTGCGCGAACGCCTGCCCGAAGGGGCTGAGCCCCGCTAAGGCGATCGCCGAAGTGAAGAAGCTGGCGGCGGAGCGCGTGCTCTAAGGCGCGGACGCGCTCTTTCGACCAACGACCCTGTACGACCAACGGATTGGGGCTCGTTCCCCGGCATAAAAGCCGGTGAACGGGCCCTTTTTCTCAAGATCGAGAAATATACGCGCATGCGTGGCGGATGCCGCACTGCAACGCCCTCACAAGTCCTCTGACAACCCCACACAACAACACGGTTAATTCTGCCAGTGTTTCATTTTGAAACACCGCATCCTCAAATAATACACTCCCTGTTATGTGGCCGCGCACAAATGTGCTAGACGCCCTCGCAGTCAGCGAGTCCAAGACATTCCCGTATCAAAGGATAGTCGCTTCGCTGGCGTGGGTCGCATCTACACCGTGTCTTTGCATCATGGGGGTTATGATGACCTTTTCTTTGAAGATTCTGCTTCCTTCCGCCGCGCTGCTCAGCGCCGTTGCAATCGTTTCGCCCGCTTCGGCCCAGACCTGCATCGGTGCATGCGGCACACTCGGTGCAAACGGCGTCGTTACTGCCTCGCCGCTGGGCGGAACCTATCAATATGTCACCACGGCCGGCGGCCTGTCCGGCAAGGGTCAGATTGCCAGCGTTGGCGGGACCAACGGCTCCGAACTTCTCACGCCGATCTTCTCGGCGGCGAGCGGCGGTGCACTGAAGTTCTACTTCCAGTACGTCACCTCGGATGGCGCGGGCTTTGCGGACTATGCCTTTGCCGAACTGCTGAACGGCACGGGCAGCCACGTCGCCTATCTGTTCACCGCCCGGACGACCACCGTGGGCGATACCAGCCCCGGTTTCGGCCTGCCGACGAATGACTCGACGCTGAACCCCGCCACCACGCCGATCAACCCCAACCTGACCACCTGGAGCGCGCTCGGCGCCAGCTCGGGCACATGCTACTCGGGTGGCTGCGGCAGCACCGGCTGGATCCAGTCGACCTACAGCATCGCCACGGCAGGCAATTACCAGCTGCGGTTCGGCGTCACCAACTGGAACGATTCGCAGTTCGATTCGGGCCTCGCATTCGCCGGGGTGACCATCGGCGACACGCCGGTGCCGACCGGCGTTCCCGAGCCGACCAGCTGGGCGATGATGATCGGCGGCTTCGCCCTTGCCGGCGGCGCCCTGCGCAGCCGCCGCACGCGCGTCGCCTTCGCCTAATCCGTCCACTCCCGGTGCGGGCGCTTGGCGCACGCACCGGGAGCAGGCCGGTCTGCGACCCTGCTAGAGCCGGGGGCGCGCGCCGCCCCCGGCGCCATGCGCGCTTTACGCACACCCGCGCAAAAGGGCTTTAACACCGCCCTTTTGGCGCCTATCGCGAGCGGATCCGGCCCGTGCCACACGCGGGCAGCCCCTTTGCCGCGCAGGCGCCTTGCACTTGACGAACGTCCTCAGCCGTTACCACGCCCTCCTCTCCGCCGGCGAACTCCGCCCCGATCGCGAGCAGGAGAATGCCGCTGCCCGCCTCGACGCACTGGCCGCAGAACTGGAAGCCGCCCCACGCAAGGGCAGCCTGTTGTGGAAGCTGGCCGGCCGCAAACCCTCGGTCCCCCGCGGCCTGTACCTGTGGGGCGACGTCGGCCGCGGCAAGTCGATGCTGATGGACCTGTTCTTCGACAGCCTCGCCATTCGCCGAAAGCGCCGCGTCCATTTCCACGAATTCATGCTGGAAGTGCACGATCGGCTGAACGTCGAGCGGCAAAAGGATACCGCCGATCCGGTGGTCGCCGTTGCCGATGCGCTGGCCAGCGACACCCGCCTTCTCGCCTTCGACGAACTGGTCGTGAACAACCCGCCGGACGCGATGATCCTCTCGCGCCTGTTCACCGCGATGATGGCGCACGGCCTGACCGTCGTCGCCACCTCCAACCGCCCGCCCAAGGATCTCTACAAGGACGGGCTCAACCGCCAGCTGTTCCTGCCCTTCATCGACCTGATCGGCGAGCGGATGGACGTGCTGGCGCTCAACGGCCCGGTCGATTACCGCCGCGACCGCCTGGGCAGCGTCGATACCTGGCTGGTGCCCAATGGCCCCGAGGCGACCGCCACCCTCTCTGCCGCCTTTTTCCGCCTCACCGACTATCCGGTGGAAGATCGCACTCGCGTGCCCACCTGCGAGGTGCCCATTCCCGGCGGCAGACAGATTCACGTGCCGAAATGCGTGAAGGGCGTCGCGGTCTTCTCGTTCAAGCGGCTGTGCGGCGAGGCGCGCGGGGCGCCCGACTATCTGGCGATCGCCCGGCGCTTCCACACCGTCATTCTGGTCGGCATCCCCAAGCTGGGACCGGAGAACCGCAACGAGGCCGCCCGCTTCGTCACGCTGGTCGACGCGCTGTACGAGCACAAGGTCAAGCTGCTGGCCGCGGCAGACGCCGAGCCCGAGCATCTCTACGAGAGCGGCGACGGCCGCTTCGAGTTCGAGCGCACCGTCAGCCGGCTGCTCGAGATGCAGTCCGACGACTATCTCGCCAAGGGCCACGGACAGGATTGATCAGGCCACGTTGTAAGTCCATTCTCCCGTTCTAGAATGACGACAGGCTCCGGGGAGTCCCGGAGGAACAGGGAGAAGATGATGCGGCGGTTGCGCATTCTCGCGGCCATGGGGCTTGCGTGTCTTGGAATATCCTCTGCTTGGGCCCAGCCCGTGCTCGTCGCGGCGGACCTTCGCCAGCAGCAGAGCCTCGATGGGCCCTGGCATTGGTCGATCGATCCGTACCGCGATGGTCTGGCCGGTTTCCATGGCGAGCCGCCCAACCAGCGCACCAACCGCGCCGCAGACGTCATCCAGGCCGAGGTGATGGCGGCCAAGCCGCGCACCTTCTTCGAATTCGACATGCAGCAATCGCCGGTCACCAGCCTGCCCGGCTCGTGGATCGGCCATTCGCCCGAGATGCGGCTGTACCAGGGGCTGGTGTGGTACCAGCGCGACTTCACCGCCGCCGCGCCCAAGGCGGGCAACCGCGTGTTCCTGCGCGTCGGCGCGGCCGAGTATCGCTCCTATGTCTATCTCAACGGCAAGCCGCTGGGCGAGCATCGCGGCGGCTACACGCCCTTCGCCTTCGAGGTGACCAAGCTGCTGCGGCCGGGCCGCAACCAGGTGACGATCGGCGTCGATTCGGTGCGCACGCCCAACGACGTGCCGCCGCCGGTGACCGACTGGGAGACCTATGGCGGCATCACCCGCAGCGTCACCCTCGTCACCGTGCCCGACACCTATGTCGACGACGCCTTTGTCCGCCTGACGCCGGACGGCGCCCGCATCGCGGTGTCGGTGAAGCTGGAGGGCCCCAAGGCGGCAAATACGGCCGTCAAGTTCCGCATCCCGGGCCTCGGCGCCGTGCTCGACGGCAAGACCGATGACGAGGGCAAGTGGGAGGCGACGCTGCCGGTGCCGCGCGCGCTGGTCCGCTGGTCGCCCGAGAATCCGAAGCTCTACGACATCGCGATCGACGCGGGTGCCGATCATTTCGCCGATCGCATGGGCTTCCGCACCATCGCGGTGAAGGGCACCGACATCCTGCTCAACGGCAAGCCGATCTTCCTGCGCGGCATCTCGATGCACGAGGAAGAACTGGGCGCCGATCCGGTCCGTGCGATGACGCCGGCGGCAGCCCGCGCGCTGCTCGGCGAGATCAAATACGGCCTGCACGGCAATTTCGTGCGCCTCGCCCACTATCCGCACAGCGAGTCGACCACCCGCATGGCCGACGAGATGGGCCTGCTCGTGTGGAGCGAGATCCCGCTCTACTGGCTGGTCAACTGGAACAACCCGGACACGCTGGCCGATGCCCGCCGCATCCTCGCCGAGAATATCCACCGCGACCGCAACCGTTCGTCGATCGTGCTGTGGAGCATCGCCAACGAGACGCCGACCAACGATGCGCGCAACGCCTTCCTGCGCACGATGATCAGCGATGTCCGCGCGCTCGATTCGAGCCGCCTGGTCACCGCCGCGCTGCTCAGCGGGCGCGAGGGCAAGGGGATCATGAAGATCGATGATCCGCTCGCGAACGATCTCGATGTCATGGCGATCAACACGTACAATGGCTGGTACACCGACGATGCCCTGGAGGATCTCGCCAGCCAGGAATGGCGTGGCCCGGCAAACAAGCCACTGATCTTCTCCGAATTCGGGGCGGACGCGCGCGCCGGCTATCACGATCCGGTCGCCAGCCCGCACAAATATAGCGAGGAATATCAAGCAGACTATTACCGGGCGACGCTGGCGATGGCCGCCAAGGTGCCCTTCCTGCGGGGCATGAGCCCCTGGATCCTCAAGGACTTCCGCTCGCCGCGGCGCCAGCACCCGATCTACCAGCAGGGCTGGAACCGCAAGGGGCTGATCTCCGAGACCGGCCAGCACAAGCTCGCCTTCGACGTGCTCGCGGGGGACTATGCCAAGCGCGAGGCGGCGGAGGCTGCGAAGAAGTGATGCAGGCGCTGGAGCGGATCTGAGGTCTGCTCCAGCACAGCTAGACCATTGTCATCCCCGCGAAGGCGGGGATCCATTTGCCAGGACGCATCCGCAAACGCCTTGACGTTCCCACCAATGGATCCCCGCCTTCGCGGGGATGACGTCTGGAGAGGGACGCCCGAAGCGCACTACCCCTCGATCACATGCGGCACGAACCGCGCGCTATTCCCCGTGATCAGCCCGTCCTCGCGAATGCCCATGCCGACCGGCACGCCGTCCACGACCCAGGACCCGATCACCGGATAGCCCGTGCCGAAGTCGCGGAGCGCATGGAAGCGCTGGTAGATCCAGCCCTGCTCGACATAGTCGCCGTCGGTCTCCGCCACGACCTTGTCGCCCCAGCGGATCGAGACGTTCGCGCCCTCGCGCCCGAACAAGGGCTTGGCGACCTGTTCGCCGCCGATCGGCCGGGTGCCCGCCTCGAGCAGATTGGGATGGCCGGGAAACAGCTCCCACAGGATCGGCAGGATCGCCTTGTTGCTCCACAAGGTCTTCCAGATCGGCTCGATCCAGCGCGTGGTGGCGAGGCTCTCGACCAGCATCGGCGCGAAATTCTCGGCGAGCAGCCATTCCCAGGGATAGAGGTGGAAGACGGACTCGATCGGCCGGTTCACGCCGTCGACGAAGCAGCGGGAGCCGTGCGCCCAGCCGATCGCCGCCATCTCCACCGCCAGCGTCGACAGGCCCGCTTCCTCCGCCGTATCGCGCAGATAGGCGACCGTCACGCTGTCCTCGCCCGCCAGATCGGCCATGTGCGCGAAATGGAGCGGCCCGCCGCCAAGCAGCGGGGCGATCGCCCGCCACTGGGCGACCAGCGCCTCGTGGATGCCGTTATACTGGTCGAGCATCGGGAACACCGCCTGCTTCCAGTCCCACTGGATGACGGCAGCTTCCAGCAGGCTGGTCGGCGTGTCGCAGTTGAACTCGAACAGCTTGGGCGGGCCATCGCCCGAAAAGCCCAGATCGAACCGGCCGAAGTTGAGCGCGGGCGGCTCCTCCTCCCAGGCCTGCGCCACCGCGTCCCAGGCCGGACGCGGGATGCCGAGCTCGTCCAGCCGGCCTTCGGCGATCACATGCTCGCCCGCCGCCAGATAAAGTCGGTAGAGTTCGGCGCTCGCCGCCTCGACCTCGGCGATCTCCGCCGCGGTGAAGCTGTAGCAGGCGCTCTCGTCCCAATAGGGTTGCCCGTCGAGGCTGTGCCATACCAGCCCGAGCGACTCGACCCGCGCCTGCCAGTCGGCACGCAGCGCCACCGTCGTGCGGCGCATCAGCTGCCCCGACCGCCGAAGACACCGCCCAGCCGGCCGAAGCCGCCGCGCGTCACCGCCTCCGCCCCGCCATAGCGGACACCGCTCACCGGCTGGTACGATCCGCCGCGCGCGGCCTCGCCGAGTGCGGGCACCGCCGCGCCTCGGCCGGCATAGTAATAATGGCCGCCGCCACCACCGGTGCGACTGGAGCCGCTCCCGCAATTCGCGTCGGCCACGCGGCGCCCGGCCGCGTCGGTGCAATAGCGCACCGGCTGATTGGCGACATTGCTGCCGCCGCATCCCGCCGCGAGCAACGCCATCGACGTAGCGGCGGTGATCCGCAGCCGGCTGAAATCAGGTGATTTGCGCATCCTACCCCCGGAAGCTGCGAGGCGTACCGGCGCCCCGCAGAAAGGCTCTTTTTACCGATCCCCGCTAGGGCTGTCGCGCGAAACCGTAATCCACGCCTTTCCGCACAAAATGCGGCTTATTGCTCCTGCGAACGAATTGCAAAGATAATCCTTCGCCTATACCCAAACACGGGTTGCAGCCACGCTATTATAGGCCTATCCCGCCCCCGCTTTCGCGGCGCATCGTGATGCGACCGCTTTGCTTGGACCCAACCAAGGAGATTCCATGGCTCGCAAGAAGATCGCGCTGATCGGCTCCGGCATGATCGGTGGCACCCTCGCGCACCTCGCCGCAATCAAGGAACTGGGCGACATCGTCCTGTTCGACATTGCCGAGGGCACGCCGCAGGGCAAGGCGCTCGACCTCGCCCAGTCCGCGCCGGTCGAGGGCTTCGACGTCACCCTCAAGGGCGCGAACAGCTACGAGGATATTGCCGGCGCCGACGTCTGCATCGTCACCGCCGGCATCGCTCGCAAGCCGGGCATGAGCCGCGACGATCTTCTCAAGACCAACCTGGGCGTGATGAAGGCCGTGGGCGAAGGCATTGCCGCGCACGCGCCGGACGCGTTCGTGATCTGCATCACCAACCCGCTCGACGCGATGGTATGGGCGCTCCGCGAGTTCTCGGGCCTGCCGCACCAGAAGGTCGTCGGCATGGCCGGCGTGCTCGATTCGGCACGCTTCCGCCATTTCCTCGCCGAGGAATTCAACGTCTCGGTCGAGGACGTCACCGCCTTCGTGCTCGGCGGGCACGGCGACACCATGGTCCCGGTGATCGAATATTCGACCGTCGCCGGCATTCCGGTGCCCGATCTGATCAAGATGGGCTGGTCCACCCAGGAGCGCATCGACGCCATCGTCGCGCGCACCCGTTCGGGCGGCGGCGAAATCGTCGCGCTGCTCAAGACCGGCTCGGCCTATTATGCGCCCGCCACCAGCGCGATCGCGATGGCCGAGAGCTACCTCAAGGACAAGAAGCGCCTGCTGCCCTGCGCCGCGCACCTCACCGGCCAGTATGGCGTCGACGACCTGTACGTCGGCGTGCCGATCGTGATCGGCAAGGACGGCGTCGAGCGTATCGTCGAGATCGAACTGAACGCCACGGCGAAGCAGAATTTCGACGTCTCGGTCGACGCGGTCAAGGAACTGGTCGCGGCATGCAAGTCGATCGACTCCTCGCTCGCCTGATCCTGCCCGCGCTCGTGGCGGTGCCGGGCGTCGCTTCCGCACAGGAAGCGGTCGCCACGGCCCCCACGGAGCCGGTGGAGCTGTTCCGTGCCGTGTGCATGGGCGGTGCCGCGCGGCTTACGCGCGGCATGGCCGAGCCCGCGACCTATGCGACGCTGCCGCTTCCCGCGCAGCGCGCCATCGGCGAGAGCGCCGCGGCCACTGCCGCCGATGCGCTGAAGGCCCCCGTCCCCGCTGCGGCGACGGTGCCGAACACCATCTACCGCATCGCCGGCGGCAACACCTATCTGTTCGTACCCAAGGCCGGCACGTCCACCGGCCAGATCGCCGAGTCCTGCATGGTCCTGTGGATCGCCAGCGGCGACGACTATCTCGCGGCCCGCAAGATCGTGCTGCCGAATGAGGAAAGGGTGCCGCTGTATGTGCGCCCCGAATCCAAGCCCGATCGCGCGACCTTCGTAAACGCTTCGTTCGGCACGACGCAGTACACGCTGACCACCTTTGGCGGCTGGATTGCGCTTCGTTCCTATACCCCTCCTCCCAGCGACCCGGAAAAGGCGAACTGAATGAGCATCCTCGTCGACAAGAACACCAAGGTCATCGTCCAGGGGATGACCGGTGCCACCGGCACGTTCCACACCGAGCAGGCGCTTGCCTATGGCACGCAGATGGTCGGCGGCGTTACCCCCGGCAAGGGCGGCAGCACGCATATCGGCCTGCCCGTGTTCAACACGGTGGCGGAAGCCAAGTCCAAGACCGGCGCCGACGCCAGCGTGATCTACGTGCCGCCCCCCTTCGCGGCCGATTCGATCCTCGAGGCGATCGACGCCGAGATCCCGCTGATCGTCGCGATCACCGAAGGCATTCCGGTGCTCGACATGGTGAAGGTGAAGCGCGCGCTTTCGGGCTCCAAGTCGCGCCTGATCGGCCCGAACTGCCCGGGCGTGCTGACGCCGGGCGAGTGCAAGATCGGCATCATGCCGGGCTCGATCTTCTCCAAGGGCTCGGTGGGCGTCGTGTCGCGCTCGGGCACCCTCACCTATGAGGCGGTGTTCCAGACCACCAATGCGGGCCTCGGCCAGACCACGGCCGTCGGCATCGGCGGTGACCCGGTCAACGGCACCAACTTCATCGACGTGCTCGAGCTGTTCCTCGCCGACGACGCCACCCAGTCGATCATCATGATCGGTGAGATCGGCGGCTCGGCGGAAGAAGAAGCGGCCCAGTTCCTGATCGACGAGGCCAAGCGTGGCCGCAAGAAGCCGATGGCCGGCTTCATCGCGGGCCGCACCGCCCCTCCGGGCCGCCGCATGGGCCATGCCGGTGCGATCGTCTCGGGCGGCCAGGGCGGCGCCGAGGACAAGATCGCGGCGATGGAAGCCGCCGGCATCCGCGTCTCCCCCAGCCCCTCGCTGCTCGGCGAGACGCTGCTGGAAGCGCTGAAGGGCTAAACTGCAACGGTAGCGCTCCTATATAGGTGGGAGTGGGAGCGCTAACACGAACGGAAGCATGATCATGGGCTATGAAGGCCTCGACTTCGACGACATCGCCGGCGGCGTGAGCCCCGGCTTCGTCGAGACCCTGTACCGGCGCTACAAGAGCGATCCGGCCTCCGTCGAACCGAGCTGGCGTGCCTGGTTCGAGGGTCTCGAATCCACGGCCTCTGGCCCCAGCTGGCAGCGCGCCAACTGGCCGCTGAGCGAAACCGACGCGCTGACGGCCGGGCTCGATCCCACCCAGATGGAGCCCGCGCCGAAGCCCGCCAAGGGCGGGGCGCCGGCCAAGCCGGCCGCCCCCGCCGCCTCGACGGCGGACGTGACCAAGGCCGCGGAAGATTCGATCCGCGCGATGATGCTGATCCGCACCTACCGGGTGCGTGGCCATCTCGCCGCCAATCTCGATCCGCTGGGCCTCGCCCGCCAGAACCTGCCCGCCGACCTGACGCCGGAATATCACGGCTTCTCGGGCGCCGATCTCGACCGCCCGATCTATCTCGGCGGCGCGCTCGGCCTGCAGCACGGCACGGTGCGCGAGATCGTCGCGATCCTCCAAGCCAATTACTGCGGCAATGTCGGCCTCGAATACATGCACATCGCGGACGTCGAGGAGCGCCGCTTCCTCCAGGACCGGATGGAAGGCAAGGACAAGGCGATCACCTTCACGCCGGACGGCAAGAAGGCGATCCTGTCCAAGGTCATCGAAGCCGAGCAGTGGGAAAAATTCCTCGGCAAGAAATATGTCGGCACCAAGCGGTTCGGCCTCGACGGCGGCGAATCGATGATCCCGGCGATGGAAGCGATCATCAAATATGGCGGCCAGCAGGGCGTCCGCGAGATCGTGTACGGCATGGCCCATCGCGGCCGCCTGAACATGCTCGCCAACGTCATGGAAAAGCCGTTCCGGGTGATCTTCCACGAATTCGGCGGCGGTTCGGCCAATCCGGACGACGTCGCCGGTTCGGGTGACGTGAAGTATCACCTCGGCACCTCCACCGATCGCCAGTTCGACGGCATCAGTGTCCATATGTCGCTGGTCGCCAACCCGTCGCACCTCGAGGCGGCCGACCCGGTCGTGCTCGGCAAGGCACGCGCGCTGCAGACGATCCGCGGCGACCTGGAAAAGCACGAGCAGGTGCTGCCGGTGCTGATCCACGGTGACGCGGCCTTTGCCGGCCAGGGTATCGTTTGGGAGACGCTCGGCTTCTCCGGCATCCGCGGCTACAATACCGGCGGCTGTATCCACTTCGTCATCAACAACCAGGTCGGCTTCACGACGAGCCCGCAGTTCGCGCGCTCCTCGCCCTATCCGTCGGACGTCGCCAAGGGCGTCCAAGCGCCGATCCTGCACGTCAACGGCGACGATCCCGAAGCCGTGACCTTCGCCTGCAAGGTGGCGATCGAGTTCCGCCAGGAATTCCACCGCGACATCGTGATCGACATGTGGTGCTATCGCCGCTTCGGCCACAATGAAGGCGACGAGCCCGGCTTCACCCAGCCGCTGATGTACCAGAAGATCCGCCAGCACCCCGGTGTGAGCAGCATCTATGGCCAGAAGCTGATCGCCGAGGGCGTGGTCGACCAGCGCTTCATCGACGAGAAGACCAACCAGTTCACCACGCTGCTCGAAGGCGAATTCGAGGCGGGCAAGACCTATCTGCCGAACAAGGCGGACTGGTTCGCCGGCCGCTGGTCGGGCCTGGGCGCGCCGTCGGACGGCGAGGCCTCGCGCCGCAATGTCGAGACCGGCATCGAGAAGAAGCTGTTCGACAGCCTCGGCCGAACGCTGACCACGGTTCCCGAGGGGCACGAGATCCACAAGACGCTCGGTCGCGTGCTCGATGCCAAGCGCGAGATGTTCAAGTCGGGCACCAATTTCGACTGGGCGACCGGCGAGGCGCTGGCGTTCGGCTCGCTGCTCTCGGAAGGCTATACCGTCCGCCTGTCCGGCCAGGATTCGGGCCGCGGCACCTTCTCGCAGCGCCACGCCGTCTGGGTCGACCAGAAGACCGAGGCCAAGTACGTGCCGCTCACCACGGTGCCGCATGGCAGCTTCGAGGTGCTCGACTCGCCGCTCAGCGAATATGGCGTGCTCGGCTTCGAGTACGGCTATGCGCTGGCGGATCCGAAGGCGCTGGTGATGTGGGAAGCGCAGTTCGGCGACTTCGTGAACGGCGCGCAGATCATGATCGACCAGTTCATCGCGTCGGGCGAGTCCAAGTGGCTCCGCGCCAACGGCCTGGTGATGCTGCTGCCGCACGGCTATGAAGGCCAGGGCCCCGAGCACAGCTCGGCGCGTCCGGAGCGCTTCCTCCAGCTCTGCGCACAGGACAACATGCAGGTGGTGAACATCACCACGCCGGCGAACTATTTCCACCTGCTCCGCCGGCAGATGCACCGCAACTTCCGCAAGCCACTGATCCAGTTCACGCCCAAGTCGCTGCTCCGCCACAAGCTGGCGGTTTCCAGCGCCGAGGAGTTCCTGGGCGACAGCCACTTCAAGCGGATCCTGTCGGACCCCAAGGCGCCGGCGGATACCGAGGTGAAGCGCCTCGTGCTCTGCACCGGCAAGGTCGCCTATGACCTGCTGGAAGCGCGCGACGCGGCCGGCGACCAGAATACCGCGATCGTCCGGATCGAGCAGCTCTACCCGTTCCCGGGCGAGCCGCTGACCGCGCGGCTGAAGCGCATGACCAACCTCGAAGAGGTGGTGTGGGCGCAGGAAGAGCCGAAGAACAACGGCTATTGGTTCTTCGTCGAGCCGCTGATCGAGCAGTGCCTGATCGATGCCGGCGTCAAGCCGCAGCGTCCGCGCTATGCCGGTCGCTCGGCGGCGGCATCGCCCGCCACCGGCCTGATGAAGCGCCACACCGCAGAGCAGGGCGCGCTCGTTGCCGACGCGCTCGGCCATAATGTCCGCGAAGAAATCCGCCGCACCCGGAAAGGTTGAGAATGGCCACCGAAGTCAAAGTCCCTGTACTGGGCGAATCGATCACCGAAGCCACCGTCGGTGAATGGCTGAAGAATCCGGGCGATCCCGTCCGCGTCGACGAGCCGATCGCCAGCCTCGAGACCGATAAGGTCTCGGTCGAAGTCCCCTCGCCGGTCGCCGGCGTGATGGGCGAGCAGATCGTCAAGGTCGGCGATACCGTCGAAGTGGGTGCGGTGATCGCGATCATCGCGGGTGAGGGTGCGGCCACCGCGCCGGCTGCTGCCCCCGCCGCTGCGGCTCCGGCCGCTGCTCCGGCACCCGCTGCTGCCCCGGCGCCTGCGGCCGATGCCGCTGCGCTCTCGCCGTCGGTGCGCCGTGCGGTGCTCGAAACGGGTGTCGATCCCTCGACGGTGCAGGGCACCGGCAAGGACGGCCGCCTGACCAAGGACGACGTGATCGCCGCCGCCAGCAGCAAGCCCGCCGCGCCGGCGCCGGCTGCCGCTCCGGCGCCGGCCGCTGCTCCCGCTTCGACCGGCGGTCGCAAGGAAGAGCGCGTGCGGATGACCCGCCTGCGCCAGACCGTCGCCAAGCGCCTCAAGGAAGCGCAGAACACCGCCGCCATGCTCACCACGTTCAACGACGTGGACATGACCGCGGTGATCGAGGCGCGCGCCAAGTACAAGGACCTGTTCGAGAAGAAGCACGGCGTCCGCCTCGGCTTCATGGGCTTCTTCGTGAAGGCCGCGTGCATGGCGCTGAAGGACCTCCCCGGCGTCAACGGCTCGATCGAAGGCGACGAGATCGTCTATCACGATTATTGCGACATCTCGGTCGCGGTCTCGGCCCCGCAGGGTCTGGTCGTGCCGGTGATCCGCGATGCGCAGGACCTGTCGGTCGCCGGCATCGAGCGCACGATCGGCGATTTCGGCAAGCGCGCCAAGGACGGCACGCTCAAGATGGACGAGATGAAGGGCGGTACCTTCACCATCTCCAACGGCGGCGTGTTCGGCTCGCTGATGTCGACCCCGATCATCAACCCGCCGCAGTCGGCCGTGCTCGGCCTGCACCGCATCGAGGACCGCCCGGTCGTCCGTAACGGCCAAGTCGTCGTCCGCCCGATGATGTATCTGGCGCTCAGCTACGATCACCGTCTGATCGACGGCCGCGAGGCGGTGACCTTCCTCGTCGCGATCAAGAACGCGATCGAGGATCCGACCCGTCTGCTGATCGACCTCTGATTTTCCTTGTGCCCCCGCGAAAGCGGGGGCCCAGGGTAGGAAAGTACATCGCGTGTGGCCCTGGGCTCCTGCTTCCGCAGGAGCACGGAACCGAGGAGAAGCCCGACGAAATCCGGCTGCGTGTACATCATGGCGAACAAGCGCAACGGCACGATCTATGTCGGATCGACCAGCGACTTGCCCGGCCGGGCGTATCAGCATCGCAGCGGAATGATCGAAGGCTTCACCAAGGACAAAGGCTGCACGCGCCTCGTCTGGTACGAGGCACATGAGGATCTGGACGGGGCGCGGCTTCGCGAACGCCAGATGAAGAAATGGAAGCGGGCGTGGAAGATCGAGCTGATCGAACGCGACAACCCGCAGTGGAAGGATTTGTACGGGACGCTCTTCGGCTGAGCCGCGCGATGGCGCCGGATCGAAGAACGTCCCTCGCAACCCTGGGCTCCTGCGTTCGCAGGAGCACGGCAAGGCGCCTGACGCGGCGCACGCATGGAGCGGAAAATGGCTGAATATGATTTCGACGTCCTGATCATCGGTTCCGGCCCCGGCGGCTATGTCGCGGCGATCCGCGCGGCGCAGCTGGGCCTCAAGACCGGCTGCGTCGAAGCCCGTGAGACGCTGGGCGGCACCTGCCTCAACGTCGGCTGCATCCCCTCCAAGGCGCTCCTCAACGCCTCCGAGCTGTTCTACGAAGCCGCTTCGGGCGCGCTGGCCAAGCACGGCGTCAAGCTCGGCTCGGTCGAGCTCGACCTGCCGACGATGATGGCCGACAAGGACAAGGCCGTGAAGGGCCTGACCGGCGGCATCGAATTCCTCTTCAAGAAGAACAAGGTCGAGTGGGTGAAGGGCCTCGGCACCTTCATCGACGCGCACACCGTGCAGGTGGGCGAACGCACCGTCACCGCCAAGAACATCGTGATCGCCACCGGCTCGTCGGTCACCCCGCTGCCGGGCGTGACGGTCGACCAGAAGGTCGTCGTCGACTCCACCGGCGCGATCGCTCTGGAGAAGGTGCCGGCGAACATGGTCGTGATCGGCGGCGGCGTGATCGGGCTCGAGCTCGGCTCGGTCTGGCAGCGCCTCGGCGCCAAGGTGACCGTGGTCGAGTATCTCGACCAGCTGCTGCCGGGCATGGACGGTGAAGTCCGCAAGGAAGCCGCCAAGATCTTCAAGAAGCAGGGCATGGAGATCAAGCTCTCCACCAAGGTGACCGGCGTTGCGGTGAGCGGCGACAAGGCGACCGTCACCGTCGAGCCCGCCGCCGGCGGCACGCCTGAGACGCTCGAAGCCGATGTCGTGCTCGTCGCGATCGGCCGTCGCCCGAACACGGAAGGCCTCGGCCTCGACAAGATCGGCCTCGCCACCAACCAGCGCGGCCAGATCGAGACCGACCACAGCTTCCGCACCGCCGTCGACGGCGTGTGGGCGATCGGCGACGTGATCCCCGGCCCGATGCTCGCGCACAAGGCCGAGGACGAAGGCATCGCGGTCGCCGAGAACATCGCCGGCCTGACCGGCATCGTGAACCACGCGGTGATCCCGAGCGTCGTCTACACCCATCCCGAAATCGCCGGCGTCGGCCTCACCGAGGAGCAGGCGCGCGAAAAGGGCGAGGTGAAGGTCGGCAAGTTCCCGATGGCGGGCAACAGCCGCGCCAAGGCGATCGACGACACCACCGGCTGGGTGAAGGTGATCGCCGACGCCAAGACCGATCGCGTGCTCGGCGCCTGGATCATCACCGCGCCGGCCGGCACGATGATCGCCCAGGTCGCCCAAGCGATGGAATTCGGCGCGACGTCGGAAGACATCGCCTATACCTGCCACGCCCACCCGACGCATAGCGAAGCGATCAAGGAAGCGGCGATGGGCGTGCTCGGCAAGCCGATCCACATCTGATCCGACGCACGCTCGGACCAACGCAAGCGCCGCCGGCATCCCCGGCGGCGTTTTGCTGTTCGGGACCCGAGAACCGCGCTAACGGCGCTTCCATGCAAGCATCCCTTGGCACCCATGACGCGATCCTCCTCGGCGCCGGCGCGGCGGGGATGTTCTGCGCCGCGATGGCGGGCCAGCGCGGCCGCAAGGTTCTGCTGCTCGACCATGCCGAGGCACCGGGGAAGAAGATCCTGATCTCGGGCGGCGGCCGGTGCAACTTCACCAATCTCGGCACCGCGCCCGATCGCTACCTTTCCGCCAACCCGCATTTCGCCAAGTCGGCGCTCGGCCGCTATACCGCACAGGATTTTCTCGCGCTGGTCGAGCGCCACGGCATCGCCTGGCACGAGAAGACGCTGGGCCAGCTATTCTGCGACGGTTCGGCCCGCCAGATCGTCGAGATGCTGCTCGGCGAATGCGCGATGGGCAGCGTGAGGCTCCAGCTCGGCGCCACGATCACCGCCGTCGACCATGCCGATGGCCGCTTCCGGGTGACCACCAGCAAGGGCGTCGCCGAGGCCCCTGC
Source organism: uncultured Sphingomonas sp. (assembly GCF_913777625.1). Classification (GTDB taxonomy): domain Bacteria; phylum Pseudomonadota; class Alphaproteobacteria; order Sphingomonadales; family Sphingomonadaceae; genus Sphingomonas. The sequence goes on from NZ_CAJYTI010000040.1 coordinate 116,434, forward strand.
CTTGGTCATCGCCACCGGCGGCCCGGCGATCCCCAAGCTCGGCGCGACCGGCTTTGCCTATGAGCTTGCCCGGCGTTTCGGCCTGAAGCTGGTCGAACCGCGCCCGGCGCTGGTCCCCCTCACCCTCGGGCCCGACCAGGCGCTATTTCGCGAGCTTTCCGGTGTTTCCACGCCGGTCGCAGCCCGCGCCGGCAAGACGGCCTTCCGCGAGGCGGCGCTGTTCACGCACCGCGGACTTTCCGGCCCGGCGATCCTGCAGGTCTCCTCCTATTGGCGGCACGGGGAGAGCATCGCGATCGACTTCTTGCCTGATCGCCCAAAAGGCTGGCTGCGCGACGCCAAGCGCACCGAGCCGCGCCTGGGCTTGCGCGGCCTGCTGAACCGCCATCTGCCCGAGCGCCTCGCCACCACGCTTGCCGAGCGCATTGCGCTGCCTGCCGAACTCGGCAACTGCCGCGACGCGCTGCTCGAACAAGCGGAGGCGCAGCTCGCCGGCTGGCGCTTCCTGCCGAACGGCACCGAAGGCTTCGCCAAGGCCGAGGTGACGATCGGCGGAATCAGCACCGCCGAGCTGTCGTCGCAAACGATGGAGTCGCGCCGCGTGCCGGGTCTGTATGCGATCGGTGAGTCGGTCGACGTGACCGGCTGGCTGGGTGGCTATAATTTCCAGTGGGCCTGGGCCAGCGGGTGGGCAGCAGCACAGTCAATCTAACTGAATCTGTTGCGAAAAGGGCACGATCTGTCGTGCAAAATGCCGCTTTGTTGCTTTTCGTTTGCACAAATTGCGCAGGTGCGATCACAGTCTGGGCTCACAGTCGCTATTGTGCGGCTTCGCGGGGGCATTTCGGCTCGGAATGAACGTTCGGTGCGTAGTGGCAGCTGCCGCGTTGGTCTGCCCCCTTACAGCCGAGGCACAACAGCAAAGCGACGCGGCGGGCGGCACGTCCGCTGCGCCAGGCGCCGGCGTGCTGGTCTATGGCCCGGAATTCTTCGCGAACACCGCGCTGCCGACCGCGCTGGACATGGTGCAGCGGCTGCCCGGCTTCACGCTGGATACCGGCAATGGTGACGCACGCGGGCTTGCGGGGAACACCGGCAACGTCCTGATCGACGGCAAGCCCCCCGCCTCCAAGACCGACGGCCTGGGCGAGATCCTGCGCCGAATCAGCGCGGCGAGCGTCGCCCGCATCGAGCTGATCCGCGGCGGCGCGCCAGGGATCGACATGCAAGGCCGGGCGGTCATCGCCAATGTCGTGCTGAAGCGCACCGCCTCCACCGAGAAGCTGGTCAACTTCCAAAGCTATATCTACCGCGACGGCTATGTCGGCCCGGACGTGACGCTGCAGCTGACCCACCGCGACGGCGACCGCCGCGACGAAGTGTCGCTGGAGGTGCTGAGCGACCGCACCAGCAGCACCGCGCACGGCATCCGCACCCGCACCGATGCGTCCGGCAACCAGCTCCAGCGCCACCAGCTCGACCTGTGGGACCGCGATCGCACCGCGACGCTGCGCGCCTCGCTGCAGCGCGCGACGGGCGGCGGGCTGCTGACGGTCAACGGGCGGCTCGACTATTTCGACTATCCGACCAGCCAGACCGTCACGCTGCTGCAAGGCACCGGCAGCAGCGGCCGCGCGTCCGACCTGACCCACCAATGGAAGGGCGAGCTGGGCGCAAACTGGGCGAAGTCGCTGGGCGGAAAAACGGAGGTGGAGCTGATCGCGCTCCAGCGGCTGGGCCATACCGGCTATGATACCACCACTACTGTCGGCGGCTTTCAGTCCACCTTCAGCCAGCAATCGCGCAGCGGTGAATCGATCTTCCGTCCCATCCTGCGCTACAAGCCGGACAAGACGCTGTCACTGGAGGGCGGCGGCGAGGTTGCCTACAACTTCCTCGACAATCGCACCGCCTATGCCGAGCAGGGCGTGCCGGTGCCGCTGCCGGACCAGAAGGTGTTCGTCAGCGAGGTGCGGGGCGAACTGTTCGGGCTGGCGCGCTGGCAGCCTTCGTCCCGCCTCACGATCGAGGCAGGGATGCGCACCGAAGTTTCGCGCATCGCCGCCAATGCCGATACCAACCGGGCGCGCTCCTTCTTCTATCCCAAGCCGCGGCTGCAGCTGACGCTGCGCCCCAACAAGCGCGACCAGGTGCGGCTGCGCGTCGAGCAGAGCGTCAGCCAGCTCGACTTCAACGACTTCGTCGCCGCGACGGAGATCAACCTGGGCACGGTGCGCGCCGGCAACGGCGATCTGGTGCCCGAGCAGACGCTGACCATGGAGGCGGTGTACGAGCACCGCTTCTGGGGGAAGGGCGCGCTGGAACTGAGCGCCAAGCACGAGGCGACCCGCCATGTGATCGACTATATCCCGCTCGACGGCGGCTATGACGCGATCGGCAATATCGGCAACGGCACGCGCGACACGCTGGGCAGCACGCTGACGCTGCCGTTCGACAAGCTGGGCATCAAGGACGCACGCTTCCGCGGCAATGCCTCGGTCGTGCGCAGCCATGTCACCGACCCGCTGACCGGCGAGCGGCGGCGCTATGCCAACGAACAGCCCTTCGCGTGCAGCGGCAGCTTTAGCCAGGACCTGTTCGGCGGCCGCTTCACCTACGGCATCTATGGCAGCTGCGGCCAGCCGAGCACCAATCTCTATCGGATCAGCGAATTCCGCACGACCGAGGTGGAGCCGACGGTCGAGGTCTATGGCATCTGGAAGCCGAGCAAGAAGCTGGCGATCCGGCTGGACCTGGGCAACATCAACAACGCCGCGCGGATCTACAATCGCGACCTCTACACCGGCGAGCGCAACGCCTCGCCGCTGCTGTACCATGAGCGCCGTACCCAGCGGCGGGGGCAGTATCTCTACCTGCAGATCCGCCGGACGTTGTAGCGGCTGCTCGCCTCTCCGCGGCCGTCCCCCCAGCGGAAGCTGGGGTCTCGCAGGGGCTCGGCACGAAGGGAGCAGCCCCCTCCCAGGAGATGCCAGCTTGCGCTGGCACGACGCTGGTGGTTAGCGGGCCGCCAAGTCGCTGATCCTCAGTCCAGATTCGGCCGCAGGTACCGGGTCGCCAGCTCCTCGCTGATCCCGCGACGGGCGGCATAGTCCTTGAGCTGGTCCGGCCCGACGCGCGCCACGCCGAAATATTCGGCCTGCGGATGGCCGAAATAGAAGCCCGACACCGCCGCCGTGGGCAGCATCGCGAAGCTTTCGGTGAGGCTGATGCCGGTGCGCTTGTGCGCATCGAGCAGGTCGAACAGGATCGGCTTGAGGCTGTGCTCGGGGCAGGCCGGATAGCCCGGCGCCGGGCGGATGCCGCGATACTGCTCGCGGACCAGCGCGTCATTGTCGAGCTGCTCGCCTTCGGCATAGCCCCAGAGCGCGGTGCGGACGAACTTGTGGAGGCGTTCCGCAAAGGCCTCGGCGAGACGGTCCGCCAGCGCCTTCAGGAGGATGTCCGAATAATCGTCGATCGCCGCCTTGAAGCGGGCGAGGTGCGGCTCGATGCCATGGATCGAGACTGCGAAGCCGCCGATCCAGTCGCCGTCATGATCGATGAAGTCGGCCAGGCACATGTTCGCGCGACCCTCGCGCTTGGCGATCTGCTGGCGGAGGAACGGCAGGCGGACATGCTCCTCGTTGTCGAGATGCACGATCACGTCGTCGCCCTCGCGGCGGCACGGCCACAGCCCGGCGACGCCGCGCGCGGTGAGCCAGCGCTCGGCGATGATCTTGTCGAGCATCTTCTGCGCATCGGCGAACAGCGAGGTGGCGCTTTCGCCGACCACCTCGTCGGTGAGGATCGCCGGATAATTGCCGGCCAGCTCCCAGGCGCGGAAGAAGGGCGTCCAGTCGATATAGTCGCGCAGGTCCTTCAGGTCCCAGTCGTCGAACGTGTGGACGCCCGGCATGCGCGGCTTGCCCGGCTTGAGGCTCATGTCCGCCTCGAACGCGTTGGCGCGGGCATCTTCCAGCGGCAGCAGCTCGCTCTGCCCCTTGCCGGCGCGGGTGACGCGGACATGCTCATACTCGTCCGCCACCTTGGTCACGTACGGATCGCGCTGCGTGTCGGAGACCAGCGCGGTCGCCACGCCCACCGCGCGGCTGGCGTCGAGCACATGGACCACCGGGCCGGTATAGGCCGGGTCGATGCGCAGCGCAGTGTGGACGCGGCTGGTGGTCGCCCCGCCGATCAGCAGCGGCATCGTCATGTTCGCGCGCTGCATCTCCTCGGCGACGGTCACCATCTCGTCGAGGCTCGGCGTGATCAGGCCGGACAGGCCGATCATGTCGGCATCGTTGTCGACCGCCGCCTGGAGGATGGTCGACCAGGGCACCATCACGCCGAGATCGACAACGTCGAAGCCGTTGCACTGGAGCACGACGCCGACGATGTTCTTGCCGATATCGTGCACGTCGCCCTTCACCGTGGCGAGCACGATCTTGCCCTTGCCCTTGGCACCCTCTTCCTTCTCCGCCTCGATATAGGGGAGCAGGTGCGCCACGGCCTTCTTCATCACGCGGGCGGACTTCACCACCTGCGGCAGGAACATCTTGCCCGAACCGAACAGGTCGCCGACGACGTTCATGCCGTCCATCAGCGGGCCTTCGATCACCTCGATCGGGCGCGCGAAGATCTGGCGGCATTCCTCGGTATCCTCGACGACATGCGCGTCGATGCCCTTGACCAGCGCATGCTCTAGCCGCTTGGCGACCGGCCAGCTGCGCCATTCGGCCGCCTGCTTCTCAGCCACCGCATCGGTGCCGCGATACTTTTCGGCGAGCGCGACCAGCCGGTCGCCCGCCTCGGGATCGCGGTTGAGCACCACGTCCTCGCAGGCCTGGCGCAGCTCGGGGTCGATCGCGTCATAGACGTCGAGCTGGCCGGCGTTGACGATCGCCATGTCCATGCCCGCGGGGATCGCGTGGTAGAGGAACACGCTGTGCATCGCCCGGCGCACCGGCTCGTTGCCGCGGAAGCTGAACGACAGGTTCGACAGGCCGCCCGAGATATGGACGTGCGGGCAGCGCTTCTTGATCTCGCGGCACGCCTCGATGAAGTCGACGCCGTAGTTGTTGTGCTCCTCGATGCCCGTCGCCACCGCGAACACGTTGGGATCGAAGATGATGTCCTCGGGCGGGAAGCCGATGCCGGTGAGCAGCTTGTAGGCGCGCTCGCAGATCTCGACCTTGCGCGCTTGCGTATCCGCCTGCCCCACCTCGTCGAACGCCATGACGACCACGGCCGCACCGTACGCCATGCACTTGCGGGCGTGCGCGAGGAACGCTTCCTCGCCTTCCTTCATGCTGATCGAGTTGACGATCGGCTTGCCGGAGACGCACTTCAGGCCCGCCTCGATCACGTCCCACTTGGAGCTGTCGATCATCACCGGCACGCGGGCGATGTCCGGCTCGGCGGCGATCAGCTTGAGGAAGGTGGTCATCGCCTCGACGGCGTCGAGCAGGCCCTCGTCCATGTTGACATCGATCACCTGCGCGCCGTTCTCGACCTGCTGGCGCGCGACCTCGACCGCGGCGGTGTAGTCGCCGGCCATCACCAGCTTCTTGAAGCGGGCCGATCCGGTGACGTTGGTGCGCTCGCCGACATTGACGAAGTTGGTGGAGGAAGGCGTGGTCATGATCTGGGTTCTTCTTCGATCCTCCCCGGCACGGGGAGGGGGACCATGCGAAGCATGGTGGAGGGGGGTTACCGCAAGGGGCTCGCTCGCGGAGAGCCCCCTCCACCACGCGGCTGTGCCGCGCGGTCCCCCTCCCCGTTCGGGGGAGGATTTAGACGGTCACGCCGCCATGGTGAACGGTTCGAGGCCGGCGAGCCGGGTCCGCACTTCCGGCGTCGGGATGGCGCGCGGGGCCAGCCCCTGCACCGCCTTGGCGATCGCGCCGATATGCGCCGGCGTCGAGCCGCAGCAGCCGCCGAGGATATTCACCTGCCCCGCATCGGCCCATTCCTTGACCAGGCCCGCGGTGGTCGCCGGCATCTCGTCATAGGCGCCGAGTTCGTTGGGCAGACCCGCATTCGGATAGACCATGATCAGCGTGTCGCAGAGCGCCGACAGCGTCTTGACGTGCGGGCGCAGCTGCTCGGCGCCGAACGAGCAGTTGAGCCCGATCGTCACCGGCCGCGCATGGCGCACCGCGGCCCAGAACGCCTCGACCGTGTGGCCGGAAAGGTTGCGGCCCGAGAGATCGGTCAGCGTCATCGACAGCATGATCGGCAGGTCGCGACCCAGCGCCTCGCCCGCCTCGATCGCCGCCATGATGCCGGCCTTGGCGTTGAGCGTGTCGAACACCGTCTCGATCAGCACGAAATCGATGCCGCCTTCGACCAGCGCGTCGATCTGCTCGCGGTACACGTCCTTGAGGTAGTCGAAGTCGATCTCGCGATAGCCGGGATCGTTGACGTCCGGGCTCAGCGACAGCGTCTTGTTGGTCGGGCCGAGGGCACCGGCGACGAAGCGCGGGCGGCCGTCCTTGGCCTCGAACTCGTCGGCGATCTGCCGCGCGAGCTTGGCGCTCTCGATATTGATCTCGCGGACCAGATGCTCGGCGCCGTAATCGGCCTGGCTGATCCGGTTGGCGGAGAAGGTGTTGGTCTCGGCGATGTCGGCGCCGGCCTCGAAATAGGCGCGGTGGATCGAGCCGGGCACCTCGGGCTTGGTCAGCGCGAGGATGTCGTTGTTGCCCTTCTGGTCATGGGCAAGGCCGAGGGTGCCGGCATAGGCGGCCTCGTCGAGCTTCCAGTTCTGGATCTCGGTGCCGAAGGCGCCGTCGGTGATCAGGATGCGCTTGGCGGCTTCGGCCAGCAGTTTCTCGCGTGCAGTCATGTCAAATTCCTCTCCCCCTCCCGCGTGCGGGAGGGGGTTGGGGGGTGGGCCCCCGCCATCCACGAGCGATGCATCAGGCGGTGAGCGTGGGCCCACCCCCTGCCCCCTCCCGCTCGCGGGAGGGGGTTAAGAAGATCAGGCCGCCGCCACGGCCGCCTGCTGCCGCGGGCGCAGGCCCAGCAGATGGCAGATCGCGTAGCTCAGCTCGGCGCGGTTGAGCGTGTAGAAGTGGAACTGCCGCACCCCGCCCGCATAGAGCTTGCGGCAGAGCTCGGCCGCCAGCGTCGCCGCGACCAGCTGCCGTGCGCCGGGATGCTCGTCGAGCCCCTCGAACAGCTTCTCCATCCAGGCCGGCACGTCGGTGCCGCACATGGCGGACATCTTCACCACGCTGGCATAGTTCATCACCGGCATGATGCCCGGCACGATCTCGGCATCGATCCCCGCTGCCGCCGCGCGATCGCGGAAGCGCAGGAAGGTCTCGGCCTCGAAGAAGAACTGGGTGATCGCGCGGTTGGCGCCGGCATCGATCTTGCGCTTCAGGTTATCGAGATCGGCCTCGGGGCTCGGCGAATCCGGGTGGCATTCGGGATAGGCGCTCACCGAAATCTCGAAAGGGTGCAGCCGGCGCAGGCCCGCGACCAGGTCCGCCGCATTCTCATAGCCGCCGGGATGGGTGCGATACTTCTCGCCGGCGCGGGGCGGATCGCCGCGCAGCGCCACGATATGCCGCACGCCCGCCGCCCAATATTCCTCGGCGATCTGGTCGATCTCCTCGCGCGTCGCCTCGACGCAGGTGAGGTGCGCGGCGGCCGCCAGCGGGGTTTCGCGCGCGATCCGCGAGACGGTCGCATGGGTGCGCTCGCGGGTGGTGCCGCCGGCGCCGTAGGTGACGCTGACGAAACGCGGCCCGAGCGGCGACAGCGTCTCGATCGAGGCCCAAAGCGTCTCTTCCATCTTCTCGGTCTTGGGCGGGAAAAACTCGAAGCTTACCGCCACATCGCCCGCCACGTCGGCGAACAGGGGCGGTGCCATGGGGTCTACGATACTCATGCCGCCTTCACCTTTTCCACGCTCTCCCCGGTCTTGCGACCGAGCCATAATTTCACCGTCAGCGCACCGCCTTCCAGCGTCTGCACCTGCACCGGGGCGAGCCCGGCACGATCGAACCAGCCGAGCATCTGCTCGTCCGAGAAACCCAGCCGCGCATGCGCATCGCGGGTGCGAAGCTCCTCGCGCTCGTGCGGCGCGAAATCGACGATCAGCAGCCGGCCGCCGGAGCCGAGCACGCGTGCCGCCTCGCCGATCGCCGCCGCCGGCTGCTGCGCGAAATGGAGCACATGATGCAATATAGCAGTATCCGCAGCGCCGTCTGCCAAGGGCAGCGCGTAGAGATCGGCCTGGCGCAGCTCGGCATGACCGAGGTCGGCGAGCTTGGCGCGGGCGAGGCGCAGCATCTCGGAGGAACGATCGATCCCCAACGCCTGCGCCGACCGCGGCGCAAACAGCTCCAGCATGCGGCCGGTGCCGGTGCCGATGTCGACCAGCGTCCCCAGCGAGCCTTCGCCCAGCGCCGACGCCATTGCGGCTTCAACTTCGCTTTCCGCGACATGCAGCGAGCGGATCGCATCCCACTGCCCGGCATTGCTCTCGAACCACGATTCGGCTGCCGCCGCACGATCCGCGCGGACCGCCTCGAGCCGCGCTTGATCGGCGATGACCCAAGGGTCGCCCGCCATCTCCCACGCGTCGAGCGCAGCGAGGACGGGCGCGGTCACCGCCCGCCGTCCGAGCGCCACGAACACCCAGCTGCCTTCCTTGCGCCGTTCGGCAACGCCTGCATCGCACAGGATCTTCACGTGGCGGGAGACGCGGGGCTGGCTTTGCCCCAGGACCTGCGCCAGTTCGCCGACGCTCAGCTCCATCGCACGCAGCAGCGCGACGATCCGCAACCGGGTCGAATCCGCGAGCGCGCGGAAGATGGCGAGAGGCTCTGTCATGGGCGGGTTAGAGATATAAAGATATCTTTATATCAGGTCAACGCATCGCAGCGCGGTTGCGTGCGTTTGCCGCTCTGGCTAGCCCGAGCCAAACCCCGTGAAGGAACCCACCATGCGCAAGCTTCTCCTCCTCCCCGCCGCCGCCATGGCGCTCACCGGCCTGTCGGCCTGCGGCAACCAGGCGAAGAACGAGGCCGCCGAAGCCAATGAGGCGATGGCGGGTGACAGCAACACGATGGGCGAGGCGGTCGCCGACGTGAACGCGGCCGAGGACGCTGCCTTCGCCAATGCCGAGAGCGCCTATTCTAACGGCGCGGGCCCGGCGAGCAACGAGATCACCGACTGACGCGTTCGTCGCCCTCCCCCTTCCATCGGAGACCACCCATGCCGCATCTTCGCCATCTCGGCGCCTCGGGCCTGGAGATTTCGCCGCTCGTCCTCGGCGGCAACGTGTTCGGCTGGACCGCCGACAAGGCCGCGAGCTTCCGCATCCTCGATCGATTCGCCGAGCGCGGCGGGGTGATGATCGACACGGCCGACGTCTATTCGGCCTGGGTCTCGGGCCACACGGGCGGTGAATCGGAGAGCGTGATCGGCGAATGGCTGCGCACCTCCGGCAAGCGCGACCAGGTGCTGATCTCCACCAAGGTCGGCATGCTGCCGGGCGAAGGCGGGGCGAAGCTGGCGCCGGCGCGGATCGCCGCGGCGGCCGAGGCCTCGCTTCAGCGGCTCGGCATCGAGACGATCGACCTCTACTTCGCCCATCAGGACGATGAGGATGTGGCGCAGGAGGACTATCTCGCCGCGTTCGGCAGGCTGATCGACGCAGGCAAGGTCCGCGCGCTCGGCGCGTCCAACTTCCATGCGATGCGGCTAAAGTCGGCACTCGATCTGGCTGCGAGCGAAGGCTTGCCGCACTTCCGCGTGCTCCAGCCCGAGTACAACCTGGTCAGCCGCCGCAAGTTCGAAGGCGAGCTGCAGGATCTGTGCGTCACGTACAATCTCGGCGTGATCCCCTATTACGGCCTCGCTTCGGGCTTCCTCACCGGCAAGTATCGCAGCGAAGCCGATCTCTCGAAGAGCGTTCGCGGCGGCGGCATGGCCAAGCTGCTCGCCGGCAAGGGCGGTGCGGTGCTGGCGGTGATGGACGAAGTGGCGGCCGAGACCGGCGCCAGCCTCGCCCAGATCGCGCTCGCCTGGCTGGCGGCGCAGGACGGCGTGACCGCGCCGATCGCCAGCGCGACGAGCATCGACCAGCTCGACGAACTGATCGGCGCCTGGGATGTGGACCTCAGCCGCGACCAGCGCGACCGCCTGACCGCCGCCGGGGCCTGATGACCGCCGCCGACCTGATCGACCGCATCGTCGCCCAGCTCGTCCGCCGCCACGGCGGCACCGTGCGGCGCTGGAAGACCGTGCTGGGCAAGGTGCGCGTCTACGACGCCGAGACCCACCCGCACTGCAACTGGTCGCTGGCCCCCAGCGGCGCGCCCGGCGACGTGGCGGCGGTGGAAAAGCTGCTCGACGAGCTGCGGATCACCTATCCGATCGTGACGGGCTGAGCTCGCTCAACCCGTCACCCCAGCGAAAGCTGGGGTCTCCGTTCACCAGCCAAACGGCGCGTTTTGGGAGATGCCAGCATTCGCTGGCACGACGGATACGAAAAAAGGGCGGAGCACCAAGGTGCCCCGCCCGCCTTCGCCCTCTCCTGGCAGCCCTTAGAGGCCCACCTTCAGCGTCAGGAAGAACTGCTGCGGTGCGCCGACCATCAGCGTCTGGTTGTCGCCGCTGTTGCCGAAGCCGTTGGTGCCGATCGTCGAGATATACTTCTTGTCGAACAGGTTGGTCGCGTTCGCCTGGATCTCGAGCTTGCGGCCGCCAAGGTCGAACTTGTAGCCGAGCGTCGCGTCCACCACCACGCGGCCATCGACCGCCTGGTCGTTGGTGTAGGTGAAGTAGCGCTTGCTCATATAGTTGGCGCCGATACGGGCGTTGAAGCCCTGCCCGGCCCAGGTGACTTCGCCCTTCAGCATGTGCTTGGGCGAGTCCACCACGGTCTTGCCCTTGGTCGGGATCACCGCCGTCGCGGTGACGACGTTGTCGCGATAGGTCGAGTCGTTGTAGCTGTACGAGCCGAACAGCCCGAAGCCCATCGGCAGGCGCACGTCGCCGGTCGCCTCGAAACCGATCGAACGCACATCGCCGACATTCTGCAGGATCGCCGGGTTGCCGACGATACCGGCGCTGGTCGTCACCGCGAGCAGGCGGTTGCGGAAGTTGACATAATAGCCGGCGAGCGAGCCGGTGAAGATGCCCGAGCGATAGCGGCCGCCCACTTCATAGGTATCGGACGCCTCCGGCTTCAGCTTGGTGCTGCCCGACGTCAGCGCGTTGAAGCCCGCCTGGGTGGTCGCGAACGGACCGCTGGTCGCCGCCGACACGAAGGCACGGGTCACCTGGGTGAAGCCGGCGAACAGCTCGGCATTCTGGTCCAGGCGATAGTTCAGGCCGACATGCGGCTGGAACCAGTCGGTCACCTTGATGCGGCCCGAGGCGAGGCTGCCCGCCACGATCGGCGTCGCGCGGTTGGTGACGGCGAAGCCCTTCCAGCCGAGATTGGCAGTCAGCGCGCCGAGGTCGATCTTGTCCTCGACATAATATTGCACGGTGTCGGTCTGATACTTGTAGTACCACTGGGTGAAGAACGGATCGCTCTGGAACGAGAGGCTGTCGCGGCCCGGATCGGTGCGGCTGGTCAGCGCGTAGAAGCGGCGCGCCTGGCGGAAGTCGTTCCGCTCGTACCAGCCGCCGACGGTGACGTCGTTGATGCCGATCTTGGTGCCGATATTGCCGAACACGCCGCCGCGGCGGATGTCATATTCGGTGGTGCGCAGCGACATCGGCGTGCCGTTGGGCGAGTTGACGTAGGGCGTGTACCACAGGCCCTGGCCATGGTTGCTGTGATAATAGCCCTTCAGCGCGCCGTGGATCGGCGAGTCGCTGGTGGTCTCGACACCGAGCGAGCCGAGATAGTCGCGGCGCAGGCCGGCGGCGTTGTAATAGGCATCGTCGGGGTTGGCGAACGGCGCCGGATAGACCTTGCCCGCAGCCGGGTTGGTCGGCGTCGCGCCGGTATAGCCGGTGTTCGCACCGACGTCCGACACCAGGATCGCCTTGGCATAGTCGTTGGAAATATTGTCCCAGTTATAGCCAAGCCGCTTGAGCATATCGAGCGACATGTCCTGATAGTCGTTCTCGCGGCGGTCCGAATAGTCGAACGTGCCGACCGCGCGCAGCTCGGGGGTGAGCGGGGTCACCACCTTGGCGTTGACCTGGTCGACGCGCTGCTTGCCCCAGCCCTTCCACTTGTCGGTATCCGAGTGGAGATAGGAGACATAGGCGCGGGTGCCGCCAGGCGTCAGCTCGCCGGTGTCGATCCGGCCGAAGACGCGCCAGAAATTGTCGCTGCCGACGGTGCCGCTCAGATCGGCGCCCAGTTTCTCCTTGGGATCGCTGGAGACGAATTCCAGCGTGCCGCCCAGATTGTTGGTCGCCTGCGCACCGATCGAGCCTGAACCCTGCGAGACGCGGGTCTGGGCGATATTCTCGCTGGTGATCGCGCGGCTGATGTGCAGGCCGTTGACGTTGCCGTAGCTCGCATCGCCCAGCGGGATGCCGTCCAGCGTGAAGCCCAGCTGGTTCTGGTTGAAGCCGCGGATCGAGACGCGCTCGGCCCATTCATAGGCGCCGAAGGGATCCGCCGCCTGGAAGTTCACGCCCGGCAGCTTCTCGATCGCCTTCAGCGGGCTGGTGCCCGGCGCGAGCAGCGCGATGTCGTTCTGGCTCAGCGTCTGGGTCTGGCGGGTTTCGCCCTTGCCGATCACGACGATCTCGTCACCGCCGCTCTGCGGGGTGGTGTCGTCGACGAGCGTGGCGGCAGGCGCGGTCTGCGCGAAGGCGGTGCCGGCGGTGAAGAGCGACGTGCCGGCGAGCAGGCCGGCGGCAAGCATACGGATGCGCATGCGCATGGATCCCCTTGGGAAAGCACCGGACCCCTCGCCCTGTGCTGGGCGGCGGCTACGCGCGCTGCGTTGCAACATCGCGCCCTTCTGGTTGCAGAAGAAAGTCACGCGCGGGACACAAGGATGACAGCGCAGTTAACACTCGGAAAACTCCGCATTTCCGGTATTCCTAAAGGGGTGCAGGGATCGAATGGCACGCGAGAGCCCCCTCTTGTGTTGCCCATTTGCAACACTATCTGCTGGTCACATTCGAACAGGGATCAGGCATGAACCTCGAAAAATTCACCGACCGCGCCAAGGGCTTCCTGCAATCGGCGCAGACCGTGGCGATCCGCATGAACCACCAGCGGATCAGCCCGGAACATCTTCTGAAGGCGCTGCTCGAGGACGAGCAGGGCATGGCCAGCGGCCTGATCCAGGCAGCCGGTGGCGACGCCAAGCGCGCGGTGAGCGAGACCGATCTTGCGCTTTCCAAGATTCCGGCCGTCAGCGGCTCGGGCGCGCAGCATACGCCCGGGCTCGACAACGATCTCGTCCGCGTGCTCGACCAGGCCGAGACGATCGCGCAGAAGTCGGGCGACAGCTACGTCACCGTCGAGCGGCTGCTCGTTGCCCTCGCGCTGAGCCTCAACACCGCCGCCGGCAAGGCGCTGCAGGCGGCCAACGCGAAGCCCGAGGCGCTGAACACCGCGATCAACAGCATGCGCGGCGGTCGCACCGCCGACACCGCATCGGCCGAGGACCGCTATGATGCGCTCAAGAAGTTCGCCCGCGACCTGACCGAGGCGGCGCGTGCCGGCAAGCTCGACCCGGTGATCGGCCGCGACGAGGAGATCCGCCGCACCATCCAGATCCTCGCCCGCCGCACCAAGAACAATCCGGTGCTGATCGGCGAACCCGGCGTCGGCAAGACCGCGATCGCGGAAGGCCTGGCGCTGCGCATCGCCAATGGCGACGTACCCGATACGCTCAAGGATCGCACGCTGATGGCGCTCGACATGGGCAGCCTGATCGCGGGTGCGAAATATCGCGGCGAGTTCGAGGAGCGCCTCAAGGGCGTGCTCGACGAGGTGAAGGGCGCCGAGGGCCAGATCGTGCTGTTCATCGACGAGATGCACACGCTGATCGGCGCCGGCAAGGCCGAGGGCGCGATGGACGCCGGCAACCTGCTCAAGCCCGCGCTCGCCCGCGGCGAGCTGCACTGCATCGGCGCGACCACGCTCGACGAATATCAGAAGCATGTCGAGAAGGATCCTGCGCTCCAGCGGCGGTTCCAGCCGGTGTTCGTCGGCGAGCCGACGGTCGAGGACACGATCTCGATCCTGCGCGGCCTCAAGGAGAAGTATGAGCTGCACCATGGCGTGCGGATCACCGACGCGGCGATCGTCGCAGCATCGACGCTCTCCAACCGCTACATCGCGGACCGCTTCCTCCCCGACAAGGCGATCGACCTGATGGACGAGGCCGCCAGTCGAATCCGCATGGAGGTGGAGAGCAAGCCCGAGGAGATCGAGACGCTCGACCGGCGGATCATCCAGCTCAAGATCGAGCGCGAGGCGCTGAAGCGCGAGACCGACGAGGCCTCGCGCGACCGGCTGGCGACGCTGGAGGAGGACCTCGCCAATCTCGAAGAACAGTCGGCCGGGCTGACCGCACGCTGGCAGGCGGAGAAGGACAAGATCAACGCCGAGGCGGTGCTCAAGGGCCAGCTCGACCAGGCGCGGCTGGAGCTGGAACAGGCGCAGCGTGCGGGCGATCTCGCGCGCGCCGGCGAGCTGTCCTACGGCGTGATCCCGCAGCTCACCCGCCAGCTCGACGAGGCGCAAAGCGCCGCCAAGGGCGCGATGCTGCGCGAGGAAGTGACCGCCGACGACATCGCCGGGGTGGTCGCACGCTGGACCGGCATCCCGATGGAACGGATGCTGGAGGGCGAGCGCGAGAAGCTGCTCCACATGGAGGAGCAACTCGGCAAGCGCGTGATCGGCCAGGCCGATGCTGTGAAGGCGGTCTCCACCGCCGTGCGCCGCAGCCGTGCAGGGCTGCAGGACCCGAACCGGCCGCTCGGCTCCTTCCTGTTCCTCGGCCCGACGGGCGTGGGCAAGACCGAACTGACCAAGGCGCTCGCCGAATTCCTGTTCGACGATCCAAACGCGATGGTGCGCATCGACATGAGCGAGTTCATGGAGAAGCACGCGGTCGCGCGGCTGATCGGTGCGCCTCCCGGCTATGTCGGCTATGAGGAAGGCGGGGTGCTCACCGAAGCGGTTCGCCGTCGGCCCTATCAGGTCGTGCTGTTCGACGAGGTGGAGAAGGCGCACAACGACGTGTTCAACATCCTCCTCCAGGTGCTCGACGACGGTCGCCTGACCGACGGCCAGGGCCGCACGGTGGACTTCTCGAACACGATCGTGATCCTCACCTCGAACCTCGGCAGCCAGTTCCTCACCACCCTGGCCGACGGTCATCCGGTGGAGGAGGTCGAGCCGCAGGTGATGGACGTGGTGCGGGCGCATTTCCGCCCCGAATTCCTCAACCGGCTGGACGAGATCATCCTGTTCCACCGGCTGGGCGCGGACCATATGGCGCCGATCGTCGACATCCAGGTCGGCCGCGTCGCTAAGCTGCTCAAGGATCGCAAGGTGAGCATCACGCTCACGCCGGCGGCGCGCGAATGGCTGGGCCGGGTGGGCTATGATCCGGTGTACGGCGCGCGGCCGCTCAAGCGCGCGGTGCAGCGCTATCTGCAGGATCCGCTGGCGGACCTGATCCTGCGCGGCGCGGTGAAGGACGGCGCGACCGTGCAGGTCGACGAAGGCGACGGCGCGCTGACGCTGCACGTGGCCTGACGTTCATCACCGGCAAAAGAAAGGGCCGCTCTCCTGCGAGAGCGGCCCGATTTTTTAGGTTCCGCCGACCTTAGAAGTCGATCTTGGCGCCGATGCGGAAGTACCGACCGATGAAGAGACGGTCCGCCCAGGCCGGGTTGAACTGATAGATGCCATAGGCGGCATTCGGCTCGTACGGCGGACGGACGTTCAGGATGTTGAGCATGTCCCCGTACAGGGTGAACTTCGTGCCCACCTTGATCTCGGCATGCCCGTCGAGGTTGAACACCGCCTTCGCGCGGCACTGCACCGGCGTACCGTCGTCGAAGGCCAGCACCTGGCCGGCGTCCGCGCTTGCCTGGCAGTCGCCATAGGTGCCGCCGGAGTCGGTGGCCACCGACGAGTAGCCGCTGGTGTAATAGCCGGTGAGCGAGACATTGCCATGACCGTTGAAGTCGATGGTGTTCTGCCACGTCACACGCCACTTCGGCGCACCCGAGCACGAGGTGATGTTGCAGGGCCCGAGCGTGCCGTCATAGCGCGATACCGAACCGTCCGCATTGGTCTGCTCGAGACGCAGCAGGTACGAACCGTTCGCGGTCGAAATCCAGTCGAGGCCCTTGCTGTTGAGCGGCAGGCGCAGCGAGCCGGACAGGTCGATGCCGCGCGCGGTGAACTTGTCCGCGTTCTTGTACGAGCCGACGACCGTACCGAGCAGCGGCAGTGCGCCCGGGTTCTGCTGATCGGCAACGCCCTTGGTCACGGTGATGCCCGGCGCAGTGACGACGCCGTTGTTGAGATAATATTGGGAGATGATGTCGGCAGTGGCCGACACCGGCACGATCACGTTGGTGATCTTGGTCGACCAGAAGTCCGCCGTCAGCGTCACCGAACGGGTCGGCGTCAGCACGATGCCGGCCGTGAACGACTCCGACTTTTCGGGCTGCAGGGCCGAATTGCCGGCCGACGTCAGGCCGTAGCTGTACCCGCCGGTGTAATAGGACGGGTTGTTCGCATGGGCGGCGCAGAACGCCTGGTAGGTCGCCGAGCTGCAGTTGATCGAGCCGTTCACATAGCCGGTCGTCGGCAGCGAGAAGGCCTCGCTGAAGCTCGGGATGCGGAAGCCGCGCGAATAGGTGCCGCGGAGCTTCACTTCCTTGATCGGCTTGAACTGCGCCTCGAACTTCGGCGAGAACCGGCTCTGGCCGGTCGAATAGCTGTCATAGGACCCAAGCGCCTTCAGGCTCAGGCTGGTGAGGACCGGAACGCTGACCTCATAGCCTGCCGACCAGACATTGCGGCTGCCGTCCACACCAACGGCGTTGATGCCGTAGTAGCGGGCATTCGGGTTGGTTTCGTTCGGCGCGTTCGCGCTGGGGTTATGAATGGCCTCGTAGCGATAGGCCCCCGTCACCGCGACGCTGATCGCGCCGCCCGGCAGCTTGAAGAAGTCGCGGTTCAGCGAGGCCTGGATCTGGGTGAGCTTCGACGAGGAATGGTTGCGCGCGGTCGGGAACACCTGCTGCGTCGCCGCAACGCTGTTCGCCGAGGGATTCACGAAATTGTACGTCCCCTGCGCGATCGCATCCATCATTCCCTGCAGGTAGATGTAGCCGCGATTTTCGATGTCGAGCGTCGACGTGGAGGTCGTGCCGGCGAGGTTGTAGTTCCACGTCCCGCCGAACGTGCCATTGATGCCCGCGGAGAAGCGATACACCTTGTTGTCGGTCAGCGTTTCGCGCGGAACCTGCGGGAGAGCGACCAGCCGCGCGAGGTTGCCGGAAGCGGCGAACGGGTTGTTCGGATTGAGCGTGCCGTTGCTCGCGTTACAGCCCGACGCCGTCAATGCGTTGGTGAACGCGCCAAACGTGCCGATCGTCGACTTGCCCGCCGAGCACACATAGGCCGGCAGGAAGATCGAGCTCACCGTCGCCTGAGTGCCACCTGCCGCGGTCTGGCCGGTATAGCCCGACGGCGTGGTCGAGTTGTAGGTCGTCGTGTTGTAGAAGTTGAACATCGCATAGGCTTCGGCGTCCGGGCCTACCTTCACGGTTGCGCGTGCGTTGGCGCCCTTGCGCTCGATGCCGGCGTTGTACATCCGGTACTGGTTGACCAGATCCTGCTGGCAGACCGTCGCCGGGGTGACGGTGCCCGCACGCTGCGCAGCGGTGAGGGTGACGGCGGTCAGATTGTCGCAACCCTTGCTCGGGTTGAGAAGCTGATAGCCTCCCTGCGACGTGAAGCTGCTGTTGTACGGACGCACGAAGGGCACGGTGGTCGACTGGAAGCCGCCATAGCTGCCGTCATACTGGATGCCGTTGCGGATGCCGTTGCTGAGGCAGATGCCCGCCGCATTACAGATCGAGCTCTGGTTGGCGGTATTGAACGGCGCCCCGCGCTGGTTGATGTAGAGCGGATCGGTCTTCTGATACTCGCCGTTGACGTAGACGTTGAAGCCCTGCTCGTCGAGCTTGCCATAGCCAAGGGTACCGCTGATCCGGCGCTCGCCCGCGTCGCCGCGTTGCGAGATGCCCGCCGAGCCGTTGAGGTGGACGCCGGTGATCTCGCGCTTGACAATGACGTTCACCACGCCGGCGATCGCATCCGAACCATAAGTGGCCGAGGCGCCGTCCTGCAGGACGTCGACCTTGTCGACGATCGAGGCGGGGATCGTGTTGATGTCGACGAAGTTGCGATACCCGTCATCCGCCAGCGGATAGGGCGCAGTCCGCATGCCGTTGAACAGCGTGAGCGTATACGCGTCGTTGAGTCCGCGGAGCGACGGCGAGCTGGCGCCGGTGGCGAAACCGAAGGCGGACCAGCTCGGCGGGTTGGTGCCGGCATTGTTCGCCGTCAGCAGCTGCAGCGCGTCGGCAACGGTGGTGATGCCGCGGTTCGAAAGGTCTTCCGACGACAGGGAGACGACAGGCGAGGCCGTAGCCGCCGCAGGGTTGCGGATCAGCGAGCCCGTCACCACGATTTCAGGCGCGGGTGCCGACTGCTCCTGCGCGGTCGGTGCAGTCTGCGGCTTGGACTCCGTCGACGCGTCGGCGCTCTGCGCGAACGCCGGCGCGGCAAACAACGTGCCGGCGAGCAGCACCGCGGTCACTGCCGAGCCACCACGCAGCGTGAGTTGCGTTTTCTTCATGGATTTCCCTCGATTGCCCACCGCTGGGTTGCCCCAGCGGAGGTGTGTCTCCCGTCCTGGCCCGGCAAAGCCCCATGCGTACCGGGCAGAACTGTGCCTGCAGGAAACAAGGATCGTCTCGGGGTGTAAAGTTGCGATCACCTGCGCGGCTACGCTTTCTTCAATCTGTCGCGTACGCGCAACACCGACGACCGATTATGTCCCCGATATCGTATTACCGGTTACTAAATATTAAACCGCATGGCAGAGCTGCTCAAAAATAAGGCATTTTTTGCAAGATTGCGCTCAATTTCAGGTTTTCTGCGTAATATTAGATTACGAATCGTGAACCCTCAGGCGGAAGCCCCCACCTGATCTCCCGATTTGACACACGCCACCTGTCGGCGCTCGGCCGTACCAGGATCCCGGCTGCAGATGGCCCGTCCCCGCCGGACGGGCTTCCGGCGCGATCCTAATTCGCCCAACAGCGCAGCTCGACGAAAGGACCGCGCGCTTTCCACCGTGCGGAATGTTTCGGACCGGCAACAATAGTGTAGCGCTGCTTCCTCGCAACGCAGCCAGAGGGCTGCGCTCTTCTTTCAGAGCGGAATGAAGACCGATCTACACGACCGATGTGCGTTGCACCCGGCCTGTAGCGCTTTTGCCACAGCGATGATGACATGTATCAATCCCGGGCCGGTTTTGGTCAGCAAATGACAAACGGCACAGCAGCACTGCCTGTAATTTGGGCAATATGCGAATTTTTCGCGCCGAACCGCGAAATCGCCACCTGCATTTTCTGCGCAGAGCTTCCTGGAAACGGCAGATTTTGCGCGCGATTTGTGCTTTTTTGGATACAGTTTGACACAAACCTGAAAGTCTATGCCGGCCTGCGGGTTTACAGTCGAACCGTGCACCGTAAGCTTTTGGCAAGCTTTGCACCGAACGGCTCGCCGTGCGGCGTGCGAAGCGGGGAGAAGAACCGGCCGCCCGACATCGGTGCGCCGGAGCCGAAAGGGAACAGTACACGTGAAACCGACTCGATTTGCATCTGGCCTGCGTGCCGGCACAGCACTTGCGGGCCTTGGCGCGATCGCACTCCTGGCGACGCCTGCCCAGGCTCAGACCCAGACTTCCGACGCCCCCAGCAGCGCCCAGCAGGAGCAGCCGCCCGAGATCGTCGTCACCGGCTCCATCTTCCGCCGCACCAACACCGAGACGCCGTCGCCGGTGACGGTGCTGTCGGGCGAAACGCTGTCGCGGGCCGGCATCACCAACATCAATGACGCCGTGCGGTCGGTCTCCGCCGACGGCGCCGGCTCGATCTCGACCGGCTTCGCCAACGGCTTCTCGGCCGGCGGTGCCGCGGTGTCGCTGCGCGGCCTGGGCGTCTCGTCCACGCTGGTGCTGATCGACGGCCTGCGCAGCACCAACTTCCCGCTCAACGACGACGGCCACAACGCCTATGTCGACCTGAACTCGATCCCGTTCAGCGCAGTCGAGCGCGTCGAAGTCCTCAAGGACGGCGCGTCGTCGACCTACGGCGCGGATGCGATCGGCGGCGTCGTCAACATCATCATGAAGAAGCACTTCACCGGCGTCGGCGGCAATGTCGAAGGCGGCGTCAGCGAGAAGGGCGACGGCGCCCGCTACCGCGCCAGCCTGACCGCCGGCTATGGCGATTACGAGCAGAAGGGCTGGAATTTCTACGTCAACGGCGAATACCAGCGCGACCAGAAGATCTCCGCCACCGCCCGCGGCTTCCCGTACAACACGCTCGACCTCAGCCGCCTGCCCGGCGGCCTGGACAACAACACGGCGGATAGCTCGCTGACCACGGCGACGCCCGACGCGATCGTGCGCCGCGCGCCGCAGACCAACCCGAACGATCCGTTTACCGGCGGCGTCGCCTTCGGTAGCTCGCAGCTGCTCACCTCGCCCGCCAACTGCGTCAACGGCACCTTCACCGTGGCCAGCGGCTCCAATACGGGCACGGCGTGCAAGCACGACCTCGCGGCCGAATATGGTTCGCGCTACAACGACATCCAGCCGGTGCAGGAGCGCTACAACTTCTCCGGCCGCCTGAGCTTCCGCGCCAGCGATTCGATCGAGGGCTACATCACCGGCAGCTACTCCCATAACAACATCAAGATCGGCCGTGCACCGGCGAGCATCCGCCAGACCCAGCCTTATGGCGGCTCGCCGACGCTGGCCTCGAACAACCCCGGCGTCGTGCTGCCGGTCTATGTCTGCGCGGCCGGCACCAACTGCGCGACGGCGGCAGACCGCCGCCTGAACCCGAACAACCCGTTCGCCGCCGAGGGCAATTCGGCGCGCATCTACTATCTGTTCGGCGACATCCCTGTCGGCACCGATCGCTCCAACGAAGTGATCCGCGGCGCCGCCGGGCTGAGCGGCGACTTTGAAGGCGGCTATCACTGGAAGGTCGACGCGGTCGCCGCGCGCGACAACTTCTCGATCACCTCGATGGGCGTGATCAACATCGCCGGACTGAAGCAGGCGATCAACACCGGCGCCTACAACTTCGCCAACCCCTCGGCGAACACCCAGGCAGTGCGCGATCTGATCGCCCCCACCTATACGGTGCCGTCGCACACCTCGATGCTGTCGCTCGACGCCTCGATCAGCAAGGACCTGTTCGCGCTGCCGGGCGGCCCGCTGCAGGTCGCCATCGGCGGCCAGGTGCGGCGTGAGGTCCAGGAAAACAACAGCATCAACGCGAACCTGGATCGCTATGCCAATACCTCGGCAGCGTTCGGCAAGCACACGGTGGCGGCCGCCTTCTTCGAAGTGAACGCGCCGGTGCTCGACACGCTCGAGATCAACGGTTCGGGTCGTTACGACCATTATTCGGAAGGCTTCAGCCACTTCTCGCCGAAGATCGGCGCCAAGTGGACGCCGGTGAAGCAGATCGCGATCCGCGGCACCTATTCGAACGGCTTCCGCGCACCGACCTTCGCGGAAAACAACCCGCGGTCGAGCTATGCCGGCTTCGTGACGATCACGCCGCCCGCCAGCTTCCAGCTCGCCCATGGCGGCCTGATCACCGCCGGCAACACGAACCCCTATGCACAGGCCTACAGCATCGGCTCGGGCTTCTCGGGCAATCCGAACCTGAAGCCGGAAAAGTCGCGCAGCTTCACCGCCGGCGTGGTGGTCGAGCCCGTGCGGAACGTCAGCTTCACGGTCGACTATTACAACATTCGCAAGACCGACGTGATCGTCACCGGCCCGGATGCACTGACCGCGCGTAACAACTATTACGCCGGCCAGCCGCTTCCGGCGGGCTACACGGTCGCCGCGGTCGACGCGCCCGATCCGCTGTTCCCGACGGCACTGCCGCGCGTGCTGATCATCAACGCGCCGTACGTGAACGCCGGTTCGGCGACGGTCTCGGGCCTCGACTTCGGTGCGAACGTCAGCCTGCCGCTGGGCCAGGACATCAAGTTCACCAGCCGTCTGGATATGAACTATCTGATCCAGTACGACCTGAACCCGGGCGGCGGCGCCAAGGTTCAGAAGTATGCCGGTACGCTTGGGCCGTACGAGCTCTCGTCGGGCGCCGGCACCCCGCGCGTGCGCGGCAACTGGCAGAACACGCTGGAGATCGGCCGTCTCGCCCTGACCGCGACCACCTATTACGTGTCGCGGATCAAAGAAGTCGCTGCCGACGAAGGCGACGATCTGAGCTGCGCCGGCGGCAACCTCTACGGCACGGGTCAGAACTTCTGCTATGTCCGTCGCTTCATCTACGCGGATCTGAGCGCGCAGCTGCAGGTCAACCCGAACTTCAGCTTCAACATGTTCGTGGGCAACTTCACCAACGAGAAGGCACCGATCGCACCGGCGTCCTACTCGGGCACGAACTACCTGCCGACCTGGCACATTGCTGGCGTCGTCGGCCGCACCTTCCGCGCGGGCGCGACGTTCAAGTTCTGATCGCCTCCCTTCGGGGATGATCGAACTGGGAGCGGCACTCATCCGAGTGCCGCTCCTTTTCTTTATGGATCAACGCGCGCCCATCGGGCCCGCCACCAGCAGCGGGTCGAGCCGGGCGCCGCGCCAGCTGATTCCCCAATGGAGATGCGGCCCCGTCGCGCGGCCCGTGGCGCCGACGGCACCGACTGCCTGCCCCTGCCGCACCGTCTCGCCTTCGCGAACGTCGATCCGGGAGAGGTGGAGGAATGCGCTCGACAGGCCCATGCCATGGTCGAGCATCAGCAGATTGCCCTCCAGCGTGAACGGCGCCTCGGCTGCCAGGATCACCACGCCGTCTGCGGGAGCGGCGACGGGCGTGCCGGTCGGCAGCGCGATGTCGATGCCCGAATGATAGGCGCCGGGCTCGCCGGCATAGATACGCTGCGAGCCGAACAGCGTGGAGATGCGGCCCCGGGCCGGCCAGGCGAAGGCCTGGCGCCAGCCCTGTGCGCCGGTCTGCTTCGCGCGCGCAGCCGTGATGCGGGCCAGTTCGGCCGGGCGCCGTGCCGCGAACTCGGCGCTGGGCAGCGGGATCTTGGGCAGGTGGTCCAGCCGCGAGATGTTCCAGCTGCGCGGCGCGATCGCCAGTGCGTCGCGGACGACCTGTCCATCGGCGAGTACGGCCTCGACGACCGCGCTAGCGCCCGCATCGCGATCGAAGGCGATCAGGAAGCGGCCGTCGACGGCGAAGTCGATCGGCTGGCCGTTCAGCCGGAGCGCCGTTGTGCCCGGTGGCACCTGACCGCGGGCGATGCCGCCCTGCTCGAAGCTGCCGGCGAGCGCGAACGGATCGCCGCCGGCATGGGCGGCGCGGGGGATCAGCGGCAGCGCGAGCATGCCCGCGGCGAAGCGCCGCCGGGCGATCATGCCTCCAGCAGGGCCTTGGTCGCCGCCTCGGGGCTGGCATAGGGCTCCTGTCGCGCGACGCTCCAGTAGCGGAGCATGTCGACGGGGATGCGCTCGCCGGTGACCGCGCACAGCACATGGTCGCCGGGGGCGAGAACGCGGAAGCCGTTGGCCATATAGTGCAGCTTGGCGACGCGGGCGGTGTTGGACATCAGCATGGGCGGCGCCATTCCTGCTCTTGAAGACTTCGGGTGCAGCTCACAGCAGCGTCGGCTGCTCGGGCTTGGGCGGAACATAGGCTTTGCCGCCCCCGCGCTCAACCCGGGCATCCACCGATCCGTCGGCGAAATGCAGCGTCACGGCCTGTGCGGCGCGCGCATCCTCGGCCGAGGCGACCACCTTGCCGGTGCCGCGCCCCTCGACCCAGGCATAGCCTTTCTTGAGCGGCAGTTCGGGATCGAGCAGTTCCAGATGCCGCCCCATCGCGGCCAGCCGCTCGGACGCGGTGGCGAAGCCGCGTTCGAGGCTGGCGAGCTTGAGCGCCTCGGCCGGGCGGGCGAAGCGCTGGCGCAGCGCCGCCAGCTCGCGATCGGCGGCGCGGTCGAGCGCGAGCGCGCCCAGCCGCTGCCGCGCGGTGGCCAGCCGCTGTTCGAGCGTGGCGGGCCGCAACGCAGCCCCGGCACGATCGAGCTGGCCCCGCGCCACCGTTACCCGCCGTTCGAGCCCAAGCCCGAGCCGCGCCCCGGCATCGTCGAGCCGCTGGCGCTGGGGGCCCAGCAATGCGTCGCGGCGCGGCAGCACGCGGACCAGCGCCGCCAGCTGCTCGCCGGCGCGTTCGTGGTAGCGGCGCACGCAGCGCTCGGTCCGGTGCGCCAGCGTGGCGATGCCGTGGCGGACTTCGGACAGCACCGGCACCGCGATCTCGGCCGCAGCGGTGGGGGTCGGCGCGCGCAGGTCGGCGGCGAAGTCGCACAGCGTCGTGTCGGTCTCGTGGCCCACCGCCGAGATGATGGGAATCCGGCACTCGGCGACGGCGCGGACGACGACTTCCTCGTTGAACGACCAGAGATCCTCGACCGAGCCGCCGCCGCGTGCGACGATCACCAGGTCGGGACGCGGCACCGGGCCGCCCGGCTGAATCGCGTCGAACCCGCGCACCGCCCGCGCGACCTCCTGCGCCGATCCGTCGCCCTGCACCTTCACCGGCCAGACCAGCACATGGCTGGGGAAGCGATCCTCCAGCCGGTGGAGGATGTCGCGAATCACCGCGCCGGTGGGCGAGGTCACCACGCCGATCACCCTGGGCATATAGGGCAGCGGCTTCTTGGCGCGCGCGTCGAACAGCCCCTCACCCGCCAGCTTGGCCTTGAGCTTCTCGAGCAGCGCCATCAGCGCGCCTTCGCCGGCCAGCTCCATCCGCTCGATGACGATCTGGTATTTGGAGCGGCCCGGATAGATGGTGAGCTTGCCGGTGGCGATCACTTCCAGCCCATCCTGCGGCTGGAACGGCAGCGCGGACGCGGCGCCGCGCCAGATCACCCCGTCGATCACCGCGTCCATGTCCTTCAGCGCCAGATAGGCATGCCCCGAGGCGGCGCGCTTCCACCCCGAAATCTCGCCGCGCAGGCGGACATGGCCGAACTCGCCCTCCACCATCCGCTTCAGCCGGCCGGAGAGTTCGCTGACGCTCATCGGTGCCGCGTTGTCCCCGGGCACCGCCTCGGCTACGAGCCGCGCCGATGAAGTCTCGAAAAGGGGGTCGGCCATGAACGTCCTGCTACTGGGGTCGGGGGGTCGCGAACATGCGCTCGCCTGGAAGCTCGCGCAATCGCCGCTGCTGACGCAGCTCTTCGCCGCACCGGGCAATCCGGGCATAGCGGCGCATGCGACCTGCGTCGACCTGATACCCACCGATCCGGCGGCCGTGCTCGCCTTCGCGCAAGACCATGCCATCGGCCTCGTGGTCGTGGGCCCCGAAGCGCCGCTGGTGGCGGGCGTGGGCGACGCGCTGCGCGATGCCGGCATCCCGGTGTTCGGGCCGAATCGCCTGCCGGCCCAGCTGGAGGGGTCGAAGGGCTTCACCAAGGATCTGTGCGCCCGGGCGAACATTCCCACGGCCGGCTATGTCCGCGTGCACGGGCTGGACGAAGCGCTGGCGGCGCTGGAGCCGTTCGGCCTGCCGGTCGTCGTGAAGGCAGACGGCCTCGCCGCCGGCAAGGGCGTGACGGTGGCGATGACCCGCGACGAGGCGGTGGGCGCGCTCACCGCGATCTTCGCCGATGCCGGCGCCAGCGCGGTGATCGAGGAATTCCTCGACGGCGAGGAAGCCAGCCTGTTCGTCATCACCGACGGGACCAGCGCCGTGCCGTTCGGATCGGCGCAGGACCACAAGCGCGTCGGCGAAGGCGATGTCGGGCCCAATACCGGCGGTATGGGCGCCTACAGCCCCGCACCGGTGCTGACGCCTGCGCTGGAGCAGGCCGCGATGGAGCAGATCGTGCTGCCCACCATCGCCACGCTCGCCGCCGAGGGCATCCCCTATTCGGGCGTGCTCTATGCCGGGCTGATGCTCACCAGGACCGGCCCCAAGCTGATCGAGTACAATGCCCGCTTCGGCGACCCCGAATGCCAGGTGCTGATGCTGCGGCTGGAGGACGACCTGCTCGAACTGCTGCTGGCGACGGCGCGCGGCGAGCTGGCGGGCCGCCCCGCCCCGCGCTTCCGCCCCGATACGGCGCTCACCGTGGTGATGGCCGCGCGCGGCTATCCCGGCACGCCGGAAACCGGCGGCGCGATCGAAGGGATCGACGCCGCGGAAGCCGCCGGCGTCCGCGTCTTCCATGCCGGTACGAAGCAGCAGGGCGACACGCTGGTGGCGAGCGGCGGCCGCGTGCTCAACGTCACCGCCATCGGGCCGGACATCGCGCAGGCGCAGGCTGCTGCGTATCGCGGCGTCGACGCGATCGACTTCCCGACCGGTTTCTGCCGCCGCGACATCGGCTGGCGGGAACTGGCGCGCGCCGGAAAGTAACGTCCTCGATCGCTCCCGCTGCCCGTCGCGACGCGCCGGGCGGCGGGTTCAGCCGACCAGATCGTCCCGAACCCGCCCCAGCCGGCTGCGCCTGGCCTGTTTCCGCAGCGCGCCGGGCATCCAGCGTGCGGCGAACCACAGCTTCCGCGCGGTCTTGCCGACGCGGGTGTGCAGGGTATCGCCATGCACCGCCGCCCAGGCAGCTTCCGCGACATCGCCCACCGGCGAAATCTCCAGCCCCGCGCGCCGGACGCTTTCGCGAATCAGCTGGTTCGATCCGCCGGTCGGCTGGTCGAGCAGCGGCGTGTCGATGAAGGCGGGCATCAGCGTGCGCACCCGCACGCCCGCTGCCGACCATTCGCCGTCGAGCGCCTCCGCCAGTCCGCGCACCGCGAACTTGGTGGCGGAGTAGATGGCCGCCCCCGCCGCGCCGTAGATGCCCGCCGCCGAGCTGGTGATCAGCATCACCGAGCCGGGCCTCGCCGAGAGCAGCGCGAAACCGGCATGCGCACCGTGCACCACACCGGTGAAATTGACCGCGATGCAGCGCTCCAGCTCGGCGGGATCGGTGGTGGCAAAGGGGCCGCTGGTGCCGATTCCGGCATTGTTGAACAGCACGTCCATCCGCCCGCCGCTGGCCGTCGCAAAGTCGGCCAGCGCCGCCACCCACTGATCACGGTCGCGCACGTCGAGCAGATGCGTCGTCGCGGCGCCTTCGGGCAGCAGCGCCCGCGTTTCCTCAAGGCCCGCCGCATTCACGTCCGCCAGCCCCACGCGCCAGCCCCGCGCCGCAAAGAGCTGCGCCACCGCCCGCCCGATGCCCGACGCACCACCGGTAATGAAAATCGCCTGCTGGGCCATGCCCCTCTCCCTCGTCACGAGCCTTTTGCCGCGCCCTGGCGGCATTGTTCCGCACAATTGCCGAGGATGCCAGCCCGATCAGATGCCGCCGAGCAGTTCGTCGACCCAGGCGGGCACCAGCACGCTCGCGGGGCCCATGCGGCTTTGTTCGAACCAGTGGCTGCCGCCCGAAGGCTCCAGGTTCATCTCCAGCGTCGCCGCGCCATGGTGTCGTGCGGTCTGGACGAACCCGGCGGCGGGATAGACCGCGCCCGAGGTCCCGATCGAGACGAACATATCCGCGTCCGCCAGCGCCGCCTCGATCCGGTCCATCTCGTAGGGCATCTCGCCGAAGAAGACGATGTCGGGGCGCAGTGCCAGCATCCCGCAGTTCGGGCATTCGCTCTCCGGCGGCAGCGCCTCGGCCCAGGCCTCGCGAATGCCGCAGGCCGCGCACAGGGCGGAGCGCAGCTGGCCATGCATGTGGAGCAGCCGCGTCGCCCCCGCCCGCTCGTGGAGATCGTCGACATTCTGGGTCACGATCAGCAGGTCGCCCGGCCACTCGGCGTCCAGCCGCGCCAGTGCGTTGTGCGCAGCGTTGGGCACCACTGTATCCAGCGCCGCACGGCGCAGGTCGTAGAAGCGGTGCACCAGCGCCGGATCGCGCGCCAGCGCCTCGGGCGTGCAGACATCCTCCACCCGGTGCCCCTCCCAAAGCCCGCCCGGGCCCCGGAAGGTGGCGATGCCGCTCTCCGCCGAAATGCCGGCGCCGGTGAGAATCACGAGGTTTCGCATGCTGGCCATGCCGCGACCCTAGGCCCGCCACAGCGCCGCCGCAAAGTCCGGTTCTGCTGGCCGTCTCAAGGATCGGAGACAAGACCATGGCCCCGCTCGCCTTCGCCCTCGTCGCGATCCTCCTGCCGCCCCAGACGCGCGGCCCCGCAGGGGACGACGATGGCAAGGGGATCGCCGCCCGATCGCTGACCCAGCAGCGCTGCCCCACGCCCCAGAGCGCCGACGAGATCGTCGTGTGCAAGCGCGACGAACCCGATCGCTATCGCATCGGCCCCAGCCTGCCGCCGCCGCCCCGGGCCCGCGCCATCGATCCCGCCTTCCGCCTGCCCGGCGGCGGCGAAGTTCGCGCGGAGGCCCAGCAACACAGCGCCGGCATCGCCTCCGTGCCGGCCGCCATGGTGACGCTACGCATTCCGTTGGGCGGCAAAAAGAAAAAGCCGGACGACGCACAAAAATAGCCTCTGTCGCTCTGCCGCCGGATCGTGCAACAGCGCGCAGCATGACGAGCATCGGCATCTACGGCAGCATGGGGCGGATGGGCCAGGCGATCGCCGCCGCCCTTCCCGAATTCGGCACACGGCTGGCAGGCGGCACCGATGTCGGCGGCGACCCCGCGGAACTCGCCCGCAAGGCCGATGTGATCGTCGATTTCTCCGCGCCCGCAGCGCTGGAGGCGAACCTCGCCGCCGCCCGCGCCGCGCGCACGCCGATCATGGTCGGCACCACGGGCCTGGGCGAGCGGCACCATCGGATGATCGATGCCGCCGCGCAGGAGATCGCCGTGCTGCAGACCGGCAACACCTCGCTGGGTATCGGCCTGCTTGCGCGGCTGGTGCGGGAAGCGGCCGCCCGGCTCGGGCAGGACTGGGACATCGAGATCATCGAGATGCACCACCGCAACAAGGCCGACGCCCCCTCGGGCACCGGGCTGATGCTAGGCAATGCCGCCGCCGAGGCGTTGGGCACCACGCTGGCCGAAGCCGGGGTAAGCGACCGCGCCGGCCTTACCGGCCCGCGTGCCGCCGGCACGATCGGCATGGCGAGCCTCCGCGGCGGATCGGTGATCGGGGACCACAGCGTGGTCTTCGCCAGCGATGGCGAGCGGATCGAGCTGACCCACCGCGCCGACGATCGCGCGATCTTCGCCAAGGGCGCAATCCGCGCAGCACTTTGGCTCGCCGGCCGCGAGCCGGGTCGCTACACCATGGACCAGGTGCTCGGCGTGTGAAGAAGGCGGCGGTCGTCGAGTTCTTCGCGCGGCTGGCGGCGGACAATCCGCACCCGGAAACCGAGCTCGAATCGGTCAACACCTACACCTTGCTCGTCGCGGTGGTGCTTTCGGCCCAGGCGACCGACGCGGGCGTCAACAAGGCGACCCGCCGGCTCTTCGCAGAGGTGGACACCCCCGAGAAGATGGTGGCGCTGGGCGAGGCGGGCCTCAAGGCGCACATCAAGACGATCGGCCTGTTCAACACCAAGGCCAAGAACGTCATCGCGCTGTCCGAAGCGCTGATCCGCGACCATGGCGGCGAGGTCCCCGCCGATCGCGACGCGCTGGAGCAACTGCCCGGCGTCGGCCGCAAGACCGCCAACGTGGTGATGAACGTGGCGTTCGGCCACGAGACCTTCGCGGTCGACACGCACCTGTTCCGCGTCTGCAACCGCACCGGCCTCGCGCCGGGCAAGACGCCGCTGGCGGTGGAGCTGAAGCTGGAAAAGGTGGTGCCCCAGCCCTTCCGGCTCCATGCCCACCACTGGCTGATCCTGCACGGCCGCTACATCTGCAAGGCCCGCACGCCCGAATGCTGGCGCTGTCCCGTCGCCGATTGCTGTGCGTTCAAACCGAAGACACCGGCACCCAAGCCGAAGAAGGCAGCCGAGCCGGCCTGAGCTTTTGCGCGCCGCCCTGCCGAAACGGGCTGGCGTTCCCGCGATTGCTTTGCTAGTCGGCCCTTTCCAGGCACCCGTAGCTCAGCTGGATAGAGCGCTGCCCTCCGAAGGCAGAGGCCACAGGTTCGAATCCTGTCGGGTGCGCCATCTTTTCAATGACTTAGCGCAGCGCCGCGACGGCCGTACGGAAAATGTACGGAAAACATCGTCGGACGAAATGCGCTCAAATGAACCCTCGCAGAGACGATTCGGGCGACGCTTCTGTGCGCGCCCCGCTAATCGCGCAGCCTCCTTCACCGATCGGGTGCGGGTTAGCGGGAGGAAGGCGATGTTCCGATGCGGTTGTTGGTGCCCCCCCGGACGATCGCTTGACCGACAAGCTCGGCGAAGGCGTCGTAGCGAAGCCGGCCGAGGCGCTGCGTCTCGGTATCGAAGGCCGGTCGGTGTAACGTAAGGGTGAGCCGGTGGCGGACGAACAATCCAAGGGCCTCGGTCAGTCGAGCTTCTGCTCCATTCGATCGGCAGTACGGTTCTGGCGGTCAAGCCGCGCGCCGAAGCGCTGATCGAGTTCATGACCGGCACACCTACAACAAGCGAATAAATCGTCTGGCGACGATCCAGGAACATCGCATGGCCCGACGCGCAATCGGGCGGGGCGTACCGGAAGCGAAGATCGCGGAAGCGCTTGGACTCGAGGTTGCATCCATCCATCGGCGATCGCAGATGCTCTATGGGATCTGCACCGAGGTTATTGATATCCTGAAAGACTTGGCCTGTCCGACAGCCGTCTTTGACGTCCTCCGGTGCATGTCCCCGATACGGCAGATCGAGGCCGCGGAACTCATGACCGGGCAGCAGAACTTCACGGTCGTGTGCGCCAAGGCAATGCTCGCGGCCACGCCGGACGATCAGTTGGTGCGTGTTCCCGCAAACCGGCCCGCGTCCGTTTCCAGCGAGCAGATGGCGCGAATGGAGCGAGAGCTTATTGGCCTTCAGATGCAGGTCAAGTCTGTCGAAGATCGATACGGCATCGATGGAGGCACTGATCCACCGCGTCCTCGAAGCTGTTCGGTTCGACGTCGAAATCCCGGATCGGTTCGGCAAGCCAGTCCGGCCGCGCGAATGGTTCTTGGTACCGCTTCCCGTAGTCGACGAAATCGTTGCACGCATCGCCGATGGCACGCTGGCGGGAATGACCTCCGATGTCCGATCGGCTGCGCTAGTGCCGATCGGATCGTAGCGTGCCGGAACCACTGCCACGTGGAGCATGGCTACGGTCGGAAGGGCGGCGTCAACGATGGAGCGTATCGACCGTCTGCCGCCCGCTGTCGAGGTGGCGGATTACGACCAGCTTACGCCGTTTATCCGTGGTAGGCCGAACGTCCGGATTTGACGGAAGCCGCCAACCGGGCGGGACAAATTGCGGGACAGTCGCCGACCCGGACGTTGCAAAGCAATTGATCGCCCATCTGGACTAGACAGGCGACTTCCACGGCTCGCGAGCATAGGCATCGTGCAGAATCTCCGCGAGCGCATCGGAGCGGTCGAATTGATGATCGCCGATGCTGGAAACCGCCAACCCTGGCGTCCAGGAGTTCACGACGACCGCTCCTTCCAGACCAGCCACCGCGTCCGCCCGCACGGATGCTTCGCGTTGCGGTACACCGGCCGCTGCGAGTTGCCGTTGCAGAATGGCCATCGTGACCCCCCGCAGAACGGCAGCCTTCGGCCACACGATCGACGCGCCATCCCAGAACGCCAGGTTCCAGATCGTCGCTTCCGCCAGTCGCCCCTGACTGTCCACGAATGCGGCATCGTCAAAGCCGCGCGCGATCGCCCGATGAAGAAAGTACGTCTTGGCCGCTTCGCCGACGTGCTTGATGTCCGGGCGCCAGCGATCATGACGAACCATGTCGAGGCGTAACGGGCCGACGGGGCCGTCGGTCGCCGGCATGGTGCGGATCAGCACAGCGGGAGGACTATCGTCGGCCCGCACAAATTCACCGGAACGCAGAAACATCGTGATGGTGAGCGAGGCGTTCGGTGCGCGATCGACGATGCTCGAGATTTCGGCGACCACCTGTTCGTCCGGCGTCGCACGGCCGAACAGTTCAAGGGACGCCCGGCGCAGCCGCCCCAGATGCAAGTCAAGACCACGAACCCGGCCGTTACGGACCTGCATGGCAGTGAAGTGGGCAAAGCCGGCGAAGGCAAGCGGCGCGAGATTCGCTGGCGTCGCGGATGCCCCATCAACGAGGGTGAGATCGGTCATTGAAAATGCTCCCGGGCTTGGTCCTATGGCGGAAGCGCGGCATATAGACCCTGACAGCGCTGTAAGGGTCAAGAGGCGATGCGGATCGGTGAACTGGCGCGACGCACGGGCGTGAGCGTGCGGATGCTGCGCTATTATGAAGCAGAGGAATTGCTTTCGCCTGAGCGAACCTCAGCGGGCTATCGCGACTACCCCGCCGATGCTGTCGGGACGGTCGAGACCATCCGGCTGCTCGGGCAGGCGGGCATGACCCTGCCGGTCATTCGCCACTTTCTTCCCTGCACGCTCCATGCACGCGGCGCGTTCGAGCCTTGTGACGAACTTCGCGGCATCCTCCTGGACCAACTGGCGGCCGTCGATCAGCGGATGGCATCACTCAAGGAGAGCCGAAACAGGCTGGAGAGCATTTTGTCGCAGCTTTAGCGCCCAAGCTCGTCTCGCGCGATATTCCGGATTTGCCATCCTTTTCGGGACGCTTGCGAAAAGTAGCTCTCGGCAAAACACGTCATTCGGCGAACTCTTTTCAAATGACTGCTTCGTCCCAAGCCAAGTCAAACCTACCGCCATTGGCGCTCACTAATCGGTCGCGCCTATGCTTATCCGCCGTTGGGCAGCCCTCCTGACCACTATTTCCCAATGATCTGAGTGCCCAACGCTTTCACCTCGGGTACGCCAGTCCCCACCGCCTTGAAACGCTCGCTTCGCCGTCCACCCGCCTCGGCGAGGACACGAATCTCCGGGAAGCAGCCAAGTGTCGCCGCCCGGCTCGATCCGTGCGCAACGAACCTGTGGGAGAATCGTCAACGCGTGATGTAGCACCCTTACCGGGCTCTCCCGTTGGCCTTGCAAGGCCCATCCCAGGGCGTGCGGTAGCGGACAAGCGCTGCCGGCTCGTCCGTCTGGATGATGGAGACGCCGGCGGCGCAAAGCCGCCCCCACACCGCGTCCGGGTCGCGTAGCGCATCAACATCGCTGAAGCCGCCCAGCACGAAGCCGTCGAACAGCGTGTTGACCCACAGCCGCACGCCCAGCGCGCGCGTGCGCAATGCGATGGGCGCAAGGCGCGGCTCGGCCAGATAGGGCAGCTCGATCGCGATCGGGCGGCGGCTGGCCGCCATCTGTGCGTCGACGATCGCCGGCACATCGGACCCGCTGCCGTCGCCGCTGACCGGGATGACCGCGAAGGGTACCCGGTCATAGGGAGCGACCGACGCCAGCGGCAGCGATCCCGTGCCGGCAAAGGTCTTGACGATCACGCCGTCCTGCAGGCCTGCCCGCTCGACCTCCGCCACCACTTCGCCGTAGATTGCGTCCTTGACGTCGAGGTTGAGCAGGATGCGGCCCTTGGCATAGGCCAATATCTCGGCCAGCGTCGGGACCGTCTGGCCGGTGATCGGCTGCGCGGCGCCACCCATGTCCTGGCGCAGGTGGAGCGTCTTGATCTGGGCGAGGGTGAGGTCGCTCACCTTACCATGGCCGTCGGTGGTGCGATCGACGGTCTCGTCATGCACCATCACCAGATAGCCGTCGCGGGTGCGGCGGACGTCGGTCTCCATCACTTCCACCCCGAGCGCGACGCACTGGTCGAGCGCGGCGAACGAGTTCTCCGGCGTGAGGCCGAGGCCGCTATAGGGGGCGGCGCGATGGCAGCCGCGATGGGCGACGATGATCAGCCCGCCCCTCGGGTCGCGCAGGCGACGCATCATGTCGGTGGTGTCCCCCGCCCGGGCGGGGAGGGGCAGCGCGGTGGCGGCGAGCGCTGCGAGCATCAGGGAGCGCAGGGGTTTCATGCACAAATCCGTGGCAAGACAAACAGGCGGGGAAGCCCGACACGGGCTTCCCCAAGGCGCGATTCAGCGGGAGGAACGTCCCCGCCTCACCATTTCTTGCTGACGATCAGCCGCACGTTGCGGCCGAACAGCGGGCGGCCGAAGATCGCGGTGGGCGTCCCCTGCCCGGCCAGGCGGTCACCGGCGGTATTGCCTTCGGTCAGGCCGTGCGCGTTGGTCAGGTTGTCGCCGGCCAGCTGGAAGCGCCAGTCGCCATGCTCGAGCATCGCGCCCAGGCCAAAATAGCCATAGGCGGGCAGCGCCGTGTTGTTGAAGAAGTCGACATAGCGGCGGGTGATATAGTCGTAGCGACCATAGACGCTCAGCCGGTCCGCGCCGAGATGGAAGTCCAGCGTCGGCCGGACGTTGAGGAACAGCTTCGGCTCGCGCAGGATCTGCTTGCCATTGGCCTTGCTGCCGTCGGCGCCGGTATTGCTGCTGAAGTTGAGATATTTCGGGTCCTGCACGGTGACCGAGCCCGCCAGCGAGAAGGGCCCGCCCAGCTGGATCTGGCCGTCAGCCTCGACCCCCTTGTTCTGCGCAGTGCCGACGAAGTTGACCGTCTGGTCGCTCCGCCCGGTCTGCGGGTTGAAGGCGGTGAAGCTGGCGTTGAGCGGATCGAACTTGGTGTAAAAGCCGGTGACGTAGAGATAGGATCGGCCGAACGCCGCCTTGATGCCGGCTTCGTACAGCCGCGCCTTGGTGGGCGCGAGCGACGGCGTCGGGTAGGTCGTGGTCACCGAAGCGGTCGCCGGGATCTCCAGCCGCGAGGCGCGGGCATAGATGCCCAGATGGCGGCTGAAGTCGTAATTGGCGCCGAGCGTCCAGTTGGTCGCCTGGAAGTTGAGCTTGTTCGTGCCCACCGCGCCGGTGAAGGCGCGGGTGGCATCGTCGGCCAGCGTGGTCGGGTCGCCGAGATTGGCCGCGGTGGTCAGTTGGCCGAAGCCGTCATAGCGATACCATTCGTGGCGAATGCCGGCATCGATGCGCAGGCGGTTCGTCACGTCCCAGGTATCGGCACCGTAGAGCGCGATCACCTTGGCATCAAACCCGCCCGCGTTGAGCGAGGCGGCATCGTTCAGCGACCCGCGATCGGTGACATACCCCTTCACCGATCCGTCCGTGCCATAGGCGACGAGATCGAGCAGGCGCGGCTGCGACCGCACTTCCATCAGGTAATTCTGGTAGACCGCAAAGGAATTGACGCCCCACAGCGCGGCGTAGCTGCCGACGCGGACGTCGTGGGTGCCCAGCCCCGTCTCGAACTTGCGCGTGACGCTGAGATCGCCCTGCCCCGAATAGAAGTCGGCGCTGATCGAACGATATTGCGCCTGCACCACCAGCCCCGAGGCGGTGGCGGGATCATAGGCGGTCGCGCCGCCGGTGCCGGCCAGGGCATAGCCCATGCGGGTCACGCCGGCGCCGAAGGCCGCCTGCGCCTTGCTCAGATAGCTGCTGGCGAAGGCCGTGCCGTCCGCCGGGTTCGAAGTGGAATAGAGCGCGTCGAAATCGTTGCGGCCATTGGTGTAGCCGGCCTTGGCGGAGACGTGCCACGCGTCGAAATCGCCTTCATAATCGAGCGCGACATTGCCGAAGCGCATGTGGCGGCCGTTCGAAAGGTCGCCGGTGCGGCTCTGAATCGCGCCAGCTCCGTCGCGATACTTGATCGTCGCCGCCCGCAGCGCCGGCGTGTTCAGCGTGCCGGTGAAATAGTCGATATAGTTGTTGAGACTGACCGACGTGTTGCGCGGATCGGCGGTCGGGATCGACAGATAGAAGAGGTTGTGGTCGTTGGTATACTGGCCGGAGATCTTCAGCGTGCCGTTGTCCAGCGTGCGCAGGATGTTGGCGCGGAGCTGGCCGCCCTTGTCCGACGGGAAGCCATTGTCGCGATAGCCGTCGTTATAGCGATAGAAGCCGCCGACCGCGAAGGTGGTGCGCTTGCCGAGCGGACCTGACTGATAGCCCTCCAGCCGGTACAGCCCGGTGGTCCCCAGCGTCACCTGCGCCTCGCCATGCGGGGTCTGCTCGCCGCTCACCGTAATGACGTTGACGATCGCCGCTGCGCCCGAGGCATAGATCGGCGCCGGGCCGCCGCGCACCACTTCGACGCGATCGGTCATCAGGTCGAAGCGGTTCATGCCGTCGCCCTGGTTGAAGAAGAAGCCGTCCAGTTCATGGAACAGCGGCAACCCGTCCTGCTGGTAGTAGAGATAGCCGCGATCGGTGGGGATGCCGCGCACACGGGTGATGTTCTGCACCTCGCCGCCGGTCTGCTCGACATGGATGCCGGGCAGCGCCCCGACCAGCTCGGTCATGCTCTTCGGCGCCAGCTTGCGCACATCGTCCTGCGACAGCGTGTTGACCGCATAGGAAACGTCGAAGCGGCGCTGGGCGCGCGCCGATCCGGTGACGACGATGTCCTGCGGTGCTTCCACCGAGGCATCGGCCGCACCCGATGGGGCGGGCTGGGTCTGTGCCTGCGCGGGTATCGCCGCCATCCAAAGCGCCGGTACCGCGGCACCTGCCAGCAAAATTCGCTTGGTCATCTGATTTCCCCGTTCTTGCCTGATGCGGGGCGCGTGGCGCTGCTTCGTGACTCTTTTATTTGCTTACATGAAATTAAATCGAATCAGCGGGTCGAGGCAGTAATCGCGTGGATGGGAGCCATGGCGGCGCCGATCACCACCGCGCGGCTGCCGAGCGTGGAGGACAGGATCGCGGGCACCGGCGCCTGATAGCCGCGGTGCCGCGGCGCGCTCAGCTCGGCGATGCGCGCGGCTAGCCTTTCCAGGATGCTGGCCGGCAGGGCGCCGGAAATGAGGACGGCGCCCGGATCCAGCCAGATCGCGCCGCCGATCACGGCCTGCTCGAGCTGGACGGCAACTCGCTCGATCCAGTCGGCGATCAGCGCGGCGTGCGGCACGAGCAGCGCCTCCACGTCGGAAAGCGACTCGATGGCGACGCCGGCCAGGCGAAACGTGTCGATCAGATCGATCCCGGACGGGCGAAGGGCATGACCTGGGAAGAGCTTGCCGATCTCGCCGGCATTGCCATGGTCGCCGCGAAACAGATCGCGGGCGGCGACCAGCCCGCCGCCGATGCCGTGGCCGAGGAACAGTACCAGGATCGAACGATAGCGATCGATGATGCCGGGCTGATAATATTCGGCGAGGGCGGCGGCCGTCGCGTCGTTCTCGATCCAGACCGGCATGTCCAGCACGTCGCCGAACGTCTCGGCGAGCGGAATGCCGCTCCACCCCGAAAGCCGCTGCACCACCGCGCGGCGATTCAGGTCGCCGTCCAGCGCATAGCCTGGCACCGCGACGCCGAGCCCGAGGAACCGCCCGCGGAGGAAGCCATGCTGCGAAACCAGCGCGCGCAGCCGCGAATCCAGCGTGCGGGCGAACACGCGCGGATCAGGGTCATCGAAGGGCAGCGTGTCGTGCAGCAGGGGTTGCCCGCGGAAATCCACCAGCACCAGTTCCAGCCACCCAGGCTGGACCGTCGCGCCGACCGACCAGCCACCGCGACCGGCGATCGTCAGCGGGACCGTCGGCCGCCCGCGCGTTCCATGGTCCTGCGCCTGCAGTTCGGCGATCAGGTCCAGCGCGACAAGTTGCTGCGTCACCCGGGTGATCGTCGCGCTGTTGGTATCGAGCGCGACCGCAAGGTCGATGCGCGGCAGCGCGCCCGCGATGCGCAGATGCAGCAGCACGCGCTTCTGCAACTCGGTCAGCAACAGCTGCGGGCGGGGCACGGCAGGCATGCGCAACCGATATATTTCCATCATGTCAAAAAAACGAAAGCCTCGTCGGGCATCCCGGTCCGATGGCCCTAGCACTTGGTTCCGCTGTCCCCGCCGCGACGCCGCTGACCATGCAGATCGGCTATGCCAGCGGCAATCTCGGCAAGAGCATCCTGTGGGCCAGCTTCGAAAGCTTCCTGCTGTTCTACTTGGTGACCATCGCAGGGTTTTCCGCCTGGCTCGCCGGCGGCGTCCTCGCCGCCGCGATGATCTGGGACGGGCTTGCCGACTTCGCGGTCGCCTATGGAACCGATCGCCACGGCAGGGCCAATGCGCTTGCCTGGCTGGTGGTGGTGGGCGCGCCGCTGGGGGCGATCGGCTTCTGGCTCACCTTCGCGCCGTTCACAGGCCATGCCTGGCCCGCCATCGTCGCCGCGATCCTGCTGTGCCGGCTGGGCTACACCTTGTGCGACATCGGCCACAACACGCTGCTCGTGCGCGTCGCCACGGGGCCGCGCGCAGCATCGCTGGTCTCCGGATTCCGGC
Organism: uncultured Sphingomonas sp.; assembly: GCF_913777625.1. GTDB lineage: Bacteria > Pseudomonadota > Alphaproteobacteria > Sphingomonadales > Sphingomonadaceae > Sphingomonas. The sequence goes on from NZ_CAJYTI010000040.1 coordinate 155,054, forward strand.
TGATCTTCAGCTCGATCGGCGGCGCGCTGGTGGGCCTCGCGGCCGCGCGGTTGCTCGGCATGCGCGATGCCACTGCCCAGCGCGAGGCCTTCGGTGTCTGCGCCGCGATCGCCAGCGCCCTGTACCTCGTCACGCTACTGATCGCAGTGGGCGCGACGCGCCGCCTGCCCGCGCCGGTCCCCGTGTCCGCCAACGCCGCTCTCGGAGAGACGCGTCGCCCATTGTTGCGATCGCTGTGGCGCCAGCCGGGATACGCGCTGCTGCTGGGCCTGATCGCCGTGCAGGCCGGCCTGCTGCCCGCGTTCAACCGAGCGCTGCCCTTTTTCGGCACGGCGGTGCGGGGGGACCCGGCATGGGCCGGCTATGCGCTGGCCATGATCACGCTCGCCCAATCCTTGTCGCTGCCGCTCTGGATGGGTGCGTCACGCCGCCTCGGCCCGCCACGCCTGCTCGCCGTCGCGCATGTGCTGGCGATGACCGCGATGGCGAGCATGATGCTGCTGGCCTTTCTGCACGATGGCAGATGGACCATGTTTCCCCTCGCGCTGCTCGGCACCGCGCAGGCCGGCATGAACATGGCGATCTGGGCGCTGCTCGCGCTCAGCGTTCAATCCCAGTCTTCCAGCTCGATGCGGCTGGAGGCCTTGCCGGTCGGCCTGTTCCTGGCCGTGCTGAAATGCGCGTCCGGCGTGGGGAGTTCGATCATTGCCGCCTTGGTGGGTGGCTCCAGCGCCTGGTCGAATGTCGCTACCGGCGCGATCGCCCTGCCCATGGTCGGCTGCATCGCGATCCTCGCTTTGCTACACTGCACCGCCGCCAGTTTCTCGGTACCTGCGCCGCCACGCTAACCCAAATCAGACCAGCCGAGGATATTTCAAACCTTTGCGCAGTTAGCCCCGCACGATCTCGGAAAGGCAGCGGATGGCAACGGCAATGGCAACACGTTCCACCGCCGCAGCAGACGGCAGCGAGCGCACGCGCGCCACCCGGTGGCTCCAGGCGCTGAACTTCTTCATGGCGGACATGCAGGCCGGGATCGGCCCGTTTCTGGGCGTGTTCCTCCAGCAGCGTGGCTGGACCGCCGGCCCGATCGGCACCGTGATGACCGTCGGCGGGGTCGCGGGCATGGTGATGACGGTGCCGGCCGGGGCCTTCATCGATCATACCGAGAAGAAGCGGCTGGTGGTGATCGTCACCGGCATCTGCACCGTGCTCGCCTCGTTTCTGATTTTGTGGTCGCAGGCCGGGTGGGTGGTGACGATGAGCCAGGTCGCCACCGCGATCGCCGGGGCAGCGATCGGTCCGGCGGTGACCGGGATGACGCTGGGCGTGGTGCGGCAGGCCGGATTCAACGCGCAGAACGGCCGCAACCAGGCCTGGAACCACGCCGGCAACATGATCGGCGCAGGGCTTTCCGGCTGGCTCGGCTGGAAGTTCGGCATGCCGGCGATCTTCTATCTCGCCGCCGTGTTCGGCGCGCTGGCGATCCTTTCGGTGCTAATGATCCCCGAGCGCGCCATCGATCATGCCGCCGCGCGCGGGCTCGAATCGGAGGAGGACGAAGATCATGGCAGCCAGGCGGAGGGCTTCGCCGCGCTGCTGCATACCAAGCCGCTGCTGATCCTCGCCGCCGCGCTGGCCTGCTTCCACCTCGGCAACGGCGCGATGCTCCCGCTCTACGGGCTCGCGGTGGTCGGCGCGGGCAAGGGCGATGCGGCGCTGTTCACCGCGACGACGGTGGTGGTGGCACAGGCGGTGATGATCCTCACCGCACTGCTCGCGATGCGCATGGCGGCCGGCAAGGGCTATTGGCTGGTGCTGCTGATCTCGTTCGCCTCGCTGCCGCTGCGGGGGCTGCTCGCGGGCAGCTTCATCGAGCATTGGGGGGTATGGCCCGTGCAGGCGCTGGACGGGATCGGCGCCGGGCTCCAGAGCGTGGCGGTGCCCGGACTGGTCGCCTGCATGCTGAGCGGCACCGGCCGGGTGAATGTGGGGCAAGGTGCGGTAATTGCGGTGCAGGGGATCGGCGCCTCGCTCAGCCCCGCGATCGGCGGCTGGCTGGCGCAGTCGATCGGCTACCGGCCCGCCTTCTACATCCTCGGCAGCTTCGCGCTGATCAGCCTGGCACTATGGATCGGCTTCGCCGCGATCCTGCGCCCCGCCTGTGCCGGGATGCGACCCGGGCGGGAGGCCTGACGCTCACGCCAGCCGCAACAACCGCATCACCATGGCGCGGATGCGGCCATAATTGCCGTCGCGCAGCGGCCCGAGCACCCCGTGCTGTGCTGGCGGAAGGAAGGCCAGCGGGTGGCCCTCCGGGCGAAACACATAATGGTCGAACCACGCCCGCCACGCGGCGCGCTCGGCGGCGGGACGCTCGGCGATCGCGATCATGGCCAGCAGCATCGTCGTATGGGGCTGGTCGGGGCCGGCGGCGAAGCCGTCCCACCAGAAGTTGACCAGCATGTTCACGCTGCTGGTGGCGTCCACCTGGTGCCACCAGAGCTTGGGGATATAGAGCGCGTCGCCCGGCTCCAGTTCTGCGACCAGCGCGCGGTGCCTGGCACGTTCGAAGCGCGGATAGCGGCCCTCCGGCGCCGCGCTGGACGCCGCGAGGCTGACCGGCTGGCCCGCCATGGTGATATCGATCGGCCCCACATAAAGATCGTCGATCGCGTCGGGCGGGTACAGGGTGAACTGCCGCTTGCCCGCCACCACGCAGGCGACATTGTCCATCGTGTCGTAGTGGCACGCGACCGACGATTCATGCCCGAACCAGAAACGCGGCCGTACCGAAGCCGGGACGAAGGGCAGCGCGGTCAGCGCCTCGATGCCGGGGAGATAGGTCTCGGCGGTGAGCGACCCCATGTAGAGCGTGTCGCGCCCGGGCAAATCGGCGGTTTCGAGGATGCGCCGCAGCGCCTGTGCGAACGGCAGGGTGTGACGCGCGAAGTTGAATGCGCGGACATCGTTCTCGTCGTGGCGATAGCGCCCGGCCATGTCCGGCGGGCCGACGAAGAGATCGGCGCTCTTGCCCGCATCGAAGGCGAGGATCTGCGCCGCCGCCGCTTGGGCGTCGCCACAGCTAACGATCGGCCAATCGCGCGCCGCCCCGCGCAGGACCACGGGCGCGCAACGCTGCATCACCACGTCGCGGAACACGGCGGGATCGAGCAGCGCAGATGCCGCGATGTCCGCCGGAATCGGGTTCACGCGACCGGACCTGCCAGGCGATCATTGTACCGACGCGCCAGCCGTCGGACATGGCCGATCGAGCCGGACTGGGCGTAGGCAAGCTGCAGGTCGCCCTGCCGGAACAGGTCCAGCACGGCAGCGTCGGGCAACGCGTGCAGCCGATCGAGGCTCACCGTGTAGAGCCCGTCCAGCTGGATATAGCTGCCGTCATCGAAGTTCAGATGGATGTCGATCGGCTCCAGCAGCTTGTGGTCCAGCAGGCGCCGGATCGCGGCGTCGGTGGCAGGGAGGCCGGCTTGCAGCGTGCCGAGGGCATGCTGGATCCGCCGCAGCGTCGCACTCGGCGTGCCGTCCGCGTCGAACAGGCGGTCTCCGTCGGGCCCTGCGAACACCGCATGCCCGCGGTCGAGGACGATGCCGTCCTCGAGAAGGTAGAAGCCCTGGCGCTCCAGATCCGCCGGGCGATAGCCGGTCAGGCGGCCATGCTCCCCGCTCAGATTCTCGTTCGGCTTCAGGCCCAGGACCACCCCGGCATAGAAGGATCCGGTCTCCGGGTGCTTGGTGAAGAAGATCGGGAATTCCTGCGCCGCGGCAACGAACTCGGCGCCAACGATCTGCGCGAAATGACGGCGGGCATCGGGCGCCTGCGATACGCGGAGCTCCCCGTGCTGCTCGACGCTCAAGCTCTCCCAATGATCCACCGTTTTCCCCTCCATCGCATGCTGCGCTCGTTTCCGACCCTGTGATGCACCGCCCGATCCGTGCGGCCAAGGGTGATATTTGCTCCGACTTATAAACTTGCATCCGGCTGCGGGTTTGATATTGTTACCGCTAACTTGTCGGCGGCTGGGGGACGTTGCTCCCAGGAAGCCGATGGCGAGTTCACCCGTCGTGATCCCTCACCGCAGAAGGGGCGCGACTTAGAGAGGGGATACTGAGATGGCCTTTACGGTTTCCAAGCACGTCTGCCGTCACCAAATGTTAGCGCTACCATATCTGGCGGGCGCAAGCAGCTTGCTGGCGCTGGTGGCGGCCGCTCCAAGCTATGCCCAGGCCCAGGCGCCGACCACGAGCACGTCGCAGGATTCGCAGACAGACAACGGGAATGCCGCCGAAATCATCGTGACGGGTCTGCGCGGTTCGTTGCAGCGCAACCTCGACATCAAGCGCGAATCGTCCGGCGTGGTCGACGTGATCTCCGCCGAAGACATCGGCAAGTTCCCCGATTCGAACGTCGCCGCGTCGCTCCAGCGCCTGCCCGGCGTGTCGATCCAGCGCTCCGGATCGCGCGGCGAACCGACCGGGATCACCGTCCGCGGCTTCGGCGGCGACTTCAACACGACGCTGTATGACGGCCGCCGCATCTCCACCGCGACCGGCGGGCGACAGATCGACTTCAGCACCGTCGGCGTCGACTTTATCGGACAATTGTCGGTCTTGAAGACGCCCGACGTGTCGGTCGCGTCGAGCTCGATCGGCGCTACCGTCGACATCAAGTTCCCCAACGCGTTCGATCATCCCGGCTTCCGCATGGCGGCGACCGCGTCGGGCTCGATCCAGGATCGTTCGGGCAAGATCACGCCCACCGGCGGCCTGCTGATCAGCGATACCTTCGCCGGCGACACGCTGGGCGTACTGGCCGACGTGATCTACACCAAGCGCGATACCGACACGAACCGCGTCTATGTGTCCGGCTGGCCGGGCGGCAATTTCGCGCCGTGCCAGCTGACCGCCGCCTGCACCACCCAGCAGCTCGCCAACAAGACGCTGCCGGGCTGGTTCCCGCAGCAATATGGCGCCGAGCAGCAGCGCGTCCGCGACGAGCGCGTCGATGCCCGCATCTCGCTGCAATACCATCCCTCGGAAGAGCTGATGGTGACGCTGGACAACAATTTCTCGCGCCAGAACATCACCCAGAACAATTACGCGTTCGGCGTCTGGTTCAACCAGGGCGACCTGCGCAACGTGACGCTGGACAAGAACGGCACCGCGGTCGACTTCACCCAGGCGGGGACGCCGACCGACTTCACCGCCGCGCTCAACAAGCAGATCCTGCAGACCAACCAGACCGGCCTGAACCTCAAATACACTGCCTCCGACAATCTGACGCTGGAAGCGGACGGCGCCTATGCCAAGAGTTGGCTCAATCCCGGCGATGTGATCGGCAGCCAGAATGGCGACATCGGCTATGGCGGCAATCTGGGCAACACGCTGCGCTTCAACGTTACCGGCGACAGCAAGAACAGCTTCCCGACGATCAGCAATTACGGTCCGGCGGGCAATGCCGCAGGCTGGGCGAACACCGCGCTGATCGGCTCGCACGTCACGGTCAACCAGACGCAGCACAATACCGACGACCTCGCGCAGTTCCGCGCGCAGGCGACGTGGAAGCAGGACAATCTGACGCTGAAGGTCGGCGGCCAAGCCTATCAGGACACGTTCAACTTCCGCAACCAGAGCACCTTCACCAACAATTTCTGGCAGGCCTATGCCGGCTATGGTGCGCCGTCGGGTCGCACCTCGGGCATCGCCCCGCTGCCGGCCAGCCTGTACAATGGCTCGATCAGCCTCAACAACTTCATCCCGGGCTTCAGCGGGGCGCTCCCGCCGTCGGTGTTCATCTTCAGCCCGGTCGCCTACCAGAATTATCTCACCGGCCTCGGCAATCCGCAGACCAAGACGATTCCCGGCTTCAACTATGGCAGCGTGAACGGCTTCACCGGCACGTTCGACGAGGCAGTGGACCCCGGCAGCGTGCTGCGGGTGCGGGAGCGCACCTGGTCGCTGTTCTTCAGCGCCAGCTTCAAGGCCGACGTGGCGGGCATGCCGTTCACGCTCAACGCCGGCGTGCGCAACGAGACCACCAACCTGACCGCCACCGGCCAGGGCCGCCTGCCGACCCAGATCGTGACCAGCACGGCCGATCCGACGCTGCTCACCGTGGCCGGCTACACCAACATCCAGGCCGTCACCCAGAACAGCTCCTACTCGTTCCTGCTGCCCAGCTTCGATGCGAAGCTGGAGCTGACCAAGAACCTCGTCCTCCGCTTCGATGCGTCGCGCACCCTCACCCGCCCGACGCTGAACCTGCTGAACCCGGTGCTCAACGTCGGCAGCGGCCAGCGGGTCGGCGCGCTCACTGCCAGCGGCGGCAACCCGAACCTCAAGCCGTACCTCGCCGACAATTTCGACGTCGGGGCGGAATGGTATTACCAGCGCAACTCCTACCTGTCGGTCGGCTTCTTCCTGAAGAACGTGTCGAACTTCATCGTCGGCGGCGTGACGCGGCAGGCGATCAACGGCGTGGTCGACCCGACCACCGGCCAGGCGGCGAGCTTCGCCGTATCGCAGCAGGTCAATGGTCCGGATGCGACCGTGCGGGGCGTCGAACTTGCCCTGCAGCACGTGTTCGGCAATTCGGGCTTCGGCTTCCAGGCCAACGCCACGCTGGTCGACACCAACCGGCCCTATAACGACAAGAACCTGTCGCAGACCGGCTTCGCGGTGACCGGGCTTGCCAATTCGGCGAACTTCGTCGGCTTCTACGACAGGAACGGCTTCCAGATCCGCGCCGCGCTCAACTGGCGCGACAAGTATCTGCTCCAGTTCGGCCAGAACCAGAATACCGGGTCGTTCGGTTCGGAGCCGACCTTCGTCAATCAGAGCTTCCAGGTCGATCTGACGACCAGCTATGATATCTCGAAGAATTTCAGCGTCTTCGCCGAAGCGCTGAACCTCAACAACAACCAGCAGAGCACCCATGGTCGCTACAGCAACCAGCTGCTCGACGTGTTCGATTACGGCCGCCGCTACACGGCGGGCGTGCGGTATCGCTTCTGATACCGTGACGATCGGCTGACCCGGGGCGGGGTGCGCGCGTGCGGACCCCGCCTCCCCTGTTCCGGCCTCGGGCAGACCTATGCGCGAAATCAAGAACATCGTGATTGTCGGGGGCGGCACCGCGGGCTGGCTGACCGCCGGCGCGATCGCGGCCCGCCACCAGGCCCGCCGCGCCCAGGGCTTTACCGTGACCCTGGTCGAATCCCGGACGGTGCCGATCATCGGCGTCGGCGAAGGCACGTGGCCGACGCTCCGGACCACGCTGCGCAAGATCGGCGTTTCCGAAACCGAATTCTTCCGCCAGTGCGACGCCGCCTTCAAGCAGGGCGCACGCTTCAATCGCTGGACGACGGGCGCGGCGGACGACGGCTATTACCACCCGCTGATGCTGCCCCAGGGCTTTGCCCAGACCAACCTGGTGCCGCATTGGCTGGCCAACGAGGCGGACGAGAGCTTCTGCGACGCCGTCACTCCGCAGGGCCGGATCTGCGACGCCGGTCTCGCGCCCAAGACGATCGCGACGGCGGAATATGAGGGCGTCGCCAACTACGCCTATCATCTCGACGCGGGCAAATTCTCCACCTTCCTCCAGCGCCACTGCGTCGACACGCTCGGCGTCCGCCACGTCCTCGCCGACGTCACCGAGGTTCGGCTGACGGAGGGGGGCGACATCGACCGGCTGGAAACGGAGCAGGGCATTATCATTGCCGGCGACCTGTTCGTCGATTGCACCGGCTTTTCGGCGCTGTTGATCGGCAAGGCGCTGGGGGTCGGCCTCCGCGCCTGCAGCGACGTGCTGTTCTGCGACACCGCGCTGGCGATGCAGGTCCCCTATGCCGATCCCGAGGATCCGATCGCCAGCCATACGATTTCCACCGCGCAGGCGGCCGGCTGGATCTGGGACATCGGGCTCCCCACCCGCCGCGGCGTGGGCCATGTCTTCTCCAGCAGCCACACCAGCGCCGACGACGCCGAGCGTGCGCTGCGCGACTATGTCGGTCCGGCGGCGCGCGACCTGTCCGTCCGGCGCCTCGCCATCCGCTCCGGCCACCGCGAGACCTTCTGGAAGAACAACTGCGTCGCGGTGGGGCTCGCCGCAGGCTTCCTCGAGCCGCTGGAAGCCTCGGCGATCGTGCTGATCGAGCTGTCGGCCAAGATCATCGCCGAGCAGCTTCCCGCCTGCCGCGAGGTGATGGACACCGTCGCCCGGCGCTACAACGAGACGACGCTGTATCGCTGGGGCCGGATCATCGACTTCCTCAAGCTCCATTATTCGCTGACCAAGCGCACCGACACCGACTTCTGGCGCGACAACCGGCGCGCGGAGACGATCCCGGATCGCCTGCGCGCGCTGATGGCGCTATGGGACTATCACGCACCCTGGCTGCACGACGAGTTCGATCGGGTCGAGGAAGTCTTCCCCTCGGCCAGCTACCAATATGTCCTGTACGGCATGGGGCACCGCACCCGGGTGGCGCCGGGCAGCTACGAACCGGAGGCCGAGCAGGCGGCGCGCCTGCGTCGCGAGAATCGCGTCTTTACCGAACGCCTGTTGCAGGGCCTTCCCAAGCACCGGACCTTGATCGACCGGATCGTCCAACACGGCCTTCAGCCGATCTGAACCACGGAGCGTGCACATGTCCTGGCGATCTCTTGCCCTCGCCGCAGCACTGGCCGGCACGGCCCTGGCCAGCGCCGCTCACGCCCAGCCGCAGCTGGACGGCGTGATCGGTGCCCACGCCGTGCTCCAGCGCGACCAGCCGATCCCGCTCGCCGGCGCCGCGCGCCCAGGCGAGACCGTGATGATCAGCCTCGCCGGCCACAGCATCAGCGTCACGGCCGGCCGCGACGGACGGTTCTCGGCGACGCTCCCTGCGCTGCCCGCCGGCGGCCCCTTCACGCTGACCCTGGCGGCGCCGAGCGGTGCCACGGTGATCAACGACCTGCTGATCGGCGACGTCTTCCTGTGCTCGGGCCAGAGCAACATGGAAATGAAGGTGCGCGACGCGCAGAGCCTGTTCCCCGAGGCGCATGCCCCGGTCGACCCGCGGCTGCGGCTGCTGACGATCGGCAAGAAGATGGCCGTCCGTCCGCTCGATCGGTTCGACGCGACCCCGGCTTGGGAAATCTCCGGCCCCGAAACCTCCCCCGCCTTTTCCGCTGCCTGTCTCTACATGGCCCAGTCGCTGCGCCATGACGGCGATGTGCCGGTGGGCGCGATCCATTCGAGCTGGGGCGGATCGCGGATCAGCGCCTGGATGAGCGATACCGCGCTCCGCCAGGCGGGCCTCGCCGACGATGCCGAGCTGCTCGCGCTCTATGCCCGTGATCCGGCGGCAGCGACGCGGCGGGCATCGACGATCTGGGAAGCATGGTGGCGCGCCGCGAGCGGCGACGCCGCAGGCGCCGAGCCATGGCAGCCCGATGCCGCGCTCGCCTGGCGGGCTGTGCCCAGCTTCACCAATTTCGAAAGCTGGGGCGTCCCCGAACTGGCCGATTATAACGGCATGCTCTGGTACCAGCGCACCGTCGAGCTGACCCCGGAGCAGGCGCGCGGTGCGGCGACGCTGTCGCTGGGCATGGTCGACGACGCCGATCGTACCTGGGTCAACGGCGCCGGCGTCGGCGGGATGAGCCTTGCCGGCGCGCAGCGCCTCTATGTGCTGCCGGCCGGGACGCTGAAGGCCGGGCGCAACGTCATCACCGTCAATGACGACGACGTCTATGCGCTGGGCGGGATGCTCGGGCCGGTCGACGCGATGCGGCTTACCTTCGCCGACGGCACCGGCATCCCCTTGGGCACGGGCTGGCGCTATGCCATCGCCAAGCGCGTGCCGGGCGCCGCGCCGCGGGTGCCATGGGACGACATCAACGGCGCGGGCACGCTGTTCAACGCGATGATCGCGCCGCTCGCGCCGATCCGCCTCGCCGGCATCGCCTGGTACCAGGGCGAATCCGATACCGGCATCCCAGGCTATGACCGCCGTCTCCGTGCAATGATCGCGGACTGGCGGCAGCGCTTCGGCAGCCCGGCGGCGGCGTTCGTCATCGCCCAGCTCGCCAACTATGGTGCTCCTGCCCTCGCGCCGTCCGAGAGCGGATGGGCCGATGTGCGCGACGCCCAGCGCCGGGTCGCCGCCGAGGATCCGCATGGCGGCCTCGCCGTGACGCTCGACATCGGCGACGCGTCCGACATCCATCCGGGCGAAAAGCGGCTCGTCGGCCAGCGCCTCGCCCAGGCGATGCGGGCGGCACGTGCAGGTGCACGCGATGGACGGGCAGGTCCCGCGATCGGATCGGCCGAACGCCAGGACAGTGCGGTGGTGCTGCACTTCACCGGCGTACAGGGTGGGCTGCACACAAGCGGTTCCGATCAGGCGATCGGCTTCGAACTCTGCGGCGCGGGCGCAGGGAGCTGTCGCTTCGTGGCGGGACGGGCGGCGGGGAGCACCGTAACGATCGCCGGCGACGGAAAACCGGTCACCCGCGTGCGCTATGCCTGGGCGGATGCTCCGGCCACCAACCTTGCGGACGAGGCTCGCCTACCCGTCGGTACGTTCGAGGTGCCGGTGCACTGACGCACCTGAATATCTTCATCCAATCAACGTAATAGAACCAACATCGGAGCATCAACAGGCCGTTGCCAATGCAGAAATCGCCATTATGGTAGCGCTCACATAAACAGAATATCGGGAGAGAAGATGCGCCTCACGCCAAAGGCCGTATTGGTCGCTTCGCTGCTGTCATCCACCCTACCGGCATCGGCCCAGACGGCGCTTCGCCTGGACCGTTCCGATTATTTCGAGGCGCCCGGCGTCAACTGGCTGGTGTTCTCCAACGTCAACGAAGGCCTGTTCGCCGATGCCAAGATCAGCGGCGTCGAGCTGATCCAGCAGGACATCCGCACCGCGACCAATGGCGATATCCGCCTCGCCGCCACCCCCGGCCAGTGGGATCCGGCCGGCGCCTTCGTATCCCGCCGCGTCGACAAGGCGGCGGGCGTCATCGAAGCGACGCTGAAATATCCCGACTTCCAGTACACCATCCGCGCCGAACGCCGCGGGGCGAGCATCGTGCTGTCCGTACTGCTCGATACCCCGCTGCCGGCCGCACAGGTCGGCAAGGCCGGACTGAACCTCGAGTTCGTGCCCTCCGCCTATTTCCATCACAGCTATACGGTGGACGGCAAGGCGGCACTCTTCCCGCGCTACCCCGCCGACCGGATGATGCTGACGCCGGAGCGCAATGCCGCCAGCGGCCGCAGCGACGGCCCCGGCGCCGAGCCCCTGCCCTTCGCCAGCGGACGCGATCTGGTACTGGCGCCGGAGGATCCCGCCCGCCGCGTCGGTATCCGTACGCGCGACGGCACGCTCGCCGTGTTCGACGGGCGCAACCAGGCGCAGAACGGCTGGTTCGTCGTGCGCCAGCTGCTGCCGGCGGGTCGCACCGGGCGCGTCGTCGAATGGACCTTGGATGCGAACAGCGTGCCCGGCTGGCTGCGGCCGCCGGTGATCGGCCATTCGCAGGTCGGCTACACACCCGAGGGCCCCAAGATCGCCACGGTCGAGCTGGATCGCGACGATGCCCGCACGCTCCAGCCACGCCTGCTGAAACTGGACGCGACGGGCAACTTCGTGCCGGTCCGCACCCCGCCGGCACGCGAATGGGGCCGGTATCTGCGCTACCGCTATCTCCAGCTCGATTTCAGCAAGGTCACCACGCCCGGCACCTATGCCGTCGAGTATGGCGGCACGCGCACGGCGCCCTTCCCCATCCAGCCGGGCGTCCTCCAGGAAAGCTGGAACCTGACCAACGACGTCTATCTGCCGATCGCGATGGACCATATACTGGTCAACGAGGCCTATCGCGTCTGGCACGGCGATCCGCACCGCGACGATGCCCGCCAGGCGCCGCTCAACCACGAGCATATCGACCTGTACCGCCAGGGCCCGACGACCGACACGCCGTTCCAGCCCGGCGAGCACATTCCCGGGCTCGCGGTCGGCGGCTGGCTGGACGCGGGCGATTTCGACATCCGCACCCAGACCCAGTATCAGGTCATCCGCCAGCTGGTCGATGCATGGGAGACGTTCGGCATCGACCGCGACACGGTCTCGGTTGACTGGGAGACGCGCCGCGTCGAGATCCATGTGCCCGACGGGGTTCCCGACATCCTCCAGCAGATCCGCCACGGCAGCCTGCAACTGCTCGCCCAGCAGGACGCGGTCGGCCATGCGATCCACGGCATCGTCGAGCCCGATGTCGGCCAGTATACCCATCTCGGCGACGCCGCGAGCAAGACCGACGGGCTGGTCTATGATCCCAAGCTCAAGCCGTACGAGCGCGCCTATGATTCCAAGGGTGGTCGCAGCGGTACCCCGGACGATCGCTGGGCCTTCACCAGCAAGGCGTCGGCGCTGAACTATGGCTCGGCTGCCGCACTGGCCGCGACCTACCGTGCGTGGAAGGACCGCGATCCGGCCTTTGCCAAGCGGTGCCTCACGGTCGCGCAGAAGATCTGGGCCGGGGAGCACAGCCATGCGCCCGACCTCTTCCAGAACGGCAACACGACCGGCGGCCCACTCGATGTCGAGGAGTTCACCGCCGCCGTCGAGCTGCTCGCCGCCACGCGGGATCCGCAATATGCCGACCGCGTGCAGGCGCTGACGCCGAAGATGCTGCGCGGCTTTACGTTCACCGCGACCACCCTGGTGAAGGCGCTGCCGTTCATGCCCGCAAGCTATCGCGCCACGCTCGAACCGGCGGTGCGTGACTGGGCGGCGAAGGCGCAGGCGATGACGAAGGAGAACCCGTTCGGCGTGCCGATCACCGCGGGCGGCTGGGCCGGCAGCGGCAGCGTGCTCAACTTCGGCCTGACCGGCGATGCCCTGCACCGCGCCTTCCCCGACCTGGTGGATGCGTCGCCGGTGCAGCGCGCGCTCGACTTCCTGCACGGCCACCATCCGGCATCGGATCGCTCGCTGGTCTCGGGCGTCGGCGCGCTGTCGAAGGAGATCGCCTATGGCAACAACCGGGCGGACTTCTCCTTCATCCCCGGCGGCGTCGTCCCCGGCGTGCTGCTGCTCAAGCCCGACTATCCGGAGAACCGCGACGACTGGCCGTTCTTCTGGGGCGAGAATGAATATGTGGTGCCCGAAGGCGCCATGTACCTCACGCTCGCCAATGCCGGTGCGCGGCTGGCCGGCGCCCCGAAATGACCGGACCCATGGGCATGCTCAAGAACAGGAGAGGGTAGAATGACGAACAGGATGGTTTGCAAGGCGCGGACATCGCTCCGGCGTCGCGCGATGCTGATCGGGGCGGCATTTGCCTGCGCCTGCTCGGTGCCTGCGCTCGCGCAGAGCGACAAGATGCAGCCGATCGCGACGCCGGCGCAGCCCAGCGCCATCGAGCTCGACACCGGCCCGCTGCCCGGCGGGACCAATCCGGAAAGCTGGCACAGCCAATATGGCAGCGTCTTCGCGCGCAACGTGGTGGTCGCGACGCTCACGCCCTTCCTGCCCGATCCCGCCAAGGCGAGCGGCGCGGCGGTGGTGGTCGCCCCCGGCGGCGGCTTCCGCACCCTCTCGATGGAAAACGAAGGCTGGGATGTCGCCAAGGCGCTGGCCAAGCGCGGCGTGGCCGCCTTCGTGCTCAAATACCGGCTGAACCAGACGCCCCGCGAGATGGACGCGTTCGAGCGCTCGATGGCGGAGATGTTCTCCACCACCGCGGCGCGTCCGCCCCGGCCCGATCCGGCCGCGATGATGGCAGGCCTGGCGCCGCAGCTCGCCGATGCGCGCGCGGCCTTCGCGCTGATCCGCAAGCGCGCGGGCGAATGGCATGTCGATCCGAACAAGGTGGGCATGATCGGCTTCTCGGCCGGCGCGATGCTTACCATGGCGACCGAACTCGCCGGACAGGATGCGAAGCCCGCCTTCATCGCCGACATTTACGGCCCGCTCGCCAGCGTCACCGTGCCTGCCGACGCGCCGCCGCTGTTCGTGGCGCTCGCGGCCGACGACCCCTTCTTCGCCAATGGCGGGTTCGGGCTGATCGAGTCCTGGAAGGCGGCGAAGAAGCCGGTGGAGTTCCACTTCTACGAACAGGGCGGCCACGGCTTCGGCATGTATCCGAAGACGACGACCAGCACCGGCTGGTTCGATGCGTTCGCACGCTGGCTGACCATGCACGGCTGGATGAAGCCCACCGCCTGACCGCCTTGATCCGCTAGTCGACGGGACCGGCCGCGCCATCGCGCCGGTCCCGTTCGGTTTCAGGGCTGCAGGAACCGCCACTTGCCCGCATCGCTGGTGGGATCGAACACCACCAGCGCGGGCGTGCTGCGGCCGATCGCGACCAGCGCCTTGGGGTTCTTCGCATCCTCCTGCGCCTTGGGCAGGATGCGGTAGGTGCCGTCGGTCAGCTGATCGATCCGCCACAGCTGCTCGGGCGCGCCGGTGAACGCCGGCACCGCCTGCACGCTGCCCTGCGGGCCGGTGGCGAGCGCCCGCGCCGTGCCCGCGATGAGGATCTTGTAATAGGGCGCACCGAAGGCACCCCCCGCGCCCTCGGCAGGCGCGACCGTCCATTGCTGGTGCGCGCGGATCATATAGTCGCCGAGATCGACCTCGACCGGTCCGCTGGGCCAGCTTCCCTGGTTTTCGGCGAGCGTCTGGTTGGGGATCGGCCCGGTCGGATCGCCGGGCGAGGCGAAGAAGCTGCGGCGCACGTCGAACGGCATGCGGACGAAATCGACCGCGAGTTCGAGCGCCCCGCCGCTCCGCTCCGACTGGATCTCGTAGGTGCCGGCCGGCACATTCTCGCCCGCCACCGGCCAGCCGTTCCGCCACACCAGCGGCAGGATGCCGAGCACGCTGCGCCCGCCGCGATCCAGATCGGACTCATAGTGCATCGAGAATTTCTCGACGCCGTCGCCCAGATCGAGCAGGCCGAAATGTCCGGGTCCGTACTGCCGCCCGCGTCCGGCCACGACGAGCATCCCGCCGCCCTTGAGCAGCGGCACCCCCATATTGTCGACGAACGGCCCGGTGGGGCTGCGCGATCGGCCGACGCGGATGTTGTACGAGGAGTTCGGACCGTCGCAGCAGGTGCCGTGGGTGCCGAGCAGATAATACCAGCCGTCCCGGTACATCAGCGCGGTGGCTTCCATGTCGATGCCCACCTCGACCGGCTGGCTCCCCGGCATCTTCTCGCCGGTCTTGGGATCGAGCTCGATCATCCGGATATAGCCGAAATAGGTGCCGTAGCTCAGCCACAGCCGTCCCTCGGCGAAGAGGAAGGCGGGGTCGATCGCGTCGGCCGGTTCCAGCCCGTTGGTGGAAGCGACCGTGCCGACCTCGTGATAGCCGAACGCCGGCGACTTGGGGTCGAGCGAGCGGGTCCACATCACCTTCACGTTGCTGGCATGGCCGCCGTTCATGCCCCCGCCGCCCACGGCATAGGCGACATAATAGCGGTCGCCGATCTTGATCACGTCCGGCGCGACGCCGCCGCCCGGCCGCTCGCCGCCGCTGTGCCAGGTCCAGCCGTCGTCCGAGACGAGCCCGCCGCCGCGGGTGCCGAAGGTCCACCAGCGGCCGTCGGAATAGGTGATGGTGGAAGGATCGTGGATGAAGGGCTCACCGGCGAGCTGGGCGGAGGCGGCCTGGGGCTGTGCGAGGAGGAACAGCGCGGCGAGCGAGGGCATGGCGAACTTCATGGCGGTCCTCACTTCACGTTGATCGCAAGGTCGCGGATCGGCTTGCCCTCGGCATCGACGAACCGGGCGCAGAAATCGCTGAGACCCGGGCCGTTCATCACCGCACCGCGCAGGATATTGCGTCCCTTCCGGAGCGTGATCGGCCGCGAGACAACATCGTCCATCACCATCCGGCGATCGCCATAGAGCCCGGCAACCTCGCTGCCGTTCAGCCACCAGCGCGACGCGGAATTGGAGCCGAGCGCCAGCCGCACGCCGCGCATCTCCCGGGGCGCATCGATCACGGTCACCGCCCAGAAGATCACGCCATAGGTCGGCTTGCCGAGCCCCTGCGCCAGATAGAAGAGCTTCACGTCGAACAGGGCGGAATCGAGCGCATGCCAGCGCAGGCCACCGGCGGCACTGTCGCCCTCGCGCGGTACCGCATCGAAGCGGCCGGGATAGGTGGCCGGCGCGAGTGCCTCGCGGACATAGCTGGGCGTGAAGCCGGTGTTGGTGCGGTTGGGCTTCACCACCGGCTCCAGCAGCAGCCAGCGGCGCAGAAAGCCGTCCGCATCGGGCGTGACCGCAGCGGCGGAGGCCGGCGTGAAATAGGGGGCAAGCCCGGTGGGCGGCGGCAGCTTCTCGACCACCATGCCTGCGGTCTGCGCGTGCAGCGCAGCAGGTGCCAGCAATGCCAGGGCGGCCGCGCATCCACCGGCAACCGAACGGGGAACCCCCATCGCCGTTATCTCCTCTCCGGGCGACTCGGACGGCCGCCATTGTTATCGGTAACACCATGGCTAGGCGGGCTGGCCCTGCGCCGTCAACTGACGAAACGATTCCATGTGCGAGCCGAAGGCGAGGAAACAGTTTTCCCATGCAATTCGAATGCATTATCCAATATCCGCAAGAAGGATCTACGGCGTCCTGTGCCTTGATTTTCTCTGACTAAACTGCCCTATTGCTGGCGCCATAATCCAAGGCCTCCCGTGCAGCGTGCGGGCGGCATTCTGGGGAGGAACTGCCGTGAGAATCGCGTTCGCCGCCATGGCTGCGGCCCTGCTGACCATGCCCCCCGCCCTGGCGCAGACCGCGCCGGCGCCGGTCCTCGAAGACTTCCAGCCGTCGACGCTCAACCAGCCGGGCCAGCAATATCCGCAGGTCAATTCGCAAGGCTATGCGCGCTTCCGCATCGTCGCGCCCGGCGCCACCGCCGTGACAGTCAGCCTCGGCCTGGGCGGGCGGGGCGGCACCACGCTGACCAAGGCGGCCGACGGCAGCTGGATCGGCACCACCGCCGGCCCGCTCGACGAGGGCTTTCATTATTACCACCTCACCGTCGACGGCGGCACGTTCAACGATCCGGGGACGGGCAACTTCTACGGCTCGACGCGCTGGGAAAGCGGCATCGAGATCCCCGCGCACGACGCCGATTTCTACGCGCTGAAGGACGTGCCGCACGGCAGGGTCGAACAGATCCTGTTCCCCTCCCCCAGCACCGGCAGCCAGCGCCGCGCCTTCGTCTACACCCCGCCGGGCTATGACAGGGCGGGCAGCACCCGCTACCCGGTGCTTTACCTCCAGCATGGCTGGGGCGAGGACGAGACGGCCTGGTCGAACCAGGGCCATGCCAACCTGATCCTCGACAATCTGATCGCCGCCGGCAAGGCGCGGCCGTTCCTGATCGTGATGACCTATGGCATGACCAACGAGGTGCGGCCCGGCGGCCTCGCCAGCTTCGACATCACGCCGTTCCAGACCGTCCTGCTGGACGAGCTGATCCCCTATGTCGACAGCCACTACCGCACCCTTTCCGAGGCGCGGCACCGCGCGCTGGCAGGTCTTTCGATGGGCGGCTTCGAGACCAAGCTGATCGCGCCGAAGCACCTCGATCGCTTCGGCTATATCGGCCTGCTCAGCGGCGGGACGGTGTCGCTCGACGATGTGAACGCCACCCCCGGCTATCGCGACAAGGTGCGGCTGACCTTCGTCAGCTTCGGCAGCCGCGAGCTGGAGGGCGGCCGCGCCGGCCCGCCCGGCGGCCCCCGCGTCGATCCGCGCGCCAATGCCGATGCGCTGAAAGCCGCCGGGCTGAACAGCGTGTTCTATGTGTCCCCAAACACGGGGCACGAGTTCCAGACCTGGCGCCGCAGCCTGCGCGAGATGGCGCCGCTGTTGTTCCGCGACTAGGGTGCACCGCCAAAGCCGAGGAACGACAGAAGGGGAGATGCGAGCATGAAGGCATGGAGGCGTGCGCTGGCCTGCGCAGCGGCGACCTGCGCCATTGCGTCGGAGTGCGCAGCGCAGACCCGCGGCCCGATCGTCGCGACCGAGACCGGCAAGGTGCAGGGCGCGGTGGAAGACGGCGTCGCCAGCTGGAAGGGCATCCCCTTCGCCGCGCCGCCGGTCGGCCCGCTACGCTGGCGCGCGCCGCAGCCGGTGGCGAGCTGGCAGGGCGTTCGCCCGGCCACTGCGTACAGCCATGACTGCATGCAGAAGCCCTTCCCGAGCGATGCCGCGCCGCTCGGCACCACCCCGGCCGAGGACTGCCTGTATCTGAACCTGTGGAAACCCGCCGCCGCACCCGCAGGCAAGAAGCTGCCGGTCATGGTGTGGATCTATGGCGGCGGCTTCGTGAACGGCGGCGCCTCCCCGCCCACTTATGCCGGCGCGAACATGGCCAGGCAGGGCGTGCTGTTCGTCAGCTTCAACTACCGGGTCGGGCGCTTCGGCAGCTTCGCCCTGCCCCAGCTCAGTCGCGAGAACCCCGATGGCGGGCTGCTCGGCAACTACAACTTCATGGACCAGATCGCCGCATTGAAATGGGTGCGGAAGAACATCGCCGCGTTCGGCGGCGACCCTGCCAATGTGACGATCATCGGTGAGAGCGCCGGCGGCATGTCGGTCCACACGCTGGTCACTTCGCCGCTCTCGCGCGGGCTGTTCAGCAAGGCGGTGGTGATGTCGGGCGGCAACGCCCGGACCACCAGCAGCGCGACGCTGAAGGACGCCGAGGCGATCGGCGAGAACCTTGCGCGGGCGCACGGCATCGATCCGGCCGCGCCGGACGCGCTCGCCAGGCTGCGCGCGCTCTCGGCGGAGGAAGTGACCGACGGCCTCAGCATGATCGAGCTGTTCCAGCCCAAGCCGGGCCCGCGCACCTATGGCGGCCCGGTGCTCGACGGCAAACTGCTCGTCGACCAGGAAAAGGCCTATGCTAGCGGCAACTTCGCGCATGTGCCGATGCTGATCGGGGCGACCAGCGCCGACATGGGCGGCAAGACCGGCTTCATGATCGCCGGTGCCCGCGAGGCCAGCGCACGGATCGCGGCGCAGAAGGTGCCGGTATGGGAGTATCGCTTCTCCTATGTGGCGGACTCGGTCGGCCAACCGGGTGCCGGCCATGCGACCGACATCCCGTTCTTCTTCGACAATGCCCGCATCAAATATGGCGCGGCGACCACGGCCAAGGACGAGCGGGTCGGCAAGACGATCAGCGCCTATCTCGCCAACTTCGCCAGGACGGGGAACCCGAACGGCGCGGGCTTGCCCGCCTGGCCGCGCTTCACTGCCGCGGGCGACGAGATCCTCGACTTCGCCGCCGACGGCAAGGCGGTGGCGGCGCGCGACCCCTGGGGCGCAGAGATCGATGCGCTGCAGCCCCGCACCCCGGCCACGCCGCCCCGCCCGTCGCAGTAGAGCGAACGGATCGCCTCCCGTGGGGTCCGATCAATGCTCGCGGAAGGAATGCCAGAAGGCGCCGACCAGCGGCTCCAGCGCGTAATCGAGCGCGGTGCGCTTGCGCAGCGGCACCAGCACCTGCGCCGGCATGCCCGCCCGCAGCGTGAAGTCCTCGCCCCGGACCTTGCGCAGGAGGTCGATCTGCTCGGGCGGCACCGTCACCTCGCCGGTGAAGTAGCTGGCACCGCTCTTCTCGTCGGTCAGCGTATCCGCGGAGAGGCGGGTGAGCGTGCCCTTGAGATTGGGCAGGTCGCGCTCGTGCAGGCTGGGGAACTTGACCAGGGTCGCCTGGCCGACATGCAGATCGTCGGCATCGTCGAGCGCGACGCGGATCTGGATGCGCAAGGGCGCGCGCTCGGGCACGATGTCCATCAGCTTCTGCCCCGGCGCGATCACTCCGCCCGGCGTGAAGACGCTGAGGCCGATCACCGCGCCGGTGGCGGGTGCGCGGATCTCGGTGCGCGCCAGCTGGTCGCGCGCCGCCACCCATTTGGGCAGCACCTCGGCCAGCCGCGTGTCGACGTCGCGCAGATCGGCAGCGGTGCGTTCGTGGAAGGTGCGGTCGGCCTCCAGCGCGGTGAGTTCGCTCTCACGGGATGCTTCGCGGGTCTGGGCGACGCTGGCCGAATATTGGCCACGCTGGCCGACCAGTTCGGCCTTCACCCGCTCCAGTTCGCGCAATCGGGTCCGCGAGACGAAGCCGCGATCGGCGAGCGGGCGCAGCGCAGTCAGCTGCTCGTCGACCAGCCGCAGCTGCTCCTCAGCGGAGACGACCTGGGTGCCATAGCCGCGCCCTTGTGCCACCGATTGCGCCGCCCGCTGCCCCAGCGCACCGCGCTGCGCGACGAGGGTGGCGCGGCGGGCGTCGAGCTCGCTCTGCTGGAGGCGCAGCGCCAGCGCGGCGGCGTCGCGATCCTCGCCGCCGAGCGAGGCGAACTCCGCCGGCGCCGGGACCTTCCCCTGCCCCAGCTGCTCTGCCTGGAGCCGGGCGCGCTGGGCGAGCAGCCGGATCGCCTGGGCGGAAAGCGCCCGCTCCTGCGCCAACACATCCGCGGCGGCGAGGCGGAGGAGCAACTGCCCCTGCACCACCCGCTGGCCCTCGCGGACCTGGATTTCGCCGACGACGCCGCCCTCGCGGTGCTGCACGCTCTGGCGCTGGCCCGAGACTTCGAGCACGCCCGGCGCGGTCGCCGCCGCATCGAGCCGCGCGAACGTCGCCCAGCCGAGGAAGAGCACGAAGAACAGCCCGGCGATCAGCAGGCCCATCCGGATATCGCGCCGGGGATCGCCCAGCTGTTCGACGAGCGGCTGCGGCCGCGGGTTCTGCACGATCACCGCGTTGCTCATGCCGCCGATCCTCCCTGTGCCGCCGGTACCATCCGCCGGACATTGGGCGGCGCGATCTTGGCCAGCACCTCGTCGCGCGGGCCGTACAGTTCCACCCGGCCGTCGCGCAGCACCAGCATCTTGTCGACCACCGGCAGCACGCCGAGCTTGTGCGAGACGACCAGGATCGTCTTGCCCGCCGCCTTGAGCCGGGTGATCGCCGCGTTGAGCGCGGCATCGCCCTCGGAATCGAGATGCGCATTGGGTTCGTCGAGCACGTAGATCGAGGGGTCGCCATAGACGGCGCGGGCCAGCGCGATGCGCTGCGCCTGGCCGGCGGAAACCCCGCGCCCGCTCAGCCCCAGCCGATGATCGAAGCCGCCGGGCAGGCGCAGGATCAGGTCGCGGGCGCCGACCAGATCTGCGGCGGCGACCACTGCGGCATCGACCGCCTCCGGTTCCGCGCCGAGCTCGCCCTCGAACCGGGCGATATTATCCTTGATGCTGCCTTCGAACAGCATCGAATCCTGCGGCAGATAGCCAATATGGCGCGCCAGCCGCTCGGGATCCCAGTCGGCAATCTCGGCCGCATCGAAGCGCACCGTGCCGCGATCGGCCGGCAGCGCGCCGACGATCGCGCGCATCAGCGTCGACTTGCCCGACCCCGATGGCCCGACGATCGCCACCACTTCGCCCGGCGACACCGCGAAGGACGCGCCATTGAGAACCATGCCGTCGCGCGCCGCGTTGAGGATCGTCACGCCCTCCACCAGCAGGCCGCCCTGCGGCGCCGGCAGCCGGGTCGGCTCGGGCCTGGCGACGGCGCTGGCGAGCAGTTCGTCGAGATTGTTATAGCCGTGGCGGGCCTGGGCCAGCGTTTTCCAGCTGCCGATCAGCAGCTCGATCGGGGCGAGCGCGCGGGCGATCAGGAAGGACGCGGCGAAGATCGCACCGCCCGAGATCCGGTTGTCCACCGCCAGCCAGGCGCCGAGCCCCAGCGCCAGCGATTGCAGCGCCAGCCGCACGAACTTGGTCGCGGTGAAATAGCCGCCGGCGTGGAAGCCGCTCTCGGTCTGCAGCGCCAGCATCGTCTCGCGCTTGCGCAGCTGCCGGGCGACCAGCGCGCGCCGCATGCCGAGCGCGCGGACGCTGTCCGCCGAGCCGAGCATCGCATCCTGCGCGGTATAGGTCTGCGCGGCCACGTCCTGCGCGCGGTCGAGCCCCGCGCGGGTGGCGCGCTCGTTCCGCCAGGCGATGCCGGCAAGCGCCAGCCCGCCTGCCAGCGCCATTGCGCCGATCAGCGGATGCACGAGGAAGCACACGCCGATATAAATGGGCGTCCAGGGCGCATCGAATAGCGCGAGCATCGCCGGTCCGCCGAGCGTCGCGCGCAGCGAATCCAGCTCGCGGGCCGCCGAGCGCGCGACCGGCAACTCGGGCCGGCCGATCGTCGCGTCGAGCACCGCTGGCGCGAGTGCCGCGTTCAGCACCACGCCGGCCCGGGTCAGAAGCCGGCTGCGGATCCGGTCGAGCAGCGCCAGGCAACCCAGCGCGAAGACGAGGACGAGGGTGAGGAACAACAACGTCTGCACGCCCTGGGTCGGCACCACGCGGTCATAGACCTGGAGCATGTACAGGGTCGGCGCGATGTAGAGCAGGTTCACCGCCGCGCTGAACCCCGCGGCGGCGAGCAGATGCCGGCGGCACAGCGCCACCGCCGCCCGCATCGGAGCGAAGGGGCGCTCGGCCCCGTTCGCGGATAAAATCGACATCGCCGCCCTTCCCCATGCCCCGGGCCGCCGCCCGGAACGGTTCCGGGCGGCGGCGTTCGTCAGGCGTACACCACTTGGTCGTTGAGCGACATCGCGTGCAGCCAGTGATCGGTCGTCGCGAAGCCGTCGCTGTGCGGATCGCTGGACGACGCGACCGACACGTCGCTCGCGGCAAGTGCCTGCACCACCTGGGTCTTGGCGACGCCGAAGTCGAACAGCGCGAGCTGCGGATCGTGATCGGTCGGGCGATTGTCGCCGAACTGCGAGTTGAGGTGCACGGCGTCATACTGCGCCTTGCTCGCTAGCCCGCCGGTGACGAGGATGTGATCCAGCTGCTGCGCGTTGCCGTCGAACAGGTAGCTGTAGCGCTCCTCGCTCGGCAGCAGTGCGGTGGCGAGATCGGTCAGCACGCCGCCCTTGGCCGGATCGGTCAGCTGGGTCTGGGCGTCTTCCCAGGCGAAGCCGTTCCAGTCGCCGAGCACGGCGATGTTGAGGGCCGGATTATCGGCCAGGTGGTTGTTGATATAGGCCTTCACGCCCGCCGCCTGCGCGGTGCGCGAGGCATCGCCCGCATCCGCCGGCGGCTGGGTGGCGCCCCATGCCGGATCGCTGCCGCCGCGCGAGGTGAGGTGCACGTCGATCGTGGTGATCTTCTGGCCGTTGAAGTCGAAGGTCGCGACCAGCGGCTTGCGGCTGTTGGTATAGGCCGAACCGGTGATCAGCTCGGCGCTGCCCTGCACATAGGAAACGCGATCCAGATTGTAGAGATAGCCGTTGCGGATATTGCCGTTCGGCTCGCCGCCGGTCGAGTTGGGCGTGTCCGGCGCGATCTCGATATAGGCGTAGTGCGCACCGCTGATCTTGCTGATCGCATCGATCAGGCCCTGCGCGGTCTTCACGCCGGACAGGTCGCTTCCCTTGCCGGCGCCGTCCGCGTCCTGGATTTCCTGCAGCGCCAGGATGTCCGGCGCGCGCAGGTTGTAGACGATGTCGCTCGCCAGCACGTCGTACTTGTGGTCCGATGCGTCGAGATTCTCGACATTGTAGGTCGCGAGCGAGAGGTGCGTGGCATCGCCCTTCAGCGCCGAGACTTCCTTGGTCAGCGTCACGTCCTTGGTGACGGTCACCGCATCGGTGACGATCACTTCGTAGTGCGCGGCGGCATAGTTGACGATGCCGGTCACGCTGCTCAGCTGGTCGCCCACCGAGTAATTGGGCTTGAAGCCGCTGTAGATGGTGCTGTCGCCCTGGAGCTGGATCTTCTCGGGGTTCATATCCCCCTTCGAGATGGTGATCCCGCCGCGATCGTTGACGCCCGTGGCACCCTGGCCGAGCGAGGCGACGACGTCGGTCTCGGCATAGGCGTCGGTGGTGGTGTTGGAGACGACCAGCGGCTTGTCGATCGTGACCCGCATGCCCTCCAGCGATTCCCAGAAGTCGATGCCGTCGGTGGCGGGATCGTAGCTCTTCAGGCCGTCGTCATCGATCACCTGGGTCGGCGGCGTCAGCCCGCCCTTGCCGATCAGCACCGCGTCGGGGAGATCATTGCCATAGCCGAGCAGCTCGATCGACGGCGCGGTCAGTTCGGTGACGGTCAGCCCGCCGGTGCCCGCCTTATATTCGGAGACGGTGGCCTGCACCGACAGCGAATCGCCGACGAACACGTCGGGCGCCGAGCCGGTGAACACGAACACCGCGTCGCTGGTGCGCGCATTGCCGTCGCCGAAGTCCTGCAGGTAGAAGCCGTTGCTGTCGACCGCGGTGACGATGCCGGTGGTGACGACCTTCTGCCCCTCATAGGCCGAACGATGCCCTTCGCCCTGGATCTGGCCGATCAGCAGCGGCAGCACATCGTCGTTGAGGATCGTGCCGGTCGCGGTCGCGCGATCGAGCTTGGCGCCGCCGGTCGGGTTGGACAGGGTGATGTTGAACGTCTCGTTCGGCTCGGGCTGCTTGTCGCCGAGCACCGGGAGCGAGATCGTCGCCGAGGTCTGGCCGCTGGCGAAATGCACGGTGCCGGTCAGGTTGAACGGACCGAAATCGTCCGCGCTGGCGCCGCCATAGCCCCCCGGCAGCGTCACCGTGTAGGTTGTGTCGACGGCGCCGTCGGCCCCGCCGACGCGCGTGACGGTGAAGTCGAGACTGTGCGAACCGCTATCGCCCTCGACGGTGGAGGCATCGGCGATGCTGAGCGTGCCCGGCGTCTTCACCGGCTGGCCGCTACTCACATGGATATCGTCGATGCCGACCCATTCGTCATTGCCGACCGCATTGGTCGTCATGATGCGCACCTGCAGCGTGGGCGCGTTGTTCGCGTCCGACGGCAGGGTGACGCTGACCGGCGTGGTCAGCAGCGGATTCGCGCTGTTCGGGCCAGCCGTCGCATCGGCGACATAGCCGCCGGGCACGTTGGTCCAGGGGCTGGAATCGTTGAGGCGATACTGGACGGCAATCTGCTGGACGGCATCGTCCGGGCCGGTTTCCAGGTCGCGCAGCAGGAACGACAGGCTGATGTTGCTGCGGCCGGTCGCGTCCAGATAGAGCGCGAGGTATGGCGCCGAGGCGGTGCCCGATCCGGCCAGCGCGACGACGGGATTGGCCAGCTGGAATTCGGTGACGCCGCCGGTGGTGAAGGTCAGCGGGTTGGTCTGGTTGACGTTGACGTCGACGACGTTGCTGCTGCCGGTGATGGTGCGCGGATCGGTGCCGGTGCCGCTGGTCAGGCCGTCGCCGCGGAAGCCGACGATGCTCGGGACATTGTCCCAGTTGTCGTTGGTGTTGAGCAGGCTGGTGTTCGACCAGTCCTGCACCAGATCGCCATTCGCCAGCTTCCAGTAGGTTGCGCTCACGTCCTCGTCCCCCGTTTGATGCAATTCGGTGCGCCGTCGGACGACTGCCGCTCCCGGCAGCGCCACACGGCGTTCATGTTTCGCTAACCATGCGATGTGACACGAAGATGAAAGGTCAAGGACAACAACGACCTGCAATTCGTTGAGCGGACGCGGCAACGCTCCCGCGCGCGGGTATGTTACGTGGCGTTGCCACAGCAATGTTCCGATGTGGCACAGACTCGGCGCCGAACATGAAACGAAAATGCGGTCAATCGGGGCGCCGCGTCGCGGGACTGCAACATAGCCGTGTCAGTCGCCGTGCCGGTTTAGAAAACAGGGGGAAATCATTCATGTACCGCAATCTGATCGTACCGGCAGTGATCGCGATGCTCGCCGCCACCTCGGCGCAGGCCGCCACCGTCGTCACCACCCACCCCGTCACCACGACGGTGAACGAGTCGGCAACCGCCACGGTGCTGATCTCGTCGACCACGACGCCGGACACGATCGGCCAGGTGTTCGTGCCGACCCAGGCCTATCTGACCAGCATCGGCTTCCGCTTCGGCTCGACCAACAGCAACACCAAGTCGGGCAACGTCACCGTCTCGCTCTATGAAGGCGCGGTGAAGCCCGGCGACGCGCTACCGGCCAGCGCGGTGTTCTCGCAGCAGTTCTCGGTCTCCAACCTGATCTACCGCGGCGTCGGCAACTATGTGGACTTCTCCACCGGCACGCTGGGCGTAAAGGCGAACACGGCCTATACGGTGGTGCTCAGCGCCGCCAGCAACATCGCGATCGCCTATGGCACCGGTGAGGGCTATGTCCCCGGCTATCTGCTGCAGACCAGGCTCAACAACAACACCTGCCGCAATACGCCCGCGGCTTGCGACGCGAGCTTCCGCTTCACCACCGCCAGCCCGGCGCCGGAGCCGGCGCAGTGGGGCATGATGCTCGGCGGCTTCGCGATGATCGGCGGCGCAGTGCGCTATCGCCGCCGCCGGACGACGCTCTCCTTCCGCTGAATGCGCGCCGCGCGAGGGGCAGGCTGCCGGCCTGCTCCTCGCGCGGGATCCGGTGCGGGCCGGCGCTGCCCAGACCCGCCGAGAAAAGGTCGTGCAGCACGATCGCGACGCTCTATCTAGCGCGACATGGATTCGCCAAGAAAAGACCGTCGTGAAGAAGATCGCCCTGTCGGCAAGATGCGCAGCGCGGCGCGCCGCCGCGCTCCTCTCGGCGGCCGCTGCCCGCAGCCTCGGTTCGCGCGCCTCGTCGCGACGGGCGGGCTGGTAGCCGCCGCGATCCTACCTTGCGCCCCGGCACGAGCGACCGACACGCCGCGCGGGAAGGGCGTTCGCACCACGGCATCTCCGGAGTCGGATCCGCAGAGCACCGCCCAGACCGACGTCGTCGTCACCGGGCATCGCGATCCCGAAGGCCTGCTGCCCGATCAGCATGCCCCGAACGCCGTCAGCGCGATCGCCACCGCGTTCATCGAGAAGCAGGCGCCGACGCTCAATGCCTTCCAGCTGGTCAACCTCCTGCCCGGCGCCAATGTCTCTTCGAGCGACCCGTTCGGTCTGTCGACCAGCTCCAGCCTGACCCTGCGCGGTCTGGGGCAGGACGAGATCGGCGTGACGATGGAAGGCGCGCCGCAGAACGATATCGGCTATTTCTACGCCTATCCCTCGCAGTTCGCCGATCCCGAGAATGTCCGGCACGTCGCACTGTCGCCCGGCGCGGTCGACATCGATGCGCCGACCGTGGTCGGGGCGGGCGGGCTGCTGTCGCTGCGACTCGACGATCCGGCGCGGGCATTCGGCGTGGCGATGAGCGGCGCGCTCGGATCGTACAACGAGCGGCGCGGCTTTCTCCGCGTCGACACCGGCGACATCGCCGGCACTGGCGTGCGCGGCTTCCTCTCCTATTCGAACAACCGCGCCGACAATTGGCGCGGCGCGGGCTATGACCTTCGCCAGCATGTCGACCTCAAGCTGCTGCGCGAATGGGGCAACAGCAACCGGGCGAGCATCGCCTTCTCGTTCAACGATGCCATCACCTCGACCTATCCCGCGCCGACGCTCGCCGAATGGGCCGAGTCCGGGCGCGGCTTCAACTACAACGCCCGTTACACGGACGGCGACACCGGCTATTGGCGCCTGTACCGCGCGCCCTTCCGCAACGAATATGTATCCGCGCCGGTGCATCTGGCGCTGAGCGACCGACTGGCGTTCGACAGCACGACGTACCTGCAGTTCGGCTATGGCAATTCGCCCTATGGCGCCCAGCTGACCAGCACCGGCAATTATCTCGGGACCGAGCCGCTGGCACAGCCGGTGGCGTTGCCCGGTGCGGTCGACGGGCTGGCGACGGTGGTCGGCAATTATGTCGGCGACCAGTTCCGCGCCGGGGAGGTCGCGAAGCTGACCTACACGGCCGGCGCGCACCGCCTCACCGCCGGGCTGTGGTTCGATCACGGCACCGATCGGGTGACCCAGAGCTTCACATCGATCGATGCCAACGGCCGGCCGGTGGACGAATGGGGCTATATCGACAAGGCGATCCACACCGCCGATGGTCGCCTGCTCGCCGCCGAGAACATCCGCACGGCCACGACCATGAAGGCGGTCTTCCTCGCCGATCAGGTGACGATCGGACCGCGACTTTCCGTCGAGGCCGGCGTGAAGGGCGTGGACGTGCTGCGCCGGGGCGACAATTACCTGCCCAGCCCGCAGAACAAGGTCCGCAGCGACAGCTTCGTCGTGCTGCCCCGCGCGTCGGTGCACTACCAGCTCGACGACCGGCAGCAGCTCTTCGCCAATGTCACCACCAATTTCCGCAGCCCGAACGAGTTCACCCTCTACGACACGTACTATGACGGCGAACTGGCAAGCCAGGGCACCCGCGACCTGAAGAACGAGCGGTCGGTGAGCGAGGAACTCGGCTATCGCTATATCGGGCGCAACCTCTCGGCCTCGGTCACGGCGTTCCACGCCAAATTCCGCAACCGCCAGCTCGCCACCATTGCCGATATCAACGGCGCGCTGATCGCGACGACGCTGAACGCCGGCGGCCAGACCTCCTACGGCGTCGACGCGGAGGTCGACTGGCGCCCGATCGAGGGACTGAGTTTCTACGCCTCGGGCGAACTCCTCCATGCCCGGCTCGACGACGATCTGCCGGTAAACAGCGATTTCCTCCCAACGCGCGGGAAGCATGCGGTGCAGAGCCCGGCCGCGCAGTTCGGCCTGGGCGGCACCTATGACGACACGTGCCTGTTCGGCAGTTTCGCGCTCAAACGGGTCGGCGCGCAATACGCCACCTTCCTCAACGACGAGCGCATCCCGGGCGATGCCACGCTGGATCTCTCGATCGGCGCGCATCTCGCCGGCTGGCTGGGCGGCAAGCAGACCGACCTTCGCCTGAACCTGATCAACGTCACCGATCCGCATGTCCTCTCGGGCGTGCAGACGATCACCACCAATGCACGGGACACGACGGGCATCCACGGCACTGCCATCGCCGGATCGGCGCCGGTCTATTATATCGGCAGCGGACGCGCGTTCATCGTCACGCTCGCCCGCCGCTTCTGACCGGCCACGCGCGATGGCAGACGATCCGCATCTCGCCCATGGCATGGGCACCGATCTGGAACCGCCGCAATGGCCGGCGATCACGCCGGCCGAAGCGGAGCAGCTGCTTGCCCGCTTCCCGGCGGCGGGCAGGCTGGAGCGGCTGACATGGCATTCCCCGCGCCCCTTCTCGGCCGCGACCCTGGCGGACACGACCGCGGGCACGCTGTTCCTCAAGCGCCACCACCACCGGCTGCGGACGCCGCGTCAGCTGACCGACGAGCACGCGTTCCTGAAGCATCTGGGGCAGCACGGGCAGCCGGTGGTCGAGCTGCTCGCCACCGCAACGGGCGCGACCGCGCTCCAGCTCGGCAACTGGACCTGGGAGGTACACCGCAAGGCACCGGGCCTCGACCTGTATCGCGACCGGCAATCGTGGACGCCCTTTCTGTCACCCGCCCATGCCCGCGCGGCGGGCGCGGCGCTGGCGCGGCTGCATAAGAGCGCCGGGGGATTCGCCGCGCCGGCACGCCCGCCGCAGCCGCTCGTCACCAGCCTTAGCCTGTTGACCGCGACCGACCCGATCGCCGCTGCGGCACAATATGCAGAGCAGCGGCCAGCGCTCGCCACCTATCTGGCATCCAAGCCGTGGCGGGCGGCGCTCGACGAGATCTTTGCGCAGCACCGGCTGGCAGAGTGGGCGCCCGACCTTGCCGCGCAGCCGGCGATGTGGACGCATAACGACTGGCACCCGTCCAACCTGCTCTGGACCGACGCGGGCGCGATCGCGAGCATCCTGGATTTCGGCTTGAGCGACCGGACCTGCGCACTGCACGACCTGGCAACCGCGCTGGAGCGGAGCGCGGTGCGCTGGCTGGAGCTCGGGCCCGGGCGCCCTTCCGACATCGCCGAATGCGACGATGCGCGCGCGCTGCTGGAAGGCTATGCTGCGGTGCGGCCGCTCCGCCCGGCCGATCGTGCCCTGCTCGCCCGGCTGCTGCCGCTGGTGCATGTCGAGTTCGCCTTGTCGGAAGTCGACTATTTCGCCGGGGTCGCAGCACGGCCGGCGCTCGCGGACCTCGCCTGGCACGACTATCTGATCGGCCATGCCGACTGGTTCCTGAGCGAACCCGGCCGGGGGCTCCTCGCTGCGGTAGCGGCTGAGGGCCGGTACTAGTGTCAGGTCGAAAGGCTGGTTCCCGCAATGTCGGTTTTTGAACTCGTCGCCGTGCTCGTCAGCGTTCTGGCGATCTGGCTCACCGCACGACGCAGCCTGTGGTGCTGGCCGCTGGGGCTGGTCGCCTGCGCGATGTACTTCAAGCTGTTCCTCGACGTGCGCCTCTATGCGGACATGGTGCTCCAGCTGCTGTTCGGCCTCTCGATCCTCTATGGCTGGTTTGCCTGGCGGCGCGGCGCGGCAGCGGACGGCGAGGTGACGATGCGGCGGCTGTCGCGGCGCGAAGCCGCGGCGGGTCTGGCAGCAGGCGCGATCGCCGCGGGTGCCATCGGCTGGCTCATGCAGCGCTATACCGATGCCGCGCTGCCCTGGCTCGATGCGGCGCTCAGCAGCTTCAGCCTTGTCGCACAGATATGGACGGCGCGGCGTTATCCGGCGAACTGGCTGCTCTGGATTTCGGTCGACACCGTCTATGTCGGCATGTTCCTGTTCAAGAGCCTGTGGCTCACCGCCGGTCTGTACGCGGCAATGACCGTGCTGGCGGTCCTCGGCTTTGTCCGATGGCGCCAGGCCGCTCGAACCGAGCGCGCCGCGACCGAACTCGCCTGAGCTGCAGGGTGCAGGTGCCCGCGCGCCAAGTGCCGCCTGCACCCCGGGAAGGGGTTTCTCCCGGGGTGCGGCGGCACCGGACCGGCGTCAGGCGAAGACCTGCTTGTCGCGGCGGAGACGCAGCGCTGCGCCGAGCGTCCCGAAGCCGACCAGCGCCAGCGCCCAGGTGGCGGGTTCCGGCACCGCGCTGTTCGCCTGGCTGATCGTCAGCGTGCTGTTGCCCGAGACGATGCTGGTCAGCTTGAACGTGCCCAGCTTGAAGACCGGCGCACTGGCCGTGCCGGTGAACAGTTCCGGACCCGCAAACTGGGTGAAGCCGAGCGGCGTTCCGTTGATGTTGAGGCTGGCGAGCAGGAAGGTCCCGAAGCTGACGTCCCCGAACCCCTTGGTGCCGTCATAGATCCCGGCGACATGGGTGAAACCGATGCGTTCGCCGACGAAGCTGGAGCTGCTGTCATCCGGCCCCTTGCCGAGATCGATCGAGAAGCTGGCATTCTTCGATCCGGACAAGCTAAATAGGTAGGTAGCAGCATTGGCACTCCCACAAGTAACCGACACCATCGACACAACCGCAGCAAATTTGATCATCTTCCGCATGAAATATTCCCTTCCATCAAATAAAATATCGCGCGCTGTTGAGGAGATATTCTCGAGATCCGGAGATCGTCAAAGACTATATTTTTTTATTCGATGCATCTGATCAGACTGGATTTTCGTATGCGGGGATATTTGTATCAGATCGAGAATGCGCGCCTTTGATTTCTGCAGTGCATCCGTTCCCAACCGCGCGCTCGTATGTCTGCTGTCGGCACGTGCCTGCGCGCCGATACGACCCGAGAAGGAAGGCCGATGACGACCCACACCGCGAGTGCCCCGAGGACCCGGATGGGTCTGCGCATCCTCCTGACTGCCCTCTATGCGGTCGCCGGTGCGATGCACCTGCTGCGACCCCATGGCTTCGAACAGATCGTGCCCGGCTGGGTACCCTGGCCGCACCAGACGGTACTGGTCACCGGCGTGGCGGAGCTGCTGGGCGCGGTCGGGTTGTGGATCGCGCCGCTGCGCTGGTGGGCCGCGCTCGGGCTCGCCGCCTATGCGGTCGCGGTCTACCCTGCCAATATCAAGCATGCGGTCGATCATGTCGTGATCAGCGGCGTGGCGCTCGACTGGCGCTATCATGTGCCGCGCCTGCTGTTGCAGCCGCTGCTGGTATGGGCGGCATTGTTCGCCGGCGGCGTGACGGACTGGCCGTGGCGCAGGCGGCATTGACCGACCTCACGCCGCCAGCCGCGTTTTGCGTCCTCCCCAGATCGGGGAGCGCTATGCCGACGGCATCGAGATGAAATACCTCTGGGACGGCGAGACGTTCCTGCTGCGCTGCGAACCAGGTGCGGTGATTCCGCCGCACGGCCATGACGTGAACGAGCATCCCCTCGTCGTGTCCGGCGATCTTCTGGTCAACGGCATCCGCTTCGGCGTCGGCGATTATCACACCATGCGCACCGGAACCTGGCACGAGGATGCCCGCACCGAAGGCGGCTGCATCCTGTTCGTCCAGTCCCGCGCCTGACGCGGGCACGCGCGCCCGGCTATGCCGCGACCAGCCGGTATCCGACGCCGGGTTCGTTGACGATCAGCTGCGGCCGGGCCGGATCGGCCTCCAGCTTCTGACGCAGGTTGCGCACCACGATCCGGAGATAATCGAGCTGCTGGACATGTGCCGGGCCCCACACGTCGCGGAGCAGCTGCCCGTGCGCGATCACCCGATCCGGATGGGCGGCAAGGATCGCCAGTACGCCATATTCCTTGGGGGCGAGATGCACCGCCTCGCGGTCCTTGCGCACCCGCCGGTGGAGCAAGTCGATCTCGACCGTGCCGATCGTCAGCTGCTCGCGTTCGGCCGAGCTCGCAATGCGGTGGCGAAGCGCGGTGCGCAGGCGCGCGAGCAGTTCCTCGGTATCGAACGGCTTGGTGCAGTAATCATCAGCGCCGAGATCGAGGGCTGCGACCTTCTCGCTGGTCTCGGTCCGCGCCGAGACGACCATCACCGCCGCGCCGCCCGCCTTGGCCTGCTGGATCAACTCGATGCCGTCGCGATCGGGCAGGCCGAGATCGAGCAGCACCGCATCGGGCTTGTCGATGCCGAAGGCGGCAATGGCCTCGCGCGCCGTCGCCGCCTCGATCACCTGATGGCCTGCGCGGGCAAGCGCCCCGCGCAGCAGCCGCCGGATATGGCTGTCGTCCTCGACGATCAGCACCTTGGTTGCGCTCGCCATGGCTTCGCTTAGCGAGCGCCGCCCTGCCGGTCGAGCGCCAGATTGAGCGCGAGCACGTTGACGCGCGGCTCACCGATCAGCCCGAGCAGCGGCGTCTGCACGTTCGCGTCGACCAGCTGCGCGACGCGATCCGCCGGAATGCCGCGCGCCTTGGCGATGCGGGCGACCTGGAAGCGGGCGGCGACCGGGCTGATCTCGGGATCGAGGCCCGAGGCCGATGCCTGGAGCAGGTCGGCCGGCGCGTCCGCGCCGAGGCGCTTCTGATCGGCGGTCACCCGGTCGATCAGCTTCTTCGAAGCCGGGCCGAGATTGGAGCCCCCCGACGCCAGCGGATCATAGCCATTGCCCGCCGCCGAGGGACGCCCGTGAAAGTAGCGGGCGCCGGCGAAGTTCTGGCCGAGCAACATCGAGCCGCGCAGTTTGCCGGCATCGTCGCGGATCAGCGAGCCATTGGCCTGCGCCGGGAAGAGCAGTTGCCCCGCCCCGGTCAGCACCAGCGGATAGACGATGCCGAGCAGCGCCGCGAAGACGAGGGTGAGCAGGATGGACGGACGAAGCGCGGAGACGAGATCGGAACGCATGGCTTTCCTCCTCAGAAGCGGGTGGAAATGCCCAGATAGACCTGGGCATCGGGGGTGGCCTGGTTCAGGCCGAAATTGGCACCGAGATCGAGCTGGAGCGTCGGGCGCAGCAGATAGCTGGCGGCGATGTCCGCAGAGGTCTGGGTGACGTAGCCAGCGGGGTCGAAGTTGCGGGCGGCCCAGAACTCCCCGATCAGCGTGAACTGCGGCGTGATCGCCTTGCCGAGATTGACGGTGCCGACCAGTTGCGCGTGATGACCGTGCCCGTCGCTGTCGGCAAGGATGTCGCCCTCGGGGCCGAAAGTGAGCGTGAACCCCTTGGGCAGCGCGATGTTGACCGGCACGGCCACGCCGCCCTCGGTCTCGCCATTGCCGATGCCCGTCTTCGCCGTGGGGATCTTCACGAAGGGCAACAGCGCGATCTGCACCTGCCCCGCCGGATCCGTGAGCCGCTGCTTCAACCGCAGCGTGAGATCGCCGACGCCGTGCAGCGTCTGGGTGCCGGTGGCGGTGCGGGTGCGCACCGTTTCATAGGGGGCGATGCTCGCCTCGATATCGGTCGAGCCGGTAAGGCCGACTTTGAGCGTAGGGTTGGTATAGAGGATCGTGTCGACGCGGGTATCGCCCGCATCGGCGCGGGTCCAGTTGCCGATGTCGGTCTCCAGCTGGACCATGCCCTGCGGCACGGTGCAGGCGAAGTTCGACTTGGTGGGGCGGTCGGTGCAGAGCGCCGGTGCGGATGCCGCCGCCGGGGTAGCCGGCACGCTGTCCTGCGCGAAGGCCGGAGCGGCGACGACGGTGAACGACGCGAACGAAAGAAACGTACGGAACATGGTGGTCCAGATCCTCAGGCGAGGTGAAGGCCGGCGACGGCCAGATCGATTACTTTTATGCCGATGAACGGGGCGACGAGTCCGCCCAGCCCATAAATGGCGAGGTTGCGGGCGAGCAGTTGGCCGGCCCCCATCGGCTTGTAGGTCACGCCCTTCAGCGCCAGCGGCACCAGGAACGGGATGATGATCGCGTTGAAGATCACCGCCGACAGGATCGCGCTGGTCGGGCTCGACAAGCCCATGACGTTGAGCACGCCGAGGCCGGGATAGAGCGCGACGAACATCGCCGGGATGATCGCGAAATACTTCGCGACGTCGTTGGCGATCGAGAAGGTGGTCAGCGCACCGCGCGTCATCAGCAGCTGCTTGCCGAGGCCGACAATCTCGATCAGCTTGGTCGGATCGCTGTCGAGATCGACCATGTTGCCCGCCTCGCGCGCCGCCTGGGTGCCGGTGTTCATCGCCACACCAACATCCGCCTGCGCCAGCGCCGGTGCGTCGTTGGTGCCGTCGCCGCACATCGCGACGAGCTTGCCGCCCCGCTGTTCCTGGCGGATCAGCGCCAGCTTGTCCTCGGGGGTGGCCTCCGCAAGGAAGTCGTCCACGCCCGCTTCTGCCGCGATGGCGGCGGCGGTGAGCGGGTTGTCGCCGGTGATCATCACCGTGCGGATGCCCATCCGGCGCAGCTCGGCGAAGCGCTCGCGAACGCCGGCCTTGACCACGTCCTTCAGCGCCACCGCGCCGAGCAGGCGACCGTTGCGGACCACTGCCAGCGGGGTCATGCCGCCGCGGGCGATGCCGTCGGTGATGCGCTTGAGCTCGGCCGCACCGACAGCGTCCGGATCCATCTTGAGGATAGAATCCACCGCGCCCTTCAGGATCACGGTGTCGCCCTGGCGCACGCCCGAACTGCGGGTCTGCGCGGTGAACGGGATCACCTCCGCCGCGGCATCGAGCTTCGCGTCGAAGGCGAACTTCTCGCGGCCCAGCGTCACGATCGAGCGGCCCTCGGGCGTCTCGTCCGCAAGGCTGGCGGTGAGCGCCGCCTCGGCCAGCGTGCGTTCGTCCACGCCGGTCAGCGGGTGGAAGGCGCTCGCCTGACGGTCGCCGATGGTGATCGTGCCGGTCTTGTCGAGCAGCAGCACGTCGACATCGCCCGCGGCTTCCACCGCGCGGCCCGACTTGGCGAGCACGTTGAAGCGCACCAGCCGGTCCATGCCCGCGATGCCGATCGCGGAGAGCAACGCGGCGATGGTCGTCGGGATCAGCGTGATCAGCAGCGCCGCCAGCACGGCCACCGGGATCGCCCCGCCGGCATAGTTGGCGAAGGCCGGGATCGTGCCCACCGCGATCAGGAAGATGATCGTCAGGCCGACGAGCAGGATGGTCAGCGCGATCTCGTTGGGCGTCTTCTGCCGCTCGGCGCCTTCGACCAGCGCGATCATCCGGTCGAGGAAGCCCTTGCCGGGATCCTGGGTCACGCGGATGATGATCTTGTCCGAGATCACGCGCGTGCCCGCGGTGACGGCCGAGCGGTCGCCGCCCGCCTCGCGGATCACCGGCGCGCTTTCGCCGGTGATCGCGGCCTCGTTGACCGAGGCGACGCCCTCGACGACCTCGCCGTCGGCCGGGATCAGGTCGCCGGTTTCGACCAGCACGAGGTCGTCGCGCTGGAGGAGGTGCGCCTCGACCTTGCGCCAGGTCTCGCCGACGCCGGTGAGCTTCTTGGCCTCGAGCTCGGACTTGGTCGCGCGCAGCGACGCCGCCTGGGCGCGGCCGCGGCCCTCGGCCAGCGCCTCGGCGAAGGTGCCGAACAGCACGGTGAGCCACAGCCAGACGATCAGCTGGACCTGGAACCCCACCGGCAGCGGCTCGCCGCCGAGCGCCAGCAGGACCGTGAGCAGCAGCGCCGCGACAGCCGTGGTGAACAGGATGGGGTTGCGGATCAGCTCGCGCGGATTCAGCTTGCGGAACGCGTCCCCGATGGCCGGGCCGATCAGCTCGGCCGCGAAGATGGACTTGGGTGCAGACATTGCTTGTCGTCCTCAGAAGAGCTGGCCGCGAAGCAGCGTGACGTGATCGGCGATCGGCCCCAGCGCCAGGCTCGGCAGGAAGGTGAGCCCGCCCAGGATCAGGATGATGCCGACGAGCAGCCCCACCCACAGCACGCCCGTGGTCGGGAAGGCGCCGACGCCACCGGCCGCATGCTTCTTGGCGGCGAGGCTGCCGGCGATCGCCAGCACCGGCACGATCACGAAGAAGCGACCGAGCCACATCGCGATCCCGAGCATGGCGTTGTAGAAGGGCGTGTTCGCCGAGAGGCCGGCAAAGGCCGAGCCGTTGTTGCCGGTCGCGGAGGTGAAGGCGTAGAGGATTTCCGAGAAGCCGTGCGGGCCGTTGTTGGCGATGCCCGCAAGGCCCGCCGGCAGCACCGAGGCGAGCGCCGCGCCGCCCAGGATGCAGAGCGGCAGCACCGCGACGGCGAGCACCGCCAGCTTCACTTCGCGCGCCTCAATCTTCTTGCCGACATATTCGGGGGTGCGCCCCACCATCAGCCCGGCGACGAACACCGCGAGGATGGCGAACAGCAGGAAGCCGTAGATGCCTGCGCCGACGCCGCCGACGACGATCTCGCCGAGCTGGATGTTGAACAGCGGGATCAGGCCGCCCAGCGCGGTGAAGCTGTCATGCATCGCGTTGACCGCGCCGCACGAGGCGGCCGTGGTAACGACCGCGAACAGCGAACTGGCGACGATGCCGAAGCGGGTTTCCTTGCCCTCCATGTTCGCGCCGGCGACATGGATCGCATGCAACGCCGGGTTGCCGGCCGATTCCGCCGCATAGGTGACGGCGACACCGCCGAGGAACAGCACCGCCATCGCGGCGAGGATCGCCCAGCCCTGGCGCGTGTCGCCCACGGCCTTGCCGAAGGTCCAGGTGAGGCCGACGCCGACGAGGAAGATCGACAGCATCTGCACCAGGTTGGTCAGCGCGGTCGGGTTCTCGAACGGATGCGCCGAGTTGGCGTTGAAGAAGCCCCCCCCGTTGGTGCCGAGCATCTTGATCGCTTCCTGGCTGGCGACCGGGCCGAGCACGATCGTCTGGCGCGCGCCTTCCAGCGTGGTGGCGTCGACGCTGCTGGCCAGCGTCTGCGGCACGCCGCAGGCGACGAGGAACAGCGCATAGATCAGGCAGGCCGGGATCAGCAGGTACAGCGTCACGCGGGTGAAATCGGCCCAGAAATTGCCAATGCCGCGCGCTTCCTTGCGGGCGAAGCCGCGGAACAGCGCGAAGGCGATGGCGATGCCGGTCGCCGCCGAGGTGAAGTTGTGGAGCGTCAGCCCCAGCGCCTGCGACAGGTTGGACAGCGTCGATTCGCCCGCATAGCCCTGCCAGTTGGTGTTGGTGGCAAAGCTGATCGCGGTGTTGAACGCGCCGTCGGCGTTCATGCCGGCAAGCCCGCGCGGGTTCCACGGCAGCACCGCCTGGAGGCGCAGCACCGCATAGGTGAGCACCGCGAGCGCGAGGTTGAACAGGATCAGGTGCAGCGCATAGGTGCGCCAGCCCTGCTCGGCGTTCGGATCGATGCCGCCGATGCGATAGATGCCGCTTTCGACGGGGCCGAGTACCCGATGGAGCGGGGTGCGACGGCCTTCGTAGAGCGCGAAGAGCCACAGGCCCATCGGCTTGGCCGCAGCCGCGAGGATGGCGACGAACAGGGCGATGAAGCCCCAGCCTTGGAGTGTCATGCGGCCCTCCTCAAAAACGCTCGGGCCGCAGCAGCACCGCGACCAGATAGACGAGCAGCGCGAGTGCGGTCGCGCCGGCGAGCATCAGGTGCAGGCCCATCGCTCAGGCCTTCACGCACAGCTGGACGAAGGCCAGCGTCAGCAGGAACAGCCCGCCGAGCGCGGCGAGCCAGAGAATGTCGGACATGGGGTTGGCCCTTGCTTACGCCGCCGGGTGGCGGCCTTGGGCGCGATCTAGTGCGGTGCGCCGTTAAGCTTCGACGGTGAAACCGGCCACCGGCATTAAGATTCCATATAGTCGGGCGACGGAGCGTGGCGTTCGGCTGCCGGTTCGGCGTATCGGGAGGGCCATGCTCCTCGTTGGATAGGATGATCGCGAATGGATTGCGGGTCGGCGCCTGCCACACACCTTCGTCATTCCCGCGGAGGCGGGAATCCATTTCCCTGTTCGCTGGGGGAAGGAACCGCGGCACCAGCGCCAATGGATCCCCGCCTCCGCGGGGATGACGGCTTGGTACGTCGTACCCGCACGCACCCGCGCAAGGATTCCCCGATCCGACCGAGGCCCGTCCATTGAACGACCGCCCCAATCCCGATGCGCTGCTGCGCGAAGCCCGGCGCGAGACGCGCGGGCGGCTGAAGATCTTCCTCGGCGCGGCGCCGGGCGTCGGCAAGACCTTCGAGATGCTGCGCGAGGGTGCCGAGCGGCTGCGCGCCGGCACCGATGTGGTGGTCGGCGTGGTCGAGACGCATGGCCGCGCCGAGACCGAGGCGCTGGTCGCGCCCTTCGAGGTGCTCCCCCGCAAGGCCGTCGAGCATCAGAGCCACCGGCTGGAGGAGATGGATCTCGACGCGATCCTCGCCCGCCGCCCGGCCTTGGTGCTGGTCGACGAACTCGCCCACACCAACGCCCCCGGCTGCCGCCATCCCAAGCGCTGGCAGGACGTGGAGGAACTCCGCGACGCCGGCATCCATGTCTACACCACGCTCAACGTCCAGCATGTCGAAAGCCTCAACGACGTGGTGGCGAGCGTCACACGCGTGCGGGTGCGCGAGACCGTGCCCGACGCGATCTTCGACGATGCCGAGATCGAGCTGGTCGACCTGCCGCCGGACGAGTTGATCGACCGGCTGAAGGAGGGCAAGGTCTATGTGCCCGCGGAAGCCAGCCGGGCACTGGCGCATTTCTTCTCCAAGGCCAATCTCTCCGCGCTACGCGAAATGGCGCTGCGCCGCGCCGCGCTCAGTGTCGATCGGGCGATGCTCGACCATCTCGATGCGCTGGCGGTGCCCGGCACCTTCGCCGCGGGCGAGCGCGTGCTGGTGGCGGTGAGCGAGCTGCCCGGCGGCGATGCGCTGGTACGCGCCGGCAAGCGGCTGGCGGACGCGCTGAAGGCGAGCTGGCAAGTCGTCTTCATCGAGACGCCGCGCGCCGAGCGCTTCCACGCCGACCAGCGCCGCCGCGTCGCCGAAACCCTGCAGCTGGCGAGCAGCCTGGGCGCCACCGTCGCTACCGTCCCCGCAGCGACCGTGATCGACGGCCTGCGTACCCACCTGACCGGCATGCGCGCCACGCAGTTGGTGATCGGCCGCTCGCGCCGCAGCTGGTGGTTCGAGCTGCGGCACGGATCGGTGGTGGAGTCGCTGCTGCGCGCGACGGACGGCGTGGCGGTGCATGTCCTGCCGGCCGCCGAGGAGCGCGCCCGCGAGCGGCAACGAGGGCACCTCCCCGCGCTTGGCCGCTGGCAGGAGCATCTGGTCGGCGCGCTGGCCGTGGCGCTGACCGTGGCGCTGGGCAAGGTCACGCTGCCCCTGATCGGTGCCGGCGGCACCGACCTGCTGTTCCTGCTGCCGGTAATCCTGATCGCCTTTCGCTATGGCTTCGGGCCCGGCGTGTCGACGGCAGCGATGGCGGGCCTCGCCTACAACTTCTTCTTCCTGCCACCGCTCTACACCTTCACGATCGGCGACCCGCAGAGCGTGCTGACCTTCTTCGTGCTGGAGGCGATCGCGCTGTTCACCGCCAACCTCACCGCAAGGCTGCGCACTCGCGCGACGCTGGGTACCCGCAGCGCGCAGGAGAATGCCGCGGTCGCCGCGTTCGGCCAGGCGCTCGCCCGTGCCTCGGACACCGAGACCACCAGCCGCGTGGTGTGCGAGGAGGTCGCGCGGCTGCTCGACCTGTCGGTCGTCCTGCTCACCCGCCGCGAGGGCATGCTCGAACGGATCGCCAGCTGTCCGGAGGATGCCCCACCGCTCGGCGCCGTCGACCATGCCGCCGCGGAATGGGCGTGGAGCAGCGGCGAGGCGGGCGGTGTCGGCACCGGCACGCTGATCGCTGCCGACTGGCAGTTCCACCCCCTGCGCACCAGCATGGGCGTGCTCGCCGTGCTCGGCCTCGCCGCGCCGGACGGACGCGAGCCGATCACCGCGGACCGCGCGCTGCTGCTCTCCACCCTGCTCGGCCAGGCGGCGCTGGCGCATGAGCGGCTGCGGCTGGAGCAGGACGTCCGCGAAGTCTCGGTCCTGCGCGAGCGCGACCGGCTGCGCGCGGCGCTGCTCTCCTCGATCGGGCACGACCTGCGCACCCCGCTCACCTCGGTCGCGGCGGCAGTGGACGCGCTCGCCGCCGCGCACCCGGACGAGACCGCGACCGGCATCGCCCGCGCCGAGGTTGCCCGGCTGCGACGCTTCCTCGACAATCTGGTCGACATGGTGCGCATCGATGCCGGCGCGATCGCCCTGAGCCTCGAGCCGATCGACCTCACCGACGCGGCCGCCGCCGCCGTGCACGACCTGCGCGACGTCCTGGCCGGGCGCCAACTCGTGCTGCGCGTGCCGCCGGACCTGCCGCTGGTCCGCGCCGACCCGCGGCTGCTCCACCACATCCTGCTCAACCTGCTCTCGAACGCGGCGGTGCATGGCGGCGACGGCGCGATCGAGATCCTCGGCGAACGCCGCCCGGACGCGGTACGGCTGGCAGTGCGCGACCACGGCCCCGGGCTGCCCCCCGGCGAGGAGGCCAGCATCTTCGAGACCTTCGCGCGCGGGACGGGCAGCGACCGCGCCGGCGGCAGCGGCCTGGGCCTCGCCATCGCCAAGGGCTTCGCCACTGCGATGGGCGCGCCTATCCGCGCCATGGACGCGGACGGCGGCGGCGCGCTGTTTGCCGTCGACCTCCAACCCGTCTGAACCGCAGCGCATCGAAACATCCAGATTTCGCGGCGTAGATCCGGATCGGACTTGCCACGCTGCGTTGCAATGAACATGGTGCCAACAAAGCTAAGGCAGCGAATTATTTGAGGCGTGGGGGCAACATCTGACATCGATCTGGCGGTACGCTTCGCCCACCTCTTCGCCTGCAGCGAGGCGGTTGCGGCGGAGCTGACGGCGGCGACGTCGACGCGCGAGTACGCGGCCGGCACCACGCTGATCCGCCAGGGCGAGACGTGTCACCGCGTGATGGTGCTGCTCGACGGCCATGCCCGCGCGGCGATGGTCACGCTCGACGGGCGGCTGCTGCAGCTGGCCGAGCATCGCCCCGGCGAGATTTTCGGCGGCGTCGATCCCGGGCGCGAACAGGCGGCCGAGATCACCGCGACCATGCCGACGCGAGTCGCCAGCTTTGCCACCCAGGATTTCTATGCGCTGGCCGAACGCCATGCCTGTGTCGGGCTGGTGCTGGCACGGGCGATGGTGCGGCAGTTCGGCGCGCTGACCCAACTCGTTTCGGCGCGGCTGATGCTGTCGTCCAACGGCCGCGTCCATGCCGAGCTGCTGCGGATGGCGCAGGCGGGCGACGGGCGCTGGATCCGCCCGCTGCCGGTGCTCTCCGACCTGGCGCTGCGAGTGCAGACCGCGCGCGAGACCGTGTCGCGCGCGGTATCGGCGCTGGAGCGGCGCGGGATCGTGCGGCGACACGAGGACGGGCTGGAGATCGTCGCCCCCGCCCGCCTCGAGGCGCTTATCGTATGAGCCGCGGCCGCATCGCGTAGAGCGCGACCGGCGCCTGGCCGACCAGCCCGAGCTCTCCCACCAGCTCCGCGCGCCCGGCATCGGCCTCGCAGGCAGCCAGGCTGGCGGCGAAGGCTTCGCTGGCGAAGGTGGCGCCCGCCGCGGTGACGCCGAGGATCCGCTCGGCAAGATCGAAGCTGCTGCCGAGCAGCACCGCGCCACCGGTCACCGGATCGCGGACCGGCATCGCCAACCCGATGTGCAGCGCCTGGCGAAGCGGACCGGTGCTGGCGAGCGCGGCGCCGATGCTGCGCGCTGCTTCCCACGCGGCCCCTGCCGCAGAGAAGCCGAGCAGCAGCCGCTGCGCCGACCAGCGCGCGACCGCCGGCGGCGTTTCGGCCAAGGCGCGGTGCAGTGCCGGAAGACGGCAGGCGAGATCGCGCTCCAGCGCGCTATAGTCTTCCCCCTCGCCGCCCAGCAGATCGACCGCGAGCACCGCGAGGATCTGCACGCGGCTGGGCGCGGGCGGCTGCGGGCTGGCGGAAACCGGCAGCGGCAGCAGATGCTGGCGCCGCCCGGCGCGGTGCCACAGCGCGCCGGCATGGGCGCTCTGCCCGGCATCGTCCAGCGCGCCCGGCCCCACCAGCAACTGCACCGCCTCGGACTGGAGCAGCCCGGCCTGCAGCGTCGCGCGGCCCATCGCCACCAGATCGGCGAGCCGCACGGAGGGCATGAACGCCTCCGGGCTCGCCTCGCCCAGTTCGTGGACGCTCGCCGCCTCGGCCAGCGCCGCCTCGAACCGCCGCACCCAGCGGTGGCCATGCGGACGCACCGATCGCTCGACGAACTCGGATACGGTGCCCGGCAGCACGACATGCACCTCCGCCCGCCGCGCGATCAGCCGCTCGGCGATCAGCAGGTCGGCGCCGGCCGCCAGCGCGCCATAGCCGAACGCCACCCGTTCGGAATTGAGCAGCGCATCGATGCTGTCGGTGAGCGCGCCCACATCCTCGGGCAGACGCAGATGGCCGGCAAAGTGAAGGCTGCACGGCGGCCGATAGGGGCGGAGCCAGTCCGCCGATGCGCCCTGCTCGGCGAGGATCACGCCGAGCTGGCGCAGGGTGGAGGCATGGTCTTCCCAGGCATGCGGCGCCTCGGCGATCGCGCGGGCGAGCGCGGCCTCGGCACCGGCCACGTCGCCCGAGAGCAGCCGGGCCTCGGCCTCGGTCGCGGCGAGCCAATAGGGGGTTTCGTCCGCAATGCCGGCCTGGAGCAGCTCCTCCACATCGGCGGCGAGGCTGTAGCTGCCGGGCACGTCGCCGGCGATCAGCGCCAGCGTGGCGGCGTTGATCAGCGGATAGGGCGCGGGCGCGAGCTGCGCCGCCGCGGCATAGGCAGCCGCAGCGGCACGGGCATGCTCGCGCCGTGCCTCGCCGGCAAGCAGCAGCGCCTCGTCCTTGAGGAGCCGCCCCTTGAGGCTGAGCACGGCGGGATCGTCCGCGACGCGGTCAAACCC
Source organism: uncultured Sphingomonas sp. (assembly GCF_913777625.1). Lineage (GTDB taxonomy): Bacteria > Pseudomonadota > Alphaproteobacteria > Sphingomonadales > Sphingomonadaceae > Sphingomonas. Next base: position 198,727 of record NZ_CAJYTI010000040.1, read on the forward strand.
CGCGTCGCGAAACATCTGCCAGGCGCGGTCGAGCGCACCGGCACGCGCCTGGGCGGTTATCGCAAGCACGTTCGCCGTCATCCTGCTCGGCATACTCCCCTAAAGCGTTGCAGCGAAACGCCGATCACTCGTCGCCATCGGGCTCCTGCGGCTTCGGGTTCTTCGGCGGTACATGGCCACCCTGGTTCTCCACGTCCGGATCGATAATCGTCGGCATGCGCATATCTCCTTGCAAAAAGTCCACGTACAGATTGAGCCCTTCGCACGTCTTACGGTCCTGCGGATTGGTGACGTACTCCACGAAGAATCCGACAGCAGCGATCCTGCCGTTGTCATCGAGCAGCGGGAAGGCACGGCGATACTTGCCGTCCGGATATTCGTGCTTCGTGCTGACATACAGGCTATTGGGCGTATATTCCCAAAAATCGCCGATCAGCTTGAAGATGACGCAGCAAGGCTCGCGGACGACGATATCGAGCGGCGTTGGCGGGGGTGTCGTAGGACCGACGAGGATAGGCGTGATGTTGGGCGGTGCAGCCACGAAGTCGCGGACGATCTTGGTAAAGTCATCTGCAGCGGTAACTTGCTTTCCGTTGCCAAACCGATCGACATCCTCATATCCTTCGATATGAAAGTTCAAATCGCTCAGCGGATAACCACCCTTACTGCTAGCAAATATCTGATATCGCTTGACCAGCCTTATGTACGATGGCGGAAGTATCGACAGCGGATATTGACCGTTCATTTACGTTTCCCCTCGATTCGGACCAGTTCGGCCTCCATCTCCTTCAACCTAGTCGCGAGTTCTTGATTTTCGGTATCTTCCTCCGTCATTGTACGGAGGTCACTGATGGCAGCACGCATACGACGCACAGCCAAGGCGTCGTCACCATTGCGGTTCTCCAACTTCGCGAGAGCGCGTTCCGCCCAAATCAGCATGCGTCGGTTGCGTGCGTTTCCTTGGTCCCGAGCAAAAAGGCGCTCAAGCAGTGCAACCTGTCGCCGGCGAAGGTCTAACGCAGCATTCATATTACGAGCATCAAACTGCGCATCAGCCAACCACCCTTGCCGATTGGCAACGTCTCGCCAGCGCTGTTCCGAATCGGATTCGCGTTGCGCAAGGGCTTCGTTGGCGCGTAGCGCTTCACCACAGAGTGTCACCGCGCGCTCCGCTTGACGCTGCTCCATCCTTAGAGCGCACAAATTTCCGGCAGCATAGGAGACTTCTTCCGCGCTACGCGGATCGGCCGGAGCGAGCGCCATCAACCGATGCGCCAGCGCCGCATAGGCTTCGAAATGCGGCTCCGTCGCCGCCAGTTCGCCTGCCTTGAAGTGGAGCAGGCCGAGATAAAATTCGCTCTGCGCATGCGCGAACACGACGTCGTACTGATCGGGCTGGCGCGCGATCAGCGTGTGGGTGATGCGGTTGGCTTGGGTGAAGGCCGCACGGGCGCGGGGGGTGTCCTTGGCCTCCATCGCATCCTCGCCCATCGTCATGATCGCGCGGGCGCGGCGGGCGAGGACGTCGGGGGGCAGCGTCGCCAGATCCTGCTCGCCATAATAGGCAAGCGCGCGTTCGTTCGCTTCCCGAAGCACGTCGAGCCGGCCGACCTCCTTCAGCCGCCCCCGCAAGTCGGTCAGCATGAATTCCACCAGCCCCTCCGCCTGGGCACGCCGAAGCTCCGCCTCCGCACGAGCCCGGACGGCCAGGACCGTCAACCCCGCCATGGCTAGCACCAGAAAAACCGCGGCGAGCGTGACGAAGGTCACGCGGCGCACCCGCGCCTGGGCGTCGCGCTGGACCAGCGCGTCGAGCGGCACGCCCACCGCGCCCGCTACCAGCTTGAGCAGCGCCAGTCGCTTGCCATCCTTGCCCTCGCGGAAATCGGCGGCAAGCGGCTCCGCCTCGGTGCCGTCCGGCGCGCGCCGCAGCTCCGCCGGCATCGCCTCGGCCGGTTCGCCGTCGAACAGCGCGGCCAGCACCGGGCGATCGGGATGGAGTTCGCGGAACAGCGCGATCTCGCGCGCCACCCATTGCGATGCCGCGCCCGCAGGCGTGCAGACGACGATCAGGCAGGCGGAATCGGCCAGCGCCGCGCGCACCTCGGCGCTGAGGTCGCTGGCGGCGGAGAGTTCGTCGAGATCGCGGAAGATCCGCCCCAGCCGTCGCGGCACCGGCCCGAACGCGCCCGCAGTGCCGACCAGCTTGGCGGGAATGCGATAGCGCTCCAGCGCCCGGTGCAGCCAGCGCGCGCGGGCCCGGTCGGCATGGTTGTAGCTGATGAACGCGCCGTACCGCGCGCCCGCTCCGGTCTCTGTGGTGGTCACGCGGTCCCTTCCCCGGCCGCGACTATCTCAGAGCGCCGGAGGACCGGCAAGTCCTTGCGCCCCGGCCCGGTGCGCAGGGTCGCACCGGGCCGGGGAAATGATTCAGGAACGCGCGGTCGCCGGGCGACGACGGCGCAGCATGCTCCCGATCGCGCCGACACCGGCAACCAGCATCGCCCAGATGCCCGGCTCCGGGATCGGTGCGGCCGCGACCGACTGGGCGACATAGCCCTTCAGATCCTTGTCCTGGAAGCCGAACACATAGAACTGGTTCTGGCCCGAGGTCGCCGGCACGAAGTCGTTGTCGTTGGCGAGGTACAGCGTGTGGTAGGTCGCGCCGTTATAGGTGACGTCCTGGCCGAAGCTCACGCCCTCGATCTTGGCGGGGACATTGGTCGCCGCGATCCCCGCCTTGCCCAGCTCGGCCACCAGATCGAGGAACGGCGTGGACGACTTGGCGATCGCCTTGTCCTGTGCGGCCTTGCCGGTGAGGTTGGTGATGTCGGTCGCGCCGTCCAGATCGATCAGGAACAGCTGCTTCACCTTGGCGGCGGTGCCGTCGCCCAGGCCCTTGCCGTCGCGCTCGTCGACCAGGAACTGGTGGTTGTTGACCGCGACGATCTCGCTCACGCCCGAACCGTTGGTGAGCTTATAGCCATATTCGTGGGTGGCGCCGGTGGCGATATCGATGGTGACGATGCGCAGCAGCTTGGAGGCGGTGCCGGCATCCTGCTCCAGCGCAGCCTGCAGGATGCCGACCAGCGTCTTGCCGTCGGGCGTGATCGCCAGGCCTTCCATGCCCTTGTTGGCGACGCGGCCGGTGGCGTTCTTGTCGATCTCGGTCTGGCCGTTGGGCGAGAGCGTGGTGACGGCGAGGTTCCCCGGCAGGGTGAAGGTCTTGACCAGCGCGCCGGTCGCCCGGTCGAACTGGCGGACATAGGGGCCGTATTCGTCGGAGATGAAGACGCTCTTGCCGTCGTTCGAGACGCGCACCGCCTCGGGGTCGAAGCGCGCGTCGAGCGGGTTGCTCGAGGCGCCGGCGCCGTAATTGTCCGAACGGCCGCTGAAATAATAATGGCCGGCGGTGTTCACCACCGGCGCGCCCGAGCCGATGGGCGTACCGTCCGCCTTGGTGCCGAGCCCGGCGCCGGTGCCGTACTGCAGCGCCGTCGGGCTGTAGAGCAGCGTGGTGCGCTGCAGCTCGGGGGTGAGGGTGAAGGGCAGCCCCGCGCTCGGATTGGCGGTGAGCGTCATCGTCAGCGTCTGAAAGCGGCTGATATATGAGGCGGTATCGTCGACCGCGCTGTTATAGGGGGTGGCGTTGGGCCCGCGATCGGGCACCGCGAGGAACACGTTGCCGCCGGCATAGGTAAGGCCAGAGCCGAGGCCGCCCAGGATGTTGGCAGGCAGGCCGTTCTCCAGCGTATAGTTGAGGCCGGACAGGTCCTTGCCGGCACCGGCCTTGCTGCCGGTCAGCTGGCCCTGGGCGAGCAGCACCAGCTGCGCGTGCGCGGGCAAGATCGCGGCACAGGAAAGCGCGAGCGCGGCGACGGTCTTGCGAAGCATGAATGTTCCCCCTGAACATGGCATTTCTTGACGTAAACCGTGCGTTAACCTTGTTTTATGACCGATCGGGGACTCACCGCGACACATTGCAACAATGCAATCTTGAGGGTTCGCCCCTGCCCCTTTGCCGGACTTGCGGCCGGTGCGGCGGCGGCATAGCTGAGGGCCATGACCGACTCCGTTCTTGCGTTCGCCGATGCCCAGCTCGATGCCAGCATCGAGCGCCTCGCCGCGTTGATGCGCGTGCCCTCCATCTCCACGGACCCCGCCTATGCCGCCGACTGTCGCCGCGCGGCCGAGCAGCTTGCCGCCGAACTGTCGTCGCTGGGCTTCGAGGCGCGCGTGGCGGACACGCCGGGGCACCCGATGGTCGTCGCGCACCATGACGGGGACGGCCCGCATGTGCTGTTCTACGGCCATTACGATGTCCAGCCGGTCGACCCGATCGCGCTGTGGACGCGCGACCCGTTCGATCCGTGGATCGACACGCGGGCCGATGGATCGAAGACGATCGTCGGCCGCGGCGCCTCGGACGACAAGGGCCAGCTGCGCACCTTCGTCGAGGCCTGCCGCGCCTGGAAGGAAGTCGAGGGCCGCCTGCCCTGCCGCGTCACCATCCTGTTCGAGGGCGAAGAGGAATCCGGCTCGACTAGCCTGGAGCCCTTCCTCCACGCCCATGCCGAGGAGCTGAAGGCCGATTTCGCGCTGATCTGCGACACGCTGATGTGGGACCGCGACACCCCCGGCATCACCATCGGCCTGCGCGGCATGGCGGCGGGCCAGGTGACGGTGCGCGGCCCCTCGCGCGACCTGCATTCGGGCCTGTACGGCGGCGCGGCGCGCAACCCGCTCCAGCTGCTCGCCGGCATCCTTGGCGAAATGAAGGATGCCGAGGGTCGGGTTACCCTCGACGGCTTCTACGACGGCGTACCGGACACCGATCCGGTGGTGCTGGAGAGCTGGAACAAGCTGGGCTTCGATGCAGGCGAATTCCTCGGCGAGATCGGCCTGCGCGTGGCCGCAGGCGAGGCGGGCAAGACCGTGCTCGAACAGGTCTGGTCGCGGCCGACCGCCGAGATCAACGGGATGTGGGGCGGCTATACCGGCGAGGGCTTCAAGACGGTGATCCCGGCCGAAGCGCACGCCAAGGTGAGCTTCCGCCTGGTCGGGACCCAGGATCCGGACCAGGTGTGGGAAGCCTTCCAGCACCATGTCCGCAGCCGCCTGCCCGAGGATTGCTCGGCCGAGTTCGTGACCCGCGGCCCCGGCAGTTTCGCGATCAGCCTGGCCAGCGACAGCGGCCCGCTGGCGGCGACGCAAGGCGCGCTCGACGCCGAATGGGGCACGTCCGCGCTGCTCGGCTGCGGCGGCTCGATCCCGGTGGTCAATTCGATCCGCTCGATCCTGGGGATGGACAGCGTGATGGTCGGCTTCGCGCTGCCCGACGACAATATCCACTCGCCCAACGAGAAGTACGAGCTGAAGAGCTTCCACAAGGGCATTCGTTCCTGGGTGCGCATCCTCGGCGCGCTGGGCGAGACGGTGCGGGGCGAGGCGGCGACGGTCGCCGCCTGAGACCCGTTGACGGCGGCGAGCGGAAGCGGGATAGGACGGCCATGGTTCCCCTTTCGTTCGCCGGCCATGACTTCCGCGTGCTGCCCGAAGGCGCGCTCTACTGGCCGGCGCGGCGCGCGCTGCTCGTCGCCGACCTGCACTTCGAAAAGGCGAGCTGGTTCGCGCTCGGCGGCCAGATGCTGCCGCCCTATGACACGATCGCCACGCTCTCGGCGCTGACCGCGATCGTCGAGCGGCTGGGCCCGCTGGAGCTCTGGTGCCTGGGCGACAGCTTCCACGATGTCGAAGGCTGCGAGCGCCTGCCCGCTCAGGCCCGCGCGATGCTGACGGCGCTGACCGGCAGCCTCGCCTGGCACTGGATCACCGGCAATCACGACGCGGTGCTGGTCGACCATTGCGGCGGCACCGTGCACGAAGAGGCCGAGATCGACGGGCTGGTGCTGCGCCACGAAGCCGAAGCCGGCGAGCCGCGCCCCGAACTCTCGGGCCATTTCCACCCCAAACTGCGCCTGACGGTGCGCGGCCGCCACGTAGCGCGGCGCTGTTTCGTGGCTACAGGGACCAAGCTGATCCTGCCGGCCTTCGGCGCGCTCACCGGCGGGCTGGACGCCGGGCATCCGGAGATCATCCGCGCCGTGGGCGCGGGCGCGGAAGCGCTGGTGGCCACGGAGCACAAGCTGCTGCGGTTTCCGCTGGCGGCCTGAAGCGGCAGCGCGCCCCCTCTTCGATCGAGCGCTTCTTGCTATCGGCTCGCCATGCTGAGGCGATGAAAGGGTTCCGCCAAGCTCGCCCGCAGCATCTCGGTGCTGAACGTCATATCCTTGCGCCCTGGCAAGCACGCGCTCCATACCGTGTGCAGGCCGACGATCGCAGCCTTCTCCCCGGCGTGGCGACCGGCGTTACAAGCAACGCCCATACCTTATCCGGCGCGGCCCGAGCCGTGCATTCGCCAATCTTCATCAGCGCGCGATAGTCGCGTCGAAGTATGGCGGTAGCGGGGTCGCTCTCGGTAACCGGATAGGCAAGCGGCGCGACGGACTCGAATCCCGTGGTCGGCGGACGCTTGAGGTCACGCGCGATCAGGGCATTGAACAACAGCCCGCGCAACAGCAGCTTCGGCATGCGCATTTCCTGTTCGCCGCCAAATCGTCCGGTCGAGACCCTCAGGCATCCCACCATCAGATCGGGAGGAATGCCCGCCTCGCCGTCACCGCCGACGGGCCGTGCAAGATAGTCGCGCACCGCCTTGCGATTCTCGACGACCGTACAATGGGCGAATTTGGCCGCTGTGGTGCGCGATTGCGCTGTCGACATAGCGCGCCATTGTTGCGCGCTCGCGACCTCCGGCAGAATCAGCAGTGCGAGCAGCGATCCGAAGACGCGGAGCCGGCCCTTCGCCTTGAGGCTTTCAGAAATGCTTACGAGCACTTCGCCTCGCCTGATCCGATCTTGCTGACCTTGCACTGCGCGCCGCCGTGCAGTTCGACATCGCCCGAACCCAGGATCGAGATTGAGGCCGGGCCGCTCACATTCGCCCGCACGCTGCCTGAACCGGCGATCGAGATGTCGGCGCGAGCAGCCCTGAACTGCTGCCCGCGCAAATCGCCCGAGCCCGCAACGGACACATCCAGCGTGTCGGCGCGGCCAGCAACGGCGATGTCGCCCGAACCGGCGATGGTCAGTGACGCTTCGTCGGCCGCCGCTGCCGCGATGTCGAGATCCCCCGAACCCGCCACGACACCGCCGAACTTGCCCTCGACGCGATCGACCCGCAGCGTGCCGGAGCCCGCCACCGTCGCGTTGGTCAGCCGCGGCATCACGATATGGATCTTGGCCCCGCCGCTCTTGTCCCACATCATCCCGACACGAGTCTTGCGGCCGACGTTGAGCGTCTTGCCGTCGAGGCGGATGTCGAGCTGGTCGAGCACCTTGGGATCGCCCTCGGCCTGCACCGAGAAGGCGGCGCCGGTGCGCACGTCGATATCGTCCGAGCTCTTCAGGGCGACCCCGGTAAAGCCGTTCGCCGCAAAGGCGCGGCTGGCGCCAGTGCCGCTGGCCTCGATCCTGGTGCCCTTGTTTTCGTCCCAGCTGGCGTGGCAGGCGGTGGCAACAGGCAGCAGGGCGAGGATGAGCAACGGACGCATGGCGGATCTCCCGATCGTGTGTTGCCGCCATAATACACGATCGGCGCGCAACGAAAAGGGGGCGCGAACCCATGGTTCCGCCCCCTTTTGCGTCCGACCCGGATCCGCGCCTCAGGCGGGAACCTTGTCCTTGTTGTGGATCGCTGCGGCCTTGCGCAGGATGTCCAGGATCTTCTCGAGCGCCGCGGGCTCGTCGAGCTCCTCCATCGCCGCCAGCTCGCGGGCGAGGCGGCTGGCCGCGCCTTCGAAGATCTGCCGCTCGGAATAGCTCTGCTCGGGCTGGTCGTCGGCGCGGAACAGGTCGCGGACCACTTCGGCGATCGACACCAGGTCACCCGAATTGATCTTGGCTTCATATTCCTGGGCGCGGCGCGACCACATGGTACGCTTGACCTTGGGCTTGCCCTTCAGCGTATCGAGCGCTTCCTTGAGCGTCTTGTCGCTGGAAAGCTTGCGCATGCCCACGCTCTCGGCCTTGTTGGTGGGCACGCGGAGCGTCATTTTCTCTTTTTCGAAACGCAGGACGTAGAGTTCGAGCTGCATTCCAGCAATTTCCTGCTTTTGCAGCTCGATTACACGGCCTACGCCGTGCTTGGGGTAAACGACATAATCGCCGACATCGAAGGACAGCGCCTTGGCAGCCATGTGCGAGGAACCTTTCGTGAATTACCGGCCCCGGTTGGATTGCGGACCCCGCCCAGGCGCGCGACACGCGGCGGACGGGAAAACACGGGGCATACGCTAGCGTCTCCGGGCGAAGGCGAGTCTTTCTGCCTTCGTCGCGCACTATTTAACACGCTCGTAATAAAATTACCAGTGAAAGGTCACGCGCACGGCGCATAAATCCATGCGCCTGCTCCATTTCGGGCCTGTTGCGCGCGGCGGCGGGCGCCGCCCGCGATCAATCGCCCGAGCCGGGGTTCGGCGAGAAATATTTATCGAACTTGTCGGTCTCAGCCTTCATCGCATCGGCGTCCGCCGGTGCTTCCCCCTTGGTGGTGATGTTGGGCCACTGCTCCGAATAGGTACGGTTGAGCTCCAGCCACTTTTCCAGGCCGTTCTCGGTATCCGGCAGGATCGCCTCGGCCGGGCATTCCGGCTCGCACACGCCGCAATCGATGCATTCGTTCGGGTTGATGACGAGCATGTTCTCGCCCTCGTAGAAACAGTCGACCGGACAGACCTCGACACAGTCCATGTACTTGCACCGGATGCACGCGTCGGTGACGACATAGGTCATTGGGAAAACGGTCCTTGGTTGCGAACGATCAATTCGGGGTCCTGCTATGCGCGGGCGGGCGCCACGTCAATCACCGGGCATGTCCTGAACGCCGCGATCGGTGACGAGATCCTCGTAGCATTCGCGCGCCTCGCCCGGCGGGCCGCGGCGGATCGGGAGGGCCTCGACCCGGAGCACGCGGACCTTGCCCTGAATGGGGAAGGCGAGGATCGCGCCGACGCGCACGCCGGCGGAGGAGCGCTCGACCCGGCGGCCGTCGATCCGCAACAGACCCTTCTCGCAGAGTGCCTGGGCCGCGCTGCGGGTCTTCACAATCCGCGCGTACCACAGGAAGCGATCGAGCCGCATCGCCGGGCCGTGTCCCGACGGCTCAGCCATTGCGGAGCGCCGCCAAGGCCGCGAACGCATTGCCGGGAACCACGACCGGCTTGGGCTTGGCCAGCGGCGTCAGCCCCTGCCAGATCCAGCGCTGCGGTGCGTCGGCGTCGCCGCGAGCGGTGCGGAAGCCGAGCTGCGCCATCAGCCGCGCCATCGTCTCTGGTTTGAGCCCGATCGAGGTGGCGAGCGCGGGATCGGGGGCGAAGGGCTTGCGGCCCTGCCGCGCCTCGTGCGCCGCACGGGCGATCCGCTCGACCAAGTCGACCCGCACCGCCTGCGCACCGAACGGGCGAAAGCCATAAGAGAGATCCGCCCCGGCGCCGTCGCGCGCAAGCACCACGGCGGCATCGGGCGGCGCTTGCTCCAGCTCCATCAACGCGCGACGGCGGGCGGCGGCGCGGGGCTTGAGCAGCGACGGGGCGAACAGGTCGAGCGTGCCGATGGTCATGCCGATCTTGCGCAACCGGTGCCGCGCGGGGCCGTCCAGCGCCTCGATCATCCCGCCCGCCGCGCGGCGGGGCAGCAGTCCGCCCTGTTCGAGCAGCGCATTGGCCAGCGCGCGCAGGGGCGCACCGGCGGCTTCCTCGCGCGTGATCGCATCGAGCTTGGCAAGAACCGGCAGGTCGCCCGCAACGCGCTCGGCGAACCAGCGCTCCAGCCGCGTCTGCACCGCCGCCTTGGCCTGCGGATCGAGCACGTCGAGCGCGCGATCCAGCTGCACGCGCGGCCGGACCAGATTGGCGCCGGGCTTGAGCAGCGCGACATCGTGCCCGCGCCAGTGGAGCGCGGTGCCGACCTGGGTCAGCTCCGCGTCCGGCGCCGCAGCCAGCGCCGACCCGCGGCGGCGATATTCGCCCGCCAGTCGCTTCTCCGCAGCGGCGAGCAGCATGCGCTTGTCCCCCGCCCGCGCCTCGGCCGCGACCTTGAAGCGAAAGCCTTCCAGTGTGCCGAGCGGATGCTCCTCGACGCTCACCTCGCCTTCGGGACCGATCGTCACCGGCAGGGTGGAGGCATCCGCACCGATCTGGCGGAGCAGCACGGTCGTGCGCTTGTCGACGAAGCGCTGGGTGAGGCTGGCATGGAGCGCGTCCGACAGCTTCTCCTCGATCGCGCGCGTCCGCTCGGCCCAATGGGCGGGCTCCTCCAGCCAGTCGGCGCGGTGGGCGATATAGGCCCAGCTGCGCGCGGCGGCGATGCGGCCGGCGAGCGTCTCGACGTCGCCGCCCATATTGTCGAGCCGCTGGATCTCGTCGGCGAACCATTGGTGCGGCACATGGCCGCGCCCTTCGGACAGATGCCCGAACAGCCTTCCTACGAAGCGCGCATGCGGATCGACGCCGAGCTTGCGGAAGTCGGGCAGCCCGCACGCGGCCCAGAGCCGTGCGACCATCCGGGGATGCCGCACGCGGTCGCGGACCCAGCGTTCCTCGGACAGTCGCTTGAGCACGGCGAGGTCGGTCGCCTGCGGTGCGGCGCGTAGCACCTCGGCCTCGGGCTTGCGCTCCAAGCTGCCGATCAGCGCGTCGATGCTGTCGAAATCGGGCTCGCCCTCGCGCCAGTAGAGATGCTCGAGCCTGGGCACCTGGTGCCCTTCGATCGCCAGCACCTCCTCGGGGGTGAACGCGCTCGGCCCTTCCGCGTGCAGCGCGCCGAAGGTGCCGTCCTTCTGGTGGCGCCCGGCGCGGCCGGCGATCTGCGCCATCTCGGCGATGGTCAGGCGGCGCTGGCGGCGCCCGTCGAACTTGTGGAGCGAGGCGAAGGCGACATGGTGGACGTCCATGTTGAGCCCCATGCCGATCGCATCGGTGGCAACGAGATAGTCGACCTCGCCCGCCTGGAACATCGCCACCTGGGCGTTGCGGGTGCGCGGGGACAGCGCCCCCATCACCACCGCCGCGCCGCCGCGCAAGCGCCGCAGCGCCTCGGCCACGGCATAGACTTCCTCCGCCGAGAAGGCGACGATCGCCGAGCGGCGCGGCAGGCGGGAGAGCTTCTTGGCCCCGGCATAGCTGAGCGTCGAGAAGCGCGGGCGCCCGACCACCTCCGCCTCGGGCACCAGCGCCTTGAGCATCGGGCGCAGGCTGTCCGATCCGAGGATCATCGTCTCCTCCCGGCCGCGCGCGCGCAGCAGGCGATCGGTGAAGACATGGCCGCGCTCGGGGTCGGCGCCGAGCTGCGCCTCGTCGAGCGCGACGAACGCAGTCTCGCGCTCCAGCGGCATGCTCTCGGCCGTGCAGCAGAACCAGCGCGCCTTGGGCGGCAGGATCTTTTCCTCGCCGGTGATCAGCGCGACTTCGGTGGGCCCCTTCATCCGGACGATGCGGTCATACACCTCGCGCGCCAGCAGCCGCAGCGGGAAGCCGATCATGCCGCTGGCATGGCCGCACATCCGCTCGACGGCGAGGTGGGTCTTGCCGGTGTTGGTGGGCCCCAGCACTGCCGTGACGGGCGAACGGGCGAACTGGCTCATGTTGCTTTCAAGATCGTCGCCCGCAGGGCGTTAGGCAACTCCCTTGCACCGCTTTTCTACATATCCGCGACGGTTGCGGCCGATCCGGTCCCTTCGCCGCACCTTCCGCACGGGTCACCGCGTGCGGAAGGTGCAGGTTCCAAACTTAATTTGACTTTAAGGGCATGATTCCAGAGTGATTCGATGGACGTGCCGCTTTTGCGGTGCGCAGAACGGGTCTTAGGGGCAGCACCGCTTGTTCTTTCGCGACGAACATGGCTCGGGCCTGGCCGGCGGCGGCGGTGGCCTGGCGCGAGCGATCCCGGCGGCGGTGGTGCCGGCGCGGATCGGCAAGCGGCTCGCGACCCTCGACCTCGTCCCCGATCTCGGCGCCGATATCGGCTCGCGCACCTGGCTTCGGGGTGCTGCCACCTGTGCCGCGCTATGCGCCGCGACCTGGATGCTCGCGCCGGGCTTCGACCGGCCGATCACCGGCATCGTCCCTGCCCCGCTGACCGGCGAAGCCGAGCAGGCGCAGCAGGCACAGGCGATCGCGCCGCTCGCCAAGGGATCGCGTACCGGCGTGCATGTCGCGGCATCCGGCCTGGTCAAGCCGCTCAGCGATACCCCCGAACGCCCGATCATCGAGCATGAAGCGCGGCTCGCCAGCGGCACGATGCTGCGCGGCGTGCTGCAGCGCTCGGGCGTAGGCGAGGCCGATGCCGGGATCGTCGCGAGCCTGGTGTCGGGGGCAATGCCGCTCGGCCAGATCCAGCGCAACACGGTGCTCGAGATGACGCTGGGCCGCCGCGTCGACACGTCGCAGCCGCGCCCGCTGGAAAAGCTCGCCTTCCGCGCCGCCTTCGATCGGCGGATCGAGATCGCCCGCACGGGCGCCGCATTGGCGATCAAGTCGATTCCGATTGCGATCGACCGCACGCCGCTGCGCGTCCAGGGGCTGATCGGATCGAGCCTCTACCGCTCGGCCCGCGCCGCCGGCGCGCCGGCCAAGGCAGTGGAAGGATTCCTGCGCACGCTGGCCAGCCGCGTCTCGGTGTCCAAGCTGGGATCGTCGTGCAAGTTCGACCTGATCCTCGGCCAGGCGCGTGCCGCCACCGGCGAGGTTCAATATGGCCAGCTGATGTATGCCGGCGTCACGGGCTGCGCGAACAGCGTCCAGCTCGCCCCCTGGGAGAGCGACGGCAAGACCGAGTGGTTCGACGCCAGCGGCACCGGCAGCAAGACCGGCATGATGATGATGCCGGTCAATGGCCGCTTCTCCTCCGCCTTCGGCATGCGGATGCACCCGATCCTGGGATACAGGCGGGAGCATAAGGGCATCGACATCGCCGCGCCTTATGGTTCTCCGGTCTATGCAGCCGTCGACGGCGTGGTTCGTGTCGCCGGCGGGTCGGCAGGCTATGGGAACCTGGTGCGGATCGAGCATGGCGGTGGCTTTGGCACCGGCTATGCGCATCTGAGTAAAATCATGGTCCGCCCCGGACAGTCGGTGCGCAAGGGCCAGCAGATCGGCCGCAGCGGCAATTCCGGCCTGTCGACCGGCCCGCACCTCCATTTCGAGACGACTCGCAACGGCCAGGCGGTCAACCCGCGCACGGTATCGTTCGTCTCGGTCCGTCGCCTGACCGGCGGCGCGCTGGGTGCGTTTCAGGCGAAGTTGCACGGGCTGATGGCGGTGCCGGTCGGGCACGGCGTGCAGAAGGACGCAGCGGAGTAACGAACCGCGGGGACCACGGACCCTGCGTCATTCCCGCGAAGGCGGGGATCCATTCGCCGTTCCGCCGCAGCAAGCGCCGCCACGACTCAGCCAATGGATTCCCGCCTTCGCGGGAATGACGGTGGTTGGAGTGGAGGGGTCTACCGCCCCTGCGCGCGCCAGCGACGGATGGTCCGCTCGATGCTCGCCTCTTCGCCGCCCGCCTCGCGCCACAGCGCGGAGAAGAGCGGGTCGTCCGAGGCCGGGCGCTTTTCCGGCTCGAGATCGTCGAACAGCAGGCGCACCGGCGTCGCCACGCCCTCGCCCACTGCGATGCATTCCCGGTTCCGCAGCGCCGGGATCGCATCGAGGAAACCGCGTGCGCCTTCCGGCATCGCCGCGCGGACGAAGGCCTGGTCGCGCTCGTTGTTGAGCCGCATCGACAGGATGGTGCCGCATTGCGATAGCACGCCCTCGGCCAGATCCGAAGGCCGCTGGGTGATCAGCCCCAGCGACACCCCGTACTTACGCCCTTCCTTGGCAATCCGGCTGAGGATCCGCCCGACCGACGAGCCATCGGCATTGCGCTCGTTGGGCACATAGCGATGCGCCTCCTCGCAGACGAGCAGCACGGGCCGCTTGGCCTCGCCGCGCGACCAGATCGCATAGTCGAACACCATCCGGCTGAGCACCGCGACCACCACCGCGGTGATCTCGTTCGGCACGCCCGACACGTCGATGATCGAGATCGGCTTGCCGCCGCCCGGCAGGCGGAAGATGCGCGCCAGGAACGCCGCCATCGTGTCCGCCACCAGCATGCCGGAGAACATGAAGGCATAGCGCGGATCGGCCTTCACCTCGTCGATCTTGCTCTTGAGGCGAAGATAGGGCGCCGTGTCGGTCGCCTTGTCCATCTTGCCCATGTCGAGCGTCAGCGCGTTGGTGAGGTCCGAGAGCAGGTACGGCACCGGCGCATCGACGGTGAGCTTGCCGATTTCCTGCCCGATCCGGTTCTTCGAGCGGGCCGCCAGCAGGCACTTGGCGAGGATGTCGGCATCGACCTGCCGCTCGCCGCCCTCGCTGGTGAGGAACACCTCGCAATGTTCCTCGAAGTTCATCAGCCAATAGGGGAGCTGCAGGTTGGAGACGTCGAACAGCGCGCCATTGTGCTGGAAGGCACGGCCATATTCGCCGTGCGGATCGATCATCACCACATGGCCCTGCGGCGCCAGCTGGCAGATGCGGTGCAGGATCAGCGCGGCGGAGGTCGACTTGCCGGTGCCGGTCGAGCCGAGCAGCGCGAAATGCTTGCCGAGCATCGCGTCGATATAAAGCGCGGCGCGAATGTCCTTGGTCGGGTAGACGGTGCCCACCTCGATATGCGCGCGATCGTCCGCCGCGTAGATCTGGCGGAGATCGGCGGTGGTGACCGCGAACACCTCGGCGCCCGGCGCCGGATAGCGGGTGACGCCGCGGCGGAAGCGGTACAGCTTGCCCGTCAGCCGCTCCTCGTCGCCTTCGCCGAGGAAGTCGATCGTCGCCGCGATCCGCTTGCCCGAGGGATCGAGCCGGGCGGTGCGGATGCTGGCGATCAGCCAGGCGCTGCCCACCCGGATCTTGACCTGCGCGCCCACCTGCCCGGCATTGGCGAGCGCGGCGTCGCCGCTCTCGGCCAGCGCATCGAGCTCGCCCAGGTCGAGGAGCACCTGGCTGGAGGCGCCGGCAATCTCGAACACCGCGCCGATCGCGCGCGGCCCGCCAGGCGCCCGGCTCGTCGGCGCGCCGCCCCCGCTTCCTTCACTTTCAAATCCACCGACGCGAAACTGGCCTTCCATCGTGCATCCCCAAAAAAGGCGGGCACACCATGGACTTGGCCGGGTTAAGACGGGGTATCCAGTCCGATCAGAACCGCCGCCAGAGCGCGCCTGCGCCCCAGCCGAAGAGAAACGAGACGCCGACCGCGACCAGCCCGTAGACGAGCGCATGCTGGTCCGCGCTCGTCGCGACGAACCGCTCGAAGCCCGATTTGCGGATCGCAATCGGCCGCACCGCTGCGGCCAGCACGCGGCCGTCACGGATCAGGAAGGTCTCGGCGGTGAACCGCCCCACCGGCACCCGCGCCGGGATGGTCAGCCGCGCGCGGTAGAGCACCCCGCCGGTGATCTCCACCGCGCCGGGCGCCTCGTAGAACAGGCCGCTGCGGCGCTTGAGGTCCACCAGCCCCTGGTCGAAGCGCTGCTGCACCTCCGGCGCCGCGCCCGAGGCGGGGGAAAGCTGCAGGCTGTCCAGCCCCAGTTCGTAGATCGCCCGAGTCCGGTCGTCGACCAGCTGGCGGATCGGCCGCGACGAGGCGATCGCGTAGAAGCTGGGGGCCGAGCGATAGCGGGTCTGCGCGGCGTTGACCCAGATGCCGGCGACTTTCGATTTTTCGCGGACCACCACCGACTCGGTCGGCCCCTTGATCACCACCACGATATCGGCGGGGCGCTGGCCCTTTTGCGGCGCGATGCCGCCGGGATAGACAATCGCGCCGAACAGCAGCAGCTCGGCCCCGGTGAAGCTGTAGGCGATCTCGATGTCGCGCTGCGAAACGTCGGGCACCAGCTCGGGCTTGGCCTGCCCCATCAGCAGCGGGGCGAACAGCGCCAGCGCCCAGGCCCGTCTCACGCCGTCCCCACCGAGTAGATCTCATCCGGCCGCCAGGCGAGGCCGAGCAGCATGCGGGCGGCGACCGCCAGCACGATCAGCGCGAGGAGCAGCCGCAGATATTCGGGCTTGGCCTTGGCCGCGAACCGCGCGCCGAGCTGGGCACCGATCACCGAGCCGAGCAGCAGCAGGATCGCCAGCACGATGTCGACCGCCTTGGTGGTCGTCGCATGCACCATGGTCGCGACGGCGGTGGTGAACAGCGTCTGGAACAGCGAGGTGCCGACCACCGTCTGCGTGCCCATGCCGAGGATGTAGAGCATCGCCGGCACCAGGATGAACCCGCCGCCGACGCCCAGCAGCATCGTCAGCACGCCGGTGAACATGCCGAGCAGCAAGGGCGCCAGCGGCGAGATGTAGAGGCCCGAGGCATAGAAGCGCCAACGGAAGGGCAGCGCAGCGACCAGCGGATGGTGGCGGCGCTTGCGGGCCTTGGGCGGCCTCGCGCCGCGCGCCACCCGGATCGTGCTCACCGACTCCCTGGCCATCAGCCCCCCGATCGACCCGAGGAGGACGACGTAGAGCACCCCGATCACCACGTCGATCTGGCCGCTTGCCTGGAGAAGCTTGAACAGCCAGGCCCCGATCAGGCTCCCCAGGATGCCGCCGGCCACCAGCACCACCCCCATCTGGACGTCGACGCCCTTGCGGCGGAAATGCGCGAACACGCCCGAGACGCTGGCGCCGGTCACCTGGCTCGCAGCCGAGGCGGCGGCAACGGTGGGCGGGATGCCGTAGAAGATCAGCAGCGGCGTCGTCAGGAATCCGCCGCCCACCCCGAACATGCCCGAGAGCAGACCCACGCCCAGCCCCAGCGCCACGATCAGGAGCGCGTTGACCGAGAGATTGGCGATGGGAAGGTACAGATCCATGCGGGGGTAGACCTAACCCGTTTCGACGGCGCCGCGAAAGAGCGAAGCGGCGGAATTGCCGCGTCGCCGTCAGAAGTCGCTGCCGAGGGTGAGTGCCAGCCCCGAGCCGGGCCGCGCATCTCCGGCGATACGTTGCCGCCAGTCGAGCGCAAGGCGTGCCCGCACCGAACCGATCGGGACGACGGCAACCAGCGACGGGCCGATGTCGACCCGCTGGCCCTCGCGCTGCGCCGCCCCCCACGCGCCGACGCCCAGTGCCAGCACGCTGCGCCTGCCGTGCGCGACCTCCCGGGCGAGCCGCACGGCGCCGTCGGCATAGGGCGCGCGTTCGGCGCGCAGGATCATCCCTGCTTGGCCATAGGCTTCCAGCCGGAACCCCGGCGCGATGCCGCGGTCGAGGCCCGCGACCACCCCCGCCCCCGGGCCGTCGTGGATGCCGTCCAGCCCGAAGCGATGCTCGATGCTCAGCCGTACCGGCGCGCGGCCGGGTTGCCATTCCACGCCGAAAGCCGCCTCGGCGCCGGTGCCGCGGAGGGGCCCGGCGAGACGCCCATAAGCGGCGAGGCGCCGGCCGGGGCCCAGCCCATAGGCCAGCCGCACGCCATATTGGCTGCCCCCCAGCTGGCTGGCAGCGGGCGCGGCGCCCAGGCCGCGGCCAGGCCGCAGCACCAGCCAGCTGCTCGCCTGCCAATGATCACGGCGGGGCAAGGGTAAGGCGACGGCCGACACGCCCGCCTCGGCGCGGCCCTGCGCCGAGGGCATGGCGGGCGGGACGGCCGGCGGTAGCGCTACTGCGTCCGGCAGGGGCGCAACGAGCGCGGGCAGGTGCGGCGGCACCGTGCCGCCGGTGGCCGGCCGCGACCGGACTGGGCGCGCGCCGCCAGCGCGCGATCCTGTGGCGCCCGCTTCCGACACCGCCCGTCCTCGGGATGCCTCGGCTGACGCTGCCGGCGGCGGCAGCAATCGCAGCGACGGCCGGAGCGTTGCGGGGAGCACTGCCGGCAGCGCAGGCGGCGGTGCAGGCCACAGCATCG
Source organism: uncultured Sphingomonas sp. (assembly GCF_913777625.1). Classification (GTDB taxonomy): domain Bacteria; phylum Pseudomonadota; class Alphaproteobacteria; order Sphingomonadales; family Sphingomonadaceae; genus Sphingomonas. The sequence continues at coordinate 216,736 of NZ_CAJYTI010000040.1, forward strand.
CAACGCGCACCCCGATCCATCCGAAAGCAACCGCGCCGACGAACCGCAACGGGCGGCCGCGGCGCACACCCGTCATGCGCTGACCAAGGGCGCGCGCATCGCCGCTGTGGGGAACTGGTGCGCCGTCTTGTCCCAGTGCACCGCGCCGCCGGCGAGCAGGCGGAGATAGATCCAAAGTGCGCGCCGCGCCGCGAGCAGACCGATATAGTTGGCCACCAGCATCCGCGGCACCGCCCAAAGTCCCTCGCGCCAGCCATGCAGCCGGGCCACGAGCACGCCCCGCACGACCAGCCGCCACGCCAGCAGCGCCAGGTTGATCGCCGCGCCCGTTTCCAGCCAAGGCGCCGGTGGCGGTTGCGGGATCCCGGTGGCGGCATGCAGGAGGTAGGTGAATCCCCAGAACAGCAGCGTCGCATAGGCGATGGCGAGCACCGGCATCGCCAGGGTCGCGCGCCGATCCCGCATGCGCATCCAGTGATCGCACAGGTCCCAGGGCCGCCCCCATCCGGTACGATCCCAGCCGGCGAGCGCGATGCCGGCCATCCAGCGCGCCTTCTGGCGAACCGACGCCGTCACGCTGGCCGGGAAATAGGCCCGCACCGCCACCGGCGGGCCGCCGGGCGTTTCCGCCGAACGAACGAAGATGCCGCGCTCCCCCATCGCGCGCAGCGTAAGGCCGAGCTCATAGTCCTCGGTCAGGCTGGCGGGATCGAACGGGTCGCCACGCGCCGCGGCGATTCGCCGCAGCACGTCGCAGCGTATCGCACAGCCCACCCCGGCGAGCGGCAGGCTGGCCCCCAGCATCTGCCGCACCGGCAGCGCCAGCCCGTGCGACTGGGCGAATTCGTCGAGATAATGGCCGGATACCAGCACCGATCCAGGCTGGCGGAGCGGCACGACCGGGATCTGCACCGCGCCGTAGCGCTCGATCCAGGCGGCATAGACTGCGAGTTCCCGCGGATGCACCACATCCTCGGCATCGTGCAGCACGACCGCGGTGAACGGCCTGCCTTCCGCCGCGACGTCCCGCTCCAGCGCCTCCCATAACCGGTTGAGGCAGTCGGCCTTGGTGGTTGGGCCGGGATGCGGGCCCACGACGAGCCGAACACGAACATCCGACTGCGCGACCTCGGCAACCGCAGCGATGGTCGCCAGATCATTCGGATAGGTACCGACGTAGATTCGATAGGGTTGGGACTGCCACTGCGCGAGCATTGCGCGCAACATTTCGGTGATTACCGCCGACTCATCCCATGCAGGGACGAATATAGCAAATCGTGCGTCATACACGATGGAAGCGCTGTCAAACGGCGCGCTCGCCTTACGCCTTCTGAACAAACAGCTAAAAATAAATAGCGCATCAATCAGCAGGTCATCTATGCCGCCGATCAACATGAATACGACAGATGCAACCAGCATCTCACAGAGTATCGTATCGACTACTTCGATCATCATCGCCCGCCCCAAACGATGCATCCCGAGTCGGATTATGTTACTATCTATGGTCGAAAAGATAATATCAACCTATATGTGCAGATACGCAGCAAAGGCTTGTGCGACCATCTCTCGCGCCGCGTTGATTTTCCGAAGCGATAGGGAACTCGGCGTGCTGGTGGCCGTTGCCTGCCCGATTCTTTGGACAACCCGCACCTTGAACCGGCCGCACCGCTTGATCGGTACGGCCGGTTCTCTTTTCCTGCTTACCAGTAAAAGCCCGGGAGCACGCGAATCACGGTGCCGCGGCGGGTATCGACCAGCAGGACATCGTTATAGTGGCGCACCCAGGCGCGGCCGAAGCCGGGCTGCGGCAGGTGATAGCGCCACGGATCGCCGATCAGATAGCGCGGGCCATAATAGACGGTGCCGATCCGGGCACCCGGCTGGAAGCGGTAATAGCGGAAGGGCGCCCGCCATTCGCCGCGCGCATACAGCCCGCGGTTGTGATCGCGCCAGACCCGCCAGTCATTCTCGGCCCAGCGACGGTCGCGGTCGCGCAGATCCTCGCGATATTCGCGGTGGGCGTCGCGCAGGTCCCGGCGCTCTTCGTGGATGCGACGCGGATCGCCCGAGCGTTCGGCGCGGCGCAGGTCGTGCTCGGCATCGTGGATATCACGGCGATCGCCGCGCAATTCCGCCTGCGACTGGGCCATCGCGCTACCCGAAACCAGCAGCGCAGGTGCCGCGAACGCGGTCAGCATCGCGAGGGGTACGAGCTTCTTCATCGGTCTTCTCCATCCTGATCGAACCCGCCGGCCCGAAGGCCGGCTTGGGCACAGGAATGGAGAAGTCTCGCTGAACGCTCCGCGAACGCTGTCGTCAGCGAAACGAAAGGCGAGGATTACTGGCCGCCACCGCCGCCGCCGGCACCGCCACCGGGGCCGCCTGCACCAGGCGCGCCGACCGTGCCGATATTGCCGAACAGATCGGAGAAGAAGCTGCGGCGGCGGCCCAGCGTCGGCGTGGTCTTGCCATAGGGGCTGATCGATGCGGCCAGCTCGACGCCGGTTTGGTCGATCGACGTGACGTTGCCCGCCTGATCGAACCGGACGCGCACCGTGGTCTGCGACTTCACCTTCGGGTTGCGAAAGGCGAAGTTGCTGCTGTCGCGCGAGACGTAGAACCACTCGCCTTCGTTGAACTGGCTGGTGAAGCTGGGATGGCCGAGCGTCTGCAGCACCGAGTCGCGGGTGTCGATGCCCGGCTGCACCGAAGCGACGAGATCGTGATCGACGACATAGCCCTGATGCAGCCGCACCGGCGTACAGGCGGTGGTGCCGAGCACGACCAACAACGCGGCGGCGCCGAGCGTGCGAACGGGAAGCGACATCAGGATCTCCAGGCAAACACGTGCGGCCCCCGGATTGCATCGCGGGCCGAAGGCCTCAATATGCGGCAAATTGCGGCCAAACAAGGTCGCGACCGAGGAAGGCACGAACAACGGCAATGCGAATGCTCCAGCGGCTCTTCGGCAAACCCGATCGCGGCACCGCCCCGCAGCTCTATGCGGGCGTCGTCGCACGCGGCCGGGCGGCGCACTGGTATACCGACGGCGGGGTGCCCGACACGGTCGACGGCCGGTTCGACATGATCGCTGCGGTGCTGTGCATCGTGCTGCTGCGGCTGGAGGCGGAACCCGCCGGCATCCCCACCAGCACCGCGGTGGCCGAATGCTTCATCGACGACATGGACGGCCAGCTGCGCGAGATCGGCATCGGCGACATCATCGTCGGCAAGCATGTCGGCCGGATGATGGGCATGCTCGGTGGCCGGCTCGGCGCCTATCGCAGCGGGCTGGCGGAAGGCGACCTTGGCCCCGCGCTGGTCCGCAACCTCTATCGCGGCACGGCGCCGGCGCCGGCCGCCCTCACCCATGTCGACGCGCGCTTGCGCGCCTTTCGCGATGCGCTGGCGGCGATGCCGCTGGCGCGGGTAATCGCAGGAGAGCTTCCCGAATGACCGACCCCGAATTTTCCCGCCCCCACCGGCTCGACCAGATCGGCGCCGGCGAAAGCGAGGTCCAGATCACCGCCGACGAAGCCGAGCGCGCCGCGCTCAGCCGCCGCTTCGGCCTCAAGTCGATCGACACGCTGAACGCCGTCTATCACCTGCGCCGCGACGCGCAGGGCGTGGTCGCGCGCGGGCACCTGTCCGCCCGGCTCACCCAGCTCTGCGTCGTCACCGACGATCCGCTGCCGGCGAAAGTCGAGCAGGATTTCGCGATCCGCTTCGTGCCCGAGACGACGAGCCCCGGCGAGGACGAAGTGGAGCTGAGCGAGGACGAGTGCGACACCGTCTTCTACACCGGCGGCACCATCGATCTGGGCGAAGCCGCGGCGGAGACGATGGCGCTCGAACTCGATCCCTATCCGCGCAGCCCCCGCGCCGCCGAAGTGCTCCGCGCCGCCGGCGTGAAGAGCGAGGAAGAAGCCGAGCCGACCAAGGCGCTGGCCGGTCTCAAGGATCTGCTCACGAAGAAGTGAGATGGTGCGGGCGGGTGCCGAACAACCCGCCCGCCACCAGCAAGCCGATCGCCAGCACGACCATCGATCCCGGCGCGAAGGCCCCGCCCAGGATCACGAAATTCCCGAACGGCGTGTGCAGGTCGCGCAGGCCCGCCCAATATAGCAGCACCAGCAGCCCGCGCGCCAGGCGATGCATGGTGCCGCGCACCGGGATCCAGCAAAGCACCGCGAGTGCCACCAGGCCGCCGGCGAGGATGAGTGTCCCGACCAGCGCCGGCCAGCTTCCCGCCGCGCGCGATGCGATGGCCGACGGGGGCGCACCTAGCCAGGCCATCCAGGCCGGCCCCGCCCACCAGGCGAACAGATGTACCGCCGCGCCGAACAGCAGGCCCAGGCTTGCCAGACGCAGTGCGCGACGATCGGCACCAAGTGTATCACTCATATAATGCACGGTATCGCGTTCCCGCGCCGACGCAAGCCGCTCAGCGATCGGTCCCGATGCCCCGTGCGAGCAGCTGCGCCACCACGTCGGCGATCGCCTCGGGCGGGGTGCCCTCGTCCCACACGCTGTAGCGGAGCCCCAGGAACACGTTCATCCCCATGATCGCCCAGGCGTGGATTTCGCTGACGTCGTCGCGCACCTCTCCGCGATCGGCGGCGGCGCGCAGGCGGGCGGCGATACGGTCGGCGGTGCTCGCATAATGGTGGCGGAAGCTGGCGGGATCGACGAACTCGGCCTCGTCGACGATGCGGTAGATTTCCTTGTGCGCGCGGGCGAAGCGGATGAAGGCGAGCAATGCCGCGCGCTCGGCGTCGATCTGGTCGCGCGCGCCGCGCAGTGCCGGGCCGACATGCTCGCGCACCTGATCGCTCATGTCGCGGACCAGCGCGCGGAACACCGCGTCCTTCGAATCGAAATAGGTGTAGAAGCTGCCCAGCGCGACGCCGGCCCGCCGCGTGATTCCGCTGATCGAGCCTTCGTGAAAGCCCTTCTCGCCGAATTCGGCGGCGGCGGCATCCAGGATCGCGCGCAGCGTACGCCGTCCGCGCTCGGTGCGCGGCACCTTCGCATCGTTCGGCGACTCGCCGCCTTCCGGCACGGAAGTGGCTGAAATGCCACGCTCGCCCGCCATGCTACGCCTCCCCTACAGATCCCAAGTTGAAACCCGGTTCAGGTTTCAGTATAGCGTCCCGTAACAGCTTACAACCCGCGTTCAAGATGGGTTGCACCAGGGGAGGATTACCATGTCACGGCACGATTCCGTTCGTATCGCCCTGCTCGCGAGCGCCGCATTGCTCGCCGCCACGCCCGCCTTCGCCCAGGACAGCGCAACCACCGGCCAGACCGCCGAGGCGACGCAGACCCAGCAGGACGGCGAGATCATCGTCACCGCCCGCCGCCGCGCGGAAAGCCTGCTCGACGTGCCGATCGCGGTCACCGCGATCAGCGGCGCGCAGCTCAATGCCCAGGGCGCGCTCGACATTACCGATGTCGCCCAGTCGGCACCGAACGTCTCGCTCGAGGTTTCGCGCGGTACCAACTCGACGCTCTCCGCCTTCATCCGCGGCGTCGGCCAGCAGGACCCGGTCGCCGGGTTCGAGGCCGGCGTCGGCCTCTATCTCGACGACGTCTATCTCAACCGCCCGCAGGCGGCCGTTCTCGACATCTACGACGTCGAGCGGATCGAGGTGCTGCGCGGCCCGCAGGGCACGCTCTACGGCCGCAACACGATCGGCGGCGCGGTGAAATACGTCACCAAGCGGATCGGCAACGATCCCCAGCTGCAGCTGCGCGGCACCTATGGCTCGTACAACCAGGCCGATCTGGTGGTCAGCGGCAGCGCGCCCATCGGCGACACTGGCCTGAAGGTCAGCGCCGCCGGGGCGCGCCTGAGCCGCGGCGGCTTCGGCACCAACCTCACCACCGGCCAGGACAATTACAACAAGGACCTGTGGGCCGCGCGCGGCACGGTGGAATATGAGCCGAGCAGCAGCGCCTTCTTCCGCGTCTCCGGCGACTATACCCATGACAAGAGCAACACCCGTGGCGGCCACCGGCTGATCCCCGGCATCGTCAGCGGCACGCCGGTGCTGACCGACAAGTTCGATTCGCAGGGCGGCCTCGTCACGCCCCGCCAGGACGTGAAGGCCTGGGGGATCACCGGCCTCGCCGAGCTGCATGCCGCCGACTGGCTGACCTTCCGCTCGATCACCGCCTATCGCAAGGACGACAGCGCCACCCCGATCGACTTCGACGCGCTGCCGGCGGTGCAGGTCGACGTGCCGGCCTATTACAACAACAAGCAGTTCAGCCAGGAAGCCCAGCTGCTGGTGAACACCGGCGGCCTGTCCGGCCTGCTCGGCGTCTATTATCTCGACGCCAAGGCCAAGACCGTGTTCGACGTGCGGCTGCCCGGCGGCGTCACCGCGCTGACCTTCGGCGACGTGAAGACCGATACCGTCGCGGTGTTCGGCGATTTCACCTACGACATCACGCCGATGTTCAGCGTCTCGGCGGGCGGGCGCTATACCTGGGACCAGCGCCAGTCGCGCGTGCTACGCCAGACCTATCTGGGCGGCGGCTCGCCCTTTTTCGGCGGCGCGGGCGTGCTGTTCGCCACCACCTCCGACTTCCGCGGCAGCGCCGACTTCAAGAAGTTCACCCCCCGCGCCTCGATCAGCTTCAAGCCGGGCAAGGACCACACGCTCTACGCAAGCTGGTCAAAGGGCTTCAAGGGCGGCGGCTTCGATCCGCGCGGCCAGACCAGCGCGTGCAAGACGCCGAGCGGCGCGGTGTGCACGCCGGCGCAGGTCTACGACTTCATGTCGTTCGACCCCGAGAACGTCACCAGCTACGAAATCGGCTACAAGGCATCGCTGTTCGACCGCCGGCTGAGCTTCGCGCTGGCCGCCTTCCATGCCGATTACACCGATGTGCAGGTGCCCGGCTCGATCGGCACAACGATCAACGGCCAGCAGACCTTCATCGGCATCACCACCAACGCCGGCAAGGCGCGGATGCGCGGCATCGAGTTCGAAGGCAACCTCATCGCCGCGCGCGACCTGGGCGCGCCGGGCGGCAAACTCGATCTCAGCTGGTCGGTCGGCTATCTCGACGCGCGCTATCTCCGCTTCATCGACTCGCGCGGCATCGACGTCGCCAATCGCCGCCGCATCCAGAACACGCCCGATTGGACCGCGAGCGGGACGATCGGCTATTCGGTGCCGGTGGGCAACGAAGGCCAGGTCGCGGCGAGCTTCACCGCCTCGTACCGCAGCGCCTCGCAGCAGTTCGAGCTGCGCACCCCGATGCTCGACCAGCCGGGCTTCACGCTGTTCGACGCGAACCTGAACTGGGACATCAACAAGAAGCTGTCGATCGGCGTCCATGGCCGCAACCTGTTCGACAAGCGCTACATCGTCTCGGGCTACAACTTCCTCGCCCAGAACCCGGACACCGGCGACTTCCTGCGCAACGCGGCGGGCAATTATATCCCGACGCTGGGCACCGAAGGCGTGCTGACCGGCTATTACGGCAATCCGCGCCAGGTGTTCGTGACGGGGACCGTGAAGTTCTAACCTTGCACCCACTCCTTGGTCATTCCCCCGAAGGGGGGAATCCATTGGCCTGAGCGCTGGGGGCAGGAACCGCAGCACCTGCGCGAATGGATCCCCGCCTCCGCGGGGATGACAAGGGTTGGCGTCGACCCTCGTCCCGGTAAGAATGACGGCCAGCAACATCGATCCATCGGCGAGGAGCCACCATGCCCACGCACCCCACCCGTCCCGGCACCCCGCGCGGCATTGTCCTCGCGATGTTGCTGCTCGTCTATATCTTCAACTTCCTCGACCGGCAGATCCTCTCCATCCTCGCCCAGTCGGTGAAGGCGGACCTGAAGCTCGATGACGGGCAGCTCGGGCTGCTCGGCGGCTTCGCCTTTGCGCTGCTCTACTCCACGCTCGCCATCCCGCTGGCGATGCTGGCGGATCGCACCAGCCGCAGCTGGGTCATCACGGTCTCGCTGGGAGTGTGGAGCACGTTCACGGCGCTCTGCGGCACGGCGCACAGCTTCACGACGATGTTCCTCTTCCGCCTCGGCGTCGGGGTCGGCGAAGCCGGCGGGGTGGCGCCCAGCTATGCGCTGATCGCCGACGCCTATCCGGCCGAGCGGCGATCCCGTGCGCTCTCCATCTATTCGCTGGGCATCCCCTTGGGCTCGGCGGGCGGCGCGCTGCTCGGCGGCTATATCGCCCATGCGGTGGAGTGGCGGACGGCCTTCCTCGTCGTCGGCGTACTCGGCCTGCTCATCGCCGTCCCGTTCAAATGGATCGTCCGCGATCCTCCCCGCGCGGCCCCGACCTCGGACGCGGTACCCTGGGCCCGCGTCTTCGTGATCCTCGCCGCCAAGCCCAGCTTCTGGCTGCTCGCCTTCGGCGCGGCGGCCGGGTCGATGTGCGGGTACGGGATCGCCTTCTGGCTGCCGAGCCTGATGCTGCGCAGCTTCCAGCTGAACATCGCGCAGGTCGGTCAGTTCTTCGGCGGGCTGCTGCTCACCGGCGGCGTTGCGGGCATCCTGCTCGGCGGCTGGCTGGGCGACCGGCTGGGGCAGCGCGATCGGAAGTGGTACGCGCTCGCGCCCGCGATCAGCTATGTCGTCGGCCTGCCTTTGTTCGTGGCGGGCGTGCTGGCGCACAGCTGGCAGGCGGCCTTCCTGCTGTTCCTCGTACCGCAGGCGCTGGTCTATGTCTGGCTGGGGCCGGTGATCACCGCCGTCCAGCACCTGGTGCCGCCGCAGATGCGCGCCACCGCCTCGGCCTCGTTCCTGCTGATCAACAACCTGCTCGGGCTGGGCGTCGGCCCCTGGCTGATCGGGCTACTCTCCAAGCAGCTGGCACCGACATACGGGGCCGCCGATGGCCTGCGCTACGCGATCGCCGCGGGGCTGGGCCTGTATCTCGTCGCAGGCATCCTGACCGCGCTGGCGAGCCGGACGCTGGCGCGCGACTGGGCCGACTGACCCCGCGATTCCCGCACCATCCTGGTTACGCCTATAATAACCACATGAGCTATACCCCGACCGACCTCGTCAAAGCCGAGAAGAATGTGGTACTCGCCGAGCGCCACATTGCCGCCCAGCAGGAAGTCCTCGCGATGATGCGTGCCGCCGGCACCGACACCGCCGGTGCCGAGGAACTGCTCGCCAAGTTCGAAGCCGATCGCGCCCGTGCCGAGCGCATCCGTGACTGGATCGCCAGCGGCCTCGGCGAGCGCAGCCGCGAGCCGCAGCGCGTCGCCGCCTGAACCGACCCTCCCGGCCGAAACCGGGAGGAGGCTCGGCGCCTACTTCCCCGTCGCCGCGACGGTCGCCGGATTGACGTTCCAGCCGCGCACGGTGAGGTGCGGTGTGGCGGTGACCCCCGCCGGATAGCGCACGCTCAACACGCGGTGCTGGCCCGGGAGCAGCGAGACATAATTGTCGCTGTAATAGGCCGGCAGGATCCGCTTGCCCTCGGCATCGACCAACGTGAACTTGGCGTTGAGCACCGGCACCGTGCCCTTGTTGGCGACGGTGACGGTGATTGCCTTGTCCTCGCCGTCCACCTTCGGCGTGCTCGCCTGCACCTCAAGCGGCACCGAGGCGAGGCTGACCAGCGCGCGATACGCGGTGTCGTCGCGGCCGCGCCAGTAGAAGTTGCGCGAGACCAGCGCGCCCTTGGCGTCGGTCAGCGTCAGCTCGACGAGCAGCATCGGGCTGGCCGCGTAGAGCCGGTCGAGCGGCACGGCGTCGAGCGTCGTCACCCGATTGGCCCTGGCATCCACCTTGTCGGTGCGCGCGAACAGCTGGACATTGTCGAGGCTGACGACGCGGGTCTTGGCGGTCAGCCCGCGCTGGTCGTCGCGCGTGGTGTTGAGCACCACCAGCTGGTTGTCGGGCAGGTTGAGCTGGATGTGCACCGGCTCCACGGCATTCTTCGCACCGTAATAGGAGGCCTGGGTGTCATAGTCCCAGCTGTAGATCTGCCACATGTTCGACGGCCAGGACGGGTGCGTCATCCACAAGAGACGCCCGCTGTTCTTGGTCCAGAGATGGCCCAGGAACCCTTCGTACATCGCCTTGTGGGTTTCGAGGTTCATCATCTGCGCCTTGCGCTCGAAATCCTCGAAGCTCAGCGGCTCGCCGAACATCGTGGTCAGCGCGGTCATGAAGCTCTTGGTGTCGCCGTTTCCGCCGAAATGCCAGTCGTGATAGGCGAGCGTATCGGAGAGCGGCCAGCGATCCTTGGCCGGCATGTTGGCCGACACCGATTCCAGCGTGGAGAGCGAAGGCGTGCCGGTCTCGACCGAGAAGCCGGTGGCGAGATCAGTGAAATAGCCCACCGGCGCGCGGTAATTGTACGGGCCGGAGCCTTGCAGGTTCACCACGTTCGAGCTGCCGGTGTACCAGCGGGTGCCGTCCAGCTCGCGGATCGCCTGGTCGAGGCCCTCGTTGAGCGTGGGGTACGGCACGCCTTCGTTGCGGCCGAACCAGACGACGATCGAGGGATGGTTGCGGTAGCGCGCCACCACGTCGCGGGCATTGGCGAGGAACAGCGCGGCATCGTCCGGCTCGACCTGGAAATTCTGGGTCGACTGCCAGAAATCGTTGAGCACCATCATGCCGTTCTCGTCGGCGAGCTCGAAGAACTCCTCTTCGTCGTTGTTGCCCATCCAGTTGCGGATGATGTTCATGTGCGCCTCGCGCTGGAGGCGGAAATAGGGGGCAAGCCGCTCGCGGCTGACCTGCTTCATCGCATCGTCCATGCCCCAGTTGCCGCCGCGCGCGGCGATCTTCACGCCGTTGACGCGGATCACCAGGTGCGGCTCGGGCAGCGTCTCCTCGGGGATGGCGGTGACCGCCTTGGAGGTCTCGCCCGCAGGGGTGAGCGATTCCGCCCAGCCGGTGGGGCTCTGTTTGAGCGCTTCGTGGCGCACGTCGATCAGCTGCTGGCCGGCAAGCGATCCGTCGGTGAACTGCAGGTTCACCCGGCGCAGCTGGCCGACATGGTCGAACAGCGACAGGTCGTAGCTCACCTCGCGGATGCCGAAGCGCAGCGCCTTGGTGTCGCTCGCCTGGCCGTTCGCGGCGGCCTCGATCTTCAGGTCGTGCAGCGCCGGGTCGCCATAGCCGTTCGGCCACCACAGCTTCGGGTTGTGCACGGTGAGCTGGTGGAATTCGGTGGGCGTGAAGCGCACTTCCCCCTTGCCCGGCTGGGCGGTGACGGTCTTCTCCACGGTCACGTCGTCGAACGCGGCGCGGATCGTCACCGGCTGGGCGGTGGCGGCACGGTTCTCGAACGGCACGGTGATGTAGACGTCGGCGCTGTCGGTGCGCGGCAGCGGCAGGTCGGTCACGACATGCGGATCGCCGATCTTGATATCGCCGGTCGCGACCAGCTCGACGGGGCGCCAGATGCCGGTGTTGCGGTCGCGGATGCCGGGGATCCAGTCCCAGCCCTCGGTCGCGACGAAGGTGGGGCCGTCGATCGCGAGCTGGCCGCCATTCTCGCCGACGCCGGCCTTGATCGACTGTTCGTGCGGGATGCCGGGATGCGGCGGCGGCGAGACGCGCACGGCGATGACGTTCTCGCCCGCCGTCGGCACGATTTCGAACTGGCCGCGGATGAAGGCGCCGCGGGTGCCGCCCTGGCGCTGGCCGTTGACCCACACTTCCGAGGCATAGTTGATGCCGCCGAACACCAGGGTCAGCCGCCTGCCGGCGGCCTCCGCCGGGACGGTGAAGCTGGTGCGGTACCAATAATCCTGCCGTGCCAGGCTCTCGGGAATCTTGAGGTTGTTGAGGCCGTAATAGGGGTCCGGGTACACACCGCGATCGACGAGCGTGGTCAGCACCGTGCCGGGCACGGTCGCCGCATACCAGGTGCCCTCGGGCTTGCCGGGGCGCGACAGCGTGCCGCCATCGGCGGGGATGCCGGGTGCGGCGGCGAGCTGCCAGCCGTTGATCTGCCAGCGCAGCGGACCTGCGGGCGCGAGGCTCGGCAGCGCCGGCACCGGCTTGGCGACCGGCGGGGTATAGGCGGTGGCGCTCTGCGGCAGCGTCCAGGGATCCTGCTGGCGCGTCATGCCGATATTGGCGGTCTTCTGCAGGTCCCAGCCCACTCCGACGCGCCACATCTGGACCAGCTCGAACGCCGGCGGGCTGCCCGCCTCGTTCTGCACTTCGCTCGCGCCCAGCGCGACGCCGCGCAGCTGCGCCTGGACCAGCGATCCGCCGAAATGCGGCTGCCCCGCCACCACCGGCGCCAACGCGATCCGTGCGTCGACCGCGGCGCCATTCAGCGCGCCCTCGCCGACCTGCTTGCCGTCCAGATAGAGCCGCACCCGGCCGCCCTCGATCACCGCGGCGACATGCGCCCAGCGGCCGGCCGCCAGCTTGGCGGTGCTGTTCACCGCCGTCCCGCTGCCGAAGAAGTGGGGCGCGCCATTCCGCAGCCCCAGGCAGCGGCAGTCACCGCCAGGATCGCCGAACGCGATCAGCGTCACCACCCCCTGCTGGACCAGATCCGGCTTCACCCAGGCGGACAAGGTCACCGGCGCGCCCGAGCGCAACAGCGCGTCGGCGCCGCTCAGCGGCCGATCGATGCCGATGCCGCCGGCGAGGAAGCTGGCATTATAGGGCCCGCCATTGTCCGGCTCGGCCGCCTGCACCGCGGTGATGGCCAGCATGGCGGCACCCAACAGCATGGCGCGGGTCGCGTTGCGCATCGTCATTCCTCCCCAGTTGTGCGCCGGGCCCGCGCGTGTCGCGCCCCGGGGTCCATTCGTTGCCGTTCGGCACCGCCGCTGTTTTTATTCACCAAATTTAGTAATTCAACCGAAGAGATCGTCTCGGCGCTTGCACCCTGGCCCTAAATCGACTGTTATCGCAACCACCATGACCAGCGGCCGCCCTCCGATCCGCCTTTCGGGTACCAACCTGGAACGTGCTGCTGACCATAATCAGCGCGTCACCCTGCATGCGATCCGCGCCAACGGCTCGCTGACCCGGGTGGACCTGGCACGCATTACCGGGCTCACCGCCGCGGCGATCGCCAACATCACCAAGCGGCTGCTGGCGGACGGACTGATCCAGGAGGCCGGGCGGCGCTTCGGCGGGCGGGGCCAGCCGCCGACCAACCTGATCATCAACCCCCGGGCGTGCTACTCGCTGGGCCTCAATATCGATCGCGACCATGTCACGCTGGTGCTCGTCGATTTCCTCGGCGAGACCGTGGCGCGCGCGACCCGCGAGATCGACTTCGCGCTGCCCGAGCAGGTGGCGGACTTCTATCGCGCCGAAGTCGAGGCGCTGATCGCCTCCGCGGGCGTGGACCGGCGTCGGATCGTCGGCCTCGGCATCGCCAGCCCGGACGATCTCGGACTGATCGAGCTCCCCGGCATGCCGGACGCCTATCGCCGCTGGGAAGAGACCGATCTGGCCGAACTGCTCGCCGAGCCGCTCGACCTGCCGGTGTTCGTCGAGAACGACGCCGCCGCCGCCGCGATGGGCGAGCTGCAGCTTGGGCTGGGCCTCCAGCATTCGAGCTTCTTCTACATCCTGATCTCCTCGGCGCTGGGCGGCGGGCTGGTGATCGACAGCAACTATTTCCGCGGCGCTACCGGCCGCAGCGGCGAGCTGGGCTTCCTCACCCATCGCGACCCCGACGGCGTGGTGCGGCAGATCCAGACGCATGTTTCGCTCTCTGGCCTCGCCGCGCCGCTGGAGGCCGCCGGATACAGCCTGCAGGACATGCTCGCCTGCGACGGCAGCGATCCTGCGCTGGAAGCGGTGGTCGATGCCTGGATCGAGGAAGCGGCGCGGCTGCTCGTCCAGCCGCTGCTCGCGGTGAACTGCCTGATCAATCCGGAGGCCGTCTTGATCGGCGGCCGCCTGCCCGGCCGCCATGTCGACCGGCTGGCCGAGCGGACCAACGCAGTGCTTGCCGAGCAGCGCGGCGACGCACCGGCGCTGGCGCCGATCGCCCGCGCCCAGCTTTCCGCCGACGCGCCGGCAGTGGGCGCGGCGATCCTGCCGTTCAGCTACTTCCTGCTGCCGAAGAGCAGTGCGCTGTGGAAGGCATCGGCCAGCGAAGGCGAGATCGCCGCAGCCTTCGCCTGACCGCCCATTAAATCAATCGAACAACTTTAATCTTGTGCCGCGCCTCTCCCAAGGGCAGAGACAGGCCGCGCCAAGAGGCGCAGATTGGTAGCCGATCGGCAACGCGCCGGCGGAGCGGGAGGGGACATTGGTGGCGATCGACCAGCGGGCAACGTGCGGCATTCCGGGCATGCAGCGCTGATGTCGCACCCTGTCCCCTTTGTCGGCATCGAACTTGGCGGCACCAAATGCGTGCTGACGCTCGCCCGCGGTCCGAACGACATCCTTGCCCAGGAAACCGTGCCGACCCAGGCGCCGGACACCACCCTGTCCGCGATCGAGGCCGTGCTTGCGCGCTGGTGGGCGGAGACCGGCTTTGCGGCGATCGGCATCGCCAGCTTCGGGCCGGTATGCCTCGATACCGCCAACCCGCAGTTCGGCCATATCCTCACCACCTCCAAGCCCGGCTGGAGCGGCACCGATGTCGCTCGCCGGCTTGCCGCGCAGTATGCGGTGCCGATGGCGTTCGACACCGATGTGAACGGTGCGGCATTGGCCGAGATGCGCTGGGGCACGGGGCAAGGGCTCAGCGACTTCGCCTATGTGACCGTCGGCACCGGCGTCGGCGTGGGGCTGGTGGTGAACGGACGACCGACCCGCGGCATCGGGCATTGTGAGATGGGGCATATCCGCGTCCCGCGCCTGCCCGAAGATAGCGCGCCGAGCGGCTGCCCCTTCCATGACGACTGTATCGAAGGCCTCGCCTCCGGCACCGGCATCCGCGCGGCGCTGGGCGACCAGCCGGTGGAAACGGTCGGCACCGACCATCCCGTGTGGGACCGTGTCGCGTCGGCGATCGCGCTGCTCTGCCACACGCTGGTAGCGACCACCGGGCCGCAGCGCATCGCCATCGGCGGCGGCGTCCTGCAGCGCCAGCCGCACCTGCTCGAGCGGATCGACCCGCTGCTTCGCGCCAGCATCGCCGGCTATCTGGTCGTGCCGCCGGCCCCGTATGTCGTGGCACCGGCGCTGGAGGATCTCGCAGGTCCCTTGGGACCGATCGCCATGGCGATGGATGCACTGGACAGCGCCATCGCATGATTTCGGGTCGAAAATCCGTCCCGAACCAGATAGATGCAGATCCCAACGCCGGAGGACGGCGCCGACCATCCGGCAGGCTCCGCGCCCGCCGCATGGACTTGGGCGCCGATCCTGCGGTATCGCTACCAAAGAACACCGAAGGGGAGAGACGATGCCTGCCAGCCTGAAGCTGCTATTGGCCACCACCATTCTGGCCGCCACGCCCGCGATTGCGCAGCAGGCACCGACAGCGCTGTCGTCCACCGCGCATCCCGACAAGTGGCCAGCCGCCAGGAGCCAGGGGCTGATCGATCCCGCCACCGAGAAGTTCGTCACCGAGCTGATGGCGAAGATGACGCTGGAGGAGAAGGTCGGCCAGATGATCCAGGCCGATATCGGCAGCATCAAGCCCGAGGACCTGCTGGTCTATCCGCTCGGCTCGATCCTCGCGGGCGGCAGCTCGCCGCCGATCGGTGCGCCCGATCGGTCCCCCCGCGGGCCGTGGCTGGCGACCGCGCAGGCCTTCCAGAAGGCCGCACTTGCCCGCAAGGTGGATCACACGCCGATCCCGATCATGTTCGGCATCGACGCGGTGCACGGCAACAACAACATCATCGGCGCGACGCTCTTCCCGCACAATGTGGGGCTCGGCGCGATGCGCGACCCTGCACTGATGGAGAAGATCGGCCGCGCGACCGCCGAGGAGACGAGCTCGGTCGGGATCGACTGGGCGTTCGGGCCGACGCTCGCGGTGCCGCAGGACGAACGCTGGGGCCGTGCCTATGAGGGCTATTCGGAGGAGCCCGAGGTCGTCCGCAGCTATTCCGGCGCGATGATCCGTGGTCTGCAAGGCGCGCCGGGCACCAAGGACCGGCTCCAGAAGGGCTATGTCGCGGCCTCGGCCAAGCACTTCCTCGGCGACGGCGGCACCTTTGGCGGCCAGGACCAGGGCGACACCCGCGTCTCCGAAGACGCGCTGATCCGCATCCACAATGCCGGCTATCCGGGCGCGATCAACGCCGGCACGATGACCGTGATGGCGTCGTTCAGCAGCTGGAATGGCGCCAAGATGCACGGCAACAAGTCGCTGCTCACCGATGTGCTGAAGGGCAGGATGGGCTTTGACGGCTTCATCGTCGGCGACTGGAACGGCCATGCCCAGGTGCCGGGTTGCACCCCCACCGATTGCGCCGCGACGTTCAACGCCGGGCTCGACATGGCGATGGCGCCGGACAGCTGGAAGGGCCTCTACGAATCGACGATCGCGCATGTGAAGGACGGTACGATCCCGATGACGCGGATCGACGACGCCGTGCGCCGCATCCTGCGCGTGAAGGTGCAGATGGGCCTGTTCAACCCGGCCCGTCCCTATGAGAGCAAGGGCGAGATGGTCGGCGCGCCCGAACATCGCGCGATCGCCCGCGAGGCGGTGGCGAAGTCGCTGGTGCTCTTGAAGAACAGCGGCGTGCTGCCGGTGAAGGCGAGCGCCAACGTGCTGGTCGCCGGGCCGGGTGCCGATTCGATGGCGCAGCAGTCGGGTGGCTGGACGCTCAGCTGGCAGGGCGACGGCAACCCCAACTCGATGTTCCCGAACGGCGAGACCATCTTCGCCGGCATCCAGGCGGCGGTGAAGGCCGGTGGCGGCACCGCGACGCTCTCCGCCGACGGCAGCTTCACCACCAAGCCCGACGTGGCGATCGTCGTGTTCGGCGAGGAGCCCTATGCCGAAATGCGCGGCGACGTGCGCACGCTGGAATTCCAGCCGGGCGACAAGCAGGCGCTGGCGCTGCTCAAGAAGCTGAAGGCTGCCGGCGTGCCGGTCGTCTCGGTGTTCCTGTCGGGCCGCCCGCTCTGGGTGAACCCGGAGCTCAACGCCTCGGACGCGTTCGTCGCTGCCTGGCTGCCGGGCAGCGAGGGCGCGGGCGTCGCCGACGTGCTGATCGGCGACAAGGCCGGCAAGCCGCGCCGCGATTTCACCGGCACGCTGTCGTTCAGCTGGCCGAAGACCGCCGGCCAGTTCACCCTCAACCGCGGCGAGCCCGGCTACGACCCGCTGTTCGCCTTCGGCTATGGTCTCAGCTATGCCAAGCCGGGCAGCGTCGGCGCGCTCAGCGAAGTCTCGGGCGTCGATGCATCGCTGGCCAATATCAGCACCTTCTTCGCCAAGGGCGTGACGCCGGCACCCTTCTCCTTCGCGACCGACAGCAAGATCACCCGCAAGACGGTCGACGGCCCGACGACGCAGGAAGGCGCGCAGCAGCTGACCTGGCCCGCCGGCCCGGCGACGCTCCGCATCGGCGGCAGCGACCTCGACCTCAGCCGCGAGACCAATGGCGACCTGTCGCTGCGGCTCGTCTACCGCGTCGATGCGGCCCCGAACGGCCCGGTCACGCTGTCGATGGAAGGCGGCAAGAACACGGGAACGATCGACGCGACCCGCCTGTTTACCGGCAAGAGTGGCTGGCAGACGGTGAACATCCTGTTGAAGTGCTACCAGAAGAACGGGGTCGACGTGACCAAGGTCAACGCGCCGGTGGTGCTGCAGGCGAGCGGCCCGTTCACCCTCTCGCTGGCCGAGGCGAAGATCGTCTCGGATCCCGCCAACTCGGTCTGCCCGGGCCAATGAGCGAGATCGAGGTCGTCGAGATCGCGCGCGGACCCGTCCGCGCACAGTTCCTGACGCTGGGTGCGACGCTGCGCCGGCTGGAAGTGCCGGATCGGCAAGGCCGGATCGACAATGTCGTGCTCGGCTATGCCGACCTCGACGACTATCGCCGCCAGCCGCCGCGCTATTATGGCGCGGTGGCGGGGCGCTATGCCAACCGCATCGCCGGCGGCCGCTTCACGCTGGACGGCGAGACCTTCCAGCTGACCACGAACGAAGGCGGCAACAGCCTGCATTCGGGGCCCGACGGGTTCGACCAGCAGGTCTGGGCGGTGGAGGCGCGGAGCACGCACGCCGTCACCTTCCGGCTCGACAGCCCGCATGGCTGGAACGGCTTCCCCGGCGACCTGGTCGTGCGGGTGGAATATGCGCTGGAGGAGGACGGGCTGGCGGTGCGCTTCACCGCCACGCCCGACCGCGCGACGATCATTAACCTGACGCAGCACGCCTATTTCAACCTCGCGGGCGAGGGCAGCGACACGACGATCCTCGATCATGTCCTGCAGCTGCCCGCGAGCGCGATCACCCCAGTGAACGGGGCGCTGATCCCGACCGGAGCACTGGCGCCGGTGGACGGCACGCCGTTCGACTTCCGCAGCCCAAAGCCGATCGGCCGCGACATCGATGCCGAGAATGCGCAGCTCGCGCTGGGCCAGGGCTACGACCATAATTTCGTGCTCGACGGCCCCGCCGGGTTCGAGCGCCGGATCGCGACGCTGTTCGATCCGGGATCTGGCCGCGTACTCGACCTGCATTCCACCGAGCCGGGGGTGCAGGTCTATTCGGGCAACTACCTTGCCGACGGTGCGCCGGGGACCAGCGGCGGCACATACCCCAAGCGCGGCGGGCTTTGCCTGGAGCCGCAGAAATTTCCCGACAGCCCGAACCAGCCGAGCTTCCCCTCCGCGCGGCTTGAGGCTGGCGAGAGCTACCGGCACAACATGGCCTTCCGCTTCCGGACAGCCGCCGATGTAGCCGAGGCGTTCCCCCTTTAAGCCCCTCCCCTTCTAGGGAGGGGTTGGGGTGGGGCTGTGTCTCGCAGAGACCTGCGAAAGTTCTGGAAGCCCTCCACCCCAACCCCTCCTCCAGGGAGGAGGGGCTTGAGATTGTTTGTCCGCGCCATCCCCGATACAGGCCGGCCATGGCAAAAGCGGATCGCCTCGAACGGCTCGACAATCGACGCATCGAACTGGAGGCGGAGTATCGCGCCGCGCTGATCGAAGCGCTGGAGCGCACCGCCGCGGGCAAATGGGGCCTGTTCGACCACCAGCGCGATCGGCATGCCCGCGCGGCCGTCCGCCCTACCCTCGACCACCTTGCCGAACTGGCCGAGGAAATCGATGCCGCACGGTCGCGTCTGGCGCTGCCGTCCTTCGCGCTGCATGCGGAATTCCTCGCCGCGCGGGGTCCTGTGGGACCCTCCGCGGTTGGCGAACCCAAGCAGGCCCAGGCCTGGCTGGAGCGGCTGGCCGCGGACGACGCTGCGGACGACTAAGGCCGCACGTCGCGATTACTCGGCGGTGCTGGATGCGGGTTCGACAGGCGCCGGCGCCTTGCGGGCCGCTTCTTCCGCCTTCTTCTTTTTGCCCTGATCGTAATGCCACTTGATGGCGAAGAACATGCCGGTGCCGAACACGACCAGCTTGAACGTACCCAGCAAAATCGGAACCCAAATCATCTCTCTACCCTGACATGTCGGTCGCGAGGTCGCGCATCGCGCGCAGATAGGCGGGGCAAGACCAGCCAGCCATTGGACGGATTGTCACACCGCCACCCGGACCATTTTCAAGGCGCCCGTTTACGGTCAGCGCCCAGGAAAAACACGGCAATCGAAACTCTGAGCATCTTCGCCCAAGGGGAAACGCTCTAGTCCGCGTCGCCGCCGTCGCCGCCGCCGGCGCGCTGCGAATAGGTGATGCGGATGCGCACCCAGCTGCCGATCAGCAGGCGGCTGTTGACCCGCGGCGCCTTCACCCGGAACTGAAACGCCGCCTGCCGCACCGCGCCGGCATAGCCCGAGCCGCGCGGATACTCGCCGAGCTCCTGGCAATCGACGACCTGGTAGCGCTCGATCGTCCGGCAGGCGACTTCGCCCCAGCCTTCGCGGCCCAGCGCGCGCTGCGGCAGATAGGGCGAGAGCTGCGCGTTGGTCGGCCGGCGATACCAGTCGGCGGCATAGAGCGTCTCGCCATGCGGGCCGGTGCCGGCGCGCGGCGTATCGTCCGCGCCGCTGCCGCCGCCGGCATCCGCCGTCTGGGTGTTGCCCTGGTCACCGGACTGCGCCGCCGGGGCCTTGGCGATGTCCGATGCCGCATAATCCCGCCGGCTCATCACGATGAAGCTCGGCGGCCCGCTCGATACCGGTGGGGTCACCGGGGGCGGCGGCAGCGCCGCGGTGGGCTGGGTCGGCTGCTCGGCCTCCGCCTTGGCGCCGGCGCGCTTGTGCGCCTTTTGGGGCGCCTTGGCCGCATCTTTCTCCGACGGGGTCTTCTCGCCCTCGGTGCCCTCGATGCCGAACACCATCGGTTTCGGCTTTTCCTTGGGCGTGATGTTCGGCGCCATCCACAGGAGCAGCAGCGCGATCAGCAGCTCGATCGCCAGCGCCAGCAGGATCGCGACGGTGCGCCCGCGCAGCGAGACGCGCAACCGGCGCACGGGCGAGGCGGAGGTGGTGGACAACATGGCGCGCGGGACACTCAGGACAAGGCAACGCCGGGGAGTCGAGCTCCGCCCCGGCGGTGGCTATACGCCGTGGGCGAGACGGCGGGATTGCGGCAAAACCGTGTCGGCATTCCGCATTCCCGCCGCGATGTGTATCGACCTCTGTTACAATCAGTCGCGCAGCAGCTCGTTGATCCCGGTCTTGCTGCGGGTCTGCGCGTCGACCGTCTTGACGATCACCGCGCAGTAGAGGCCGGGCTTGCCGTCTTCCGCGGGCAGCGTGCCGGGCACCACCACCGCATAAGGCGGCACTTCGCCGCGATAGACCTGGCCGGTCGCGCGGTCGACGATCTTGGTCGACGCGCCGAGATAGACGCCCATCGACAGCACTGCGCCCTCGCCGACGCGCACGCCCTCGGCCACTTCCGAACGCGCACCGATGAAGGCGCCGTCGCCGATGATCACCGGATCGGCCTGGAGCGGCTCGAGCACGCCGCCGATGCCGACGCCGCCCGAGAGGTGGACGTTCCTGCCGATCTGCGCGCAGCTGCCGACCGTGGTCCAGGTATCGACCATGGTGCCTTCGCCGACATAGGCGCCGATGTTGACGAAGCTCGGCATCAGCACCGCGCCCTTGGCGATGTGCGCGCCGTGGCGGACGATGCTGCCGGGCACCGCGCGGAAGCCGGCGGCGCGGAACGCGGCCTCGCCCCAGCCGGTGAACTTCGAGGGTACCTTGTCGAACCAGGCCGTGCCTTCGGGGCCGGGGACGACAACATTGTCGTTGAGGCGGAAGCTCAGCAGCACCGCCTTCTTCAGCCACTGGTTGACCTGCCAGCCGCCGTCCACCGGCTCGGCGACGCGGGCCTCGCCGCGGTCGAGCAGGTTCAGCGCTTCGGCGACGGCTTCGCGCACCGCGCCTTCGGTGGCGAAGCTCAGGTTCGCACGGTCTTCCCAGGCGGCGTCGATCGTCGCGGCGAGATCGGTCATGTCAGCTCTCCAAGATGCTGTGGAGCCAGGCTCCGAGATCGGTGATGGTATAGTCGATGAAGCTGCGGTCGGCGTCAGGCGCCTGTTCGGAGCCATTTTCGATCCAGACGGTGGTCATGCCGATCGCCTTGGCCGGGCCGAGGTTGCGCGCCATGTCCTCGACGAACAGCGAGGCGTGCGGGTCCAGGCCATAGGCGTCGCACAGACCCCGGTACGCCGCGGGCTCGGGCTTCGGACGATAGCTGGTGGCGTGGATGTCGTGGATCGCCTCGAAGGTCTCGCCGAGGCCCAGCCGGTCGAGCACCTTCTGCGCATAGGGCGCGTCGCCGTTGGTGAAGATCAGCTTGCGCCCCGGAAGCTGCGCCAGCGCCTCGACCAGCGCCTCGTTCGCTTCCAGCACGCTCATGTCGACGTCGTGGACATAGTCCAGATAGTCGTGCGGATCGGTGCCATGCTCCTGGATCAGGCCGTAGAGCGTCGCGCCATGCGCGTGGAAATAGGCCTTCTGCACCTTGTGCGCCTCTTCCGGCGAGCAATGGAGCAGCCGCTGCACATACTCCCCGATCCGCGCATCGATCATCGCGAACAGATTGGCGCTCGCGGGATAGAGCGTGTTGTCCAGATCAAAGATCCAGTTGCGGATGTGCGAAAGCTGGGCGAGCATCGTCGCGGCCTGTAGGTGGTGCCCCACGCCATCGCAAGCGGCGAGCGCGTGGGGTGCGCGATCGGCTGCGGGCGGGGTAGCATCGCCAGGGTAGTAAACTCTGTCGAAACCAATGACGCGATACAGCGTCCGCTCCGGAAGCGGGGATAAGTATGCGGGTGGCGTTGAGCATGCGATGGATGCAGTCGGCTGCGATCGGTGGCCTGGTGGCGCTGGGCGCGTGCAGTGGCGGCAGCAGTGGCGGCGGCGGGGTGGCGACGACCCCCGCGCCGAGCCCGGCGCCGACACCTACGCCTACGCCTACGCCGACCCCCACGCCGACGCCTACCCCCGCGCCGACGCCTACCCCTACTCCGACACCGGCTCCGGCGCCAACTCCGACGCCGGCCCCCACGCCAACGCCTACACCGACACCTACGCCTACGCCGACGCCCACACCGGCTCCAGCACCGACGCCGACACCAGCCCCTGCACCGACCACCAACTACGACACGTCCGAATATCGGGCGACCGTGGGTGCGGTGTCGATGAACGCGCTCGTCGCCTACAAGGCCGGCTCGACCGGCAACGGCATCAAGGTGGGCGTGATCGACTCGGGCATCGACCTGCAGAGCGCCGAGTTCGGCGATTGTTCGGGCGGGCTCGGCGTCGGCACCTGTCGCATTCTCGCCAGCTCCAGCGATCCCTCGGGCAACGGCTCGATCGACGATGTCGGCGGGCACGGCACCGCGGTGGCCTTCACCATCGCCGGGCGCCGCAACGGCACCGGCACGCATGGCGTCGCCTTCGATGCATCGCTGGTGATCGAGCGCGCCGACCAGCCCGGCAGCTGTGACGGCAAGGATACCAGCACCTGCAAATTCTCCGACAGCACGATCGCGCTCGGCCTCGATCGCGCGCGGCAGGCGGGCGCACGCGTCGTCAACATCTCGCTGGGCGGCGATTCGGCGTCGAGCGCACTGGCCGCGGCGGTAGACCGCGCGACCGCCGCGGGGGTGATCGTGGTGATCTCCGCCGGCAATGACGGCGCCGCCAATCCGGACGCCTTCACCAGCTTCGCAACCAACGCCGCGATCGCCCGGGGCCTGGTGATCATTGCCGGGTCGGTCAATTCGAGCGACGTGATCTCCAGCTTCTCGAACCGGGCGGGCACCGCCGCGTCCGTCTACCTCGCCGCCGTGGGCGAAGGGGTGCGCGCGCCGGATGCGAACAACACGCCCTATATCTGGTCCGGCACCTCGTTCTCGGCGCCGCAGATCGCCGGGGCGATCGCCCTGCTCGCCCAGGCCTTCCCGAACCTCACGTCCAAGCAGATCGTCGACCTGCTCTACGCCACGGCCCGGGATGTCGGCGACCCCGGTGTCGACACGGTCTATGGCCGCGGCGTGCTCGATCTCACCCGGGCGTTCCAGCCGGTGGGCACGACCTCGGTGGCAGGCACGAGCACGGCGATCTCCACCGGCATCAACGGCACCTTGTCGGCAGCGATGGGCGATGCCACCCAAAGCGCGCTGGGCATGGCGGTGCTCGATTCCTACGGCCGCGCCTTTTCGACCACGCTCACCCACAGCTTCCAGCGTCAGGGCCTGTCGCAGAACCTGCCGGCGCTGATGGCAACGCGCAATCGCAGCTTTGCGGTGGGCGGCGACCAGATGCGGATCGCGGTGTCGCTGGTGCCGACCGTCGATTCGGTGCGGATCGAGCCGCTCGGCATCACCAGCCGGGATGCCGGCATCGCCCGGATGCTGGCGACCACGGTCAGCGGCCGCCTCGGCGCGAACGTCCAGTTCGCCTTCGGCGCCTCGCAGAGCGGCAACACGCTGACCGCGCAGTTGGCCGGGCGCGACGACCCCGCCTTCCTCGTCGCACGCGATCCGCTGAACGGGGCCGGGTTCGACGTGGATGTCGGCGGATCGGCGGCGGTGCGCCGGCGGTTCGGCGGCTGGGGCCTTACCGTCGCGAGCGAATATGGCGACGTGCTCAGCCGTCACGACGGCGACGCCGCGGCGCTGCAGTCGCACTGGCAGCGTTATGGCTATGGCCGCACCACCATCGCGCTCGATCGGCGGCTGGGCGGGCTGAACGCCAGCGTCGCGCTGACCCGCCTGACGGAGAACAACACGGTGCTCGGCGCCCGCTTCAGCCCCGGACTGGGCGCGGCGCGGGCGGACAGCCTGTTCGCCGATCTCGGCCTGCGCTGGAGCCTGGGCGATGGCTGGAACCTTGGCGGGTCGCTGCGCAAGGGCTGGACCTATGCCACGCTGCGCGACGGCATCCGCGGCGACGGTCTGCTGCGCACCAATGCCTGGGCGGCCGACATCGGCAAGGACGGACTGTTCGGGCCCGATTCGATCGGCCTGCGCATCGCCCAGCCGCTGCGCGTCGCGCATGGTGGCCTGGGTCTCACATTGCCGCAGGGCTGGGACTATGACACGCTCAGCGTCACCAGCTGGAGTACCCAGCGGATCAACCTGGCGCCGGTCGGCCGCGAGATCGACTATGAGCTGCGCTATCGCTGGGCCTTTCTCGACGGCGACGTCAGCAGCAACCTGTTCCTGCGCCGCGAACCCGGGAACATTGCGGCGATGCCGAGCGATCTAGGCGGCGCGGTGCGGCTGACCTGGGGCTTCTGACGACGCTTTCCCCCGGCGCAGCACACCGCTATCGCCGTGCTGCAAGGGGAGACGCCATGATCGAGATCGCAAGCGCGCGGCTGGCCGCCGCGATTCACCCGCACGGCGCCGAGCTGTGGTCGCTGCGCGATCCCACGGGCCGCGAACTGATGACCGACGCGGCCCCGGCCTTCTGGACGGGCCATGCCCCGCTGCTGTTCCCGATCGTCGGGCGGCTGGTGGGCGACCGCTATCGGCTGGACGGGCAGGAATATACCCTGCCGCAGCACGGCTTCGCCCGGCGCCGCGACTTCACGCTGGTCGAGCAGGCGAGCGATCGGGTGACCTTCCAGCTGGAAGACGATGCCGAGACGCGCGCCGCCTATCCCTTCGCGTTCCGGCTCGACGCCAGCTACCGGCTGGACGAGGCGACGCTGTGGATCGACATCGCGGTGACCAACCGCGACGTGCGCGACATGCCCGCCAGCTTCGGCTTCCACCCTGCCTTCGCCTGGCCGCTGCCCTATGGCCACGCCCGCGCGGCGCACCGCATCCTGTTCGACGAGCCCGAATTCTCGTCGCTGCGCTATATCGGCGAAGGCGGCATCGCGCCCGATCGCCGGGCGAGCCCGGTCGAGGGCCGGACGCTGCCGCTGTCCGACGACCTGTTCACCGCCGATGCGCTGATCTGGGACCAGCTTGCCAGCCGCGGCCTGCGCTACGGCGCGGAAGACGGTCCGCAGCTCCGCATCCGCTTCCCGGATACCGGGGTGCTCGGCATCTGGACCAAGCCGGGCGCACACTATGTCTGCGTCGAGCCCTGGTGGGGTATCGCCGATCCGGCGGGTTTCGATGGCGAGATCTGGGACAAGCCGGGCATCGAGCGCCTCGCCCCCGGCGAGACGCGCCACTTCGGCATGGACGTGACGCTGGCCGACTGAGGGACAGGCTGCGGCGCACTCGCTGCTGGATAAAGAACCCGTCACCGACTAAGGCGTCGCGATTCTCCCTCCCGTTCGAAGCACCCGCATGTCCCCCTCCGATCGTCGTACGTTCGCCATCATCTCGCACCCGGACGCGGGCAAGACCACGCTCACCGAAAAGCTGCTGCTGTTCGGCGGCGCGATCCATCTCGCCGGCGAAGTGAAGGCGCGCGGCCAGGCGCGGCGGGCGCGGTCGGACTGGATGAAGATCGAGCAGCAGCGCGGCATCTCGGTCACCAGCTCGGTGATGACCTTCGAGCGCGACGGCATCACCTTCAACCTGCTCGACACGCCGGGTCACGAGGACTTCTCCGAAGACACCTATCGCACGCTGACCGCCGTGGACTCGGCGGTCATGGTGATCGACGTCGCCAAGGGCATCGAGAGCCAGACCCGGAAACTGTTCGAGGTCTGCCGCCTGCGCAACGTGCCGATCATCACCTTCGTCAACAAGGTCGATCGCGAGGGCCGCGAGGTGTTCGCGACGCTGGACGAAGTGGCCGAGCTGCTCCAGCTCGACGTGGTGCCGATGACCTGGCCGGTAGGCATGGGCGGCACCTTCGAGGGCATTTTCGACCTCGCCACCAACCGCCTGCTACTCCCCGAGGGGGATAGCCGCGAGTTCCACGGCAAGGTGATCCAGACCAGCGGCGTCAACGATCCGCAGCTCGATGCGATCGTCTCGCCCGCCAATCTCGCCAAGCTGCGCGAGGATGTCGAGCTGGCCCAGGCCGGCTACGAGACCTTCGACGGCGAGGCCTATCGCAACGGCGACATGACGCCGGTCTATTTCGGCTCGGCGCTGAAGGAGTTCGGGGTGGATTCGCTGATCGCCGCGATCGCCGAATTCGCCCCGCCGCCGCACGCACTGCCCGCCGAGCCTGCGCCGGTCGAGCCGACCCGCGACGAGGTGACCGGCTTCGTCTTCAAGGTCCAGGCGAACATGGACCCCAACCACCGCGACCGCATCGCGTTCATGCGGCTCGTCTCGGGCACGTTCAAGCGCGGCATGAAGCTGACGCCGACCGGTCACGGAAAGCCGATCGCGATCCACTCGCCGATCCTGTTCTTCGCCCGCGAGCGCGAACTGGCGGACGAGGCGTTTCCGGGCGACATCATCGGCATTCCCAACCACGGCACGCTGCGGGTGGGCGACACGCTCTCCGAGCGCGCAGGCGTGCGCTTCACCGGCCTCCCCAACTTCGCGCCGGAAATCCTGCGCCGCGTCGCGCTCAAGGACCCGACCAAGACCAAGCAGCTGCGCAAGGCGCTTGACGATCTCTCCGAAGAAGGCGTGATCCAGGTCTTCTATCCGGAGATCGGCTCGAACTGGATCATCGGCGTGGTCGGCCAGCTGCAGCTCGACGTGCTGCTCAGCCGGCTGGATGCGGAGTACAAGGTCGGCGCGGTGCTCGAGCCCTCGCCCTACGACACCGCCCGCTGGATCTCGGCGGAGGACCCGGCAGCGCTCAAGGAGTTCCTGGACCTCAACCGCGGCGCGCTCGCCAAGGATCGCGACGGCAATCCGGTGTTCCTGGCCAAGTCGGCCTGGGAAGTCGGCTATATCGCCGAGCGCTACAGCCAGGTGAAGTTCGCCGCCACGCGCGAGCGGTAAGCCGTAGGCGGGCCGCACGCGCGGCCCGCCCTCCGTTCAGCGGTTGGCAGCCCGCAAATCCGCCGGCGTGCTGCCCGAGGCGAGGAACAGCGCGACGCTGTCCGCCAGCCGTGCACCCTTGGCCTGGACCAGCTGCACCGATGCCTGCGACGCCGCCGATGCCGCGTTGAGCAGCTGGAGCGTGCCGAGCGCGCCGAGCTCCACCTGCCGGCGCGTCATCGCCAGCGTGCGGCTGGCCGCCGCATCGGCACGGGCGGCAGCGTCCAGCGCCGCGGCATCGGTGCGCAGCCCGGCGATCGCATCGTCGACATCGAGGAACGCCTGCAGCGCGGTCGCGCGATACTGCGCCTTGGCCTCTTCCAGCGCCGCTTCCGCCGCGCGCTGCTCGTGCTTCAGCTGGCCGGCATGGAAGATCGGCTGGGTCACCCCGCCGAGGATCGTGAAGAAGGGATTGCCGTCCTTGAACATGTCGAGGAAGTTGGTCGCCGATCCGCCGGCATTGCCGGTCAGCGTGAACGACGGCAGCCGCGCGGCGATCGCCGAGCCGACATCGGCCGCCGCGCCCTTCACCTGTGCTTCGGCCGCGCGCACGTCCGGACGCGCCGCGACGATGTCCGCCGGCAGCGCGACCGGCAGGCTGGCCGGCAGATGCAGCTCGGCAAGGCTCGGCAGATCGGTCACCGTGCCCGGTGCCTGGCCGGTCAGCGTCGCGATCAGCCCGGCCTGGTGCCGGGCCTGGCGCTCGAGCGGCGGCAGCGTCGCCTCGATCGTCGCCAATGCGGTCTGTTGCGCGCCGACGTCCGCCTCGCCGATGTCGCCGAGCGCGCGGCGCTTTTCGAGCAGGCTGACGAGGTCGCGATTGTCGCGGATCGCGGCCTGCGTCGCCTCGATCTGTGCGGTCAGCGCGGCGTGCTGGATCACCGCCAGCACCAGGTTGGCGATGGCGGTTGCCTGCGCGGCGTGCAGCCGGTGGCCCGCGACCTCCGCCGCCGCGCGTGCCGAACGCACCTTGTTGCGGCCTGCCCCGAACAGATCGAGCGGATAGGCGACGGTCAGTTGCGCGGTGTGGAGCGTGTAGAGATAGTCGTTCTGGTCGGCGAGCGGGCCGGACAGCGCCTTGGAGATGCGCGTGCGCTGCGCCTGATAGCTCGCGTCGACCTGCGGCCCGACGCTGCCCGAGGCGGCCTTCGCCAGTTCCTGCGCCTGGCGCAGATTGGCCTCGGCGCTGGCAAGATCGTTGTTATGGGCGAGCGCCTGGGCGACCAGCGCGTCGAGCCTGGCGCTGCCGAAACTCTGCCACCAGTTCGGCACCAGCGCCGGACCTGCGACGAGCTGCTGGGCCGCGCCGCTGGCCGGGGCGATCGTCCCCGGCATCTGGGCCGGCGGCGTCGGCACCGGGTTGGAGAGGTCGTGCGGGCCCACCGTGCAACCGGCGAGCAGGACGAGCGGGATCAGGGAATGCCGGCGCATCATGCCTGCTCCGTTGGGGTGCCGTCGACATGGTGCCGGCGGACGGTGTGGCCATGGGCGCCCTGGTGGCGCGAGAACTTCAGGATCAGCGGCGGCAGCACCAGCAGGATCAGCAGCGGGGCGAGCGTCATGCCGCCCACCACGACCAGCGCCAGCGGCTTCTGCACCTGACTGCCGATGCCGGTCGACACGGCGGCGGGCAACAGGCCGATCGCCGCGACGAGGCAGGTCATGATCACCGGTCGCAGCGAATGCTTCACCGTCGCCGCCATCGCGGTCTCGTGGTCCATGTCCTCGTTGACGTTCTGGTTGAACGTGCTGACGACGAGAATGCCGTCCATCACCGCGATGCCGAACAAGGCGACGAAGCCGATCGCGGCGGAGATGCTGAACGGCGTGCCCGTCAGCGCCAGCGCCAGCACCCCGCCGACCAGCGCCATCGGGATGACGCTGAACGCCAGCAGCGTGTCGCGCACCGAGCCGAAATTGGCGAACAGCAGCACGAGGATCAGCACCAGACTGATCGGCACCACCACCTCCAGCCGGTTGACGGCGTTGGTCAGGTTGCCGAGTTCGCCCGCCCATTCGAGATGATAGCCCGGCGGCAGCTGGACATGACGGGCGATGCGCGCCTGCGCCTCGCTGATCGTGCTGCCCAGATCGCGCCCGCGGACGCTGAACTTGATCGGGACATAGCGTTCCTGGTGCTCGCGATAGATGAACGAGGCACCCGAGGTGAGCTTCACCTGCGCCACTTCGGAGAGCGGCACCTGGATCAGCCCGTTGCCGGTCGGCGAGGGCGCGCCGATCTGGATGCGGCGGATCGATTCGATGTCGTCGCGCTGCGCCTTGTCGAGGCGAACGACGATCGGGAAGTGCCGGTCGGTCGACTTCTCGTAGAGGTCGCCGCTCGACTGGCCGCCCACCGCGGCGGCGACGGTCGAATTGATGTCGTCCGGCGTCAGCCCGTAGCGGGCGGCCGCGGCGCGATCGACGTCGATCCGCACCGTCGGCTGGCCGAGCGAATCGGAGATGCCGAGATCGGCCACGCCCTTCACCTGCGCCATCTGCGCCTTGATCTGGTTGGCGATCGACTCGAGAGTCTCGAGGTCGCTGCCATAGATCTTGAGCGAGTTGGAGCTCTTCACCCCCGACGATGCCTCTTCGACATTGTCCTGGATGTACTGCGAGAATTCGAACTCCACGCCCGGATATTTGGCGGCCAGCTTGGCCTGCACCTCGGCGGTGAGCTTTTCCTTGGTCATGCCCGCCGGCCAGGTGTTGAACGGCTTGAGCGGCGTGTAGAACTCCGCGTTGAAGAAGCCGGTGGGATCGGTGCCGTCATCGGGGCGGCCGTGCGTCGAGACGACGCGGTCGACCTCGGGATAGCTGGCGATGATCTTGCGGATGCCGTTCACCGCATCCTCACCCGCCTCGAGCGAGATCGATGCGGGCAGGCTGGCGCGGATGTAGAGATTGCCCTCTTCCAGGTGCGGCAGGAACTCGACGCCGAGCACGCGGATCGTGGCGAAGGAGCCGATCACCAGCAGCGCGGCCAGCCCGAAGGTCAGGACGCGGTTGGCCATGGAGAAGGAAATCGCCGGCTCCAGCACGCGGCGGATCTGGCGCACCACCCAGGTGTCGACCTCCTTCAGCTTGTCCGGCAGCAGCAGCGCCGAGAGCACCGGGGAGACGGTGAACGCCGCGAGCAGGCCGCCGGCGATGGCATAGGCATAGGTCTTCGCCATCGGACCGAAGATATGGCCTTCCACGCCCGTAAGCGTGAACAGCGGCAGGAAGCTGGCGATGATGATCGCGGCGGCGAAGAAGATGCCGCGGCTGACGTCGCTCGAGGCATGGAGGATCGCCGAGAAGCGATTGGCATGGCTGGCATGGATCCGCCCTTCGCTGATCGCCTGCGAGCGGTCCGCCAGCCGCCGATAGATCGCCTCCACCATGATCACCGCCGCATCGACGACGAGACCGAAATCGAGCGCACCGAGCGACAACAGGTTGGCCGATTCGCCCTGGATCACCAGGATCAGCACCGCGACCGAAAGCGCGAACGGAATGGTGATCGCGACGATCAGCGCACTGCGCAGGTCGCCGAGGAACAGATATTGGAGCGCGAAGATCAGGATCACGCCGACCAGCAGGTTCTCCATCACCGTGTGGGTGGTGACCGAGATCAGGTCCGAGCGATCATAGATACGCTCGATCTTCACGCCCGGCGGCAGAATGCCGGTGGTGTTGATCGTCTCGATCTCTTCCTTGACGCGGTTGATCGTCGGCAGCGACTGGGCGCCGCGCTGCATCAGCACGATGCCCATGACGATATCGTCGTCCTGGCCCTCGCCGGCCACGCCCAGGCGCGGCAGGTTGCCGATCTTCACCTGCCCCACGTCGCGCAGCAGCACCGGCGTGGTGCCGGCCGTGCCGACCAGCACGTTGTTGATCGCATCGACCGACTGGATCAGGCCGACGCCGCGGACGATCGCCGCCTGCTCGCCGAAATTGACCGTCTGCCCGCCGACATTGGCGTCGCTCTTGCCGATCGCGCTGAGCACCTGCGGCACGGTCACGCCGTGCGCGACCAGCTTGTCGCGATCGAGCTGGACTTCGTAGGAGCGCAGCTTGCCGCCCCAGCCGGTCACGTCGATCACGCCGGGAATGCGCTTGAAGCGGCGCTGGAGCACCCAGTCCTGGATGGTCTTGAGGTCCATCACCGAATAGCCGCTCGGGCCGGTCAGGCGATAACGGTAGATCTCGCCGATCGGACTGGTCGGCGAGATCAGCGGCTGGGCGTTGTTGGGCAGGTTGCCGAGCTGGGAGAGGCGGCCGAGCACCAGCTGCTGCGCCTGTTCGTGCGTCACGTCATAGCTGAACTGGATCTTCACGTCGGACAAGCCGAACAGCGAGATCGAGCGCACCGCGGTGAGGTGCGGCAGGCCGGCGATCGCCACTTCGATTGGGGTGGTGACGTTGCGCTCCATCTCCTCGGCGGAGATGCCGTCACTCTGCGTCACCAGCTCCACCATCGGCGGCACCGGATCGGGATAGGCCTCGATATTGAGGTTGAGGAAGCCGAGCACGCCCGCCGCGATCATCCCGATCAGCAGGGTCAGCACCAGCATCCGCTGGCGCAGCGCCATTTCGACGAGGCGGTTCATTGCTCGAGGCCCGCCTCGTTCACGAACAGCGCGCCCTTGGCGACGATCCGGTCGCCGGGCTTGAGGCCGCCGAGCACGCGGGTCAGGCCGCCGTCGGTCTGGCCGATCTGCACGCTGCGGCCATAGAGCAGGCCGTCGGTCGCGCGCACCCACACGCGGGCGGTATCGCCCTCGTGGATTACCGACACGGCGGGGATCAGCACGCCCTGGCCGTTATCGACCGGGCGGCGGATCGTGAACGACGCGAACATCTGCGGCTTCAGCACGCCGCCGGGGTTGGCGATCGTCGCACGCACCGGCAGACGGTGCGTCGTCGGATCGAGCCCGGCGGCGACATTGTCGATCGTTGCGGTGAACTGCTGGCCGGGCAGCGCCGGCGTGGTGACGACCACCTGATCGCCGACGCGGATGCTCGCCGCCTCGCTTTCGGCCAGCTGCGCGACCAGCCAGACCCGGGCGGGATCGGTGATCGTCATCAGCGGCGTGGTGTTGCCGCTGCTCAGGAACTGGCCCGGCGCGACGGCACGATCGGCAATGATACCCGAAACCGGCGAACGATAGACGGTGTAGGCCGAGGTGCCGGCGCCCTCGGTATGGCCGAACAGCGCGAGACGATCCTGCGCGGCGCGCTGGGCGGATTCGGCCTGGCGCGCGGCGGACTGGGCGGCGACGAAATCGGCCTGGGCCTGGAGGTAATCCTTCATCGCGCCGCCGGCGGTCTCGGTGATCGCCTTCTGGCGGGCGAGATTCCCCTGCGCGATGCGCAGCGCCTCGACGGCGCTGGCACGCTGGGCACCGGCGGAAAGCAGCGTGTTGCGCGCGTCGATCAGCTCGGGCGAGGCGATGCGGAGCAGCGGCTGCCCGCGCGTCACGCGCTGGCCCGGCTCGACAAGCACCTGCAGCACCTGCCCGGAGAAGGGCAGTACGATCGGCGTGCTGTGATCCCCGTCCGCCTGGATCGAGCCGCTGGCGCGGACCAGCTCCACATTGCTGCCGCCCTGCACCGTGACGAACTGCAGCTGCGCCATCTGCTGCGGCGTCGGGCGGAAGGCACCCGGCGGCAACGGCGCTTCCTGCACCGGCTTGGGCGCCATCATCGCCTGGACGGCATAGCCGAGAATCAGCAGCGCGATCACCGCGACGAAAATGACTGCGAGCAGCATGGCTTGGGCGCGCGGCAGCAGGCGGCGTGCTTCGGGCAGGCTGGTGTCTTGGTGGAGATGGTCCGTCACGCGTTTCCCTTCACGGGTGCAATATAGCAGACACACATCATATTGCGGTCGATGCTGCGCCGCGCCATTAGCGGGTACGGCTGACAGGAAACTTACGGAATGCTCGATTAATGCGCGTGCTGATGATCGAGGACGACGAGGCGCTCGCCAACGCACTGACCGAGGCGCTGAAGCGCCGCGGGATCCACAGCGACGTCGCCGGGGGAATCGAAGACGCGCGCCAGATGCTGGAGGCAGCGCGCTATGCGGCGATCCTGCTCGACCTGGGGCTGCCGGACGGCGACGGGCTCGATCTGGTGCGGTGGCTGCGCGCGCACAACAATCCGATCCCGGTGATCGCCGTCAGCGCCAGAAGCGCCCTCGACTCGAAAATCGCGGGGCTCAATGCGGGGGCAGACGACTATGTCGTCAAGCCGTTCGACGTCGACGAACTGGCGGCGCGGCTCAACGCGGTGATGCGCCGCCAGGGGGCATTGTCGGGTGCGGAGCTGCGCTTCGGCAACCTGCGTTTCGATACTGCGTCGGGCGATCTCGTGGTCGGCGACGCCGCGGTGATCCTCACGGCACGCGAGCGCCAATTTGCCGCCCTGTTGCTGCGACGTTTCGGCCAGGTGGTGAGCAAGCAGCTTGCCGAGGACCAGCTGTACGGCCTCAGCGAGCCGGTCGGTTCGAACGCGCTCGAGGTGCAAGCCTATCGCCTGCGCCGCAAGCTGGAGGCCGCCGGTGCCACCGTTTGCATCGAGACCATCCGCGGCGTCGGCTACATGATGCGCGAGATCGCAAGCGCCTGACTCCGCGCGCGGGCATGGCGGCGGCCCGAGGGGTCGGCTAGACACGCAAAATGACCTTCTGGCCGCGCTCGCTGATCGCCCGCATCCTGCTGCTCGAACTGGGTGCGATCGCCATCGCCGCCATTGCCCTGCCGATGCTGCTCACCTCGTTCCTGCGCACCGAGGCGAGCCGCTACGAGCAGCGGACGCTGGAAAGCCAGGCCCAGGCCATCGCCCAGAGCATCGCCCGCGCCCCCACCGGGCCGGGCGTTCGGATCGACCCGGTGATCACGCGGATCTATGCCTCCCCCTATGACGGGCGGGCCTTCGTGATCGCGGATCGCACCGGCACCCAGGTCGACGGCAGCCCGGACGCCGAGCTCGTACCGTGGAAGACCGCGCCGCGCGCGGAGGTGCTCACCTCGTTCCGATGGGGGGCCTTTGTCGGAGTGAGCCTGCCGGTCCGGCTGGGGGCCGATCGTCTATGGGTAATCGTTACCCAGGATCTTACCGGCCCCGGCGCGATCCTCGACGACGTGGTGCGCGGGTTCATCCGGCGATACGACCCGGTGCTGATCTCGATCCTGCTGCTGCTGCCGCTGATCAACAGCGCGCTGATCGGCCGGCTGGTCTTCGCCGTGCGGTCGGTTTCGCAGCGGGCGGCGACGATCGGGCCGCACAATCTCGACGTCCGGCTGGAGGAAGCCGGCCTGCCGCTGGAAGTAGCGCCGCTGGCCCGTGCCACCAACGATCTGCTGATGCGGCTGCAGGCGAGCTTCCGCCACCAATCCGAATTCGTCGCGAATGTCGCGCACGAGCTGCGCACGCCGCTGGCGGTACACCGCGTCGAGCTGGAGGCGGTGGAGGATGCGGGCGTCCGCGCACGGCTGCGCCAGTCGGCCGACCGGCTGGGCCATGTCGTCGCCCAGCTCGAGGATCTCGCCACGCTGGAGGTGATGGCCGAGGACAAGTTCGAGACCTTCGACGCCCGGCTGCTCGCGCAGGACACGATCGGGCTGCACGCCCCCCAGATCCTCGCCGCCGGCGATACCATCGCGCTCGATGCGCCGAGCAGCCCCGTGCCCATCCGCGGCAATCCGGTGCTGGCCGGCGTGGCGCTCGCCAACCTGATTACCAATGCCAGCCGGCACACGCCGCCGGGCACGGTGATCGACGTTCTGGTCGGCCCCGACGGGGTGCTGCTGGTGCAGGATAACGGCCCCGGCATCGCCGCGTCCAACCCGCAGGATGCGACCCAACGCTATTGGCGCGCCGATCACCAGCGCTCGGACGGGGCTGGCCTCGGCTTGTCGATCGTTCGCCGGATCATGGACGTCCACAAGGGCCGGCTGACGGTGCAGAGCCGCCCAGGCGAAGGCACCTGCATTTCGCTGCGCTTTCCGCTGGCGCCCGAAAGCGAACCTACCAGCCCGTCGTGATCGCGATCCGCAGATTGCGCGGACGCAGCGGAGTCAGCTGGTCGCGCAGGCTCAGCGTGAACGGATTGCCATAGGCGAACTGGTTCGCCCGGCGATCGGTGAGGTTGGCAAGCGCGAGGCTGAGCTCCGCCTTGCCGATCCGCACGGCGGCAAACGCATCGGCAGTCCAGTACTGCCCCTGGCTGACGTCGAGAAAGTCGCCCGTGCCCAGCACCGACCGCCCGGTATAATCGGCGGAGACGCCGATGCGCGGCTGCAGCGGCTGGTGCTCCCAGCGATAGGAAAGACCGAGATGCGCGGCGAAGGGCGGCGTTTCGGGCAGGCGGCGATTGTTGCGCTTGGATAGGTCGGCGATCGGCCCCTGCACCCGGTTGTTGGTAAGCAGGAACGAGGCTTCGGCGCGCAGGCCGACAACCGGAATCCAGTCGAGATTGCCTTCCAGCGCAAGGATCTTCGCACTGCCGATATTGGCCGTATAGGGCTGGCCCTTCTGCGTGATCAGATCGGCCTGCACATCTTCCCAGCGCGCGCCCGAAATGCTGCCGGACGCTGCCAGCCCGGTGGCGCCGCTGCGCAGCTTGCGGATCCCGGCTTCGACCACGGTGATCGCATCCGGCTTGTAATCGGCGACGCGGCCGATGCCGCTCGCAACCGCCAGACCGCCGGTGCGGTAGCCGGTCTGGAAGCGCGCGAACAGGGCAAGCTCGCGGGCGATTCGCCAGGACGCCGCGAAGGTGGGATCGAGACGCCGGGTCAGCCGCCCGCGCACGAAGTTGTTCGCCCGCGGCTTGGCGGAGGGATCGCCGTCCGTCCGTGCCGAGGTATAGCGTCCGCCGGCGGTGACGGAGAGACTGGAGGTCAGCGCGAAGGTCGCCTCGCCGAACGCCGAGGCGGCG
Source organism: uncultured Sphingomonas sp. (assembly GCF_913777625.1). Lineage (GTDB taxonomy): Bacteria > Pseudomonadota > Alphaproteobacteria > Sphingomonadales > Sphingomonadaceae > Sphingomonas. The sequence goes on from NZ_CAJYTI010000040.1 coordinate 253,081, forward strand.
TTGGTGACGTTGGTGACGCCGATGATGCTGACATCCTGCCCCACCTGTCCGATACTGCGCGTCAGAATGTCGCGATCGCTGACATAGGTGAAGCCGGCGACCCAGCTGTTGCCGTTGGGCAGCGAGCGCGACAGCCGCGCTTCCTGGCTCAGCAGCTGCTTTTCGTGGCCCACGCGATAGAGGGTGAGCGGGCCCGTCACCTTGCCCTTGGCGTTCCGGGGCGTGGCGTCGAACACTTCGTGCGTGTCGAATTCGGTAACGCCGCTGGCCGAGACGAACCGCAGTCCGCTGTCCCAATCCTTGGTGACCACGGTCCGGCCGAACAGCAGGGCGTTGTCGAACGGCTGCGCCGCGAGCGTACGGCGCGTGAGCGGCTGCTCTACGCGTTCGGCATATTGGCCGTCGCGCGTGTCGATCCACTGGCCGGCGCCGCTCGCCTCGACCTGCCAGCCATCCCCCGGGGCGACGCGCAGCGCCGCGCGGAAGCCGGACGTGTTGCTGCGGTTCACGTTCGATAGCTTGCGATCGCGATCGTTCAGATAGCCGCCATCGCGGATGGTGTAGCCGACCAGTCGAATCCCCGCGAGCCCCGGCAGCAGCGGCACATTGACCATGCCGGCAAGGTCATAGCCGGCCTCCGCTCCCTCGGTGGAGGTGACGCCGGCGGTGGTGGCGGTGGCGACCCGATTCAGATCGACCCGGTTCGAGGTCAGCCGGATCACCCCGCCGATCGCTCCCGATCCATAGAGCGTGCCCTGCGGCCCCTCGAGCACTTCGATGCTTGCCACGTCGTAGAGGCGCAGCCCAGGTTCGGGGCCGGAATAATTGACCTGGACGTCGTCGAGATAGACGCTGGTCGGCGACTGGGTACTGCCGTTGAAGCTGCTGTCGGCGATGCCGCGGATGAACACCTTGTTGCGGCCGGCGCCCAGTTGCGTGCTCTGCAGGATCGGCACCTGATGCGCCGCGTCGCTCAGCGTGCCGGTGGCAATCGTGGGCGATGCCCCGCCGCCGCCTACCGTGGTGAGGCTGCCGGGATAGCGCAGCAGGGTTATGCGCTGCTTGCTCGCCGTGACGATGATGTCCGGGCCATGCACCGGCGCGGCAGGATCGATCGCGGGGTGCACCGGCGCGGGCGGAATCGGGCGGCGCACAGGCCGCGATCGGGTCTGCTCCACGCGGTAGCCGCCGCCGGGCAGGCGCCGGGCCTTGTAGCCCGATCCGCGCAGCAGCTGCGCCAAGGCAGCCTCGACGCGCAACTCGCCGCGCACCGCGGGCGTGCGGATCGTGCGGAGCCCCGTATCGGTGCTGACGATGTCGACGCCGGTCTGGCGGGCGAGCTGGCCGATCGCCAGGTCGAGCGTGCCGGCCGGAATGGCGATGGAACGGCGCTGCGCCAGGGCGGGCGCGGCAGGCAGTGCGAGGACAAGCGCCAGCGCGAAGCTAGCGCGCGCTGCCTGCCTGCTCCGCCAAAATCCACCGCCCCGAATCACGCCGCCACGTTGCCCCGATCAATTCGGCCAGGCGCGGAACATCGCGATCGGCAACGCCCGAAAAATGGACGACCCCGGTGAATGGCCTTTCCGACAAGCTGCCCTGCAGGGCAATATGCGTGCCGTAAAGCCGTTTAAGCTCGCCCGCAACCTCGCCCAGCGGTTGGCCGGCAAAGCTCAGCCGCCCCGCCCGCCATCCGCCGACCAGCGCGGGGGTGATATGGCTGCGGGAAACGCCGCTGCCGTCCTCGCGCGCGGAAACCGCATCGCCCGGTCGCAGCGTCAACGCCGTGCCCTTGGGCTCGACGGCGACAGCGCCTTCCGAGACGGCCACGCGCACCTGGCCCGATCCCCGTGCGACGTTGAACACCGTGCCGAGATCCCGCACGGCGACATCGCCGACGCGCAGGGTGAACGCCGCCGCCTGATCGTGGCGGACATGGAACAGCGCCTCGCCGCGATCGAGCGCGGCGACGCGCGGGTTGGCGCGATCGAGCGTCAGCTGCGAGCCGCCGCTCAGCTCGATCTGCGTGCCGTCCGCAAGCGCGATCGTCTGGCGCTCGCCGTCGCGGGTCGCGACCTGATAGGGCTGGCTGCGCGGCAGCAGCGAAGGCACGACCGCAAGCGCAACCGCCGCGGCCGCCGCCACGGCGCCCCCGCCGATCCACCAGCGCATGCCGCGCGGGGCGGGTGCATTGTCGTTTTCGGCGAGCGTGACCGGCGCAGGAAAACGCGCCTCGGCCAACAGCCGGTCGGCCAATGCGATCCGGTCATAGGCCTGGGCGTTCGCGGGGCTCGCTTCGAGCCATTCGACGAATTCCGCCCAGACGGACGCGTCGGCTTCAGCCAGCCGAAGCTGCCAGGCGATCGCCGTCTCGATAGCGTCTGCTGTCTCAACCTGCACGGTCGGAACCCCTTTCACTATCCAGACGACGCACCGGGGCGGAATCCCCACCAGCAGATTCGAGACGCTCCTGAATTTTCTTATAGGCGCGTTGCAGCAGCTTCTCCACGCCGCTCACGCTGATGCCCAACTGATCGGCGATGGCGCGCTGGGGGCGCTCTTCCAGCCGGAACATCCGCAAGGCCGTCGCCATGCGCTCGGGCATCTCGGCGATCGCCGCTTCTACCGTCTCCCACTCGCTGCGTGCGACGGCGACGCGTTCGGCATCGGGCAAGTCTTCGGCACGAGGCTGGATCTCCACCCAGCCGGCATCGCGCGCGCCACGGCGGCTGGCGGCGATCCGCCGGTCGGTCGCCAGATTGGCAGCGACCCGGTAGAGAAACGCCGCCGGCTGGGCGATCGGCTGCTCGGCCAGCTGGTCGATCCGCAGCCACATGTCCTGCAATGCATCCTCGGCGTCATCGCGACTTCCCAGACGCGCGGCGAGCAGCCGCAGCAGCATCGACCGCTGCGCCAGGAACACCGCCTTCAGCCCGCCGTCGCTCACTGCCTTCCCGATCCCCAGCGGGGGTCAGGCAGGAAACGCCAGACCCTCGGCAGCAGCCATGTCGGTGATTGGCAACCGGTGCAAGGCCTTAGCTTCGCGAATTCGCGCATCCGCGATGCTGTCGCCGGAGCGTTCGCCGGCACCGGGATGGCACATCACCAGGTGCGTCTCGCCCGGCTTCTTGAGAAAGCGAGGGAAAAGCGTTTCGAAGTCAGAACGGAAATCATAATGGCCGGCAAAGCCACGGTTGGTGCGCAGGCCCAGCGCAGCCGCGTCCTGGCCGAGCCCCCGGCAATGCCACGCACTGCCGATCGCCTTGCCGGCAAACGGCCGCCGCAACAACGCCCCGGGGGCATCGGTACAGTCGCGAATCCAGGCGCGCGGCGCCCGCCCCGCCGTCTCCGCCAGCACCAGATCGCGAATGCCCGGCAAGGCATGGGCGTGCTGGTGCCCGTCGACGAAATCGGGCGCGCGGCGAAGCGCGGCAAAGAACGCATCGAACTGCGCCGCAATCTCGAGCGCGACCTCGTCGAGCGGAATGTGCCACTTCGCCGCCGCGCGCCCCAGCGGATCGATCTGCGGCATGTGACCCTCGGGCGCGTAGCGCGGCATGACGGTGCGCGGCGCCTCCTCGGTGAGCGTCACGTGCAGGCCGATTTCCACATGCCCCGGAAGATCGGCGAGCAGCCGCGCATCCTCGGCCCAGCCGGGCATCACCGCCATGCAGCTGATCGCGTTGATCTTCCCGGCATGGGCAAGATCGACGATCGCGGCGCTGATCGCCGACGAATAGGCGAAGTCGTCAGAGCAGAGAATGAGACGGGACAAGAACCGGTCCTTCGAGATGCTGGTACTGGCGCTCGCGAATGCGGTTGCTGAGCAGGCGGCGGCGCTGGAGCCGCCGGGCGAGGAAGCGGTAGAAAAACCAGTCCCCCGCCACCGGTGCCGCCGCAGAGTAGAGCAGCCGTTCGACCAGCGTCCAGCGGATCGAATCGCGGTCGCGCTCGCGCGGCGACGGCATGCACCACATCGCGCTCGAATAGCCCATCCTGCCCTTTCGCATCAGGCGGTGGATCACTTCATGATCCTCCAGCACGAAGTTCCAGCGTGCCGCATCGAAGCCTCCGGCGGCGCGCAGCGCGCGGGTGCAGAAGGCTTGGCCGGCGCCGCCGGCATGGCATTGATGCGGCAACAGCCGCGCGGCGGTGAGGAAGCGCGCCGCCTCGGTCACCCGCGCCGGATCGCTGATGCCTTCGGCCACGAAATAGGCACCCGCCACCACATGCCCGGGGCGCGACAGGATCGCCTGGGCGGCGCCGAGATAGTGCGGCGGGTACAGGGTATCGGCATCGCAGGTCGCGACCCAGCGCGTCCGCACCCAAGCGAGGCCGGTGCGCAACGCCGCGACCTTGCCGGGGGTACGCTCGGTCAGCAGCAGATAGTCGAGCTTATAGGCGCGCGCGGCTTTCTCGGCGACCGCGGCGCTGCCGTCGGTCGAGCCGTTGTCGACCAAGACGAGGGTGAAGCGCACCGTCTGCTGCGCGAGACTCTCGATCGTCGCGGCGAGATAATCGCGCTCGTTGAAAAAGGGGATCACCACGGTCCAGGACAGCGCGGCACCCTGGGGGCGCTCTTCAAACGGGTCCTTCGAAAGATCGAGATACATGGCTGCGACATCCCATCGATTCGATTGGGCGCAGAGGAGAGATGCCAAAACCAGCTTCGATGGCTAAGTATCTGCCACCGGCTGGTTCTGGCTCGGCCAGTTCCTCCCCACCCGATGAAATGACGATGCATCGGCGGCAGACCCACACCGCCCAATTGCAAAATTTTCTGGAAGATTAACCTTCTCGCCCGCGACGATGGGACGGGCTGGATCCGCACCAGGCCGCGCGAAAATATCCCGCATGACTTGGTACTTAGCCCTAAGTACACGGCACGGCGTGAAAAAACGGGTTCCCCATGTCGCGTTCGGGCCGACTTCGGCGTTTCTTCGCGCGCTCGTCGTGCTGCTGCTGTTCGTGCTGCTCGCCATTGCGCTGCGTGCGCATGACTTCGGCAATCCGGTGATCCATGTCGACGAGCAATATTATCTGCTCGTCGCGGACCGGATGCTGCACGGCGCCTGGCCCTATCTGGACGTGTGGGACCGCAAGCCGGTGGGGCTGTTCGCGCTCTATGCGCTGATGCGGCTGCTGCCGGGCGAGGGGCTGGTCGCCTATCAGCTGGTCGCGACGCTGTTCGCGGCGGCCACCGCCTGGCTGGTGATGCGCGGCGGCCTGCGGCTGGGCGGATCGCCGCGCGCGGGGCTGG
>NZ_CAJYTI010000041.1 GCF_913777625.1 uncultured Sphingomonas sp.
AAAAGCGGGTGATCGCGGCGCAGATCAGCGGCTTCTATATCTGTTCGCTGTCCTGCCGCTCGATCATCTACAAGGGGCTGTTCCTCGCCGAGAGCCTGTCGGTCTTCTATCCCGACCTGCAGGATCATCGGTTCGAGAGCCGCGTGGCGATCTTCCACCAGCGGTACTCGACCAACACCTTCCCGCAATGGTGGCTGGCGCAGCCCTTCCGTTGCCTGGCGCATAATGGTGAGATCAACACGATCCGTGGCAACAAGAACTGGATGCTCAGCCACGAGATCCGGATGGCCTCGATCGCGTTCGGCGACAATTCGGAGGACATCAAGCCGGTGATCCCGGCGGGCGCGTCCGACACCGCCGCGCTTGACGCGGTGTTCGAAGCGATCTGCCGTTCGGGGCGCGACGCGCCGACCGCCAAGCTGATGCTGGTGCCCGAGGCGTGGACCGACGACGTGCCGGCGACGCACCGGTCGATGTACCAGTATCTCGCAAGCGTGATGGAGCCGTGGGACGGCCCTGCGGCACTGGCGATGACCGACGGCCGCTGGGCGGTGGCGGGCATGGACCGCAACGCGCTGCGGCCGTTGCGCTACACCCATACCTCGGACGGGCTGCTGATCGTCGGCTCCGAAACCGGCATGGTGCCGGTGCCGGAGGCGAATGTCGTCGCCAAGGGCCGGCTCGGGCCGGGCGAGATGATCGCGGTCGATCTCGATCAGGGCAAGCTTTTCCACGATCGTGCGATCAAGGACCAGATCGCCGGCGAGGCCGACTATGCCGCGATGGTGCAGGGCTTCCTGACGATCGACGACCTGCCGGCGTCACCGGCCGAGACCTATTATGAGCGCGCCGAACTCGCGCGCCGCCAGGTTGCCGCCGGCCAGACGCTGGAGGACATGGAGCTGATCCTCGCGCCCATGGTGGAAACCGCGAAGGAAGCGATCGGATCGATGGGCGACGATACGCCGCTAGCGGTGATCTCGTCCAAGTCGCGGCTGATCAGCCAGTTCTTCCGGCAGAATTTCAGCCAGGTCACCAACCCGCCGATCGACCCGCTGCGCGAGCGGCACGTGATGTCGCTCAAGACGCGGTTCGGCAATCTCGCCAACATCCTCGATACCGAGGGTGCGGGCAGCCCGGTGCTGGTACTGGAGAGCCCGGTGCTCACCAATGCCGACTGGCACCGCCTGCGCGCGCATTTCGGCGCCAACGCGGCCGAGATCGACTGCACCTTCCCGGCGGACGGCGATCCCGAGTCGCTCAAGGCCGCGATCAAGCGCATCCGCCACGAGGCCGAGCAGGCGGTCCGCGCCGGCTGCACCGAGCTGTTCCTCACCGACGAGCATAGCGGGCCGGACAAGGCGGCGATCGCCGGCGTGCTGGCAGCGGCGGCGGTGCACACCCACCTCGTGCGGCGCGGCCTGCGCTCCTATGCCAGCGTCAACGTCCGCACCGCCGAGTGCCTCGACACCCATTATTTCGCGGTGCTGATCGGCGTCGGCGCGACCACGGTGAACGCCTATCTGGCCGAAGCCGCGATCGCCGATCGCCAGGCGCGCGGCCTGTTCGGCGAGCTGAGCCTTGCCGACTGCCTCAAGCGCCACCGCAAGGCGATCGACGAGGGGCTGCTCAAGATCCTGTCGAAGATGGGCATCGCGGTGATCAGCTCCTATCGCGGCGGCTACAACTTCGAAGCGGTGGGCCTCAGCCGCGCGCTGGTGAACGACCTGTTCCCCGGCATGCCGGCCAAGATCTCGGGCGAGGGCTATGCCTCGCTCCACCTCTCGGCGATGATGCGGCATGACGCGGCCTATGATGCGGCGGTGGTGACGCTGCCGGTCGGCGGCTTCTACCGCCAGCGTGCGGGCGGCGAGGCGCATGCCTATTCCGCACAGCTGATGCACCAGCTGCAGACCGCGGTCTCCAACGACAGCTATTCGAGCTACCTCGCCTTCTCGCGGGGGGTGCGGGACCTGCCGCCGGTGTACTTGCGCGATCTGCTCGAGTTCAACTTCCCCGAGAGCGGCGTGCCGATCGACCAGGTCGAGGCGATCACCGAGATCCGCAAGCGCTTCGTGACGCCGGGCATGTCCTTGGGCGCGCTCAGCCCCGAGGCGCACGAGACGCTGGCGATCGCGATGAACCGGATCGGCGCCCGTGCGGTGTCGGGCGAGGGCGGCGAGGATTCGGCGCGCTACAAGCCCTATGACAATGGCGACAACGCCAACTCGTCGATCAAGCAGGTCGCCTCGGGCCGGTTCGGCGTGACGGCGGAATATCTCAACGCCTGCGACGAAATCGAGATCAAGGTCGCCCAGGGCGCCAAGCCCGGCGAGGGCGGGCAGCTGCCCGGCTTCAAGGTCACCGAGTTCATCGCCAAGCTGCGTCACGCGACGCCGGGTGTGACGCTGATCAGCCCGCCGCCGCACCACGACATCTATTCGATCGAGGATCTGGCCCAGCTGATCTACGATCTGAAGCAGATCAATCCGCGCGCGCGGGTGTGCGTGAAGCTGGTCAGCTCTGCCGGCATCGGCACCGTCGCGGCGGGCGTTGCCAAGGCGCATGCGGACGTAATCCTGGTCGCCGGCCATAATGGCGGCACCGGCGCGTCGCCGTTCACCTCGATCAAGTACGCGGGCACGCCCTGGGAAATGGGCCTGTCCGAGGTCAACCAGACGCTGACGCTCAACGGCCTGCGCGGTCGCATCAAGCTGCGCACCGATGGCGGGCTCAAGACGGGCCGTGACATCGTGATCGCGGCGATTCTCGGTGCCGAGGAATATGGCATCGGCACGCTGAGTCTGGTGGCGATGGGCTGCATCATGGTCCGCCAGTGCCATTCGAACACCTGCCCGGTGGGCGTCTGCACCCAGGACGAGAAGCTGCGCGCCAAGTTCGTCGGCACGCCGGAAAAGGTCATCAACCTGATGACCTTCATCGCCGAGGAAGTGCGCGAGATCCTCGCCAAGCTGGGCTTCCGCAGCCTGGACGAGGTGATCGGCCGCACCGAGCTGCTCCGCCAGGTCAGCCGCGGTGCCGAGCATCTCGACGATCTCGACCTCAACCCGATCCTCGCCAAGGTGGATGCGGACGATGCCGAGCGCCGGTTCAGCCTCAGCACCTTCCGCAACGACGTGCCGGACAGCCTCGACGCGCAGATGATCAAGGATGCCGCGCCGGTGTTCGCGCGCGGCGAGAAGATGCAGCTCACCTATTCGGTGCGCAACACCCACCGCGCCGTGGGCACGCGGCTCTCGTCCGAGGTGACCAACACCTTCGGCATGTCGACGCTTGCCGACGGGCACGTCCATGTCCGGCTGCGCGGCTCGGCGGGCCAGTCGCTCGGGGCGTTCCTGTGCAAGGGCATCACGCTCGAGGTGTTCGGCGACGCGAACGACTATGTCGGCAAGGGCCTGTCGGGCGGCGTGATCGTGGTGCGGCCGATGGTCAGCTCGCCGATCGAATCGTGGAACAACACGATCATCGGCAATACCGTGCTCTACGGCGCGACCTCGGGCCGGCTGTTCGCCGCAGGCCAGGCGGGCGAGCGCTTCGCGGTGCGCAACTCGGGCGCCGACGTGGTGGTCGAGGGCTGCGGCGCGAACGGCTGCGAGTATATGACCGGCGGCACCGCCGTGGTGCTGGGCCGCGTCGGCATGAACTTCGGCGCGGGCATGACCGGCGGCATGGCGTTCGTCTATGATGTCGACGGCAGCTTCGAACGCCACGCCAATCCGGAGAACATCACCTGGAACCGGCTGGCCTCCAGCCACTGGGAGGCCCGGCTCCGCGCGCTCGTCGAGGCGCATGCCGAGGCGACCGACAGCAAATGGTCGAACGGCCTGCTGGAGGACTGGGACCGCGAAGTCGGTAAGTTCTGGCAGGTGGTGCCAAAGGAAATGCTCACCCGGCTGCCGCATCCGCTCAACGATACTGTCGAGGCGGTGGCGGCGGAGTAAGGCTCAATCGAGGGCGGCGACCACGTCGGTATGGCGGAAGTCGTCGCCCCTGAAGAGTAGCGGGCAGTCAGCGATCGCGGCGACCGCATAGGCCATGCAGTCGCCATAGTTCAGGCAGGCGGGGTGGCGGCCCTTGCCAAAGCGCTCGAATGCATCGGCGGCGACCTGCAGATGATCCTCGCCGAACGGGACAATCATGAAGGGCGGCTTGGCGATCAGCGCCGAGCCGGCGTCTGCGGCGGCGCGGGTCGATTGCCCAAGCACGACCATCCTAAACTCCAGTGCCGTCGGTGCGCCGATCAACACGGTGTCGGTCGCGTCCAGCAGTGCTGCAATCCGGTCCGCTTCGGGTTCGTCGAAGAGCAGGGCGACCAGTGCCGAGGTATCGATCGCGATCACTGCGGCAAGCCGTGCTCGTCATAGCCCAGGACGTCATCGGCGTCGCGGTCGTTGCGGGGCTCGCCGGCTGCGACCGCCTGGGCGCGCTTTAGCCGATCGGCGAAGCTGTCCGTGCCCATTCGGTCGCGATCCATCGCCTCGCGTACAGCCATCCGGATCGCCGTTGTGTAGCTAACCCCCTTGGCGCGGGCGTAGCGGCGCACCAGCCGGTCGGTCTCTTCGTCCTTGATGCTGAGCGCCATGATGCGGCTCCGTTCTAGAAGTCTGCCGAATTTATAGAATTTCGGGGGCGATCACAACCGCTCTTCCCCGTCACATTTCGGCTGCTTATGGCTTGTCGGATGTGGCAGCTTCTTCAATTTCCGCTCTGTCCCTTCTCGCGCAAGGTCCGGCTCCTGCTGGGCGAGAAGGGCATCGCCTATGAGCCGGTGCGCGAATCGCCGTGGCAGCGGCGCGACGAGTTCCTCGACCTCAACCCCACCGGCCAGACGCCGGTGATGATCGACGCCGAACGCCATGTGACGCTGATCGATTCCACCGTGATCTGCGAGTTCTTCGAAGAGACGGTGAGCAAGAATGCGCTGCTCAACGGCTCCGCGGTCGACCGCGCCGAGATCCGCCGGCTGGTCGTGTGGTTCGACAACAACTTCTACAGCGACATCACCGCGCCGCTGCTCCACGAGCGGATGATCAAGCGCATCGTCTATCGCCAGCCGCCCGACGCCAAGGTGCTGCGCGACGCGATGAAGGCGGCGGTCGGCCACCTGGATTATATCGACTATCTGCTCGACCACCGCACCTGGCTGGCCGGTGCGACGATGAGCCTTGCCGACATCGCGGCGGCGGCGCAGATTTCGATCGCCGATTATCTCGGCGGCATCGACTGGAAGAGCCACGAGCTCGCCAAGCGCTGGTATATCGGGATGAAAAGCCGTCCGAGCTTCCGCCAGCTGCTCGCCGAGCGGATGGAGGGAATCACGCCGCCGGCCGATTACGAGAAGCTCGACCTCTGATCGCGGGATAATCGCGGGCGGAGATGCGTTTGGCTGCCAAACGGGAGAGACCGCGATGCTCGAACACGTACCGCACTGGCTGGGAAGCGCACTGAAGGGGCTGCGCGCCGGCGCGAAGAAGCTGGCGATTGTCCAACCGGAACTCGGCAGCTTCGAGGTGCTCCACCTCGCCAGCCCCGCCTTCGCCAATGGCGGTCGCTTGCCCGAGCGGTTCACCGCCGACGGCGAGGGCATTTCGCCGCCCTTGTTCTGGACCGGCGTTCCCGAAGGTACCGAATGCCTGGCGCTGATCGTCGAGGATCCCGATGCCCCTGCACCCCAGCCGCTGGTGCATGCGGTGATCTGGGGCCTACCCGTGGAAGGGGATCTGAAGGAAGGGGCGATCCGGGCCGATGGCGCCGGCGACGCAGTCGGCACCGATGTCGGGCGCAACAGCTTCCTGGGCGAAGGGTGGCTCCCGCCCGATCCGCCGACCGGCCATGGCCCGCACAATTACGCGTTCCAGCTCTTCGCCCTGGGCGGCGGTTGCGAGATCGGCGAGAATCCCGGCCGCAGCGCGCTGGTCAAGGCGATGGCAGGCCATGTGCTTGCCGCTGGACTGCTCACCGGGGTCTATTCGCGCGGGGAGGCTGCGCCCACCGGTCTCGTGGGCGAAACCGCGCCGGTGTGACACCGGCGCGGGGCACGCTCAGCCGTTGACGATCGTCCCGCCGTTCGGGTGGAGCACCTGGCCGGACATGTAGCTCGCATCCTCGCAGGCGAGGAACAGAAAGGCGGGGGCGACTTCATTGGGCTGGCCCGGCCGGCCCATTGGCACGTCCTCGCCGAAATGCTCGAGCTTCTTCGGGCTCGCGCCACCGCTGGGATTGAGCGGCGTCCAGATTGGGCCTGGTGCCACCGCGTTCACGCGAATGCCCTTCTCGGCCAGGTTCATCGACAGGCTGCGCGTGAAGGCCGTGATCGCGCCCTTGGTCGAACTATAGTCGAGCAGCTCGGGCTCGCCCTGGTACATGGTGACCGAGGTGCAGTTCACGATCGCGGCGCCTTCCTTCAGGTGGGGTGACGCGGCCTGCACCATGAAGAACATCCCGAAGATGTTGGTCTGGAAGGTCCGGCGCAGCTGCTGCTCGGTGATGTCGGTGATATCCTTGTCCGGATGCTGCTCGCCGGCATTGTTGACCAGCACGTCGATGCGGCCGAACTCGGCGATCACCTTGGCGACGGCGTCCTCGCAAAAGGCCTTGTCGCCGACATCGCCGGCGATCGTAAGCGCGCGGCGGCCTTCGGCGCGTACTGCTTCCGCCGTGTCCTCGGCGTCCTGATGCTCGTTCAGATAGACGATGGCGACATCGGCGCCTTCGCGGGCGTAGAGCGCGGCAACCGCGCGGCCGATCCCGCTGTCTGCGCCGGTGACGATGGCCACCTTGTCCTTCAGCCGATCCGATCCGCGATAACGGGGCTGCCACTGGGGCTTGGGATCGAGGGAGCGCTCCTCACCGGGGAGCGTATCCTCGTGGACTCGGTCTATGGTGTGTTGGTCGGGCATCGGCACGTCTCCGGGGTGATGGGGAGGGGTGCCGAAAAAGCGGGTAGCCCCGCGCTAAGTTCCTGAAAAATCCGGCCGCCGGAGCAGCCCTTAGGGTCAGCCGAGGAGGCTGGAGCCCTGCAGGCCGCTGCCGAGGATCATCACGCTGGTGATGGCGAACGACGCGACGCCGATCATGAAGCTGCGGAACATGCTGATCTTCTCCATGGGTGCGAGCGCGATCATGCGACCGGGATCACGGGCGTGGAGAACAGGACGAGCGCGGCGGTGAGCAGCACGGCGGCGCTGACGGCGACGGTCTGATGCAGCGAAACGAGACGAGCGGTCATGGTATCTACTCCCTGATGGATCGGCAGGCGGACCATCCGTCTGCCGATGCCAGATGTTATGCAGGGAGCGTGCCAATTAACGTAAGTGTTTGAACTACAGGGATGTTGCTAAAGCGCTCGTATCAGGTGTGGCTCTCGACGTCATGCGAGTTGGAAAATTTCACCGATTATCGGCGGAATTCGCTATATTGCGCGCTGCCGATCTTCACCTGGTTCCGGCCTTCGTTCTTGGCGAGATAGAGAAGGCGGTCTGCGCGGTGAAAGGCGGTCTGGTGCATTTCGCCGGGTTCTACCGGGGTGAGGCCGCCCGAGAAGGTGATCTCGCCAAGGGGGGCGTCATTGTCGCGCAGCTTGTAGCGCTTGGCTTCCACGGTGCCGCGAGCGTGTTCCAGCACCGCCCGAGCCTTTTCCAGCCCGACGCCGGTGAACAGGATCGCGAACTCCTCGCCGCCATAGCGGGTCACCAGATGGCCCTTGCAGCATTCGCTCAACGTATCGGCGATGACGCGTAGCACGCGGTCGCCCACGGCGTGCCCGAAGCGATCATTGACCGACTTGAAATGATCGATGTCGCACACCGCGATGCACATCTTGCCGCCGGCGGCTTCCTGCGCGGAAAAGGCCTCTTCGAACGCGCGGCGATTGGGCAGCTGGGTCAGCGGGTCGCGACGGGCATTGTCGCGGGCTTCCTCCAGCTTCAGTCGCAGGTCGTCGGCCTCGCGTCGCGTCGTCTCCAGCTTTTCCTCGGCGACGCGGACCCGGTCGAGCATCGCCGTGGTCAGGCGCGCCACATCGCTGATCGCAAGCGGTGTATCGGCCGCGCTCGAGATCGCCTTTGCACTCGCGGCGATGTCGCGGCCGAAGCCTGCGGTTTCCGCGCGCATCGCGGTCACCATGTCGGCAAAACCCTCGACTTGCATCTGCGTACGCGCCACCAGCCCTTCGGCGCGTGACTTCAGGTCGGTATCCGGCTCGGCGCGCGATTCCGCGGTCAAGGTGAGGATGTCGCGGGGCGTGATCCGCACGCCACCTTCCGTGATCATTTCCACCGCCCGTGCCAGCGGGCCGTCCGGATCCGTGAACAGCTTGTGGACGAAGGCATAGTTGGTAGGGGTCGGGTCCAGGCGCTGATCGACCAGGAAAGCGCCGATGCGCCCGAACAGCGTTCCGCTGTCCTCCTTGCCTGTAGCCGATCGAACTGCACGCGCGATGTGCATACGCTCCCAACCCCCGTGGAAATCACGGCATCAAGGCCGCTGTATAGCCCGTGATGGATAACCACAGAGTGCTAATATCTGGTTGCTGACACCGTTACGATACTTTGGGAGAGGGGGGCGTTACGTCTGCCAGCGCGACGTAAAGCTCTGTAAATTCAAAAGGATATAGCCTTCGAAATGGACGAGCCTCCGATCCGGAGGATTAATGCCTCCGGATCGGCATGGTCGGCGAATCGGCCCTAACCGCGATGGTTCTTCCGATAGTTCTGCACCGCTTCGAGGGTAAGACGAATATGATCGGCCGGATTCGAATCGGAATGAACGAACAGAATCTTGCCGTCGGGTGCGATCACATAGCTGGTCCGGCTGGTGAACTTGGCGACAGTGCCGTCCGGCTTCCTGGCGGCGACGTCATACCCCGCGGCCACTTCCGGCGTGGCGGCGGCAACGGCGAACTTGCCGGCGCAATATTGGCTGCTGAACTGCTCGAGCTGGTCGACATTGCCGGCGGTCATCCCGATCACCGTCGCGCCTGCCTTGGTGAAATCGGGCAGTGCTTCGGCGAAGGCATGGGCCTCGGCATTGCAGCCCGAGGTGAAGGCGGCCGGGAAGAAGTATAGCACGACCGGGCCCTTTTTCAGCGCAGCCTTCAGGTCGACGGTGATCGGCTTGCCGGCCACCGCGCCCTTGGCGGTGAACACGGGTGCCTTGGCACCGGCGGTGAGGGTGGCGTTCGCCGGCATCACGGCGAAGGGCAGGGCAAGGGCGGCAAGGGCGAGCTTCAGGCGCATATCGGTCTCCCTGGATGGTTGCGGATCTGTCTACGCCACCACGCGGCCGGGAGCTAGCGGGTGAAGGCGATGCCGATCCGCGCGTGCGTGTCGTTGACGGTGTAGCGGTCTAGCGCCTCGCCATAGCCGGTGAATGCCTGTCCGAAGAGGTAGATGCCCAGGCCTCCGCCCAGCCGCCGCAGCGGATAGGAGACAAACGCTTCGGCTGCCCCGCGCCCGGTCTTCACATTGCCGCGGGCGGTGAGCGCCAGCTTGATCCCGTCCTTCTGCTGCAGGGAAGCCGCGACGCCGGTATAGCCGAAATAGTCCTTCATGTCGTGGAAGGTGCCGCTGCTGCCGACATAGACCCAGGCCTGGGGCGCGATATCGAGCCGCCAGTCGCTGCCCAGATCGAACCGCTTCTCGCCGCGCAGGAAGATGCGGTTGATGTCCACCGAATCGGTGACCCCGCGTCCATTCGAATCGTGCCGCCAGCCGATCGCCACCCGCGTCGTCTCGTCCATCGGAATGTCGGCGTAGAGTTCGGGCGTGTAATTGGTCGAACGGAACGGGCCGGAAGGCTCGTTCAAGGCCCAGAACATCGTCTGGGTATAGGCGAAGCGCAGATTGCCGAGCCGCAGCGGCGCATCCTCGGCGAACGGCCGCACGGCGAAGCTGAATTGCAGCTTGCCGCCGGCATCGCTCGTGCCGAACGCGCCATAGACGGGTTCATGCGGCTCGAACCGGGCGAGCAGGCCGCTGGAACTGCCGGTGGAACTTTGCACCACCGTCTCCTGCTCGGGCACCGCGGCAGGCATGTGCTGCGCCGCAGGCGGCACCGCGACCCCGGCGACACCTACCGGCACATAGCGCGCCTTGGCGAAACCATGCGGGGCGACGGTGGGCGTCGGGCCGGGGGTGCGCTCCAGCATCAGCCGGGTGCCGTCAACGGCGGTCACTTCGATCTGGCGGGGGCCCGCATCGGCGATCGGTGCCTCGGTCTCGTTGACCAGGAACACCTCGACGCCGCGCAGCGCCGCCTGCTCCGAGGCGGGCTGAGCCGGTACCGCGCGCAGCTGCGCCAGCGCCGGCACCGCGAGGAAGGACAAGCCGAGCATCGTAAGAGCGGCGATCACACGCATGTTCGGCGGAGTGGCAGGCGTTTGTGGCCTTGGCGAGTCAAAATCGGGCTTGTAGGGCAGGGCCATGGCCGTTTCCCAATCCGACATCGCGCTCGCCGCGCGCCTCGCCGACGCGGCGGGCGCTGCGATCCGCCCCTATTTCCGCGCCGAACACGGCGTCGAGGCGAAAGAAGACCAGTCGCCGGTCACGCTCGCCGATCGCGCTGGCGAGGAGGCGATGCGCAAGCTGCTGATCGCCGAGCGGCCAATGGACGGAATCATCGGCGAGGAATTCGGGGTGCGTGAAGGCACCAGCGGCCGGCAATGGGTGCTCGATCCGATCGACGGCACCCGCGCCTTCATCGCCGGGCGGCCGGTGTTCGGTACGCTGATCGCGCTGGTCGACAATGGCTGGCCGGTGCTGGGCGTGATCGACCAGCCGATCATCAACGAGCGCTGGGTGGGCGTGACCGGTCGCCAGACTTTGTTCAACGGCAAGCCCGCCACCACCCGCATCTGCCGCGAGCTGAACCAGGCGATCCTCGCCACCACGTCGCCTGCGCTATTCGACGACGGCCAGCTGCATGCCTTCGAGCATCTCGACGCGCAGGTGATGAGCACGGTGCTCGGCGGCGACTGCTACAATTATGGCTGCGTGGCGAGCGGCTGGCTCGACATCGTCGTCGAGGCAGGGCTCAAGCTCCACGACTTCGCCGCGCTGGTGCCGGTGATCGAAGGCGCGGGCGGGCGGATGTGCGACTGGCAGGGCGACCCGCTCCATGCCGGCAGCAAGGGCGAGGTGATCGCGGCCGGCGACCCCGCGCGGATCGACGACATCCTCGATGCGATGGCCTGCCGGGGGCACTGAGGCCGGGTCAGCGCCCGTCCCAGAAGCCGGGATGGGCGTCGACGGCGCGGATCAGCCAATCGGCGATCCGGCGCTGTTCCTCCAGCCCGTAATGGCCGTGGCAAGCCGTGGCGCGGAACTCGGCGGCGGGGAAGGGCAGGAACAGCAGGTCGCGTGCGCCTGCCGCCAGCGCCGTCGCGCTGATCTGCGCTTCGGCTGTGCGCAGCATCGCCGCCTGGTTGGGCGGGGCGCCGTTGGTGTCGAACCACCACAGCACGAACACTGCGCGCGGATACTGCCGGTGCAGCCGGGCAAGGAACTGGCCGTAGTGTGCGGCATAGTCGCCCGCGAGTGCATCCAGCGAAGGCCAGCGCCGGTCGGGCCGGAAGCCGACGAAATCCGCCTGCAGCTTCAGCATCACGATCTGCGGCTGCCAGCTGGGATCGGTAAAGGGCGCAGGTTCCGCTGGCAGGCGGCGCGGCCATAGCTGCTCCATCGTGCCTTGCGGCGCGGTGCCGCCGAAATTGCGGATAAGACCCCGTCCGGAAATCGCGTTGATCTGATACTCCGCACCGAAATGCTGCGCAGCAACTGCGGCGAAGGCGTCGGGTGTGTCGGTAGTGGCACGCACCTGTTCCGGGGTGCAGTCGCTCCGCTCGCTCCGGGCGCCATACCCCGCCATCGAAGAGTCGCCGATGAACTCGATCTGGCGGCGGCGGGGCGGCGGGGCGGCGAGCGCCTGTCCCCGGTCCACGAACATCCCCTCGAACCGCGCAGGCGCGGCGCTTTCGGTGACCTTGTCGAGCCGGATGCGATGCGCGCCGGGGGACAGGCCGCTGATCGTCACCGGCGCCTTGCCGGGCCGGTCGAGCGATATCGCGGGGCCGCCGTCGATGCTCGCGCGCCATTCGTTGATCGCATCGTCGAACCGCAGCACGACATGGTCGCCGCGAAACGCCGCCTCGGCGTAGACGCCCGGCCATTGGTGGCGGAAGCCGGTGGCGGTGCGCTCCACCCGACCGCCGATCCGCATCGGCAACGGCTGCAACGTGGTGGCGGGGGACAGCTGCCCAGCGATCGTCACGCGCTGCGGTGGCCGCATGTCTCCCGCCATGGCGAAGACGGCGGCAAGGGCAAAGAAGCGCAGCATCGGCCGCGACTTTGCGCCGGGCGGGTCGGGGCAGGCAAGCGATCAGAAGATGCCGAGGAATTTCTTTCGCTGGCGCTTGGCGTCGTCGGCACGCTCGCGGCCGCTTTCGGACTTCGCGGTGGTCCCGTGGCCGACATCGTCGCGCGGGCGGCCCTTGCTGTCGCGCTGGCTGGCGGCGCTGGCACCCGCGAGGACGGGCCCGCAATCGGCCGCATTGGCGTCACCGAAGTCGACGAACGCCAGCACGCTTGCCAGCGGCGAGGCCACGATGCCGAGGCCGAGCCCCGCCCCGGCGCGCCCGACCAGTTCGGGGCTGATCACGGTGATGCCCGGCTTGGCGAAAGTGCCGCCGATCCCCACCGGCGACTGGCCCGAGAACAGGCTGAACCGCTTCGAATCGGCGCGGAAAGCGAGGTCGATCGTCTCGTTCTTGAAGCTGAACCCGCCGCGGCCGAGCATCACGTTCTTCTGCGTGTCGATCAGGATCGGATCCGCCGCGGCGATGCCGTCGCGCACGGTGAAGCCGATCAGCCCACAATTGATCTGCACCGGCTCCTTCAGCTTCTTCTCGAACATCTTCTGGACGAACGTGCCGATGTCGAACTCGGCGAGCTCGGTGTTCCTCGTCCAGAAATCGCCCTTGGGCAGGATCACCGCGATGCGTCCGTTCGCAGTGCTCAGCGAGTCGCGCACGCTGTTGCCGCTGCCGTTCATCTGGATGCGTGCTTTGAGCATGCCGGTGGTGCCGGACTGCTCCGCGCCGAAGCCGGCGAGCAGCACGCCCATCGGCGTCGGCGACAGGCGGATGTCGTAGGTGGTGAACACCGGTGCCTTGCGCGCGTCGATGCTGATGTCGGAAGTGACCGTGCCGCGTGCCAGGCTGAAGTTGAGCGGGCTCAGCTTGAGCAGCCGGTCGTTGAGGTCCAGCGCCAGTTCGATGTTCGACACCGGCAGGTTCGGTGCGCGGACGGTGCGCACCTCCCAGTGCACCTGTGCGTCGAAATTGTTGAGCGCTTCGATCCGGAGCGGGGCGTCCGGCAGCAGCCGCGGCGTGCCGGAGCCCTGCGTCACCGCCGCCTGCGCGCCCTGGGCGGCCAGCGCATTGGGGTTGTAGCCGATGAAGGGGCCGGCATCGACGATGTCGAGCACATGAGTGAACAGGTCCGCGGTCACCAGCATGCGCGGCTCGCCCAGCTTTACCGTGAACTTGCCGGCAAGGTCGCTGTCGCCGAACCTGCCCTTCATGCCGGTGAAGCGCCATTCGTCGCCCGCCTTGGTCACGACCGAGGTCAGGCGATAGGTGCGCGTGTCCGGCACCGCGATTCCGGCGAGCAGGAAGATGTCGGCAAGGTTCTGCCCGCGCAGGTCCATGTGGAGCTTGGCGCCTTCCAGCACTGTTGCGCCCGGCAGCGTGCCGGCGACGTCCACCTGGGTGCGCACGCCCTCGGCATGGAGGCGCAGGCGGTTTTCGCCGCCCGCGAGGGTGGCGTTGGACGAGAGCAGCGCACCGGCCAGCGTGAAGCGGGCGCCCCGGGCGGTGCCGTTGCCGTCGAAGCGAATCGTGTCGGCGAAGCGATTGTCCTCGGCGGCGACCGTATCGACGCGAATCGCTGCATCCAGCTGGTGGCGCGGATCGAGATAGCGAATCTGCGTGCCGGCGATTCGCGCGCGCTGGATCCTCGGCATCGTCAGCGGCTTTCCGCCGCCGCTGCCGAACGTCCAGCTGTTCTGCCTGCCGTTGCGATCCCATTGCAGGTCGATTCGCCCGTCCGTCAGGCCAAGCCACTGGAACCGCTTCTGGTCCGCGAGCAGCGAGAAGGTGGCGATTCGCGCATCGATTCGGCCGGCGCTGAAAAAGGGGCTGGTGCCGGCCCAATCGGGGTTTTCTACGCTCAGCCCTTCCGCCACGAACTTCAGGTTGAACGGCGCGAAATAGAGCTGGAAGTCGCCCGCCACCCGCACCTTGCGATGCGTGCTGCTGCTAGCGATCGACTCGAAAATGCCCTTCAGGAACCAACCCTTGGTGACGAACAGCACCGCCCAGGCAAGCACCATCAGCCCCACCAGGGTGGTGAGCACCGCGATCGTCGCGGCGAGCGGCGTGCCCATCGGCCGCGCCGTTTGGGCGGGCGGGGGCGGTGCCGGTTCGGCGGCGTGGACGGGGGCGTCGAGATCGGCCATGATCCTCAAAATCCTCGCCCCCCGCGCGGTTCCCCGGTGGTTGCATATCGCCGAACCATCGGCTAAGGGGCCGCCTTTCCGCGATCGAGAGACCGTCCGGCTAATAGGGCTGCCGAGGCTGTCTGCAATCGTCGAACCATAAGGAGACGAAAATGCCCAAGCTCAAGACCAAGAGCGGTGTGAAGAAGCGCTTCAAGTTCACCGCCACGGGCAAGGTGAAGCACGGCGTCGCCGGCAAGCGCCACCGCCTGATTTCGCACAATTCGAAGTATATCCGTACCAACCGCGGCACCAGCGTGCTGGCCGACGCCGACGTGGCACACGTCAAGGCGTGGGCGCCGTACGGCCTGAAGTAAGGGAGCCCTGAAAAATGGCACGAGTGAAGCGTGGTACGACCACCAAGGCGAAGCATAAGCGGATTTTGGATCAGGCGAAGGGCTATTATGGCCGTCGCAAGAACACCATCCGCATCGCGCGCCAGGCCGTCGAAAAGGCCGGCCAGTACGCCTATCGCGACCGCAAGGTAAAGAAGCGCAGCTTCCGCGCCCTGTGGATCCAGCGCATCAACGCCGGCGTTCGCGCCGAAGGCCTGACCTATTCGCAGTTCATGCACGGCCTCAAGCTGGCCGGTATCGAACTCGACCGGAAGGTCCTGGCCGACATCGCGATGCACGAAGGTGAGGCGTTTACCGCCATCATCGCGCAGGCGAAGGCGGCGCTGCCCCAGGCCGCCTGAGCGGACCTGCGCGCAAGCTGAAATTGGGGCGTCGAGGCTGCGGCTTCGGCGCCCTTTTTCATTCCAACCGGGAGGGACGATCCCGTGGCGATGAAGACCTGGTGGCTCTACGTCACCGCCGTGTTTTTCGTGTCGATGACGCCGGGGCCGAACATGCTCCACGTGATGGTGCAGAGCATCCGCGAGGGCGCAGCGCGCGTGCTGCCGACCACCGCGGGGCTGATGAGCGCGAACCTGTTCTGCCTCATTGCCTCGGCGGCGGGGCTGGGCGCGTTGCTCAAGGCGTCGCCGGGGTTGTACGACGTGCTGCGCTATGCGGGGGTTGCCTATCTGGTGTGGCTGGGCATCAAGGCCTGGCGCGCGCCGGTGGGGGAGGCGCATGCCGACGCTCCGGTGGCGGTGCGCCAGTCGGTGCGCGCGCGCTACCTGACCGGGCTCGGCACGGGGCTCTCCAACCCCAAGCTGATCGTCTTTGCCGCCGCGCTGTTCCCCCAGTTCCTCGACGTGAACCGACCGTTCCTGCCGCAGCTGGCGATCCTGATCGCGACCTTCGCGGTGATCGAGGCCTTCTGGTTCTCGGTCTATGCGCTGGGCGGCCGTTCGCTCGCGGCATGGCTGGCCCCGGCAGCGCGACAGCGGATGTTCAATCGGGTGACGGGCGGCGTGTTCGTGGCGTTCGGCGCGGCATTGCTCGGCAGCCGGGTGTAGCGGACCCTCAAACGCCTTGACCTAGGGGCCCGTCTGGGGTTCCAGCCATCTCGCACAGTGAACGGAAAACGATGACCACCGATCTCGATACCCTGCGCGGCGAGCTGCTTGCCGCGATCGATGCCGCCACCGCGCTCGATGCGCTGGAGGCTGTGCGCGTCCAGGCGCTCGGCAAGCAGGGCGCGATCACCGGCCTGCTCAAGACGCTCGGCAAGCTCACCCCCGAGGAGCGCCAGGAACAGGGCCCGCGCATCCATTCCTTGCGCGAAGCCGTCACCGAGGCGCTCGCGAGCCGTAAGGCGGCGATGGAGCAGGCCGCGCTCGACGCGCGCCTTGCCAGCGAGACGGTGGACATGACGCTGCCGGTCGACGGTGTCGCGCCGGGCTCGGTCCACCCGGTCAGCCAGGTGATGGACGAGCTGGCCGAGATCTTCGCCGATCTGGGCTTCGCGGTCGCCACCGGGCCCGAGGTCGAGGACGACTGGCACAATTTCACCGCGCTCAACATTCCGGAGACGCATCCGGCGCGCGCGATGCACGACACCTTCTACCTCGCCGGCGCGCATGAGCGGCCGATGGTGCTCCGCACGCACACCAGCCCGGTGCAGATCCGCACGATGACGAGCACCAAGCCCCCGATCCGCATCATCGCGCCGGGCCGCGTCTATCGCTCGGATTCGGATGCGACCCACACCCCGATGTTCCACCAGATCGAAGGTCTGGTGATCGACAAGGGCATCACGCTCGGCCACCTGAAGTGGACGCTGGAGACCTTCCTCAAGGCGTTCTTCGAGCGCGACGACATCGTGCTGCGCCTGCGCCCCAGCTATTTCCCCTTCACCGAGCCTTCGGCCGAAGTCGATGTCGGCTTCACCTGGAAGGACGGCAAGCGCGTGATCGGCGGCAGCGGCGACGCGCCCGGCGGCGGCTGGATGGAAGTGCTGGGCAGCGGCATGGTGCACCGGCGGGTGATCGAGGCCTGCGGGCTCGATCCCGAGGAATGGCAGGGCTTCGCCTTCGGCACCGGCGTCGACCGGCTGGCGATGCTCAAATATGGGATGGACGACTTGCGCCCCTTCTTCGACGGCGATCTGCGCTGGCTCAAGCATTACGGCTTCTCGGCGCTCGACGTGCCCACGCTGAGCGGGGGAGTCGGCGCATGAAGTTCACCCTCTCTTGGCTCAAGGACCATCTGGAGACCGAGGCCTCGCTGACCGAGATCCTCGAGGCGCTGACTCGCGTCGGCCTCGAGGTCGAGGGCGTCGAGAACCCCGCCGAGCGGCTGAACGGCTTCCGTGTCGCCCGCGTGCTTACCGCCGAGCGCCATCCGCAGGCCGACAAGCTGCAGGTCCTCAGCGTCGATTTCGGCGAGGGCCCGCTGCAGGTCGTCTGCGGCGCGCCGAACGCGCGGGCGGGGCTGGTCGGCGTGCTCGGCCTGCCGGGCGCGGTAGTGCCGGCCAACGGCATGACCCTCAAGGTCGCGGCGGTGCGCGGCATCGAATCGAACGGCATGATGTGCTCGACCCGCGAGCTGGAGCTCGGCGAGGACCATGACGGCATCATCGAGCTGCCGGCCGATGCGCCGGTCGGCACCGCCTTCGCGGACTATGCGGGCCTCGACGATCCCGTCATCGACGTGTCGATCACGCCCAACCGCCAGGATTGCATGGGCGTCCGCGGCATCGCCCGCGACCTCGCGGCGACGGGTCTCGGCACGCTCAAGCCGCTCGACGCGGTGGTGGCGGGCCTGCCGGCGATCGTGCCGCAGGGCGCGGGGCCGGACGTGCGCACCGAGGATGCGGCGGGCTGCCCGGCCTTCTACGGCCAGATCGTGCGCGGCGTGAAGAACGGCCCCTCGCCCGAGTGGCTCCAGCAGCGCCTCAAGGCGGTGGGGCAGAAGCCGATCTCGGCGCTGGTCGACATCACCAACTTCGTGATGTTCGGGCTGGGCCGCCCGCTCCATGTCTACGACATGGCGAAGCTCTCGGGCGGGCTGGTCGCCCGCAAGGCCAAGGACGGCGAGACCGTGCTGGCGCTGAACGGCAAGACCTACACGCTGACCGACACGATGACCGTCATCGCCGATGATACGGCCGTGCACGACATCGGCGGCATCATGGGCGGCGAGCATTCGGGATGTTCGGACGACACCACCGACGTGTTGATCGAAGGCGCCTATTTCGATCCCGAGCACATCGCCCGCACCGGCCAGAAGTTGCTGCTGACCAGCGATGCGCGCACCCGCTTCGAACGCGGCGTCGATCCCGAATTCCTCGACGACGGGCTGGCGATCGCCACCCGGCTGGTGCTGGCGCTGTGCGGCGGCACTCCGAGCGACGTTACCCGCAGCGGCACGCCGCCCAAGGTGGGCGCGGTCGTCGGCTATGATCCGAACCTGGCGGAAACGCTGGGCGGCCTTGCCGTCCCCGCGGCGCAGCAGGTGGAAATCCTGGAAAGCCTCGGCTTCACCGTCCAGCCGCTCGACGGCAATGGCGATCCGGTGGACCTCGGCGGCGGCTTCGAGGCGTTCCGCGTCACTGCGCCGAGTTGGCGCCGCGACGTGGACGGCCCGGCCGACATCGTCGAGGAAGTGATCCGCATCGCCGGCATCGACAATGTCCCGTCGACCCCGCTGCCGCGCACCCCCGGTGTCGCGACGCCCACCGCCACGCCCGAGCAGAAGCTCGAGCGCCGGATGCGTCGCACCGCCGCCGCGCGCGGGCTCAACGAGGCGATCACCTGGAGCTTCCTCCCCGAAGCCCAGGCCGAGGTGTTCGGCGGCGGCGCCTGGACGCTCGCCAACCCGATCAGCGAGGACATGAAGGTCATGCGTCCCTCGCTGCTGCCAGGCTTGCTGGCGGCGGCGGAACGCAACCTCAAGCGCGGCGCCACCAGCGTCCGACTGTTCGAGGTCGGCCGCCGCTATCTGGCGGACAAGGAGCGCCTGACGCTCGGCGTGGTGCTGGCGGGATCGAAGTCCGCCCGCGGCTGGCAGGGCGGCAAGGCCCAGCCCTTCACCGCGTTCGACGCCAAGGCCGAGGCGCTGGCGCTGCTGGAAGCCGCCGGCGCGCCGGTCGCCAATCTGCAGGTGATGGGCGAGGCGGGCGCCGCCTACCATCCCGGCCAGTCGGCGACGCTGCGGCTGGGGCCGAAGAACGTGCTCGCCAGCTTCGGCATGGTCCACCCGAGCGTGCTCAAGGCGTTCGACCTCGACGGCGCGGTGGCGGCGGTGGAGATCCACCTCGACGCGCTGCCGGCCAAGAAGGCGGCCGGCTTCACCCGCCCGGCCTTCACGCCGCCGGCGCTGCAGGCGGTGACGCGCGACTTCGCCTTCCTGGTGCCGGCCGCGATCGCGGCGGGCGACCTTGTTCGCACCGTCAAGGGCGCGGACAAGGCGACGATCGTCGATGCGCGGCTGTTCGACGTCTTCACCGGCCAGGGCGTGCCCGAGGGGCAGAAGTCGTTGGCCATTGAAGTTACGCTCCAGCCGGGCGAGAAGAGCTTCACCGACGCGGACCTCAAGGCGGTGGCCGACAAGGTCGTCGCTGCGGCGGCGAAGCTGGGCGCGACCTTGCGAGGATGATGCGATGATCGAGCGGTTCCTACCCGGGCTCGACGCCCTCCTGGCAGAGCCGCTCGACACGCATTCCGTGTCCGTCGCCTTTCCGGGCGACATGGACCCGCACGAACGTGAGGGCCGGTTCGGGGTGTTCCTCGACGCCGAACTGCGCATTGCCGGTCTCGGCAGCTGCGGCGGCGGCACGCTGATCGAGACGCTGGACGACGCCGGCCAGTGGCGACCGGCCTGCGCGATCCTCGATGTCGACCTGACGGATCTGGAACGCGGCCGCGCCTTCTGCCGCGAGGAACTGGTGACGCTTGGCTGCCCGGTCGGCACGCTGATCCAATTTGGCGCCCATGAGGACCGCTGGGACGGCGCCACCTGGCAGTGCAACGAGCCGCGCTCGTTCGACGAGGACATGCTGCCCTATCGCGATAATTGAGGGCGGCGTGCAAAAAGGGGTTGCGCTACCCCGAAAGCTCGTCTAGGCGCCGCACCTCACCGCGCGCCCGTAGCTCAGCTGGATAGAGCATCAGACTACGAATCTGAGGGTCGGACGTTCGAATCGTTCCGGGCGCGCCATTTTCTCCGACATCGCTGGACCCCCGCACATGGGGTGGACGACGGACTAGAAAAGCCCGTCGTCGTCATCGTCCTCGTCGACCACGGCGTGCGCCGCCGCCGCGCTGCCTGCCAGCGCGAAGCGCTGGTGAATCTCGCGTTCGCGCGCCATGGTGTAGCTGCGTGCCATCCCGTCGAGCAGGGCGGCAAGCGCGGGTTCGGCTTCCGCGTCGGGCGTGTCGCACCGCGCAGCGAGCAGGCTGAGATGCGATACCACCTCGCGCAGGTCGCTGCCGAACGCTGCCTCGCAATCGACGTTGCTGGTGGTCGTCTCCAGGATGCGCGTTACCGCCGCGGCATCTTCGGTCAGCCCGGCCATGCCCTCCCGCATGCGCTGCGCACCGTCACGGATGCAGGCGAGTGATTCGGTCAGCGCCTCGGCGGCGTCGCCACCGGTATCGCCCTGCGGATCGCGCAATGCAGTCACCGCCTGCACCAGCGTTTCCACCGAATGACGAATCTCTGCCGAGATCGTCGCCAGTGTCGTGGCGAAGCCGCGAATCTCCGAGGCGACCATGGCCAGTGCCTTGCCCTCATCGCCGAGGCGGTGGCAGCGCAGATCGGTGTTCCACGCCATCAGGTGCACGTCGTGGTTCACCCGGTGGACGACCCGCAGCCGCTTGGCCAGGCGCTCGGCGCTGTCCGAGGTGGAGCCGCCGAGCGCCTGGGCCTGCGCGTCGGCCTCGCGGAGCCGCGTGGTGACCTTGGCGACGTCCGCGACGCTCTTTTCCAGCGCGGCGAGGAACACGCCGTCGTCGCCCGCGCGTCCCCGGTCGCCCTCGGCCTTGATTTCCAGCAGCTGTGCGGCGCTGGGCCCGATGCCGCGCAGGCTTTCGGTAAGGCGACGGGATTCCGCCTGAAACGCATCGATCGTATCGACAGCCTGGGCCGCGAACAGCGCGAGCATATGTCCGCTCACCTGCAGCGCCGTCGCCGGGTCCGCCTGGTCGCGATAGGCGATCAGCGCGCGAAGGCCGCTGGCGATATGCTCCAGCCGCTGGCGGGTGCTGTCGCCGACCTGCATCGCGCCGATCGCCGAGGCGACCTTGCCGTGGATCTCGCGGCCGACCGCCGCGATGCGCTTGGCGCGGGCAGTGTCGGCGGCCTGATGCTGCTGCAACGCCTCGGCATCGGCGGCGAGCTTGCGCGGCACCTGCGGGATCACCTTGGCGCACTCGGCGCCCAGCTGGCGATCCACGTCGATCAGCGCGGGGATGCTGGCGGTCAGCTGCTCGATCTCGATGCCGATCCCGCCGATCTCCGTTTCGCCCACGTCGAGCCGCACGTTCATCGTGTCGGCAAAGTCGGCAAAGCCGTTGCGGCCGGCTGCTGCCACCTTGATGTTGAGCCCGCAGATCCGGAGAAAATCCAGCGTCCGCTTCACCTGAGAGATGTTGTGCGCCAGCGGGCGCGCGCCGGCGGCAATGCGTTCCAGCCCCGCCTGCCGAGTGGCCTGCACGGCGGGCAGCCGCTCCAGCCGGTCGGCGGTGGCGCGCATGTTTTCCACCGCGGCTTCCGCCGCATCCTGGCCGAGCGCGTTGGTCACGCCTTCCAGCGCGCTCACCAGCCGCTCGACGATCGCATAGGCCTGCGCCAGCGCCTCGCCCGCCGAAACGAAGCGGGCGTCGAGCTTGCTTGCGATCTGGCTGATCATTGCCTCGATGGCAGCGAGCGAGACTTCGGACTCGGGCGAGGGATCAGGAATGCGTGCGGCGTACATGGCCGTCTCCTTTGCATGCGGTCATCGTGCCGTGGCCGAGAGTAGTTCGCGGGCGATCTGCCCGAGCGGGATGATCTTGTCGGCGGCGTCACGGGCGATTGCTTCCTTCGGCATGCCGAAGACCACCGAGCTCGCCTCGTCCTGCGCGAAGGTGCGTGCGCCGGCCTGCCGCATCTCGAGCAGGCCGCGCGCGCCGTCGTCGCCCATGCCGGTCATGATGATGCCGACCGCGTTCGAACCCGCCGCGCGCGCCGCCGAGCGGAACAGCACGTCGACCGAGGGCCGGTGGCGCGAGACCAGCGGCCCGTCGCGAACCGAAACATAATAGCGGGCGCCCTGGCGCTCGAGCATGGTGTGCTTGCCGCCGCCGGGGGCGATCAGGACCTGGCCGCGCAGCACGGGATCGCCGTCGGCCGCCTCCTTCACGTCCACCTGGCACAAGCCGTTCAGCCGCTGCGCGAAGGCGCGGGTGAAGTGTTCGGGCATGTGCTGGACGATGACGATACCCGGCGAATTGGCCGGCAGTGCCTCCAGCACTTCGCGCAAGGCCTCGGTGCCGCCCGTGGAAGCGCCCATGCACACCACCATCTCGGTGGTGCGGCTCATCGGCTTGCCGCTGGGCGGCGGCAGCACCGCGTCGGCGGTCAGCTTCTTGGCGGGGGCTTCCGCCGTCGGCATCGGCTTGCCCGGCCGTCCGCGTACCTTGGCGCGGGCAGCGGCCTTCACCACGTCACGGATCTGCAGATGATGCTCGGCGAGGTGATCCGCCACGCCGACGCGCGGCTTCAGGATCACGTCGACCGCGCCGGCCTCCATCGCCTGGAGCAGCGTCTCGGAACCGTTCTCGGTGAGCGAGGAGCACATCACCACCGGCAGCGGGCACTGTGCCATCAACTTGCGGAGGAAGGTGATGCCGTCCATGCGCGGCATCTCCACGTCCAGCGTGATGACGTCGGGCACTTCCTCCTGGATGCGCTTGGCGGCGCTGAACGGATCGGCGGCGGTGCCGATCACCTCGATGGCGGGATCCTCCGACAGGATCGCCGACATGGTCTGGCGCACGCTTGCCGAATCATCAACGATCAGGACACGGATCTTGGGCATCACTCGCCTCGCCGAAAAACGGTGTTGGCCACCTGCTGCAGGGGCAGACCCAGGCCGGTGATCGATTCCGAATGGCCCAGGAACAGATATCCGCCCGGTGCGAGGCAGTCGTAGAGCTGCGACACGACCTTTTTCTGCGTAGGCTTGTCGAAATAGATCAGCACGTTGCGGCAGAAGATCAGGTGCATCGCATCCCCCACCGGATAGCGATCGTCCATCAGATTCATCCGCGCGAAGCCGATCGCGCTGCGCAGCCGCGGCACGATCCGAACCTCGGCGCGCTTCGGATCCTTGGACGCCATCACATAGGTGCGGCGCAGCGCTGCCGGCACCGGATCGACCAGCTCGGCGGGATAGATACCGGTGCGTGCGGTCGCCAGCACCTCGGTATCCAGATCGGTGGCCAGGATGCCGTAATCGGGTCCGCCCGTCCGCGCGGCGTAATCGTCGAGCACCATCGCCAGGGTATAGGGTTCCTGCCCGGTGGAGCAGGCGGCACTCCAGGCGCGCAGCGTGCGGATGCCGCGCGCCTGGAGGGCGGGAAGCGCGTGTTCGACGAGATAGTCGAAATGCGCCGGCTCGCGGAAGAAGTCGGTCTTGTTGGTGGTGACGGCGTTGATCAGGTGCAGCCCTTCGGCCGCGAGGTTCTCGCCGGTAAACAGGTAGGTACAATATTGGTCGAGCGTATCGACGTTGACCGCCCGCATTCGACGGCGCAGCCGGCCCTCGAGCATGGTCTTCTTGCTCTCCGGCATCTTGATGCCCGAGACTTCGTAAATATAGGCGGCGAGCCGCGCGAAGTCGCGCTTGCTCAACGAATCGGTCGGGATCGTTGTCTGCGGATCCAGCGCGAGTGCTGCGGACAAGGGCTGCTCCGTGACGATCAGGCGGCAGCGCGTGCAGCCAGCACGCGTGCGTCTTCGGACGAGAAAATCTTCGCCATGTCGACTAGCACGACGAATCCTTCGGCGCGCTTAATGACCCCGGCGATATAGTCGGAGGACCAGCGCACGCCGATGTCGGGCGCCGCTTCCAGCTGGTCGGTGGAGACGCTGCACACCTCCAGCACGCGATCCACCACCAGCCCCAGCATCAGCACGCGATCGCCGACCGGCACGTCGAGCACCAGGATCCGCGTCGCCGCCGTCGCCTCGAACGGCGACAGGCCGAGCCGCTGGCGGAAGTCGATGGTCGGTACGCCCTGGCCGCGCATGTCCGTCAGGCCGAGCAGGTAGCTCGGCCCGTTGGGGATGCGGAAGGTCTCGCGATAATCGAGGATCTCGCGGACCAGGGACACCGGGACCGCGAAGATCTCCGCGCCCAGCCCGAAGGTGACGAGCTGGAGTTCGGTCGCGTCGCTCATGCGGCGGCTCCGAAGGCATCGTCCTGCGCGTCCGGGCCGCCGGTCGCCAGGTCGAGCGCGAAGCCGGCGACGCGTGCCTGCTGGTCGGCGACGCTGTTCGTCTTGGGGCGGCCGGCCGGCTTGGTTGCCGGCTTTGTCGCCGGGCGGCGCGCCGGTGCGGCGGCCCGCGGTGCGACGGCGCCCCGCGCGCTGCTCACCTTGAAATAGGCGATGCTGGCCTGGAGTTCCTCGGCCTGCGCGGCGAGTTCCTCGGAGGTGGCGCTGATCTGCTCGGAGGCCCCGGCATTCTGCTGGGTGACCTGATCGAGCTGCTGGATCGCCTCGTTGATCTGGGCCGCACCGACATCCTGCTCGCGGCAGGCGGCGCTGATCTCGCTGACCAGCTCGGCGGTACGGCGGATGTCCGGCACCAGGCGGCCGAGCATGTCGCCAGCCTCCGCGGCGGCCTTCACGGTCTCGGACGAGACGGAGCTGATCTCGGCGGCGGCACCCTGGCTGCGCTCGGCGAGCTTGCGCACTTCGGAGGCGACGACCGCGAAGCCGCGGCCATGCTCACCGGCACGCGCGGCTTCCACCGCAGCGTTGAGCGCGAGCAGATCGGTCTGGCGGGCGATTTCCTGAACGATCCCGATCTTCTCGGCGATCGTGCGCATCGCCCCCACGGCGCGGTCCACTGCGACGCCGCTCACTTCGGCATCCTTGGCCGACTGGCGCGCGATCTTCTCGGTCTGCGACGCGTTGTCGGCGTTCTGCTTGATGTTGGCGGCCATCTCTTCCATCGCGGCCGACGCCTGCTCGGCAGCGGCGGCCTGTTCGGTCGCGCCCTGCGAGACCTGTTCGGAGCTCGACGACAGTTCCTGGCTGCCCGACGAGACATTGGTCGCCGCGACGGTGGCGTCTGAAACCACGCCGCGCAGGCGATCGACCATGCGGACCAGTGCGTTGCCCAGCACGTCCTTGTCCGAGGCCGGCTTGTGGTCGACGGTCAG
The DNA here is from genome assembly GCF_913777625.1 of uncultured Sphingomonas sp. Taxonomy (GTDB): domain Bacteria; phylum Pseudomonadota; class Alphaproteobacteria; order Sphingomonadales; family Sphingomonadaceae; genus Sphingomonas. The sequence continues at coordinate 25,339 of NZ_CAJYTI010000041.1, forward strand.
GTCGCCATCGGCAATCCGGTCGGCCAGCGTCGCGCTGACGCGCAGGTTGGCGACCATGGTGTTGACGGTATCGACCAGATCCTTGATCTCGTCGTTGCTGGTCACGGCGACTTCCTGGCTGAGATCGCCGATCGCCACCGCGCTCACGGCGGTCGATACGCGACGCAGGCCCTGCGAGACGATGCGCGAGATCCAGAACGCGCCGCCGGCTGCAATCAGCAGCGCGATGCCAGCGACCGCGTACAGCGTGGTCGCAGCGTTGGCGTAGAGCGTGTTGGTGTCCTTGTCGGCCTGCGCCATCTGCTGCTTGGAAATCGCGACCAGCTGGCCGGCCAGGTCGGTCATCGCCGTCGCGATTTCGCGCGACTTGGAAATCGAGATCGCGCCGGCCTCAGCGTTCTTGTTCGCCAGCGCGAGAGTCCGCACCTGGTCGTTGATCGGCACGAACTCGTTGTACTTGGCGCCGAGCTGCAGCCATAGCGGCTTGCCCTCGGCGCTCGCGCTCGCCAGGCCCTTGGCAATCTGTGCCTGGAGCTGTTCACGCGCCTTCATCAGATCTGCATCGAACTTGCGGGTCAGCGCCTCATCCTCGGTCAGCGCCATGTTCTTTTCCTGGCGCAGCACATAGCTGATGCCACCGCTCACCGTCAGGGCGAGTTCCTGGCGCTGGGCCGGACCGGCGATGACATCGCTGATCGCCTGATTGAGCGAGCCGAGCCGCGAATTCGCGACGCCGACGACGACGAGGAGCAACGCGATCACCACTCCAAAGGTGATGCCGAGTTTCAGTTTGATGGTTGCACGCATCGAGGAAGGTCCTTGGCGGGGGGATGGAGAATCAAGCGGCTTGCATGCCGAAGGCGGCGTCATCGGCGTCCGGGCCGCCATTGTTCAGATCGAGCGCGAAGCCGCTGACGCGCGCCTTCTGGTCGGCGATGCTGTTCGGCTTGGGGCGGGCGACCGGCTTGGGCGCGGGGCGCCGCGCGGGCGCCACGGTGCGCGGTCGCGCACCCTGCACGCCGTCGACCTTGAAATAGGCGATGCTGGCCTGGAGCTCCTCGGCCTGCGCGGCGAGTTCCTCCGAGGTGGCGCTGATCTGCTCGGAGGCCCCGGCATTCTGCTGGGTGACCTGGTCGAGCTGCTGGATCGCCTCGTTGATCTGGGCGGCGCCGATATCCTGTTCGCGGCAGGCGGCGCTGATCTCGCTGACCAGCTCGGCGGTGCGGCGGATGTCCGGTACCAGGCGCGTCAGCATCTCGCCGGCTTCGGTCGCGGCCTTCACGGTCTCTGACGAGACCGAGCTGATCTCCGCGGCGGCACCCTGGCTGCGCTCGGCGAGCTTGCGCACCTCCGAGGCGACCACGGCGAAACCGCGGCCATGCTCGCCCGCGCGTGCGGCTTCCACCGCGGCGTTGAGCGCAAGCAGGTCGGTCTGGCGGGCGATTTCCTGGACGATCCCGATCTTATCGGCGATCGTCCGCATCGCACCGACCGCACGGTCGACGGCGACGCCGCTCAGCTCGGCATCCTTGGACGACTGGCGGGCGATCTTCTCGGTCTGCGCAGCGTTGTCGGCGTTTTGCTTGATGTTGGCAGCCATCTCTTCCATCGACGCCGAGGCCTGCTCGGCAGCGGCAGCCTGCTCGGTCGCACCCTGCGACACCTGTTCGGCGCTGGACGACAGTTCCTGGCTGCCCGACGAGACGTTGGTGGAGGCGACCGTCGCATCGGCGATCACACCGCGCAGGCGATCGACCATGCCGTTCACGGTTTCGACGAGGTCCTTGATCTCGTCGTTGTTCGTCACCTGCACGCGCTGGTTCAGGTCGCCCTCGGCGACGGCGCTGATCGCGGTCGAGACGCGGGCAAGGCCGTTGGAGACGGTGCGGGAGATCCACCAGGCGCCGCCCACGGCGATCAGCAGCGCCAGCCCGGAGACGACGTACAACATCGTCGATGCGGTGCCGTACAGGGCACTGGTGTCGCTGTCTGCCTGCGCCATCTGCGTTTTGGAAAGGGTGACCAGCTGGCCGACCAGGTCGCTGATCGCCAGCACCGTGTCGCGCGACCGGGTCATCGAGAGTTTCGCGGCCTCGGCATTCTTGTTGGCGTTCGCCAGCGCGCGGATCTGTTCGCTGATCGGGATATATTCATTGAACTTGGCCTCGATCTGCATCCACAGCGGCTTGCCCTGCGCGGTCGCGCCGGCCAGGCCCTTGGCGATCAGCGCCTGCACCTCGCCACGCCCCTTCACCAGGTCGGCATCGAACTTGCGGGTGAGTTCGAGGTCGTCCGTCATCGCCATGTTCTTTTCCTGGCGGACGACATAGCTGAGCTTCGCGTCGATGCTCTCGGCGATGTCCAGCCGACTGGCGGGACCGTTGATGACGTCGGTAGTCGCCTGGTTGAGCATCGACAGGCGGGTGCTGGCGACGCCGACGACGGCGAGCAGCAGGGCAATCAGAACGCCGAAGGTGAAGCCCAGCTTCAACTTGATCGTGGCACGCATGGTCATGGTTCCTCGAAACGGGGAAGGGCCGCCAAGGTCGGCCGTGCGGGAAAGGGGCGGGAAAGGCTCATGCCGTGACCGCGACGGCGTCCCTGCCGATCTGATCGGCGAAGATGGCGTGGAGGTCGGGGAGGACGACGACGCCGTCGTGTCGGCGGACGAGGGTGCGCACGAAGGCGCGGCGCCATCGCATGCCGACGGCGGGGGGCTCC